>NZ_JACIEW010000029.1 GCF_014197055.1 Devosia subaequoris | reverse complement strand
CCGCCGGGCTTTGTTGACGTGGCAGCGAAACTGGTGTCGGCGCGGCACTGCCTCACCGGCGACATTCTGACTGACAGATTCGAGTTGAGCGCCGCCGCAGCCGCCAGATGATCTGACGGGTCGGCGGTGGTCTACTGCCGACCATCCCGTCTATTGGCAGCGCAGATAGCCCATGTACCCGGCCTGCAATTCGTCGCTTATCGCCAGTTCCATGATCACTTCCGGCAGCTCTATATCCGTGAGCTCCGCTACTTCTCGGCCATCCCGGCCCACAAGCGTCAGACTGAGGTCACCGGACGCGAACCCACCCATGCTGTCGCCCTCGATCCGCACCACGTCACCTGAAAGCTTGATTGCCGCAAGGGCGCCAGTGCTGCTCGAGCTGAATGCCAAGACCGGTTGGCTTGCTGGCGTGTAGACAAATGTACAAGCGGCCCCTTCAGGTAAGGCCGCAGAAATATCTTCCGGGGTCAGAAATTCCGGATCGAGAACCGGCACTTCAGCGCCGGCCAGGGCAGCCTCGATACTGTCCACAACAGGCGCAGGCGTTTTGGGGCTCATGGGCTGTTTGCCATCCTCCGCGATCGAGGCGAGCAGGTACTTCATTTCCGAGATTTCCTTGTCCTGGGCATAGATGATCTCGTCGGCAAGCTTGCGCACCCTGCCGTCTTCGATATCCGCCCGCGACGAGGTCATGATGGCGATGGAATGGTGCGGAATCATTGCGCTCATATAGTCGCTGTCGTCGACCGTCACCTGGCTGCGTACCAGCCAGAGCGACAGTCCGAAGACCGCAGTCGCGCCCGCGAAAATGGCAATGTTGAGTGCCTTGTTCTTGTACATCGAGAGCATGAAGGACAGCATGATGACCGCCATTGCCCCACCCATTACCAGCGCCATCCAGGCCCGTGTCTCTGACCAGAAGACGTGGCTGATGAGATAGGTATTGAGATACATCAGACCGAACATCACAACGGTCGATGTCGCGATCATCAGGAAAAAGCGGCCGTATTTCATTGGAACCCTCCATTTCTTCTTCACGGTCTAAATGACCTTGCCGCGTGGGAAGGTTGCACCATGGTCGCCGTGAGCGTCGTGAAACTT
>NZ_JACIEW010000028.1 GCF_014197055.1 Devosia subaequoris | reverse complement strand
TTGGGAGGATTCCTGTTCCCGCGGCCACGGAGCCAGCTGCAGAACCGAGCTAGAAGCCGCACACGCTCTGGAGGCGGCTCGAGGTAAAAAGAGAAATCTTCGAACATGACGTTCTGCCGGGGCGTGGCGAGCCGAAGCTCGTCACGCCTGGGGTTTAGCCCACCGGCACCTCCCGCTGGGCGGCGGCGCCGCGGATGAGGAGGAGTGTTGCCAGCGCAGCGACGGCTGCGACGACACCTGCTCCCTGGAACGCCGCCTGGAAGCCCTGGAGCATTTCTGCCGGACCGGCGCTGCCATGGCCGTAGCCGGCAGTGGAGATCACCACCATGACCGCAAGACCAATGGCCGAACCAATCTGGTAACTGGTGTTGATGAGCCCGGAAGCCAGACCGGTTTCCTCGGGCTTGGCGCCCGCCATACCCGACATGGTTGCCGGGATGTAGGCTAGGGCCATACCCAGGGCCGCCAGAAGGGAAGCCGGCAGGACGTTGATTACGAAGGATCCATCCAGCGGCAGGTTGGCGAAGAGGATGAGAGATGCCCCCATCAGCAACAATCCGAGGATGAGATTGGTCTTGGGGCCGAACCGGCCAATCAGCTTGCCGGAGAAGCCCACCATGACGATCATGATCAGAATGGTCATCGGCAGGAGCGCCAGGCCACTGGCGAGGGCGGAGAGACCGAGGACCTGCTGCAGATAGAGATTAAGGAAGAACCACAGCGGGATCCAGGCCGCACCCAGCAGGGCCATGACCAGATTGCCAGCCGCCAGGTTGGGCGCCTTGAAAATGCCCAGGGGCAGCAGCGGTTCGCGCCGGACCCGCTGGGCGATCAGGAAGATCACGAAGAGCGCAAGAGAAATGCCGAGCAGCGACAGAATCAGCGGCGAGCCAAGACCTGCTGTCTCAATGGTGACAATCGCATAGACCAGCGACACCAGCGCACCGGTCACAGTGATGGCGCCGAACCAGTCGACCTTGCCGAGTGCCCGTTCGGACTTGCGCAGAACAGCCGGGATGGCGGTCAGAACAATCAGGCCGAGCGGCACATTGATGAGGAAGGTCCACTGCCAGGCCATCCACTCGGTGATCACGCCGCCGAGGAAAACACCGGCCGAACCGCCGGCTGCTGCTGCTGCACCCCAGAAGCCGAAGGCCTTGCCCAATTCGGCACCATTATGTCCAAAGAGGCGCATGACGATGGTGAGGGCCGATGGCGCAATCAGCGCGGCACCGATTCCTTGCAGGGCACGACCGGCAAGCAGGATTTCCTGGCTTGACGCGAGGCCGGCCAGCAGGGAGGCGGCGGTCAGGATGACAAAGCCGGTCGTGAAAATGCGGCG
>NZ_JACIEW010000027.1 GCF_014197055.1 Devosia subaequoris | reverse complement strand
GATCGTGTCCCATAGCGTGGTGTAGCTGAGGCTGGGCCTCGAGGCTTTTCCGGCATGGGCCGGGCTGATCAGCGGGCTATGCCTGGCAGGCTGACGAGAGGATCATCGCTCAATGGGGCGACGGATTCCAGTGTCATGTAGCGAGACCTCTGGACGGCCCACTCATCGTTTTGCTCGAGCAGGATGGCGCCGACCAGGCGGATGATGGCGTCGTCGTTGGGGAAGATGCCCACGACCTCGGTGCGGCGCTTGATCTCGCCATTGACCCGTTCGATCGGGTTGGTGCTGTGGAGCTGGACGCGATGCTCCCTGGGGAAGGTCATATACGCCAGCACATCGGTCTCGGCCTCGTCCATGATCGCGGCGAGCTTGGGCACTTTGGCACGGATCTGATCGGCGACGGCCCGCCATTGGGTGCTGGCTGCCTCTGGCGTTTCCTGTGCGAAGGCGGTGGCGATGAAGGCGCTGGCGACTCGCCGCCCGCTCTTGCCGGCATGAGCCAGCACATTGCGCATGAAGTGGACCCGGCACCGCTGCCAGGTTGCGCACAGCACCTTGCTGACGGCGGCCTTGATGCCCTCATGGGCGTCCGAGACAACCAGCTTGACCCCGCGCAGGCCGCGCCGTGTGAGCTTGCGCAGGAACTCGGTCCAGATCGGCTCGGCTTCGGACGTGCCGATCTGCATGCCCAGAACCTCGCGCCGGCCGTCACTGTTGACGCCCACGGCGATAGTCGCCGCCACAGAGACGATCCGTCCGCCCCGGCGCACCTTGAGGTAAGTGGCATCGATCCACAGATAGGGCCAGTCGCCTTCGAGGGGGCGATCGAGGAAGGCCTTCACCTTGCTGTCGATGTCTTCGCACAGCCGGCTCACCTGGCTCTTGGAGATGCCGCTCATGCCCATGGCCTTGACCAGGTCGTCCACGGACCGGGTCGAGATACCCTGGACATAGGCCTCCTGGATCACCGCCATCAGCGCCTTCTCGGCCAGCCGCCGCGGTTCAAGGAAGCCGGGAAAATAACTGCCCTTCCTGAGCTTGGGAATGCGCAGCTCGACCGTGCCAGCCCGCGTCTCCCAATCCCGATCACGGTAGCCATTGCGCTGCGCCAGACGCTCGGCACTCTTCTCGCCATAGCCGGCGCCGGTGGCCGCACCCACCTCCAGCTCCATAAGCCGCTCGGCGGCAAAGCCGATCATCTCACGCAGAATATCGGCGTCGGGGGTCTTCTCCACCAGCGTGCGCAGGTTCATCATATCGTCGGTCATCGGTCGTCCTTCCGGTATCAGGTTGGTGTAAGCAACCAGACCCTACCGGAAAGCGCCGATGACTACCGCGCTCAGCTACACCACGACCGGGGACACGACC
>NZ_JACIEW010000026.1 GCF_014197055.1 Devosia subaequoris | reverse complement strand
CGACCCCCGCTACGGCCGCAACAACCTATTCAACACTTTTCCTAAGCGGACGTCGCTGTCCGGCTTACGGTCCTGTGCTCCCGTCCCGGGCGCGCGCGTTATCTGAACTTATACACCCTCGACATTGCGGCCAGGCCGATCACAGCACCGAATCCGCATATCGCCGGGATTAAGAAGACACTGAGAAGGCAGAGGACCGCAACGCCGCAGCCACCAGTCACCCCACCCAAGCCATGCTGAGAGCTCCAGAACCCATGACGATTGCTGAAGGGGGGTCAGGCGATTGGTATTGATCGTGTCCACAAGCTCTTCGACAGAAACGAGATGCAGCGAGCGAATGGTTCGGCCGGCGTCTTGTGCCAAGGTCCTCGATGATCGACCGAAAATCCAACCGTACACCCGCTCAGGGTGCCCATGTGCTACCGATGACGGCTGGCTCGTCGTGCCCCTCCGGCAGGTCGGTGAACTTACGAGCATCGCCGGGGCGCCGGTCGGGCCTGCTCGGGTGCGTCATCTGGTGAATCACGTCATCGGCCGACCTTAGAATGCCGACACGTTCCAACCCCTTCAGCATCCCCACCGTCGACAGGAGGTGCAGATATGGCGGTCGGTTGATGACCCGAACATCCTTGTCCTCGTAGAGAAGGACCACTGGCTCCTGCGGCGTCAAATACTTCCGGAGACCATCATCGGATCTCATGAATTCGCCGATAGCGGTTTCGCCGGCTCCTGACTTCACCTTTTCTCCTGCGGCTCGCTTGGCGCGGACGAACTGCCCGTACTCGGTGTTTTCAACAACGAATGGCGGCCGGTTGTCGTCAATAAATGACTTAACCGCGCGATCCTTCGGGTAATCGAGGTCGCTGGTCAATTCGTCATAGACGGCATCCACGACGACGAGCTTCATCTCCAGCTTCAGCAGCAGATCTAGGCGATCCGCAACCCACAAGCTGTTGAAGGGCCCTGCATCAGGAATAATGATCGTGCAACGCTTCACGAATGCTTCCACAAACGTTCGAACAGGGCGGCCTGGTTTTCGACCTCGTGAGGAGCCGGCATGGGCATGGGCAGATCCGCATCGCCCAACGCGACCAACAGCTCGGAATAATCCCGCAAATCGAGTTCCCGAAGTGCATCTTCGCTGGAGATCTCACCTTTGGAGAAAGCTAAAAGCGGACCGTAAACAGCCTCGGGCCCATCCGCCCCAATAACCGCCTCGAGGTGGGATCGCACGATCGCGGTCATGGTTGTCCCATGATCGGCCGCATAGGCTTTAGCCTTCGCCACCAACTCCTCAGGCAGGTTGAAAGTCGTGTTCTTGAGCATGAGCGCACCTTAGGTCATCACATATATATGTGAACGCCGCCGTTGACGTCAACTTATTCCAGCGGAACGGGCGGCAACAGACCGGAACTGGGAGCCGACCAAGAGTTTCCCGGGGGCTTCAGGGGCCTCATCGACATCCACCCAGGTACCGAGCAGCTCATCTCGCGCATAGCAAGACGCACCAACACGATCCGCCGTGTAATTCACTTAAGCTTTTGCTAATGCGCACATGGGCCGTCCACCGGGCCTTTCGGGATGGCAGCTTTCAGGAACTGCACAAA
>NZ_JACIEW010000025.1 GCF_014197055.1 Devosia subaequoris | reverse complement strand
TTCTCTTTTTACCTCGAGCCGCCTCCAGAGCGTGTGCGGCTTCTAGCTCGGTTCTGCAGCTGGCTCCGTGGCCGCGGGAACAGGAATCCTCCCAATAGTCCGCGCCTGCTCAAGGACATCGGGCTTACCGACTTCGGTCGATCCACGCCAAAGGAATACACAAAATGACTCGCGTACTCGTTCTCTACCACTCAGCCTGGGGCCACATAGAATCCATGGCTCATGCCGTCGCCGAAGGGGCCAGCCAGGCCGGAGCATCCGTCTCCATTCGCCGCGTGCCGGACATTGTGCCTTTGTCAGTGGCGGAAAGGGACGGCCACCTGATCGACCAGTCGGCACCGCTTGCTCACATCGATGAACTTGCAGATTTCGATGCCATCATCATCGGCACGCCGACCCGTTTCGGCTCCATGGCCGCCCCAATGCGTGCATTCCTGGAACGGGCTGGAGGACTTTGGTCTCGCAATGCGCTCGTTGGAAAAGTCGGCGCAATTTTTACCACCTCTGGCACACAGCACGGCGGTCAGGAGACGACAATCCTTTCTGCGATGCCAACCCTGTTCCACCTTGGCATGATCGTGGTTGGCCTCCCCTACACCTTCGAGGGACAGGCCGGACTGGAGGAGGTTAAGGGGGGCAGCCCCTATGGTGCCGGAGCGATCGTCGGCAGCGATGGCGAGCGGATGCCAACCGCCGCCGAACTGGCCGGTGCTCGCTTCCAGGGCCATCACGTAGCTACCCTGGCCTCGCGCCTGGCTCACAAACTAGCGGCTTGATCTCGTTGGCGGAGATGATTTCTCCGCCAATCCTCCTGCACGACGATAGGGCATTGACCTGCCCAGCGTTGGAAGGACGATGACAGAAGGCACCATCCCAAGAGGTGCAAAATGCAGACTTCATCTTCCCCAACCATCGAAATTTACACGACCCCGACTTGCCCGGACTGCCGGCAACTCAAGGCGTGGTTCGATCAGCTTGGCATCCCCTTCGAGGAACACGACCTTGCCCGCCCTGGCGTGGCCGAGCAGGCCAAGGCACGAACCGGTGTGCGGGTCGCACCCATCACTGTGGTCGGGACCAAGGTCTATTACGGCACCCATGACACACAGCGCGCTCGGTTGCGTCAGGACTGGCCCGGCCTGTTCGGGAGCGGACGATGACCACTCTCCGTCTTCCCCAGTGCCAATCACGCATCGAAATGACCGAAGGGCAAACCGTGCTCGAGGCCGCACTCGAAGCGAATGTGCCGTTTCCCCATAGCTGTCGGTCTGGTCGGTGCGGCGCATGCAAGTCCCAACTCCTCTCCGGCGAGGTGATGATGCTGCAGCATTCGCCCTTCGCGCTCGATGCTTCGGAAAGGGCGGGCGGAAATATATTGGCCTGTCGTGCCGTTCCACTGACGGACGTAGCCGTCGCCTGGGCCAATGATCAAGTCGTGGCGGGTGCGCAGGCCCGGATCGTTGGGCTGTACGCCATGGCGCCCGACATCTATCGCTTGGTTCTGCGACCCGATGAACCCATCGCCTTTTCACCCGGCCAGTTCTTCCAGATCGAACTGGTCCCCGGCATTACCCGCAGTTACTCGGTAGCCAGCGGGCAGGGGGCTTCCCATCTGGAGTTCCACATTCGTGCCATTGCCGGTGGGCGCGCCTCTGGGCTCTTGGCGAAGGAACTTGAGTTGAGCGATGTTGTCCGAATTTCTGGACCGTTCGGTCATGCCGTTGGCGCTGACAAAGCGACGGGACCAATCCTGGCGATTGCCG
>NZ_JACIEW010000024.1 GCF_014197055.1 Devosia subaequoris | reverse complement strand
GCAACGGGCAGTTAGCATTGAGCGTTTCTATAAGTGTCGTTGAATGGGGCGGATATTGACTAGTAGTGCGTTAGATGAGGCACGGGCGTTCATCGCGTCAAAAGTCCTACAACCGGCGCTAGTCTCGCCAGACATCACGACTGAAGTAAAGAATACCATCAAAAATTCGCAGACTTGGCTTGGACGCTTCAAGCGCACCGGCGATATTGTAGCGTACATCAACCGCTTTCAGGCTGATGCGAACACGGATGTATTTTTTGCTCTCAGAAACGCAGGACTTCTCACGTTTGAAGATATACGCGAAGAATTTCTGAAGAGATTTGGAGTCTACTCCGATGACGTCACGCGCCTGGATGATTTCATCGTCGGACGATCATATACCTCATCAGACCTGGTCATCTTCGCAAAAACTTACAATAACCTCGGAGGAGGTATACTACCGATTGGAGAAGTTGGTAATCACATAGCCGTTTTTATTAAGGCAACACTTACTGGTGGGTCATATTCAAATAAATGGTTGAAAAATGGATATGAATTACAGTATTTCTTAAAAAGCAGAAAAGGAAAGTATCTCGAGTCTTACTTAGAGAACAGGTCGATTATTGAATTTCCTGACGTACCTGTATATGCGTTCGTAAGGAACGATGCTTCAGAGCGTTTTGTCCTATCGGGCGTCTTCCGCAGCAGTCGGGTAGTGACCGAGAATGATGGGGCCAAGTGGTTTTATCTTGTTCGTCAGGAAAAGGTCGAACCTGCAGTTGAGATGGCGAAGCTAGAAGCCGACCTGCAACAAGGGGTTACTAGAGCGCGGGCAGACTCTCGAGAGGCGCGCAGAGCCCGACTAAAAGTCGCAGACAAAACACCGACAAAAGTAATCGTGTTGACTACTGCGTTCGTTCGCAACCCTGACGTTGTTGCGGAGGTTCTAGACAGGGCTGAAGGTGTTTGTGAGGGATGCGGTAATCCTGCGCCCTTCTTGCGAACTACCAATGCCTCCCCCTATTTGGAAGTTCACCACAAGCTACCTTTGTCCAAGGGTGGACTTGATGCGGTAGAGAACGCTGTGGCGCTATGTGCAAATTGCCATCGTCAAGAGCACTTTGGAAGTGCTCGTTGGCCAACCACAGACGGCTAGATTTATTTAGTGGCCCCATGTTCGGCGCTAATGTACTCAGATGCCGCAGCCATCCACCTGTGCTTCACAGATAGGGGGTACCCCTGCCCGTATCCCTGGCCATTACCTGCTGTAGTCCAACCGCCAATCTGATCCACAACATCGCTAGGACACTCAACAGCCCGTAATCGGTCCCGCAAACTATGGCGAAAGCTGTGCACGACACATCCCGCGGGGACATACTTGCCAAGCCATTTGTTCAATGATGCGCTTGCTGAGTTGGCATTAGTGCGGTCCGCTCGATTGTAGCGGGGAAATGCGAATTCAGGGCCGCTGCGCTTCACGATCCGACTAGCCGCCCAAAGTGCTTCCCCGACCAACGGAACACACCGCTCGCTAGCCGTCGTCTTTAATGAACGCCATGGGTGGGGTTGGACGACAACATGAGGAACTGGATCGTCCAAGCTAAAGTCAGACACCAAAAGGCCCGCCGCCTCTGCCAACCTCATGCCGGTGTCACTGATTAGTGCGACTAGCCATCTAACATCATCATCTAGCTCGCGGCACTTCGCTTGAACGGATCGGATGTCCGGGAGGGAAATTGGCTTTCGATCTTCCGCTCTTTCCTGCCTGTTCAGGTAGACCCCTACAAAGGGGTTAGGTGCGGTAATCCCCTCTTCACTTAGTGCAAATGCCACGATTGCCTTGATAGTCGTCATAACGCGCTCAACGCTACTCGTGCCGAGCTTCCGGGCGTAGAGAGCGTCCCTAAAGGCCGTCGCGTCCGACTTAGTATAGGCGAGCAATGCCTTATTGCCGGAGGCCGTTATCAGGTACTCCACGGCCCTCTCAGCGCCCATATAGAAAGTCTTAGGCCTCCCCACACCCTTCAGCCGCAGATAAAGCTCCTTAGCCTCTACCATAGTTGGGCTGGGCCTGCGGGAGCGCTCTTCCTCATTGAGCAACCGATGATGGCCGGGAACCTGCCCGCCGTTCATTCTGAGTTTGAACCAAAATTCATCCAACTTAATGGCGTGAGCTAGCCCACGGGCTTCTGCGTCTCTGGCGGATTTCGTTCTAAGAGAAAATGAGATGCGATCCGTCGCATAATGGCTGCGAAGGTCCGATGGAACTCGTCTGGAAAAATAGTAGACACCATCCTTCAGGAAGGCGAATCGGACTGATTTG
>NZ_JACIEW010000023.1 GCF_014197055.1 Devosia subaequoris | reverse complement strand
CTGAGCATTCTGACGATAACGACCTGCACGTGGACAACTCCGCCTCCCCTCCGCGCCACCCCCTGACAGCGCAGGAGAGCCTGGCGGAGGTCGCCCTGAACAGGGCCCTTTCGCTAAAGGCGAGGCGGCTGATCGCACGTGGATCAAGTGTGATCATTATCAAGACACCGGACGCTGACTGGATCGATATCCTGACAAGGGCAGTTGCAAATCTCGGAGACCACGTTCGCGTTGTCGCAGCCCCTGAGCGGATGATCAGCAAACATGCTGACCGTCCGGTCGGCGCGGACGAGCTAAGCTCAGTTCAGCACGGCAGGTCCATTGTTTAACTGTGCCATGAGCCGATTGGCATTCTGGACCCGGCTGTGCTGGCTGCTGCAGACGCGACTGTCACTATAGACCCTGTCAATCGGAGTACGATCCGCAGGGTAGTCCGCGCTGTAACCGGCGGGGTTGCTCGGGGCGTCACCCAACAAATGGCGGACTTGCCTATCACCAGAATCGTGACGGCCATTCGACCACGTCTCACAGCCGGGGAATGTCTCGACAATCTCCGAAAGGTCCCGCCTCAACCCACCACCGGCAAGCTGGCTGTGCCAATGCTCCACGACCTGCCTTTGACAGGTTCGGTCCGCAGGTGGACCAACTCGATCTTGGCGGACCTGTCCAGTGTCAGCGCGGGCACGCTTTTACCGGACGCGTTGACTTGCGGCATTCTTGAGGGCCCTCCAGGAACCGGAAAGACCTTGCTTGCCCAAAGCCTGGCGGCCACGTCCGGCTGGAGTTTTGTCAGCAGTTCGGTTGGGCAGTGGTTCACCGTTGGCGATGGCGCTTTGGGTGCCGCATCGCGCAATCTGACCGGATTCATCGATGAAGCGATTGCCTCGGCACCGACGGTCGCCTTTCTGGACGAGCTCGATGCTCTGCCAAGTCGCGCGACCATGGACGCAAGGGGGCGAGATTTTTGGACACCGCTCGTAACCTTGTTCTTGACGGAAATTGATCGGCTTCGTGCATCGGGCAAAGCTGTGCTGCTCTTGGGCGCGACGAACTTCTACGATCGACTCGACGCCGCATTGGTTCGGCCGGGCCGGCTGCAACAGCGCATTTTCGTCGGGCCACCAGAAACACGCGATGAGCTGTCAGATCTGTTTCGGTTTCACCTCGGCACCGACGCACAACGGATCGATGTTGCATCGCTCATGAACCTTACGCTGGGCGCCACACCCGCAGCGGTGGAGGGCTGGGTCCGCGAAGCTCGTGCGACGGCGCGGGGTCAAAACCGGGCGATGAGTTTGGACGACCTGATAGCCCAGATCTTGCCAAAGGATAATAGAACGCCAGAGGACGTCCGCACCATTGCGCTGCATGAGGCCGGTCATGCTTTCGTCGCACATCGTCTCGGACTCAAGGTTCAGTGGGTCTCGATCATGCAAAGCGGTGAGGTCGGTGGAGTAGTGGCAAGTGCCCTGCCGACCATCGCGCCGACACTGGGCGATGTCCGCGATCAAGTGACGGTAGCGCTGGCTGGACGCGCCGCTGACATTTGTTTTGGAAGGGGTGCAAACACCGGTGCATCAGTCGATCTGGAGCAGGCGACCAGGCTCTTGATCGACGCTCATGAACGCCAGGGCCTGTTCGGCACTCTACTCTATGGACCGGCACTGACTATCAGGCCCAGTCCGGCGACGATATCTGCTGTCGCTTCAGACCTGGATGCGTTGCTTGCTCGAGCCATGCAGATGCTGGAGCGCGAACGCGACCTGGTGCTGGCGCTCACGGACCGCCTTATCAAATCCAGGGTTCTGTCCGGTGAGGAAGTGGCCAAGTTTCTATCAAGAAAGCCTACCTGCGCTCGGACTGAAGCCGGTACGGCAGCTGTTCCAGGGACTGGCGCAAGTCCTCCTCGTCATACCTCACGGACGACCACCGCTTCCCCGGCGTGAGCCGAGTTCGCAGGAATAGCTATCAAGCGAGCAACCGAGCTTGCTCGCTTGATAGCAAGTTCACCCCGACGGTCGCCCCTGCCGATTTGTTCCTTGCAAGAGTTCGAGCGAACATGGTCCCACGAAAGGAACATCCATGTCTGAGAAACCAACAAAAGCCCGGGTGCTTGCTCTCTGGGGCAAAGGCGGGAGCGGCAAAACGACTTCGGCGCTCGCCATCGCGAGCCTCAGCGCTACCGCCGGGCACCGCACACTCATCGTTGACGCCGACCCGCAGCGCTCAGCCAGCGAGTGGCACTCTGTGAGCGAGAATCCTGCCTTTGCCGTACACAGCACCGACGTCGGTCAGGTCGCGAGCTTGATGGAACGAGCCAGGGCCCGATACGACGTTGTCATCATCGACAATCCGCCTGCCTGTTACGCGGGGTCTGCCGAGATTGCCAAGCGTGCCGACCTATCGCTTATTGTCGCCCGGCCGTTTAGATTCGATGTGACGCTGGCCATAGAGTGGGTCGGTCGGCTGCAACGGGTTGGTACGATTCCGCTGGTCGCTCTGACTGCCGCGCCGCCCTCAAGGCTGAACACTGAGCCACCATCCGTCAAAGCTGCGCGCGCGGTTGAAGCAGGCCGGGGCTTTATTGTGGCAAGCGCAGATTACGCATCGGCTCATTCACCCAGAACTGACTCAACAAGGTTTGGCCGTCGCCAGTATGGCCAGCAGCAGCCTCGCCCGCCTTGAGTACGAAGCGTTGTGGTCTGCATTGCAGAGGAGGCCCACGCGATGAGCAGATGGGACGCAAGAGACGACACTGCCGGGCGAGCTAAAGCGGTCGCGGAGGATTTGGCGGAGGTCGAGACTGTTCGAGCGCAGATTTGCTATCGTCTGGCTCGCGAGCGACGCGACCTTTTGCATCGCATGGCTCTGGAGCGGCAGACCAACGTGCAGGCATTATTGGACGAAGCTGTGGGCGACCTGATCGCGAAGTACGACAAATCTTTCTGATCGAACAACGTCGCGGTGCTGCTTGATAGCTTGATAGCTTGATAGCTT
>NZ_JACIEW010000022.1 GCF_014197055.1 Devosia subaequoris | reverse complement strand
AGCGTTCTATCGTTGGCAAGAAAAGCGTCGTATGCAACGTCATTGAGATCCATGGACATCATTCCATGGTCCATGCCGCCCATCACCATGCCGCCACTCATGGCCGTGTTGTCACTTCCGTGCATGCCGTGGCCGCCGATATCGCCGCCTGTCAGCTCCGCAAGAATCTCTTCGGGGCTACGGAACGAAAAATCGTGCAGGAGGACAGTTTCATCCTGCAGGTCCGCCGCCTCATCCTCAGCGGTATAGACGACGAGCGGCGCGGCGAGGAGAGACTGCTCCTGTAGACCGTGGTGCGAATGCATCCAATGCGTGCCGCTCCGTGCCGGGAAGTCGAAGGACCGTATTTCGCCGGCTCCCAATGGCGAGACATAGCCGGTGTCGGAGACACCATCCTGTGCAGGATCGGGCACCTGGCCGTGCCAGTGGATGATGGTCTCGGTGCCGATCTGGTTTTCGAGGTCGACCAGAAAGCGTTCGCCGGCAGGGAGGAACAGGCCTTGCCGGCCAAGTTCATTGCGGATGCCGAAAACATCAGCGGGTTTGCCCAGGACATCGATGACACGGCGCTCAGCAACCAGGGTTCGGGTGGATGGCTGTTGCGCCTGTACAAAACGCGGCAAGGCAACGCTGCCGGCGAGCGCCAGGGATGCGCCAAGGAAGGCGCGACGAGAGAACTGCGTGCTCATGAAGTAACTCCAAAATCTGAAAAGGACCGGCCCGAAAGCCGGGAAGGGATTCAGATTTGGATAGGTGGCCTAAACAACGGCGGACGCCAGGGTGAAGACCACCCGCTTAACTTGAACGGCGAAGCAAGGGGACGTGAGATTCTGCCTAGCGTGACGGGGGAAAACAGCGGCAAACCGGTACAGGAGGGGCAGACCTGTTGCGTGCAGTCCTCCCCATTCACTACCTTCGCATGACTGGCTTTTTTAGGGCCATGACCATGGTGATCGCAGGGTTGAGCGGAAACAGCCGTACGGTGAAATGGCGAATGTGTCGTCGAAGCAAGAACCATCGAGGCGTTGAGGGTCAATGCCATCAGTACGGTCAGCAATGTTCGAACGATCAGTTTCATATGTTCTAGATATCCGATCGTAATTTCATCTTGGCCTCGCACAGGCGAGGTCAGTGATTACACGCGCTGGTTGCCAACAAACCGCATGAAGAGGAATTCACTCGAGCCGTCAAATGCCATTACGTCAGTCGATCAGGTTCATCGCCTGCTGGCCACTCCATCCTTGGGGAACCGATTGGCATGCCTGCAACAGCGAGCCCTCTGATCCGTGGACACTGATTAAGCAGGGCGACGATGGCGTCCGCCGGCACATGGCCCTCAATCACATAGCCGTCAACTGTAGCAGTATGCCATGAACGGAGCTCGGTGGGGACGCCTAGTTTGTCCTTGACGGAATTCATGTCTTCGACGTCTTCAAGCTCCATCTCGAAGCCTGCTGCTCGCGCCCAACCGGTGCGGCAACCACACCAAGGGCCTTTTCTTGATCAAGATTTTCTCCCTCTGGGGCCGTTGTCCATCATCGGTGCTGACAACAGGACCGGACTGAGGCGCTTTCGGCTCCGTCCGGCTGCGGTGAGGTCCGGCCTCATTTATGTCGGTCTTTCCCCACCCACGACCTCGTCGACGGCATAGCCCGCGCTGTCGATGGTAAAGACGACGATCTGGGGATCAGCCCTGTCCTCCACCTGCACATTCCCGCTTTCGGCGTCTGCCTCGACGGCGATGTCGTCTCCGAACTTGGTCTTTATGGCGCGCACGACTGAGTTTTCGCAGCCACTGCAAGTCATGCCGCTCACCTTGTACGTTCGCATGGCACTTCTCCTCGAAATTCGATTACTCTTCTGCGCATCCGTAGTAGCCGCGGTAGCCTACGGTAAGTTGGTCACCGATGTGCATGACCAGGGTCGCGTCTTCCATGCTGGATGGTGATGGTGTCGTGCTGTCCCCGTTCCCGGAGGTGATAGTGAATCGGATCTCGTCGGCGACCAGAACCAGCCCCGCTTCCGCCGGAGCAGATTGCAGTGCCACCAGGTTCCCATTGAGCATCACCACACCTGCCGGGACGTCCTGGGCGGGTTCACGGGCAGTTCCCAGTACAGGATCTCCAGAGCTGGTGTAGTGGAATGCACAACGTGGACCGGCACCAATGATCTCCTTGATCTGCGCATCCGCCATCGTATGCGGATCAAGCGTCGGTATGTTGGCACCGGCAAGAATTTCGGCTGCGGAAACCAAACGTGCAACCGAAGAACCTACGCGGGGATTGACGGCGTCGTCGGCAGCATCATTACGGCTGCAGCCCGTCAGAAGGACCGTCACGGCCAGCAAGGCCAATGCAGGATGGATGCGGGGGGAGCGGGTAATCATCAGTCCCTCTCCTCAAGATCGCTGATGAGGTACTTCATTTCGGCAATCTCGCGCTCCTGCGCCTCGACGATCTCGTCGGCCAGCTTGCGAACACGTTCGTCAGAGATCTGGGCGCGCTTGCTGGTCATGATGGCAATGGAGTGGTGCGGAATCATTGCCTTCATATATTCGGCGTCATCCACCGTCGCCTGGCTCCGAACCAGCCAAAGCGAAAGGGCGAAGACGATCACCGCACCTCCGAAAATCGCCAGGTTGAGCATACGCTTCTTGTACATGTTCAGCATGAAGCCGAGCATGATCACAGCCATCGTTGCGCCCATGACCAGCGCCATCCAGGCGCGGGTTTCACTCCAATAGATGTGCTCGAACGCATAGGTATTGAGAAACATCAGGCCGTACATGACGACGGTCGATGTCAGGATCATTGCGGCAAAGCGCCAGTAGGACATCTGCATTGTTTCGTGCCTCAAGGCGTTTGAGAAGCTTCAGGGAATGGAGTGCTGGGCTCAAGAGGTTCAGTCGACCCGATGCCTTCATATTCCTCTGGCGCCAGCGCCGGCAGTGTCTTGACGAAGGCAGCAATGTTCCACAGCGCCTGATCATCGTGGGTTTCACCGAAGGCTGGCATTCCACTCAGTCGAACCCCATGTTTGGCCAGCCAGAACACCTCGTTGATCTCCCACTCTGCCGCAGCTTCGGAGAGTGCGGGAGGCAGCGGGCGCATGCCATTGGCCCATTCGGCTCGCTCACCATCTGGCCCCGCGTGGCAATAGGCGCAAGTTTTTTTGTAGTGCTCGCCCCCCTCCGCAACCATCTGGGACGTGATGGTCTCGGGTGCGGTGATGCCTCTGGCGTTATTTTCGACGGAGCGATGGAAGTTGGTATCGAGCGCCCATCGCACTAATGACCGGTGCTCCTCGGAGGCCGCAACATTGTAGCCGCCGGAATAAACCACGAACATTCCTGCGCCTAGCAGCACAAGCAGGGTCACCACAATACCGGCACCGAAACTGACCCAGCCAATCTTTCTTTGATGGCTCGTCTGTTTCTTTTCACTTTTTTCGGAACGTTTTCCTCTGTCGTTTTCCATGGGGCACCTCCTCACTAACGAAAGTTAGACGCGTCAATCCTGCGATAGTTCCGATCCCCGGGCGAGACTATCTAGGATCGAATCCACTTTCGCTTCGCGGCTCACGGAAGCTGAGACAGCGCCTCACGACACGACTGCCCGCAAATTATGCAGGCCTCGGCGCAGATCCGACAGGGTTCGTGCATTTGAGCATGGAGCCCGTATGGCCGCTCGAAACGCGTCGACGTTGCCCGTTCCGCGGAGGCCATGGCGCCCGTAGCAGCCCAGATGTCTGTGCAGTCCAGATTCAGGCGAGTGCGTTGCGTCGGATCCTTGACCATCTCCTCGGCCAGGCAGGCATCCGCGCGGACATTGCTGCTAGGAACAGGCGTAGCATTCTTCGATGCAGCGTAGAAGCGCCTCCGAGGCACTACCGCTCGCTTGGGGATGAATTTTCATGGATCAGCGGTCATTTCTTGCCGAGATCGAGCAGATATGTCGCCATGTCCACCAAGTGTTGATCGAGCAGAAATTTCGTGCTGCCGTGCACCACCTCCGCCATCGAACCGCCGAACACATCGCCATTCGGTGTCACTCCGGTGCGGAGGGCCTGTACCAGGCTTTCGCGGGTGTAGCCACCTGCTGTCAGCGCGCGAGCGGTGATAGCAGGCGATGCACCACCTCCCTGCATGTTAGGGTCGCCAGCCAACTCCTTGCTCGACAATCCGCCCAAGAGATTTCGCGGCGTGTGGCAGGCGGCGCAATGCGCCGGGCCCTCCACGAGATACTTGCCGCGATTCCATTCCGACGTCCTTGAAGCGTCCACTTCGTAGTCGGCGGTCCGCTCGAACAGCGAGCGCCAGACTTTCACGGCAGCGCGGACATTGAACGGAAAGCGAAGATCATGCCCCTCGCTCGGCCTATCAACGGACGGGGTTGCTTGCACCGCCGCCCATAGGTCCGCCATATCCTGGTCGGTCAACGTCGCGTAAAATTCAAAGGGAAAGGCTGGGTAGTAAGTTTCTCCCCTGGGGGAGACGCCCTGACGAACGGCACGCACAAACTGCTCGAAGGTCCAGGCGCCTATCCCGGCTACGGGATCGGGAGTGATGTTAGGTGCTCTGAATGAGCCGAAGTTGGACGCGATAGCAGCGCCGCCCGACATCGGGGGGGCGGCAGGAGCCGTATGACAGGTCACGCAGCCAGACAGCCTCGCGAGATAGGCGCCGCGCTTGGCGTCGCCCTGCAGCTCCGTCACCTGGACCGCTGCAGGCAATGGCCAGTTTTCGAGGACAATCGTGCCGGTGGCCGCGGCAACAATCGCCAATAATGGGAGCAGAACAAGACGGTTCATGGTTCACCGCCGGAAGGTAGAGTGGCACGCGGCGCAGGTTGCCGACACGTCCGA
>NZ_JACIEW010000021.1 GCF_014197055.1 Devosia subaequoris | reverse complement strand
GCACGACCGGCAAGCAGGATTTCCTGGCTTGACGCGAGGCCGGCCAGCAGGGAGGCGGCGGTCAGGATGACAAAGCCGGTCGTGAAAATGCGGCGGGCGCCGAACAGGTCGCTCAACCGACCGCCGAGCAGCAACAGGCCGCCAAAGGCGATGACATAGGCGTTGAAAATCCAGCTCAGACCGCTGGCGGAAAAGCCGAGATCGGCTTGGATGGCGGGCAGTGCCACGCCGATGATGGAAGTATCGAGGATGACGATGAATTGGGCGGCACACAGCAATGCCAGAGCGGCCCATCTCTTCGGATCCGGTGTGAACTTTTGCATTGGAGTTCCCCAGAAAAGGTTTCTCGCCGATTGCGATTAACCCAGGTGTCCGGCTTCCAACGCTGGTAGAGTCAAGAGGTAAGAAGAGATATGTTTCAAACAAAAAGGCGGTGAAAAATCACCGCCTTAAATGATTAGTGGGTGTGCGGGTCTATTTCACCCGCAAGACCAAATCGTGGTCTTCTTCTCAACAGTACCGTTGGTGCGAGTGATACGGCGAACTCTTCTATTATTGGGCAGTCAGGCCGGTCATCTCCGTGGCAATTTTCGGCCAGATGCTCAAGTGTTCGACTCATCGCCTCAAGCGCTAGCGCTTTTTCCTTCAACTTGGCAACGTGCTCCAACGCAATGGCCTTCACGTCGGCACTGGCGCGGCTGCGGTCCCGCCAGAGCGCCAGGAGGTCTCGCATCTGTTCGACCGAGAAACCGAGGTCCCGGGCGCGATTGATGAAGCGCAGAGCGTGAATGTCATGGTCGGTATAGACCCGATACCCGGCATCCGACCGGTGTGCAGGAGTGATCAGACGGATGGTCTCATAATAGCGGATCATCTTGGTCGAGATACCCGTAGCCTTTGCAGCGTGTCCAATGTTCATTTTGCGTACTCCAGCTCAAGTGGCGCACCAGAGGCACCTGCTTCGGAGCCGGCCGGCGCTCCAAAGGAGCGTAGGCGGAGGGCATTGGCGAGCACGAAGACGCTCGACAAGGCCATGGCACCGGCGGCAAGCGCAGGGGAGAGCAGCATTCCGGTAAACGGGAAGGCCGCTCCGGCAGCAATCGGCACCAGTGTAGCATTATAGGCGAAGGCCCAGAACAGATTCTGCTTGATGTTGCGGATGGTGGCCCGGCTGATCGCGAGGGCTGTCGAAACGCCGCGCAAGTCACCCGACATCAGGACCACGTCCGCGCTTTCGATGGCGATGTCGGTGCCGGTACCAACAGCAAGACCGACATCCGCCTCGGCCAGTGCCGGGGCATCGTTGATGCCATCACCCACGAAGGCTAGCTTGCGACCATTGGCCCTGAGACGCTTAATGGCTTCAACCTTGCCTTCGGGCAGCACCTCGGCAACCACTTCGTCAATCCCCAGCTGGCGGGCAATTGCCTGCGCGGTGCGGGCATTGTCGCCGGTGATCATAGCCACTTTCAGACCCTGCTCATGGAGAGCAGCAATGGCGCTGCGGCTGGTCGGCTTGATGGGGTCGGCTACAGCGATGATGGCAGCAAGCGTGCCGTCGATGGCGGCATAGAGCGGGCTCTTGCCTTCATCACCCAACTGGCGGGCACTACCGGCGAAGTGATCGACAGCAATGCCGGCCTTGGCCAGGGCGCGATCCGCGCCGACAAGAACCTTTCGGCCTTCAATAATGCCGGAAATCCCATAGCCCGGCGTGGCCTCAAACCCCTGTGGGGCCGTCAGAGACAGCCCCTCCTTTTCAGCAGCGGCAACGATGGCTTCGGCAATCGGGTGCTCCGAGAGGGTTTCAAGGCTCGCCACCTGACGCAGGATTTCGGTGCGATCAAAGCCCCCGGTCACGATCAAGTCGGTCAGTTCCGGGCGGCCCTTGGTGAGAGTGCCGGTCTTGTCGAGGGCAACAACATTGACATCACGCAGGGTCTGCAGGGCCTCTCCCTTACGGAATAGGATGCCCAGCTCGGCGGCGCGGCCGGTGCCGACCATGATGGAGGTCGGGGTTGCCAGGCCCATGGCACATGGGCAAGCAATGATCAGCACGGCGACGGCATTGACCAGGGCGAAGGTGAGCTGCGGCGACGGGCCAAAAACAAACCAGACGGCAAAGGTGGCCAGAGCGATTGCAATGACGATCGGGACAAAGACCCCGGTGACACGATCAACCAGCGCCTGGATGGGCAGCTTGGAGCCTTGTGCGGCCTCGACCATGCGGATGATTTGGGCCAGAAGCGTGTTGGCGCCGACCTTGGTGGCTTCGAATTCGAAGGAGCCGGTCTTGTTGATCGTGCCGCCAACGACCTCGTCGCCCTCCACCTTGCGGACGGGAATAGGCTCGCCCGTGATCATGGCTTCGTCAACATAGGACTCGCCGGACCGGACCACGCCATCGACCGGAACCTTGTCGCCGGGGCGAATCTGGATGCGGTCCCCGGCGCGGACGGCGTCGAGCGGCAATTCAATCACGGCCCCATCGCGTACAACGCGCGCGGTCTTGGCCTGCAAGCCGACGAGGCGCTGGATGGCCTGGCTGGTGCGGCCCTTGGCGCGCGCTTCAAGAAGACGCCCCAGAAGGATCAGCGTCACGATGACCGCTGCCGCTTCATAATAGACATTGGCGGTTCCGGCAGGGAGCAGCCCGGCAAAGAAGGTGGAGACCACCGAGAAGCCCCAGGCGGCCGACGTGCCCAGGACGACGAGCGAGTTCATGTCCGGGGCGCCGCGCAGCAAGGCCGGAATACCCTTTTGAAAAAAGCGCAGACCGGGCCCAAACAGGACGACGGTGGCCAGGATGAACTGCAGATAGTGATTGGTCTGCATGCCGATGGTGTTCATGATGAACATGTGCACCGCCGGAATGAAGTGCGAGCCCATTTCCATGACGAAGAGCGGGGCGGTCAACACGGCCGAGAGGCCAAAGGCCCAGCTGAGCTTGCGCGCCTCTGCCGCTTTGCGGTCGGCGGCGGGGACCGGCTCGGCAC
The DNA here is from genome assembly GCF_014197055.1 of Devosia subaequoris. Lineage (GTDB taxonomy): Bacteria > Pseudomonadota > Alphaproteobacteria > Rhizobiales > Devosiaceae > Devosia > Devosia subaequoris. Next base: position 2,090 of record NZ_JACIEW010000021.1, on the reverse strand, counting down.
CGGCTTCGGACGCGACCTGACGGACGTCATAGCCGGCCTCCCTGACCGTGGCTTCCAGCACGGCGCGCGTCACCAGACCGCCCGTTGCCCTGATGGTGGCCTTTTCAGTGGCGAGATTGACACTGGCACTGACGACGCCGGGCACGGCGGACAGAGCCCGCTCGATGCGTCCGACGCAAGAAGCGCAGGTCATGCCTTCGATTTCGAGTTCAAAGCCTTCGACGCTGGTTTCATAACCGGCCGAGTTGATGGCGGCGATGATAGCACCGGGTTGTACCGATCCATCGGTTTCCACGCTCGCCCGCTCAGTGGCCAGGTTGACAATGGCCTTGATCGTACCAGGAACGGCTGCAATCGCCTTCTCGACGCGCAGTACGCAGGACGCGCAGGTCATGCCTTCAATCGGGAACTCGAAACTGGATCCGGATGAGATGGTGTCCGTAGACATTTTGCAGTCCTTTCATTTCGACTGCCATTCCATCTGCGCCTTCCAACGTTGGTAAGGTCAAGCACTTTCTTGCGAGAAATGGTGAGGCGAAAAATCTGCAAATTGGGACTTGACCCTCCCACCGTGGGAAGAACCATTTCCAGCGTGTCTCAACCAAAAAGGACACGACATGTATAACTTCACCGTCTCGGACATGACCTGTGGCCATTGCGCCTCGACCATTGAGAAGGCCGTCAAAAGCACCGATCCGGCTTGCGAAATCAAGATCGACGTCGCTGCTCGCACGGTTCAGGTGGAAACGGCCCGCTCCGTGCAGGATATCGCTGATGCCATCAAGTTGGCGGGCTATACCGGCACGCTGGCTGCCTGATTACCCCAGATCAATGCCAACCGGGCAAAGCGGTCCTAAGGATCGCTCTGTCCGGTTTGCCATCACGCGGACAGAATGACCGCGCATCATTTGACCGGTTTCCTTGGATGCAAAGGCTCCCCATGCTGATCACCCGACGTACTTTCGCCATCGGCGCCCTGAGCCTCGCGGGCGCGAACATGCTGTGGCCGGCGCAGGCGCAGGACGCAAGCCCGATAGTCTCGATCAAGAAAGATCCCTGGTGTGGTTGTTGCACCGGTTGGGCGCGCCACCTTGAGCAAGCCGGATTTACGGTCGACGTCGAAGAGATCGAAGAGATGGAGGCCGTCAAGGACAAACTCGGGGTCCCAACCGAGCTTCGTTCATGCCACACGGCGACAATTGACAGATATGTAATCGAAGGTCATGTGCCCGCAGAGGCCATCGTCGCCTTGCTTGATCAGAGTCCGCAGATCAGCGGCCTAGCTGTTGCAGGCATGCCAATCGGTTCCCCCGGGATGGGCGGCCCCGCAGGCAGCGACCTCGACCCCTACGATGTTATGGCGTTTGACGGTTCGGGTGAATTTGTCTTCATGCGGTTCGTCGGTAACCAGCACGTGTAGTCACTTGACCCCGCCAGAAAGCAGGGCCCATGAAATTCAAGTCGGGCATCGAGCACATATGAAGCTGATCGTTCGCATCCTGCTGACCTTGCTGATGGCGTTGACTCTTAACGCCTCGATGGTCTTTGCTGCGACGACACATTCGCCATTTCACCGTACGGCTGTTTCCGCTCAACCCTGCGATCACCATGGTCATGGCCCTGAAAAAGCCAGTCATGCGAACGTAGTGAATGGGGAGGACTGCACGCAACAGGTCTGCCCCTCCTGTACTGGTTTGCTGCTGTCAGCCCCTGTCATGCCCGACTCGACACTGCATTTCGGGGCCGAACCGTTCACGCTGGACAGCTGGTCCGCATCCTGGCGACCACTGCTTTTCCGTCCACCCATCCATATCTGAAGCCCTTCGACCGCCTTCGGGCCAGTCCCGTTTTCAGATTTTGGAGCAGTACCATGAGTACGCAACTCTCTCGTCGCGCCTTCCTTGGCGCATCCCTGGCGCTCGCCGGCAGCGTGACCATTCCGCGCTTTGCCTTGGCGCAACAGCCATTCACCCGAACCCTGGTTGCTGAGCGTCATGTCATCGATGTCCTGGGCAAACCCGCTGATGTTTTCGGCATCCGCAATGAACTTGGCCGGCAAGGCCTGTTCCTCCCTTCCGGCGAACGCTTTC
>NZ_JACIEW010000020.1:2500-5286 GCF_014197055.1 Devosia subaequoris | reverse complement strand
TCGTTTGCGGGCATAGATTAATGAGAACGATCAAGCCGATCGAGCTATTAGTACCGGTAAGCTTCACACATTGCTGCGCTTCCACACCCGGCCTATCAACGTGGTGGTCTTCCACGGCTCTGATAGGGAATACTCGTTTTGAGGGAGGCTTCCTGCTTAGATGCTTTCAGCAGTTATCCCGTCCGAACTTAGCTACCCTGCAATGCGGCTGGCGCCACAACAGGTCCACCAGAGGTTCGTCCATCCCGGTCCTCTCGTACTAGGGACAGCTCCTCTCAATATTCCAACACCCACGGCAGATAGGGACCGAACTGTCTCACGACGTTCTGAACCCAGCTCACGTACCACTTTAAATGGCGAACAGCCATACCCTTGGGACCTGCTCCAGCCCCAGGATGTGATGAGCCGACATCGAGGTGCCAAACACTGCCGTCGCTATGGACGCTTGGGCAGTATCAGCCTGTTATCCCCAGAGTACCTTTTATTCGTTGAGCGATGGCCCTTCCACACGGGACCACCGGATCACTATGACCGACTTTCGTCTCTGCTCGACTTGTCAGTCTCGCAGTCAGGCAGGCTTATGCCATTGCACTCAGCGACCGATTTCCGACCGGTCTGAGCCCACCATCGCGCGCCTCCGTTACTCTTTGGGAGGCGACCGCCCCAGTCAAACTACCCACCATGCGCTGTCCCGGACACTGTTATGCCGCGGTTAGACACCTATGACGATAAGGGTGGTATCTCATCTTGCGGCTCCATCGAGGCTGGCGCCCCGACTTCAAAGCCTACCACCTATCCTGCACATGCCGACACAAGTGCCAGCGCAAAGCTATAGTAAAGGTTCATGGGGTCTTTCCGTCTGACCGCAGGAACCCCGCATCTTCACGGGGAATTCAATTTCGCTGAGTCTATACTGGAGACAGTGGGGAAGTCGTTACGCCATTCGTGCAGGTCGGAACTTACCCGACAAGGAATTTCGCTACCTTAGGACCGTTATAGTTACGGCCGCCGTTTACCGGGGCTTCAATTCAAGGCTTGCACCTCTCCTTTTAACCTTCCGGCACCGGGCAGGCGTCAGACCCTATACGTCGTTTTGCAACTTCGCAGAGCCCTGTGTTTTTGATAAACAGTCGCCACCCCCTCTTTTGTGCCACCTCCGTACCGGTTGCCCGATAGAAGGTCACGCTTATCCCGAAGTTACGCGTGCAATTTGCCGAGTTCCTTCAGTATAGTTCTCTCAAGCGCCTTGGTATACTCTACCAGTCCACCTGTGTCGGTTTAGGGTACGGTCAATAATGGTGGAGCTATTTCCTGGAACCGGCTCACTGCACCCCCAATCCGATAAGGGGATACAGACCTGCGCGATCCGTCACTACCACCTGGCCCACGAATATTAACGTGGTTCCCATCGTCTACGCATTTCTGCCTCGACTTAGGGGCCGGCTAACCCTGCGCTGATTAGCATTGCGCAGGAACCCTTGGACTTTCGGCGAAAGTGTCTCTCACACTTTTTGTCGCTACTCATGTCATCATTCGCACTTCCGATACCTCCACCACCCCTCACAGGTATGGCTTCACAGGCTTACGGAACGCTCCGCTACCGCTTGCAGTAAACTGCAAACCCTAAGCTTCGGTGCATAGTTTTAGACCCGGTACATCTTCGCCGCAGGATCGCTTGACCAGTGAGCTGTTACGCTATCTTTAAAGGATGGCTGCTTCTAAGCCAACCTCCTGGTTGTCTAAGCAATCCCACATGCTTTCCCACTTAACTATGACTTGGGGACCTTAGCTGTAGGTTAGGGTTGTTTCCCTTTTGACGATGGACGTTAGCACCCACCGTCTGTCTCCCGGATAGTACTCTTGGGTATTCGGAGTTTGGTTAGGTTTGGTAAGTCGGTGAGACCCCCTAGCCCATCCAGTGCTCTACCCCCCAAGGTATTCGTCCGAGGCGATACCTAAATATCTTTCGCGGAGAACCAGCTATTTCCGAGTTTGATTGGCCTTTCACCCCTAGGAACAAGTCATCCCCGTCTTTTTCAACAGACGTGGGTTCGGCCCTCCAGTACGTGTTACCGTACCTTCAGCCTGCTCATACCTAGATCACTCGGTTTCGGGTCTAATCCGTCTAACTTCACGCCCTATTCAGACTCGCTTTCGCTGCGCCTACACCTAACGGCTTAAGCTTGCTAGACAGACTAAGTCGATGACCCATTATACAAGAGGTACGCCGTCACCCTTGCGGGCTCCGACTGTTTGTATGCATCCAGTTTCAGGTACTATTTCACTCCCCTCGTCGGGGTGCTTTTCACCTTTCCCTCACGGTACTGGTTCGCTATCGGTCGTGTGCGAGTACTTAGGCTTGGATAGTGGTCTACCCATGTTCAGACAGAATTTCACGTGTTCCGCCTTACTCGAGGACTTGCATGCTTTCTACCGGTACGGGGCTGTCACCCACTATGGCAAAGCTTTCCAGCTTCTTCCCGTTCTTACACACAAGCCACTGGCCTGGTCCGCGTTCGCTCGCCACTACTAACGGAGTCTCGTTTGATGTCCTTTCCTCCGGGTACTTAGATGTTTCAGTTCCCCGGGTTAGCTCCCTTTCGGGTGACCTAAATGGTCGGGTTTCCCCATTCGGAAATCCTCGGATCAAAGCTTATTCGCAGCTCCCCGAGGCTTATCGCAGCGTATTACGTCCTTCATCGCCTGCACACGCCAAGGCATCCACTAGATGCACTTAAGACGCTTGATCGTTCTCATTATCAATGCCCGCAACTTCAACAACCAAT
>NZ_JACIEW010000019.1 GCF_014197055.1 Devosia subaequoris | reverse complement strand
GCGCTTGAGTGGTTCATCAGCTTTTCGATGGTGGCGCTTGCCCTGCTCAAACTCCAGGACGTCGAGCGGTTCAGCACCATGTTTCTCAATTACGATCTTCTTGCGCGCAAATGGGTGCCCTACAGCTACATTTACCCGTATGCGGAGGCCCTTGCGGGGCTCCTGATGATATCCGGGGCGTTAATGTGGCTCTCGGTTCCGATCGCGCTCGCTATCGGTACCGTGGGAGCGGTGTCTGTATTCAAGGCGGTCTATATTGATCGGCGTGAGCTCAAATGCGCCTGCGTTGGGGGCTCAAGCAATGTGCCGCTCGGCTTTGTGTCGCTCACTGAAAACCTGATGATGGTTGCAATGGCTGTATGGATGCTCGTTTCCAGGGTCATGTTTCCGGTGGCCTAGCCGACGGGCCTTAGTTAGTTCTCAGTCTCTCGACCGTGCGTCATGCCTTTGCACGCAGGGTAACGCCGTGTCCGCAATTTAACTTCAGCTGCCCACAACCGGACAGGCAGCAGTCGGCCCCTCCTTTCATCGCTATGCGCCACATTCGCCAAAAGCTGTCATTCTAGTTCTAAAACGTCTGCTACGAGGAGTGCAGCTGGTGGCCCCACACATGCTGCCATGGTGGTGTTCAAATCAAAAGCGCATCGAGCACCGGGCAATCAGGAATCTGAGCTCCACTGCACTGGGCTACCGTGTCGCTCAATGCCTTTTCGATCCGCTGCAGATCGGCAATCTTGTCCCGCACTTCCTTCAGATGAGCTGCGGCGACACCCTCCACTTCAGCACACGTCTGGCTATGGCTATCGACGAGGCTTAGCAGGCCCTTAATCTCATCGAGAGAGAACCCCAGCGCTCGGGCGCGCGTGATGAAGCGAAGCCGACGCACATGATCTTCACCGTACTTGCGATAGCCGTTCGGGTCCCGAGGCGGATCGGGCATGACGCCGATCGTCTCGTAGTAGCGGATGGTCTCCAGATTGCATCCCGTCGCCCGAGCGAGGGCGCCCCGCTGCATCGCCTTCACGGAAGCGTGACCCTTTCCCATTCGGAAACCCCTTGAGCCTGTATGTCCTACAGACCCTATGACTCCTAGCAGATGATCGCAAGGAGACACTGCATGGACACCACGGAATCTGCATCGCCGGGGGATGCGTCCAACGTCCCGGAAGGCCGAGGCTGGACCACCACCGCCTTGGCGGCGCTTGGCGCACTGGTCATGACATCCTGCTGCATCCTGCCACTGGTGCTTGTCAGCTTCGGGATCAGCGGAGTTTTCATCGCCCAGATGGGCGCTCTCTACGCCTACAAGTGGTATACCTTCGGCATTGCCGCCGCGTTCCTGGGCTATGGTTTTTACAGGGCCTACCAGCCGATCCGCTGCGCAGATGGCAGCTGCGCCCGCCCGCTGAACCGGACTGCGATGCGCGCCGTGCTCTGGGTGGCGGCTGCGCTAATTCTGGTCGCCATGCTGTTCCCCTACGCTTCGCCCTACATCCTCTCGTTCTGAAGGAACCCTGACATGAAAAACATCCTTCCTGGCGCTCTGGCGCTGTCTGTCCTTTTCGCCGCCCCTGCCTCCGCCGCCGAGCAGGTCGTCCGGCTCGAGGTCGGCGGGCTGACCTGTCCCTCGTGCTCGTTCATCGTGGGCAACTCGCTGAAATCCGTTGAAAGCGTGGTGATCGAGGATTTCGTTGAAGGCAAGGACGCGAGCGAGGGGGTGTATACGGTTCGTTTCGACGACGAGATAACCTCCACCGACGCGCTCATCGCGGCAGTTGAAAAGAACGGCTACCCGGCAGCGCTTCTTGAAGGCCCGATGGGTGGTGAGGGCTCGTGAGGCCGGATTCCGATCATCCGAATGGGCCAGCAAAGCAGCCGGACAAGGCCCAAGCGAACCGCTTGCTGAGGGGCGGCCTAGGCGGCCCGCTGTTCGCGGCGCTCTGCTGTTTCACGCCGCTTCTGGTTGTCGTGCTGGCTGGCGCAGGCCTGTCGGCGGTAATGGGCTGGCTGGATTACGCGCTGTTCCCGTTGCTGTTCGTCAGCCCCGCGGTCGTCGCGCAGGCACTGTGGCTGCGCACCGCGCGTCCCGGACCCTCCCCGAAAATCTGGGCAACACTCATCGCAGTGCTGCTCTCGGTATCGGGCATCGTTCTGGAGTTCCGCGGGGCGTTGACCCTTTCGCTCCTCGCCGCTGCGCTGACCGGTGCCTACGCTCTCTACCTCAATCACTTTACCAAGGAGGTCCGACCATGATGGCGGCTGCCTGCTGTTCTCCCATCGGCCTTCTCATGGGCCTGTTCTCGATGGCCACGCCTTTGGTGGCGATCGGCGCCATTCTTTATCTGGTCTTCGCCAAGCCGAAGGCTGATCCGACGACGAAAGTGACTTGATCCATGAAAGACTGCTGCTCGAACGAAAACGGCGCCTACGACCTCATCGTCGTGGGAGCCGGCTCCGCCGGTTTCTCCGCCTCGATCACGGCCGCCGAGGCTGGCAAGCGCGTCGCGCTCGTGGGCCACGGGACGATCGGAGGGACCTGCGTCAACTTCGGCTGCGTGCCCTCCAAGGCCATGATCCGTGCGGCCGAAGCTCTGCACGGCGCGCGCGCCGCCGCGCGCTTTCCCGGCCTGTCAGGCGCGGCGCAGGTTGACGACTGGTCCCGCCTCGTCGCCGGCAAGGACGATCTGGTCGCAAAATTGCGCCAGAAGAAATACGCAGATCTTCTGCCGGCCTATGAGGGAATCGACTACATCGACGAGGGTCCGGCGATAGTGGTCGATGGCGGCATTGAGGTGGGAGGACGCAAGATCACGGCCCCCAAGACGCTGATCGCCACGGGGAGTCGTCCGCTCGTCCCGGCGCTTCGCGGGATCGAGGATGTGGAGCCTCTCGACAGCGCCTCGCTTCTCGAACTGGTGACCCTGCCTGAAAGCCTGATTTTCGTGGGAGCAGGTTATATCGGCGCGGAGCTGGCGCAGATGATGGCACGGATGGGCGTCAAGGTGACCCTCGTGGCGCGCTCTCGCCTGTTGCCGGGCGCCGAGCCGGAAGTCTCCGAAGCTTTGTCGGAGGCTTTCGAGGCCGAGGGCATCACCCTCCTGACCGGCCTGCAGTATGGCAGCGTCAGCAAATCGGAAGGAGGCATCACCCTGCGGATCACGCAAGAGGGGGCCAAGAAGGACGTCACGGCGGAGCGGATCGTCATCACCGCCGGTCGTCAGGCCAATACCGGAGATCTCGGCCTCGAGGAGGCGGGCGTGCAAACTGACAGCCGCGGCGGGATCGTCGTGGGGCGAGACATGCAGACCTCGTGCCCCGGCATCTATGCTGCCGGCGACGTTACGAACCGCGACCAGTTCGTCTACATGGCGGCATACGGCGCCAAGATCGCGGCCCGCAACGCCGTGACGGATGCCGGAGAGCAATATAACAACAGCACAATGCCTTGGGTGGTCTTTACCGATCCGCAGGTGGCCGGCGTCGGCCTCAGCGAGCGACAGGCGCGCGATGCGGGTCACGATGTGAAGACCTCGGTGCTGCCGCTCGACCAGGTGCCGCGGGCCCAGACGGCACGCGATACGCGCGGACTCATCAAGCTTGTGGCTGACCGGGAGACGGACCGGCTGCTCGGCGGACAGATCATCGCGCCTGAAGGCTCCGATACCATCCAGACGCTGGTCATGGCGCTGAAGGCTTGCATGACGACGAAGGCCCTCGGCGAGACGATCTTCCCCTATCTGACGACCGTCGAGGGCCTGAAGCTCGCGGCGCAGACCTTCGACAAGGACGTCGCCTTATTGAGCTGCTGCGCGGGGTGAGGCTCGCCTGCCGTTATCCGTGCGTCGGACTGCCGGAGCGCTCCGGCCTTCCGGCTGCGGCGAGCGCTACGGAACCTGCAGGACATAATGTCGTTCGATGAACAGCGCGGAAACAAATCTAGAAGGCGGCGCCCTCTCGGAATTGTAGCCATCTGTCTGGAGAGTCAGGAGGCGAAAGCTTTTTGTGAGGGCGGCTGGGTTCAGGGATCCTAATGGCCAAAACTTACGACGTGATCGTCATCGGCAGCGGAACCGCTGCGACCACCGTGGCAAAGCGCGTCAGCGCCACGGGCCGAAGCGTTGCGGTAACCGATTTCCGACCCTATGGCGGCACCTGTGCGCTTCGCGGCTGCGATCCCAAAAAGATGCTGATTGGGGGCACCTCTGCCGCCGACCACGCCCGCCGGATGCACGGCAAGGGAGTCGAGGGCGACGTGCGGATCGACTGGCACGAACTGCTGGCGTTCAAGCGCAGCTTTACGGACCCGGTGCCGGACAAGAAGGAGAAGGGCTTCTCCGAAAGCGGCATCGCGACCTTCCACGGGCGGGCTCGCTTCGTTGGCCCGAATGCTGTTGAGGTCGATGGCGAAACACTGGAGGCCAGGCACATCGTTCTGGTGACCGGGGCAGAGCCGATGAAGCTGGGCATCCCCGGCGAGGAGCACCTGATCGACAACGAGGGCTTCCTTGAGATGGAAGACCTGCCGCGCCGGATCCTGCTGGTCGGTGGAGGCTATATCGCCGCCGAGTTCTCCCATATCGCCGCGCGAGCCGGGGCCGAGGTCACGATCCTCCAGCACGGCGACCGGATGCTCAAGGGCTTCGATCCGGACCTGGTCGGATGGCTGATGGAGAAGTACGAAGAGATCGGCGTGACCCTGCACACCGGCACCGAGGTCAAGCGTATCGAGAAGACCGGCGATACCTTTCGCATCACTGCAGCCAGCGGCGGCGGCTCTGAGACCTTCGAAGCGGACATGGTCGTGCATGCCGCTGGCCGCAAGCCCGACTTCGAGCCGCTCGACCTCAAGGCCGGTGGGGTGGAACTGCGGGACGGCAAGCTGGCCCTCAACGAATACCTGCAAAGCACGTCGAACCCGGCCGTCTATGCCGCCGGCGACATTGCCCAGATGGGCCCGCCGCTTACGCCCGTGTCCAATCACGACGGCAAGGTGGTTGTGGCGAACCTGCTGGAAGGCAATCACCGCACGCCGAACTACAAGGGCGTTCCTTCGGTCGCCTTCACCCTGCCGCCCCTTGCCCGAGTTGGGCTGGACGAATCCGAAGCTCATGAACGGGGGCTGAAGTTCCGCATGCAGTGCAATCGGACGCCCGACTGGTTTTCGACGCGCCAACAGGCGGAATCCGTCACGGGTTACAAGGTTCTGGTGGAGGAAGGCAGCGAGCGCATCCTGGGCGCGCACCTGCTAGGACCGCACGCCGACGAGGTCATCAATGTCTTCACCTTGGCCGTGCGGCACGGGCTGACGGCCGACCAACTCAAGGACACGATGTTCGCCTATCCCACCGGGGCGTCTGACATCTCGTCGATGCTTTGACAGACTTCCCACTGGAGCAGCGCAAAGCCGCACTCGTCGCGACCTTTTGTCAAGAAAGGCACCGAGCACTTCTCAGGAGACTGCCGTTCCCAAGGACCTATCCGAAAAGGCCTATTTTCAGTCGTCTAGCCGCCTTAGCGTCCTTCTTTACCAGCAGTCCGTTTTCGCGCGCCGGCCTGCTATTTCGGCGCATCGAAGGGGCGTTTCAGGCACGGACATGACTGATCACACCGATTAGACCCAGGATGAGCCGGTGGCGCGGCATAACGCACTCGTTACCGGGAAGGGCTAAAACCTGCGCGGATGGTGAGTTATTCGAACTGCGCAGCGTCGCCTCGAGGAAAAGGTTTGCAGATGAACAAATGGATTGTCCCCTTGGCCTTTGCGGCAGCAGTTCCCTTCTGGGG
>NZ_JACIEW010000018.1 GCF_014197055.1 Devosia subaequoris | reverse complement strand
AGAGAGAAAAGAAGTTTCCTTGAACTAGAAATCTGACAAGAAAACATATAGGGGCATATTAAACTCATATTGATTCTATAGTTTATTGTATAAACCTCTAGAAACATGGCCCAAAAAGATCAGATTTGGCGTTTTATCTTCGCTGGATCCAGTTTTTCTCTTGACGAATTGCTTTTCTGGGACGTAAGGCGCAGCTCCCCATTTTAAAAGGAGAGTGCACATGCCTCGCAGAACTATTAATCGCACCAGGACCGAACTGTATGTGACCAGCAAGATGCTGATGAAGCCCGGACAAGGCGTCTACGTTTGGAAGCGATTTAACCCAGTGACGGCCAGCTACGATCACATTGAGGTCGGCCAAGTGACCGCAACTAGGTCAGACCATTGCCTACAGCTCCTCGGACTTGTGCATGCCCTAGAGCGTGTCGAAGAGGGTACCGCAGTGACGTGTGTCGTCGCTCACCGTGTCGTTCTGCGACAAGCACAAGACCTAGCAACCCTTGAACGGAACGGATTTAGGCGCAACGGCAAGACGATCGCGAACATAGATCTGTGGAGGGAAGTGGCTCGACTTGTCTCCACAAGGTCCGTGGGGTTCCGACATGCCAGCAGGAGAGGGGAAGATCGCCGGGTAATGAGTGAGATGGTTGAACGTGCGAACCACGCCTTGGATACGAGCAATGCACAGTGACTCAAGGTTCGATATGCCAAACTTCACTAAGGCAGCCGGGCGCCCGATCCGGCCTTACCTAGACTATTCTGGTCGCGTTAGAGGTATGTTGGATCAGCTCCAAGGGCTTTTGGATGCACACCGGCGTCCACGAAAAGCGGATTCCCCCTCCTTTCGCGGTAAATGCCGACGAACAATGGCAGTGCTGTGCCTCAACCTAACCTGCCTGATACTTTCCGGTAGAAGCCTGTGGCTGCAAACGCCTTCAAGCAAGACTTGGTATGCCGAGAACAGGTTTTGGTTAGGCTCGGACATAACAGCGTCTAGCGTACAGGCGTGTTCAGACATTTTGGTCGAAGCCGGTTTGGCACTTAAATTAGATGGGCGCGCATCGCCTCTGAGCGCAAACAGGCGCTCTGCGGGATTGTGGCCGAGCGACAAGTTCCGGAAGCTAGTCTGGGATGACTCAATCTCCGAACAAGACGTTTGGCGATCCCCTTCTCAGGATTTGATCCAGCTGCGTGCACGAAAATCAAGAGACGGCTTTAAGCGAAGAATCCCATTTCAATGGGACGAGGAGCTGCAAAGACAGGCGGATAATCTGTCGACGATAAATGCGCAGGTTCAGCAAATACCAATTCGGCTCGACGTATCTGACTCGCAATGGGAGGCAATTCTGGATCACATATCCAGAAAGCACAGCGATGGGGAAGAGGCAGAGGAGGCGACGCTGGACCAAACTCAGCGTTCTCTGTACCGAGTTTATAATAACGCTTCATTCGAACAGGGCGGACGCTTCTACGGGGGGTGGTGGCAGGCGGTGCCCAAGCGTTGGCGACCCTACATCAATATAGCCGGTTCAAAGGTTGTCGAGCTGGACTACGCTGCGATGCACCCCACCGCCCTAAGCCACCGACTAGGGATACCAGTACGTGGACGGTTTTATGAGATTGGCATTGGCAACAAGCCTATCGTGAAGGCCACCTTTAACGCTCTGATTAATGCCCGTGGAACATCAATCAAACCCGTCGATGGTTTCGATGAAGAGTCTATCGGCATGACGTGGAGCGACTTTCTGAAAGCCGTGAAGAGTCATTACCAGCCCTACCGACCATACTTCGGAACCGGGTACGGGCTCCGGCTGCAGAAACTAGATTCCGATATTGCAGAGACGGTGATGCTGCATTTCGTTCGGACCGGCCGCGTGGTCCTACCGGTTCATGACAGCTTCTTGTGTGCTCAAGCAGACGAGGCGGAGTTAGCGTGGGTCATGGAGGAGGAATTCCGCATTAGGACTGGGGGCACAATCAACCTCCGGCGCAAGCGCTTGTCTCAAGTGCAAATTAATGAAATCCGCGCTAGGCGAGCGCTCGATCGGTCTATCGGATTACACCCGTGATTTTCGCCAGCCAGCAGCCCTTGCTTCCTCTTCCGAACAGAACCACCGTTCCCCGTGTGAAGCGCTGATCCTTGTGTCGTTGTAGTATTTCTGGCCGGGCACGTGGTAAATGCGCTCTCCTTGGGTACTGACGTTGCCCTTGATGTTGCAAGGTCGGTTTTCTTGACCTTGGGCATTCAGCACAAACAAAGCCGTCGAAACTACCGCTGCGGCATAAAGCGCATTCCTTAGCATCTTTCTTCCTTCTGGCGCATCGACGATGAACTGACTTCGCCGGGAACAATCATTCGCATCCGATGCCGTCTCCATCACCGTCGAGCCTGTGAGGATCATTAGTGCCCACCCAAACAGGTCCGCTTATGTCAGCGCAATCCAGGTCAACGCCATTCCACGCGGGGCCTGGTGGCATGCCGAATGGCCGCCCTCTCATGAAATCTGAACAGCCGACGAGAAGTAGGGCCATGACCGCTACTGCGAAGCCCTTGATGACTTGATGTTGCGTCATACTACGCTCCCCAGTCTTGGTAAGGTTCACAGCCGATGCCATCGCCGTCACGATCTAGATCATAGATATCGCGGCCAGTCAGGCGAATTGGCCCTCGCACATAGTTGGGCCCATCGCCCCCACCACCCCAACAGTCGTAGTCACCTGAGGAGGGCAAGTAAGGGGCCGAATATCCGGTGCAGCCACCCCCAGAGCATGCGGCAGCCACAGCGACCCCAGTTGCTACGGCAGCGATTCCCACGACTGCAGCCGATTCCATCGCCACGCGATTTTGGCACTCCTCAAGTGTCAGCCCGCGTCGCGTCAGCTCCACCGCAGTATCGGTCTTGAATTGCGAGTCTTGGCTTTCCAGATGTGCACGGCAAAGGGCTGTGTCTTTTGGTTTGGTCGGGTCCGCATAGAAATCTTTGGGCGGTGTTGCACACGCAGCCAGCAACGAAACTGCGCCAAGCGCGACTATAGACTTCGTGAACATAGATCACCCCACAACAGTGCGGGCAGCTAAACATTGCAATGCACTGACGGACAAGATTTTTGTTCACCAATCGTTAAGCATTGGGATTTCTCCCAGTCACAAGTGACGGGGCAATACGCGACTCACTGGATCAGGCGGGCCTTCTTGACTCCGCAGGGAGACAGAGGCAGAACATAAAGAGAACAGATAATTACCGCCAAGCCGATGCCCGCCGACACCATAAAGAAGATGGGCTCAACGCCGCTTCGCTTCAAATGCGAGCCCTGCGGACGCAAAGGCCAGTACCGCGCGGACAGACTGGCCGAACTGGTCGGTGATGTTGGATTGCCTGAAGCGATGGTGTTGCTCGCGAAGCTCGGGCAATGCCCACGCGCTTTGATCCCTCCTGCAGTCAACAGCACCAATTACAATCAGGACAAATGCCAGATACGCCGTGACGTGCCTCCACCATCGATGCCGCCGACAGTGGGAAGGGCCATGCACGAGAAATGGAGGGGCTTCATTCGGTGTGAGAGGCACCACCAGGGTTTGAAGGCGACCAAGCCTTGCGGGGTAGAGGCTGAACTGGATTTGCCCACTCTGGTGCCGGCTCTTGGCTACGATTTCGAGATTGCGAAACTTAAGTCGAAGTTGTCGGCGCCATGTTGCGGGAGCCGAAGCTTTGAAATGACTTGGTACCGACCCACGCTCGAAGGAACGCCCTCTGCTTGTGCTTAAAAGTGACGGGTTTCGACCCCACTTCAGTCGTTCTCATTTTCGACGAGGTCCAAGAAGCTGCCATTCGCCCGATGGCAAGCGAAGAGGCCCAATCGCTTAGGGTCGCTTTGCACGCCATTTCAGCCCGCTGAGGCGTCCCTCCAATATCCAGCAAGTGGCAAGTAGCCTGTCACCACAGATGGCATGCCCGAAGTATCCGAGGTGCTCAATATTTTGAACGCCGTTAACCCCCACAGGCTGCAGGCACCATAGCGGGGACCCTGTTGCGTCGGGAATGGTCAGCCACCTCTTGCTAAACTACTGGCGCATATGTTTGATCGCGAAAACGATTGTGCCCGGGGAGCTGGATTTGGCCGACATCTTCATTAGCCACGCGACCGACGACAAACCGCTGGTTGAAAAGTTCGTCTCCTTCCTGAAGGAGGCGATTGGCGTGCCCGCAAAGTCGATTTTTTGCTCAAGCATTGGCGGACATGACGTGCCGCTGACAGTCGACTTCAATGACTACATGAAAGAGAAAATCCAGAAGCCAAAGCTGGTGATCACCTTCATGACACCGCGCTACACTGAGAGCTGGTTCTGCATGATGGAATTGGGAGCTGCATGGTCCAAGTCGTTGCACACATTGCCGATTGTTGTGCCTCCGACGCAGTTCGACGTGGTGACACGTACGCTTGGTCTGAAACAGGCTTGGAGCATCGAAAACCATGAAAAACTCATCGATCTGCGTCAGTTAATCCATGGATTAGGAATCCAGCTCGAGCACCGCACCGAGCAAGATTGGGAAAAGAAAAAGACCGCTTGGAAGTCGGATCTGAAAACGCAGCTTAAGAAGCTTAAGCCAGCATCAAACGTAGGCGCCGCCGAATATGAAGCCTTGAAGAAAAGCCTGGAAGAAGTCGAGAATGAGCGCGACAACCTTGATCAGTTGTACCAGGAAGCTCAAGCTGAGATTGCAGCGGTCTCGGCGCTAAAAGATAAAGAAGATCTTAAGCAACACAAAAAGTCAAAAGCGGGCGCCGACCCAGAGATGGAATTCGACGCCGTGATGGCTGACGTCAACGACTCAAAGCCTCCTAGGCTGTCTCAGCCATTCTTCTTAAACATGATAATGGATCGCTACGGCAAGGCTTCACGTATCCGTAACAATACCATGGATGACGAAGAAGATGTGAATGCCGCTATTAAGTACAATGTGATCGACACTGACGTGCCTCACGATTTTCTCTGGAATAGCAAGCGTCTAAAGAAGGTCGCAGCGGCTCTGAAGGCCGTGGAAGAATTCATGGACGACCCCGCCAACTCCGATTTCATCGACGAGCTGGAAGAGCTGGGTAAGGTCACCGACTACACCGATCAGGAATTCTGGGAAGACAATCTTTAACTGGCCGCAAGATGTGAAATCACGTCCGCACTCGCTTTCTGAAGCGGGCAGGCCTTCCAGAACATCGTCTGCGCCCTCGATCGTAGTACGCCGTTTGTCCTACCGAAGATCAGTCCTGTGGCTGCTCGACGTGATGCTGCTAAGAAGCGGTCAGGCTTCATTTGGTCCCAATCGTCCCGCCGCGTATTGCCTGCTATTGCCGCCAGCTCATACAAAACCCGCCCTCCCGCTTTCCACCCCTAGTCGGACTAATCCTGCATTTTGCCCACTGCCACAATTTCTAGCACGCCGTCAGGCAATGGCCGCTGTAGCTTAATGGCCTCCTCTTTGGGTGCCGTCAGCCATATCTCGATTTCGTCGGGCTCCGTCAGGATGACCGGCATGGCCTTCATATGGATTGAGCCCACCACATCATTCGGCTCACAAGTCAGGAACCCGAACAGGTCGGTGGTTTAAGTCCGGTGCGGACCTTGCGCAAGCTCGTCCAATCCTTGACCCATATCCCGGCGAAGAATGCGAGCGAGCAGCTTTCATCGAAGGCAAACCACGTGCCGCCCTTCTTCTTGCTCGGTTGGGGCTCCAGTTTGTCGGCGCCAAGCTCGAACCCGCTTGAAACCCCGTACCATGGCCGCGATGGCCGCCCGGTTGGAGGTATGGATATAGGGATTGCACATTCATTCGCCCTGGATGTTTTTGCCGAGCTAGAGCGATGGACGCGATCACGAGCCCATCCCAAGACAAGAGCTAGGTCTGCCAGTCTTCGACGATGGGTTGCCAATTCACAGGTCGGTCGACTTTGCGCGTCCAAACGTCCCAATAGTCGGGATCGTCCGACTGGGGTCTCTGGTGCTTTGGTAGATCACGCATTCTCACAAGCACCGGAAGAGGAGCGGCCCACCCTAACAGGATGGCTTGTTGAGAGGGTAACGTAGGCAACTCTCCTAGCAACTCTCCAAGCGCGTCGGGAACCAGCTTACGCACCAACGCCTGGTCTGTGTCATTGACCAGCCGATGAAGGAGGAAGCTGTTGCACTGAGCCAATACCGTTGGAGAAAGCTCCGACGGCCGCTGCGAAGAGAGTACGAGGCCTAAGCCGAACTTGCGGCCTTCCCGAGCAACGCGTTCGAACGTTTGTCGGCATGTATCGGCGGCCGGGGCACTCAGACCATACTCGCCATCCTTTCGCACGAATGTGTGCGCTTCCTCCAGCACGATGGTGGTGGGCAGTGGCTTTGCATTCGCCTTACGATACCGCTGGAGGGCTTCGAACGTGAGGCGGGCTATGACCGATACCGCTATATGGACAACGTCTGACGGTACCAGCGACAAATCCACAATCACCACCTGCCGATGACTTGAGTCGTCGCCCAAGAAACCCGCTAGAAAATCCAATAGGCTGATACTGCCCGGTTCTGGTGACACAATCGGCCGCATCCTGGAGTCGGAAAGCATTACTTCGATACGATTGACTAGGGGTTCCACGTGTTGAACTGCCCCAGACCCCTGGGCGATTGCCATTTCGTTTAGCCTTATAGGCAGCGCCGATATGTCGAACTCTGTGGGGTTGTCTTCCCCAAGCTCGTACGTGGCCTCTAGGGGGAGCAATGGCAGTAGGTCATCGGCAAGCCACGAGATGGGCTGATCTATGTCGGTCTGCTGAAACGTGTTGTACTTCCCCGGTGACCACTCTTTACCTGCCAAAACCCCTTCAATATGGCCAGCCACGCTTGTGAGGGCTGCGCGCAATTCCATATAACTTTGGTCGTCCAACTTGTCCCGATCTGACCGCAACCCCGAGGCAATACCCGCAAGTTGTTCGGCTAGACTCTTGTTGTCTCGCCATTCTTGAACGCTTTGCGGGTAGCCCGCACGCATTTGACGAAGTAGCGTGAGATGCCCACCTACGGTTCGACGCATCAGGCCAAGAAAAGCGTCATCCCCCACCATTGCATTTCGCAGCGTCCTGAGGGACTTGAGCAGCAGAGGCCGCTGCGAGCCGGGTTTGGCATCAGTGAAGGCTGACCATTCCTGACCATTCCAAAGCCAAGCGGGGACCGCAAGGCTGACCGCCCCTTCTTCCTTCCCGACCACAAACCTTCGCACGTTCTTGTAGTCGCCTTGAAAGGCCGCTCCGTACTCGCCATTGGGATCGAGGATAATGAATCGGCTTCTCGGTCCAACCTTCTCGCTCATCTGTGCCTGGGCCGCCTCCATAGACCAACGGACCAATCCAGCCACAGTACATGACTTCCCGCTGCCAGTGTTTCCTAGCACCGCGAGGTGGCGACCAAAGAGTTTGTCGGGGTCTACCATCACGCGTGAGTTGTTGCCAAAGGGGGCAGTTCCGAGAAGAAGACGGCGGTCCTCTCCATTCCCCTCAACGATGGACTTGAGCTGGCTAGCCGAGGGGATTAGAGCGATGTCACCCACTCCTGGCAGCGCTGTAACGCCCCGCTCTAGCTGGTAGTTTTCGCCGTCTAGAAGAAGAGTACCAACGGGCGTAACCGCCAACCTCCTGGTCGGGAACGGCAAAGCCACGAAGCGGTCATCGCTTGACACAGGTCCCGCCTCCGTCACCCAAATCCGGCTCACCAAACCCACCGTTGCTCCGGCTTCATTGGGGAGCAATACGTAGCTATTGACTCGCGGAAACGCCGTTGGAACGCCCGCATTGAGGGCGATCGATTGTGGCGCATCCAGGGTGAGCCGCACTTGTATTTCTCGCGGCTGGACAGACGACACGGTGCCAATAACTAGATCAGCAAGATGCCTTATTTCCCCACTCATCTCGCTGGCTCCTGCTCAATGGAAGTCTCCTCCGCTTCACCTCCTTGGCCTCGGTTGCTCAAAAGCTGCGCTCTCCGGAAGTAAATCGGATCAAGGGCAGGGCTTGGGAAATAAGTCTCGACCAGTGTGTCCAGGGCAGCGAAGTGAGAGCCCAGCAACAAAGTGAACTGTTGAGGCCGGGCGACCCGTTCGTAAAAGGTCCT
This sequence comes from Devosia subaequoris, assembly GCF_014197055.1. GTDB lineage: Bacteria > Pseudomonadota > Alphaproteobacteria > Rhizobiales > Devosiaceae > Devosia > Devosia subaequoris. The sequence continues at coordinate 1,336 of NZ_JACIEW010000018.1, read as the reverse complement.
GATCCGGTCATGGGGATCGACTTTGTTGCCGGCATTGCCATACGAAATGATGCAGAGGTGTGTTGAGGGCAGCGCCAGCATGTCCCCGATTATGCGATTAATGTGCTCATCGCCAAAACCATAGCCGTATGTAACCAGGGTTGAATTTGGCCGCACCAACTGGGAGGACATATCCCGGAATAGTTCGGCAAAAGGAAACCCTGCGGTTTCCAAATCCTTGGCCGCATTTGGATAGATCATCACGTTGCCCAACGGGGATCTAGGTATTGAAGGGTGATCACCACCCGCGCCGAACGCAATAGGCTTTCGGACAATTGTGTCCCCATCAGACACCCAATCTAGCGAGCCATGAACCTTTGAAAAGTGGCAGACCCCCTCTAGAAGTCGCGGCTCTCCCCTAATGCCTGGCGGATTGTAATGCATGTCGAGGCGCAGGCGAGAAGCCCGAAATACGGGCTCTAGGGCTCCAACAAACCGGTCAACCAGATGAAGTCCCGCAACGTCTGCGATCTTCTCGACAAATCTGTCGTAGTTGGTTGTGAGGATGTGAAGCCGCTCTCTTGAAGCTGTTCGTGCGGCGCAGCTCAGTACCAGGCGCGAAATCAACTCAACGCCCCGACCACTCTGTGCATTGGCGAACGCTCGTTCAGACTCAAGTATACTGCCTAGGAACGCGTTCAGAGCCGAATTGATCGCGCTGTCCCAAGCGGCCGCATCTTCTGTTTGACCAGCTATTGCAAGCCCCTCTTGTAGTGCCAAGGCTACTGAGAGTTGGTCCTCAATGTTTGCCGTGCCTCGTCCCGCTTTAACAGCCCGGCGCGTGGCCTCTGCAAGGACCCGGGCGTTAAGCGGTAGGCCAAAGTCTATCTGTCCCATCCCTTGGGCGTTGCAGCCAGAAGCGTGACATGCAGCAACGGTAAACCCGCTGCCCAAAAGAAGTGACAAATGTTCGGATTGGAATAGGGCAGATAACCAGGGCTCAATTTTCTTGCGGCCCGACTTTTCCCACTTGGGAAGATCATCACCCACGGGAAGGGCGTCGACTGCCTCTATATGTTCGCCCGCTTTAATTATATGCAGTTTTGAAAGATCCATGTCCCCACTCCTTATCAGGAAATGGGCACCATTTCCGGCGATTTACAAGATGCTAATAGGGAAGTCGCTCGCGGCTTAGACCGGACATACATATCTAGAGTAGAGCGAGGGATCAGAAACCCCACCGTGGCAGTGTTGTATAAGATTGCCGATGGCCTGTCTGTCTCGGCATCTCAACTGCTTATGCCCGTAGTAGCTGAGTAGCTAGAATTCGTTTTAGAAATTGTTTCAGACTGCATTC
>NZ_JACIEW010000017.1 GCF_014197055.1 Devosia subaequoris | reverse complement strand
AGAGCCGGGAAGACCGCCTGTGCAGGGCGCATTCATGGCGAATCCCATCTCTTGCCTTTGCGAACCGTTCTCCAAGTGCGCCGACCTCAGCCGACAGAAAGCAGACGAAATCACGGGGAGAACAGCAGCAGAAACCGGCCAAAATGGCTGTGCTAAGTTCGTCGGGGAGACCGGCTCACTCGAGCCTGGTAACCGCTAAGCCTTTGATTGTGGCTGCATTTCCCACATCACGCGAGAGCACGTGGTTGCAGAGAGAGTGGTTGGTGGTGCACGCATCCACATCCGAACCGGTCTCCGGTGCGAATTCCTTGCCCTGAGGGAAATCTGCAGGGAAAACCGAAGTTCGTTGTTGTCCCCGTTGGGCTCGCACTTTGAGCGCCGGATCTAAGCAGTTGACAAATCTTCACGAACCTGCTGGTGTCCGCCTCGTCATCTCTTGATGACTTCATTTCCGTCGAGCAGCACCCCATTGAGGGAGCAGCACAAGGAACTCTTCTCGTTTGCCGTAAGGCAGGCGGGGCCATAGCCGTACTTTTCGGCCGTGGTTGTTTCTGGCTGCAAGGAGCGCTCGATGCGTAACGCCAAACAATCCCAGACCCAGTCTTCGCTCGAAGCATTATACAAGGACTGCTCGCCGATTATTGAGCAAGTACCTGTGGCTACGCTTCGCCCCTACCAGAGGCAGTTGAAAAAGCATTCGCCACAACAAATCGAGCAGCTTGCAAATTCCGTCCGCACCTTCGGACTGGTGCAGCCTCTTGTGGCAGACGAGAACAACGTCATCATTGCAGGCGCTGGTCTGCTTCAGGCCGCTATCAACGTTGGGTATGAGCACGTCCCCGTCGTTCGCTTGAAGCATCTCAACGAAGCGTCGAAAAAGGCGCTGCGTATCGCTCTCAACAAGCTCGCCGAATTGTCCCACTGGGACGACAGCCTGCTCGCGATCGAATTCAACGACATGCTGGAGTTGGAGCTTTCTATCGAGCTCAATTTCGATTTTAGTATCACCGGCTTCACGTCTCCCGAAGTCGACCAGTTGATCTCCAACGCCGAATGCCCGCCGGGGGATGACCCGGGTGTTGCGCTGTCGACTGGGGAGCCGGTGATCTCTGAGCTTGGCGACCTCTGGCTGCTTGGTGACCATCGCCTGATTTGCGGCAACTCGCTCGAGGAGGAAACCTACAAGTCCCTCTTTGGGAGCGAGCGCGCCCACATGGGCATCCACGACGCTCCGTATGACGTCAAGATCGAGGGCCACGTTTCGAGCTCAGGCCGGCACACTGAGTTCGTGATGGGCTCGGGCGAATTGGGTGACGATTTCGTCCCGTTCTTGAGCCGCTTCTTGAAGGCCAGCAAAGACTTCAGTCTTCCCGCGGCCTACCAGTATTGCTTCATGGACTGGCGCCACATGATGGAGATGAGTACGGCCGGTCAGAACGCCGGGCTGGTCCTGAAGAATCTGTGCGTCTGGGATAAGGGCGTGGGGGGCATGGGCTCGCTGTATCGCTCCCAGCACGAACTTGTCTTTGTGTTTGCCGACCCCAAGGCGTCGGGCACTAACAATGTCCAGTTGGGCAAGTTTGGTCGTAACCGCACCAATGTCTGGTCTTATCCTGGTTCGTTCGCCATGCGCGACGAGCTGGCGCTCCACCCTACACCCAAGAATGTCGCCATGATCGCAGATGCGATCCGCGATGTGTCTCCCCGGAATGGCATTGTGCTCGACGCCTTCTCTGGCTCGGGCACGACGATCATCTCTGCTGCAAAGACGGGCCGCCGCGCCTACGCCATCGAACTCGACCCCAAGTTTGTCGACGTGGGTGTGAAGCGTTGGCAGGAGTGGTCGGGTGAAACCGCGCATCACGCTGAGACCGGCCTGAGTTTTGCCAACTTGTCCGACCTTCGCCAAAAGAACCGCGGTCAGTCTGGCTCTTCTGGCTCCGCTCCCTCGCGCGCGCGCCGCCGCGTCCGCATCGGCTAAGGAGATGAGCCATGTCGGGCAAGAAGAGCAAAAGCGGTTCCGGTGACTACACCGTAGGTCGCGGAAAACCACCAGTCGCAAGCCGCTTCAAGCCGGGCCAGTCCGGCAACCCTGGGGGGCGCAAGAAGGGCAGCCGGAATTACAAAACCATTCTGGCAGCGGTCATGGAGTCGGAGATCGCAGTGACCGAGAATGGCCGCAAGCTCAAGGTTTCGAGGTTCGAGGCATTGGTCTTGTGCGCTTTTAAGGACGCCCAGCACGACGCAAAAGTTCGTAGCGACCTGTTTGACCGGTATGAGCGTTGCGATGACGGCGCCAGCGAGATTCAGGAAGAACTACCTGAGGAGGATCGGGCAATTATCGACCGCGGTCGTGAACGCGCTGGCCCCAAGAAGGCTTCGAACGCCCCAGGTGGCGATGAAGGCGCATTGGACGATGACTAATCTGATTACGCCGGAGCGCGAGCTACGTGCCTACCTCCGGCAGGATCTGAGCTGCTTTGTCGAAAAGGCCTTCGACACCCTTGAGCCCAGCACGACCTACGAGCACAACTGGCATATCGACCATCTCTGCTGGCACTTGTCCCGCGTGGCTGCCGGTGACTGCACCAGGTTGATCATAAATGTGCCACCGCGGTCCATGAAATCGATCACGGCATCCATCGCCTTCCCCGCTTGGCTGCTCGGGCATGACCCATCCAAACGCATCATGTGCGTGTCCTTTTCGGATGACTTCGCCCGCAAGCTATCAGTTGACACACGCACACTGTTGCAAACTGAGTGGTATCAACAGACGTTCCCTCGCATGCGGTTGGCGTCAAAACGCCCCCGCAATACCGAACTCACTACGACCGAGTATGGCTATCGCTTCGCTGCAGGCAATGGTGGCTCGGTACTTGGCCGAGGTGCAGACCTGATCATCGTTGACGACCCGATCAAACCCACCGCCACGCTGTCCAGCGCTGAGCGGCGCAGGGTAAACGAGTTCTACGACAATACCCTCTACACCCGCCTCAACAACAAGCAGACCGGCGCTATCGTCATCATCATGCAACGTCTTCACCAGGACGACTTGGTAGGTCACGTCCTCCCTAAGGACGACTGGGAGGTTGTTTCGATTCCAGCCATCGAGACTGAGACCCGCTCGTATCGCGTGGGCTCTGACCCAGACCATGTCTATTGGCGGCTTGCGGGCGAGGTTCTCCACGAGGCCCGCGAACCCCGTGAATCGCTCGAGCGGACTCGGCGCTCTCAAGGCTCGCTTACGTTTTCTGCTCAGTACCAACAATCTCCTGTTCCCCCGGAAGGGAACATCGTCAAGCTCGACTGGATCCAGCGCTACGCCGAGCTCCCAGCCGCATTCGACTTCAAAGTCGCAAGCTGGGACACAGCATCCACCTTGTCCGAAAACGCAGACTATTCTGTTGGCACTGTTTGGGGTGCCAAAGGTCTGGATTTTTACCTGATCGATTTGGTCCGCGGTCGTTTTGAAGTTCCTGAGTTGCGCCGCCTGGTGGTGGAACTGGAGCATCGCTGGGAAGCACACCAGACTGTTATCGAGGATACCGAATTGGGTCGGGCGATCGCGCAGGATTTGCGGCGCACAGGCGAGTGTCGGCCTATTCTGAAAAAACCCAAATTCGACAAAGAAGCGAGGTTCCTGGCGCAGTCCGCTCGCTTCGAATCCAGACAGGTTTATGTCCCTCAGGACGCAGGTTGGCTTGCAGACTGGTTGGACGAGCTGCTTGCCTTCCCAAACTGCAAACATGACGATCAGGTGGATTCCACCAGCCAGGCTCTGAGCTATTTGTCTAGCCGTGCATTTTCGCGCAACCGCAACCAGGCGCCGAAAATGCTGCCGCAAGAGGGGCAGAGGCCGATCGGCCATGACTTCTACCGGCGAGGCCGGGCGAAATAATCTAATCAGGTGGTGAGTTACCAGAACTCGGCGGACCGCCGCGGACGGCGCACCGCCCGGTAGGGAATGCCTCGCCTCAGCCGTCTCCCAAGCGCAAGTGCGCGGGACTAGGTTCGCTGTTGAGAGCTGCTGATTATCGGGGATACTCCGGCGGATTCTCGAGGCAGAAAGTCCCGCTGCTCACTACCGCGAAGGTGTCCAGCCTTTCGAACATAGTGTCCGTCCAGCCATGCTGCATGCCGGGGACATATTCATTTAAGTAGTATCCAGATACCTTGCACATGCCGCTATCGTAGACCACACCACCGCGGATATGGACCGATTCACCCGGCTCATCGATCCCGGCCAAAGGTTCACCGTCTCTTAGCGTGAGGCTATCCTCCCCGCCGAGCTCACATCCGACGTCTCCGCTATCGAACACGGCCCAGATATAAACAACTCGGCCATCCCCCGTGGGTGCAGATGAAGCCAGCCAATCATCGACAATGATTTCAGGCTCCCAATATGTGATGGGAACCTTATATGGATGTTCGGCGCAGCTAGGGAGGTACTGCGCCTGTGTTTCGGAGACTAACAAAACCGAAATTACGGGAACTACTAGTTGGGACGCCATACGCATAGTAAACCCTCCGATGAAGACCAAATTTAATTGGCACGCATCACCATCCCTCTTCCACCGCCCCAGTCCAGTCAATTCCTCCTTGAGAAAGTCTCACTCCCTCGGCAGCGCCAAAGTGGGCCAAGAAATGGCTCCCGTCATAAGCGGGCCAGGACCTGCTCGAAAATATTCTTCACTACCACCACTGACATTCGATAGCCCTACAGACTCTTCAGCCGCGCTCGACCATGACCGATTGGGGGCCGATGGCGGACCGTCCGGTGCTGGTCAGGGACTTGAGAAAGCTGACTATCGTCGCGTGCTTGGTGGGCGCCCTGGCACATGGATTCGCAGAAGCGCGGCGAGGACTGCGAACCGTCAGGAACTAACCCAACACGGGCGGATGCGATATGGCGGCGCATGAGGCGATCTGCAGGCTCTCTATCGCAACCAGCTATGTGCATGTGCTGGGAGCGCAAAACACCCCTTCATCATTCGGTTTGGCTACGTGCAGCGTGGTCGATTAGGCGGGCCACCGCCTCGGCGGTTTCCTTGACCGCGACGACGTTATTGCCGCCCGTGACCCGAAGCTGACAGCCGCCAGCCTGGTCCGAGAACGAGATGATATGGTCGACATTGACGTAGACGGTGGGGCGAGCCGATGCCACCGCGCTGGTCAGTTTGATCTGCATGAAGTGCGCTCCACTTTCTCAAGTCTTCTTGTAGAATTTGACTTAGTTGCCCTGACTGTCTCTCTCCCGCAACCAGATTTGCAGGCTCTCTGCCGATCTGGGCCTGGCAAACGCATAATCCTCAAGAAAATCGCAACCCAACCGGCGCAGCAGATCGGCATGCGCCTTGGTCTCGACGCCTTCGGCCACGACCCTGAGCCTAAAGAACTTGCCCATGCCGATAATCGAGTCCTCGATCTCATCGCGGAGTTCCCAACACTCCTCATCGGTCTTCGGAACCAGCCGAAAAATGAGACGTTTGGGATCCAAAGATAGGTCGTCCGGTGTCCAAACCTAAGGAGAACAGCGATGCAAGTTCAAGAAATCATGAGCCGTAACCCAGCCTGCTGCGGCCGCGCCGATACCATTCGGGATGCTGCGCAAATCATGGCAGAGAAATCGGTTGGGTCCGTACCGGTTGTCAATGATATGGGAGAGCCAGTGGGGATCGTCACCGATCGTGATATCTGCTGCGGCGCCGTAGCCCAGGGGAAGGGAGTCGATACCCCAGTCTCTGAGGTCATGTCCACAGACGTCTTGACGACGACGCCGGATGAGGACGTGGCGGCCTGCTGCGACAAGATGGAGGAGCGGCAGGTCAGGAGGGCAATCGTTACAGATGAAAACGGGAAGTGTTGCGGAATAGTCGCCCAAGCGGACGTTGCCCGCGGCGCCAGCGATCAGGAAACTGCGGATCTCGTCCAGGAGATTTCGAAGCCAGAGCGCAAATCGGGCTGCTGCTAGCAGAGCGAAAACCGGAGACAGCGGCATGTTTGATGGAATGATGGGTGGCGGAACGATGTTCGGCATGGGGATCTTTTGGATCCTCATCCTGTTGCTGCTTGTACTGGCCGTCTTTGCCTTGGTGAAGTACTTGCGCAAATAGGCGGGCGAAGTTCTCGCGCCGTCGATCAGTCGTCAGCGGCAACTAGTCGGCTCTACTCGCCTGACGTGCCATTGAGCGTCTCCTGGTAGTCACGCTCGCGCTCCGGCCATGTGCTCTTGATGTAGTCGATGATCGCCATGATCTCGGTGTCCGTGAGCACAGCTGCAAAGGCTGGCATGTCCGTCTCGTATCCGGGCGCCATGGTCTCGAGACCATCGCGTATTACGGCAAGGAGTTGCTTGTCGGAGTGGTGCCACGTGTGCCCGCTGGCATCATGCGGTGGGGCTGGCAACCGGCCGCTCGGCAACCGGCGCATCCAGTCTGGCTGGCCCTGCAAATTGTCACCGTGACAGCTGGAGCAGTACTCCAGATACAGCTCCTTTCCGACATCGTCTGACGCGCTGCAGGCGACAAGCACCAGCGAGAGGCTCACTGCCGGCAGGACCCCGCTGCCGCTCACTGCCCGAGTGGCGACCAGCTCTCGCCCCCGTCCGTACTGGCGAGCACGGCGCTTTTGTGCGTAACGGCGACCATGTTGTCTCTATTGGCCGGGTCGGTGGCGAGATGCAGTATGGCATCTTCACCGATTGGAACCGGAAGTTCCTCCCATGTACCGTTTCCGCTGCGCCTGAGAAGGCCAGTTCCAACATAGAAGGCGTAGAGTGAGCCCTCGTTATCTACATGTACGGCAGTAACGGGCACTCCGGCCGGTCCAATGCGCGACCACGAGGCGGCATGGTCGGAGCTCTCCATCAGACCGTCAGCCGTGCCTGCGAACAGTTGCCCCTCCGCCAGGCCGGCGGCGATATCGATGGTCTGATCGGGAGCCGGGCCACCCTCTACCCAGCTCTTGCCTCCGTCCGAGCTCATCTGAACGTCGCCATACAGACCATAAATCAGATTGGGATTCACCGGGCTCACCGACATAGCGTGGAAGTCGACCGGTCCGCCGATGCCGTCGGAGACATGGGACCAGGTGGTCCCGCCATCAGCAGAACTGATGACGCCGATATTGCCGCCGGACGCCGGATGCCCGCTGGCGAACAACCGGCCGCCCGGAGCGGCGGTGAACCCCATAAAATCGTCAGGCGCGGAACTGAGCTTGGCTTTGCCGTCCTCGCCCACCAAGTAGACGCCGTTGTGCGTCGCCAGAGCGAGGCGAGACTGAGGTCCGGTCAGGAACGCCGCCCCATGGATATGGGACAGTTTGGACACCTCGACTGCTGCAGTGCCAGCATGTGCATTGCTTCCCCAGAAGGGAACTGCTGCCGCAAAGGCCAAGGGGACAATCCATTTTTTCATCTGCAAACCTTTTCCTCGGGGCGACGCTGTGCAGTTCGAATAACTCACCATCCGCGCAGGTTTTAGCCCTTCCCGGTAACGAGTGCGTTATGCCGCGCCACCGGCTCATCCTGAGTCTAAGGATGCAAAGGCGGCTAGACGACTGAATATAGGTCTTTTCGAACAGGTCCTTGGGAATGGCAGTGTCCTGAGAAGTCCTCGGTGCCGTTCTTCACTAAAGGTTGCGACGAGCGCGCCTTTGCGCTGCTCCAGTGGGAAGTCTGTCAAAACATCGACGAGATGTCAGACGCCCCGGTGGGATAGGCAAACATCGTGTCCTTGAGCTGGTCGGCCGTCAGCCCGTGCCGCACGGCCAAGGTGAAGACATTGATGACCTCTTCGGCATGCGGACCGAGCAGGTGCGCGCCTAGGATGCGCTCGCTGCCTTCCTCCACCAGAACCTTGTAACCCGAGACGGATTCCGCCTGTTGGCGCGTCGAAAACCAGCCGGGCGTCCGATTGCACTGCATGCGGAACTTCAGCCCCTGTTCATGGGCTTCGGAATCGTCCAGCCCGACCCTTGCAAGGGGTGGCAGGGTGAAGGCGACCGAAGGAACGCCCTTGTAGTTCGGCGTGCTGTGATTGCCTTCCAGCAGGTTCGCCACAACCACCTTGCCGTCGTGATTGGACACGGGGGTAAGCGGCGGGCCCATCTGAGCAGTGTCGCCGGCGGCATAGACGGCCGGGTTCGACGTGCTTTGCAGGTATTCGTTGAGGGCCAGCTTGCCGTCCCGCAGTTCCACCCCACCAGCCTCAAGGTCGAGCGGCTCGAAGTCGGGCTTGCGGCCAGCGGCATGGACGATCAGGTCCGCTTCGAAGGTCGGCGAACCGCCGTCGCCGGCTGCGGTGATGCGGAAGCCATCGCCGGTCTTCTCGATGCGCTTGACCTCGGTGCCGGTGTGCAGGGTCACGCCGATCTCCTCGTACTTCTCCATCAGCCATCCGACCAGGTCCGGATCGAAGCCCTTGAGCATCTGGTCGCCGCGCTGAAGGATCGTGACCTCGGCCCCGGCTCGCGCGGCGATATGGGAGAACTCGGCGGCGATGTAGCCTCCGCCGACCAGCACGATCCGGCGCGGCAAGCTTTCCATCTCAAGGAAGCCCTCGTTGTCGATCAGGTGCTCCTCGCCGGGGATGCCCAGCTTCATCGGCTCCGCCCCGGTCGCCAGAACGATGTGCCTGGCCTCCATTGTTTCGCCATCGACCTCAACAGCATTCGAGCCAACGAACCGGGCCCGCCCGTGGAAGGTCGCGATGCCGCTGTCGGAGAAGCTCTTCTCCTTCTTGTCCGGCACTGGGTCCGTGAAGCCGCGCTTGAACTCCAGCAGTTCGCGCCAGTCGATCCGCACGTCGCCCTCGACTCCCTTGCCGTGCATCCGGCGGGCGTGGTCAGCGGCAGAGGTGCCCCCGATCAGCATCTTCTTGGGATCGCAGCCGCGAAGTGCACAGGTGCCGCCATAGGGGCGGAAATCCGTCACGGCAACACTTCGGCCCGCGGCGCTGACGCGCTTTGCCACGGTGGTCGCAGCGGTTCCGCTGCCGATGACTATCACGTCGTAAGTTTTGGCCATTAAGACCCCTGAACCCGGCCGCCCTCACAAAAAGCTTTTGCCTCCTGTCTCTCCAGACAGATGGCTACAATTCCGAGAGGGCACCGCCAGCTAGATTTGTTCTGTGCTGTTCATCGAACGACATTATGTCCCGCAGGTTCCGTTGCGCTCGCCGCAGCCGCGGAGTCGGAGCGCTCCGGCCGTCCAACCCATGGATTACGGCAGGCAAGACTCAACTTGGGCGGCAGCTCAGCATGGCCGCGTCTATCTGTCCACCGAGCAGCCGGTCCGTCTCCCGGTCGGTCGCCAGCTTATAAGTGCGCGCGTATCGCAGGCCGCCTAGATCAGCAGTACACGGTAGACGTGGCCGTACGCGACACAGTCCTGGCGCCGCCCGAGATGACAATCGGTGTCAGCTTTGACGCCGACAATCCTGGCGTTGGCTATTCCATGGCCACGGGCTGATGACTGAGGCAATTTACAGCTAAGTTGCTCGAAGGTCCCGCCGCTACCGCCTTTTTGGCGACGCAGCGGCCCATTTAACTCGTACCGACAACTGAACGGAAACTGCACTTCCTTCCCAGCCATGGGACTCCCTTCTGCTACGCTCGGCACGCATCGGGTAGTGAAGCCTGCCGAGCGGGCGTCGAGGAACCGAAACAGCGGCTGCTTGCACCTGCGCCACGTCGAGGTCACATTGCTGGTATCAAAGCGAAGCATTGGGAAGAGATTCGCGTTTGAAGTTGCTCAGAAACATATTCAACATGCTAGCTGTGGTCATCGTGCTGCTCTCCGGCGCGCTTCCATTGCACGCGTCTGAGCCCGTCGTGCAAACATCACCTATGGAGCAACTGGATCACGACCACGCATTGGCGCC
>NZ_JACIEW010000016.1 GCF_014197055.1 Devosia subaequoris | reverse complement strand
TCAGCCTGCCAGGCATAGCCCGCTGATCAGCCCGGCCCATGCCGGAAAAGCCTCGAGGCCCAGCCTCAGCTACACCACGCTATGGGACACGATCCAAAACTTCGCCACCGTGATGCTCAAGACGCAGCAGAAGGGGCGTTTGGATTTGGTGCCAGCATCCACATCGCGAAGTCATCTTCCCGGCGAGCCCGCCCTTGCATGGGAACAGATTTCAGTTAGCTGGTCACGCAAAGCTGCTGCCGGATTTTGTTGCAGATCGACTGCAGGGCAAGCAAGGTAGAATGCGGCCACTTGGAGATGGTTCAGGCCGATCCCGTGTGCCACTCGATCACCCCGGCGCTTGCTGCAGATTGAATAGCCCCGGCTTACCGCCGGATGCCGAGACGATTCATCTTTTCGCTCAGGGTGCGGCGCGGCAGCTGCAGGGCTTCGGCCGTGGCGGCGATAGCATTTTCGTGTCGACCTAGTTCCGCTTCGATGAGATGCTTCTCGTAGGCAGCCACGCATTCGGCCAGACTTGCACCGACGCTGCTGCAGGCTTCTTGGCCTAGTATGTTGCCAATCGAACGGCCTGTTGCGCCCAAGCCAAGGGCATAGCGGTCAGCGGCTGCCTTTAATTCACGCACATTGCCCGGCCAGTTATGAGTCAGCAGCGCATCGATATCTGCCGGGTGTAGGGCGGGCGCGCCTCGACCAAAACGACGCGCGGCGTCGGCCAGAAAGTAGTGGAAGAGGAAAACGCAGTCATCGCCGCGGTCGCGCAGGGGTGGCAGGTCGAGCGTAGCCATATTGAGCCGATAGTAGAGATCGGCGCGGAAACGACCGGCCAAACTCTCGGCTTTGAGATCGACCTTGGAGGCAGCCACGATGCGCAGATCGAGCCGAATCTGCCTGTTGGAGCCGAGCCGTTCCACCACCCGTTCCTGAATTACGCGAAGCACCTTGGCCTGGGCGAGCAGGGGCATGGACTCGATCTCGTCGAGCAACAGGGTGCCGCCATGGGCGTATTCGAACTTGCCGATCCGCTGGCCCGAGGCGCCAGTGAAGGAGCCGGATTCGTGACCGAACAGCTCGCTTTCGATCAGCTCGGCGGGGATGGCGGCGCAGTTGACGGCAACGAATGGGCCTTTGGCGCGAGGGGAAAAATCGTGGAGGCAGCGCGCGACGACCTCCTTGCCGGTACCCGTTTCACCCAGGAGAATGACGTCGGCGGGAATGGGCGCCAGATCCCGCACGGCCCGGCGCAGGGCCCGCATGGCGGGCGAGGTGCCGATGAGGCGTGCGGCCAGCTCGTTTTCACCGCCGTCCAGTTGGCGGCGCAGAGCGGCCAGCTCGCGCTTGAGCCTGGCCTGCTCGGCAGCACGGGTGATGGCGTTGACCAGTTGATCGGGCACATAGGGTTTCTGCAGGAAATCGAAGGCACCGGCACGCATGGCCTCGACAGCCATGGGCACGTCGCCATGGCCGGTGATGAGAATGACCTCGGTCGGCAGGCCGCGCTCGGCAATCGAACGCAGGAGATCAAGACCCGACAGGCCGGGCATGCGGACATCGGTCAGCACCACATGGGGATGGCTGTCGTCGATGCCGGCTAGGGCCTCCTCGGCGTTGGCAGCAGTGGCCGTGACAAAGCCGGACAGGCGCAGCCATTGTTCAAGCGCGGTGCGCATCATTTCTTCGTCGTCGACGATGAGAACGAGTGGTTCGGTCATGCAGATGCTCGTGCGGCGACGGTGTGCGCCAGGGAAAGAGAAATGGTGAAGGTGCTGCCCTGACCCGGTCTGGAGCGGACGGTGATCGTACCGCCGCTGTCGCGGACCAGGCCAAAGGAAATTGCCAGGCCCAGGCCCAGCCCCTGACCGGCAGGCTTGGTGGTGAAGAAGGGGTCGAAGAGATTGGGAATCTCGGCTGGCGCGATGCCGATGCCGGTATCGGCGATGGCGATTTCAGCGTGGCCGGCATTCTGGCTGACGCCGATGGAGAGAATGCGCGCCGGCGTGTCCTGCATGGCGTCGGCGGCATTAGCGATCAGATTGATCAGCACTTGTTCGAGATGCACCGGATTGGCGCCGACATGGATCGGCGGACGCGGGCGGCGATATTCGATGTCGATACCGACCTGGCGCAGGCGATGGTCGGTGAGTTCAAGTGCATTGGCGATGACGGTACCGATATCGGCCTGCATGGGCTCGCGGGTCTGCTTGCGCGCAAAGGTCTTGAGGTGTCCGGTCAAGGTGGCGAGGCGTTCGACGACCTTCTCCATGGCCAAAAGAACCGGGCCCATTTCACTGCCACCCCGGCGCTGATCGAGCAGCCAGGCGCTGGCCAGATGGGTTGCCAGAGCCGCCACGGGCTGGCTGATCTCATGGGCGACACCCGCGAGGGCCTGTCCGAGGCTGGCCATCTTGGCGGCCTGGATCAGATGTTCGCGGGCATCGCTTTCGGCCTTCTCGGCCCGTACGCGTTCGGCAATTTCGGCCCGTAATTGTTCGTTGGTGGTGTGCAAATCCTCGGTGCGCTCGGCCACGCGCAATTCGAGCTGGTTGTGATCAGCCAGACGCTGGGCGACGAGCCGGCGGCGCTGTTCGAACAAGATGATGATGAGCAAAATGGCGGCGCAGGCCAGGGCGGCGGCGGTAGCCATGGTAACGGCGCTGCCATAGAGCGGGGTCAGGGGCGAAAAGGAGAGGATGCGCCAGCCATACTTGGGCAGACGCAATTCCTGCAGCACGAAATAGCCCGAGGTTTCCGGATCGGTGCCTGCCAGGAGAGCGAATCCGGCTCCACGGGAGTGCCAGCGATCTGTCATGATGCCGCGGTTTTCGACGCCGTTCTCGCCATAGCGCTGCTGGCGCGAGATCGCCTGGAACTCGGTCAGGGGGATTGTTTCGAGCGGCCGATAGCGCCAGTCCGGGCGCGTGGAAAGAATGACGACGTCGTTGAGGTCGACAATGCCGATCAACTCGCCCGATCGCCACCAATTGGCTTCGATCTCCCCCAGGTTGATCTTAATGACCGCGACACCCAAGGGCCCGTCCGGCCCTTCGACGCGCTGCGAGAGAAACAGGCCGGGCACCCGGGTGGACATGCCGAAGGCGTAGTATTCGGCGCGGCCGCGCACCATAGCGTCGGCGAAATAGGGGCGGAAAGAGTAGTTCGTGCCAACCAGGCTGGTGAGTGTCCACCAATTGCTCGCTGCAACCACGGCGCCCGTGCTGTCCATGAGAAAAATTTCGCTGGCGCCTGCAGTTTCGTTGATCTGGCTGAGGAAGCCATTGGCCGCTTCGATGGCGGCTGTGCTGTCTGGATTTTCCAGCACCAGGCGCGTTTCCCGGGCCTGGGAAATGGCGACGGGCAGGTAATGATAGCGCTCGATGATGGCTTCAAGTGTCCTATCGAACAGTGCAAGGCGCCGTTGCGCCTGCTCCTCCGCATCACGCACGGCAGCCGACAGGGTCAGCTCGAATGCGACCCAGAAGACAATGGCCACGATGGAAAGTCCGGCCGCGCCTATGGCGAGTTGCCGCCCCCCCGCGATGCTGCCTATCCGTGTGGCGATGGCGCGTCCTCCCACCCGTTATCGCGGGCGCTGGCAAGAAATTGCCGGAGTTCAGGCGGGCGCCCGGCAATTTCTTGCCCAAATCGTTACCACGATCCCACAGGATTGCATATCTGCGTTGCGAATTTCACTTGGCACAGGGTTTGCAAGACCGGGGCAGGCCCGAGGAGGACCTCTCGGGCCCGGGACAATTTGGGAGGATATCAAGAAGATGAAAACTGTCGTGAAGATGCTTGCCGCAAGCCTGGTCGCCGGATCGGCGTTTAGCGTGGCCGCCGTTATGGCGCAGGACTACCCGACCCAGCCGGTCACCATCGTCGTGCCGTTCTCGGCAGGCGGTCCGACCGACACGGTGACGCGACTGGTGGCGGCGGCCATGAGCGAAGATCTTGGGCAGCAGGTGGTGGTGCAGAATGTGGGTGGGGCCGGTGGCACGCTGGGTGCCGGTCAGGTCGCTGCTGCGGCCAATGACGGCTACACGCTGCTGCTGCACCATATCGGGATGTCTACCGCACCGGCGCTCTATGCCAGCCTGCCCTATGATCCAATGACCGACTTTGCGCCGATCGGCCTGGTTACCGAGGTGCCCATGACCATGGTGGCGCGCAAGGATTTCGAGCCAGCAACGCTTGAAGACCTGATCGCCTATGTGAAGGAAAACGGCGAGAACGTAACGTACGCTAATGCTGGTATCGGCGCGGCGAGCCAGCTCTGCGGCCTGCTGTTTCAGGATGCGCTGGAAACCAAGCTGACCGAAGTGCCCTATCAGGGAACTGGCCCGGCCATGACCGATCTGCTTGGCGGCCAGATCGACATGATGTGCGACCAGACCACCAATACCACCAGCCAAATCCAGGCCGGCGAGATCAAGGCCTATGCCGTGACCACGCCGGAGCGCATTGCCGTGCTGCCAGACGTGCCGACCATGGCCGAGGGTGGCGTAGAAAACTTCAATCTCTCGATCTGGCATGGCCTCTATGCACCGGCCGGCACCGATCCTGCGATCGTCGAGCGCCTGACTCAGGCTCTGCAGGCCGCTTTGGCCGATGAGACGGTGGGCAACAGCTTTGCCGAACTGGGCACCTATCCTGTGCCGGCCAGCGAAGCCACGCCCGAAGCGCTTGCTGAAAAGCTCGAAGGCCAGACGGCACTCTGGGCCGAGGTTATCGCGGCCGCAGGCGTATCCGCACAGTAATGCAGAGGGCGCCGCGGCAAGAGCAGCGGCGCCACCACCCTGCGGAGCAGCGGGACAAACGGGGGGAGATGCATGGCACTCAACGCGTCGCGAAACGACCTGGCATCGGGGGCGATCTTCATCGCATTTGGCACCTATTTTGCGCTGGAAGCGCTACGCTATGATTTCGGAACGCCATTTCGCATGGGCCCTGGCTTCATGCCGGTGGTGCTCGGGGGTATCCTGATTGCGCTGGGCATAGTGGTGGCCGCCAAAGGTATGGGCAAGCCTGATGAAGAGGCGGCGCCGCCATGGCCATTCCGCGGCATCGTGCTTGTACTGGGCACAATCCTGTTTTTTGCGGCGACCATTCGCGGGCTGGGCTTCATCCCGGTGGTGCTGATAGCCGGTTTTGCCACAGCCCTGTCTTCGAGCCGGAACACCTGGCTTTCAGCACTGATCATCTCGGCCGGCTTGTGCGCGCTGTGTCTTCTCATCTTCGTGGTCGGGCTGGGCATGATTGTGCCGCTGGTCGGCCCCTGGCTGCGATTCTAGGAGCGAGACCATGGACCTATTCGCTTCGCTCGGACTCGGCTTTTCGGTCGCTCTGGATCCGGTCAATATTCTTTACTGCTTCATTGGCGTGCTGCTGGGCACGCTGGTCGGCGTGCTGCCTGGGATCGGACCCACGGCGACCATCGCCATGCTCCTGCCCATAACCTTCTCGCTGAATCCGGAAACGGCCCTCATCATGCTGGCCGGCATTTACTACGGTGCTCAATATGGTGGTTCAACCACGGCGATCCTGATCAATCTGCCGGGCGAAAGTTCTGCGGCGGTGACCGCGATCGACGGCTATCAGATGGCCCGACAGGGCCGCGCCGGACCGGCGCTGGCGGCGGCCGCACTCGGTTCGTTCTTTGCCGGCTCGGTCGCGACCTTCCTCCTCGCTGCCTTTGCGCCACCGCTGGCGCGGGCCGCGCTCAATTTCGGGGCGCCGGAATATTTCTCGCTGATCGTACTAGGGTTACTGGTCTCCATTGCCCTGGCGCATGGCTCGATCATCAAGGCATTGGGCATGATCGTGCTGGGCCTGCTGCTGGGCATGGTGGGTCAGGACATCTATACCGGCACGCCGCGCTTCACCTTCGGGCTCCGGGAACTGTTCGGCGGGCTCAACTTCGTGGCCGTGGCCGTGGGCGTGTTCGGTATCGCCGAAATCCTGCGCAACCTTGAAAACGAACATGAGCGCGAGGTGGGCGTCAAAGCGGTCAAGAACCTCTGGCTCACGCGAGACGATCTGCGGCGCATTATCATGCCGGTGCTGCGTGGGACCGGACTTGGCTCCATCCTGGGTGTTCTCCCCGGCGGCGGTCATATCCTTTCGGCCTTTGCGTCATACTCGGCGGAGAAACGCCTGTCGAAAAATCCAGGCGAATTTGGCAAGGGTGCTATCGAGGGCGTGGCTGGTCCAGAATCGGCGAACAACGCGGCCGCGCAAACCTCCTTTATTCCGCTGATGACGCTGGGCATTCCGGCCCATCCGGTGATGGCGCTGATGATCGGGGCGTTTATTCTTCAGGGCATCACGCCCGGCCCCAACGTGATTAACGAGCAGCCGGCACTGTTCTGGGGCATCATTGCCTCGATGTGGATCGGCAATCTGCTGCTGGTGGTCCTTAATCTGCCGCTGGTGGGGTTGTGGGTGAAGATGCTGTCCATTCCCTATCGTGTGCTATTCCCTGCGATTGTGCTGTTCGCCTGTATCGGCACGTTCTCGATCAACCAAAATGTCTACGACATCTACGCCATCGCCTTCTTCGGCATTGTGGGCTACCTGCTGATCCGCTTCGGCTGCGAACCGGCACCACTTCTGCTGGGCTTCGTGCTGGGGCCGCTGCTCGAGGAGCATTTGCGGCGGGCCATGATCATTTCGCGCGGCGATCCGATGATTTTCATCGAGCGACCCATCTCCGCAACGCTTCTGATCATGGCCCTGGCGGCGGTGCTCGTCGCAGTGCTGCCATCGATCCGCAGAAGGCGTGCTGAAGTCTTCGTCGAGGACGATTAGGGGGAAATCAGAACTGTTGAGGCGGCCTTGTCGAGCGACAGTCCTTTCTGGCAAAATTCCACTGAACTCTGACATATCCTTACACTGCTGGCTCCGCTTACTGGGGACCTACCGCAACGCGCCCCAGTCCTGCCGTTCAAGCAGCAGTAGAGTCTTCCAGAAAGCTGTCGATCTACTCTGTGGTTGCGCAAATGCCGACAGCGGCGCGGGGCGAGCTGTTGGTCGTGCCGGCCTTGCCCGGCAAGCAACCCCCTCTTGACTAGAGACCCTTGAGAAAGGCCCGAGAGCGATCAAGGCAGAGCTTGGCGGCGCCTTCATTGTAGTCGTCGAGGCTAGAATCTAGAAAATAATGGCCTGCGCCATCGTAGCGATGCATATCGAGGTTCGCCTCACCCTTCTGGGCGACCCAGTCGGCGAAATATTCTTCATCATCAAATGGGTCGGGCCGCGCGATGTGCACCGAAATAGGCAGCGCGGGAGTCGGCGGCAACATCCACTCCGCAATGCCGGCAAACAAAATTGCGCCGGCCATTTGCGGACGATCGGTCCAAAATTCACCGGTCAACGACGCACCGAATGACACGCCCGAGAGCACGGCTTCAGGTGGCGCCGCTTTTACCGCGACTTGGGCGCGTTCCATGATTGCCTTCGTCCCAACGGACTTGCGGAGCGCAAAGGCGTCATCATAGTTGTCGGCCGATTTTCCGGCAAAAAGGTCAGGGAGCGTGACGGTATGGCCGTCAGCCTGAAATGCGGCGGCGATGGCGTGTTCTACGGGCCGAAGGCCGAGGATAGAATGAAACAGCACTATATGGACCAAAGACCATCCTCCGATTCAACGACTCGCTTATCCGCTCAGTCAATCTGCGCCAAATAGGGCAAACTGACACGACATTCTGGCAACGTTGCTACAAGTTGCCGTGTCGACTTGGGTGCACGGAAATGAGTTGGCGCCCTTGACCGTCTGCGGTAGCTGCAGCCACTGGTGTTCCGTTGGCACAGGCTTCCTGATAGGGCGAGCTTACCGACGAGGGAGATATGGCGCCAGCTTGACAACCTCCGGATCTTTCGGCGGCATGGTGAGGTTGCAAGGCATTGAACCGCCCAATCACTTAGCTGGGACTTCGTCGCATCGTCGTCCCATGCTCCCTATATGTAGCAAAACCTGCACAATACCAGCCGAGGCTTAATGGCAGCGCTCCCCCATTATCCAAGCGACAAGGCGCGCACCGCCGACTTGGTTGTCCATTTGCTTGGCCTCTCCCTTGCCATTCTGGGCGGCAGCATCCTGCTCTGGATGGGCATTCAGGATCCAGCTCCTGGCAAGCTCGCCGTCATCTTGATTTATTCGCTTGGCGCGGTGTGCATGTTCGGGTTCTCCACCGCCTATAACTTCGCGCCAGCGGAATGGAAGCCAATCCTGCGCAGGCTCGACCACATCGGTATCTTCCTGATGATCGCGGCGACATATACGCCGTTTACCGCGTATTTGCTCTCGGGCACCTGGGCTTGGTCGCTGACGACAAGCCTATGGCTGCTGGCCGGTCTGGGAATTGTCGGCAAGATCTTCCTCCCTCCGATTAGTCAGAAAATATGGGTGCCTATCTATCTAGGCCTGGCGTGGATTGGGGCCATCGCAGCAGTTCCCCTTGCGAACATGACGTCAGGGGTAGTGCTGTGGCTTCTCGCCATGGGCGGTCTGTTGTATTCAGCTGGAGTTCTCTTCTACACCAATAAGCGACTGCAATTCGCCAAAGCCATCTGGCACGGTCACGTGGTGGCCGCGGCAGCGACACATTGGGCGGCCGTAATGGCGGGACTGTTTATAGCCCGCGCCTGAATGCCGCGGCCAACCGAGCGGCACCGCGTTGAAGCCTACAGTTGCGATATGGCGCGTGTCACTCAACAATTGCGGCTCCAACCGCGGAACACGGTGGATGCGGCCCATTGAGGTCATTCGACACTGAGTTGGCGAGTTCCTGTTCGTTGCATCCCCACTGCACGGTTGACCTGCGCGAGGGGCTGGATCGAAGCTTCTCTGCACCCTCCGCTTCGACAATCCCTTGGGAACCGCCAACTAGAGAAGGCGAGAAATCCTGAAACATTTTTCAACGGAAGCCGTTCGAAGTAGGTGAGCCTCTGAGGACGGAGAAGCACCATGGACTTCGACACCTTGTCTGGGCATGTATTTCGAGTGAGCGGTCGGGTTCCGTGGAAATGCACTGATGATGGTGTAATTGTTGAAGTGGGCCGCTCAGATTGGTCACTTCAGCCCGGTACAGTGTGGAAGGATGCCGCTCATCCAGCCGACATTCATCGCGAACTTCCGAAATGGAAGCTCGCGGCCCGGGAAATGGCGAGTTATTCGGGTAGTCTGAGGATTAGAACCACCCGCAGCTTTCGCTGGTGCTACCTTGAGGCGTTTCCGGCACTCGAGGCAGACGGTGCGCGCGCATGGTATGGGTTCCTGAGCCATTGCGATGATGTGCAGCTACCCCCCAGCCTTCCAGAGTCCCAAATGCGTTTTCGTCAAATGGAGAACATTTCGGCTATGGGCGCTATGGCCTCTGTCATCACTCACGAGCTCAACCAACCGATGCTGGCAATCTCTCAATATGCCGGTGGGCTAAAGCAATTGCTCGAAGACGACGATTTCGATCTCGCCGAGGTTCGAGACGGAGTGAATTCGCTTCAGGAGGGGGCGGAACGAGCAGGAGAGATTCTACGGCGGGTTCGCGAGCTTGTCCGGCGAGGAGCGGTTCAGCGTGAAAACGTCTCCGTGTTCGAGTTGCTCCGAACGACGGTGTCGCTTGTGCAGCATATCTTCGGCCTTAGCATCAACCCAGCGATAACCGTGGCGAAGGATCTTCCGCCCGTCTATGCCGACCCGGTTCAGATTCAGCAGGTGCTGATCAACCTCATTCGAAACGCTTTCGAAGCAAGCGAAGCACCACCCAAAATCAAAATCACCGCCACGCTCTTCAGCAGCGATTGCTGCGAGGTGGCCGTGGTCGACGAGGGGCCCGGAATCGCTGCGGGGGACGACACAAATCTTTTTCAGCCGTTCGCCTCTAGCAAGACAAATGGGATGGGAATCGGGCTATCGATCTGCCGCAGCGTGGTGGAGGCTCATAACGGACGTATTTGGTACGAGCCGGCGATCGGCGGCGGTACAGCGATTAAATTCACGCTCCCGATCGCCCAAGAAGATGTCAATTCTTCAAGTGCCCGAACTCTTGCAGGATAGCGAGAAGCTTGTGAACGCCTGCCGAGCTTCCGGTCTTCAAGGAGCTCATAGCCTGGCGAACTGCAGTGTCCAGGTACACCGAGGGTTGAACATATGCCAACCATTGCTTCGCACTGCGCCCGCTAATCTTCCCCTGCGAGAGGGTCGTCACGTCTCGATGGCGATCGTCGGTTTCAATCGCTTGTCGGAGCTCGCGCAATTCTTTCGGCGCTCCCTCAAGATATTGGGTGAAGTGGGCACCGGTAAAAAGAAGAACCCCCGTGACCGCGAGTCTTTCGTTCTTGAGTTGCGCCGCTGTGACAAGGTCATTCAGCGCTGAAGGGAGCGTTTCTTCAAGCAGTTGACTGGTGCTTACGTAGCTCCAAAACTCGAGTGCGTCTGCCAAGTAGGTGCCTCTTTCGCCACTATTTCGGCCTCATCTGGGTCTACGGCCGGGCTGAAGAGATAGCCCTGTCCAATGGGACATCCAAGCCCCTTTAAAAGTTCAAATTGTTCATAGTTCTCAATCCCCTCAGCGACGACCTCAAGGCCAAGATCGGATGCCAAACCGATGAGCCCTTTGACTATCGACACTGATTCCGCGCGATGCTCCATCCCTGTGATAAATGCGCGATCAATCTTGATAGCAGCTATCGGGTAACGCTGTAGATGAGAGATTGAGGCGTATCCTGTACCGAAGTCATCCAGAGTAAGCTTTAGTCCGTGCTTACTCAACCTCTCCAGCGCCTGACCAACCGTGTCGTTGTCATCATCCAAAAGGACACGTTCCGTAATTTCGACCTCTACCATCTCTGCAGGCAACCCTGCAGCGTTGATACGATCAATTAGAACCGAAGCAAAGTCAGGCTGCTGAAAGTCCAACTGTGAGAAGTTGATCGCCACCGGTATCAGCAGGCCCTTGGATCTCCAGTTTTCTGCAATCCGAAGTGTCTCACTGAGGATCACCTCATTCAATCTGCGTCCGACATGGACGGTTTCGAATGCCTCGGCTATCGAGCCTGCGTTCTGAACCGCGCCGTCGGGCCCTGTCCACCTCAGCAATGCTTCAAAGCCTACCAGCTTTTGGGTGGCCAAGTGCACCTTCGGCTGAAAGTATGGAAATATGCGTCCCTCGCTTAGCGCCCGATCCGCAATAGCAATTGCCGAGGCACGCTTTTGCATCGCGTTCCTCATCTCGCCTGTGAACCCTATAGCAGCCCCCGTTTTTTGACGTAACGACTGTTGGTAGGCGATCTCAGCTTCGCGCAATAGACATTCGACGCTGCGCGATACCGATGAGTTCTGACTGTGCCCGCCACTGACAACGAAACGCACGGTCGCTCCATCGTTCGTCTGCACGCTTCCAAGCTGCGCCAACTCAATGGTGTCGATGCTCAGGAACTGACTAGATTTCCCGTAGACGACTCCAAACTGGTCATCGCCGAGCCGGGCGACCAAGTCGGGCGGAGGGTGGAGTTGGGTAAGCTGATCATGAAGTGCTGTGACGACCTGTTCACCAAACTCGTAGCCATGGTCAATCTGGAACCGAGCCAGATCGTCTATAGCCAGTATCGCCACGCCGAATTCTTCATTACGACGCCTGGCCTGCAGGCGTTTGGCAGCAGTTAGAAAACCAAGCCTGCCAACTATATCTCGCGTCGGCGGCCGAGAGCGTGGCCGTGATGCCAAGGCTACGCCGACCGCTACAACCATTCTGTCAGAATGCAGCGGGACCAGAGAGGCCATGAAAGTTTCCCCAGTCTTTGCAAAAGCCAATTCGAGCTGAGAAGGTACTCCTTCCAACGCAAGTTCGAAAACGTGCTTCGCTTTGTTTGGATCACTCCAGATATCGACCCAATAATCTCCGTTCGAGATGCTTCTTTGCCGCCTGGAAGCATGACAGTGCGTAACTCGACCAAACTCATCCAGCACCAAATGTAAAAGTGGCGGTTTCCCGCCGCTAATTTTCTCTGTTTGCGTGGGAAATTTCAGCAGTTTGCCAGAAGGAGACGACGCCAACATAATTACACCACAATATCGAGGTTTTTCCCCACGCTTCGCTCTGGCCTGCTGTAGTGTATCTGGGGGCATTCGCGCTTTGGATCCTTGCTTGCAAGGACGCGCCACGAAGCGAAATAGAGCGAAAAGGAAAACCGGGGTCGCAACAGATCTGTGCTCTTCCGGCGCTCCAGCGTTTTGGCCATTTTGACGGACCTACAAGTTACCCCGTAATTGAGGCATGCGCGCTGGCCAATACTCAATACCGTCCCCGCACGGTAGCGGGAATTAACCCTTCGTTAGTCTAATCGACCGACGTTTGAAGCCATCTTTCAAGGATCATTAAGTGGAACTCGGAACTACCGTCTACGTCGTAGACGACGATAATTTAGTGCGTCGGTCCTGCGTATTTTCTTTGAGAGCATACGGTTTCAATCCAATTGCTTTCAGCAGCGGCTCAGAATTTCTAGCTGTCGCAGGAACCATGGAGCCAGGATGTGTCCTGCTCGATCTGCGCATGCCCGGACTCGACGGACTTGAGACTATTACGCGGCTGAACGCCCTCAACACCGCCCATCAGGTCATTCTGATGACGGCGCATGGGGATGTCGCCAGCGCGGTTACCGCTATGAAACTCGGCGCTATTGATTTCTTGGAGAAACCATTCAGCGAGAAGCTGCTGCTCGAGATGCTCGCAGGGTGCCGAGCTACATTACAGCGCCGAAAGCTAGAGGAACGAGATCGAAAAGATTGCTTCGACCTCCTGCAGAAATTGTCGACGCGCGAACGTCAGGTGCTGGAGCTTACGGCCGAGGGTCTGGTGAACAAAGAGATAGCGCGGCTGCTCGACTTGAGCGTGCGAACCGTCGAGATGTACCGGGCCAACGTGAAGAGCAAAGCCGGGGTAAAGAACCTTCAAACGGCGATCCAGCTAGTTTCGAGAGTGAGGCAATATAGGCCGGCCGCATTCGAGGACCTGATGCGCTCGGCCAGCTAAGCTCGGCAGCGGTGCCGGTGTTGCTCTACCACGTTCGGTGTTGTTACTGCGGCGCTGCCGTTCCGTCCGCTTGGACCTAGTTGTCAGCTTGAGCAGACTGTCAGCAAACGGCCCCGCTTATGGCGCTGCCGTGGAGAATCGCGGGGCAGTGGCTTCCATAACCCGCCGGGCAGGTGGGCGCGTCATTCAAGACATCCAAGTATTTTGTGCAGTTCCTGAAAGCTGCCATCCCGAAAGGCCCGGTGGACGGCCCATGTGCGCATTAGCAAAAGCTTAAGTGAATTACACGGCGGATCGT
>NZ_JACIEW010000015.1 GCF_014197055.1 Devosia subaequoris | reverse complement strand
GTGAAGGCGGTGGTCGATGGCAGCATCTCGAATGGCATGACCGTGACCCAGCTCACGGAAGCTGAGATGGACTGGGACGAGCAGTCAGAGCTTCTCCGATGTAGCTGGAGCCCCCAACGCTGAGGTTCTGGTACAGAGAGTTCGAATCCCTTCCTATCCGCCACTTGCCCTAACGAAATTGTTCTCCCGATCCGGCTGGCGCCGGATTTTTCCGTTATATTCAAGGGTTATGCGGGTGGGGCTCAGCACTGACCTCTGAGCCTGGAGGCCCGAAAGCGGTCTCTCCGAGCCGTTATTCTCCGGACCTCATGACTGCGCCCGTTTGGTAAATTTCTTACAAGCCCCGTCCGAAATTGTTTTGGTTTGGAGTCGCGTTTGCGTCTGCCGCGACCGGGTTCGGAAGTTCTCACGCCATGGCCCTTTCCAACCTCTGCTTCCGACGCTCCCAATCGGGCATCACCTTGTCGAGCAGCTCGAAGAAGGCAGCACCGTGATGAGGCTCCGCCACATGGCAGAGCTCGTGGGTGATCACGTAGTCGATGGCGTCGACCGGCGCCTGCACGAGGCGGCGGTTCAGGAGCAGGCGTCCGGCCGGCGACATGGACCCCCATCGCTGCCGGGTCTGGCGTACGATGAGACCTTTCGGCCTGAATGCCTCCGGATCCGGGAAGTGGCCGAGACAGAGCTCGATCCGCTCCGGAAACTTGATGTGTGCCCGGTCCCGGTACCATGCCTCGACCAGTTCGCGCGTCACCTCCGGCCTGGTCGACCGGTGTGTCTGCACAACGATGAAGCCGCGGATCAGCTTCACGCATTCCTGTACATGCGGGACGACCTTCAGCCGGTACTGGCGCCCGAGGTAGAGATGGGTCTCACCGGCGATAAACCTGCGCTCCGGTGTTCTTGGAAGGAACTGGGCGAAGTACCGCTGCAGCCGCGTCAGCCATGCCGCGCGCTTCCGCAGCTTGGCTTCTATGGCGTCGAGCGTCGCGTCCTCCGGGGCCGCGATCACCACCGAAGCATCCGGCTCGACAGCGATCTCTAACGTCTTCCTCGGACGGCGGACGATCTCGTACCGGATCTCCTGCTCGCCGTACTGCAGGCAGTGCAGTTCCCGCGTCATGCCGCGAACCGCGCCCGGGCAAGATCCATGATCTTGAGTTCGAGATCGTCGAGCACCTCCACGGGCAGGTCGACGCCCCTCTCGTCACGCAGAACGTCGAAGAAGTAGTCATCAATGGCATTGCGCAGTTTGTTCTGGGCGACTTCGTTCGACCAGATGTCGACGATCAGGTGGGACTTGATGATGTCGATGATCTCCAGGGCGATGGATGCTGCTTCGTCGCCGGCCACCGGCTCATCGTCCTTGATCTTGAGCTGACCTTCCAGGACGCCGAAGAACGCCTGTGCATCCTCATCGCCCCGGATGCTTTCAGGAACATCCCGGCCCCGATCCTTGCGTGCCACCTTGCTCGCGAGGTCCACGACGCTGTTCAGGTACTCGCGCTCGGAGAGCCGCTTCTCGCGATAGGCGCGAATGGTCTCTTCGAGCAGCTCGGAGAACTGTTTGTAGAACGTCGGGTCCTCATCCATCTTCTCGGTGATTGCCCGCCGGGTGGCGCTGGCGATGCGGTCCGCCCTCGAGGCTTCTGAGACGCCCGTCTCCTCGACGACCGCCTTCAGCGCATCAGGATCGTTGATGTTCACCACCTCGATGATGGTCTCGGCAGGCATCGCCACGACATGGTCATCGAGCAGCTTCTGGATCTTCGGCTCGAACTCGCGGACATCGACCGTCTCCTGGTAGCGGAGCTGGACCGACCGCTTGAGCTCGGAGAACTGCTTCCAGTCCCGCTTCAGGGCGTCGACCTTGGCCTCGTCGAAGACATCGAACAGCTTGTCCGACGAGAGCGATATGTGCAGGCACCGGCTGAAAGCCTTGAGGCGCGCGTAGAACTCATGGCGAAGCGACTCGTCGGCAAGGTGTTGCTCGAACTGCTCCATGTCCTTCTTGTTCCGGACCGGCTTGAACAGGTCCCAGAGCTGATCGTGCAGCTGGGGCAGCTTGCGGATCTCCTCGCGGACGTCATGCACCGTCTCGGCGAGGTCCGCCGCCTCGTAGCCCTCGAATGCGCTATAGGTCGTCAGGGCGCTGTCGAGCTCGCCCAGCAACCCTTCGTAGTCGATGATGAAGCCGAACTGCTTCTCCGTTCCGCCGTCCTCGTAGAGCCGGTTCACCCGGGCAATCGCCTGCAAGAGATTGTGTTCCTTCAGGGATTTGCAGACGTAAAGCACCGTGTTCCGGGGCGCGTCGAAGCCGGTGAGGAGCTTGGAGACGACGATCAGGATCTCTGGATCGCCGGAGCCTTTGAAGGCATCGATGATCTGGCGGTTGTACTCGTCCTCGGTCTTGTACCGCGCCATCATCTGCGACCAGAAGCGGCGCACGAGGTCCTTGGACTCCTGGTCGACTTCCTCGTTGCCCTCGTTCTCGTCCGGCGGCGAGATGACGATCGCGCTCGAGACGTGGCCGATCTCGTCGAGAACCTCCTTGAAGCGGACGGCCGCGGCCTTCGAGGGGGCAACGAGCTGCGCCTTGAAGCCGGTCCCCTGCCAGTGCTGGCGATAATGCTCGGAGATGTCGAACGCCTTGGCTCGGATGGCCTGATCGGTCTTGGCCAAGGCGTCCATCCGGGAGAATTTCCGCTTCAGATCACGCTTCTGGTTCTCGGTCAGCCCCTCGCTTATCTTGTCGAACCAACGGTCGATAACGGCGCCCGAGACCTGCTGCGCAACGAGCCGTCCCTCGTAGAGCAGCGGCACGACGGCGCCGTCGGCGACCGCCTCGTCGATGGCGTAGCGGTGGATTAGCCGCCCGAAGGTCGACAGTGTGTTCTTCCCTTCTTGAGCAGGGGCGTGCCAGTGAAGCCGAGGTAGCAGGCCTTGGGCAGGAGGCGGCGCATCTTGGCGGCGAACTGGCTGTGGCCGCCGTAGCGACCCGTCTGCGTCCTGTGGCTCTCGTCGACCAGCACGAAGATGTTGGGATCCTCGTCCACCAGCTTGCTGTTCTTCAGCGCCGTGTCGAACTTGTTGATGATCGTGGTGACCAGCGGAGCCTTGTTGTGGAAGTGCGCTGGATGGGCGAGACCTGCACCAACTTCCTCGCCACCGGCAATACTACCGACGGTCAGTTTTGCTTGGTCGAAGAGACATCGAAGCGCGGTGAGGCCGTCCCACTGCACCGACACGAGAAGGACGTCGAATCCTTTTATGTGCTGGAAGGGGAGATCACCTTCTATGTCGGTGGCCACGTCGGAGTCCGCAGCGGCCAAGGCTCATTTCTGCATGTGCCTGCTGGGGCGATCCATGGGTTCCGGATCACTTCGGATACCGCACGCTACCTTATCTTCACCACGGCCCATGACGGCGAGTTCTATCGTGCTATTTCAGAACCGGCGGATGCTAACGGAGTGCCCGCCACCCATGAGGTTGACTGGGACAAGGTCATGGCGACGGCTCAGGACTTCGGGATCGAATTCATAGGTGAACTGCCGGAAGAATAAACAAAATGGGAAGCGGCAGCTTTTGGCAGTGTGCGAGAGACTTGCGAATGACGATCATTGGGGTCGACTACTGCCGATCGGCAAAGCGCCCCAGATAGTCATTTAGGCCGTCTCGAAGTTCTCCCCAAAAGCTGCCGGCACATTCCGCCGCTGTATTGCCTGCGATAACGCTGCAATCGCCGGTGAAGTTTTTTGCCCTGTATCAACCGTAGATACTGTTCAGCCTTAAAATTTGGATCAGATCCGATATTGGTGGGCGTCCACAGAGACGCAAGTTTCAGGAAGGCGTCCGCCAAAAACAGTTCATACTTCAAATATATCTATACTAACAAATTTGGTATTTTACGGCTTCATTGCGTATCGTTACCTTCCGCTCCAATAGCTTGAAACTAGCAGCTTTGGGGTACGACGAACCATGGGCAATTCACACGACGATGTTCTGATCATTGGCGGCGGCATAGGCGGGCTGGTGATGGCATTGAGCTTGCACCAAAAGGGCATTCCCTGCCGCATCTTTGAAGCCGTGCAGGATCTTCGCGCCGTGGGCGCCGGCATCAATTTGCTGCCGCATGCCGTCAAGGAGCTGGATGCGCTGGGGCTGATTTCCGCGCTCGATTCTGTCGGCATCCGCACCAAGGATGCGTCCTATTTCAATCGCTTCGGGCAGCATATCTATACTGAACCGGCTGGTCTGGATGCGGGATACCAGTGGCCGCAATTCTCCATCCACCGGGGCGACCTGCAAAAGGTCCTGCTGGACGCCGTACTTGAGCGGCTGGGTCGGGACGCAGTGATGACCGGCTATCGGTGCACCGGGACCGAACAGACCGAAGACAGTGTCACGGCTCATTTCGTGGATGCCGATGGCAACCGACTGCCACCCGCGACCGGCAAGGTCCTGATCGGGGCCGATGGGATCAAATCCGCCATTCGCAGTCAGTTCTATCCCGACGAAGGCGATCCGATATATTCCGGACTGACCATTTGGCGTGGGGTCGTGCCCGCAAAACCCTTTCTATCGGGTGCCAACACCATTCGCGCGGGCTGGATGTCGGTTGGGAAGATCATGGTCTATCCAATCCGCGACAATATTGATGAGCAGGGCAACCAGTTGCAGAACTGGGTGGTAACCCTGGAGCGCCCGCGGCCGGAAACCTATGACTGGAACAAGCCAGCGGCGCATGAGGACTTCATCGAGCCTTTCCTCGACTGGCATTTTGACTGGCTCGATGTGCCCGAGTTGCTGCGCAAGACGGAAACCCCGCTCGTCTTCCCGATGGTTGACCGAGACCCCGTGCCGACCTGGACCTTTGGTCGGGTGACATTGATGGGTGATGCGGCCCACCCGATGTATCCCCGCGGCTCCAACGGCGCCGGGCAATCGATCCTTGACGCGAAGGCGCTCGCGCTGGATCTCGAAGAGAAGGGTCTGACCCCGGCTGCACTGCAGGCTTATGACAGGGTGCGCGTCGAGGCGACGTCGAAGGTGGTGCTGACGAACCGCGTCAATCCACCAGACGCAATCCTTCGTGAAGTGCACGAACGCTCCGGGGGTAAGCCGTTCGACCGGATTGAGGACGTGATCTCGGTCGATGAGATGGCCTCCATTTCACAGACTTATAAGCGGGTCGCCGGCTTCCATCAGGAACAGCTTGGTGGGTGATGGGCCCGCACGCGCATCTGTTGGTCGCCGCCAGAGGTGAACCGCGCATGAGCGTTCGCCGCCTGTCCCGGCTTGGCGGCGCTGATCGACGAGGAGAATTGCAGTGAAATCCACCCCGAAATCCGACGACAAAATTGGATTCAGACTACCAGCGACCATCGTGCCGCCTTTGACCCCTTTCAGCCCTGACGGCAGAGTGGATTTTGGCAAGCTCAAAGGCATTGTCGATTACGTCGTGCAAGACTGCGACGCTTCAATGATCATCGTCGCTGGCGTTGAAGCCCAAGAGTATCAGTTCCTTACCCTGGAAGCCCGCAAGGAGTTGATCGAGAAGACGATCGAATTTGTGGATGGACGCCGGCCGAGCGTAGTCGGCATTTCTCATCCCTCGACGCGGATCGCGATTGAACTGGGCCAATTCGCGCAATCAGGCGCTACAGTGCCTCGCACCGCTACGCCCGACCGGCGGCCCCGCAATGACCAGCGAACTGTTGCGCTACTACCAGGCGATCCTGGCAGAAACCGAGCTTCCGATGATGCTCTATCTCAATGCGGGCCCGGGGGCGGACGTTTCCATCCCTGCGACCATAGAAATCGCCAAGCTTGACCGTATAGATTACGTCAAGGAAAGCTCGCGGGACCTTGCTCGCGTCTCGCGTCTCATTGCCGAAATCGAGCAACCCGGCCACGCCCGCTATTTCACCACCATGCAGATGTGGCTTGCAACGCTCATGCTGGGCGGAAGTGGGGTCACCTTGCCACCACCTGCTGCCCAAATCGCTAGACGCATTGCGGATGCGGTTGGGCGCGGCGACATTGCAGAGGCGGCGCGATTGCAGGCGCAGTTTTCCGTCTGGCCTGCGCGATGGATGTCCAACGGCCTCGCTGCGGTCATGAAAGCATCGCTCAACCATCTAGGCGTGCCCTCCGGCGCACCCTATCCGCCATACGAGCCGCTATCGGGTGAAGCTCTTTCCAGCCTGAAGGCTCATCTTGACACACTTGACCTACTGAAAAAGGGAGGATGACGGATGCTGAATATTAGGCGCTTGTCGCTAGACGAAGCCAAGATACTGATCGATGGCGCGACCAAAAAGTCGCAAGAGATGAACATACCGATGTGTATCGCGGTGACCGACGAATCCGGTAATCTCGTCACGTTTGATCGCATGGACGGAGCTAAGATTACCTCCATCTCGATCGCAATAGACAAGGCATTCACCGCGGCAGGCGCGCGCAACGGCACACATGTCTACAATCAGCTATGCCAGCCAGGGCAACCGACATTTGGCATCCACATCACCAATGGCGGCCATTTCTGCGTGATCGGTGGCGGACTGCCCATTACCGTGGATGGCCATATCGTGGGCGGCATCGGCGTTAGCGCGGGCACGGCCATACAGGATCAGGAAGTGGCGGAGGCTGCTGTGGAATATTTCATGGGTCAGACCGGTTACGAGGCAAGCGCATGATTGGAAAATCGGTCCTGTTCTCGGAAATGCGTCCCGAACCATCCTGGGAGGCGCGTTTCAACACCTGGTATCACGAGGATCACATCCCGGCGCGGATGGTTCTCGAAGGCTTCGAAGGCGCCCAGCGTTACCGCGCCAAAACTGACGAAAACTATCTGGTCGTTTACGATATGACCTCGATGGCGGCGCTAAAAACCCCCGAATACGAAGCGCTCAAGGCTAATCCCTCGGACGAGACCAAATGGATGCTGTCCAATGTCAGCAACTTCACCCGCTATCTGGGAACGGAAATCGGGCGGCATGGCGATGTCGAACGGGCCATCGAGGCGCCCCTTGTGTTCACTGCCATGTTTAATGTTCCTGAGGCTGAACTGGCCGATTTCGATGGCTGGATGGTCGAAGACCACCTGCCGATCTTGATGAAAAATGACGACTGGATGGCGGTGCGACGTTTCGAATTAAGCATTGCCGAACCGGTGCCGTTCAACCGTCTGGCCATTCACTATCTGGCCAATGACGCCGTCCTGAGTTCACCTGAACGCGAGCAGGCCCGCTCAACCGAATGGCGCAACAGGCTTGCTGAAAGAGACTGGTTCAAAGCCGGCAGGTACAAGGGATTTGATGGATACGGACCACGTTCGGGGTGCTGGTGTCCACCGTTGGTATTGATCAAACCTCTGGCGTCCCGCGTTTTACGATGGGGATGCCTAATCTCTTGGGCGGTGTACCTATCATCACGGCGCTGATCGGCCTGTTTGCGATTTCCGAGATGCTCATTCAGTCGCGTCGAGATTTCACGGCGAACACAGCCATCGAGGTCAAGTCTGCCGCATCTGTGATGAGCGTGTTGCGGGCACATGCCGCCAATAAGTGGCTAGTTTTGAAGTCTTCCCTTGTCGGAACTTTGATCGGCATTCTGCCCGGCACCGGCCCGGCCATCGCGTCCTGGATCGCTTACGGCGACGCGCTCCGAGGCCGCAAGAAGGGTGACCAGTTTGGCAAAGGAGAAGTCAAAGGCCTGATCGCCTGCGAAACCTCTAATAATGCTGTCATCGGCGGCGCCATGGTTCCGCTGCTCACCCTGGGCATTCCCGGAGATCCGGTAACTGCTATTCTGGTGGGTGCGCTTATGATCCAGGGGGTGGAGCCGGGGCCGTTTTTCATGCGCGACCACGGCGGACTGTTCCTGGCGATCATCGTCATGCTGCTCATGTCGAACATCGCGATGGTAATGGCCGGATTGTCCATCAGGCGCCTCGCTGCACGGATACTCACCGTCCCTAGGCAAATTATCGTGCCGGTTGTGGTGGCCGTCGCGGCAACAGCGACCTATGCCATCAGCTATTCGCCATTTGAAATACTGCTTGTGGGGCTATTCGGGGCGATTGGCTATTTGATGATCCGCTATGGCTTTCCGGTGGCCGCCACTGTGATCGGCATCGTGCTCGGACCGATCCTGGAGACGAACTTCCGCAATGCTCTAGTCGCGAATAACATGGACATCACCGTGTTTGTCACACGACCAACTAGTGCAGCCCTGCTGCTGGCCACAGGATTGCTGCTTTTCTTCTGGACACGACAAGAAAAGCGGCAAAACAAGCTCGCCGACAGCCTGAACGACGCCGATTAACCTGACGCCAGTGTGCGACCACCCCCGACAAGCTTGAACCGTGGTCTGGGTCGGGTGTGGTCGCGCACGGCTAGCTATTCGAGGACGCATTCATGAAGCGCGACGCTTTGTATATCGATGGAGAATGGACGGCGGCCGATAGCGGAAAAACTATCGATGTGGTCAACCCCGCAACGGGAGCGGTCATCGGTACCGTGCCCGATGCGGGTGCAGCGGAAACGCGAAAGGCTATTCTGTCTGCTGAGCGTGCCTTTGAGTCTTATTCGCAAACAACAGCGGCCGATCGAGCAGCGAAACTCCACAAGCTGCATGATCTCATCCTCGACCATCAGGACGACCTGGCCAGAATGCTGACGGAGGAACAGGGTAAGCCACTGACTGAGGCCAGGGCCGAAATTGGCATGAGTGCAGCCTACGTGCGCTGGTTCGCCGAAGAAGCGCGTCGCGTCTATGGCGAGATCATTCCCTCGCCCTGGCAAGACCGCCAATTGCATGCAACCAGAGAGCCGATTGGCGTAGTCGCTGCCATTACGCCATGGAACTTTCCATCTTCAATGCTCGCCCGCAAGATCGCCCCGGCTCTTGCTGCGGGATGCACGGTGGTCGCGAAACCCGCCTCGCAGACTCCGTACTCGGGTTTGATTTGGGGGCAGTTATGCGAAGCAGCGGGCTTCGCAAGGGGTGTGGTCAACGTGGTCACCGGGGATGCACGGACGATTGGGGCAGAGCTTTGCAGCAATCAAGCCGTTCGCAAGGTGACGTTCACTGGCTCAACCCAAGTTGGCAAAATCCTGCTGCGCCAGGCGGCCGACACCGTCAAGAAGGTCTCCATGGAACTTGGCGGCAATGCGCCGTTTATCGTTTTCGATGACGCCGATCTCGATGCCGCCGTCGCCGGAGCCATTGCCGCCAAATTTCGCAATTCTGGGCAGACCTGCGTGTGCACAAATCGCGTCTACGTCCAAGACGGAATTCATGATGCCTTCATGGCAAGATTTGCGACCGCTATCGAGGCGCTGAAGATGGGCAACGGATTGGAAGATGATGTCCAGGCAGGCCCGTTGATCGATGAAAACTCTCTGGCAAAGGTCGAGGAATTTGTCGCTGACGCACAGGCCAAGGGCGGAAATATCACCTTGGGTGGGAAGCGTTTGCGAAGCCGGGGGTTCTTCTTTGCGCCGACCCTGATTGAAAATGCCAATGACGACATGCGGCTGTCGCGGGAAGAAGTGTTCGGACCACTGGCACCCGTCTTCAAATTTACCAGCGAAGAGGAGGTTCTCCGCCGCGCCAACGCGACCGAATTCGGCTTGGCGGCTTACTTTTACACACAGTCTCTTGGACGAGCCATGCGAGTTTCGCGCGCGCTCGAATACGGGATCGTAGGCATAAATGAGGGACTGGTGACAACCGAGGTGGCACCCTTTGGCGGTTTCAAAGAGTCGGGCGTTGGACGGGAGGGCGGACCTCACGGAATCGAGGATTATCTCGAAATCAAATATGTCTGCATGGGCGGGTTAGGTTAAGTCATCCAAAAATGCTGAAATCCGGCACCGAGCGTGCTCGATCTGCGGCTGCTTAGAAATTCAAGGCGCGGCGCGCAGCAAAAGGGGCTATAGCGCTGCGTCCTGAACTGATGATGGACGCGATACTTCGGCTGGCGCCTCACGGGGCAATCGCGCACCCCTCTCGCAAAGGCTTGGCGCAAACTAGGGAGATGGCCAAGTATTGAAGTGCGATGGAAGTGGAGCCCCGATTGGCCGTGCTCTGCGAGTGGCCGCTATTCCCAGCTTCTTTGAAAAAGCTGCCTGACAGGATACGGCCCCCCTTAAGGCGTAGCCAGCGCTGCCTCTCTTCCGGCAAGCCAGACACGAGACGAGTTCTCTTTTCTGCGTCGAGCTACAAGAGAAGTCGAAACAGCCTCAACTCTGTAGATTTGCCTCCTGTCATCAGGGGCCGCCGCTTTGTTTAACGAGGTTTCATCGGTCTTTGCTGGCCGCGCCGGAACGACCGCTGTCGTGCTGGATTATCGGCTTGACCGCCGGAGGCTGCCTTCGAAGGCGAAGTACTGCGGAAAGGCTGCCTTGGCCGCGTCGGTCAGCCTCAAAACGCGCTGCAGATGGACTTGCAGGGCCTTCCCACTGGCCGCTGCGTTGCCCGCTGCTATCGTCTCGGTGATAGCCTTGTGTTGCTCCAGCACCAGATTCATGTCGTCGACCCCGTTGACCATCAGACGGCGAAAGCGGTCCATGTGAACCTTGGCCCGATCGATTTCGCTTTTAATGTGGGCAAGGCCAGCCGCATCGCTGATAAGAGCATGGAAGTTCTCGTCGGATTCGTAGAACCGCTCCATCTCGCCAAGTCGGGCACAAGTTTCCTGGATGCCTATCTCCAGCTCAAGTCGACCGGCAAGCTCCTTGTGCCTTCCCAGCTGGAACACGCGCTTGAGCAGCGCCAGTTCGAGGGCTTCGCGCAGGAACTGGGACCGCTCGAGATCTGGCTCCCGCAATGGCGTGACGAAGGTTCCCCGCTGTGGAAGGACCTCAACGAGACCGATGTCGGACAGCCGGAGCAGTGCTTCGCGCGTGGGAGTGCGACTGACGCCCAGCTCGCTGGCAATCCCCACCTCAGAGAGAGCCTCGAAAGGTTTGAGCTCGAACGCAATGATCCTGGCGCTCAGGACGCGATAAATCTGACGGGACAACGCGTCCGTTCCGCTTCCCAGCTTCATCGGCGTCGGCTGATTTGCCATCAAACTACCTCAGGTCTCGTCGTGGAGGCGCCGCCGTCAGCGGCAAGGGGGCGACAGCGACGGAGTATTGAATCGTAACCGGTGTATCCGGCGCAAGATCAAGCGCAGTCGACGTTCCGCCATCGGCAATCGGGTTGTCCTGTGCCGATGTGCGTGGCGACAGCCCAAACGTCGTCGCGGAAGGCTCAATGCCAATACACAATGTCCTGCCGAGCCAGGGGGCGCCTCGACGTCCACGATTCGAATACCACAAGACTAAGCTGGGAAGTAGCGTGCTGTCCCATGACAGACTCATGCGATAGCCCTGAACGCGATTGATTAGGTCGACGGTACCATCCACACCGTTCAGTTGTAGGAGTTCTTCAGCACTACCGGCCAGTGGCAAGTTGGCGGCATTCACCACTCCACCATCAAGGGTCGGTACCGACTGCAGGTCGGTGAATTCATGGTCCTTGGCAAAGAGAGCTGCGCCAGGCTCGATGACACCGGGGAACGTCAGTCCACCGCCAAACTGACCAACGGCCAGTTCGGCCCCCCCGACCCCTTGCGGCAAGGCAAAACAACCGTGCAACGCAACGGGAGTCCGACAAGGGCGACGGGCAGTTATCTCCAATTCGAGGGCGATGCGCGCCTCTCCCGGCATCCCGCGCAGCGTGCGCCTAAGGCGCGCAACATCATGATCCTCCGGGTAGTCGATTGACATCGATACGAGACTTGGATCGCCCTGCTCGGCGAAATCCCAGTCATGGTTAGATCCGTAGCCGTGGACGTCCGAATGGTTGTCTGCGTCGTCCATCACCGTCTGCCAGCGCGACGTGAAGCTCTCACGAGGCATAGGATAGCCAAAAGGAACGCAGGGCCACTCTCCCCGCAAGCCGCGCGTAAGCCCATCATAGCTTTCGAGCCCATCTTCGTCCCACCAGGGCGCGACGAAAAAGGGAGAAACCTGTTTTCCGTCAGCCATGAGGAAGGCGCCCTTGCCAATCATCCCGCCCAAGGCTTCGACGGCAAAGCTCCCGTGCGACCAGACCAGCGCACGGCTGTTGCCGGCATCACCCGGCATAATAGTTCTCCCGCCCGCCGGGCACTTCCACCTGCGCGCTCAGCAAGGCACCGTCCAGTGCTCCAGGGTTATCGAGACCGAAGCGGCCACTGGTCACGTAGAGCGTCTTGAGATCTTTTCCCCCGAAAGTGCACGCAGTCGGGTTGCGGACCGGCAGCTCTATGGTCCGATCCAGATGTCCATCCGGCGCAAAGCGCATGAGGCATCCTGCACTGAACCGGGCGTTCCAGAGATAACCTTGGGCATCTATGCCCGAGCCGTCCGGCAATCCAGGTCCACCCTCCGCGAACACGCGCTGGTTGCTGACTGTGCCACTCGCTCGATCGTAGTCGAACGCCCAAAGCACGTTACGGATCGTATCACCGAAGTAGAAGACGTCACCAGATGGCGCCCAGGCCATGGTGTTGGGGATGTTGAGGTCCTGGACGAATGGCCCCTTCGTTACCTCTCCATCAAGGCAAAACAGATGGCCACGCGCGCCCTGCATTTCTCGCGGAGATCCGTCAGGGTTGAGGTTGTTGTCCATGGTCGCGACCCAGAAGCGGCCCGCCGGATCACACTTTCCCTCGTTTAGGCGCATAGAGGCGCCATTCCCGGATTCCACCGCTACAATCGGCTCAAAGGCGCCGGAGTCAAAATCGAAGCGCCCGATTTCGAGGCCTTTGCTGAGAATGGCAGCACTTCGATCGCGAAACAGCGCGATGGCCGTTGGGTAGTTGTCGACGGTTCGGGTCTCGACCACGCCGCTAGACGCATCAAGACGCCTCACCTCACGTCCAACGATGTCCACCCAATAAAGGAAACCGCTATCATCCCAGAATGGGCTTTCCCCAACAAAGTCGCTGGTTGCGGCAGCGCGGATAAAGTCGATAGTCATGGCTGGGTCGCCTTATTCAGAGAGCCGAAACCTTCATGCCTTCCATAAAGTGCTTACGCAGCACGAAGAAGAGGAAGATCGAGGGAATACTTGCCAGTAGGGCTGCGGTGAGGACTAGGTTCGGGCCCGACGAGGAATAGCTGCCCTGGAAGACTTGCAAGCTGTTCATGACGGATCGTGTCTCTGCCCGATTACCGAGCACTGTGGAGAACAGCAGGTCATTCCAGATCCAGGTGAACTGCAACAAGAAGGTTGCCGTGACCGGTCCCCAAGCATTGGGGAGCACAATACGCCAGAACACGGTGAACTCGTTCGCTCCGTCCATACGCGCCGCTTCGTCCATCTCGCGCGAGAGGCCATTCATGAAGTTCTTCAGTACGAGCGTGGGAAAAGGAATGCAGATTGCTATGTAGAATAGCAACATGCCCAAATGAGTATTGAGAATCCCCACCTTCTGATACGCAAAGAACAGCGGGATCAGGTACATCTGGAACGGAAAGATCGTCCCGGCAAAGATAATCATGAACCACATGTCCTTGCCACGGAAATTAAGCCGTGTGAGACCGAAAGACGCCATTGCAGCAAACAGCACTGCCACACCCGCTCCCACCACGCCATAAAAGGCCGAGTTTAGCATGCCAATGTCCATCTTGGCCCTCGTCCACGCCTCGACGGCATTGCCTATTATCGGTGTCAGACTGTTCGGCAGAGCAAGAGGCAAACCGCTGGCATACTCGGTTTGGGTCTTGAAGACGGAAACCGCGAGGTAATAGAACGGCACCAGCCAGACCAGCGCCACCAGCACGGCGCCGGCTAGGGTCCACCATTTGCCGTACCGCTTTTCGGATTCGCGTCGGGCAATGGCATCGTAATCGAGCAGCTCGAGATTGACAGCCACGGTTATCTCCTAGCGAACCATGCGGTCTACGCGCTGCTGGAGCGCAGCCTGCACCCACGTCACGCTTAGAACGACAAGACCGATGATGACGGCGACGGCGGAGCCATAAGCCCACGAGCCCTTTTGGAAGGCTTCAAAGTACATGTAGACCGCCAGCGAGAGGCTGCGCTGGCCCGGGTAGGACGCACCCATGACCCAGAGCAGATCGAAGACGGTAAATCCTGCAAGCACGGACAAAATGGTGACGACCAGAAGCGTCGGCGTTAGCAGCGGCAGCACGACATGGCGAAAGGTCTGGAAACGGCTGGCGCCGTCAATCTGCGCGGCTTCTACAGGGTCCTTGGGAATGGCGGCCAAGCCGAGCAGGATCAGCACCATGACGAGGCCAACTGTCTGCCAGACGAAGGTGGCGATGATGGCGGGGGTGACCGTGTTGTCCTGGTAGAGCCATCCAA
Source organism: Devosia subaequoris (assembly GCF_014197055.1). Classification (GTDB taxonomy): domain Bacteria; phylum Pseudomonadota; class Alphaproteobacteria; order Rhizobiales; family Devosiaceae; genus Devosia; species Devosia subaequoris. The sequence goes on along the minus strand of NZ_JACIEW010000015.1, from coordinate 8,309 downwards.
TATCGACCTGCTGGCCCGAAACGGCAGAGAGCCCGCGGTTCAGCAGGCCTTGGGGCGCGTAGACGTAGAACCACAGCACGCCAACTGCCGTAGGTGCCAGTATGCGAGGGATGAAGATAATGTTCTTGAAGGTGTTTGAGAACCGGACATCGCGGAGGAAGAGCGCGAGCCCGAGGCCAACAGCGATAGGGAAAACGATGGATGCGACAACCCAGATGGCGGTGTTGGTCAGCGCTTCTCCGAAGAACGGGTTGCCCAGCATCCGCTCGTAGTTAGCGAAGCCGATCAGTTCGTCGAGGCCGGTGAACTTCCGCCAGTTGGTGAAGCTAAGATAGACGTTGTAGAACACTGGCGCGAGGAGAAGTCCGCACACCATCAGCAGCGCCGGCGACATGAACAACAGGGCCACGCCGAAATCGCGCTTCTGCCGACGCCTGTCGCGTTTCTCCACTTCGTTGACGCCGATCCTGGCGAGTATGGCCTGATCCTTCTGGGAGATCTCGTTCACGTCACCATCCTTGGAAAGTGACCGGGGCGGTAATGCACCACCCCGGCGTGTCGAATTACTGGTTGGCCCAGTAGTCGGCGTTCAGTGCCTGCATTCTGCTCATCACGTCCTCAGCCGTATCCATGGTCGGATCGAGCATGAAGCGGTTGAGCTCGGCCACGAGTTCCCCCTGCAGGTCCGGCGGAACGGCTTCCCACCAGCGCAGATAGGCAGCGGTGCTGTTGGCGCTCATGTCTTCCGAAATCTCGGCAATGATCGGGTTGGGCGCCTCTGCCTTGAGGTTGCCCATGTAGTTGCCCGATGCTTCGGCCCAGGCGTTCGCACCTTCTGTCGAGGTCCAGAACTTGAGCGCCTGCTGTACTTCGGGTTTGTCGATGGAATCCGCCGAGACCACGACCGGGCCACCCTCAATCACAACAGCCGACGGAAGGTCGGGCGTGATGTTGGGGACGATAAAGGCGCCGATTTCGTCGTTTTCCAGGCCGTTGGAGCCGAGCGAACCAACCACCCATTCACCCTTAAGGTACATGCCGGCATTTCCGCCTGCGAAGTCCTCAATCTCCTGATTGGAGCGCGGATCGGTGAAGTAGCCCTTGGCGTAAAGGTCGGACCAGATCTCAAAGACCTCGCGAACGGGTTCGCTGTCATAGGCCACACTGCCATCATGGATGCCGTTATAGGCAGCCGGGTCGGTCCGCAGCAGCAGTTCCTGAAACCAGATGAAACCGCGCCAACCTTCGTGCACAGTGGCGTTGAACGGGGTGATGCCAGCTGCCTTGAGCTTTTCGGCGGCTGCCATCAGCTCGTCCCAGGTTTCGGGCTCTTCTGTGATGCCTGCTTCTTCAAACTTTTCCTTGTTGTAGATCATCACCCAGCGGGCGAGCAACAAGGGCACTGCGTAGATGTGGCCATCGACACGGAAGAGGTCGGCAGCGGAAGCCTCATATTCGCCCGAAGCGACCATTTCGTCCCAAACAGCGTCCAGATTGGCGATCTTGCCTGTCTCCACCAGTTCAGTGAAGCTCGCACCAGTCCACCAGGTGAACATGTCGGGCAATTCGCCGCTGGCGAGGGAAGCCTGGATATAGGCCTTGTACTGCTCGGCAGTCGCATACGGGGTTTCGACGATTTCCACACCGGCATCGGCCTTGGCGGCCGCAGTCACCTTCTGGAACGCCTCGGACCAGAAGCCCTTGTCGTGCACGAAGCTGACTTCCTGTGCAGTGGCGATACTTGTGGTCACCAACGCGATTGACAGACATCCGGCAAGCAGCCGGGCTTTCAACGATTTCATAGTCTCTCCTCCCTTCGATCGCCCTATGCGACCTTCAGATTGATTTCGGTTGTCCGGTCGAACAGGTGGATCCGGTCAACATTGATGTGAAACAGAATCTTCTCATTCGGCTGGACCAGCCGGGGTTGCTGCATGCGGCTGACGAAGGGCAATGGCCCGATCATTCCGAACAGCAGGTTCTCGTTACCGAGCATCTCGGTGAGGGTGATTTCCCCTTCGACAGCGAAATAGCGGTTGGGCTGCATGCCGTGCCCAACCGGAACGATGTCCTCTGCACGCAGCCCGACAAAAACCTCATTGCCAGCGGCAAGCGCTTGTCCATAGGCAACAGCATTCAAAGGCAGTTGCAACGAGCCGCAGTCGGCAAACCACTCCTCGCCTCGCTGCACCAGCACACCCTCGAAAAACGACATCTGAGGCGTGCCGATGAAGCTCGCCACGAACTTGTTGCGGGGCATTTCAAAGATTTCCAAAGTGTCGCCGGCCTGGGCAATCTCGCCGTCCTTCATTACGACGATCTTGTCACCCAGTGTCATAGCCTCAACCTGGTCGTGCGTTACGTAGATGGTGGTGACACCGAGCTGGCGCTGCAGCCGCTTGATCTCGACGCGCATTTGGTTGCGCAGCTTGGCGTCCAAATTGGATAGCGGCTCGTCGAATAGGAAGACCTCGGGTTCACGCACGAGCGCGCGGCCCATAGCGACGCGCTGGCGCTGCCCGCCGGACAGTTGAGATGGGCGACGATCCATATAAGGACCGAGTTCGAGTACCGCGACCGCCTTGGCGATGCGTGCTTCAATCTCAGCCGGAGCAATCTTGGCCAGCTTCAGGGAGAAGGCCAGGTTCTCCCGGGCCGTCATGTGCGGGTAGAGCGCGTAGGTCTGAAACACCATGGCCACCCCTCGATCACGGGATGGCAGGTCGTTGGCCAGCTTCCCCCCGATCCGCAGTTCACCATGGGAAATAGACTCCAAACCCGCGATCATCCGCAGGGTTGTGGATTTGCCACAACCCGACGGCCCGACAAAAACAACGAGCGAGCCGTCGGGAATGTCGAGGTCGATGCCGCGCACGGCGAGCTGTCGGCCGTAGACCTTGACGATGTCCTTGAGCGTGACTTCAGCCATCGGCGCGCCCCGTCGCATAGGTCTTCTGGGCGGGATCGGCATATCGGAATTCAGGCACGATCTGATACCAGCTCGGGCGACCCGGGTCCCGATCATAGGAGTAGCCGCCGGTGCTCTTGTAGAGCTCTGCATAGGTGGCGAGCTTGTCGCGGTCGACCTCCACTCCAAGACCGGGACCTGCGGGCAGCTTGATGCTGCCATTCTCGTATTTGAGCTTGCCGCCGACCAGGATGTCGTCCTTGAGGTGGTGGTAATGCGCGTCTGCCGCAAAGTTCAGGTTCGGGAGGCTGGCGCCTAGATGCAGCATGGATGCGAGCTGAATGCCCAGCTCCCCCGAGGAGTGCACCGCTGCCGAGAACTGGAAGGTCTCCAGCACCGTGCCCGCCTTGTAAGCCTGGCGCAAGCCGCCCCAGAACGTCGTATCTAGGAGGATGACATCGACCAGGGTATGCTTGATGCACTGGACCAATTGCTCGAAGTTTACCACCACAGTGTTGGTAGCGGTGGGGATGCGAATGGCTTCGCGGACCCGCCGCATGCCTTCGAGACCCCAGGTGGGATCCTCAAAATAATCGTTGTTAAGGCTCTCGATGGATTTTGCGACACGTATGGATTGCTCCACCGACCAGATGGCGTTCGGATCAAGCCGCAACTGATCATGCGGGAAAGCCTCGGCCAGGGCATGCATCACCTCGACATCGGTGTCAGGATGAAACACACCGCCCTTGAGTTTATGCACCCGGAAGCCATGTTCTTTCTTGAGTGCGCCTGCGTGGGCGACCATCTCGTCCGGCGTGGTCTCGCCGCCTACGCCATCCTGGGCGTAGCGGTAGAACAAGTAGCTGGCGAATTCGACCTTGTCGCGGATGGCACCCCCGAGAAGATCGCAAGCGCGGATATTTAGCCGCTTACCAACGAGATCCATGCAGGCCATTTCAATGGCGGCGTGGATCTGCATGCGATTGTTGTAGAGCGAGGCGGTTGGCCCCATGATTTTCCAGCGCAACTGTTCAAGCTGCAGCGGGTCGTGGCCCTTGAGATAGGGCAGCATCGAGAGTACGGCGCGTTCCGCAGACTCTCCACCCCCACCAAGCTCGCCGAAGCCGGAATAGCCGTCCTCGTCGATAACCTCAACGATGGTGCGGATGAACCGTCCCCAATGCGCGCCGGCGCCGTGTCGCAGAGGCGCTTCGAGAGGCACGGCAACAGTAGTGGCGCGAATGTCATTGATCTTCATTTTCTAATCTGCCTTTTGCGGCGATCCGCCGATGATGGACAGCATGCCGCCGTCGACCCGTACCGTTTCTCCGGTGATGAAAGAAGCCTTTTCGCTGAGGAGGAAAGCTACCAGTTCGGCCACTTCTTCGGGACGTGCGCTGCGGCCCAGCGGATGCATGGCGTTGATCTCGCGCATGACACCATCCGGGTCGGGAGCGGTCGCGATAGCGTTGCGCAGCATGGGCGTGTCGACCGACCCTGGCGCCACCGCGTTGCAGCGTACGCCGTGGCTGGCAAAGTCTACCGCGATGGATTTGCTGAGCCCGATCATCCCGTGCTTGGCTGTTGTGTAGGCCGCTACGCCGGACTGGGTCGCGAGGCCCTGGACGGAGGACATCAGCACGATGGCGCCCCGGCTCTTCACCAGATGGGGGAGGCAGGCCTGCGCCAGAAGATAAGCCGCTCGTAGGTTAACCGACATCACCTCGTCCCATTCCTCACGCGTGGTGGTGACTGCGGTGCCGTAGCGCTGGATGCCGGCATTGTGCGACAGCCCGACCAGCTTGCCGCTTTGCTCAAGTGCTGCCGCTACCGCACGTTCAGCGGTTTCCGCGTCGGCAACCGAGCCTGCTACCGTTAGCACTTGACCACCGGCGGAACCAATCTCCGACGCTGCTGAGGCCAGCTCATCGACGGCTAGATCGACAAGCACCAAGGGGTACGCGTCCCGCGCCAGACGCTGGGCAACTGCGCGACCGATTCCCATTGCTGCGCCGGTGACGATGATGCTCATCATTGCTCCTATTTTCGCTGATGGAAGGCGGCGTTGAAGCGCACCAAGACGGTGCGGATCTCGAGCGGCGCCAGCGACACCCGCACGTCATTTTCTTCAATTTTCAACGCTTCGCGCAGATGCTCCAGCGCGTCGGCGGCGCGGGCGGCGAGCGGCGTGCGGCCGAAGCGAACCCTGGCTTCGTAGGGTTCCCGCAGCAGGTTCTGCACACGGGCAACTATCCATCCACCGTTTTCCGACGGCTTGGTGGTTACCTGGATCGGCTGATCGCCGACGGAGAGGAAGCTGCGCGGTTCGGTATTGCGCGGAGATATGTCACGAAGCGGCACTGCCGATACGTGGGCTTCGGCAGCAAAACGGCTGATTGATGCAACATCGGGTGCACCTTCGTGAGTGGTCAGCCGATAGCGCAGCGGGATTTGACCGCTCTGGCTCGGACGAAAGTTCACCAGCCAGTGGTTGTTCAGCGCCCAGGACATTACGGTAGGACCTTCGGGCTCGAGCGTGCGGGCCCACTTGCCGGTGGTGATGCCACCCAGGTGCACAAGCGGTGCGTCCAGGGGAGCGATGGTGATGCCGCGCTGCCCGTCGCTAACATTGACCCAGCGGGTTATCGGGTACCAATCCTTGGCAGCGCCATCGAGCTGGTCCCTATTGGGAACAGCGGGGATGCCATTAAGGTCGACCAGGAATTCGGGCCTGCTCAGGTTGAATGGGAAGGCGACGAAAACGGCTTCTGCGTCGAGGTGCTCAGTCTTGTTGAGCATCCAGTCCACCGCCAATACCTTTGTGTTGGCGTCAAGAGCGTAGCGGACCGTAGCCGACTTCACACCGGGTGCGTCAATGGTGACGTCCACACGCGCCTGACCCTCAAAAATCACCGCATCGGTCAGGCTGACCTGGCGGGCGACTTGGCGCTTCCAGGGAGTGTCGACGCGGCCTTCGAAGAAGTTCGGGTGCGAAAAGTCGATGTTGGCGATCGCCAAACGGTCTTCGGGCGAATCCACCGTCTCGTAAACATATTGGCCCGGCTGCCAACCCTCATAGGTGCCGGCATAGTCATGGTCCTGTGCCTTGTCGAGGAAGCTTTTGATGCCGCCGGTTCCCGGGTCAATCTCGACCCGGTAGTGAGCGTTCTCGATGACATTGCCCTGGGCCCTCAGGTCGCTGGACGGTACGCCGTCGGAGACCTTGAGGAAAGCAAAACCGGATGCCGGAATTCGCCCGGCGACGCGGCGGATCGGGGGGATCGGTCTCGCTCCGCCCCAGGTGGTATTGCGATGGAAGAAGGCGTCGAGCATGCCGACCGGAGCGGCTCCGCCGCGCGGCTCGGGCTCTTCCACGATGACATTCCGGTCCCAGGGGAGCGAGTTGAACACAATGACGTCATCGATGCCCGACGCCGGGAAGGCAACTTCAGGCTCGAGATCGCCAAGGTTGAAATTGCCGTCTTCAGCCTTGGTCCCGACCTGGGCAGCGATGGCATTGGCGGCTCGCGCCACCTGGTCATGGGCATCCATGGCAGCCGAGTAGGCGAAGCCCGCTTTCTTGTTCCACTGTGACAGTGAGAACAGGGCATAGGGTTCCTCGACCGACGAATAGGCACCCCAAGTATGCTCGTCATAGAGAGTCATGTTCTCGTAGGCAGCGGCGGCGCGCTCCGGGGACCAGCTTCCCTTCTCGCCATCCATGCGGCGCCAGCTTTCCAACGCCTCCGCCATTTCAAGAACAGCGTGCGTGGTCCGGTTGATTCCGGTCTCACGCGCAGAGGAGGCAACGCCGTCAGCCCAGTGGTCGGTCCAGTCACCGCGCTGCGTTCCAATATTGCTGGAATACTCGCGCTTCAGCAGGCGTCCGAAATCGGTGACGGTGATGAATTCCATGCGCGGCGCGCGACCGTCCTCGTTCCATTTGCGGACGAACTCGGGCATGCGCGGATCGGGTGGGCCGTTGTCGACGCGGACCGGATGGGTGGATTCGCAATAGAGGAAGTCGAACTCGTAGGTATCGTCCTGTTCAAGCTGCTCGATCCAGCGCGGTAGCAAACGGTCGACAAGATTCCAGTTGCCGATACCGGCCTGCGAGCGTCCGAATAGATAGTGATAGCCGTTCCAGGCCAGCACTTTTTTGCCGCTCGGACCTTCCCAGTTGAAAGCGCCCGGGAACGGCTTTGGACGCGCACCGCGGATCGGGTTCACGGCCTGAGTGTAGAATGAGATACCCAGGTCGGCCAAGAGGTCGGCATAGAGCCAGGACACGCCGTTCACGTCGTCCTGCATGGCGGCTTCCACGTTGAAACCGAACTCGTCGCGAATTGCGCGCAGCGGATAGAGGCTACGGTGCATCTGCTCGATATTGAGCAGGGGCGTCATGTTGTAGCTTATACCAGCAATGTCGATGCGGCCCTGCTCGTGCCAGTACTTTAGGCGGGAAATCTGATCCTTCGTTGCGCTACGCAGATATTTGAGAAACGGCCCGGTGGTTTCCACGGTCCAGCGATAACGCGCTTCTTCGGGATAGGAGTCGGTCTTCTCGATAAGGTCCAGCGCCTGTTCCACGAACTCGCCGTGTTGGCGAACGCAATTGTCTTGGTAGTCAGTGTAGCCGATGTCCGTATGAGAATGATTGCAAATGAGAATCTTCTTGATCTTGGCCAATCCAGCCCTCCCGCCACAAGCATGCTTGTCGTCGCCTCTTAGTGTGGCTACCATACTAGCATGCATGCGGCCGTCAAGGTTCATCCAACGATGGCCATATTTGACACATGAGCTGACGAGCTGAGCCTGCGGGATGTAGAGGAACCTCACGCTCAGCGCGGGCTCGAAGTCTCATGCGAGACGGTCCGCTGCTGGGTTCGAAAGTTCGGCCCGATTTGCGCCCATAATCTTCGCCGGCTCCGGCTGAGACTATCCGACACCTGGCACCTGGACGAGATGGTAGTCTCGATCGCAGGGCGGAAGTTGTATCTCTGGCGCGCAGTGGACAGTGAGGTGAGGTGCTGGACATGCAGGTTCAGCCCAGGCGAAAAAAGGCTGCGGCCCTTAAGTTCATGCGCAAGCTGCTCAAGAAGCAGGGCTACGCACCAGAGGTGCTCGTGACCGATAAGCTGAAGTCCTACGCTGCTGCGAAACGGGATCTTAGACTACGAGCTCGACACGATCAGAGCCTGCGCGCCAACAACCGGGCCGAGAACTCGCACCAGCCGGTGCGACGACGAGAGCGTAAGATGCAGGGCTTCGAGTCGCCCGGATCCGCGCAGCGTTTTCTTGCTTGCGATCGTGTCCCATAGCGTGGTGTAGCTGAGGCTGGGCCTCGAGGCTTTTCCGGCATGGGCCGGGCTGATCAGCGGGCTATGCCTGGCAGGCTGAC
>NZ_JACIEW010000014.1 GCF_014197055.1 Devosia subaequoris | reverse complement strand
ACGATCCGCCGTGTAATTCACTTAAGCTTTTGCTAATGCGCACATGGGCCGTCCACCGGGCCTTTCGGGATGGCAGCTTTCAGGAACTGCACAAAGTACCTGGATGTCTTGAATGGCGCGCATTGCTGATCGGCAGAAGCCGACCCCTGATTGGACATTTGGACCAGCGCGAACTTCGAACAGAAGCGGACATTGCAGCTTCACGACAACGGCACGTAGCTCACTTTGCCGTCGATAAGATCTTCGAGACTTACGATCTGACCGTTCCAGAACCTAAATTCCAGGGATTCATTGCGTCCTTTGAAGTCGACTTCGAAATGGGCCAGCCTGACTTCTTCGAACCCCTCGTCACGACAAGTCACTATTAGCATGCGATTATTGATGACATCGGCAACCAAGTCACGCGCCCACTGCTGCGCGATCGCGGCTCCTTCAAGCTCTTCTGGCGGGTGGATATGCCAAGGCGCTCCATCAAAACCGATGGCGATACCAGGGGTGCCATCCAGATTGACATACTCATTCGCGACTAGAGTAAGCGTTCCATCGCGGCTTCGTTCGGTTACAAGATTTGTCATCTAACTCGTGCGATGGTGGCGGTTTCCCAAGAATCCAGCTTGGCCGATGGATGTCCGGAACGCAATGCATCTAGGCGAAACCCGCCAGTCCGCTTCCCACCCCAAACGTGGTCATTCCGCCGGCATAAGCTGACCGGCAGCTTGAGCGTCAGTCGCTCCAACGGCCGGAATGGGGCGCGTCAGCGATGGTCCGGTCCCGCGCCTGTTGCGGACGTCTAGATTTGACCCGCCAGTGATAAGAAGTTTCCAGTCTGCAACTAACTTGGACCGCTCTTCATTTCGACAGGCATTTGGCCGTTTTAACGCAAAATCCTTTCGAGAACGCCAGCCGTATCAGGCAGGGTGATCCCAAGGATTAATGATGTTGACCCCGGTTCGCTCGAAATCGGCAACGTTACGCGTGACCATCGTCATTCCATGGACCAACGCAGTCGCGGCAATCAGGCCATCCCGTTCGGCGCAGGGGTTAGGCGCATGGAGTTGAGCACAACGGAGGGCTACTGCCGTATCGACCGACAACGTCCGATCGGCAAACTCAGGAACGACATGACGATCCACCCATATGCGCAATCTGGCGCCTTGGTCCGGGTCCCGTCGCTCCACCAGAAGGATGCCAAGTTCCAGCTCCATCAGTGTTATCACTGATATGTAGAGCTTCGTGGCATCAACGCTGTCGAGCCACGAGACGACTTTGATGTCCGCCTTGCCATCGCCGGCTTTGCGCAGCTCAGAAATCACGTTGGTATCGAGCAAGAACATCAGGAGAAATCTGCTGGACGAGGCAAGTCGCGCGACCGAGGGGGAGCAAGCTCAATCTCCGATAGTCCAGGCATTGAAAGCGCTGCAACGATGCTCCGGCGCTGACCTGTGATCCGCTGATATTCCTCGATGCTCAGTAGAACCTGGGCCGGCTTGCCACGGTTGGTAATGAAGACGGGGCCGCTGCGCGTGGCCTTCTGCGCCTGGTTGGCATTCTGTTGGAATTCTCGACTGGACACTGTGGTGATCGTCATGGGTCGCTCCATTCGACACGATGTTGTTACATTAGAACATTTATAGTCGAATGACAATCGGTGCAGCCATGTTGGACTCCTGGCTGAGCAAGTGCGGTCGTTAGTTTGATGGACGGTGCGAGCGGTATCGGGCTTCTGACAGCTCATTGGAATGGCCGCTTTGGGAACACAGACGACGCAGCTCTCACGTCTCAATTGGGGCGCGTTGTCGATCGGCAGGTTCCGTGGTCATTCAGCTACATTCTGAAGCCGCCTGAAACTGAACGCGGGAGGCACATAGATTTTTGGGCCCAAAAGGGCTCATCACAGTGATGGTCACCTGTCGAGTATGTCGCGAACCCTTGCAGCCAAGTCAGCATATCCAAAAGGCTTGGTTATCAACTCCACGCCGGCGTCCAAGCGCCCGTGATGCACGATCGCATTGCGCGCATATCCTGTGGTGAACAATACCTTCAGGTCTGGACGCATCGTCTTTGCCTTGTCCGCCAGAACTGCCCCCGTCATGCCGTTGGGCAAAACCACGTCGGTGAACAGGAGGTCTATCCGGTCTGCCCTTCGTTCGAGCAGACGCAGAGCCGCAGGCCCATCAGCTGCTTCCAAGACGTTGTAACCAAGGTCTTGCAGCATCTCGACCGAAAACTCACGCACTTGAGAGTCATCTTCGCAAACCAGGATCGTTTCACTACCTTCCCCATCCGGGATGGTAGGAACCACCGCCTCAGTGTCCAGGCTGCTCGTGCGCAGTAGACGTGGAAGGTAAATCTTCACAGTCGTGCCATGTCCAGGTTCTGAGTAAACCTTCACATGTCCGCCGGACTGTTTGACAAAGCCATACACCATTGAAAGGCCAAGCCCTGTCCCCTTGCCGACCTCCTTGGTCGTAAAGAACGGCTCGAACACCCTTTCCAGCGTCGTCGCGTCCATGCCGGTGCCGGTGTCCGAAACGCAAAGCAGAACGTATTGCCCAGGCGTAACTTCAGCATTCCGCCCGGCGTAAGATCGGTCAATGTGGGTGTTTGCGGTTTCGATAGTGAGTTTGCCGCCTTCAGGCATCGCGTCGCGGGCATTAACAGCGAGGTTGAGCAGCGCGTTCTCGAGCTGGTTTGCATCGACCTCGGTCCACCAGATACCTGAAGCTAGAACGGTCTCCAGTTCTATAGTCTCTCCAAGGGTCCTATGAAGAAGCTCCGACATGCCTGCAACGAGCTTGTTGGGCTCTACTGGGGTTGGCGCGAGGGGCTGCCGCCTTGAGAAGGCCAGCAACCTCTCAGTCAGCACCGCTGCTCGTTTCGCACCTGCCATGGCGTTCTCCGCGGAGCGGATCAGCCGTGGTTCATCCTGCGGTAGTTTGCGCATGAGGATATCCAGGTTTCCGGTAATGACCTGAAGGAGATTATTGAAGTCGTGAGCGACGCCACCCGTCAGTTGGCCAACCGTCTCCATCTTTTGAACCTGGTGAAGCGCTTCTTGAGCCTGCCTAAGATCGTCGGCGGCTTGCTTCTCGGCGCTGACGTCTCGCCCAACAGCGTGGATCAGCTTCTCGTCCGGAACGGCGATCCATGAGATCCATCGGTACGAGCCGTCCTTGTGCCTGTAGCGGTTTTCAAAGCGAAGTGTGGACAAGCCATCTGCAAGGCGCCCGGCCTCAGCTTGTGTCTCTGCAAGATCGTCGGGATGGACCAGATCGAAGAAGCTGCTACCAAGCAGTTCGTCTTCCTTCCACCCTATCAAGGACGTCCAGGCTGGGTTCACGGCCGAGATGATACCATCGAACTTCGCGACCAGCATGATGTCGGTTGACAGTCGCCACATACGGTCTCGATCTGCCGTCCGCTCCGCCACGAGCGCTTCAAGATTGGAGTTGAGGTTCTGAACGTTCGCAAAGAGTCGGGCGTTGTCCATCGCCGTGGCTGCCTGTGCGGCTAACCCAACCACCAAACGCTCGGCACGCTCCGTGAAAACGCCCGTATTGCCGTGACCAAAGAACAACCCACCAATGACCTCGCCCGATCGGGACTTCACCGGAACAGCAAGATAACTGCGGACCGGTAGGTGACCAGCTGGCATTCCATGGTACGGAGCGTTTTGGCCGTAGCGAGGATCTTTGAGGATGTCGTCCGACCGGACGACACCGTCGCCTCTGAAAGTCGGAGCAAAAACATGGGTATTGCGCGGAAGAGGGTAGGAGGAAAAGGCCTCCCGTGGCGCGCCGGAAAGACTATAAAGCGTGTATCGCTCGCCCGCTGCGTCTACGTGATTATAGAAGAAAGCGCCGAACTGGGCTCCGGTCATTTCTACGCCAGCGTCAACGACTTTTTGGACAAGTGCGTCAAGATCTAGGTAGCCGGACACCTCGGCCGCGGTGGCGTTCAGCAGCTCGAGCGTGCGGGTTTGGTCGTGGAGCGCTCGGGCAGCCGCAAGGGAGTCGGTGACGTCAAAGCCCTCAACGAAAATGCCCGTGACGCGGCCATCAGCGTCCCTGAGGGGCTGGTACACGAAATCGAAGAATTTCTCTTCGTGACCTGAAGCATTTTGCAGACGCACGGGAACAGCTTGGCCAACGTAAGGTTGGCCCGTTTTAAAGACACCGTCCAGAAGTTCGAAAAAGCCTTGACCGCTTAGTTCCGGCAGGGCTTGGCGCACGGCTTGGCCGATCAAGGCCCGGCCTGGTAGCAGCTTCTGGTAGGCGGGGTTGACCAGCTCAAAAACATGTTCTGGACCACGGAGCATCGCCATCATACCCGGCGCTTGCTCGAACATCTCTTTTATACGCTCACGCTCATCCCGCTGGCGACGCTCAGCCAAAACTTTGTCGGTCGTTTCAGTCGCCGCACAAAGCATACCAGCTATTTCGCCAGTCTCGTCGCGAATGGGCGTATAGGAGAAGCTGAACCAGGCGTCCTCCAAGTACCCATTCCGACGCATGGGGATCAGCAGGTCTTCATGCCAACTCGCTTGGCCGGCCATTGTTTGGTCAACAAGCGGTTTGATCTGCTGCCAGATGTCAGACCAGATCTTCGCAAATGGCTTTCCAAGAGCGTTGGGGTGCTTCGCGCCCAAAATCGGCGCATATTTATCGTTGTAGAGAAAGGCTAGGCCTTCCCCCCAGGCCAAGAACATGGCTTGCTGCGCATCAAGTATGAGCTGGGTATATAGCTTCAGGGCCGAGGGCCAGTCATGGGGCACGCCCAGATTGGTTTGGTGCCAATCAAGGTCGCGCATCCGGGAGCGCAGTTCCCCGTCGCCCTCAAAAATGGTCGGCGAGCTTTCGGCTAGATTGGTACGCACGCCGTATCCTATTCGTTGATGTAGCTGACAGCGGGGGAAGGGAGCTTCTTTGATCTTGACGGACAACGTTGCCATGCTCAGGGGTGTATGCCGCCCGACCGCTCGTTGACCAATTGCGAAACCGCCGTAATTAACTGCGCAAGAGCGAATGGCTTATGCAGCATGATGCTCCCCGGAACACCCTGAGCAGACCATTCTGAGGCCTTATCGCCACTGCAGTAGATGACTGGAATATCTGACCGAAGCTCACGAGCCCGACGTCCCACGTCCCAGCCCGAATGCGAACCTGGCATCCGGATATCGGTGACGACAGCGACCACTTTGTCATGGCCTCGTTCGAGCTGGTCGATGGCTGTCGCCGCATCATTGGCGAGTTCAACGGCGAACCCCGCTTCAGTGAGTGCATCCTCTAAAGCCATTGCGATCATGGCTTCATCTTCAACCAGAAGAACGCGGCTTTTGGGCAAATCCACAGCAGAACTCGAAAAAGGCGGGCCAAGCGGCCACGAAAAGACACGCCTAGGCCGGCATGGCATGGACTGTTCGAAACGCGTAGCTCAGAACCTGGTTCCATAGTCACAGCACAATCTGCAGGCTTCCTTCCCAAACGTTCAACTTTTGTGGAACGAGGGGCTGCTCAGCTGAAATAGCGCACCGCCTCCGATTCGACCGTAAACGATCGTCGGGCCCATCGCCTACGCAGCCCCCAGGTTCGCCGGGCGTTAACCGTCACGCTAAAGCGGGAAGCAAAGGGTCTGGCCGATCATGTCTCCCAGCTAAGCATGCGCGGCATCGGGCCCGTGGCGGCTGTGCCAGTATAGCATTACGTCCACTGGTGGCGGCGGAAAAGGAAGTTCGTAGATATCGAGATCGAGCAGCGGGGCAACACGCTCAGCGAAATGTATCGAATTCGTGCCATACTCCTCCTTGCGAAGACCGATAGCGGCCACCCACTCATCCACCAACCGGGGCAAATTTTCTTGACCTATACATCAAGGCAGCTCCTTGATCCGTTGGAAAACGTCCGGGCCCGCGGTCTCTGAGTTCACTGTAGTTACCCGAATTCGCAGCAGGCGCAGACGGCTGTGCGAGGAGAAGTCGCCGACTTGCGTTCAAGTGCTCGTGTGCCGTATGGGCATGTTGCCTAATGGTGGCGTAGCAGTCCGATTGGAGGCTCCATTGACGTCTGGCACGTCCCATTGGTCGAAGACCGACGCCGCACTTGCCGGCCTGCTTGATCAAGTGACCCGGAACATTCATTCCAGCAACCATGCGGCCGACCTTTACCCGGCTCAATGGAGTGCCCTTCGCTACTTCGCCAAGGCCGCACCTCAGCACCGCAGTGCGATAGCCTTGGCGCGCTATCAAGGGATCGAACCCGGACCAACTGCTCGAACGGTTCGGACGCTTGTGGACAAGGGTTTTCTAGAAAATGGGGGGTCCCTGGGACGCGGTCGTATTCGGCGCGTCGACGTCACAGAAAAGGGGCATCAGCTGCTCCTGGCAGACCCAATAAATGTCATGGTAGAGGCGCTCGCCAGTCTCGATGGAGAACAGAAGCGCGCTCTTGCGGAGGCGCTTGAGCGCATCTTGGGTCGCCTGCAGTCGAAAAAGTTACAAAATCAAGATGGCGATGGGAGAGGCGATGCGGACATGCCTCCTAGCCATCCAAGATAGCCTGGACCAATTGCTCCTCGTCAAATGGTTTGACGAAAACGCGCTCAGCGCCCCAAACCTCCGCCAGCGACACGGCTGTCTCCACTGTGAACTCGGGGCCACCGCCCGTCATGGCGAAGACCCGCAAACGCGGAAATTCGGTCGTCAGCAGTTTCATCAGCGTGAGCCCGTCCATGGCCGGCATCCAGATGTCGGTTACCAGCACGTCATAAGGAGCGTCGCGGAGTCGGGTGAGAGTGTCAAGGCCGGTAGCGGCGGTGTCGACCTCCAGTCCTGCCCGACGAAGACAACCTGCGACGGAAGCAAGCAGTGGCGCGAAATCATCACAGACGAGAACGCGATACGTACTAGTCATGGGTCAGTGCCTTCCTGGACGAAAGTAATATGGACCGATGTGCCCTTGCCAAGCTCAGAATCGATGCGAACCGTCGCCCCCCAACTCTTCAACAGCCCTGCTACGACCGACAGCCCCAATCCGGTACCGCCACTCTCGGACCGTGTCGTAAAGAAAGGCTCGAAGGCCCGCGCCGCGGTGTCCTGCGGCATGCCAAAGCCACTGTCTTGAACGGTCAGTCTAGGTGCGACACCACCAACCAGGCTGACTGTAATGAAGCCCTCATTTTCTATTGCATTCATTGCATTGGCCACCAGGTTGGCGATCACCTGCAGCGCTTCTCCTGCGTGAACCAGGGGGTGATCAAGCTCGGCAATATCGTCGGTGAGGACAATACGGGGCGGAACAATGGTGCGCACGGTGGCGAGGCTGCGGCGCACGGCAGCGCTCAGGGGCAGAAGGGTCGTGTCGGGAGGTTTGACAGCCGTCGAAGAGCGTAGCGAGACCACCATGTCGCGCATGTCCTCGGAAAGATCGATGACTGAGTCCAGAAGCCGTGCTGTCTCCTTGTCGTCCTGAGCACGGCGCCGCGCCTGCCGGGACAAGCTCATAATTGGATGCAGCAGGTTGTTAATCTCATGGGCAACAAAGGCCGCCATCTGTCCCAGAGCAGCCATCTTTTCACGGCGTGCTGATTGTTGAAGATGGGCGTCCCGCTCAGTCGCATCCACCAGAGTGCCGGCAAAGCCGGACAGGCGTCCGCGCGGATCGCGCGCACAGGTCCCGCTGATCAGAACCTCCCGGCTTCGACCATCCGGACCCGAGACAACGAGCGTGATATCCCGGAATGGAAGACCTTTTCCGAGGTTCTCCCGGATCTGAGCTAGGGCCGTGTCACTGTGACGCGATATGGCGGCAAGAGACTGGACTAGGGGTTGTTCTACCTCAAGCTTTAGACCGTCGAATTGAGGCCCTTCCAAATAACGGATGTCTCCCTCTGCCGTCGTCTCCCAAAAACTATCTGCCGCGCTATCAGCGAAATTGCGGAAACGGGTCTCCATAAGTTCGGCGCGCTGGCGCAGGCGTCGCTCGCGATGCTGGAGGCTGTCGGAAACAAGTACGCCGTAGCAAAGCAGCGAAGCTGTAGCGCCAACATAGAGCGAATTTGCGAACAGCGCGGAGTCACCGACGCTGGGGAACAGATCGAGCGCCAACCGAAGCACCGCCGTCGCGATGGCGGGAGACCAGCCCAATAGGAACAGAATAGCTCGGGTCCGCACGCGCCGTAGCGCGACAAGTGCCACTCCCAGGCAGAGCGCCAGCGCCAGCACGCCCGCAAAAGCCGAGTACAAGCGAACGAACTGGTCACCCATCAGGGTTTCGCGGGCAGTTTCAGCGGCGAGGATTCCAAAGCCGATGGTCACGATGTTAAGCGCCCGATCGAGCGACGCGGACCAGGACCGAATTTCGAGCCAATAGCGGGCAAATGTCAGCAGCGCCGCATATGTCAAAACGGTGGCGCTGAGGGACACCACGCTGGCAAGCGTTACAGCCCCTGGCAGAATATGAGTATCAAGAATTCCTCTGTCGGCGAGCATGTAGCATGTGAACGCAACGATCACCCCAACAAGCGATCCGAACAGCCGATCACGCAGGGTTGCTGCCATGACGCCAATATAGACCGCCAGACCCACTAACACGCCGGCCAGGATTCCAAGAGTGACCGACTCCATGCTGTAACTGCCGATCAGGGACTGGAGCGGACTCAGGTGAAGCATCGCGCGCATGGACGAGCTGGTCACGGTGCGAAGATACAGCGTCTTTCCAGCAATAGCGGCACCGTCCAGGGCAAAGATTGGATAGCGGGTGAGACTTGACCAATCGCCGCGCTGCCACCGTAACTGCCGGTAACCTTCGTCATCAGGTATAAATAGAATAGCGTTCCGGGCCCGGGTCAGCTCCAGGGAGAGGCCATATTCACCAGGGTCGAGGCTTGGCACTGCGATGCGAAGCCAGAATGCCGCCCTCGTAGTTGGGGAGACGCCACGATTGGCGGTGTCACTAAAAAACGAGGGATCCCGTTGAAGGATATCTTCGAGTTTCAATGTGCCGCTCGCATCTACCGCCGAGTAGACACGGCCGGCCAGTAACGCCTTTTCTGTTCCCGCAGGTGAAATGCCGGAGAGCACAGCAACGTCGTCGTGAATTGCCAGTGCGAGAACGACGGCAACAAATGCTGCCAAAGTCATCCAAATCAGGAGCGCGGCAGTTTTCCCCTGGCGCTGCTGAGCAGACCTTGGGTCGACTTGTCTGGACATGAGCGTGGTGCCCTCTCGCTGCGCATCATCGCAGATACCTTACGTTCCTGTAGGGCGCCAATGGATTTTGGCTTGGCAGCGTTAAATGGCGGCTTGAGACGCAAGCAAAGAGCCAGCCATTGCGACAGGACCGCAATCCGGCAGACACCAGGGCAGCTGACACTATTCTACGATGGCGCAGTAGTCGTCCGTGACCTGAGTGCCAAAGTCATAACGGATCACAATCACGGGCTTTCCATCAGAAATCCGGGTCGTGTTTCGCCCATAGATTTTTACCGTTCCGTCCGAGAGAAAAGGACCGCTTTGAAATTCGATAACCCCATCAATATTAGATAAAATCATTTTTCCCTGCCCTTCCGTTCCGCGCAACGAATAGCGGCCATCCGCTGCCAGGTCGAAGCTATGGGTGAAGTTGTCGAAGTCCAGGCCCGATCGGCAGGCATAGTAACCAGATGTCAGTGTCATGAGCGGCGCGTAAGAGTTCGATAGATCGACTGGCGATGAAGCCAACGCCACCGTTGATGCAAGCATGAGTTTAATGATGGCACCTGGCAATCGCATCGAGGACTCCTTGAGCAGTGACGTGGCCAGAAAGAAACGCGAGAGTTAGGCATTGCCAGCCCACGGTCAATCCATTAAATGCTCAGTGAGCTTTTTGGGATGGGGATGATGCGAAAAAGGCTGCTGGTGTCTTGGTTGAGCTTGATTGCGTCAGTCCTTGCCCCTGGGCAAGACGCCATGGCCGGACCTGGCGAAAGGTGCGCCGAACTTGCAGCTTCACCTTTTGAGCCAGCTTACGCGGACCATCCTCAGCGCATTGCCGATCTGCAGCGTGCCATCGCAGTGTGTAAAACTGACCAGGCGGCCGAGCCTGACAATGCTGCAAACGCTGCATGGCTCGGGCGGGCGTATCTTGAAGCCTTCGACGTCAGGGCGGCAGTGGCATATTTACAAAGGGCTGCAGCAGGAAACCATGCAATTGGAACGGCGCTCTACGCGACCTATCTCCTGGATAGTCCACATGTCGAAGCGGATCCATCTCGGGCGGTGGCGATGCTTCGCCCGCTGGCCGAAGCAGGCATCGCGCCAGCGCAACACGGCCTAGGTCGTGCTTATGACTTCGGCTATGGCGTTGAAGCCGACCCCCAGCGAGCAGCCATTTACTATCGGCTCGCTGCGGACCAAGGCTACTCTCGAGCAAAGGCCACCTTGTCATCGCTTTACGAGCTGGGTCTGGGCGTTGAGCAGGACTATGGCAAGGCCCTGCGGTGGGCTAGAGAGGCTGCGTCGCAAAATGACCCCTATGGAATTTGGCAGTTGGCCTGGCTCCACGAGAGAGGTTTAGGTACAGAACAGGATCGAGCCGAGGCCGCAAAGCTCTATCAGCGCGGTGCAGATCTGGGAGATCCGCTGGCGATCAATCAACTGGGGCACATCTACGCTGAGGGCGTGGGTACGACCATCGACGAAGTGCGGGCTATCGCCCTGTTCTCGCGGGCAGCCGCGGCAGGCGAGCCTTTAGCCATCGCAAACTTGGGCCAAATGTATCTGCTTGGAAAAGGCGTTGCAGCCGACCCTGCATATGCCGCCGAGCTTTTGCTGAAAGCCGCTGAACTAGGTGAGCCCACCGCGATGGCATCTTTAGGTCACCTCCATGCCACTGGCGAAGGGGTTTCTCTCGACTATGGCCAGGCGCTGCACTGGACGCTAAAGGCCGCAGACCTAGGAGAGCCGATAGCCTGGAATAACCTGGGCAACCACTACGAAAAGGGACTTGGTGTGCCGCGCGATTTGGTGCTGGCCCGACAATGGTACCAGAGGGCTTTGGATGCAGGTGTCGAACTTGCACGTAAGGGGCTCGCAGACGTTTCAAATCTTGAAAACCCGAACTAGTAAAAATCAGCACACGGACGATATAAATGCACAAAGCCATAATAACATTTTCAGCACTCTCGACTATATTTTTACCTCTTGCCGTTCAATCCGCTGAAATTGACGAGACCAATGATCTTCGATTGCGTTGTGGCGCTGGCTATCTCCTCATTGCAGACATGCCGGAAATGAATAATACAGATGAGGAGATCGCGAACTTTAAGCGTATGGCAAAATCTCTTCTGAGCCATGCCGACGAGATCCTCGCCAAACAGGGAGTTCCCGGCGCGGAACGAGAAGAAATCGGCAGGCGCTATACAATGGAAATGGACGAGGTCCTGACCAAGGATTTGGATCTAGGTTTCGAGCCCGAAGACTGTCCCGATCTTGTGGCCGAAGCCGATGCAGCAGCGCTTGAGGCTGAGATCAATAAATACATGACTTGTGGCGTCGGCTTCATGGCCGCCGCACGCGTCAAGCAGGATGAAGGTGATACCAAAGTCGCTGCTGACCTCGAGGCTTTGGGCACCTCACTGGCTAACCGAGGCGACGATCTGATGGTTGAGGCTGGTTACAACGAGGCCGCACGCTATCAACTGGGCCAGCTTTATGGGGAATCCATCGGAGCAAAGTTCAAGGCGGGCGAGGATCTCGAATATGATTGGGACACCTGCGCCAGCCTAGGCAACTAGATTTGACGACCCGCTGAGGGAAATCTTGTCAGGAAGGCAACTCCTAGGCTTGAGGGTGAGGGTGTACAAATGTTGGAAGCGGGAGTACTGATCGGAGTCGTCGCACTCCTGGGTGGAGCATTTTATCTCCGTCAAACCATGCCGTGGCCCTTCAAATACGAAGGGCTGGAATACCGTCGCATGCCAGACGGCAGTTTTCAGGACGCAGGCAGGGCAAAAGTCATAGATTCTGCGCTAATTCCGCACCTGCACCGAGCTTATGAAGCCGCTAAATATGGAGAGAAAGATCTCTCCGACTTGCCCAGCGGTGAATGAACAGAGCGGACCGGCTGCACAGGGTTCAGCGTTGCCACGTCCTGCTGCGGCAGTAATGTATTACGTGTCCCATAGCGTGAGTTTAGCCCCGGGCGTCGAGGTTATTCGGCATGGGCCGGGAGGTTGTCATCGGCGACAGCGGCAGAAGCGGATCGCCGCGTAATAAAAATGTCCCAATATGGCGCGCCCATTGCAGAGACTTTAGTCGCTGCTCGTCAGTCTGCCTTGGCAGCAACACGATTGTTTCGAGCCGCCAGCATGGTTTTTTTTCAGGCTGCTGGCTAAGTCGAGACGGTTCGTTAGCCGCCCTTCGATGACACTCATCACTAAATCCGCATTGCAGCTTTCACGAAATTGCCAAGCAAGCTGAACGGCAGAAATGGGGCGCGCACCTACCCGGCGGCTGATTTAAGCCCTCTACTACTTGACAGCTTCGCAAGTACGGATGCGGCCAGTGCCCTTCTGCGCCGAACAACGCAAGTATCTGATAGTTTCGCTAAGAGCTGCGATCGATAAAGGAGCGAAGTGCCACGCGGTAGGCATCGCCATGACCGGCGCGGGTCTGGGCAGCGGCCTCTCGCTTGAGTTGGGTCTCCAGATCGCTGTCCAAGCTCGCCGAAAGCAGGGACTTCGTAGCAGCCATCACATCCAACGACCGTCCGGCCAGTTGTTCTGCCGTTTCACGGACGAAAAGGTCCAGATCTTCTGCCTGCTGGGCAGTTTGATGCACCAGCCCCCAATCGAGCGCCCGCGACGCGTTGATGGGTGCTGCTGCGAGAAATGTTGAGGTAGCGCGGGCCAGACCGATCTTGCGGGGAAGCAGCCAACTGGCACCACTATCCGGAACCAGCCCTAGCCGCGAAAAGCTGAAATGAAAACTGGCATCCTGACTTGCGAGAACGATGTCGCAGGCAATCGCAAGGCTGGCACCCGCGCCGACGGCGAGGCCCTGGACGCTGGCGATGGTGGGTTGTGGAAGCCTGGCGAGTTCAAGAATGATGCGGTTGATGCCCTCTTCAAGCGCCACCCCAAGGTCGATGGCCGTGCCGGCAAGAATCGGCGCGCGCTCTGCAAGGTCTTGGCCCGTGCAGAAAGCCTTTCCCGCGCCGCTCAAAACCACGCAGCCAATATCGGTGTCCGCGCCGACACAGCTCAATACTTCGAGCAGTTCAGCGCGCAACGCAACGTTGATCGCATTGAGCTTGTCGGGGCGGTTGAGGGTAACATAAGCCACGCCCCTGGCCGTATCGAGCGTAACGAGATCAGTCACGCTATTCGCCCGTATAGGTTGGTTTGCGTTTTTCGAGGAACGCATTCATCCCCTCGGCCTTGTCTCTGCTGGCAAACAGGACCTGCACCGCCTTCCTCTCGAGCGCGAGGGCGGTGGAGAGCGGTGCATCGGCACCGGCAAGGATCACTTCCTTGATCTGGGCGACCGCGATGGGGGGCAATGCGGCGATCCTTTCGGCCAACTTGAGCGCGGTATCGAGAACCGCGTCATCTTCGACGAGGCGGCTGATCAGTCCCATCTCGAATGCCTCCTGGGCCGAGATGATTTCACCGGTCAGGCACATGAGCATGGCCCGGAACTTGCCCACCGCGCGGGTGAGTCTTTGCGTGCCGCCGGCGCCTGGCATGATCCCGACCTTGACTTCGGGTTGTCCAAGTTGCGCACTCTTTCCGGCAACGATGATATCGGCATGCATGGCGAGTTCCAGCCCGCCGCCGAGAGCAAAGCCGTTGACGGCTGCAATCACCGGCACCGGGCATTCCCCAACCGCCGCCCAAAGACGTTCGGTGTGGCGATGATACATCTCGATGGCATCGATCCGCGACATGTCCGCGATGTCAGCTCCGGCGGCGAAGGCCTGCTCGTTCCCGGTCAGTACCACACAGCGGAGCGATGTATCGTCGGCAAGGTCACGAAAGATCGCGGCCATTTCCTGACGAATGGTGAGGTTGAGCGCATTGCGCACCTCGGGGCGGTTGAGCCTGACCAGGGCGATGGCACCAGAGGGGCGTTCGACAAGCACCTGAGCCATTTACGCGGCCTCCAGCATGAGTGCGATACCTTGACCGACACCGATGCACATGGTGCAGAGCGCACGCTTGGCATTGCGATCCTGCATCTCGATGGCCGCCGTGAGCGCAAGGCGCGCCCCGCTCATCCCCAGCGGATGACCAAGCGCAATGGCGCCACCATTGGGATTGATGTGTTCAGCGTCGTCTGGCAGGCCTAGCTCGCGCAGGACGGCGAGCCCCTGTGCGGCGAAGGCCTCGTTGAGTTCGATAATATCGATGCTCGACACAGAAATGCCGAGCCGCTCGGTAAGATTCCGGGTGGCCGGAGCCGGCCCGATACCCATGATGCGCGGGGGAACGCCCGCGGTGGCAAGGCCGGTGACACGGGCTAGGGGTGTGAGTCCATATCTGGAGATGGCGGTGTCGGATGCCACAATGAGCGCCGCGGCGCCGTCATTGACCCCCGAGGCATTGCCGGCGGTGACACTGCCACCATCACGGAAGGGTGAGCGCAGCTTGGCCAAGGCCTCGAACGTCGTTTCGCGCGGGTGTTCGTCCGTGTCGACAATAATGGCGTCACCCTTGCGCTGGGGTTTTTCTAACGAGACAATCTCACGGGCCAGCCGCCCACTCTTCTGCGCGGCGGCGGCTCTTTGCTGTGAGCGCAGGGCAAACTTGTCCTGATCCACGCGCGATACCGAGAATTCCTCGGCGACGTTTTCGGCCGTCTCAGGCATCGAATCGATGCCATATTGGGATGCCAGCGAGGGATTGACAAAGCGCCAGCCAATGGTCGTGTCGAAGATCTCCGCCTGCCGGGCGAAGGCGGTTTCCGCCTTGGGCAGGACGAACGGTGCGCGGGACATGGATTCAACACCACCGGCAATGATCAAATCGGCCTCGCCGGCCCTGATCGCGCGCGCAGCCTGACCGACGGCATCC
Organism: Devosia subaequoris; assembly: GCF_014197055.1. Taxonomy (GTDB): domain Bacteria; phylum Pseudomonadota; class Alphaproteobacteria; order Rhizobiales; family Devosiaceae; genus Devosia; species Devosia subaequoris. Next base: position 9,932 of record NZ_JACIEW010000014.1, on the reverse strand, counting down.
AGACCAGACCCGCATAGCCGGTTAAGCGTGACACCAGGCACCTCGGCGGGCAGGCCGGCAAGAAGACCGGCCATGCGCGCGACATTCCGATTGTCTTCGCCCGCCTGATTGGCGCACCCGAGGTAGATATCGTCAATCCGGGCGGTGGCAAGCGCCGGGTGATCGGCTATGAGCGCCTTGATCACGTGAGCAGCCAGATCGTCGGGTCGGAAACCGGCCAGTGCTCCACCGTACCGGCCGATGGGCGTGCGGACTCCGGCGCAGATATATGCATGTGACATGATCTAAATCGCCGAGTTGGGATCGAAATTTGGACGGCGCTTTTCCTTTAGTGAAGCGAGCCCCTCACGCGCATCGGGACCGGTGAAGCCCATAAATTCAAGCGCCAGCGACGTGTCGAAGGTCGGGCCCGCCATGCGGAACCAGTTGTTGAGCGTATTTGGTCCAACGCAATGCCGAGGGCGACCCCTTAGCAAGCTTGCGGGCGACCTCCAGGGCCTTATCCTGCAAGTCGGCCTCCTCGACGCACAGCGAGACCAGTCCGATACGCTCCGCTTCCTCGCCACTCACCGCTTCACACAGCATAAGGTAATACTTGGCCTTGGCCATGCCGCACAGCAGCGGCCAGACGATGGCTGCATGATCGCCTGCGGCAACGCCGAGGCGGGTGTGTCCGTCGATGATCCGCGCTTTTCTGCTGGCAATCGAGATATCGGCCAGTAGCCCGGCGACAAGTCCGGCGCCCACTGCGGGGCCCTGCATGGCCGAGACCAGCGGTTTGGAGCAATTGATGATGTTGTAGACGAGGTCGCGGGCCTCCTTCCACACACGCGTCAATGTGCCGAAATCTTCGGTCATCTCCTTGACCAGATCGAGGTCTCCCCCGGACGAAAACGCTTCGCCTGCCCCACGGATAATCACCGCATTGACCTGCGGATCGGCATCGATATCGCGCCAGATGCGAACCAGTTCGCCATGCATCACAGCGTCAGCGGAATTGAGGCGACCGGGATTGTCCATGGTGATGCGCAGAATGCGCTCCTCGGGCCAATCGAATTTGAGCCGTTTGTAGTCTGCGTAGCGATCGCTCATATCTTCTTCTCCCTGTCCTTCCAGTAAGGCTCGCGCAGGACATTCTTCTGGATCTTGCCGATGGGGGTTTTGGGGAATTCGGTGACAAACTTGACCAGGCGCGGGCGCTTGAAGCGGGCAAGACGCTTGGCGCAATGCTCGATCAACACCTCCTCGTCGAGCGCCTCGCCAGATTTCAGGAGCACATAGGCTGCGGGAACTTCGCCCCATTTGTCGTCCGGAACGCCGATCACGGCGCATTCGGCGACGGCAGGCAGCTCGTAGACGACGTTTTCGATTTCCTTGGGATAGACGTTCTCACCACCGGAGATGATCATGTCCTTGGAGCGGTCGACCAGCGTGATGAAGCCCGCCTCATCGATGGTCCCCACATCGCCCGTCCAGCCCCATCCGTGGCGGAAGAACGCCTTGGTCTGTTCGGGCTCGTTGTAATATTCGAGCATGACATTCTCGCCGCGCGAAACGATCTCGCCAATCTCGCCGGGCTTGACCGGGTTGCCCAGGGGATCGACCACGGCAACATCGACATTGTAGGCTTGGCGCCCGATCGAGGACAGCTTCTCGGGCAGATACCAGTGACGCAGGGCGGTGAGAACGCCGACTTCGAACTGGCCATAGATCTGCGTGAGCTTGAGCTTCGGTAGCTTTTCGAGCAGCGCGCGCTGCACCCAGTCCGGCATGGGCGCACCGGCAAAGGAGAGCTTTTCAAAACTGGCGAAATTGGCCGCATCGAAATCGGGATCGGAAATCACCATCGAGGCCTGCGTGGGAACCATGAAAGCGGCCGTCATCTTGGTGCGCCGCGCCATGGCAACGAAATCGCCGACATTCCATTTCGAGAGCAAGGCCACCGTTGCGCCAACCAGCATGGCCGGCTGAAACATGATGTTCAGCGCCGCCACATGGAACATGGGGGTGACGATGGCAACCACGTCGCGCTCATCGATCCCTTCCTCGACGACCACGGTATGAGCGGTAATCATGCGGTTGCGATGGCTGCACAGAACGCCCTTGGGGCGCCCCGTCGTGCCACCGGTGTAGGTCATCGAAAACGGATCGTCCTCGTCTATATGCACATCCGGATAGTCGGCGGCACCCTTGGCAAGAAAGCCTTCGAAGGTCTCGAAATCAGTGGCCTGGCCGATGACGATCACGGTCTTAAGCTTGGGCAGTTGGCTACGGACGGCAGCGAGCTTGTCGATGAAGATGTCTTCAATCAGAAGCACCTCGACATCAGCCTTGTTGAGCACGAACTGCAGCTCTTCGGATGCATAGAGCACCGACACATTGACCAGGACCGCACCGGATCTGGCCACGCCAAAGAAGGTGGTGGCATATTCAGGCCGATTGCGGCTGACAATGCCGACTTTGGTGCCTTTGGCCAGGCCCAAATCGATCATGGCGTTGGCCAGCTGATTGGCGCGCCGGTTCAGGTCGGCATAGCTCAGGCTGTTGTCCTGCCAGAGCACTGCCGGCTTGTTGGGGAAGCGCTCGGCTGAGCGCCGCAGCATGTCACCGGTCAACATCGGGCTTTGGTGTCCTTTAGTCGGGGCGGGTTAAGTCGCCGTCTTTAAGGTTGAGCGCGCCATCGTCAGAGCTCGGCGCAGCGGCTTTGTCGGCTCGACTTTCGTGGATGAGCGTGATAACCGCAACACTGAACTGCGAAATAGCATTCCGCTGTGCGGAAGACTGTTGGAGGTGAGAGACGCCATGGCCAGCGACGATCGGCAATTCGTAGATGCTCTGGCGAGGGGATTGGCAATTCTGGAGTCGTTGTCGCGCGCTCAGCGACCCTTGAACAACGGGGACATTGCGCGCGCCACTCAATTGGCGCCCTCCACCGTTTCCAGGCTGACCCATACGCTGACGGCGCTGGGCTATACTCGGCTGACGCCCGGAGGCCGGGCCTATGAACTGACCCCCAAGAACCTAACCCTGGGCTACCCCATTCTTGCCGGCATGTCGCTGATCGAGCGCGCGCGCCCCCATCTCAAGCATATAGCTGACCTTACCGGCGAAACCGCAGCGCTTGCCGTCCGTGACGGCCTCCACATCACTTTCGTCGAGGTCGTGCCCGGTTCCAACATGGTTGCGGTGCGGTTGGCCATGGGTGGGCGTCTGCCAATTGCGGTTTCGGCAGCCGGCATCGCCCTTGTCGCGGCGATGCCCGAGCGTGAGAGCCGCACTATCGCAAGTCGCGTGCGCACCTATATCGGCAAGCGCGAAGGCGATCTCGATATATTCAACAGCTGCCTCGCTCAAGCGCGCGAGGAGGGTATCGCCATCATCCGGGACGCCTGGCGACCGGGAATCGGTGGGGTTTCGGTCGCCGTGCAGGCGGACAACGATGTGACCGCTCTCACCATCCCGGTCGCAACCGGCAGCGTCTCAGAACGCAATATGCGGGGTCCGCTAGCCGATGCGCTGCGCGAGGTGGCACAGAGCTTAGGGCGCGGCGCGTACTAGTTCAACTTGCCATCGCGGAGAGTCCGAGCTGGGCACGGCGGCGCAACCACTGGCTGGGGCGGTAGCGATCATCGCCCGTCAGGCGCTGAATCTGGGTCATGATTGTGTAAAGCTGATCCGCACCCATGGCGTCGGTCATTTCCAGCGGACCACTGGGGTAATTGAGCCCCAACCGCATTGCAGTGTCAATGTCCTGGGGCTTTGCAAGGCCGGTCTGGGCCATTTCGCACCCCAGATTGGCGATCATTGCGCAGATGCGCTGTGCGATGAAACCAGGTGAATCCGCAATCGCAGTCACGGCGCGACTCTGCGAGAGCAGCGCCACAACGCTGTCACGCGCCGCTGGGTCGGCTTCTGGTGCAGTCATGACGGTGATGCGCCTGGCGGTGTTGACGGCCAAATCGAGTGCCACCAAGCGACTGTGATCGGCGCCGGTGCGCGCGCTCAGCGCGGCACAGTCTTCGCCGATCGGGGCGCAAAGGATCGGACAAATCCCGTCATCGGCGGGCAACACAGTGAGCTCGAGTTCGCCGGCGAGAGCGACCAGCGCCTCGCTGGCTTCGAGCAGCGACACTGCGCGCGCCGGCGGTGCAGAAGATGTGGCGTCGGCACTCGGTCGATTCGCCCCCTCGCGATAGTCGAAGAAGCCCCGACCGGTCTTCCGACCCAACTGCCCTACATCGAAGAGATAACGGTGGAGCGGCGTTGAGCGCAGACGAGGGTCCGAGAAGTGGCTTTGATGGACAAAGGCGGTAACCGGATAGTTGATGTCCACACCCGTCAGATCCATCAACTCGAAAGGTCCCATGCGGAAACCACAACAATCGCGCATGACCGCATCGATCTGAGCAGTAGTCGCGACATTTTCATGGACAATGGCGAGGCCCTCCGTCGTATAGGCGCGCCCACCAAAATTGACCAGAAAGCCTGGCGTATCGCGCACTTCAACAGGAACCCGACCCATCTCGCGCGCCAGGAGTGTCAGCCCCTCAACGACCTCGTCGGCCGTGTCGGGGGTACGGATGACCTCGACGAGCTTCATCACCGGGACCGGGTTGAAAAAATGGAGCCCTGCGATCCGACTCGGATTTGGCAGGCCCGAGGCGATGGCGCCAATGGGGATCGACGAGGTGTTCGACGCGAGGACGGCATCGTTCGCGACGATGGCCGCAAGTTCGGCGAACAGCGCCCTCTTTGCAGCAAGGTCTTCAATGATCGCTTCGACGATGAGCCCGCAACCGGCAAGGGCCGCAAGGCTCTCGACCACCTGAAGATTGGCCACGAGCATATCGAAGGCATCCTGAGTGGCCTTCCCCTCGGCGACGCGCTTTTCCATGCGGGTGATGATGCCAGCCCTGGCATTCGAGGCTGCACCGGGTCGCTGGTCATAGACCAGAACGGTGCGGCCTGAAGCTGCGGCCACCTGCGCGATCCCGGAGCCCATGGCGCCGGCGCCGACGATGCCGATCACTAGGTCGTTGTGGGTCGAATCGGTCACGATAGTCTCCTAGATCAGCGAACGAACCAGCCCACCATCAATGGTCAGGTTCTGGCCGGTAATATAGTTGGCATGGCGTGAGCACAGGAACGCGCAGGCAGGGCCGAAATCGTCGGCGAGACCGAGGCGCTGCATAGGGATCGACTTGGCCATGTTGGCCTTGGCCTCGTCTTCGCTGACGCCCTGCGCCACGGCCTGTGCAGCGTAGACACGGTGCAGCGCACCGGTGTCCATCAGCCCTGGAAGCAAGTTGTTGACGGTTACACCCTTGTCGGCAACCTCGCGCGCCAGTGAGGCCATGGCTCCGGTAAGACCGGCCCGCACACCGGTCGCAAGACCCATATTTGGGTACGGCTCGCGCACCGTGAACGAGGTAATATTGACCACACGCCCAAAGCCGTTGGCGATCATGCCGGGCAGGATCGCCCGGGTAAAATCTATCGCCGAAAGCATGTTGGTCTCGATTGCCTTGAGCCACGTGCCATGATCGTGATTGCCGAAGGGGCCCGGAGGGGGGCCGCCGGCATTGGTCACAAGGATATCTATGCCACCAAGCCTTTCTTGTGCAGCCGCGAGGATGTCGTTCCTCGCTTCGGCGGTCGACACATCGCCGGCAACCCAGTGTGCGCCAACGGCGGCGGCTGCCACGCTGGCGCGCTCCGCGTCCCGCCCGTTAATGACAACCATTGCTCCTTCTTCGGCCAACGCCTTGGCGCAGGCATGCCCCAAGCCTTGGCTGCCGCCCAGAACGAGCGCTCGACGCCCGGAAAGTCCCATGTCCATAGTGTAAGAACCTCTTAGAGCAGCGCCGGAACAGCGAGAATGATGTCGGGAACGGTCGCAAACAGAGCAATCGCCAGCATGCAGATGCCGATGAATGGCAGGGCCGCTCGATAGACGCTTTGGATGGAGGCCTCCGGAATGACGCCCTTGAGCGCAAACAGCGTGTAGCCGAAGGGTGGAGTGATTCCGCCGATGGACATGTTGATCAGAAAAATCATCCAGAACCACAGGGGATCAAAGCCGATCGCACTGATGATCGGCGTATAGAGCGGTACCAGCATAATCATCAGCGCGACCTGGTCGATGAACATGCACAGAACGAACGGTACGAACTGCAGGAGGATAAACATCAGGACTAGCGGCAGCGCCAACTCGGTGACGGTCTGAACCAGCTGCGAGGTCGCCCCGCTCATGTTGAGCACCTGGCTGAACGAGACCGAGCAGGCCATGATGATCATGATCATGCCCGAGATCGACGCGGTCGAGCGCAGGGAATTACGGATCGTAGGCCAGTTGAGATTGCCAAACATCGCACAAACAACGACTGCTGCGACACACCCCATGGCTGCCGATTCCGTGGGCGTTGCGATGCCCGCAAGGATGAAGCCCAGGATGACACTGATGATCAAGAGGAAGGGGAGCGCCTTGACCACCAGCATTATGCGCTGTTTGAGCGGCAAGCTGGTGTCGTCGCTGATCGGGGCCAGACTGGGATTGATGCGGGTACGGATCACGACATAGCCCAGAAACATGCTTGACAGGATGAGGCCCGGCACGATGCCGGCGATCAGGAGGGCCGAAATCGATACGTTAGCCAACATGCCAAGGACGATCGCCATGACGCTGGGCGGAATGATCGGGGCCAGGCTGGATCCAGCGAGCATTGTTCCCATTGAGCGCTTGAGATCGTAATTCCGGGCCTTCATTTCGGGCCAGAGCGACGAGCCCATCATCGCTGCCACGGCCATGGCCGAACCCGACAGCGCGCCTAACAGTGTCGAGAGCAGGATGGAAACTACATAAAGACGAGCACGAATGTTGCCCACGAGCCCATCGACTGCGTCGAACAGAATTCTCACCGAGCCCGAGCGGAAGAGCAACTCGCCCAGCAGCACGAACAGAGGAATGGCCGCCAGCGACAGCGACGTGCTGGTCGAGAACATCGAGTTGATGATCAGGGTGACGCCGTTGAAATTGCCCGAGATCAGGAAGAGGCCGGCAAGATTAAGGGCGAGAAAAGCGATGAAGACGGGAAGACCGACCGCAAAGAGGGCCAGGAGCAGGAAGAATGCCCCGCTCAGGAATACGTACCACTCCATTTAGGATCGTCCTTGTGGGAGGGAAGAAAGGTAGCCAGCAGGTGCCGCAGGAAATAGAGGCGGGAGCTTGCAATGCCGTAGACGATGGCGCCGGTCACGATCCATTTGGGAATGCGGGTCGCCGCGATCATGGAAATATTGTTGCCAATCTGACGGCTGGCTTCGATGCCGCCGAACCACACCAGCATGGCGCAGACCAGAACGGCCAGCAGCAGCGAGAAACGCTGCATCCAGACCGATATCGCGGGATGGGCTGTCTCCACCACGAACGTCATGGCCGCATGGCCGGAACTGCGGGACAATTCGGGCGCGGCGAGAAAGGCGATGAAGGCGAAGGCGACGGCACTTGTATCCGGCGCCCAGTCGGTCGGCGCACGAAAGAAATAGCGCGCGACCACTTCAAAGGCAGTCACGGCGGTGAGGTAGAACACCGAGGACATGGCGCCCCAGAAAGTCAGGCGGGTGACACCGTCATGGATGCGCGCAAGCAATGTGAGCATTGTCCGCTCCTTTCCAATGTCACCCAACCCCTGGGAGAACTATTCTGCCGTCAGGCCCTTCTCAAGGGCCAGCTGATGCAACGCGGCGCCGTCGGCCCCGGCGCGGTCTTCGACCTGGCGCCAGACACCTTGGGCAAAGATAGCCTCAACCCGGTCGGCATATTCAGGGCCAAACTGGGTGATCTCCAGCCCTGCCTCCTGCATGGCAGCATCTTCTGCTTCCCACAGACCCTTGAACTCGGCACGACCCGAAACTTCGAGCTCCTCGGCCGCTTCGACCAGGAGCGACTGCTGGTCTTGGGAGAGACCGTTCCAAGTATCAAGATGGATGAAGAGCGAATGGTTGTTAATGCCGAACATGGGGCGGGTCATGTAGCTGGCCACTTCATACCAGCGATAGTCCATGGCCCCGAAAACCGGCCATGCTGCACCGTCGACAACGCCGCGTTCGAGCGAGGAGTAGATGTCACTTGCGGGCATGGTCACCACCGAGCCATTCAGTGTGGTCACGAAGTCATGATAGGTGCCCGAGGCGCGGATGCGCCGGCCTGCCAGCCCACCATCCTCGCCGATGGGGTCGCGCAGCATGACGTGGTAGCCTGAGGCAGCCGAGAAAACGCCGAGCAGCTTGAGGTTGTGCTTGGCATAGTGCTGATCGATGAGATCGTAGAGACCGCTCTCGCGGCGGGCCGCCGGATCGTCGGTGACCGCGTCCATACCAAACACCATTGAGGTCTCGCCAAGGTGGTAGGCACCATGGGTGAAGAGCATGTTGAATAGGCCGGCCGACACGGGCTGAAGCTGCTCAAAGGGCGGGACAGTTTCCGGGCCGCGCAGGTCGATATCGATCTCCCCGCCCGACTTTTCGTTGACAAGATCAATATAGCCCTGCGCAAAAACCGGCACGGCGTTATAGGTCTCGTCCCAACTCGACAGCATGGTCATGGTCTGAGCGTGTGCCGGGGCAACACTCATCATCAGACCCATGGCCGCGGCAGCGAGCGTGAAGCTCTTCAACATTGACTGGTCTCCTCACCTGGGGTGCTTTTCTTGGGAGCGTGGCTGGATCCACGCCGTTCAATCCGATGCCAACAAAGCTGGATGACCTCGCCAGCGTCAAGCAGAATTGCAGAATTCCATTCCGCTGTGCGGAATATTCTAGAAGTGAACGGAGCTCGCGCTTAGCCGTCAACGAACAATTGCCGCTCAGTCTAGGTTCGAGACCGACCGGCTTGGTCTCTGGCCATGGCGTCCTTGGATATTGGGGGCTTGTACAGACGCCATGGTCGGCGCCCTGCCTAATGTTCCGGTTATCAGCGTGATGCGACATCTCAATATGCCGGACGAGAGAATCGTCATCTTTTCCTGCCGTCCGGGTGGCTGGCAGGTGTGCGCAGTAGACTGGCTGCCTAGGCTCAAATCCTCTTAGACGCGATCAACCACACCATGGCGCCAAGGACACTCTTCGTTTGACCAAATGCTCGGCAATAGCAGTTCAGCCGTTCGCAGTACTGGCAGGTAGTGGATGACCTCGGTCGTCGCGTTCGGGCACGTTCTGGTAAGCTTTGGGCCTTGGGCCGCGGCGTCGGTCTGGTGAGCAAAGGCAGAAGTGGGGCGCATCAGCGATGGTCCGGAGTTCTTCATGGACCGTACATGATCATTTGGCTGCTGACCGTCCGGTTCCAGATATCGAACCGAACACCGCGCGTGCCCGGTGCCCACCCGTGCGGCCTCACCGGCGGTGGGGCCGCTGATCATCAGACCTCTGTGTGTTCCGCCAGTTCCAGGGCGTCCTCAACATCGACGCCCAGATACCGAACTGTGTTCTCTATCTTGGTATGACCAAGAAGGATCTGAACGGCGCGGAGATTGCCGGTGGCCTTGTAGATGAGCGAGGCCTTGGTACGCCGGAGCGAATGCGTACCATACTCCTCCTTGCGAAGACCAATAGCGGTCACCCACTCATCCACAAGTCGAGCATATTGCCTGGTGCTCAGGTGATCGTTCGGATCGCCTCGACTTGGAAAGGCGAAGTCCTCGACCGAGCCCCCTCGCCTTTCGAGCCACGCCAGCAAACTTGTTCTGGCATCCGTTGTGATCTCGAACTGCACCGGTCGACCGGTCTTCTGCTGGATGACCACCGCCCTGGCGCGAATGTCATGACCTGTCACCAGTGTGCCTGAGCATTCTGACGATAACGACCTGCACGTGGACAACTCCGCCTCCCCTCCGCGCCACCCCCTGACAGCGCAGGAGAGCCTGGCGGAGGTCGCC
>NZ_JACIEW010000013.1 GCF_014197055.1 Devosia subaequoris | reverse complement strand
ACGAAGCTGTGGGCGACCTGATCGCGAAGTACGACAAATCTTTCTGATCGAACAACGTCGCGGTGCTGCTTGATAGCTTGATAGCTTGATAGCTTGATAGCTTGATAGCTTGATAGCTTGATAGCTTGATAGCTTGATAGCTTACGAGCAAGCTGTCATTCTGGCGCCATAGCAAGCGATCGTCATTGTGATCTGAAGAAAAGGTTGCGGCAGGACAACGAGGTCCTGCGCAAAGCCTCCGCGTATTTCGCGGCGTTGGGCAACATGTTCATGACAGGTGGATGGGCGCCCAGCGCGATGAAGCCCTCAAGCCCGAGAGGCACTGTGGGGTCGTGCGATCTGCAGAGATCTGGCAGTCGCCCCACGGCATAGAAGCGACCTGATTCATTACAATGATAGAGGCAGCTCGGCAGACGCCGCCGCGAAAAGTAGTGACGCTTCCAGTCCGTCCCCGTAGCGACGTCGGTAACGATCAATGTCTGTACGAAGCTACTGCTCCCAATGGCCCCCTACGCGCCACAAAATTCGCCTCCATTTATCCTGGCGCGGGAACGTTCCAATCCGCACAAGCGCGGACAGAAACGCTGCGCCGTACTGCCGAGAAATGCGCATTTCGCCGACGCTGACCGGCCGAAGAGCCTGCCCGTAGAGGTGAACACCCGGTCGATCGTACCTGCACTGACCTGAACAATTGGACGCGGACTTTCTTGTCCCGCAAGGCGCCCAAGCCGTGGCATCGCCGAAACCAACAGCGTGATCGAGAAACAGTTTGTACCTTTCATAAGTCGGCGCGATCATAAAATGCATAACATCGGGCATCGACTTATGAACAACGAACCAATCTTCATTACCCGCAAAGAGGTCGCAAAGCGCTATCCGATCTCGGAGCACACGCTGGCAAAACTGGCGTCTTCGGGCCGGGGTCCGCGCTACTACAAGCCGACCGACAAGGTGTTATACAAGCCATCTGATGTTGAGGACTGGATTGCGTCATTCGTCAAGGAGCCATCGGCCGATGCTCATCTGGGAAAGCGTCCCAGCACCCCCAAAAAAGCCAGCAAAAATACATCTGGCGGTCGTGGCACCTATCGACGGTATCAATACAAGAAACCTCCAATGATCGGCCGCGCACGCAAGTCTTTGCCCCCTCTGCAAATTCAATATTGCTTAGAAGCGGAGGCCTTCTCGGCGTTTCGCAAGCCGACGGCACAAGAATAATGTCACCGGCAAGCCCGGACCCCGATCAGTAAGGTCTCGGTGACGGCGGTGTGGGAACGGGAACAGCCACGTCGAACTTGGCGACCATGTCGCGAGTGGCGGAAGCTGACGGTGCATTCTTCCACCCTGAGCGTCGTTTCGCGTAATATTTACTCGCTGTCTGCTGTGATTTGTGGCCGGCCATCGCGGCAATTTCAGTCGTGGTTTCTCCCGCTGCTTTCATGTTCGCGATCGCCTGGTGGCGAGTAGTGTAGAGCGCAAATGGCTTGACACCAACCCTACGGCAGGCACGCCGCAGACGTGCTCCCAGCCGATCGATCACCAATTCCAGCTCCTCACAGCCGGCCTTGGCGAACGCTGCGATCAACTTATCAATCGAATACAGCTCGTCCTCAGAGACGTTGCCTAAATCAAGCTCTCTCAGTGGGCCCAGGCCGCGACCGTTGGTAATCTTTCGGCTATAAACAATAAGCACGCTGCCGTTCCTCCTAGCCTCTGAGTGCTCCGAGGGTCGCAAGCCCAGAAATACGCCATGAATTATGAGGCGCACCAAGAGTTTGTCGTCGGACTCACCCCGATCCCAAAGGTAGCGGCAGACCGTTTTCACCTCCGCACGCAATACATCCTTGCGCTTCCTGGCCGACGTGCGGCGCTCTTTGCTTGGCGGCCGAGGTCGCGGCCTCTTCTCAAGAGCCCCACGATAGTCCGCTTCGGGATGTGCGAGCGCAGTATCGGCTGCCAGAGCCTCTTCGAATGCCGCTGTCAGGGCAGCGAAGTATTTCCGAATGCTCGCAGGGGCGAACTCATCGTGCTGTCCGCTGAGGTGCTGGATGGTGTCCAAAAGCGTCGCGGGGCGCCCAAGTGCCGAAGACGCCCGTCGCATTAACATCGCCACGCGATCAGCATATTCGATCTCGGTGCTCAGGGTCCGGGTGACTTCAAACCCCAGAAATACATGCTCCGCCATCAAAACCTCCCGTTACTCGACGGTCCCATTCTCATCCAGCCCCTTGCAAGGAACAAACGAGAGATGCGTCGCGACTGAAATAACTTGGCCATTGCGGGGCGGGGCAGTGTCTGCGGCCGCGCTTTTCGGATCCTGTTCGTACACTACAACCCCGCACACGCTTCAGGCGTAACCAGGGTCAAGACCCGCTACGCTCTCCTATGGCAGCGTCGATAACTCCCGGGACTGGCAGAACCCGATTGTCTCTTGGTTTCATCGCGCGAAGTCTGGCAACGCTCTGATCGACCTTGGGATGGCGGTATCGGAGCAACGATTTGATATCGACATGCCCCGAAAAATCCATGACCTGCTCGCTGGTCCAACCGTAGTCGAAACACCGCGAAACCGCTTCGTGTCGAAAATCGTGCCAACGCAGCGTCCTCACGGACACCAGGTCCTCCCGTCCCATGCTCCGAGCCCGGCGAGCGGCGCGTGCGCGGGCATATTCGAAGGCTATCTTCAGCGCATTGCTGGAGACCTTGAAGATCTTCCCGCCTTCAGCGCGACCAGGCAGGGACTCCAGGACCTGAACGGCGCGTTCTGACAACAGAATGTAGCGTCCTCGGCCATTCTTGGCGTCGGGCAACCACACAGTACCGCATCGCCGATCGTAATCCTTCCACTCGATGCGCAACTGCTCGCTCCGACGACAGCCGGTTTCAAGCGCGAACTCGGCGGCAAGCGGCACAATGGGGTTCTCTGCCATGATTAGCTCTGCAAACAACAGCGCTTCCTCATCTTTCGAAATCCGCCGAATACGCTCATCGATTGCCCTGGGCGCAGAGACATATTCGAGAGGCGAACGCAGGAGGTCATACTTGCGGGCAGCCGCGGCGAACAACGGCTTGAGCAGCCGAATATCGCGGCCGACGCTGTTGGGTTTCACCACTTCAAGGCGATCGGCGATCCAGTCCTCGAACATATCTTCGGTCGCGTCCGAGAGGGCGGTCGAGCAGAGCGCTACATTATTTCGGCGAAAGGCTCTGAGCCGGTAAAGCTCGCTTTGCGCACCCTTGACGCGACGCTTGCCTGTTTCGAGCGCCTCAATCGCACCATCGATCACATCGCCCACGGAGGTGCGATGCCCCGCCAATCGGTCGACCTTGTGGCCGCGATCCTGGTCGCTCATCACCTGCCGTACGAAGCGCCGCGCTGCGTTCAGATCATCAAAGGAGGTATTTTGCTGCGGGAACCCCTTGCGGCGGATTTTCACCTGATACGAGGTGAGGCGCCGTCGGCAGAAATGCGCTCATAGATGTAGGTTTCACCGACGAGTTTGATGGTCGGCATGCGTCGCTCTTTCGCGTTGATGGCGAAAGGGCCCTCGACACTCTGGCAAGGCACAAACTGATTCTGCGGAGATGCGTTGTCCCAAAACCTGTCCCAAACTTAATGTGTTACATCAAGAACTTAGGAGAAGTTATGGCGCACCCGACAGGATTCGAACCTGTGGCCTCTGCCTTCGGAGGGCAGCGCTCTATCCAGCTGAGCTACGGGTGCTTTCGTGAGGGCCAGTGTCACCCGGCCGATTTGGCGCAACCTAGCCAAAGCCGCCTCGTCGCGCAACGGTGTCCTCAATTGTTTTTTCTTTGCGCGTCTGGAAAGGTCGAAGTAATCTGCTGCTTTATCCTTGGAGGACTCCACAGCTGGGGGGACGAACTCCCGCCTAGGGCGGCAGAGCCGTTGATCGGCGCTGAAACGTGCGTGTCCAGTGCTTGATCTTCAAGAAGGACTGCTCGATGGGTTGGGGACAGGAGAGCCTGACGCCTTTGGCGCAGAATGCGCGTCCGATCTCGATGCTCGCGACCAGTTGGGAGTTTCCAAACAGCCTGGGGCGTCTTGCTAATGGCCAAGCCGCAGCCCGCCGAGCGGGAAAGCTCTTGCCGGACAGCGATAGGTTTAGCTCACTGGTTTCGACTGGACTTCGTCGCCAAAGCGAGCATTGGTGTCCAATGAGCCCGGAGACCCCGGGCTCAGATTGGTAGCAGCGTCGGCATGAAGCGGACGCCCACAGATGGAGCTACCATGAATACCCAGCCTCTCTCCGATACTCAGACACGCATCCTGATCAATGCCGCCGCTCGCCCAGGCGGTCTCGTCTTTCCTCTTCCTCCAGAAGCGTCCAACAAAGGCGGCGTGGCGACCAGAGCGCTAAAGGCATTGGTTCACCGCAAGCTTGTCCAAGAAAAATTGGCAGCCGACGACGACCAGGAGTGGTCACGGAATGTCACTGGCGACCGCGTAACGCTGGTGATTGCGAAGGCCGCGTTGCAGATGCTTGGCCTGCCCGGTCTCCCCTCTGCACATGGTCGGCGCAAGAAGGGGAACACCTCTGACCTGACGGCCGAAAATACTGCAACAACCGACGCGAGAATAGCGGCTGGCTCTGAACTCCGGCCTGGGACGAAAGGGGCCGCTGTGGTTGAGCTTTTGCGAAGAAAAAAGAGGGCGCTTCGGTTTCAGACATGATGGCGGCGAGCGGCTGGCAAGTCCATTCAGTTCGCGGAATCCTATCCGGAACAGCGCGGAAGAGATGCCGCCTTACCGTCACAAGCGAGACCATTGAAGGGATACGACGCTACAGGATCGTTGCGTAGGGCCGGGCCGTGTCAAACACTCGTGTGCAGCTGGAGATCGGTGCTCTCGCCGATCTTGAGATTGCTACCCTGCGAAACCATTGGCTCCGGTACTACGGCACTATGGCACCAAAGCATATGAGCCGGGAGCTGATGGTTCAGGCAATTGCATACCGCATCGAGGAGGAGGCGCTGGGAGGACTTTCTGTCCTCAGCCGCAACAAGCTTCGCCGAAGCGACACGCCGCTGCGGGCCGCGCCAGGTCGGGTCGATCGTACCATTAAGTCTGGCACGCTCTTCATTCGGGAATGGCAAGGCAGAACCATAGAGGTGATCGCCAATGAGAAAGGCGGATACCTCTATCGCGGTAGGACGTACAAATCCCTTAGTACTATCGCCAGGGCAGTCACCGGCACACGATGGTCAGGCCCCGCCTTCTTTGGTCTAAAGGAGGAGAAGCCACGTGGCGCACGATAGATCGCCCCCATCTGCGGTGCCACGGCAAAAATTGCGGTGTGCCGTCTATACGCGAAAGTCGTGTGAAGAAGGTTTGGAACAGAGTTTCAACTCGCTTCAGGCCCAGCGCGACGCATGCGAGGCATTCATCGCCAGCCAGGTGCACGAAGGGTGGAGGCTAGTCCCGGGGGCATATGATGATGGCGGACTGTCGGGCGGGTCGATGGAGCGCCCTGCTCTTCAACGGCTCCTACAAGACGTCCGTGATGGCCTGGTCGACATTGTCGTGGTCTACAAAGTCGACCGCCTAACCAGGTCACTCGCCGATTTTGCCAAACTCACCGAACTGTTTGATGCACCCGGCGCGTCGTTCGTCTCCGTGACCCAGGCCTTCAACACATCGACCTCCATGGGGCGGCTGACGCTCAATGTTCTACTGTCCTTTGCGCAGTTTGAGCGTGAGGTCGCCGGAGAGCGGATCCGCGACAAGATTGCACTGTCGAAACGGCGGGGCATGTGGATGGGCGGCCTGCCACCGCTGGGTTACGATGGGGTGGAGGGCAAGCTCATCATCAACAGCGTGGAAGCCGACACCGTGAGACCCATCTTTCGGCGCTACTGCAAGGTTGGCTCAATCGCGCAATTGAAACACTCCCTCGATGCCGATGGCATAGTGTCTAAGCATCGTCGCTTCCAGACTGGCAAGGTCATGGGCGGCGCTAGTCTGAGCAGAGGCGCGCTCTATCAAATTCTACGCAACCGCATATGCCTCGGCCAGATCGAACACCGAGGCGAAATCTATCAGGGCGAGCACCAGGCGATTGTTCCCGAACACCTCTGGAACGAGGTTCAAGGGCGCCTGAAAGATCAAAGCCAGCGGCCTCGGGGATCGGGCTCCAGAGCAACACCGGCACCTCTGGCCAGGGTGATCTACGACGCCGACGGCACACGCATGACACCTACCTACTCAAAGAAAGCAGGGCGACACTATCGGCACTACACCTTTGCACCCCTTGTTCGCGGTAGCTCGGGCGGCAAGGGCATGCGCCTGCCAGCACCCGACTTGGAGCAACTGATCAATGGGAGCATTGCCGATCGCCTCAACGATCAGAAATGGTTGGCGGCGTTGATCGGTGAAATCGAGATCACCCACTTCCCTATGATCATCGCCGCGGCTGATCAGCTAGCAAAATCAGTGCGATGCCCAGATGGCGACTGCCCATCCCTGGACATGCCGCCACTTCTTCGACGTGTCGAGGTTGGCACGGATACGATAGTCATCTCACTCGATAGGGCGGCGCTCGTAGCGGCGCTTGGCATCCCTGTGTGTGATGACATTTCCCTGCCTGACAATCAGACAATTTGCATCACTGTGCCTGCCAAGATGCTTCGGTGCGGCAAGCAGGTGCGGCTAATTGTCGGTGAAGTCACGAGCAAGACAAGATCGCCGGATGCACAGCTCGTACAGCTCATAGGCGACGGCCATCGTTGGTTCGCGGATCTTTCTATAGGGCGGGCGAAGACAATTGCGGCTATTGCCAAGCGCGACAACGAACAAGTTTCTCACGTTAGCCGCACTCTATCGCTCGCATTCCTAGCTCCAGATATCGTCGACATGATCCTGGCAGGAACGCAGCCTGCAACGCTCACACACGAACGATTGAAAGCAGCGCGGCCGCTGCCACTCGAATGGGACCTCCAGCGTCTGAAGCTACTGGGCTGAGCTCAGAAGAGAGAGTGGGTGACGCAAGCCACGTCTTGGTACCATCACCACTCATTCTCCACCGCATCGACGTTCTTTAAGGCGGTGCGTACGTCTAAGTCGACGCGGAAGCATGTCGGGAATTTCGCGTGTGGAGAAACCAGGCTAACGATCGCGCCATAAGGCACAGTTTCTGAAACGGAGAGAGACGGACGGGAGGACATTGGCCCCCTAACCCGCGGAAGTATCTAATTTTCCGCTGGGGTACCAGCATGTCGCCAGACTGTGCGAGACTGTTTGGCTGTGGAGGCAGTCAGCTGCGAACTGCTCTCCGCTTGCCTTGCCACAAATTCCCTGTTCGCCGGGAAAATACAGGGTATTTCGCTTCCGCATCCCCAACCGTGGAGCAGCCAAGTTTCTGATTTTGCGTAGATTTTCCAAGTTCTTTTCTTCAATGAGAACAGGGAATTAGCCAAACCGGAACAGGGAAAATCCGGTGCCATATCAAGGAAACCAGCTTGCGACCGGAGTTTGCAAAGGGGAGCTTCGATGCAAGCAACTGAAGGCGCGCGTGCTCATGCTTTGCAATTTAGATTTAATCTGATCTTGACGGGCAGTAGGTCCAGTTTCTAACTACTCCTCACGGGCTGCGCCGAGACCAACCAAGACGCGTAGCTCCAGTTTGCAGAACGCTAACTGTGGTGGACCACAGGACCTTGGTGAGTGGTCATCACACAGGTCGCGGGCAGTAGACGCTTCACCTTGGATCTCGCATTGGGACCTTTGGGGAGCGCTTATGCTCGTCTACTGCTCTGCGCTTTCCAACCCATCGTTGTGATCCTCCATTTACCCGGCCGAGCACTAACTCGGCCAGCGACGAGGTTCAGATGATCAAGCGTCTCACAGTCGACCAAACCGCCCCCGCCAAGCAGAGCCGCAAGCGCGGCCAGGCGGAGAGCTCGTCTACCGGTATCTTCCTGGCATCTGCTATCGAGCAGTTACCGATCAACAGCATTAAGAATTACGACCGCAATCCGCGCGTGCACGGCGACCGGCAGATTACCAAGCTGGCCGGCACCATCCGCAAGGCCGGTTTTCTCGTGCCGATCATTGTCGACGCCTCAAACGAAGTGGTTGCCGGTCATGGCCGGCTTGCAGCTGCTATTGCACTTGGGCTCAATGAGGTTCCGGGCATTCGGGTGAGCCACCTCTCGCCCGAGGTGATCAAGGCATATCGCCTGGCAGACAATCGTCTTGGAGAATTGTCTCACTGGGACGCTACCGCGCTTGCGCTCGAATTCAAAGACCTGGCTGCCGTCGAGCTTGATCTGGAAATCCTGGAGCTCAGTGGCTTTGAAACCGCTGAGATCGATCTTCACATCCAGAGCCTGGACGAAGACAGCGGCGATGCGGCTGACGAATTGCCCGAGCTTGTGCCGGCGGCTGCTGTTAGCCAGGTTGGCGATCTGTGGCAGCTTGGCCCTCACCGGCTGTTGTGTGGCTCATCTCTGGATGAAGACAGCTATCGCGTTCTCCTCGATGGCGAGAAGGTTCGGGCGGTCTGGTCGGACCCGCCTTACAATGTTCCGGTGCATGGCCATGTGAGCGGCAAGGGCCGCGTGAAGCACCGCGAATTTGCCATGGCATCGGGCGAGATGAGCGAAGGAGAGTTTACCGGCTTTCTCCAGGGCTACCTGGAGAAAGCATGCGAGCACTCTGTGCCTGGCGCTCTGCACTATGTTTGCATGGATGCAGCTCACGCTTTCGAGCTCCTGTCGGCCGCTCGCCAGACTAAGCTGACCTTTAAGACCACCTGCACCTGGGCCAAAACGAATGCGGGCATGGGCAGCCTCTACCGTCAGCAGACCGAGTTTGTGCATGTGTTCAAGAATGGCGGGGATAACATCCCGCACATCAACAACATCCAGCTCGGCAAATACGGTCGCTTCCGCACAACGCTCTGGAGCTATGCGGGGGTGAATACGTTCCGCAAGGGCCGGATGGATGATCTCGCGGCCCATCCCACGGTCAAGCCGTGGGCGCTTGTTGCCGATGCGATCAAGGACTGCACGCGTGTCGGCGAAAGCGTGCTGGACTGCTTCTGCGGTTCGGGCACCACCCTTATCGCGGCCGAAAAGAGCCACCGCGTCGGTTATGGCATCGAGCTCGACCCGGCCTATGTGGATGTTGCGATCCGCCGCTGGCAGAGCATCAGCGGCAAGCCGGCTATCTTGGCTGGCACCAACCAAAGCTTTGCCCAGGTGGAAGCCGCGCGCGAGGCTGCCCGTTCGAGCGTGGTCGGGAACGCGGAGGTCGGCCATGACCACGCGTAAACAGCACCCGATCGACATCGCTTCTGGCCAAGAGGATCCGCAGCAGTCGGAGTATGAGGTCGGCTACGGCCGCCCTCCCCGCTCGAGCCAATTCCAAAAAGGCCGCTCCGGCAACCCCAAAGGCCGCCCTAAGGGTGCAAAGAACGTTGCGACCCTTGTGTCCGAAAAATTCGGGGCCAAGGTTCCCGTTAGGGAGGGTGGTCGCACAAAGCGCATGAGCAAGAGCGAGATTGGCATCACCAAACTCGCCAACCGCTTCGCCGAAACAGGTGACGTCAAGATTCTGCTGGCGGTTCACAAGCTTCAGGAAGCCGGCTCTGGCGGACCGGCGGGCAATCTGGCTGGTCCTGCGAGTTTGTCACCAGTTGAGCCGTCTCAAACTGACAAAGCAATTCTGCAGTGGTTTATCGAGGCGAACCGCTCTTCCGATCAGGAGGAGACACCATGAATGCTGCCGTTGTCAGCGCAGCTGTTCAGCGCACGCATCTGTTTCCCTTCGCCTGGAAGGCTTTTGAGCTGCTGCATCCCGGACAGGACTTTGTTCCGTCCTGGCATGTGGAGGCAATCTGCCATGCACTCGAACAGGTGGCTTCGGGCGCAACACGGCGCCTGGTGATCACGGTCCCGCCCCGGCACGGCAAGTCTATCTGCGCCGCCGTGGCGCTGCCGGCCTGGATGCTGGGTCATGATCCCTCTCTCAAGATCATGGTGGCGAGCTATGGCGGGGACCTCGCGGCCAAACATGCACGCGACTTTCGCGCGGTGTTCACCTCACCCTGGTACGAGCATCTCTTCCCACTTGCCCGACTTGCTGAGGGCGGCAATCGGGCGGACGAGCAGATCACTACGGGCAATGGTGGTCGCAAAGCCGTCTCCCTGGGCGGGGCGGCCACCGGCTTTGGCGCCGATCTGATCATTGTCGATGACCTGATGAAGGCAGCAGATGCTTCCTCCCCAGTCGAGCGTCAGCGGGCCCGCGACTATTATGAGCAGTCCCTGCTCTCCCGGCTCAACGACAAGGGCACGGGTCAGGTCATTGTCATCCAGCAGCGCCTGCACGAGGATGATCTGCCAGGTCACCTGCTCGCCAGCAAACAGTTTGAGCACCTCAACCTGCCTGCCATCGCGGAAGAGACCCAGACGGTGCCGATTGGCCTCAAACGCCTCCGGCATCGCGTCAAAGGAGAGGCGCTTTGCCCCGACCGCGAGCCGCTGCAGGTGCTGGAACAACTGCGGATCGAAATGGGGCCGGCGGTTTTTTCCGCGCAGTATCAGCAGGACCCCACCCCTCCTGGTGGCAACCGGCTGCGGTGGGAGTGGTTCGGAACATATGAGCCGGACTTGGACCGCAGCGACTTCCAGTATGTGGTGCAAAGCTGGGACACCGCACTTACCGCTGAGCCCGCCAGCGATTTCTCGGTGGGCATGACCTGGGGACTGAGGAATGGTCAGTGGTATTTGCTTGATCTCATTCGCGAGAAGCTGGACTTTCCTGACCTGAAGGCCCTTGTCCTTTATTTTGCCACGCGCTGGAGGGCTGACCGGGTGTTGATCGAGAAGGCTGCATCTGGATACCCATTGCTCCAACAGCTACACCGGGAACAGCGGGAGCAGGAGACGCGCTATCTAGGAATCGTAACCAAGCTGGACAAACGCACGCGCTTTGAGGCGCAGACGGCAAGGTTGGCAACCGGGAATTACCTGCTGCCGATCGAGGCTTCCTGGCTTGCCGATCTTCGCCGGGAGCTCCTTGCCTTCCCCAATGGCCGCTATGACGACCAGGTAGATAGTCTCGTGCAGTTTCTGGAGTGGACTGCCTCACCTCGCGCTAAGGGTTCGCTCGACCGGGATCCCGTTACCGGCAGGCCGTTTGGCCGCTTGCCTCGACGCAGGGGCTGACCGGTCGGAAGGTCGATCAGTGAGACTAGGGCACCTGATTTGTAATCAGCCAGGCGCTCTAGCGTCTCTTGGGATCGAGGCCCGCATTTGGGAACGACGCTCAGGTTGAGGCGGAGGAGCAGCGTTTAGCATTTTGACGTACGCCCTATTGAACCATCCGCGCCTGTGCCGCAGCTGTGCGAATCATATCGGCCGATGTCACAAGACCATCAGAACGACAGGGCTTTGTCACCTTGCCCGCAGGAGTGCAACCTTGGGCTGGACTGGCGCCGATTCATGCTGCTGCAGTAGCGATCTTCCAAGTGGCAGCAGCCTGTTTTCGGAACAGGCGCAGTGTCGGACGGGAGATAAGGTGACGCTGGAGGTTGAAGGTGTTGTGAACGGCGGAGTGGTAGGCAAGAAAACGTTTGAGCTGATGCAGGCGACTTGAAGCCCTGCAGTTTGCGCTCTCGTCGTCGCACCGGCTGGTGCGAGTTCTCGGCCCGGTTGTTGGCTCGCAGACCTTGCTCGTGCAGGGCTCTTAGCTTGAGCTCCCGGTTCGCTGCAGCGTAGGACTTCAGCTCAT
Organism: Devosia subaequoris; assembly: GCF_014197055.1. Lineage (GTDB taxonomy): Bacteria > Pseudomonadota > Alphaproteobacteria > Rhizobiales > Devosiaceae > Devosia > Devosia subaequoris. Next base: position 37,067 of record NZ_JACIEW010000013.1, on the reverse strand, counting down.
CGGTTACGAGAACCTTAGGAGCATAACCCTGCTTCTTGAGCAGCTTACGCATGAGCTTAAGGGCCGCGGCTTTGTCCCGCCTGGGCTGAACCAACATGTCCAGCACCTCACCTTCGCTGTCCACCGCGCGCCAAAGATACATTTTCCGCCCAGCGATCGAGGCCGCCATTTCGTCCAGGTGCCAGGTGTTGGACGGTTGGGCCGAAGCCGGCGAAGGTTGTGGGCGTATACGGGGCCGAACTTGAGCACCCAGCGGCGGACTGTTTCGCATGAGAGCTCGAGCCCGCGTTCGGCCAGAAGTTCTTCTACACCCCGCAGGCTCAGCGTGAAACGCAGATACAACCAAACGGCCTGGCGGATCACCTCGGGCGGGAAGCGATGGCGAGCATAGGAAATGGGCTGCATGCCCCTACCCTATCGCTCCACGTACATCTGGTCCCTCGTTGCCGTGACAACGCCCTCTATAGGTCAGTCCGGACCTTTATGTCCAACAATTGCGAGGACTCGTGGTCAGGCGCTCGCACTCGACAACGTTCATACGCCCGAGCCACGTTCTTCCGTTGGGCGTGAAAGGTTGAGCTCCTTTGGTTGCTTCCTGCGGCTATCCGCCCTTCTTGTTGGCGGTCCAATCAGCACGGACGTTCGCCAAAGAGGCGGTAGGTGACCGAACGCGGCTTGTTGGCGTCTTCTTCGCTTGCCGGGACAAAAGAAGAAATGCCGCCGGACAGTTCGGCCGGCAGGATCATCACGCGTACGAAGGCGCTGGCGCTGTCGTGTATGTTCTTGCCGATAACCCAATCCTTGCCGGTTTCAAACCAGGCGTGACCCGCATCGATGCGTTCGCTGCCTTCGCCAATATAGGCATGAAGACGCCCCTTGAGCAGGCGACGGATGCCCGGACCGCGATGGCCGTGGAGTGGGGTCTGCGCGCCAGGGTTCGACTCGACGCGGTCGGCGCGGAAGATGCGGTCGCCCGAGTAGGTCTGCGGCAGACAGCGGGAAATGACGAGGCTGATGCCTTCGCCTTCCAGCACCGGCTGGGTGATCGGGGCGAATTCATAGAGCCATGCCTTGCCGGCACCAGATAGCTTGAACGGACCTTCGACAAAGTATCCGTCATCTTCCACAACATCCGTGCCGTCGACATTTACAGTGCCGTTGGCGGCGTAGACAAATGCAATGCTGGTCACGTCACTCACGGCAGGTTGGGCGCTGGCGGTCAGATCATAGACGCTGAGGCGATAATCGTTTAGTTTCAACTTGTTCATTTTTTGGTCTTTAGGGCCTTGGAAATCAATCAGCGACGCGGCCGAGCAAGACGCAGCATAGCGCTACCGATCGCGCTCTCCGGCTGCATGAACGGCAGGAGAATGTTGAAATGGTTGTAATTGGGTAGAACTTGCACTTCCGGCTGGTTGCCGTGGCGGTGGAGGTGATGCGAGTAGCGGAAGCTCTGATCGATCCACTGCCAGGGCTCGTCCCCACCGACCATCACGGCCACCGGGCACTTGACGAGCGGCGTGCGCGTTTCGACATTGCGATTGGCGATGGTTTCGGGCGTCAGGTTGAGCTGCGTATTGACCGTGGTCAGCGCCGCTGGCGCCGGATCGAAGATGCCGCTGACGGCAACCGCACCCACAAAGCACGAGGGGTCAATGCCGCGCGCCTTCCAATCGGTCGCCAGCACTTCTGCGACAAGATGCGCCCCGGCCGAATGGCCCGAGAGGCTGATCATCTTCTCATCGCCGCCATGGCCAGCGATGTTCCGGCACACCCATTCAACGCCCGCAAGCGCGGAATCTGCGACTTCGTCGAGGCTTGAGTTGGGGCACAGCTCGTAGTTCATTACCACGGTTGTGATGCCATGCTGCACCAACATTCCTGCTATAAAGGCATAGTTGACCTTGTCCTGCGCGCGCCAATAGCCACCATGCAGGTAGATGTGAACGGGCCGCGCCCCCTCGCCGAGAGCCGGGTAAATGTCGAGAGTGCGTAGTTTGTGATCGCCATATGCAATGTCCGCATGGAGCATCAATTCCTTGAGAGCCTGCTCATTGGCCGGCTCGCGCAGCGCGCGATATTCGTCGAAGTTGGGGCAGGCCTTCTGTGGATTGTACTGGCGCTCATGCTCCTCTTGGCTGAGCCCCTCCCAGATTCTTGCAGCGTTCGTCATGTCTGTCCTGTGGTAGTCGATGCGGGATTTGTCGGCACAATAGCGCCCAATGAACTACTTTTTAAAGAGACCTCTTGCGCTTCTTGTGAAAAATGGTTCACATATGATCCGTAATTGATCAGCATTGGCTGCGAGGGTTTGCCTTGAAATTGACCGCCATACAGTTCGTCGCTCTGAGCGCTCCCCTGGGGGCTGCCAAGCCGTACGGAATGTCGAAGTCGTTGGCGACCGGACGCGCATCCACGGTTGTGAAGCTCACGCTCGAAAATGGTGTGGTCGGTTATGGTGAAGCCTGGGGCCTGCCCGCTTTCAACCGTAGCTACGAGGCGTTCCTCGCCAACTATCTGGTCGGCACCGACGCCTTCAACATCGAGCACGCCTATACCCGCATCCTCGCCCGCCATTATCACTTCGGCGTTCAGGGCCCGATGATGGCCTGCATCAGCGGTATCGACATGGCCACCAAGGATGCCATCGGCAAAACGCTCGGCCTGCCGGTCTCAAAGTTGCTCGGCGGTAAGCGCATCAATAGCGTTCCGATCTATGCATCGGGTGGCTACCTCACCGAGACGCCGCGCGAAGACTATCGCCCGCAGGTTGAACTTCTCGCCGAAGGCAATTACCCCGCGGTCAAGATCAAAATCGGCCTCAGCCCCGAAAGCGACGAAGAGCGCGTTGCCATGGCCCGCGAAATTCTTGGCAAGGATGTCGAGCTCCTGGTCGATATCAATTCCAACTATACCTACGACGTCGCCATGGAGAGCATGGAGCGTCTCGCACCATACCGCATTGGCTGGATGGAAGAGCCTCTCAACCCGGCCGACATCCAGGGCTATGGGCGCCTCCACAAGCGCGCGCGCATGCCGATCGCAACCGGTGAAGCGCTCTATACTGTGTTTGATTTTAAGAACCTCGTCGATGCCGGCGGTGTGGACGTGCTCCAGCCCGACCTCAGCCTCTGCGGCGGTTTCTGGCAGGGTCGCAAGATTGCCGAGTTGGCCTATGCCAACCATCTGCGCCTCTCGCCCCACGTCTGGGGTGGCGCGATCGGCCTGGCTGCGGGCATCCACTTTATCGCCTCTCTCCCAGCCTTTCCGCATTCGGACAACATCCCCAAGCCCACGCTGCTCGAATACGACCTCGGTGCCAATCCGCTGCGCACCGAGCTTCTGAAGGAGCCGATCGTGGTCAAGGATGGCATCATCGCCGTGCCTGAGGGCCCGGGCCTCGGCATCGAAGTCGACGAGGAGGCGCTGCTCCGATATGCCGCAGCGTGATACAAGTCTCGCCCCCGCTCAGCACGTGCTGAGCGTGGTCGACCTCAAGACCCACTTCTTTACCGATGCCGGCGTCATTAAGGCCGTCAACGGCGTGACCCTCAGCGTTGATGAAGGCGAAACGCTCGCCATCGTTGGTGAATCGGGTTCTGGCAAATCGGTCACCGGACTCACCGTTATGCGCCTGCTCGGTCGTACGACCGCCAAGGTCGTGGGTGGCTCCATCCACTTCCGTGGCCGAAACGAAGAGAACACCGACCTTCTCGCCCTCAGCGAAAAAGCCATGAGCCGCATTCGCGGACACGACATCGCCATGATCTTTCAGGATCCGATGTCGAGCCTCAATCCGGTCTTCACGGTGGGCGATCAGGTTGCTGAGTCCCTGCGGGTCCACAAGGGCCTCAGCAAGCGCGGGGCCCGTCTCCAGGCCATCGAACTCCTCCGCCAGGTTGGCATTTCCGAGCCTGAGAAGCGCGTCGATGCCTATCCGCACGAGCTTTCCGGCGGCATGCGCCAGCGCGTCATGATCGCCGTGGCCCTGGCCTGCGATCCGCGCCTTCTCATTGCCGACGAGCCGACCACCGCGCTCGACGTGACCATCCAGGCCCAGATCATCGACCTGTTGCGCAAGCTGCAGAAGGAACTGCGCATGGCGTTGATTTTCGTCACGCACGACCTCAAGCTCGTCAAGCAGATCGCTGACCACGTGGCCGTCATGTATGCGAGCCAGGTGGTTGAAGAGGGGCCCGTGGATCAGGTCCTCGCCAATCCGCGCCACCCCTATACCCGTGCTCTTCTCGATTGCATTCCGTCGCGCCGCGATGGCGATGGCAATCGGCGCACGCTCAAGCCCATTCCAGGCACTATGCCCAATCCGCTTTCTCCGCCGGACGGCTGCCGCTTCCATGCCCGCTGCGCTTACGCCCAGCCAGAATGCGTCGCTATTGAACCGGAACTTCAAGTCGTGGAAGGCAAGCACGTCACCCGCTGCATCCGCTGGCAGGAGCTTGCACTGTGAGCACGACAGAAGAAACCAAGGCACTGGTCACGGTCCGTGGCCTGACCAAGCATTTCCCCGTCCGCGGCGCGAGCTTCGGCAAGCCCGCTCAGGCTGTCCGCGCGGTTGAGGACGTGAGCCTCACCGTGGCTCCGGGCGAAGTCCTCGGCGTTGTGGGTGAATCCGGCTCCGGCAAATCCACCGTCGGCCGGCTCATGCTGCGTCTCGTCGAGCCAACCGCCGGCGAAGTCATCTTTGATGGCCAGAACCTCGGCGCGCTCGGACCGACCGCGCTCCGGAAGTTCCGCCGCCACATGCAGATGATCTTCCAGGATCCCTTCGCGAGCCTCAATTCGCGCATGACCGTCGGCGACGCGCTAATGGAGCCCCTGAAGCTCCATCTCGGCCTCAAGGGTCGTGATGCCGAGGATCAGGCCGTTGCTCTCCTCGAAAAGGTTGGCCTTTCGACCGATCACGCCAAGCGTTATCCCCGCGCCTTCTCGGGCGGTCAGCGCCAGCGCATCGCCATTGCCCGCGCTCTTGCGTCCTCGCCGCGCTTCATCGTCGCCGACGAGCCGGTCTCCGCGCTTGACGTGTCGGTGCAGGCCGACGTCCTCAACCTGATGCAGAACCTGCAGCAGGAACTTGGCCTTGCGCTCCTCTTCATCAGCCACGACCTTTCGGTTGTCGAAGTCATCACTGACCGCGTGATGGTGCTCTATCTCGGCCGCGTGATGGAAGTCGCTCGCACCGAAGACCTCTACGACAATCCGGCGCACCCCTATACCGCGGCGCTCCTCCAGGCCGCTCCCGGCTATACGGGCGAAAGCCGCCAAATCCTTGGCGGGGAAATTCCGAGTCCGATCGCGCCACCCTCAGGCTGCGTCTTCCGCACCCGGTGCCCCTTCGCCATTGCAGAATGCGCCCAGACTATTCCGATCCTGCGCGAGCTGAGCGCTGGCCATTACAAGGCTTGTATCCGTGACGACATCACCCTTTGAAGCACCGAGCGTATTGGTTATCGGGGGCCGCGGTTTTATCGGCTCCCATATCGTGCGCGCTCTCGTTGCCCGCAACATTCCTGCCCATGTGTTCGGCCCCACAATGGCAACCGATCTGCTGGCCGATAGCGCCGGCAAGTTCGGTGAGATCAACGGCTCGGTGGAGGACCGCATCGCCATTCTCGAGGCGATCAAAGCCAGCGGGGCAACGGCCATCGTGACGACCGCTGCCTACGGCGAAGGTGGCAAGGGCCTGATGGTCGGCGGCGAAGCCGATGTCGACCGCGCAATGGCCATCAATGTCGATGGTTTCCGCAAGGTTCTGGAAGCTGCCCAGTCAGCCGGCGTTTCCCGTGTCATCACCACTGGTTCGAGCGTTGTCTTCGGTCCCGCCGACACCTACTCCGCCGAGCGGGTCGATGAGAGCGGCGTCAAGCGTCCGCGCACCATCTATGGCCTGACGAAGGTCCTCTCCGAAGACCTTGTCCAGTACTATCGCGATCGCCACGGGCTCGATGCATCCTCCATCCGCCTGCCGATCGTTCTCGGACCCGGCCTCTGGTACCAAGGCGCCGCCAGCGCCATCTCGAGCGTCATCACCAATGCTGCCCCCGGCGCGCGCCCCGCGGTCCGGTTCCATGATCTGCCGATTGACCTCATGCATGTCAGCGATGTCGCTCGCGCCATCCTTGAGGCGCTCACCACTGCCGAGCCGCTTGAGGCCATCTACCACATCAATGGCTTTACGGCCCGCATGAGCGAGATCGCCGCCGCCGCTGCCGAACTCGTGCCCGGTTATGCTGTCGAGCAGGAAATCGTGCCGCCGACCAATACCTTCCCGCTGATGGACGACAGCCGCTTCCGAGCGCGCTTCGCCTTTACGCCCGAATACGACCTCAAGTACCTTCTCAAGTCCCAGATCGGTGGAGCCAAGTCATGAGCATTGACGCGCGCCTCAAGGAACTCGGCATCGAACTGCCCAACGCCGCCTCTCCATCGTTCAACTATATGCCGGTGATCCTTCACCGCGGCATCGCCTATGTCAGCGGCCAGATGCCCAAGGTTGATGGTGAAGTCCGCGTCTTCGGCAAGGTCGGCGCAGAGGTAGACCTCCAAACGGCTCAGGGCGAAGCCCGCATCTGCATCCTGCAGGGCCTTGCCTGCCTGCGTCAGGCGCTCGGCTCGCTCGATCGCATCGAACAGATCATCAAGGTCAACGGCTTCGTGGCGTCCGCGCCGGGCTTCAACGCCCAGCCCAAGGTGCTGGATGCCGCTTCGGACCTTTTGGCAGAAATCTTCGGCGAGGCCGGTCGGCACGCACGGGCAGCAATCGGCGCAGCCGAGCTTCCGCGCAATGCTGCGGTCGAGATCGAAATGACAGTCGCCTATCGCGACTGACAACAGCGCCGATAAGGCGCGCACGCTCGCGGTTGGCGCCCTGAAGGCGGCGACCGTCAAGGGAACACTGATCCTCAAGGGGGTACTAATGACCTTTCTGAATGCAAATAGCATGCGCCGCATGGGCAAGAAGCTGCTCGGCGCGACAATGCTCAGCCTGCTGGCGCTTTCGCCGAGCATTGCTGATGATCCGAGCCTTTATGGCCCGGCTGCGGAAAACGCCGTCTCGGGTGGCCGCCTCAACATGGGCCTCCTCCTGGAACCGCCCGGTTTCGACCCGTTCCACCAGGCTGCTGACGCGCGTATCCGTCTCAGCGTTCTGGTCTATCAGGGCCTGTTCTATGAAGGCGTAAATGGCCAGGCCATCCCGCTGCTCGCCGAGAGCTATGAGATCTCTGAAGACGGCCTCGTCTACACGATCAAGCTCCGTCAGGGAGTCAAGTTCCACACCGGTGGCGAGATGACCGCCAAGGACGCGGCCTACAGCTACAACTACATCCGCAACCCGGATAACGGCTCGCCCGGCGCTGGTGACTTCTCGATCGTGAGCGATGTTGAAGTCGTCGACGACTACACCATTCGCTTCACCCTCACCGCCAAGAACGCCGCTCTGCCGATGGCCCTCGGCAACAAGTACGGCGCTGTCGTGCCGGCCGGCTACTTCGACGACGAAAACTCCAAGAACCGCATCAACACCGAAAGCGTTGGCACCGGTCCGTTCAAGCTCGTCGAGTTCGTCCCCAACTCCCACGTTGCCCTCGAACGTCACGAGGAATACTGGGAAGCAGGCATCCCCTACCTCGACGCCATCGACTTCACAATCCTGCCCAACAGCTCTTCCATGCTGGTGGCTCTCCAGAACAAGCGCGTCGATCTCGTCCCGCTCAGCCGTCCCCAGGACGTGCAGCAGGTCTCGAGCTTTCCTGGTCTGACCATTGAACGTTGGCCTTCGCTGGCCCAGACCGCGATCGACCTCGGTTCAGAGCTCGAGCAGCTCAGCGACGTCCGCGTCCGTCAGGCAATCTCGCTGGCCGTGGACAAGAATGAGATCCTCCAGGCTTCCGTCGGCGAATATGGCACCGTTTTGGGCACCATGGTTTCCGGCATGCAGGACACATGGGGCCTGCCACTAGATGAGGTCCCGATGCAGGGTCCCGATATCGAAAAGGCCAAGGCACTCCTCGCCGAAGCTGGTTATCGCGATGGCTTCAGCATGACGCTGACCACCATCAACGGCTTTGACTGGATGGACCCGGCTTCTGTCACCCTTCAGGAACAACTCGCAAAAATCGGCATCACGCTCGACATTCAGCGCGTCGACCTCGGCGTCTGGGTGAACAACTTCCGTTCGAGCGAGATGGGCTTCACCTTCAACGACTGGGCTACCCAGCCTGACCCGAACCTGCTGTTCTACCGTCACTTCCACAAGAAGCCCGACGGCGCCGACTTCCGTAACTGGAACAACGACGAAGCCAGTACCCTCCTTGATGAAGGTCGCGCGGAATCCGACCCTGCAAAGCGTCGCGATATCTACAACCGCTTCCAGGTCGTGCTCGCGGAAACCGTCCCGACGATCATGCTCTATTCGCCTGATCACGTGACCGTTCGCAGCGACAAGGTGAAGAACTTCACCCAGCATCCGACCGGTTGGTACTTCGGTCTGGCTCGGACCTACATCTCCGAGTGATGTCACAGGGGAGGCGCCGACGCGCCTCCCGCACCCTAGCTCCGCACGGGATTGATCATGGGCACTTATCTTCTCAAACGGCTGTTCGCCTCACTTCTCACGGCCGTATTGGCGTCCATTCTGGTCTTTCTGCTGGTCCGCATGGTGCCCGGGGACGTCGTGGCCCAGATGATGGGCCAGGCCGGCGGTGAAAACGCCGCAACGGCACTGCGTGAGTTTTTCGGCCTCGATCAGCCGATCTACATGCAGTACCTGACCTGGATCACCAATGTCCTGCAGGGCAATCTCGGCAATAGCTGGACGCGAGGCATGCCGGTCGCCGAAATGATTGCACCGGCCTTCATGGTCACTCTCGAAATCGCCATCCTGACCCTCGCCGTGGCGACGCTTGTCGGCGTGCCGCTAGGCATCATCGCCGGCATCTTCGAAAACCGTCCGCTCGACACCGCCATCCAGACCTTCAATATCCTGGGTCTGTCGGCGCCTGTGTTCTGGGTCGGCCTAGTGCTCCTCGTTGGCGTTTCCGCGACTCTAGGCTGGTCGCCGCCACTCCGTTTCGTGCCGCTCACCCGCTCGGTCAGCGACAACCTCGCCATTCTCATGCTGCCGATTGCCAGCCTTGGTCTGCTGCAGGCTGCTGCCTATAGCCAGTTCGTGCGCCAGAACGTCGTTTCGGCCATTAACCAGGAATATGTGCGCACCGCGATTGCCAAGGGCGTGCCGATCCGCGTCGTCTTCTTCAAGCACATCCTGCGCAATGTGCTGATCCCCATCATCACCTTCATGGGCCTGATCCTCATCCAAATCTTGGGTGGCACGGTGATCATTGAATCCCTGTTTGCACTCCCCGGCCTTGGCCGCCTGCTCCTCACCGCCATCGAGACCCGCGACTATCCGGTCCTCCAGGGCGCCCTGTTGATCGTTGTCGTCGCTGCCATGGTCATCAATCTCCTCGTTGACCTTACCTACCGGCTCATCGACCCGCGCGTGCGCGTAGCCTGATACGGAGTTACCCATGGCACAAGCCAGTTCTTCCATCGCGTCATCGCCGGCTTCCGCCCAGTTAGGCACTTGGGGCAAGATCATACGCACCTTACGCCGCGAACCCGGTCTGGTTTTCGGCATCGCTCTGCTCGCGATCCTTCTCGTGATGGCGGTGTTTCCCTGGCTCTTCACGCCCCACTCCCCCGTTGGTGTCTATATCGAGCGCGCCATGCAGGCGCCGTCGTGGGACCACTGGTTCGGCACCGATGATGTGGGCCGCGATGTCTTTACGCGCGTCATCTACGGTGCCCGCGTTACCCTCGCGATCTGCGCCGGCTCGCTTCTGATCTCAGCCATTGTCGGTGGCACACTCGGCCTCGTGTCTGGTTTTTTCGGCGGCTGGACCGACCAAGTTCTCGGCCGCGCCGTGGACGTGCTCCTCAGCTTCCCACCGATTATCCTCGGCGTCATCATCACCGGCGTTCTTGGTCCCGAAATCACCAATCTAGTGCTCGCGCTCTCCATCGTCTACATGCCGGTCTTCTTCCGTATCGCGCGCGCCGGCGCCATGAGCGAAACGGGCAAGACCTATGTCGAAGCCGCCCGCAGTATTGGCGTCCACGACGGTGTTGTCCTCAGCCGCCACGTTACCCGCAACGTGCTGCCGCTCATCCTGACCCAATACATAATCCTCTTCCCGCTGATCCTCCAGATCCAGGCAGCGCTCGGCTTCCTCGGCCTGGGCGTGCAGCCGCCGACCCCCGACTGGGGCGCGATCATGGAACAGGGCAAGGACTACACCCTCTATGCCCCCTGGATTTCGGTTTTCCCGGGTATTGCCGTGCTGATTGCCGCACTAGCCCTCATGCTCGTTGGTCGTGGTGTTCAGAAGCGGATGGATCAGCGATGAACCTGAGTTGGACGACCGACCGGATGGCTGCCGCCATCCGGACCCAGTCAGTTGCTGCTGACGTTGGACAGCATGCGCAGCAGGTAGTCGCGAATGGCTTCGCGCGCCTTATCGGCATCGCCGGCGCGCAGCGCGTCGAGTATCACGAGATTGTCGCGGTACGCGGATTCGCGAACCACCAGAACCGGCGACAGCTGCTGGCCCGGACGCCCCCAGCCGGCGCGGCGACGCGAGGCAATGATCTGCTCGAAGATCGAGATGATGAAGCGGTTGCGCGAGCCGCGAGCGATGGCCATGTGCAAGGCGTATTTCGCTTCTTTGAACTGGTCCCAGCTCTCGGCATCGCGAACGCGTTCCAGCGCTTCTTCCATCTCCGCGATCAGCTCGGGCGTGATGCGCTCGACTACGAGGTCCGGCAGGTTGGGTTCGAACAGGAGCCGCGCTTCGAGCAGTTCGGCGAGCGTAAACTCGTCCTGCGCGGGCGCGCTGCGCACGAAGGTGCCGCGACCGACATGGCGAACGATCAGGCCTTCATCTTCAAGAAGATTGAGCGTCTTGCGCACGCTGTTGCGCGCCGCATCGAAGTGTTCGGCCAGCGCGCGTTCGGTGGGCAGCCTGCTTCCGGCCGCGTAGCTACCGTCCATGATGCCAGACTTCAGTTCGCGATAGATAAGTTGCGAATCCAGTTCGGACTTGGCGCGTACATTGAGCGCGGCGCCGACCGCCGAGATGGCTTCGAAATTCATGTTAACCGACCATTAGGTTGCGAGTAAGGCCGCTTTGGTTGGCGGCACCCGGACTACCCAAATCTATAACAGACTAGCGAAATATTCAAAGTCACTATTCGCCCAAAATAAGGGCAAAGCTAAATTGGACCAAGCAGGTTGGAATTGGTTTCGATTGGGCGGAGCGCTGAATAATAACCGGGTTCGGTAGCGGTTTAGGCGAAAGCCTTTCCCCAAGAACGCACGAAGGAGAATGAAAATGTCGGTCGAGATCACCAGTATGACCCGCCGGGGTGGGGATCTGCTTGTAGCCAGCCTGCTGGCCAATCGGGTGGACCGCGCCTTCTGCGTCCCCGGCGAGAGCTATCTGCCGGTACTCGATGCGCTTCATGATGTCAGCGACCAGATCGATCTCGTCGTCTGCCGTCACGAAAGCGGCGCCTCCAACATGGCCGAAGCATACGGCAAGCTGACCGGCCGCCCCGGCGTTTGCTTCGTCACTCGCGGTCCGGGCGCGACCCATGCTTCAATTGGCGTCCACACCGCCTTCCAGGATTCGACCCCGCTCGTCATGTTCGTGGGCCAGGTCAACTCCTCCATGAAGGACCGCGAAGGCTTCCAAGAAGTCGACTTCGCCGCTATGTTCTCTCCACTCGTTAAGTGGGCTGCCGAGATCAACGACCCCTCGCGCATTCCTGAATATGTGCACCGCGCCTTCCAGACCGCCATGGCCGGCCGCCCCGGCCCCGTCGTGCTCGCGCTTCCCGAAGATGTTCTGAGCACGCTCGTTTCCGATGATATCGACCCGGGTCTTTGTGCTGAGCCGGTTAATGGCGCCCCGACCGCGGCCCAGCTCGACATGATTGCCGATCTCGTCGAAGCCGCCGAACGCCCGCTCCTCATCGTTGGCGGCGGCGATTGGCAGCCTGGCCTCGGCGAACAGGTCGCGAGCTTTGCCGAACGCTTCGGCGTTACCGTGGCAGCCTCCCTCCGATGCCAGGATTACGTCTCCAACCACCACCCCAACTATGTCGGCCACCTGACCATCGGCGCCGAACCAAAGCTCATAGAGCGGGTCCGCCAGGCCGATCTCCTGATCGTCATGGGCGCCCGCCTCGGGGAAATGACCACGGCCGGCTACACGATCCTTGATCCCGCCAAGCGCGGCGCGACGCTCGTTCACATCTATCCTGATCCGGAGGAACTTGGCCGCGTCTATCAGGCCAACCTTGCCATAAATGCCGGCGCTCCCGCAATCGCGGCGGGTCTTGCCGCTCTGACGCCAAAGGCAACGAGCGAAAAGCGCAGCCAGTGGGTCGCCGATTGCCGCGCCGAATATCTCGCGACTCTTGAAGTCGCCGACCGCGACACGACCGTGGATCTCGCCCGCATTGTAACCGATATCAGGAATGCAGTGCCGGCCGATACCATCGTCTGCTCGGGCGCGGGCAATTACACGGCCTGGGCCCACCGCTTCTGGCAGTTCTCGAACTTCCGCACCCAGCTCGCTCCCACCTCGGGCGCCATGGGCTATGGCGTGCCGGCCGCAATTGCGGCAAGCCTCGTCCACCCGGACCGCACCGTTGTCTGCTTTGCCGGCGATGGCTGCTTCCAGATGAGCAGTCAGGAGCTCGCAACCGCCGCCCAATATGGCGCCAAGATACTGTTCGTCGTCGTCAACAATTCCATGCTCGGCACCATCCGCATGCATCAGGAGCGCGAATTCCCCGAGCGCGTCTACGCGACCGATCTCGTCAACCCGGACTTTGTCGCCCTCGCCAAGGCCTATGGCCTCATGGCTGAACGAGTTGAGAAAACGGCCGATTTCGGCCCTGCCCTCGCGCGCGCGCTTGCCGCGCCCGGCAGCGCCCTCCTAGAGTTGATAACCGAAAAGGACGCCATCTCTCACCGCACCACCATCACCGCCATGCGCGCGAAGGCGAAGGCAGCCAAGCCATGAATACCAACGCAGTAAGGGCCCTCTGGGCTGGGGGCGAAAGAGCCATCAATGGCTGGCTCTCCATCGGCAACAGTTTTTCTGCCGAGATCATGGCCGCCCAAGGCTTTGATTGCCTCACTGTCGATCTGCAGCACGGCGTCGTCGATTATGCGACCGCCATCCAGATGTTCCAGGCCATGGGCGCCAGCGGGGTCATGCCCATGGCGCGCATTTCTCACCTGTCCCCCAGCGAAGTGACGCGCGTTCTCGACGGTGGGGCCATGGGCCTCATCTGCCCGATGATCAACACCCGCGCCGATGCGGAGGCGCTTGTCTCATATGCACGTTATGCGCCAAACGGCATCCGCAGCTTTGGCCCCACCCGCGCCGCTATCGCGCTGGGGCCGGGCTATGATGGAAACGCCGAAGACGAGCTGATCTGCTTCGCCATGGTCGAAACTGCCGAAGCCATGAACAATCTCGACGCTATCTGCTCGACCCCAGGCCTCGATGGCATTTATGTCGGCCCCTCGGATCTGACCTTGGCTCTCACCGGCCGGAGGTACCGCGTCGGCTTTGACCGCGAAGAGCCCGAGATGGTCGAGGCTATAAAGAGAATTCTCACCACCGCCCACAAACACGGCATCAAAGGCGGCCTCCACACAGGCTCGGCGGCTTATGCGTCAAGAGCGATAGATTGGGGCTTCGATCTTGTGACTGCCGCGACGGATGTGAGGCTGTTGGCAGAGAATGCAAAGCAGACTTTGCAGACGGTTCGGGGACTTAAGTAGGTTAACTCGGCAGGCACAATCAGCTTCTCTAAACTGCAGGCGGGTTATCCGCGGACCTACCGTTTTGGCAGCTTCAAGCCACACATCGAAGCGCTTAAGGTCGGACATGCTATGGAAGCTCCCTACCCTTCCCGCCGGGCTCGCAGATGACGTTTCGGGGGCCGATTGCAGACTGGCAGCTTCTGGCAGCAACCGAGGCTAAGCGGACATTCCATTGAGAGATTACTGAACCATCTATTGGGCTGGGAGAAATTCCAGGCCGAGTGGCTTTTGGGACCACGGGCCGCAGCCGGGGCGCTACTGGCCGGCGAATTTTTTACTATGTCTGCCGGTGCGTACTAAAACGCACGGACAGGCGACCGTGTGAACCGAAATCGAGTTCAGCGAGCATGCCGGGCGCGACAGGGTGCACGCCTGTCATGGCGCCCGTACTCACCCAGTCGCCCTTTTTCAGCGCTCGGCCACGCCGCGCCAGGTTCTGGACGAGGAAGGACAAGGCGGCGAGAGGTCCTCCCGGTACCTGTTCGGCACTGCCGGAGGCGATCACGGCATTGTTGATGCTGACGGTGCAGACCAGGCTCTGCAGCGATCGCGCCCGCCAATCGGCAATGCTTCCCCCCAAGACCACGGCCAGATTGTTGCCGTGGTCGGAGACAACCGCGGTGGGTCCAAGTTCGACAATGGCGGCAAGCGGACTGCCGGCAATTTCGGCAGCGATACGCATGTCGGACACGTAGTCGGCAAGGTCCGCTTCGGCGAATACCTCGCTGCGCGCGGGTATATCGTGCCCGATCAACAGGGCGAGTTCGGCTTCGACGGCGGCAAAGCCCCCCGCGATCAATGGAACGGCAACGCCTCTGCCCCCTGCCCCTTGCTCGATAAGGCGAGCGACCGGCCCGACAAGCCGATTATCTCCAAGGGCTGCGGATTGTTCGGCGGCGATCAGTCCGACCTTCCAGGCGACGGGCCGGTCCGCGAGAGCGTCCAGCATGCGCTCCTGCACCGCATAGGCAGCTTGCAGCGTCGTCGGCTGCGGTCCCGGAAATTCCGCCAGGGACAGCGCTGCCCGGCGCGCGCTCAAGAATGACTCGGCGATAGTCTGGCTATTGTCCGTGCGTGCGTCCCCTTTAGCGGTTCTGCCAGGCAGGCTTGCGGCGTTCAAGAAAGGCAGCGACGCCCTCGGCAAAGTCGGCACTACCATAGGTGCGCTCGATAATGTCGGTGTCGTTGAAGTCGTTGCGGGCGATGCGGATCAACGAGGCCTTGGTGGCGCGTTGGGTCAAAGGCGCGGCACATGCGATAGCGTCGATCTTTTGGGCCAGCGTCGCCTCGAAAGCGTCGGCCCCCACAATCCAGGTCGGGAAGGCGCTGCCGACGATTTCGGATGCCGGCACGAGTTCGGCTGCAAAAAGCATGCGCCGGAGCAGAGCGGGCCCGACCAGGGTCTGCAGACGCGCGAGATTGCGGGACGACAGGCAATTGCCGACCGTGCGTGCAATCGGGGCGCCGATACGGGTACTCGCGGACAACAACTGCAGGTCGCAGGACACGGCGAGCATGAGCCCGCCGCCCGTGGCCACGCCCTTGACTGCGGCCAGAGTGGGGAATGGCAGTGTTTCGAGCGTGTCGATCACCTGCTCTACCCTGGTCTCATAGGCCAGGCCGTCGCTGCAGGATTTGAACGCTGTGAACTCGGAGATTTCCGTGCCCGCGGCAAAAGCCTTGTCTTCCCCCTCGAGCACCAGCAACCGCACTGCGTCGTTGCCACGCAGCGCCTCCAGCGCGCCGATCAGCCCATCATACATAGCGAGGGTCAGGGCGTTGCGAGCCCCGGGGCGGTCGATACGAATGCGGGCGACCGGCCCCTCCAATGTGGCGACGATGCCGGACACGGTCATTGGGCTGCTGCCGGCTTGATGCCAAGCTCAGCCAGGATTTCCGCTGTGTGCTCGCCCAAAAGCGGCGGAGGCCGGCGAACCTGCTGTGGCGTTCCCGAGAGCCGCACCGGAAAGCCGATGGAATTGACCTCACCTTCGATCGGGTGGTCGATCTTCATCACCACGTCGCGTTCGCGGGCATGCTCGTTTTCCAGCGCTTCGGCATAGTCATTGATCGGACCGGCCGGAATGCCGACGGCCAGAAGCATGTCGACGCATTCTGCGCGCGTCCACTGGACAAAACTCTTTTCCAGTGCGCCGATCAGGGCCTCGCGATTGGCCATGCGCAGGGCATTGGTGGCATAATCGGGGTTGTCGAGCAGGTCTGGCCGCCCGATGACCTCGCAAAGGCGCCGATAGAGCCGGTCATTGTTGGCGCCGAAGACAAAGTAGCCGTCGCTCGCTTCCACGGCCTGGTAGGGCGCCGCCATGCGATTGGCTGTGCCGATGCGCTCGGGCACATTGCCGGTACCCCAGTATTCGCAGATGTCCCAGACGGCAAAGGCGATGCCGGCGTCGTAAAGGGACGCATCGATGTGCTGGCCCTCCCCGCTCTTCTGCCGGCCGATATAGGCAGTGAGGATGGCGTAGAGCGCGAACAGCGAGCAGCCGATATCGGTTACGGGCACGCCCGATTTTGCCGGCGGCCCGCCGGGATGGCCGGTTATGCTCATCACGCCGGTGGCCGCCTGGGCGATCAGGTCGAAGCCCGGCCGGTCCGCCCAGGGGCCAGACTGTCCGAAGCCGGAAATGCTGGCATAAATGATGCCGGGATTGATCTTGCTGATCGTGTCGTAGTCGATACCAAGCTTCTTCATCGTGCCCGGCCGGTAGTTTTCGACGATGACGTCGGCGGTTCTCGCCAGCGCGTAGAAGATCTCGCGGCCCTCGTCGCTCTTGAGATCGATGGTGATCGAACGCTTGTTGCGGTTCATGTTGAGGAAGCCCAGGCTGTCGTCGCCCTTGAGCTTGAAGCCCATGGCGCGCCGCGTCTGGTCGCCACCCTGCGGCGGCTCCACCTTGATGACGTCCGCGCCCATGTCGCCCAGCATCATGCAGCAGAACGGTCCCGCCATGACCTGGCTGACATCGAGCACGCGCATCCCGGCCAGGGCACCCGCGCCGAACTGGGACTGTTGACTTGTCATCTGATCCTCCGAACCTCCGCCCGCGCCCGACAGGGTCCGCCACGGCATAATGCATAAATTCCGACAGCCGCTCTTGCCTGTGCCGTCTCTTCGTCTATAACATGTCGTCTGACCTCTGATGTCAATGGTCAGGACATGAATATGCGCTGTGACGTAATCCGCTTTGCCTTGTCGAATCCGGGCGATGTATCGGGGCTTGAAGAGGCGCTTGCGTCGGGCTCCATCGAGGCTGGCGACATTGTCGCGGTCATCGGGAAGACGCATGGCAACGGCCTCGTCAACGACTACACCCGAGGCTATCTCACACTGTCGCTGTCCCTGCTGATCGCTCGCCACACGGGCGAGACGCCCGAGGCAGTGCGCAAGCGGGTGCCTTTTGTCTTTTCCGGGGGCGTCGAAGGCGTCCTGTCCGCCCACTATACCGTGTTCACGGCACAGTCCGCCGAAGCCGGCTCAGGAGAGCCGGCCCTGGCCATCGGCGTTGCCTTCACGCCCGATTATGACCCCGGCGATATTGGCCGCCAGCACCAGATCGACACGACGGCCACGGCTATACGAGAGGCCATGGCATCGGCAGGCATAGACTCCCCGTCGGACGTGCATTTCGTGCAGATCAAGGGCCCCGCCTTTGACACGGACGATATTCTCGCCGCGCGGCACCCGCTGGTTTCGGACAATGCAGGACGCCTGATGGCCCTGGGACGAGCGGCATCCGCCCTCGGCGTCGGCAAGGCGCTGGGCGAGATGCCCGCTGACGCTGCCGTGGAAGCGGCCGTGCTCAAGGATTCTTCCCTTTTTACCTCGGTCGGCAGTTGTTCGGCGGGCACCGAAGTGCGCTGCAACGAGGTGATCGTGGTCGGCATGAGCCGGAAATGGTCCGGCCCGCTCGCCATCGCCCATGGGGTGATGCAGGACGCTCTCGATATTTCAGGAATTCATGACGTGCTGGACGCGCTCGACATGGTGGCGGACCCCCAGCTCGACGAACGCCAGGCAAAACGCCTGCGGGCCGGCTTCATCAAGTGCGAAGCATCGCGCAACGGCCAGATTCGCGGGCGGTCCCATGTCATGCTCACCGATGGCGATATCGACCAGCAGCGCCATATTCGCGGCGCCGTCGGGGCCATCGTGGCCAGCGTACTCAACGACACCGCCCTCTTCGTCTCTGGTGGCGCGGAACACCAGGGTCCGGACGGCGGGGGCATCATGGCCCTGATCGTTGACCGCGAGACCAACTGAATTGTCGCGCCGCGTTCGAATCGGCGTGGTGGGTGGCGGCGTCGTCGGCAGCCTCGTGGCCGCCGGCCTCGCGGGACGAGACGATGTCGAGGTGATCTGCTGCGAGCGCAGCGCCCAGGACATGCAGATCGATGTCGGCACCGGGCTCAATATCGGTCCGAACGGGGTCAAGGCGCTGCGCCACTTTCTGCCTGAAGTGGCGGAAAGCCTGGTTGCCGCTTCCCTGCCATGGTTTGAATGGACCGTGGCGCTTACCGATAGCACGCCCCTTGCCCGGTTCGAACTCGATCAGCTCGCGGACAATCCCGGCCTCCGCATCGGCTGGGCCGCGCTCAACACGCGCCTTCGTGCCTCGGCCGGCGCCGCCATCCGCTATGGCACCGACGTCATCGCTGCGGGTCAGGACGGCGACAGTCCCTTCATCGACCTGCGCGTGGACAGCGGCGAAACGCACCGCATCGACGACCTCGACCTGCTGATCGCCGCCGATGGCCGTTACTCGGTGGTGCGCGAAAGCCTCTTGGCATCGGACACGACCGAATACACCGATGTCGCGCTGCTGCGCCTTCTCTGCCCGGCCCCGGCCGACTGCCCCATCGACGACTACGGCCAATGGTTCAACGGACCCAACCGCCTCCTGGCCTTCCGCATTCCCGGCGACCGCGTCTACTGCGCCGGCGCCTTTCCACTGCCGGGAGACGGAACCCTTACCGACGCCATGAAGGACCCCTTGGCCATCAGCGCGCTGTTCATACCGCCATCGGGACAGGTCTCTCCCGCCGTTCGCTTTCTCCTTGACGCCATACTCGGCAGCGGCGGCCGGCTGCATTGGGCGCGGCTGCAGGAACGCGCAACCCGGCTTGTCGGCGCATCGCGTGTCGTCCTCGCCGGAGACGCCGCCCATCCCATGCTCCCAACCCTGGGACAGGGCGCAACCCAGTCGATCGAAGATGCCTGCGTACTCTTGGACGAAATTCGCCATGCTTTGGCCGGCGGCGGCGCGCTGCAGGACGTGCCGGCCCAATTCGCGGCGCGGCGGCAGCAGCGCATCGACTTCGTCACCGGCTTTTCCCGCGATGCGACCGACACGATGCGAGCCGGCGCAGACCCCGTCGCGGGGACAGCCAGAAAGCTCGAGCCGGCCTTCCTGAGCAAACTGCAGCAACTTTACCGCGACGTGCCAAGGCCGAGATGAGCGTTTCCCCACCCATTTGGGATCTGACGGGACTGCAACTGGCAGAACGCTACCGCTCGGGCCAGGTGCGGCCCAGCGATGCCGTTGCCGCCATCCAGCACCGCATTGCGGCTTATAACCCGGCGATCAATGCGATCATCGCGCAGGACGACGCGTCCCTCAAAAAGGCGGCGCACGCATCCGATGCCCGCTGGCAGGCGGGCCAGCCGCTCTCGCCGCTCGACGGCGTACCCATCACCATCAAGGACAATATCCACGTCGCGGGCCTGCCTGCGCGCTGGGGCAGCCGAGCCCACGAACATGATCGCCCCGACACCGACGAGCCGGCCGTTCGACGGCTTCGCGCCGCCGGCCTGCTCGTGCTGGGCAAGACCAACGTCCCTGAATTCACCCTCCAGGGCTATACCGACAACGCCCTCTTCGGCCCGACATTCAATCCCCTGGCGCCCGGCCGCACGCCCGGAGGCTCGACCGGCGGCGGCGCTGCAGCCGTGGCCGCCGGCTTTGGTCCCATTGCCATCGGCACCGACGGCGGCGGCTCGGTTCGCCGTCCTGCGGCCCATTGCGGGCTGTGGGGCTTCAAGCCGTCGATCGGCACCATTGCGCGAGCCGGCGGATTTCCGGCAATCCTGCACGACTTCGAGGTGATCGGGCCCATCGCCCGCGACGCAGCCGATCTCGCGGCGGTGCTCGCCATCCTCGCCGGTCCCGATGACGCCGATCCACGCACACGCGGCGCCTATGGCCCGGCCGCGCCCCTGCCGGCTCGACCGCGTATTCTAGCATTCGACACGATCGGCGACGCGCCCGTCGACCCGACTATAGCGACTGCCTTTGCCCGCTTTATCCGGGATCTGGAAGCTCTTGGCTGGCCGGTTACCACAGCGGCCGAGCCGTTCGACGCAGCCCGCGCCGGCGCTGTCTGGCAAACCGTCGCCCAGGCGGGCCTTGCCTGGCATATCGGTCGACACCTCGCGGATCGGCAGACCGGCGAAAATGCCCGAAAGATGGTCGAGGCCGGAATGGCGCTTTCGAGCGCCGACTATGTCGAGGCCCTCGCCGGCGCCCAGCAGCTGCGCACAGAGGCGCGCGACCTCTTCCAGCATACCGACCTGCTCATGAGCCCGACTATCGCTGCGCTGGCCTGGGACGCACGCCAGCCCTATCCCGAAACGATCGACGCCCAGCCAGTCGGGCCGCGCGGCCACGCCATTTTCACCGCCTGGGCCAATGTCGCGGGACTGCCGGCCCTCAATGTGCCGCTGGCTTGGACCGAAGGCGGCGGCGGCATCGGCGTGCAGGTGATCGCTGCGCCCGGTCGCGATCGCGCTCTCATCGATTTCGCGACATCCGTCCTGCCCCCCTTGGCGCCTGCGCCGCTCATTCCATCGAGGATCCTGCCATGACACACGACTTCACCGACCAGATCATTCTCGTGACGGGTGCAGGGGACGGCATCGGCCGGGCAGCGGCGCGGCAGTTCGCCGAGCGGGGCGGCACACTGGTCCTCATCGATATCAAGGGCGTGCCGGAGGTCGAAGCCGAACTGGCGGCGCGGGGAAGCGCCGTTCTCGGCGTAACCATGGATGTGCGCGACGCCACGGCGTGGAGCAACCTTGTCGCCGATCTGCTGGCGCGGTTCGGACGCATCGATGTGCTTGTGAACAATGCCGGCATTGCCCTGCCCGGCGACAGCGTCATCGACGGCACGGACGACATGTGGGAGCAGATCATGAGCATCAATGCCAAGGGCGTCTGGCTCGGCATGCAGGCCGTCTTGCCTGCAATGGTTGCCGCCGGGCGCGGGAAAATCTGCAACGTGGCCTCGACCGCCGCCCATATCGGGCTGAGGGACGCGGCCATATATTGCGCCTCCAAGGGCGCCGTCCTGGCGCTGACTCGGCAGGCCGGCGTGCAATATGCGCCCGACAATATCCAGATCAATTCGGTTTCTCCCGGCACGACCATGACCGGCATCCAGCGCACCGTGACCGACGCGCAGCGGGCGGCCTTTCTGCCGCTGACCCCGATCGGACGCTTTGCCCGGTCCGAAGAGGTCGCCGAAACGATCGTCTTCCTCTGCTCGGGCGGTTCCTCCTTCATCACCGGCGCAGACCTCAGCGTCGATGGCGGCATGGTGGCGCTATGAGCATTCTCGTCACGGGCGGCGCAGGTCTGGTGGGCATGGCGTTGCGCGAGCATCTGGCAGACCTGGGCCGGACGGTTATTGCCACAGACGCGGTCAGCCATGGCCGGAACGATCCGGACCTGATCATCGCGCAACTGACCGATCCGGCGGCGCTGGAGGTCCTATTCGCAAGGCAGGCCATCACCGCCGTCGTCCATTGCGGGGCCATATCTGGACCGATGCTGGCGCGCGACAATCCTGGCCTCGTCGTCGACGTCAATGTCGGCGGCACCGCGCGGCTGATGGACCAGGCCCGCCGCCACGGCGTCAGGCGCTTCGTGGTCTGCTCGTCGATCAGCGTCTATGGCAGCGTCGGGCCCGGACGCATCGATGAGACCACGCCTCTGCGCCCCACCTCGGTCTACGCGGCGAGCAAGGTGGCTGGCGAGGCGCTGGTCGATGCCTTCCAGGTCGAACATGGGCTCGATGGCGTCAGCCTGCGCATTGGCCGGGTCTACGGGCCGCACCGCCGCGGCAATTGCATCCTTGCCGATATCATCCGCAACGATCTCGCGGGTGCGCAGACCACCATCCCCTGCGATCCGGCGTTCATGTATCATTACGTGCATGTCGACGACGTGGTCGACGCCATCCTCACCGTGCTCGATGCGCCGCACCTGCCCGCGCGACGATACAATGTGGGCGGGGGCGAAGCCATGACCATGCCGCAGATCGTTGCCACGGCCGAGCAGGTCCTGCTCCGCGCCCGCATCGAAATGGTGCCGGGTGAGGACGATGTGCCCGATGTGCAGACCGAATTCGACATTTCGGCCATCGCGCGAGACCTGGGCTGGACGCCGAAGGTGCCGCTGGCGCGCGGCATCGGCCTTTATGCGGACTATCTGACGCAAGCCGCAGAGGCGAAGTGAGCTTCGTCTTCGCCCACCCGCTCCTCGGACCGGCGTCGCCGCTTGGCGATGCCGACCAGTCCCTGATCGCCGGATGGATGCGCGAAGAGGATAATGAACCCATCGCTTCGCGCGGCTGGACAGCAACTGGCGCTCGCCTCGCCCTCGACCATCTGCCCAGCCGGATTGGCGACATCCTCCAGGGCCATGACCTGACGCTGGGGTCGGCGCTGAACCGGACATTTTGCAAGGCCTACCTCGTGGGCACGGACACGGCCTATGCCGCCGCCTGCGGGCTTCGGCCATTGTTCGAGGAAATGCTCATTGGCACGCCCTGCGAGGCGATCGACAGCACGGAATTCGCCTACTACGCCCGCCAGGCCGTCGACGCTGACTGCCTCGTCATCGTCTTCGCCGCGTCCGAAGAACCCTGGCGCAGTCTCGAAGCAATCGTCGCCGCGCGAGGCCTTGGTGCCACGACACTCGTTCTCGCCGCTGGCGCCGACATGCGCTACGACCGCTTTGCGTCCTGGAGCTGGCGGCTAGCGCCGCCCCTCGATCCGATCGCCGACCCCAGCCTACTTCTGGCCATGGCCTACCGGCTCGCCCTTTCAATGGGCTCGCAGTACGGCGTGGCGGCAGACCGGCTGGTCCAGTTGGAGGCCGCGCTTGCGGAAATGCCGGGGCAGTTGCAAAAGGCATTGATAGCAACGGCCTCGGATAGCGCTATGGCCTCCCAGCTTGCTGCAGCTCGGCACATCGTGGTGGCCGGCAACGGGGCGGCCCGCGCAGCAGCCGCGGCAAGCGCGCATTGGTTCTGTGCTGCTACCGGCCGTCCGATCACGATGTGCGGGCTAGAAACTCTGGGCGATATTCCGTCAAGCCCATCCGTCGCCACGCTGGCCATCGTGCCCAACGGACTCAGCGTAAGGCGGGCACAACTCGTACTCGAGCGGCGGCAGGGCAACGATTCCACGGCTCTTGTTATCGCGGATGACAGTCCGCTACGGACCATCCGGGCGGGAGCCATATTTCCGCTGCCCGCCATGGTCGAACGTCTCTCTGCTCTAGTCTACCTTTCGGCCGGTCAGCGTATAGCCTGCGCTCTGCTCGAACGCCGACAGCCGTAGCTGCCGTCGTTCTCTATTCTCAGGCGTCTTAGTCAAGTGCAAACTTCCAGGCGCCGTGCTTGTTGCTGGCCCGCGCCGTGCGCACACCAACAATGACCAGCGCCAGAACCGTTACCACATAGGGGATCAGCTGCAGCAGTTGCGGCGCTGCACCGGTCACCTGCGGCAGGCGAACAGAGAGGGCCGTCGCCAGGCCGAACAGCAGCGCGACGAGCGCGGTGGGAAGCGGGCGCCCTTTGGCAAAAAAGATGGCGGCGAGTGCAATCAGCCCGCGTTCCGCCGTCATCTGATTGGCAAAAAGAGACACATAGGCCAGTGATAGATAGGCCCCGCCGAAGCCGCACAATGCGCCAGACAGCAGCATGGTTTGGAACTTGAGGCTCGTGACCTTGACGCCGGCCGCCGCTGCCGCCTCGGGCGCTTCACCGACCATGCGAACCCGCAGGCCCCAGCGCGTGCTATAGAGGGCAAACGCAATTACCGGAATGAACAGATACGCCACGTAGACCAGGATCGTGTGTCCGCTCAGTATTCGCCCCAGCACCGGAATATCGGCGATGAAGGGCAGGACGATGGGCGAGAAGCGCGGGATGGTGTTCGACATAAACACACCGTCCTCGCCGAGAACGCCTTTGAGCAACAGCGCAGTCAGGCCATATGCCAGGAAGGTCACCGCGATGCCGGCGATGAAAATGTCGGCCTTAAAGCGGAAGGTGAACGTCGCCATCAACGCGGCGAGCAGCACGGAGCTGATGACGGCAGCGATAAGCGCCAGCTCAAGGCTGCCGGTAGCGAAGGCTGTCGCGATGCCGGCAAAGGCCGCGACGATCATGAAGCCGTCCAGTGCGATGTTGAGCATGCCCGCTTGATAGGTGAGCAGGCCACCCATTGCGGCATAAACAAGTGGCGTCGACACGCGCACCGCCGAGTAAAGGACTTCTACAATGTCCATTTCAAGTCTCCGATGTCGTGCTGGATCGCGACGGGCGCATGGTGATTTCACTTGGCTTCTTGAAGTGGGTGAGCCAATCCCAAGAAATCTTGGCAGCAAGAACCAAAACCACGATGAACTGCAGAACCTGCACTAGGTGCTTGGTCAGGCCGGTCATCATCTGCAGCACGCCGCTTCCGCTGTTCAGCGCGCCGAACAGGAATGCCGAGAAGATCACGCCGATGGGATGGAACTGAGCAAGCATGGCTACGGCAATGCCATCAAAACCATAGCCAGGCGAGAAGTTGTCGTAATAGGCACCAAACTGACCCATCACCTGCTCTGCCCCGGCGAGGCCGGCGACACCGCCGCTGAGCAGGAACACGTTGAGCGCGCGCTTGGGCACGTCGATGCCGCCATAGTAAGCGAACTTCGGGCTGAGGCCGATGATCTTCCACTCAAAGCCGCGCACGGTGCGAGCATTGATGATGGCCAGGACCACGCAGAGCACCAGCGCTAGGATTAGGCCGGTATTAACCTGGGAGTAGAACGAGAAGGTGGACAGCTTGGCGCTTGGCAGCACGTCGGGCAGCTTGTTGGTCGGCCCGGGTGCCTTGAGGACGTGCGTCGCAAAATACCCGGTCAGCAGCAGCGCGATGGGGTTCATCATCAGGCATACGACCAGCTCGTTAACGCCAAATTTGACACGCAAGAATGCCGGAACAGCCGCCCAGGCCATGCCGCCGGCAAAGGCGGCCGCAATGCAGAGAGGCACATGCAGGAGCGCCGGCAGGTCGACGGCGAAGCCGACGATACCCGCGCACAGGGCGCCTACCAGCATCTGGCCCTCGGCGCCAATATTGGCGAGTCCGGCGCGGAAAGAAATGGCGACCGCAAGCCCGGTGAAAAGCAGCGGCGTCATCATCTGCAACGTGACCAGGATATTGGGAATACCCGCGAGGCTACCCGAGATCAGCAGCCAGTAGACCTCGAAGGGGTTTTCACCCAGCGCCATAACGAGCAAGGCGCCGAGGATGCCAGCAATAGCCAGGGCCATAATGGGATTGACCACTGCCGACAACAGCGAGGTCAGGTAGGGACGAGTTGTTGGTGCAGACAGTGTTTCAACAGACACGTGCTGGCTCCTTAACTGATGCGCCGGTATCGACAATCGGAGTCTCCAGTCCACCCATATAGCGGCCGACTTCTTCCTGAGTGGCGTCCGACGCCTTGAGATCGGCGACGATCTGACCGCGATAGATTACGAGGATGCGGTCGGAGATGGAGAAAATCTCGTCGAGGTCGGCGGAAATGACGAACACCGCTTTGCCGGCGTCGCGCATTTCCACGAGGATGCGGTGGATCGACTCGATCGCACCGATATCGACGCCCTGCGAGGGCTGTTCGGCGATGATGAGCGAACCGTCCTCGCGCGACAGCTCGCGCGCAATCTGCACCTTCTGCTGGTTGCCGCCTGAGAGCGAGCCAGCGGCCTTATCGAGTGTAGCGCCGCGGACGTCGTAGCGCTTGATGAGCTCGTCTGCCCTGGCCCGCGCGTCGCCGATCGACAAGAATTGTCCCCTCTTAAACTTGGGCAGGTGACCGACCGTCATGTTCTCCCAGATACTGCTCTGCAGCGAAAGACCAACGCCGCCGCGGTCAGCCGGAACATAGGCAAGGCCCAATGCGCGGTTGTCAGCGGGCGTAGCACCCAGCGGCTTGTCGCAGATCTCGATCTTGCCCCCGGCCGGCTGGCGCAGGCCGGCAATGCATTCGACCAGTTCGTCCTGGCCGTTGCCCTGCACGCCTGCCAGGCCGACGATTTCGCCGGAGCGCACGCTGAGCGAGAGCTTGTGGACCGCGTTCTCGCCGCGTTCGCCAAGCGCCGTCAGGTTGCGAATATTCAGCATGGTGCGGCCGCCCGGCTTGGCTTCGTCCTTGGCGACGCGTAACAGCACTGAGCGCCCCACCATTAGGCTGGCAATCTCCTGCGCGGTGACATCCTTATTGTCGATGGTGGCGACGATTTCGCCCTGCTTCATCACCGAGATGCGGTCTGATACCGCAAGGACCTCACGCAGCTTGTGTGTGATAAAGATGATCGAATGGCCCGACTGGGCCAGCTGTCGCATGGTCGCGAAGAGTTCGCGCGTTTCTTGCGGAGTGAGGACCGCCGTCGGCTCGTCAAATACCAGTACCTCGGCCTTGCGATAGAGCGTCTTCAAAATTTCGACGCGCTGACGCAGGCCCACGGACAGGGACCCGACCATGGCGCGCGGATCGAGATCGAGACCGAAGCGCTTGCTCAGTTCACCCGTCTCGGTTTCGGCGCGGCGCATGTTCAGCCGGCCCATGGCCAGCGTCGGCTCGGCGCCAAGCACGATATTCTCGGCCACGGTGAACGAGGGAGCGAGCTTGAAATGCTGGTGCACCATGCCAATGCCCTGTGCAATGGCATCGTTTGGCGTACTGAAATGAACGGACTTGCCGCGCAGCAGCACATCACCCTCGGTGCGCGGCAGCAGACCATAAAGCACGTTCATCAGCGTCGACTTGCCCGCGCCGTTTTCACCGACCAGCGCGTGGATTTCGCCGCGTCCGATAGTGATGTTGGCGTTGTGGATCGCGGTGAAATTACCGAAGCGCTTGACGATATTGCGCATTTCCACGACGTGTTTCGAAGTATCGGATGCCATTAAGAATCTCCCGATATTTGGGCCGCAGTCATAGACTGCGGCCCAATTTTTCTTACTTGGCGTTGGCGACAGAAGGTGGGGTTGCCATCGGAGGCGTTCCCATTTCCTTCTGACCGGGTGTCAGGTCGAAGTAGTTCGGCACCACGATTTCGCCCGAAAGCAGCTTGCCCTTGAGTTCTTCGACTTCGGCCAGGATTTCTTCGTCGATCAGACCAGCATTGTGCTCGTCCATGGCAGCTCCGACGCCGTCTTCGGCGAGACCGTAGTAGAGAACGTTGCCGCCGATGAAGGAGTCGTTGGCAACCGAAGCGATCATGTCATAGGCCTGGGTGTCGACGCGCTTAACCATGGAGGTTAGCACCGAGCCGGGGGCCATGTAGTTCTGGTTGCTGTCTACGCCGATGGCGAAAGTACCCGACTCTACGGCACCATCGATAACGCCGGCGCTGGTGGCACCAGCAACGGCGAAGTTGATGTCGGCTCCTTGGTTGACGTTGGCGAGTGTGAATTCTTTGCCGCCAGCTGGGTCCGTGAAGGAGCCGGTATAGGTCTCGATCACGTTGACCTCGGGGTTGGCCATCTTGGCCCCGTAGTAATAGCCAACGAAGAAGCGATGGATGATCGGAATGTCAGCCCCTCCGACGAAGCCGATGGTGCCGGTTTTGGTGGTTTTGGCGGCGATCCAGCCGACCAGGAACGAACCTTCCCAGTCCTTGGTGACCGTCGAGACGACGTTGTCGGCGACCGGTTCGTCACTGACGTCGACGAGGCCGAATTTCTGATCAGGGAAAGCCTCAGCCACGGCACGCATCGGTTCGATCATGTCGAACGATGATCCGATGATGATATCGAAACCCTGCCCGGCGGCACGTGCTAGAGTCGATTGGAATTCGGAAACCGCACGCGGCTGGATGACGACGTACTCTGCGTTGAAATCAGCCTCGGCACGTTCCATGCCTTCAACCATCATGTCGTTAAATGAACGGTCGCCCAAACCGGACTCCGAGGTGACCATAGCGACGCGGGGGCCTTCCTGCGCTATCGACAAAGTGGAGAGCATAAGCAGCGAGGCAATTGTCAGCCCCGCCCTGAGATTAAATCTAGACATATCTTTGTTCCCTTTCCTGAGATTGAACGGATGGACGCTTCTCCTGACGCTGCATCCGCACCATATTCATGGAGCGCGCCGTGCGGCGGCCATGAAATCCTGCACTTTCTGGGGCACGAATCGCCCCACGGCTGAACCGCTGTCCTTCATCGCTGTAGAAACGAAGGCGCCGTTGGCTTCGGCCATAGCTTCGGCGAAGTTTTCGCTGGTAACCCCGCCACCCACGAAGAGGGGCGCTTTCGGGTATTGGGCCCTGGCCCGGGCGACCATGTCGAGCGTCTGCTCGTAGGACTTGCCAGTGAGGACCAGGCCATCGGCCAAGCCCAAGCGCAGGGCGAATTCCACATCTTCCTCGAAGCCACCGGTTGCGATGGGCGTGCCTGTGCGGTCATGCACATCGGCGAGGATGGCGACATTGTCTGCGCCAAGCGCCGTGCGTGCCTTGATGGCCACGTGTGCCTGCGCGGATTCGATGCCGAACGGGGTCAGCATGGCGCCCACGTAGATCTTTATGCGGACGAAGTCGGCCCCCGAGGCCGACGCCACCGCCATCATGGCGTGGGCATCGTTCTCAAGAAAATTGAGCCCTACAGGGCAGGATGCGGCGGCTACTATCTCGCTCGTCACACGCGTCATCCAGGCCACCTGCTCGACGCTTGTCTTGTGGTGGACCGGGATGTCGCCCAGATTCTGCACCAACAAAGCATCAATGCCGTTGCGACTCAGAATCTCGGCTTCGGACCGGGCGGCCTCGATCACTGCCTCGACTGTGCCTACACGATAGTTGGCACCGCCCGGCAACGCCGGAAGCTGCACCATGCCGACAACGGGCCGGTGCCCTTGATTGACTTGCAAGAGTAGCCGGCTCATTAGGCCATCTCTGCGGAATGGAAGATCTGCCGAAAGTTGACTTCCTGGCGACGACGATCATTGAAGCCCAGGAAGGCCACGTTCTGGACCTTTGAGATTTCACAGGACAGATATTCGAACACCAGCTTGTAAACGAATGGGGTCAGCACTTCGCGAATGCCTGTCGGCATCGCGAAGAAGATATCGGCCGCGGCGCGTGCCTCGGCGTCGGCCTCTTCGGCGATGATGATGACGCGCGATTCCATCTCGCGGGCAGCGCGGGCCTGTTCCAGACCACGGATGCGACCCGGGCCGGGCGGCAGGATGATGAAGGTGTCGACGTTGGAGCGGGTCATGAAATAATGCTCATGCGCCCACTCCTCCAGCTGGGACAGGTGCGCCGGACGTGTCAGGCTTTCGAACCACTTGGCCATGGCGAAATAGGCCGTGGCATAGTTCGGCCCGCCGCCGACAAACACAGTGTGACGATCGGGCGTGAAGCTGGCAGCAATCTCGCGCGCCAGCGCCGCCGTAGATGCATCGGCAGCGCGCATGGCTTCGGCTGTTGCATGGAGTTCCTCGACCAATACCTTGGATGCCGCGGCATCAAGATGGCCGATGCGCTCGCCGATGGCGATGGCTGCGACATAGAGGCCTAGCATGCTGGCCGTGTAGGTCACGGTGCCAGGGGTTACGACGCGGGTGCCGTTCGGCAATTCTTTGATGTTTGGCGTCGCGTTGACACGGATCAGCGTCTCGGCAGCCTGTGCCAGCTTGTTCTCCGCGCTTACGGTGACGGCAAAGGTCCATGCGCCCTTGGCGCGAGCGAGGCGTACGCCTTCGATGGTGCGCGACACGGTACCGGAGTTGGACACGCCGAAGACGAAGCTGTTGGCGGGTAGATCTTCAACGAGATAACGCGAGAACTCGAGGGCTTCGACCGCTTCCACCAGACGTCCGGTGGCCTTCATCATGAACTGTCGTACGGCAATGGCAGCGCAATAGCTGTCACCGCAACCGATCATGAAGCCATGCTGCAACGAGCCAGGATCGCGATCGGCAACCACCGAACGCATATAGGTCAGCATCTCGTCGATGTTGTCCCTGACGAAGTCTGGCTGCAGCGCGATTTCGCGCAACATGACGGTCTTTTCGTTATCCACTTAAGAACTCCTAGTCAGTTTGTATTAGAATGGGCGGGTCTCTACTCGAGCCAACAGAGCGCTTCGACGCGCCTCGCACTCTTCGGGGCGGGCAGAAACCAGGGCTCCTGGTCCAGAACTTTGAACGGCGAAACTACCAGCTACCGAACCGCGCAGCGCCGCCTCGAGCGCCGTACCGCTATGCACGAAGCCCGCGAGGGCCCCGCCGGAAAATGCGTCGCCTGCGCCTGTCGTATCGCGTACGCCGTCGGCTATTGCGGGCAGCCAAGAAAGCTCCGCGTCATCTGCGCCATGGAACAGCACACCGCTTCCGCCTAGCTTGACCGCTATCATCGGGACATCAGGTGCGACTTCGCGCATACGGCGGATGGTGTCGGGAATGCTGTTGCCGGGATATAGCGCCTCTGCATCCTGCTTGCTGGGCAGAAAAAGGTCGGCAACAGTCAGTAGCTGCGTGCGATCAGCATCGGCCAGTTCCGCAAGGTATCGGTCATCGAGATCGATCGAAATGGTCTTGGTGCCAAGACGGCGCAGCTTGTCGGCAATGGCGATCTGCTGCTGCCATGGGACGGGCGCGATGTGCGCATAGTCGCAAGTCAGCGCTCCCACATCGTCGAGCGTCGGACTGTATTCAAGCCAGTCACGGGTATAGGAGCGGAACACAAACGTGCGGGTACCATCTTCTTCATAGAGCCCCCAGTCCCGCAGGGTTTGGCCAGTGCGTCGGCAATAGTCGAGAACCAGCCGCCCCTCGAGCATCTCGATTGGATAATCGTCACCGATAGGAGCCACGGCCGCCGGCCGGTGCCCCCAGATCGCCATTCCCAGTGCGGAATAGATAGCGTTGCCGCCCGGCGTGTACCACATGGTCGTGCCGTCGGCGAAAACCAGGTCGTCGACCGTGACGTTGCCAAAACTAGCAAAGGTTAGATGGGTCACGTGGGCATACCTGCGCGCATTGAGGTGAATTCGACCACTTCGGTGTTGTGGTAGTTGATGGAGAGCAGCATCGGGACGTTGTTTGCATCCACATGCAGTTCATGCATTCGCAGGAGTGGAGCACCGCGCTTGAGCTGCAGCAGGCCTGCCAGTTCGGTGTCGGCGGCGACTGCGGAAACGCGCAGCTTGCTGTGCGAAATGGGACGGCTGAAACGCTCGCGCAGGAATTGGTAAATCGATCCCCCGGTAAACTGACTGAGGGCGCCGAAGTCCTTCTCTGCGTGCTGGAGCACCAGATATTCATTGGCGTAGACGAAGGGCCGGTCATCCACCAGTCGAACGCGCCTGATCCGGCCCAGGGGCGCCCCCTCGTCCACTCCAAGTTCGGCCGCAATCTTGTCGGCGGCGGCAATGTGCTCGATTTGCAGATCGCGGTGGCCCGAGGTGCCGCCGGCGTCGCGGATCAGGTCTGTCATTGACCGCATCTGCTCAAGCGAGCCGAACATGGGCTTGCTGGCCCTGCTGACGAAGGTGCCGACGCCGTGCCTGACCTGCAGGTGACCGTCGTGAGCCAGAATGCGGATGGCCTCGCGCAGGCTTGGACGGCTGATGTTAAGCTGCTTGGCGAGTTCTGCCTCAGGCATGAACTTGGTGCCCACAGGAATGATGCCCTGCTCGATCTGTTCGCGCAGGGCATTAGCGACGCGCTGGACGAGATCGTCCCGGCGCACGCCGGAAGCCCAGATTTTGTCGTTCAGCTGATGGAAGTCGATTTCGGTCACGGCGATCCTCGGTTGATATGAAGTTTGCATGAAGCCTTTCGGCGGTCAATAGGACAGAGGTCAAAAGTCTGACCTCTTGCTTCTGATAGCGCTTTTGTGGTTTCCTATCGCCAACATCATGCCATGCCACTGGGCTGGTCGCGAGGAGATAAGATGTCTGTTCACCACCTCAATGCCACACCTGAAACCGTGGTTTGGGGCCGTTTTTCGGCAAAGATACCCCCTGTCCTGACGATCCGGTCCGGAGATTCGGTGGTGGTTGAAACCTATTCGGGCATTTCCGATCTCTATCCACCCGCAGGCAGCGGCATGAATGTCTCGCCCAAGCTGAAGGCGATCAACGAAGCGGAACTGCCATTCCGCTGGGGGCATCTGCTGACCGGACCAATAGCGATAGAAGGCGCGATGCCGGGCGACATGCTCGAGGTGCGCATCGAAGCGGTGGAGCCGCTGGCTGATTGGGGTTTCAACGCGATCGAGCCATTTGACGGCACGTTGCCGCATGACTTCATCATACCTGAGCGCGTGTTGAGCCATATCGGCGTCGACCGCAAGGCGCGCATCGCAAAGATGCCCTGGGGCACGCCGTTGCCGCTCAACCCTTTCTTCGGCGTCATGGGCGTAGCGCCGCCACAAGAATACGGCGAAATTTCCTCCCGCGAGCCGCGCAAGCATGGCGGCAATCTCGACAACCGGCGCCTGACGGCGGGGACGACGGTTTTCTTTCCTATCTGGGCCGAGGGCGCGCTGTTCACCTGTGGCGATGGCCACGGCATGCAGGGTGACGGCGAAGTCTGCGTCACCGCGCTGGAAATGGCGCTCGAAGGACACTTTACCTTCGCGTTGCACAAGGCTGGCACAGTTGCGGAGCGCGTTTTGCCCAGGGCCGAGTCTCCCAGCCACCTCATCAGCATGGGGTTTGATGCCGATCTCGACGAAGCGCTGCGGATCGCCGTGCGCGAAATGATCGCCATGGTTTGCGAACGCTCCACACTGGGCCGCACAGAGGCCTATCAGCTCTGCTCACTGGCTGCCGACTTCGCGGTCACGCAGTCGGTCAACGGGGAGAAGGGCGTACACGGCGTATTGCCCAGGTCGGCTCTGGCGGGGGTGGAGGTAACGGAGTGAAAGTACTCGTGACCGGCGGTGCCGGCCTCGTCGGCATGGCTTTGCGTCGCCATCTTCAGGCGGCGGGACACAGCGTGCTGGCGACCGACATCACTGACTTTTCCCGACATGATCCCGATCTCTTCTTGGCCGATCTCAACGATCACGCGCGTCTCGAACAGATGGTGGTGGAAGGTGAAGTTCAGGCCATCGTGCATGCTGGCGGCATTTCCGGGCCGCTGATGCAGCGAGAATTCCCGCGCAGCGTTATGCGCATCAACGTGGACTCGACAGTCTTCCTACTGGATCTGGCTCGGCGGCATCGCATTGGTCGGTTAATGCTGATGTCATCGCATGTGGTCTATGGCCATAGCGACAAGGTCGTAGTTTCCGAAGAGGATGCAGTGCATCCCGGCACGACTTATGCCGCCAGCAAGGTTGCGGGCGAAGCGCTGGTGGAGTCCTTTGCGCGCGAATTCGGCATTTCGGCCGCTGCCCTGCGCCTAACTCGAGTCTATGGTCCGCACCGCCGTGCCAACTGCTATCTGCGGCAGGCCATTGAGGACAGTTTCGTGGGCAGGACTACGATCATTCCGTGCGACCCGAGCTTCCCTTATCACTTTCTTTCTGTCGAAGATGTGGCTGGCGCGACGCTGGCTGCTCTCGCCGCAGAAAAGCTCGATCACTCTACCTATAATGTCGGTTCCGGCGAAGTTCTGACCATGGATGCGGTGCGCAATATCATTCTGGCAGTCGTGCCAGGTGCGCGGATCGAACTGGTTGAGGGCCGCGACCCTGCACCCGAAGTGCAGAATGACTTCTCCCTGCGGCGGATGGCGGAGGACGCTGGCTGGCGGCCGCAGTACCCGCTCTCTGCCGGATTTGCCAACTACTATCGGCGTGCATTGGCGGACGGAAAGGTAATGCAATGAAACTGGTGACCGCAGAGTCCACCACTCCCGCACACAAGCGCAATCCGGGCTATCCACTCGATCTCGACTGGGTCGAACGGGTGCGCATGAACCGCTCGGCGCTGGAACGTCGGGCCGGCACCATCGGCGCCCGCCGTACGGTCAAGAAGGATCACCAGCTTGCCTGGCTCCTCAAGGCGATCACCATGATCGACCTGACCACGCTCAACTCCGATGACACCCCAGGACGCGTCGAGCGCCTTTGTGCCAAGGCGCGCCATCCGGTGCGCCAGGATATTCTCGACCAGCTCGGCATGTCTGGCCGCCGCATCCTTCCCGGTGCCGTCTGCGTCTATCACAGCTTCGTTGATACCGCCGTGCGGGCCCTGGAGGGGACCGGCATTCCCGTCGCCGCCGTATCCACGGGTTTCCCCCATGGCCTGGCTCCGGTCGAGACCAAGATCGCCGAGATCGAGGCTTCGGTGAAGGATGGGGCAAAAGAGATCGACATCGTCATCGAGCGCGGCATGGTGCTGCGCGGCGACTGGCAGGCGCTCTACGATCAGGTCAAGGCCTTCCGCAAGGCCTGCGGCGACGCGCATATCAAGACCATCCTCGGCACTGGTGAGTTGGCCACCCAGACCAATGTCGCCAAGGCGTCGCTGGTCTGCATGCTGGCCGGCGCCGACTTCATCAAGACCTCGACCGGCAAGGAAAAGGTCAACGCCAACCTCGTCACCTCCCTGACCATGATCCGCATGATCCGCTGGTTCGCTGAAGAGACCGGCATCGAGATCGGCTACAAGCCCGCCGGCGGTATCGCCACGGCCGTCGACGCGCTCAAATACATGGCGCTGATGAAGGAAGAGCTGGGCACCAACTGGCTGCAGCCACACCTGTTCCGCTTCGGCGCATCGAGCCTGCTGACCGACATCGAGCGGCAGCTCGAACACGGTCTGACCGGCCACTACGCGGCCGATTATCGCCAGCCGATGGTGTGATGAGTGTGGAGGGGGACCATCCCCTCATCCGGCGCTGAGCGCCACCTTCTTCCCTCCGGGAGAAGCATCAGCGGCCTTGCCGCACCCGAAGAATTCAGGCACTCGCGAGGAGGCCACATATGAACAAGATTGCACAAATCTTCGATAGCCTGGATTACGGTCCGGCACCCGAGGCGCCCGATCAAGCCATTGCCTGGCTCGACAGCAAGGGCCGCAAGTTCGGCCACTTCATCGACGGCAAATGGACCAAGCCGGGCAAGACCTTCACCGCCGACAACCCGGCTACCGGCGCTTCGCTGGCCGAGATCACCGATGGCACCGCCGCCGATGTCGACGCGGCCGTCAAGGCGGCCCGGGGTGCATTCAAGTCCTGGAGCGCCCTTTCCGGCTATGAGCGCGGGCGGTTCCTTTATGCCATCGCGCGCATGATCCAGAAGCATAGCCGACTCTTCGCCGTGCTCGAATGCATGGACAATGGCAAGCCCATCCGTGAAACCCGCGACGCCGACATTCCGCTGGCCGCCCGCCATTTCTACCATCACGCGGGCTGGGCCACC
Organism: Devosia subaequoris; assembly: GCF_014197055.1. Classification (GTDB taxonomy): domain Bacteria; phylum Pseudomonadota; class Alphaproteobacteria; order Rhizobiales; family Devosiaceae; genus Devosia; species Devosia subaequoris. Next base: position 1,456 of record NZ_JACIEW010000013.1, on the reverse strand, counting down.
CATCTGGCGCGCGAATTCCCCGACCACGTGCCCTACGGCGTCTGCGGCCAGATCATTCCGTGGAATTTCCCGCTCCTGATGCTGGCCTGGAAGATCGCACCGGCCCTGGCCGCGGGCAATACCGTGGTGCTCAAACCGGCCGAATTCACCTCGCTCACCGCGCTGCTCTTTGCCGAAATCTGCGAGCGCGTCGGCCTGCCCAAGGGCGTGGTCAATATCGTCACCGGCGAGGGCGACACCGGCGCCGCCATCGTCAACCATCCCGATATCGACAAGATCGCCTTCACAGGTTCGACCGAAGTGGGCAAGATCATTCGCGCCGCCACTGCCGGCTCCGGCAAGGGGCTGAGCCTCGAGCTGGGCGGCAAGTCGCCCTATATCGTTTTTGAGGATGCAGATCTCGACAGTGCGGTCGAGGGCCTAGTCGACGCCATCTGGTTCAATCAGGGCCAGGTCTGCTGCGCCGGCTCGCGCCTTCTGGTGCAGGAAAGCATCGAGGAGCGCTTCATCGCCAAGGTCAAGGCGCGCATGGCCAAGCTGCGCGTCGGCAACCCGCTGGACAAGTCGGTTGATATTGGCGCCCTGGTCGCTCCAGTGCAGGTCGAACGCATTCGCGACCTGATGAAAAATGGCATTGCTGAAGGCGCCGAAGTCTACGAACCCGACTTTGAACTACCCGGCGGCAATTGCTACCTCAAGCCCGCCCTGGTCACCAATGTCTCGCCCGCCAACACCCTGGTGGCCGAGGAGATTTTCGGGCCTGTCCTGGTTGCCATGAGCTTCCGTACGCCCGAGGAAGCGGTGGCCCTGGCCAACAATACCAAATATGGCCTGGCGGCCACGCTCTGGAGCGAGAACATCAATCTCGCCCTCGATATCGCGCCCAAGCTCAAGGCCGGGGTGATCTGGATCAACGGCACCAACAATTTCGACGCGGCCGTTGGCTTTGGCGGCTACAAGGAAAGCGGCTTCGGGCGCGAAGGCGGCCGGGAAGGCATGAGCGCCTATCTCAAGCCCGCCTGGGAAAAGACGCTCAAAGCAGCCCCGCCCGCAGCCCCGACAAAACCGGCAGCGGCAAATCCGCTCGATACCGGAAGTCTCGACCAGACCGCCAAGATGTATGTTGGCGGCAAGCAGGCGCGTCCCGACAGTGGCTACAACCGGCCTGTGTTCGGTCCCAAGGGCGAGCTGGTCGGCGAAGTTGGCGAAGGCAATCGCAAGGACATCCGCAATGCGGTTGAAGCCGCACGCAAGGCGCTGAGCTGGGGTACGACCGCAGCCCATGCGCGCGCGCAGATCCTCTATTACCTGGCTGAAAACCTCGATTACCGGCGCGACGAGTTCGCCGCCCGCATCAAGGAGCAGACCGGCGAGAACGGTGCCGAGGAAGTCGCCCTGTCGGTGGAACGCCTGTTCGCCTTTGCCGGCTGGGCCGACAAGTTCGATGGTGCGGTGC
>NZ_JACIEW010000012.1 GCF_014197055.1 Devosia subaequoris | reverse complement strand
GTCTGCAATTTGGTCTACCCCAAAAGCTGCACGTGACAGGTTTCGTAGGCAAATCAGTTGCTTAAGCGTCTGGGATAAGTGTTTGTGGTGCCCAGAGCCGGAATCGAACCAGCGACACGCGGATTTTCAATCCGCTGCTCTACCAACTGAGCTATCTGGGCATCGGGCCAGTGCGGCGGGAGCCGCGAGCCACGGGCCTTATAGGGGAAGCGATTTTGCCGCGCAAGCGTGAAAACGCGATGTGGATAACGGGATTTGAACTACCGCCGCCCCCCTCACCCGGCGCTTCGCACCGACCTCTCCTCCAAAGGGAGGGGGAGGCTAGAATTCATCCTCACCCTCATCAATGAGCTCGTCGTCCCTGGCGGGAATGACGTAATTGCCAGTGAGCCAGCGATTGAGGTCGATATCGGCGCAGCGTTTGGAGCAGAAGGGTTTGAACTCTTCCACCATCGGTTTGCCGCAGATGGGGCATTTCTTTTGGGGAGCCTGTGCCATTAGACGCCCGACAAGCTCGACTGGTTGAGCCAGTTGAAATGCACCGGATAGCCTTCGCCCGCCAGAAGCTGGGTGGTTTCGTGCAAAGGCAGGCCGACCACGGCCGAATAGGATCCAACCAGCTTGACCACGAAGGCACCGGCAATGCCCTGGATGGCATAGCCACCGGCTTTGTCGCGCCATTCGGCACTGGCGAGGTAGGCTTCCATTTCCTTCGACGACAGGCGCTTGAAGCGGATGCGGGTTTCGACCAGGCGGTGGCGACGAGCACCCGACGGGGTGATCAGCGTGACCCCGGTATAGACACGATGGGCACGCCCCGAGAGCAGGCGGAGGCATTCGGATGCCTCTTCCATGGTCTCGGCCTTGGGCAGGATGCGTCGCCCCACAGCGACTACCGTGTCGGCTGCCAGCACCATGGTGTTGCTGCCGAAACCCGCGATGGACGCCTTGTGCTGGGCCGTCAGAGCCTTGAGATCGGCTAAGCGCTGAGCCAGCTTGCGCGGCAGCTCGCCTTTTTCGGGGGTCTCATCGACATGGGCCGGCACCAGATGTTCGGGCTCAATACCGATTTGGTTGAGCAGTGCCAGCCGGCGCGGTGAGGCCGAAGCCAGAATCAGGTCGGGACGGCCGGCCATGGCGCGGGAAGCCTTTTATTTAAAGCGATAGGTAATGCGACCCTTGGTGAGGTCGTAGGGGGTCATTTCGCACAGCACCTTGTCGCCGGCGAGAACGCGGATGCGATTCTTGCGCATGCGCCCGGCAGTGTGGGCGATAATTTCGTGATCGTTTTCGAGCTTCACGCGAAAGGTCGCGTTGGGAAGCAATTCGGTGACCACGCCCGGAAATTCGAGCACTTCTTCCTTGGCCATACTTTCTCCTGAGAAGGCCCCGTGCGCCATTGTTGGCTGGCCGAGGCCGCAAAATCGGGCGGAACCTACTTCAATTCAAAGGTTTTGTGAACCACTTGCGATCAATGGCCCCAAACGAGCTTTAACGCGCTTGCGCAAACCATCGCGCAACTCCCGATAGGCGCTCAGAACCACGCCGCGATTGCCTTCGACCAGCGAGGGGTCATCGACCTGCCAATGTTCTATATCGCCAGCTTCCAGCCCCTTCTTTTGCACCGCGTCGGGGGCATCGTCGGAGAGGGTGATGACGAGATCGAAGTGGTTGGCGACCAGTTCGTCCAGGATATGGGGCGTGTGCACGCTCATATCAATGCCGATCTCTTCCATGACCTCGTGGACGAACTGATCGGCCTTGCCGCCATTGACGCCGACCGAGCGGGCAATAAGTCGCCCCGGAAAGGCCTGGCGCGCCAATGCCGCGGCGATGGGGGAGCGCACCGAATTCATCGAACAGACAAAAAGCACGGTGGGCAGTTCACTGGTCGCCTCGTCGATGCGGGAGGCATAGGGCTGCACCGCGCAGATCAGCGTGAACAAGCGCCGGGCGGTGTTGAGGTCAACGATGATCTTGTTGGTAAGACGGGTGCGCAGCAGTTCGGCCGCCTCGTTGTGCATGCCGCGCCGGGCCATGTCGACGGTTTCGATCTGGAAGGGCTGGGCCGAGCGGATGGCCTCGTAATACGCGTCGCGGATGCGGAAATAGTCGCGAATGAGCCGGCGGAACGGAGTGAGCGAGAGATAGTGCGCCGCGATGGGCTGGAAAGTCTCGGGATGGCGCACATCGAGCAGGATGTAGTTGCCGATGATCGACATGTGGAGCGCATAAGGCCCTTCGGCGCTGACGCGGGCCGGCTTGAAGCTGTTTTCCTCAAGCAGATCATAAATGGCGATGCGCCATTCATGCACCTCGTCAGGATTGATCGAGGTGATGGTATTGGGGTCGAGCGTGACGGTAACCAGCCTGTCCTTGCTGGTCGCCCTCTGCTCTGTGCCCATGGAAATGCTCACCGATTGAGCCTTATGGAGATGGACCGGCCATGGCCATCAAGGTCTTCGACCCCGGCAATGGTGACGGCGGGTTCAGCCAGGGCCGCCAGCGATGAGGGCGTGCAGCCCAGAAGCGAGGTGCGCTTCATGAAGTCAAGCACCCCCAGACCCGAGGCAAAGCGGGCCGAGCGGGCGGTGGGCAGGACGTGGTTGGAGCCGCCGACATAATCGCCAATGGCTTCGGGCGTGTGGTGACCGAGAAAGAGAGCACCAGCGTGTCGGATCTTCGGCACCAGCGCCTGTGGATCGTCGGTCGCGATCTCCACATGCTCGGAGGCGATGCGGTTCGCCAATTCTGCCGCTTCCTCGAGGGAAGAGACTGTGATGATGGCGCCGAATTCCTCCCAGCCCTCGCGAGCGATGGTCTGCTTGGGGAGCAGGGCAAGCTGGCGATCGACTTCGGCCGCCACAGAATCGGCGAGTGTTGTATCGGTGGTAACGAGGATAGACTGGGCCCCTGCCCCGTGCTCGGCCTGTGCAATCAGATCGGCCGCCACCCAGGCGGGATTGGCGGAACTATCGGCGATGACCAGCACTTCGGAGGGGCCGGCGATCATGTCGATGCCGACCTGACCAAAGACCTGGCGCTTGGCGGCGGCAACATAGGCATTGCCGGGCCCGGTGATCTTGTCGACGCGGGCGATGCCCTTAGTGCCATAAGCAAGCGCTGCAACGGCCTGGGCGCCCCCAATGCGGTAGATCTCGGTGATGCCGGCGATCTGGGCGGCGGCGAGAATGGCCGGATTGATCTCGCCATTGGGGGTCGGCACCACCATGGCAATGCGCGAGACACCGGCGACGTGGGCCGGAACGGCGTTCATAAGTACCGATGAGGGATAGGAGGCCAGACCACCCGGCACATAGATGCCCACGGCATCCACGGCGGTCCAGCGCGACCCGAGGGTGACGCCGAGCGTATCGGTATAGATATGGTCCTCGGGCTTCTGCTTTTGGTGATGCGCCTTGATGCGATCATGGGCGGTCTGCAGGGCGGCGCGAACATGGTCTGGGACCTGCGCCGCTGCCTCAGCAATTTCATCCGCAGAAAAGGCCAGGGTCGATGGGGTGACATCGGCCCGATCGAACCTATTGGTCAGCTCTGCCACGGCAGCGTCACCACGCGCCCGCACGTCGCTGATGATGGAGGCGACGGTATCGTTCACATCCTTGCTGGATTCGCGCTTGGCGCCGAGCAGATCGGAGAAGCGCGGTTCGAAATCGGACTGGGCGCTGTCGAGACGAAGGGGCATGAAGGACTTTCTAGTCGAGGACGTGGGCAGGCTTGCCCGAAGCGGCCCAGGCAGCGCCAAGGTCGGTCAGCCGGGCTTCGAGACAATCGACCGTCAAACGCACCGTGCCGCCGCCAGCAAATCGCAACTCGACGATGCCGGATGGGGCATCAGTGGTCTCAAAGCCGATGGTGAGCAATTCGAGAACGCCCTCGGGCGCGGCAGGATCGAATCCGGCATAGGCGGCATGGGTCACGCCACGGAAATCGAGCGCGGCGCGCTTGCGAACTCCCTTCCCGCGCGGCGTGTCGCTTTCCCAGGCAAAGCGGTTCATCAGCAGCGCAAAGCGCTGGTTTTTCCGGGCATAGCCCATGTCGGCGACGCGGACGACAGCGTCCTGTGCGTGGGCGGAGACAACTTCGAGGTCTTCGGTATCAAGCGCAATCAGCTTGAGATCGGTCATGTGCAAGGCCCTGTTGGGATGGCGATGACCCTATCTGGTCACGACACCTCCGATCTACAAGTTTGTGCGGATCGGGGCAATGCGAAGAGCGCGGAGAAGTTCGGGGCGGACCCGCAATGGTCAGCCGCAAGCCCAGATTCAGTTATAGGTACGCGCTGGCGCCGCCACTCGAGCATAGCTTTCATGGCGCTGCGCGCTAAAATCGCCCCACCGGTGCGATCTTGCCAAAGGCACCGACCCGCCCTGCGAGCATAGCTCTACGGGCCTAGCACGCTAAAATCGCCCCACCGGGGCGATTTTGCCAAAGGCACTGACACGCCCTGCGAGCATAGCTCTACGGGCCTAGCACGCTAAAATCGCCCCACCGGGGCGATTTTGCCAAAGGCACGCGTGCTAGCCAGCAAGCCGCTCGATCTTGGCGCCGCAGCGGGAAAGCTTGTCTTCCAAGCGCTCAAAGCCGCGGTCGAGGTGGTAGATGCGGTTGACCACGGTTTCGCCCTTGGCGGCGAGGCCAGCGATAACCAGCGACACCGAGGCGCGCAGATCGGTCGCCATGACCTGGGCTCCTTTCAATTGCGGGCGGCCCGTGATCGTTGCGACCTGGCCGTTGACTGCAATGTCAGCGCCGAAGCGGGCGAGTTCGGCCACGTGCATGTAGCGGTTTTCGAAAATCGTCTCACGGATTTCGCTGACGCCCGAACTCATGGTCATCAGCGCCATGAACTGGGCCTGCAAATCGGTTGGGAAGCCAGGGAACGGGTCGGTGTCCACATCGACGGGCTGGATGCCATTGCCATTGCGCCGTACGCGAATGCCACTGGCCTCACTGGACAGCTCGGTGCCAGTCTGGGCGAGGATGTCGAGTGCGGCCTGCAGATGCTCGGGCCGCGCGCCCTTGAGCAGCACATCGCCCCCGGTCATGGCCGCAGCCATGGCGAAGGTGCCGGTTTCAATGCGATCGGGGATGACCTCAACGGTGGCGCCGTGCAGCTTTTCGACGCCTTCAACAGTCAGGGTGCGCGTGCCGATACCAGAGATTTTTGCGCCCATGGCCACGAGACACTCGGCCACGTTGGTGATTTCGGGTTCCTGTGCGGCATTTTCGATGATCGTCGTGCCCCGTGCCAGGGCAGCGGCCATCAGGATGGTGTGGGTGGCTCCCACCGAAACCTTGGGGAAGCTCACCGTGGCGCCGACCAGCCCGCCCTTGGGCGCGCTCGCGACGACATAGCCTTCATCGATGTCGATCTCGGCGCCCAATTGCTTGAGGCCAAAAAGGAACAGATCGACCGGACGCGTGCCGATGGCGCAGCCACCGGGCAGGGAGACGCGCGCCTCGTGGCAACGGGCCAGCAATGGGCCGATGACCCAGAAACTGGCGCGCATCTTGGAGACCAAGTCATAGGGCGCGGTGGTGTCGACAATGTCGGCAGCGTGGAAGGTCATGCGCTGGCCCACGCCTTCCTCTTCGCCGCGGCGACGACCATGCACGGCAATGTCGACGCCATGATTTTCCAGAATGCGTTCGAGCTGCTTGACGTCGGCCAGGCGCGGCACATTGTGCAGCACCAGCGGCTCGTCCGTCAGCAGGGACGCGATCATTAGTGGCAAGGCGGCGTTCTTGGCACCTGAAATGGAGATTTCACCCCGCAATTCATTGCCGCCAACCAAACGAATACGATCCATAAAAAGTCCTCAGAAATGGCCCGATAGGCCTGCTACCTGTTGGAGGCAAGGCAGGGTCTTCGTTGCCACGTGAGCCAGACCAGCCGTTCTCGAAAATGTTGCGATCAGAATCGCCCGAAAATGGTTTACGGTTTCTTGTGCGTGTCCGTTCCGGGTGTCGTTGAAACCTGCTCATTCGCATCGCTTGAAGCGCGCGCCTTTGCCTGTTCCTTCCGACGCTTGAGGTTTTCCCGCAGCTTTGCGGCCAATCTTTGCTCGCGCAGTGCAGTTTGTTCCGATTTGCCCATGGCCCTTCGGCACCTCGATTCCATCGCATCGGTTGATAGGCTGTTTTTGGTCTTGCGTCGAGACAGTCCCTATGGCAAAGGAGCCCCCGTCGCCGCGCCGGAACACCGGCCCCGCGAATTTGCTGCCGTAGCTCAGTGGTAGAGCACTCCCTTGGTAAGGGAGAGGCCGACAGTTCAATCCTGTCCGGCAGCACCAGTTTCCCGTTCAATTTGATCTGCTCCGGCGCTGCGCCGTTGCCTTGCCGACCTTGGCTGCGAAGGCTATGGCTGGCTGGCACCAGGGAGGGGAGCATGACCGAGCACGCGCTATACGACATTATCGACCCGCGATTCGCGCACAAGATCGTGGGCAGTGCAGGATTGGAAGAGCTGCACACAGGGTGCCGCTGGACTGAGGGGCCGGTGTGGTTCTCGGACCATGATGCGCTCTATTTTTCCGACATTCCCAATCAGCAAGTGCTGCGATATCTGCCGAGCGACAATTCGGTCAGCGTCTATGCCAAACCATCGAATTTCGCCAATGGCCATACCCGCGACCTCGAAGGCCGGCTGATTTCCTGTGAGCACGGACCGCGGCGGGTGACGCGTACGGAGATCGACGGCACGATCACCGTGCTGGCCGAAAGGTTTGAGGGCAGGAGGCTGAACTCCCCCAATGACGTGGTGGTGAAATTGGATGGCTCGATCTGGTTCACCGACCCTACCTACGGCATCTTGTCCGACTATGAGGGCTATCAGTCCGAGCCCGAACAGCCTGTGCATGGGGTCTATCGGATCGATGGGAAAACAGGCGAGATCAGGCTGATGGTTGGCGATTTCGCGCAGCCCAATGGGCTGGCGTTTTCGCCCGATGAGAGCGTGCTTTATGTCGCCGATTCCGGCGCCAGCCACGATCCCGCTGTGCCGCGGCACATCCGCGCTTTCGCTGTGGAAAACGGCGGATTGGCTGCACGGGACCTCGGACCCTTCGCAGTTATCGACAATGGCATCCCCGACGGTTTTCGGGTGGATACCGAGGGCTGGGTGTGGTGTTCGGCTGCAGATGGCGTGCATGTCTTTGACGACACCGGCAAGCTTTGCGGCAAGATTCTTATTCCGCAGACCGTTTCGAACCTGACCTTTGGCGGCCCGAAGCGGAACCGGCTTTTCATCACCGCCACCACATCGCTTTATGCGCTCTACGTCACCGCGCGGGGTGCGCAGACCCCTTGAGCCGCTGGCCAAGTATGCCGCCCAGCAGACGGTCGGCCGAGAGCGTACCACCCCCATAGACGAGCAGGGCCAGGGCCATGGCGAACCAGGGCAGGTGAAAATTGACCAGGCCATCGGGCACGGTGAGCTGGATGATGATGGTCATGCCCAGGATGCCGAGAGCGGCAAAGCGTGTTCCCAGGCCCAGAACCAGCAGGATGGGCAGAATAATCTCGCCCAGACCAGCGAGGAACGCCATGGCCAGCGGCGCCGGGTATGCAAAGGCTTGCCCAAAAATGTGCAGCTTGAACTCCTGCTCGAACAGATAGCGGGCGCCGCTCGACAGATTGAGGAACCCATCCCATTTCGTCAGGCCCGAACGCCAGAACGGGATGGCCAGGGCAATGCGCAGGGCCAGGAGCGGGATGGCCGCAGGGAATGCGCTAAGACCCTTATCGAGCCCGTTCCAGACGGCAATGGCGCGATCAAACATCGACGTGCTCCTTGTCCAGGGCAGCAAAAACACCCAGTCCGGCTAGGCCGACCAGAGCCGCACCAGGATCAAAATCAGGGAAATCAGCCAATACAGCTTCGGCAGCCCGCCCCAAATTCCGACCCTGTTCGATGGCCTTCAAAAACGTGAAGGCGGCGGGCGGAATGATGGTCAGGCGAACCTCCGCCTGCGGGCGTGTGAGCAGGACGCATTCACTGCCGGACAAGGCGGGAATGGTGACCGGCGTGGTCTGATGGGCGGACCAGAGCGAACCAACAGGAAAGCTGGAGCGCACCAGGCGCGTCGACGGAGCAAGCGCCAGATCGAGCTTGGCTAATGCGTCACCGGCAATTGTGTTCAGATCGGCAGCCATAAGGACAGCGGCGTCGGCCGCGTTATATGTTTCGGTCCAGGCCGCTTCGAGCCGGGCCAGATCGGGGAGGTAAGGCAGCCCCGCAGCGGGTGGAAACTGCCCTATGAAATCGGGAAAGCTGTCGCCATAGTGTAGCAAGACCGGCCCCCTGGGCTTGTTCTGTCCGACATAGAGCCGCGCCATGCCGGTGAAAAACTCTTCCCCGACCAGTTGGCGGGTCACCGGGAAGCGAGCCGCAATGGCACCAACCAGACTGACATGCACATTGTTGCGATAGACCGCGAAGCGCTTGGTGTCGGCGGTGCCGCGAGGGGAGACCAGCCCCACCGGCACAGGCTGGGCGGGATCGGTCAGGGCCCGGATGAACTGGTGCTGAGAGGTCACGATGCCAACCTCCGGTTCAGCGTGCCATCAAGCACCTCGTCCACCAGGCGGACCTCATCCATCAATACATCGAAGGCGGGAACGTTGTTGTCCCATTCAATCAGGGTCGGCAGGGCACCGGTGTGGGCAATAGTGTAGCGATAGAGTTCGAAGACGTCGGGACGCACCCGGCTGCCATGAGCATCGATCAGCAGGCGTTCGCCGGCGTCGTCGGTGGTTTCATCGTAGCCGGCGAGGTGAATTTCACCGACATGATGCACTGGAAAGCGGTCGATATAGGCGATCGGGTCGAGCCGGTGATTGACCGCAGAGACCATGACATTGTTGACGTCAAGCAGCAGTCCGCAGCCGGTGCGCTCGGCGATGGCGGCGAGGAAGGCGACTTCGTCGATGGTGCTTTCTTCGAACAGAACATAGGTCGAGGGGTTTTCGAGCAGCATGCGGCGGCCAAGGATCTGCTGCACCTCATCGATATGGGCCACAACCCGATCCAGCGTCTTGGGCGTATAGGGCACGGGCAACAGGTCGTTGAGATAGCCCTCGTCATGGCTGGACCAAGCCAGGTGCTCGGAAAACGACGCGGGTCGATAGCGCTCCACCAAGGCGCGGAGGCGAAAAAGGTGGTCGCGATCCAGCGGTTGTTCGCCGCCAATGGACAGGCCAACGCCGTGCAGGGAAAGTGGATAGTGTTCGCAGATGGCCGCGAGGTAGCGGTGCGGCGGACCACCCTCCCCCATATAGTTCTCTGCATGCACCTCGAAAAATCCAAGTTCGGGCTTTTCGGCGATGATCTGGGCATAGTGCTGCGCCTTCAGGCCCAGGCCGGAGCGCGCTGGCAGGGTGTCGAACGGCATGGTTGCCTCCCTCGGGAAAGGCGGGAGGCTCTTAAGCCTCCCGTGATTGGTGCCAATCAGCTTGCCGTGGGAAGATCGCGATCGAGCGGCTCGAGCGAGCCCATGCGGTCTCCCTCGACTTCCATGGTTTCGCAGGTGCCGGCCGGCACGACTTTCCAGGCATTGCCCTGGTAGTCGATGGTGGAGGTGCCAGCGCAGGTGGTGCCAGGACCGGCGGCGCAGTCATTGGCGCCGGCAAGAGCTACGCCGTAGCACTTTTCGGTGGCAGCCATGGCATCGCCACCGGCATCCTGGGCGATCGCCGTGCCACCCAGGGCGGCGGACAGGGAGGCGGCAAGGGCAAAGGTAGACAGGCGGTTCATGGGTTTCTCCTCTGGTGGGGAACTTTTGATGTTCCAACACCGAGACATTCGCCGCCCAACCAAAGGAGTTACAGGATCACGCGTTCGTGAATGCAAGAAAACCGACGCCAGGGTAGCCGGCGCCGGCTTGCAATAATTAGGTCATAGAAAAAGCGGTGTCCGGATCAGATCCAGTAGGGGGTCACGCCGTAATAGTCGTGGACGCGGCGCCCGTTCTCGGCTGTCCAGAAATTGTCGTCTTCGCCCTCATAGCGCGGCGCGCCTTCAAGCTGCTCCTTGGTGATGTCGACACGATAGCCGCCGAGGGTCTCATCGTAATCCAGCTTGGACCAGGGCAGCGGATAATGGTCGTGGCCAATGCCCATAAAGCCGCCAAAACTGAGGACGGCGTAAGAAACCTTGCCGCCGCGCTTTTCGACCAGAATGCGTTCAATGGAGCCAATATGCTCGCCATTCGGGTCGTAAACCTTGGTGCCCTCAACCTTGTCCGAAGCGATCAGGTCGTGCGTTTCCTTGACGTCTGCAGTGTCGAGACGGTTGTCATCATAGGCCATTTCATCCTCCTTGATTGGGGTGTGGGAGGCAGAACGCAGCGGCCTGGTGCAAGTTTCGTCAGAACGGGAAATGTGATCAGGCGACGAGGCGCGGTCGCGTGAAGGGCCGCGGGCCGTGATCGGCCAGATGGGCGATGAAGGGCTCTATCAACAACGGTCTGGAAATCACATAACCCTGAGCGAAATCGACCATGCCGGTGGCCCTGAGGGCGTTGAGACGATCCATGGTCTCCACCCCTTCGACCACGAGCGAGCGGCCCGAAGCCTGGGCAAGGTCGATGGCGTGATCCAGCATTGTGGCCATAACAGATTGATCCGGAGCCATAGCGAAGGACCGATCAAGTTTGACCCCATCGATCGATAACGCCGCCAGATTGTGCATGGAGGAATAGCCTGCTCCGAAGTCGTCGATATAGACCTTCAGGCCCGCAGCGCGCAGCCGTTCAATTTCGACCTGCGCTGTCTCCGGACTGATTTCGGCGGTTTCGACAATCTCGACAACAACATCGAATGGAGAGTCTTTTGTTAGGAAGGGCGCGAAGATCGGCACCAACTTGCTCGCATCGAGGTCCTGCGGGAAAATATTGAAATTGACCTGCAGACGCGCACCGTTGGGCATGTAGGCAGTCAGGTCTGCATAGGCATACGCGACCACCATGGATGTAAAGCGCTCGGTCAGGCCATGTTTTTCGATGATAGGCAGGAAACGGTCCGGCGGCACAATGCTGCCGTCAATATCGCGCCACCGCGCCAGGACTTCGCATCCCGTGACTTGGTCCTCCTTCAAATTGAGCAAAGGCTGATAGGCACAGACCACGGAACCTTGGTCGAGCCGACGCAGGAATCGCGCCTCGAACGACCAGTAGCGCTCGATGATGCGATTCAATTGCTGCGCCACCCACGCAGCCAGCACGCCAGCGAGGAGCAGGATGACGGCAACGGTGGCCCCGCCGAGGGCGAAAAGCTGGTTCAGATAGCTGCGGCTAGCGATACAGTGAATGCCGCCGCTATCGCAGGACATCTCATAAAATACACCCCTGAACACTGAAGCCAGGGCGGGCCCGGTGGCGTCGCGAGCCTGGGTATAGAGTCCAGCCTCACCCTGGCGGTGCAGCCAGACATCGTCGCTGAAGCGGAAGATCAGTTCCTGTTCCATCCAGCGCGGTCGGGTGGCCGGCAGTGGCTGAGACGGCACGATCATGGCCAGCGCGCCACGTTGCGCCAGTGTTCCGGTAATGCCATCGAGGCCGAGAAAGCCGAGATCCACATCGACCCAGAATGCCATGTCATCCGGGGCCTGGAAGGCAAAGTCGGGCGCGCCCAGTTCCTCAGGCGACGCCAGACGTCCGGAGTTGACCGAGCACTCGACGCGCCCATTCGGGGCGTAGAGCAATTCGTTGATGCCGTCCGGCAAGAAAGCGATGCGGCGCAACTCGTCAAGAAATGCGGGTGAACAGCCCGGTTGAACCAGGCGGCGATCCATCTCCTCGAAAGTGGACAGGACATTGGCCCGCAGCTGCTCGAAGCCGGCCAGGCTGCGCTGTGTTTCTACCCGCATATCGAGGGATACTTGCTCGGCAACTATCCAGGTGGCGCCGAACAGCAGCGCGACAAAGGCCACGACCCAAAGGCCGATTTTTCGGCCCCGCTCGTGTGTTCCGGCAATCAGGATGCCGATGAACCGATTCACCTAAAGGTCTCCTGCATCGCGCCAATTTGCCGGAAACTCTTCAAGATGGGGTTAAACCAAGTGTTCCGATACATGCGATGGCCGGAACCTGGGCCCTGTTGTTGCATTGACCTTGGCGAGGGGTCGCAAATGACCCAGGACAATTTCGGGAGAGAACATGATTTTCGATACCCTGAAGCAACGCATGGGGGGGAAAGATCAACTCAATCCCATGCAAATAGCGCATCACACCCTGTTCACGGCCCGCGAAAAAATCGAGTTGCTCCACCAACTCAAAGCCGAGGCTACTGGCGCGAAAACCGAAGGCGCCTCGGTGGCCTATGAACCAGAAGAAATTGACCAGGCAATCGCTGAAGTACGCGAAGGCGTGGAAAGCAGCGTGGGCACCGAGACAGTGTTCAAAGGGGATTATTGATGGCCAGAAAAGGTGACAAGCAGGCCCCTCCGATGGCGGAAGTGGACCATCTGGTGGACGAAAATTCAGCAATGCTGGATGTTCCCGACGGCTCGGGCCTCAAGGTGGCCGGCGAGCACGATGCTACCGTCGGCTCAACCGGACCGACCAATTGGTGGCTCTACGGCCTGGGCGCCCTGGCGATCATCGTGGCCATTCTGCTGGTGATGCAGATCTTCTCGGGCGCGCCAGGCACAGACATGCAGCCAGGTACGCCGACGTCTGAACCGGTGGTCGAGACTCCGGCACAATAAAAAGGCGCGATCCTGGGGACCGCGCCTTGAACGATAAGATTGAGCGCTATCAGCCGCGGATTGGCGATAGCTGAATTTCCACGCGACGGTTCTGCGCCCGTCCGGCCTCTGTGGCATTGGACGCGATTGGCGAGGTCTCGCCCTTGCCTTCGATGTAGAAGCGACGCTGATCGATGCCCTGATTGGCCAGAATGGTCGCGACGGAGACGGCGCGGCGCTGGCTCAGTGCGAGATTGTAGGCGTCGTCGCCCTGGCTGTCGGTATGGCCATAGACATCGACAATAGTCTTCTCGAACTTCTTGAGCACCAAGGCAACCGAGACCAGGGTCTGGTTGAATTGAGGCTGGACCGTCGACTGATCGGTCGCAAAAGTGATGTTCGATGGCATGTTAAGAATGATCTGGTCGCCCACGCGGGTGACCGACACGCCGGTACCCTGCAGTTGAGCGCGCAATTCGGCTTCCTGCTGATCCATGTAATTGCCGATGGCTGCGCCCGTCAGACCGCCAACGCCTGCGCCGATCAAGGCGCCAACACGTGGATCACCGCCCACAGCCGCGCCGACAATGGCGCCTGCCACTGCGCCGCCGCCAGCACCGAGCAGGCCACCGCCGGCGGTGTTGGAAATCCGGCTCTGGCCGGTATAGGGATCGGTGGTGGTGCAGGCGCTGAGCGCCAGGGTCGCGGCAAGGGCGACGAGAACCTTCGACTTCATAGACTTCCCCCAAGTAAGGATTCGGTAATGGTGGCCTTGTGTTGCCCTCTCAATAAGGCAGGAGCGTGATGAGGGGAAGAGCCTGAACCGGGGATGAATGACCGTTCAGCGTTCGGTCCACGCATCAGCCATGGCGTAGGATAGAGCGGCCAGAGGCCAGCCACCCAGGATGGGCATCAGCGAGAACACAGAATAACCCAGCGCGTCATCGACCGTACCGCGCCACAACCAAAAGACTATCTGTTCCAGAACAAAGACCAGCGATGTCACGACCAGTACCCAGAACCAATCGTCATAACGATCGGAACTTCCGATCAGGATGGCAAGGGTGACGGTGGGCAGCAGGGCTGGCCCAAGCATCACAAGCAAGGTCTGAGGCTGAAACAGAATTGACGGGCCCATGGACCAGCCCCAGAGTATGGCGTGGACGGCAAAACCGACGCCAAATGCCAACAGGATCATTCGCGAGACCAGCGCAAATCGCCCTATCTTGTACCAGCTTCTATCCATTGGCCCATCCGGCATCGACGAGGAACTGCTGTCCCGTGATCATGGCGCTGTCATCTGCGGCTAGAAACAGGGCCATGCGGGCGCAGTCTTCGGGGGAGATCGCCTCAGGGATCGCCTGTTGCTGCTTAATATTGGCAAGGTCGGCCGCGGTGACCCAGAGTTCGCGCTGACGCTGGGTCATCACCGCGCCGGGGACCAGGGAATTGACGCGAATGCCAGATTGCCCCAGTTCGCGGGCCATGGCACGGGTCAGGCCGTGTGTGGCTGCCTTTGCCGTTTCGTAGACCGGGATGCCGGGCGCCATGATCATCCAACTGATCGAACCGTAATTGATGATCGATCCCCTGCCCGCTTTGGCCATGCCAGAAGCCACCGCCTGAATGGCAAAGAAGGCATGCTTGAGATTGACGGCCATGCGCTGATCCCATTCCTCCGGCGTCACCTCGTTCCATTGGTGGCGCTGGTCGTGCGCTGCGTTATTGACCAGAACGAGTGCATCGCCGTGCCGTTCGGCGCATTCAGCGATGGCGGCCTGGTAGGCCGAAATGTCAGTGACGTCACAGGCGATGAAATGCACGGTGTGGCCCGACTCGTTCAGTTCGGCAGCCAGGGCGTTGCCGGCGTCCTCTGCAATATCGACGAAGCCGACCTTGGCACCCTGCCCGGCGAAGGCGCGCACCATGGCCTCGCCAATTCCCGAGGCGCCGCCGGAAATGACGACGGGGCAGTCGTTGAGGCTGGGATAGGCGGCATAATGCGTCATGGTGTGGTCCGGATCGGTTAGGTTTTCCGGGGTCATATAATCCTACCGGGCACCCGGTCCGCAACCCTCTTGATGTACGTACATCAAGAGGGTTGCGGAGGCTTGTCGCGGTTATCGGGGAAGATTCAGTGCAATTTCTCGACCGCCGGCGCCATGGTGTGAGGACCGACGTCGCGCTGCTCCACCTCGGCAAGCAGGCTCATGATCTTGTCGACATGAGCGACGTGGCGCTGTTCCATGGAAAAGTTTAACGTCACATATTGGCGACCGGGGCAGAAGGTGCAGATGTTGACCTCACTGTGCCAGGCGCCACAGTAGAGCGGCTCCACCATGCCATGGGTGAGCGGTCCATAGGTGCGGTGCGGCGGCACCAGGGTCAGCACGATGTCATTGCCGCCATTGAAGCGCCAAAAGCGCTTGTTGGGCAGGAAGGGAAGCACCCGGTTGACCGCCCGCATGGCCTTGAACATGGACATGATGACAACCTGGAAGGACGTAATGTCCTTCTGCTCGATACCGGCGACCGTGTCATCGACGGCCCGGACATAGTCGACAAAGTCGTCCATCACCTTGAACTTGGCTTCCAGCGCTCGGACACGGAAGAAGTCATCGTCGGTGCTGTTCCGCTTGGTGTCGAGCATGGTGTAGTTGGCGCCGATGACCTTCTTGCTCATATGCTTTTCTGCGCCCTCGCCATTGAGGGCGTGGGTGACCAGCGCAAACATCAGTGAGCGCTGGCGAACGCCAAGCTTGTTGGCCAGTTTGCGCAGACGGTGGCGTTCGATGGCCAGAGTGCGGAAGCCCCAGGGCTTTTCCTTTGGCGCCAGGATATTGGCCAGCAGCAGGTAAATCAGCGTGGTCATGCCACCGCGCAGCGCGCTTCTCAGCCGATCACCCCAGGCCAGTTTGTTCGATTTGTCAGATTGCACGCCATGGCTGGCTGACGCAGAGCGGGTCAAGAGGGCCGAATCCGAGCCTTCCAGCAAGGCGTGGCTGGAGCGAACCTGGAGAACGGCGGCGCGCCCTTCACTGTCGGGGCCATCGCGGCGCACCGCGGCCATGACGCGGAACAGCGGCAGATCCTCACGTTCAAAGATATCGGACGATTTCGAGAGCCATTTGTCGGGATAGCCGTCGAGCTCGTCGACCATTTCGACCGATGTGATGGCGTCGAGCAGGTGCTTGGGAAAAGGCTGACCCGGCTTGGCGCCAACAAAGCCGTGGGTGAGTTGCGGCGCCAGGGCGATCATCTCGGCAACCATGTTGCCCAGGGCGTCCTTGTCATAGCTTCTGGTGGAGAAGGCCGTGAAAAAGACGGTGTCCTTGCCCTTATATAGAAACCACTGGAAATCGGTGAACAGTGCCTGCGGGTTCTTTTCCACCGCGGCCCGCGCCAGTGCCAGCGCGTCGACCTGCTCGCCCGCAAAACTTGAAGACGAAAAACTCTTCACTTCGATACCCCCCAAAACCCCTCCTGGGATATTTATCTAAGCGTATGGCTGGCTCTGGATCAACAATTACCGTCTGTCCCGGTTAATTGTGCTGCCAAGTTGAAGGATGATGGCTTGGAGGAGAGAGAGGCACCCTGACGCTCAAACAGGCTTGTTGCAGGGATACCGCAGCCCCGATCTTTGGGCCGTGAACTTGAGAGCCCTATCCACGCCGCCTTTTTTCCTAGACTTTGGTCCAATATTCCGTTGGCCTTTTGCCCATTGGCAGGCGAAAATAAGAAACTTAGAATAACTCTCATGTAGTGAGGTCGCCCCCTCGGACGACAAGGGTTTAGCGACATGTGCGCGTCGAATTGACCTATACCAATGCGGCGTCTCGGGGATTAGGTAGAGCACGAAAGAGCCAGGTCCGGCCGCCCCGCCGTTCCAGTGCTCGCAAAGGAATGGCTCCCATGGACTATCGCGGTATTTTCGAGGATGCAGTCGATACGCTGCGCGCAGAGAAGCGCTATCGCGTCTTCGCCGACCTTGAGCGCATCGCCGGCAAGTTTCCCAAGGCGATGTATCGCGACGATGCGGACAATGCCCGCGAGATCACCATCTGGTGCTCCAACGACTATCTGGGCATGGGCCAGCACGAGAAGGTGGTGACCGCCATGCAGCAGACCGCCGCCTCCATGGGCGTGGGCGCAGGTGGCACGCGCAATATTTCCGGGACCAACCGGCCGCTGGTCGAGCTTGAGCGTTCGCTCGCAGATCTGCACCGCAAGGAAGCCGCGCTGGTCTTCACCTCGGGCTTTGTGTCCAACGAAGCGGCGATCTCGACCATTGCCCGGCTGCTGCCCGACTGCATCATCTTTTCGGATCAGCTCAACCACGCCTCGATGATCCAGGGCGTGCGCCAATCGGGCATGGAGAAGAAAATCTTCCGGCACAATGATGTCGCGCACTTGCGCGAATTGCTCAGCCAGGTTGATCGCAAACGGCCCAAGCTGATCGCGTTCGAGAGCGTCTATTCGATGGATGGCGATGTCGCGCCGATCAAGGAGATCTGCGATCTGGCCGAAGAATTCGGGGCGCTGACCTATATCGACGAAGTGCACGCGGTGGGCATGTATGGCCCGCGCGGCGGTGGCATCGCCGAGCATGAAGGCCTGATGGACCGGATCGACGTCATCGAAGGCACGCTGGCCAAGGGGTTTGGCGTGATGGGTGGCTATATCGCCGCCAATCGCTCGATCATCGATGCGGTGCGCTCCTATGCGCCCGAATTCATTTTCACTACCGCCCTGCCCCCGGCGCTCTGCGCGGCCGCCCGCGCCTCAATCGAGCATTTGAAGGGCAATGGCGAAGAACGCCTGATGCATCAGCGTCAGGCGCGGCTGACCAAGGCGATCCTGGCCGATGCCGGCCTGCCGGTGATGAATTCCGACACCCATATCGTGCCGCTGATCGTGGGCGATGCGCGGGCGGTCAAGGCGGCCAGCGACATGCTGCTCGACAAGCACAATATCTATATCCAGCCGATCAACTATCCCACGGTTCCCAAAGGTACCGAACGGCTGCGCATCACCCCGACGCCGCTGCATAGCGACGAGATGATCTTCGAATTGCGCCACGCGCTGGTGAGCGTATGGACGAGCCTCGAGCTCCCGCGGGAGCGGGCCGATGCGGCCATTACCGCCAGCAAGCTGACCAGCGGCGATCTGACCCTGCCCAGCCTGGGCGGTTGAGCAGACGGCATTGCCGTCAGCAATGATCGAAAATCGTTCCGTACTGCACAGGGCATGCCGATGCGCGGATCAACGCATCGGTCTCCGGGTTCAGAAATGGACGTAGGGCGGATGGTCAATTGCCGACCCCTAACAAGTCATTCGCGCGTCTACTGCCATACCACTTTAGCTGACGGTCGAGCTTAGGACTGCGTCAGGCAGCTTGACTGCTCGGCGGCGAAAGAGTTGAAGAACGGCTCCCTGCCTGGCCTAGTCTCAACATGCAGGCCAGAGATAATACGACAACCACTGTCGCTGCGGGCAAGTGGCCCAACGCCAAGGTTGGTTGAGTAGATGGGATCGGGGTTTCTTTCCTCGTGGGATCCGGAAGCTACCAGCAACCGCCGTTCCTGTATGAACGCGGACACAAAGGCGGCCTCTTCGACTGATGTCACGGATGGAACGTTGGGAGCTAATCGGACCTCGCACGAACGTCGCTTATCGGGGTATGCCCCTTCCACCAGGACGAACGAAGAACCGGGTGGCTGCCAGCTTTGCTCGCGCACCTCATACCCAGGCATCAACGGTGTGTCCAATCCCTCAACGGTGATAGGTGCAACACGCATAATGGAAGGCCCGAGGTCGATTAACCCTTGGGTGTTCAATTTCTCGCCTTGCTCAATGGCGATACGGCAGCGCGTCCAGAGTTGCCGCCACGTTTCTACATCCAGTTCGCTCGCCCGAGCTTCTGATGAAAGGCAGATAGCGATCATCAGCGGATAGAAGGAAGAAAAGCGCACCTGCACCTCAAAGTGGAACCGCAGCGGAAACTTGACCTCTCGGAGGAATCCTAAAACCCGTTCGGCCGTTGGTCTGCTATAGCAAGCCCTCCGCCAGAAGCCGATAGTCAGCTAACCACCCCATAGCCGCCATTACCATTTTCGCAGCCCCTCCTCGGGTCACGCCGCTGGCGTGACCAGCCCTGCTGGCCCGCTACCGCCATTCGAGCGTAGCGCTCATGGCCTTCTTGCCTTCGATCGCTCCACTGGAGCGATCGAACCTGCGGACCGGCTACCTCGCCATTCGAGCGTAGCTCTCATGGCCTTCTTGCCTTCGATCGCTCCACTGGAGCGATCGATCCTGCGGACCGGCTACGAAGTCAGTACGATGCGCATGAGGTCGGCGGTGTTGCGGGCGCCGAGCTTTTCCATGACGCGGGCGCGGTGGACTTCGATGGTGCGGGGGGAAATGCCGAGCTCGCGGCCGGCTTCCTTGTTGGACTGGCCATTGGTGATCAATTGCAGCACTTCGCGCTCACGCGGAGTGAGCTGGGAGAAACCGCGCACCTCGACGGGGCGGCCACCGGCCTGCATGGCGCCCAGATGTATATCCTTACGCAAGGCGTCGCGAATGACAGTGAGCAGCAATTCGTTGTCGATGGGTTTGCTGAGCAC
The DNA here is from genome assembly GCF_014197055.1 of Devosia subaequoris. Lineage (GTDB taxonomy): Bacteria > Pseudomonadota > Alphaproteobacteria > Rhizobiales > Devosiaceae > Devosia > Devosia subaequoris. The sequence continues at coordinate 40,663 of NZ_JACIEW010000012.1, read as the reverse complement.
ATCGGTCGCACCCAGCTTCATGGCGGTTACCGCAGCTTCCAATTGCGGTTCGTTGGCTAGCATGACAACCGGAGCGCCGGTGCGCAGCTCCTTGACCCGACGCAGCAGGCCCAGTCCATCTTCCTCGCCCTGGTTGAGATTGATCACCGCCACATCTGGCCGTCGGCGCTCCAGCGCTGCGCGAAAGTGCGCGGATGCAAGCGAAAAGATGGTCTGAAACCCTTCCAGACGAAACAGCACGCTGAGCGCTTCGCAGGTGCCCGGATCCGGATCGACGATATGGACCAGACGGTCCCGGTTGAGAAATGCGTGATAGTAGGAATGCGTGTTCATGCCATAGCCCCTTCCGGCAAGTTCGCTTCAGAAACGGTCGCCGGGGCGCACAACATTCCGCATGGCGAAGGCACATTCGCTTCCGCCCCGCTGCACCTCTGCCCAGGTGTCCCGCAAGTGTAGTTTGCTCTAAGTGGTGGCGCCGTCCGATACGATGAATCCGTAGGATGGACTACCTATGCTATAGGTATATATTCAGTTTGCTGGTTGTCAACGACTTTATTCCTACGTTTGTTGCTGACAAAAGGCCGGCATTGTTGCCGGCCTTTCAGAATAGCACTTCCGGGTCAGGCCTTGCCGCCAGCCTGAATGGCGTCACGAATTTCGGTGAGCAGCACTTCTTCCCTGGAGGGCGCGGGCGTCGCTTCGACCGGTTCTTTGGCGACCTCGCGCTTCATCGAATTGATGCCCTTGATCACTATGAACAGGACCATGGCAATAATGGTGAACTTGACCACGGCATTGATGAACAGCCCGATATTGAGCGTGGCCACGCCCGCCTCCTGCGCGACGGCCAATGAGGGCACGGCCACATCATCGGGGTTGGACAGCACGACGAACAGATTCGAAAAATCAATACCGCCCAGCAACAGGCCAATGAGCGGCATGAAGATGTCGTCAACAAGAGACGATACAATGGCCCCGAACGCAGCACCGATGATCACACCGATGGCCAGATCAATCATGTTGCCTTTGACGGCAAAGTCCCGAAATTCCTTGAATATGCTCATTTGATCCCCCTTGAAATATTGCTGCTACCCCGCAGCAGCGAAGACTGAGATTGCTAACACACGTGGATTGAAAGGCTTTTGGCAGAAAAAGCAATGGTTCCAAGGGCGGTCTTGCGCCGGGCCGGGCCGGGGCTGATAAGGTCGAGACACCTCAACCTGCCATTGTGCGATCAAGATGAGTCTGCTCGACCACGATCCGACAAGCGCCATTGCGCTGGCCATCGACCATATTCCGCAGGGCGTCGCCGTGTTCGATGCCGGCTTGCGTCTGGTGACGTCCAACCTGCGCTATAACAGTCTGCTGCACTTACCCCAGGAGTTGACCCGCCCCGGCTCGGCGCTGTTCGACATAGCCCTGTTCATGGCCGAGCGCGGTGATCTTGGTCCAGGGGACGCCGCGCAACTGGCTATCGAGCGGATCAAGGAACTGACCGCAGCACCAACCAGCGTGACCCAGCGCCGGGGCAATTCCGGCCAGGCCCTAGAATTTCATTCGAGCCGGCTGCCCAATGGCGGGCTGGTCGTCAGCTTTTCAGACGTGACCGCGCGGGTGCGTGCCGAACAGCAGCTGGCACAGGTCAACCAGACCCTGGAGCGGCGGGTGGAGGAGCGCACCGCCGCGCTCAAGCAGGTCAATACCGAGCTCGAAGCGGCGCGCGCCAAGGCCGACGCTTCCAATCACGACAAGACGCGGTTTCTGGCGGCGGCCAGCCATGACCTGTTGCAGCCGCTCAATGCGGCACGGCTTTATACGTCCACGCTGATCGAGCGCGCCAAATCGACCGGCTTTGCCGAACTGGCCAATTCCATCGAAGCTTCGCTGACGGCGGTAGAAGATATCATGTCAGCGCTGCTCGACATCTCACGCATCGACAGTGGCGCGCTCAAGCCGGCGCCGGCGCCCATTCAGGTGCAGGACCTGCTCAAGAAAACCGAGGTCGAATTTGCCCCGATGGCCCGGGAGCGTTCGATCTCGCTGCGGATCGTCGCCACCAAGGCCAGCGTGATGGCGGACCGCTCGCTGGTGGGGCGCATTGTGCAAAACCTGGTATCGAATGCCATCAAATATACCCCGGTGGGGGGCACAGTGCTGGTGGGGCTGCGCAAACGCGGCAATCGCTGGCGACTGGACGTCGTCGATACGGGCATTGGTTTCAACAAGGACCAGCACAGATTGGTCTTTGCCGAGTTTTCCCGGCTCGAACGCGGCGCGCGCATGGCACAGGGGCTGGGCCTGGGCCTGTCCATCGTGCAGCGCCTGGTGACGGCACTCGGGTTAACACTGGAGCTGGATAGCCGCGAGGGCAGCGGCTCACGATTTTCGATCTATCTTCCTGCGGTGCGCAATGCCCGGCCGACCAGTCAACCAGAAGCCGCGGCGCCGGAACCCAGCTTTGGCACGCTGAGCATGAAAGTGCTGTGCGTGGACAATGAACGCGCCATACTCGAGGCCATGGAAGGATTGCTCAGCCATTGGGGCTGCGAGGTGCGCACGGCGCTCTCGCTCAAGCAGATCGATCGCGAGCAATTACTGGAAGGCTGGTATCCTGATCTGGTGCTGATGGACTATCACCTGGACCAGACCTCGGGCCTGGATGCGATCGAGTGGCTGCGGCACAATATCGGCGGACATCTACCCGCAGCATTGGTGACGGCCGACCGCAGCCCTGCGGTGCGGGCGCTGGCGGAGGATCGCGGCATTGCCGTGGTCACCAAGCCGGTGAAGCCGGCTGCCCTGCGCGCGACAATCAGCGGCCTGGCCAATCAGGGCGGCGGCAAGCGCGTGGTCTGACCCGGTTTTATGCGCTGTCAGCCGCCGCGCCAGGTCGGCTCGCTCATCTGCGGCAGATTGTAGAATTGGCGCACCACGTCCCAGCCTTCTTTGGCCGTATCGACCACGGTGAACAGGTCGGTATCGTCCGGGGAGATGGTGCCAGCCTCGGCCAGGGCCTCAAGATTGATGACCTTGGTCCAGAAGTCCTTGCCGAACAGCAGGATGGGGATACGGTCCATGCGGCCGGTCTGGATCAGGGTCAGGCTCTCGAAGAACTCGTCCAGTGTTCCGAAGCCACCCGGGAACACCGCGACCGCCTTGGCCCGCATCAGGAAGTGGATTTTGCGGGTGGCGAAGTAGTGGAAATTGAAGCTCAGATCCGGCGTCACGTAAAGATTGGGCGCCTGTTCGTGCGGCAGAACGATATTGAGCCCGATCGAAGGCGCGCCCATATCGGCTGCGCCGCGATTGCCCGCTTCCATCACGCCCGGCCCGCCTCCGGTGGTCACGACATATTCCTTGTAGTCCATCGAGGCGGCGGTCTGCGAGGCAAACTGAGCAAACTTGCGCGCCTCGTCATAATAGCGCGACGCGGTCTCGAGATTTCGGCGCTGGGTTTCGTTCTTGGCTGCCCAGGCCGGCTTGCCTGGTTCGGGAATACGCGCGCCACCAAACAGCACCACTGTCGAATTGATGCCATGTTCGCGCAGGCGGAATTCGGGCTTGAGATATTCGAGCTGGAACCGCACCCCGCGTGTATCTTCGGAGGTCATGAATTCGTCGTCGGCAAAGGCCAGGCGATAGGCAGCGCTGCGCGTCTGAGGCGTGTCAGGCGCCTTGCGCGAGACGGCAACGTCCTCGCTGGAGGTGCGCAGGGATGTCGGATGGCGACGTTTAGACAAGACAAACTCCCGTTTGGATGGCGCTACACCTCAGCGCCCATTCTGCCCGGCCTTATTAAAGCGAAGCAGAGGACCACTCTGTCGGCAAAGGCCTAAGAAGGGCATAACCAGCGGAAGGGTCTCGAGCAAGGGCGAGGCAGGGCCAATCGGTTCACGAGTGTGGAAGCGGCCCAGAGCCGACCCGAACCGGAAATTACCGCCGCGCCGCGCATGCGAATACTTTCGTGCCGCGAATTTGTCTTTATATCGAACACCGATGAGCTGAAATCTTTACGACTCCTCAATATTCGCATGGCCTTCTGATATCCGGAGGGCAAACAATTGTTGCTGTTCACGGATCGGGAACTGGTACAGGAGGGTGAACTCAAGCGGCTGATCATGCGCGGCATATGTCGCATGTTTCCGCTTCGGTCAGCGCCCACCTTCAGAATCGACAATGCAGTGATCCTGTGTGACGTCGATCTAGAGAATTTCGCAAGTGCCCACCAGCTGCGCTCGGCACTGGCCGTGCATCGCTCGGCTGAAAGTCCGGTCGTTTTCCTGCTAAGGGAGAGAAACCACCACACCGAATCCCAGGCCCGGGCTTTGGGGGCCAGCGACCTGCTCAGCGGTGAGGAGGGTATCAACGCCGCGCTCAGGCAGCTGATGGCCAAGTTTCCGTTTCTCAACGCCCATCAAAGCTGCGTACCGCCCGAAACGCAGCGCGCTATCGAAGACCTGCTCGAGCCCAACACATGGAACGCCGCCGGCAATCATGGCGGGCTGATCGATGCGGGCGCTCAGGCCGTCCTCGACGCGATCGAGGCAGAGGGCATCCAGCACTGGATGAATGAAGTGCTGTCCTACGACAATCTGACCTACCAGCATTGTCTGCTGGTGGCGGGCACGGCCGCCGCGTTTGGCTCGTCACTGGGGTTTTCGCGCGAAGACAAGGTTCGCCTGACCACAGCCGGGTTCGCGCACGACGTTGGCAAAGCCTTCATACCACTTGATATTCTAAACAAGGAAACGGCCCTGGACGCGGCAGAAATCGCCAATGTCCGGCGGCATCCGATGATCGGCTACGCCATTCTCAAGGAGCACGGCGTTCAAAATACGGATGTGCTGAGCAGTGTGCGATCGCACCATGAATTGCTGGACGGCTCTGGCTATCCGGCTGGCCTGATGGGTAACAGCCTGCCGGACCTGGTCAAGATGGTGACCATCTGCGATGTCTTTTCGGCACTGGTGGAGCGTCGGACCTACAAGCAACCGGCCACCTCCGAAGCGGCCTATGACTATCTGACGGATAATGAACAGTGGTTCGACCAGGCGCTGGTGCGGGCCTTTCGACGCAGTATTCTGCCGACATGACGCCCGCGTGAGGGCGTCACTGGCTGGGGGGCTCGCCTCTCGTTATCCCGCCCCCCTTGCAACCTGGTTTCAAAATCCGCATATAGGCGGCGGGAGGTTGGCGCGGACGTGTTCCTCGCCAACCGGGTCAGGTCCGGAAGGAAGCAGCCCCAACGAGATCCTCACGGGTCGATGCCAGCCTCCTACTCAATTCCCTGTTCAGAAGCGGGCTTCCAGCGGCGCAATATCGGCAATGGCCTTTTGCGAGATGGATCGGCTTGCCCTATGTTCCGGGCATGACCAATGCCAGATTCCCCAGCAAGAAGGACAAGGACAGGCCGCATGGCTGACACTCAGACCACGCCCTATCTGGTCCTGGCCCGCAAATATCGCCCGCGCGACTTCTCGACACTGGTCGGGCAGGACGCGATGGTACAGACGCTGGGCAATGCCTTTTCGCAGAACCGCATCCACCACGCCTTCATTTTGACCGGCGTGCGCGGCGTGGGCAAGACCACTACGGCCCGCATTCTGGCCCGCGCTTTCAACTATGAAGACGAGACCGGCCGCCATCCTACGCTGGAACTGGAAACCGAAGGCGCCCATTGCCGCGCGATCATCGAGGGGCGGCATGTTGATGTGGTGGAGATGGACGCGGCGTCCAATACCGGCATCGGCGATATTCGAGAAATCATCGACTCGGTGAAGTACGGGCCGGTCTCGGCCCCCTACAAGGTCTATGTGATCGACGAGGTGCACATGCTCTCGACGGCGGCCTTCAACGGGCTGCTCAAGACACTCGAGGAGCCGCCGCCCTATGTGAAGTTCATCTTCGCGACCACCGAAATCCGCAAGGTGCCGGTGACGATCCTGTCGCGCTGCCAGCGTTTCGATCTGCGGCGCATTCCGGCCGATGTGATGTCGGCCTATCTCGAAAAGATCCTGGGCCAGGAAGGCATCGGCTTTGAGCCGGACGCGCTGGCCATGATCGTGCGGGCCGGTGAGGGATCGGCGCGCGACTCCCTCTCACTGCTGGACCAGGCTATTGCCCATGGCAATGGTTCGGTGAGCACGGCGACGGTCAAGGCCATGCTGGGCCTGGGGGATCGGGCGCGGATCATCGATTTGTTCGAAGATTTGATGGGCGGACGGATCGCCGAGGCCCTGAGTGCACTCAAGGAACTCTATGATCTGGGCGCCGATCCGCAGACCCTGCTTGCGGATCTTGCCGAATTCACCCATCTGGTGACCCGCATCAAGGTGGTGCCCGCGGCGGCGGATGATGCCTCGCTGACCCCGGACGAGCGGACGCGCGGTGCCGATCTGGCGCAGCGTCTGCCGATGCGGGCGCTGACCCGGGCCTGGCAGATCCTGTTCAAGGGCAATGAGGAAACCGGGCGGGCCGGCAATGCGCTGCAGGCGGCCGAAATGACGCTGATACGCCTGGCCTATGCGGCCGATCTGCCCAGCCCGGACGATGTAATTTCCAAGCTCACCCAGCAAGGCAGCCTGCCCTCGGGCGGAGGCAGCGCGCCGCCTGCGCCGCGCGGACCATCTGGCGGCGCGTCCGCGATGCGCGTCGAAGCCGTGCAGACCAGCCCAACGCCTGCCTCCGTCGCCGCGCCTTCCCCAGCGGTGCCGGCATCGCGGCCACAGGCCGTTGCGCAGCCGGCGCTCGCCACGGTGGCGTCCTACAAGGACCTTATCGCGCTGGCCGCTGCCAAGCGCGACGTGCTGGTCAAGCTGGCACTTGAAAGCCAGATGCGTCCGGTTTCGTTCGAGCAGGGCCGGATCGAGGTCGCCTTGAGCGATGGCGCCGACCCCGGGATTATCTCTACGCTTTCGGCGCGCCTGCAGGCCTGGACCGGGCAACGCTGGCTGGTGATGGTCTCGACCAAGGCGCCTGAAGGACTGACCATCCGACAGGAGAAAGAGCAGCGCAAGGAAGCGGCCACGGCCGCCGCGCATGACGATCCACTGGTCAAGGCCATATTGGAAACATTTCCCGGCGCCAAGCTGGTGAACGTGACGGTGCGCGACGATGAAGCCACGCCCGCCGAACTGGCTCCGCCCCCATTTGAAGAGGACGACGAATGAAAGACATCATGAACATGATGAAGGCCGCCGGCGAGATGAAGGCCAAGATGGAGGCCATGCAGGCCGAATTGGCGGATCTGGTGGTTGAAGGCCGCTCGGGCGGCGGCATGGTCAGCGTGTCGCTGAGCGGCAAGGGCGAGATGAAGGGCATCAAGATCGATCCTTCATTGCTCAAGCCGGAAGATGCCGAAATGGTCGAAGACCTGATCATTGCCGCCTTCAACGACGCCAAGGGCAAGAGCGAAGCTGAAGCCCAGCGCAAGATGGCGGACGTAACGTCCGGCCTGCCGATCCCGCCAGGCATGAAGCTGCCGTTTTAGGCTGGCCCCGCTGTGGCCTCCGGCGGACCTGAAATTGAACAGTTGATCCAGCTTCTGGCGCGCCTGCCAGGGCTCGGTCCGCGCTCGGCGCGGCGAGCGGTGCTGCACCTGATCAAGAAGAAAGAGCAGCTCATGCTGCCGCTTTCGGCTGCCTTGGACCGCGCCGTGCTCGCGGTCAGGAGTTGCGAGGTGTGCGGCAATGTCGACACCTCCTCACCCTGTTCGATTTGTGCCGATCCGCGACGCGGAGAGAGCGGCATTATGATCGTTGTGGAAGACGTGGCCGATCTCTGGGCGCTGGAGCGCGCCGGGGTGGGCCAGGTGCGCTATCATGTGCTGGGGGGTGTCCTATCGCCGCTTGATGGCGTGGGGCCCGATGATCTCAATATCGAGGGCCTGATCGCGCGGGCGCACGAGTATTCAGAAATCGTTCTCGCCATGAATGCTACGGTAGAGGGACAAACAACCGCCCATTACATTACCGATCGGCTGACGGGGACAAGTATCCGTGTGACACGGCTCGCCCATGGCGTGCCCGTGGGCGGAGAGCTCGACTATCTCGACGAAGGCACGCTGAGCCAGGCGCTCAAGGCGCGGACCGTGATCTGATTGTCCCTGCCCTCCCCTGGGCCGGGGAGGGATTGGGAATGCGGCGGCTGGCTGGCGAATTAATGCTCGCCTAGTTCAAATGCGGGTCGAATTCCTCGCTGCCGTGCCAGGCATTGTCATCGTCAACGGGGCCATCCTCGTCTTCCTCATAGAAGACCTCTTCCCCGATCAAGGCATCGCGCGCATCGGTATCGTCGGGCGATAGGGCATCAAGGTGATCGGCGGGATCAGATGACATGGCGGCGTCGATATTGCCCGTTTCTTCTGTGTTATCGAGATCACGCTGCAATTCGGCGATGGCACGATCGAGTTCCTCGAGCATATAGGCTGGGTCCTGACCACCGAAGTCACCACTTTCGCGCTCGGCTGCCTCATGGCGCATCTCCCATAGACGTGCCAAGCGATCTCGTGCCGGGCGGTCATCGCCATAGAGCAGATCCTCGATCTCACTCTGACTGTAGGGCTGGGCAATGCCCGGGGTATCGGCGTTATCGAAATTAGTCTCCTGGGGCACGAGGCTGCCCGGATGATGGTGATTTTGTACCATGTGGGGTCTCCCGTTTTGAACCACACAACCGGAACGCAGGGAAGCCCGGAGAGTTCGTCCGCCAATACCGATTGTGAACGGAACCGGAGATCGACCAACATGGCATTGCGCAAGGGTTCGCCAGTGAAATGGAACTGGGGCGCGCATGAAGCGCGCGGCAAGATCGTGGACCGCTTCACCAGCGAGGTCAGCCGAACGATCAAGGGAACAGAGGTGACCCGGCAGGCCAGCAGGAAGGAGCCGGCTTACCTCATCGTCCAGGAGGATGGTGACCGAGTGCTCAAGAGCCGCAGCGAAGTCGAGCGCGCAGACTAGTTGAGGTCGCCCGGCTCGTCCTTGACCAGCCGCAATGTGGGCGCATCGTCGGTGCCACCATCCCATTTAGCGGGTATGGCCTTGCTGGCCTTTGCGCCAAGTTCGCGCAGCTTCTCGACACGTCGCACGACATTTCCCCGACCAGTCGAAAGTTGCTTACGCGCTTCGTCAAAGCTGTCCTGTGCTTTTCCGATGTGTCCGCCTAATTTGTCCATAGTGTCCAGGAAACCCGCCACTTTATCATAAAGTGCACCGGCACTTTCGGCGATTTCCTCGGCGTTCTGGTGACGTTTTTCGATGTCCCAGACATTACGGACCGTGCGTAGCACCGTCATGAGGGTCGTTGGTGTGGTGAGCATGACGCCCTTGCTCATGCCGAACTCCACCAGCTTGGCATCGTGCTGAATGGCCGTCGCCAGGGCAGATTCGATGGGCACGAACATCATCACATAGTCGAGGCTGGACTTGGCCGCGCGATGATAGGTCTTGTCGCCGAGCGTTGTGATGTGGCTGCGCACCGAGGTGATATGGGCGCGCAGGTGCTGGTCGCGATCCTCTTCCGGACAGTTGACGAAGGTTTCGAACGCGGTCAGGGAGACCTTGGAGTCGATAACCAGACGGTCGCCATTGGGCATGAGGATTTCGACATCGGTGCGCAGGCGCTGACCGTCATCGCCGCTATGGCTCTGCTGGGTGAAATATTGTTCGCCTTCGCGCAGCCCCGACTGCTCTAGAATGGTGGCCAGGATCATTTCGCCCCAGGCGCCCTGAGTCTGCGAATTGCCCTTCAGGGCGCGGGTGAGGTTCTGCGCTTCGGTGGTGATCTGAAGATTGCTCTCGGCCAGCGCACGAATGCGCTCACCCATGGCGGAGCGGTCTTCAACCAGGTTCTTGTGGAACTCGGTGATCTTGTCCTGCAGCGGCTTCAATAACGTATCGACCTGCTCGCGGTTCTGCTTGGTGAAGGTCTCGCCATGAGTGCGCAGCACATCGCCAGCGATGGATTTGAACTCGTCGGTCATCTGCTGGCGCGCTTCCATGAAGCGCTTCAAATTCGCTTCGTTCTGGCGCGCTTGTTCGTCAAGCCGGGTGCGCATTGCGGCCAGTTCCGATTGCAGTCCACCAGACTTTTCACGCTCGGCATCGAGCAAGTCAGCGGCACGATCGCGCTCCCTCTCAAGCTGAGCTTCAAGGTCCCGGATGCGCGTGTCACGGAAGGCGACCTGGTCGAGAAAGCTCGACTTCAGGCCTTCGGCCGTTTCCCGGGCCTGATTTTCAGCCCGGGCCGCGTTGGCGCGCGCCGAGGTGACAAGCCAGACAATCAGCAGGCCAACAAGAGCCAGGGCTGCCGCCAGCAGCGCCATGGCGGTGGTGACGGGGAACTGACCCAAGGTGAACAATGTCATATCGAGATCTTGCATGAGGTGAGCTTAGTGCGATTCTGCTGTTCGCAAAATGTTCTACTGCCACGGTGGATTGAACAGGGCCGGAGTTGACCCGAGGGCCGGAAATCGCCATATCGGGGGCAATCCATTCATCGCCGGACTTTTCTGCCATGGCCGTACGCCCCATTCTGATCATTCCCGATGCACGCTTGCGTGCCGTTGCCGACCCGATCATCGAGGTGGACGACGAGATCAAGTCGCTGGCCAAAGACATGCTCGACACCATGTATGACGCCCCGGGCATTGGCCTGGCCGCCCCGCAGATCGGGGTGATGAAGCGCATCGTGGTGATGGATCTGGCCGGCGAAGGTGAGCCGGCGGATCCATTGGTGATGATCAATCCCGAGATCACGGCATTTGGTGACCAGATGCAGGTGACCGAGGAAGGCTGCCTCTCCATTCCCGAACTCTACTACGAGGTCGAGCGGCCCAATGACGTGACGGTGACCTACACCGATCTCGAAGGGCAGGAAGTGGTGAAAGAGGCCGAAGGCAAGCTGGCCGTATGCATTCAGCATGAGCTCGATCACCTCGATGGCGTGCTCTATATCGATTACCTCAGCCGCCTGAAGCGCGATCGCGTCATCAAGAAATTCGACAAGGCCGCCAAGCGCGCCGCGGGCTGACCCGCTACACCGCCGCACGGACACCAGGGAGTCTGCCCCATGCGCGTTGTCTTCATGGGCACGCCCGAATTTTCCGTTCCCACGCTGACCGAGATTGTCTCGGCCGGGCATGAGGTGGTGGCGGTCTATAGCCGCGCGCCAAAACCTGCGGGGCGCGGTCAGGCCGAGCGCAAGAGCCCGGTGCACGAGGCAGCTGATGCCTTCGGTATACCAGTCTTCACGCCGCGCTCGCTCAAGGGCGCTGACGAGCAGGCTCAGTTCGCGGCGCTGGAGGCCGAGGTCGCGGTTGTTGTGGCCTATGGGCTGCTGCTGCCCAAGCCCATTCTCGAGGCGCCTGAATATGGATGCCTTAATCTGCATGGCTCGCTCTTGCCGCGCTGGCGTGGGGCCGCGCCCATTCAGCGCGCCATCATGGCTGGCGACAAGCAGACCGGCATTGTCGTGATGCAAATGGATGAAGGGCTCGATACCGGTGCGATGGGGCCGACCGAGATCATCCCAATCGCGCCCGACATGACAGCGGGCGAACTGCACGACCAGATGATGCGGCTGGGCGCCGACCTGATGGGCCGGGCGCTGGCGGCGCTGGAGCGCGGGAGTCTGGAGTTCACCCCGCAGCCCAAGAGTGGCGAGACCTACGCGGCAAAAATCGACAAGGCAGAGGCGCGGATCGATTTTGCCCGATCGGCCGAAGAGGTACACAACCTGATCCGGGCCCTGTCGCCCTTTCCCGGCGCCTGGTTCGAAATGGAACTCGGTGGCAAATCCGTGCGGATCAAAGCGCTACGTTCGAGCTTGGCTGCTGGTGAGGGAGTACCGGGCTCACTTTTGAACGACGACCTCACGATAGCGTGCGGCTCCGGTGCGGTGCGCCTGGCCCAGGTGCAGCGGGAGGGCAAGGGCGCCATGGATGCGGCGACTTTCCTGCGCGGCGCCGGGACGCTGCCCGCTAAAGTGACCTGATGCCGCGCTACAAGCTCACGATTGAATATGACGGAACCCCCTTCTCCGGCTGGCAGCGGCAGAAGGACCGGATGAGCGTGCAGCAGTCGCTGGAAGAGGCAATCGCCGGCTTTTCGGGCGAGACAATTACGACGCAAGCGGCCGGCCGCACCGATGCCGGAGTGCATGCGCTGGGCCAGGTGGCGCATTTCGACCTGTCGAAACAATGGGACCCGTTCCGCATTCGCGAGGCGCTGAATTACCATTTGCGGCCCCACCCGATTGTGGTGGTGGAAAGCGAGGCCGTACCCGACACCTTCGAGGCGCGGTTTTCGGCGACGGCGCGACACTATGAATATCGCATTCTCAACCGGCGGGCGCCGGCAGCCATAGAGCGAAACCAGGTCTGGCACGTGCCCAAGCTACTGGATGCGAAGAGAATGCATGAGGCGGCACAACTCATTCTGGGCCACCATGACTTTACCACCTTCCGCTCGTCCGAATGCCAGGCCAACTCGCCCATGCGTACTCTGGACGCGTTCGAGGTAAGCGGTGATGGCGAGATCATCGCCATTACCGCCAGTGCCCGCAGTTTCCTGCACCATCAGGTGCGGTCAATGGTGGGGTCGCTCAAGCTGGTAGGCGAGGGCAAGTGGAGCCCTGCCGATTTTCGCGCGGCCCTGGACGCGGCGGACAGAACGCGCTGCGGCGCCATGGCGCCGGCAAGCGGCCTGTTCCTGACCGGGGTCGACTACCCTTAGACTGGGCCCATGGTCTGCAGAATAATGCCACCCAGCACCATCAGGCCCACAAATTGCGCGACCACCTGAGCGACAATGAAAATGGCGATTTGCACCGGGGCAAGCGTGACAATGCGGCGGGCAATGTTGATCTCGATGATGATGCTGAGCAAACCCACGACCAGCAGCATGATGTCACTGCCGCCAAGCAGGACGATGCTGATCGCGCCGATCAGCGAGACGTAGAAGTTAACCCAGTTGTCAGCCACCAGATAGGGAAGGAAGCCATCGAGCCGGCCCATCATCTGCAGGACCATATAGGCCGCGCCGATCTGCAGGGCGAACAGTAGCCCCGAGAGCAGGGTCATACCAGCAGCCGTACCGGAAGGCGAGCCGACGCCAAGCAATTGCGGGCCGAAAACGCTGACCGCGATGGCCAGCACCAGGGCAATGAAACTACCGATCAGGCCGCGTTGGGAAAAATCGAAATAGCTGGCCGCATTCTGCCGCCCCAACACCAGGGCCCAAGCGCCGCGGGCGGCGTCCAGAGCTTCTTCAACAAAGGTCGGTGAGGACTGGGGCAAGGAACAGACTCGTCTCAGACGGCGGGAACGGGTGCTGGCATGATGTAGAGTGCGATGGGCGTTCCGGCAAGGAGCAGTACCGTCAATACTGCAAAGGCGACCGAAACGCCTATGCTCCACCTGCCCGCCATTCGCCCCAGGCGAAAGAGCATATATATCAGCGCCACCCAGAGCAGCGGCAACAGGAACCCTATCGTGAGCGAGAGCAAAGCCCCCAGGCCGACATAGAAGGTCAGCGCGTAAATGCTGGGGATCAGCAGCGGCAGCACAGGTTCATGCTGGCGCAAGGCGTAGCGAGTCCCGTAGATGCCGATCAGCGGCGCCGCGAGGAAAAGGGACTGGAACGCCAGCGTTGCGATGAGTTCGCCCAGGGTCGGCACCCCATAGCTGAGTGAGCCCAACACCACGGCTAAGAAAGCAAACAAGTAGAACAGAACCAGGGCCGTTACGAGGCCCGCTCTGGTAAAGCGAAAGCGCGCCTGCCAGTCCGCCTCGTTGCGCAAAATCATGATCCAGCCATAGACCGACTGGCGCAGGGCGCTGATGATCTTCATATCGAAGCCCCGGCGAAGAAACGCTGCATGAAAGCAGCATAGATTTCCGTCAGCCCGGTGAGATCGGCGAGGGCAATGTGTTCGTCGGCCTTGTGCATGGATGGACCAACCAGCCCGCATTCAACCACCGGGCCATATTGGGCGATAAAGCGCGCATCCGAAGTGCCACCGCCGGTGGAATATTCGGGAGGCCTGCCGTTACGCTGGGCGATGACCGACGAAAGCGTTTCAATATCGGTGCCGAGCGGGGAGAGGAAGGCGCGGGAGGGCGTGCCCGAGATATCAAAGGCGATGTCGGTGCCGCTGGGATCGACGCTGGCGAGGCGGGCACGGACCCAATCGGCCAAAGTGTCGGGGGTCCAGGTGTCGTTGTAGCGAATGTTGAAGCGCAGGCTTCCGCTCATGGGAATGACATTGCCGACCGAATTGCCGACGTCGATGGTGGTCAATTCCAGATTGGAAGCGGGGAAATGATCGGTACCGGCGTCGAGCTTTTCGGATGAGAGTGCCGTAGCGACAGCGGCCAGGATCGGCAGCGGATTGTTGGCCTTGTGCGGATAGGCGACATGACCTTGCGTGCCGGTGACAGTGACCTTGCCTGAAAAGGAACCGCGCCGACCGATCTTGATGCTGTCGCCCAGAGCTTCCGTGGAGCTGGGTTCGCCGACAATGGCGAAGTCGAAATGGTGGCCGTTCTCGGCCATCCAGGCGATCAGCTTGTCGGTGCCGTTGATGGCGTCGGCCTCCTCGTCATTGGTGATGGCGAGTTGGATCGTGCCGGCTTCGGGCGGGATTTCGGCGCAGGCGGCAACGAAGGCGGCGATGCCCGATTTCATGTCGGCGGCCCCTCGGCCGAAGATTTTGCCATCGGCAATGCGGGGCGTGAATGGGTCAGTGGTCCAGTGCGCGCTGTCTCCGGGGGGGACGACATCAGTGTGGCCGGCAAAGAGCAGACGGCGACCGCCCTGCCCTCTGGAGGCAAAAAGATTGTCGACCGGATAGGAGCCATCGCCTTCGAACCGCAGGCGGGTGAGGGCAAAGCCGATGGCCGCGAGTTCGGCCTCCAACAGATCGAGCGCGCCCGCCTCCTCGGGGGTTACCGAGGGGCAGGCGATGAGGCGTTCGAGCAGATCAGCAGGGTCGATGGTCACGACAGCTCCGGTTCGGTCCTGGTGGCACCGTCCAGCGGATCGGGGCCATAGCTATTGGGTCCGGCGGTGCCTTTGAGGAAGCCTAGTTGGACCAGCATGTAGATTGCGAAAACGGCAAAGATGACGTTGAGAGCGCCCAGCCAGATGGTAGGAACCGGCATCATCATGCCCCCCATGTCCGTCATGGAGGTCCCGACACCCGTTGCTGTCAGCAGGTTGAGCAGCACAGACCCGGCGATCAGGATCGTCAGATCGGTACCGTTATTGTCGCGATCGTGGCGGCGCTTGATGCCGACGCAATAGCTGGGCCAGATCAGCGCCAAGTTGATGAGCACGCCGAACCAGGCCATCACCGTGCCGTTGCCGAAGCTGAGAATGCTCAGCACAATGCTGGCAACTATCGACACGACGATCAGCACAACGATACCGATCCACCACTGTTGACGGCCGATGCGGCCGTCGGTGGTGGTCAGAAGCGCTTTGATATCGTCCATCTTCATTCCCCCTTGATGAACCGGAATCAGTTCCGGTTCTTCAAAGAGTAGGACGCCAGGGCGAATCGGACCAGCACCGGCGTTTGTCCTAGTCGCGCAGCAGGTCGTTGATGCCGGTCTTGGAGCGGGTCTGGGCGTCGACGGTCTTGACGATGACGGCACAGTAAAGGTTGGGGCCAGGTGTACCATCGGGAAATGGCTTGCCCGGAAGCGAGCCCGAGACCACCACCGAATACGGCGGGACGTGGCCCATGTGGATTTCGCCGGTCTGGCGGTTCACCACCTTGGTGGAGGCGCCGATGAAGACGCCCATGGAAATCACCGAGCCTTCGCCCACGACCACGCCCTCGACGATTTCCGAGCGGGCGCCGATGAAGCAATTGTCTTCGATGATGGTGGGCCCGGCCTGGAGCGGCTCGAGCACGCCGCCAATGCCGACGCCGCCGGAAAGGTGCACGTTCTTGCCGATCTGGGCGCAGGAGCCGACCGTGACCCAGGTGTCGACCATGGTGCCTTCATCGACAAAGGCCCCCAGATTGACGAAGCTGGGCATGAGAATGGCGCCCTTGCCGATGTGGGCGGAGCGGCGGACGATAGCGCCGGGCACGGCGCGGAAGCCGGCTTCGCGCCAGGTATTGTCGGACCAGCCCTCGAACTTGGTCGGCACCTTGTCCCACCAGGTGGAGCCCTGCGGGGCGCCGGTCATCGGCTCATTGTCGTTGAGGCGGAAGGAGAGCAGCACGGCGCGCTTGAGCCACTGATTGACCTGCCAGGTGCCGTTGACCTTCTCGGCGACACGGGCCTGACCGCTGTCGAGCAGGTTCAGCGCTTCGTTGACGGCATCACGCACTTCGCCCGTGGTCGAGAAGTTTACCTCGGCGCGGTTCTCGAAGGCGGTGTCGATGGTCTGGGCAAGCTGGGTGTACGACATAGGGATCCTGAGCGGCTGGGTGATTTTCGTCGCGCGGACCATAGCCGGGGCCGCCCGCGAGTCAACGGGCGAGACGATGCGCCGGACTGCGCAAGTCATGTCAATTCACGGATGAAGAAATTGGAGAGAAAACGGCGGGATACGTTTACCTGAAGTTTCAAGAATTGCCGCAGTGTGGGAACTTAATAAATCCGAGAGGCACATATGAAGACGATAATCCTGCTGTTCTCGGCCGTTCTGCTCGCTACCAGCGCGGTTTTCTCTGCGGCACTGGCGCAATCAGACCCGGTCATTCTCACCATTGATGGCGCCATTGAAGGCGGTGTCGCGCGCGATTTCACGCGGTCCGAGCTTGAGGCAATCGGATCGGGCCAAACAGTTACCGGCACCCCCTGGCATGACGGCAGTCCCGTATTTGAGGGCGTCCCGATGGATATGCTGCTTGCTCACGTGGGTGCCGAAGGGACAGAGGCCGACGTTCTGGCGCTGAACAATTATCGCACCACAATCCCGCTGTCGGACTTCTCCGCCTATCCGGTGCTTCTGGCACTGAAACAGGATGGCGAATACCTGACGGTGCGCAACAAGGGACCGCTGTTCATCATCTACCCGTTCGATGAGTTCGGGGAGCTGCAGACCGATCTCTACCATGCCCGATCGGCGTGGCAGGTTCGCAGCATTACGATCAAATAAACACGAGACCCTGGCTGGCCATGCTGCAATTCGTCTGGTTTCGACAATTCGCGGTCGTGATCATCGTGGTGCTGGGCATTGCGACGGTGCTGCATGCGCGCGTGGTCGAGGACACAGCCACTGCCGTGCGGAACTCCATGCGCTTTGATGTGTCGTGGATCGGTGCCCATGGCCGGATTGAAGCGGCGCAGCTGGAGTCCTATCTCGCGCGCTACGCGGCCCTGGGCCGGCAGGCCGACGCCGACAGCACCCAACTATACTATCAAATCCTGCTGGGACGGCTTGATAGCTGGGATGTTGGCGGCTATGGCGAATTCCTGGCGTCCAACCCCGAAAGCCGGCGAGCCTATGACCAGCTGATGAACCTTTTGGAGTCGGTCGATGCTGAAATGTCCAATCTGGACAGCACCGATACAGCTTCACGATTGCTGGACACATTGGCACCGGTCGGCGCCATCATCGAGAGAATTGGCGCGGAGGCGACCGATTCCGCCGTCAACAAGGCGGCGGCGATACGCCAAACGCTGACAGAAAAGCAAGCTACCCAGCATTATCTGGTGATCACGGCGCTGATCTCGGCGGGCATCATGCTGATCGTGTCGGCCTTCCAGAACCGGACCCTGCGCCGGGCGCACCGACAAGTGGGCCGCGCGGCAGACAAATTTGCTTATCTGGCGCATCACGATCCACTGACGGGCCTGGCGAACCGGACGGCATTTCCAGACACGCACCAGCCAAAAAGCACAGGCGCCAGCCATACGGCGGTAATTGTGTTCGATCTGGACGGGTTCAAGCTGATCAATGACACCTGGGGCCACATGTTTGGCGACAAGTTGCTCATAGCGGCAGCCAAAAGGCTTGAAGAGATGATTTCCACCGAGCCGGGCAATGTTGTCGCCCGGCTCGGTGGTGACGAATTCGCAGCCCTCTTGCACCTGAGCGACAAGGCGGAGGCCCAGGCCATCGCAGATCGTGCGCTGGAAGCACTCAAGCGGCCATTTGAAATTGACGGCAGCTCGGTGACGATCGGTGCGACGGCAGGGATAGCCATTTCTACCCGGCAGAACCCGAACGTGCGCGGGCTTCTCGAAGACGCAGATCTGGCGCAGAGCGAAGCCAAGGCGCGAAAGAAAGGCTCAGTTTCCGTCTATGATCAATCGCTTCGCGAGATGGTCGAGCGCCGCCTGACCCTGGAAAATGATCTGCGGCATGCCATCGGCAAGGGTGAAATCACGCCGCACTACCAGATCCAGGTCGACCTGGGGACCGGCGCGGTGGTGGGAGTCGAAGCCTTGGCACGCTGGCATCACGCACAGCTGGGGCCAATCCCGCCGGACGAGTTCATTCCGATCGCAGAAGCCTCCGGGCAGATTGTGGACATCGGCAAGCACATGATCGCCTGTGCCTGCAGGGACGCTCAGCGTTTGCCGCCCGACGTTCAGGTCGCGGTGAACCTGTCGGTCATCCAGATCATGCAGGGCGAAATCATGGAGACCACGGCGGACGCCCTTATGGCGACGCGGCTTTCGCCGGAAAGGCTGAAGCTCGAGGTTACGGAGTCGGTGATGATGGCCGATCCAAAGCAGCCCATCGCCGTGCTTTCCGAACTCCGCTATCTGGGTGTTTCCCTGGCACTGGATGACTTTGGCACGGGCTATTCGTCGCTTTCGTATTTGACGACGTTCCACTGGGACGAAATCAAGATTGATCGCGCCTTCGTGCGAAACCTCGACGCCGGCTCCATCGGCCTCTCGGTCATCGAGGCCGTTCTCGTCCTAGCGAGAAAGACCGGCGCAAAGGTCGTCGTCGAAGGCGTGGAAACGCGCAAGCAGCTGGAACTGCTTCAGGGTACGGGCTGCGATATCGGACAGGGATATTTCTTCGGCAAACCTGTTCCGATTGATATGGCGTGCGCCCAGATAAGGGAAATCAGTAGGTCGCTGCCAGGCCAACCAATTCCCGCAAGCCGAAAGGCCAGACGCAAGCGGTCGCCAGAGTGAAAACGGTCGCCGGACTTCCTGTTCAATCGGCAGCCGGATAGACGCCGAGAATGCGGAAATAGTCAGTGAAAAAACCCAGTTCCTCGAAAGCGTGCTGGACGCTGACGTCGTCGGGGTGGCCTTCGATGTCGGCGTAGAACTGGGTGGCGGTGAAGGCTCCGCCGACCATGTAGCTTTCCAGCTTGGTCATGTTGACGCCGTTGGTGGCGAAGCCGCCCATCGCCTTGTAGAGCGCGGCCGGCACGTTGCGCACGCGGAAGACGAAGGTGGTCTTCACCTTGCCCTTGTTGGGCGCCTCATCCTTGGTGCGCGACATGACAAGGAAGCGGGTGGTGTTGTGGCCCTCGTCCTCGATGTTTGTCTGCAACAGGCTAAGCCCGTAAATTTCGCCGGCGAGCCGCGAACCGATGGCCGCCGTGGTACGGTCGCCCCGTGCGGCAACTTCACGAACAGAGCCAGCCGTGTCTGTGCCGTTGATCGTCCGCAAATTGTGCGCTGCGATAAACCTGCGGCACTGGCCCAATGCGGGAGGCTGTGATTGCACAGCCTTGATTTCGTCCAGTGTGGCCCCCGGCAACGCCAGAAGGTTCATCTCGATGCGGAGATAGGTTTCGCCGACTATAAACAGGCCGCTTTCAGGCAAGAGATGGTGGATGTCGGTGATCCGGCCATAAAGGGAATTTTCGACCGGCAGCACAGCTCGATCGGCGGCGCCAGACTGAACCCCAGCCATCGCTTCTTCGAAGGTCACATTGGGCAGGAAGGTGCCCTCGGGGAACACGTTAAGGGCCGCCGCATGGCTGAAGGCCCCGGGTTCACCCTGGAAAGCGATCTTCTTGGTCATTGGATGGTCATCCCTGAAAACTAAGGCAGGCGGGTTGTGGCGCGGACGTACTATGGAGTCAATCTGCAGCCCGCCCCTGCGGGGGCATGCAAAATCGCACCGTTGATGCCATTTTCCACTACGCGGTCGGCGCCGCGGCGGTTTGACCTGTTGCGCCCGAAGTGGTCTTGATACTATGTTCCGCGCGCGTCGAGCCGGCCGGTTGAGGCAGATTCTGTTATGGAATCGCAGTTTGGGCGGACTCGGGAAATTGTCCACAGGGGATGGACCGGCAGAGAGACCAAATGGATTCGTTTGAGCTAAACAAGATCATCGGCGCCGTGCTCGGCACCCTGTTGTTCGTTATGGGTGTAGGGTTTCTGGCTGAAGCCATCTATCACCCGATCGAGAACCGCGGCCCCGGCTATGCCTTGCCCGAACCGGTAGTGGCCGAAGCCGGCGCGCCGGTGGAAGAAGTGCCCGAGACTCCGCTGCCGGTGCTACTGGCGAGTGCCAGTGTCGACAATGGCGCCGCCGCCGTTCGCAAGTGCCAGAGCTGCCACACGTTTGGTGAGGGTGAGCCGGCCAAGCAGGGCCCAAATCTCTATAACATTGTTGGCGCTCTCGAGGCGCATATGGAAGGCTTCGCCTATTCGGACATCCTGCTGCAGCAGCGGGCCGAGGGGCAGACCTGGACCTATGAAAACCTCAATGCCTTCCTGACCAATCCGCGCGAGTATGCGCCAGGCACCAAGATGGCGTTTGCCGGCGTCCGCTCGCCCGAAGAGCGTGCCGACATCCTGGCCTATCTGCAGACCTTGGCGAGCGACCCGGTACCGTTCCCGGAACCGGAGGCTGCGCCCGCAGAAGAGGCAGCCCCGGCAGAAGGCGAGGTCACCGAGGTCGAGACCATTCCCGAAGAAATAGTTGCGCCTGAAGAGGCCAGCGAAGAGACCGTGACAACCGAGCCCGCCGCTGTTGTGGAGACGCCGACAACCACCCAGTCGGACAGTCCGGTGGAAGGCACACCCGTGCAGGAAACTTCGCCGGCTAGCCCGGACGCACCGGCCTCTAGCCAGTAAGGCTATGCGCCGCCTATCCAGCGTTTTCAAAAGCCGCGCCCCCAGGTGCGGCTTTTTCATATCAAGGACCGCTATTGATGTTTCTGCTGCACCTTTCCGATGTTGATGAAGCGAGCTGGGCCCAGGCGTTTTCCGAGGCGCTGGCCCCCTATCCCGTGGTGCGGCGTGGCGACAGTTTCGATCCGGCGGACGTTCGTTACATCTTTGTCTGGAAACCCGAGGCCAATGCCTTTGACGGGTTGAACAATCTCAAGGCGGTGTTGTCGCTCGGCGCCGGGGTGGATGCCTTGCTCAAGCATCCCAATCTACCGGACGCGCCGATTGTGCGATTTGTCGACGAGGATCTGAGCCAGCGCATGAGCGACTATGTGGTCGCCCATGTCACCATGCATCACCGGCAGTTCACGCGTTTCATGGCCGACCAGAAAGCGCGCCGCTGGGACCAGTATTATCCCCCCGCCGCGAGCGAGACTACTGTGGGCATTATGGGCATGGGCGTCCTGGGTCAGGATGCGGCCAGGCGCCTCAAGCCGCTCGGTTTCAACTTGAGAAGTTGGAGCCGCTCCCCCAAGGCGCAGGATGGAGTAGAGGGCTTTGCCGGCCAGGCAGAGTTCGACGATTTCCTCTCTGGCACCGATATTCTGGTCAATCTGCTGCCGCTGACGCCGGAAACCACGGGCATTCTCAATCGCAGCACTTTTTCCAAACTACGACGCGACCGGCTCGCCGGGGGGCCGGTGATCATCAATGCGGCGCGGGGCGGGCACCAGAAGGAAGCCGATATTGCGGCGGCGCTCCGGGATGGCACGCTTGGCGCAGCCAGCCTTGATGTGTTCGAGACCGAGCCCCTGCCGCAGGACAGCCCGCTCTGGGACATTGAGAATTGCTATATCACCCCCCATATCGCTGCTATCTCCAACGAGCAGAGCGGCGTGCGCTACTTTGCCAAGGTGCTCACTGAGCACGAAGCGGGCAAGGCGCTGCCAAATGTGGTCGACCGCACGCGAGGATATTAGATCGACACATAAAATTCACTGGTCAGGAGCCAGTGTGTCGTTCAAGCAGGCTGGATGAAAACAAAGGGAGCCGGTCGAGGGGCATGACCGATGCAGCGCAGCAGGAGAAACCGGGGCTCTATGATCGGCTGAAGGCCGCCACGGGGCACCCGCTGGCCGAGCCGATCCTGGCGCTGATCTGCTTTCTTGAAGCAATGATCGTGCCGATATTTCCCGAGGTGATGCTGGCGCCGATGATCCTGGCGGACCGTCGGCGCGCCTGGCGCCTTGCCGCCATCTGCACCATTTCGTCGGTGGTGGGCGGGATCTTCGGCTATGCGATTGGCTATTTCCTGTTCGATACCATCGGCAAGAGCATCGTGGAGTTCTATGGCGCTGGCGCGAGTTTCGAGCAATTGCGCGACAGCTTTGTTTCCAACGGCCCGTTCATGATCATGATCGGCGCCGTCACGCCCATTCCCTACAAGATCATCACCATCACCAGCGGCGTAGCGGGGGTCGATATCTGGACCTTTGTCGTTTACGGCTTTATCGGTCGTGGCCTGCGCTTCTTCGTCCCGTGCGGCCTGTTCTATTTCTTTGGACCGGCGGCCAGCGCCTTTATCGAAAAGCACAAGAAGTGGGCCGGCTGGGTGATGCTGGTCGCGGTAATCGGCGGCTTTGCCGCCGCGCCGCTGCTGTTTCCCAAGCATGGTACGGAAGTGACCGATCAGGTGATCGAGCGGACCACCGGCACCGATATCATTCCTGGCTCAATGGCACCGTTTCAGGCCGAGTAACGCTGCCGGAGCAGACCGTAGATCGCGCGGATTGCCTGGTCGGTGCCGCCGACCGGACGACCGGGCCGTGCATCGGGGGCCCAACCGAAAATATCAAGATGCACCCAGGCCGCCGCCTTGCTGACAAAACGCTTGAGGAACAAGGCCGCGGTGACGGACCCGGCATGTCCACCGCTGGCAGTATTGTTCAGATCGGCGATGCGAGAGGAGAGCAGGCTCGAATAGGGTGACCAAAGCGGCATGGGCCAGAGCGGATCTTCGGATGCCAAACCCGCTGCGGCAAGACCTGCCGCCACGCTGTCATCGGTGGAATAAAGCGCGGGCAATTCAGGCCCGAGTGCGACGCGGGCTGCGCCGGTCAGCGTTGCCATATCGATCAGCAAGTCCGGCTTTTCTTCATCGGCCAGGGCAAGTGCATCGGCAAGGATCAACCGGCCTTCTGCATCGGTATTGCCGATTTCCACGCTGATGCCCGCGCGCGAGCGCAAGACATCGCCGGGACGGAAGGCATTGCCGGCGATGGCGTTCTCGACGACAGGCAGCAGTACCCGCAGGCGCAGCGGCAGCCCGGCATCCATGATGGCATGGGCAAGCCCGAGCACATTGGCTGCACCGCCCATGTCCTTTTTCATCATCAGCATGCCGGCAGCCGACTTGATGTCGAGACCACCAGTGTCAAAGGTGACGCCCTTGCCGACCAAAGTCACCTTGGGATCGGTTTCCTTGCCCCAGCGCAGATCGATGAGGCGCGGCGCTTGGGCGCTGGCGCGGCCCACGGCGTGGATCATCGGAAAATTCTGTTCGAGCAGTTCATTGCCCTTGATGACGGCGATGCTCATGTCGTGGCGGGTGGCCAGATCCCGCGCCCGGGCTTCAAGGGCATCGGGGCCCAGATCATTGGCAGGGGTGTTGATCAGGTCGCGCGTCAGGCTGGCGGCCGCAACCTGCCGCTCAACTTCCCCGGCATCGGCCGCTTCGGGCAGAACCAGGCGCGGCGCCGGCGGCGCGGCGCGATAGGATTCGAAACGATAGGCGCCGAGGCGGAAGGCAATAGAGGCCAAGGTCGGATCGCCGAAACTGCCCTGCAGCTGATAGTCGCCCTCAGGTAGGCTCGCAGACGCCAGACCGGCCACAAAAACGGGACGCCCTTGCTCCGGGCCGGTGCCGAACAACCAAGCCGCAATGCCGCCCTTGGCGTCAGGCATCGCCAACAGGCGCCCGCGCTGGCCGGCAAATCCATTGGCCTTGGCCCAGGCCCGCTGCCCATCATCCAGCGGTCCAGCCTCCACCCCGTTCTCGGGAATGAAAATGAGTGGGGTGGCGGCTTGGTCAGTCATGTCAGAACTCCGTTTGGTCACCCATGTCTAGCCGGGACCATGCGTGCGCACAACGCCACAGGATCGCGGTTTAACCGCGCGTTAGGGTTAATGATCTATTGCTCTTGGGAGAGATCATATGGCCCGACAGCGGCCCGGAGTGCAGATTGTTCAACCCAGGACGGATCAGCGGAATATTGCGCCCCCTGCTCCTTGCAGGTGTTGCAGCGCTTGTGCTTTCGGCCTGCGCGTCCAATCGCGGCCAGTTGGCCAGCACCGATTACTCCGGCATGAGCGCGGCACAGAGCAACGCCAATCTGGGTGAATTGACTGCACGCTATCGCGCCAATCCGAAGGACCGCGCAGTTGTCATTCACTATGCAGCGGCGCTGCGTGCGGCTGGTCAGCCACAGCAGGCGGCAGCGGCACTGGAACAGGCGATGCCGCACCATAGTGGCGATGTCGCCATAAGCGTGGCCTATGCCAAGGCCCTGACGGCAGCCGGGCGGTTCGAGCAGTCCATCGAGGTGCTGCGCAACGTAATCCGGCCCGATGCACCGGATTGGAACGCACTGCTGGTGCTGGGCGCCACGCTGGACCAGACCGGTCGGCACGAGGAGGCTCGCAAGATCTATGTGCAGGCCGGAGTAAGTGCGCCGGGCGAGGCCTCGATCGAGACCAATCTGGGTCTGTCCTATGCCATGACCAATGATCTGGTGGCCGCAGAGAAGCATCTACGCCGGGCGGTGCAGATGCGCGGCGCCAATACGCAGACGCGGCAGAACCTGGCATTGGTGGTGGGCCTGCAAGGCCGGTTCGACGAGTGCCGCGCCCTCTATGCCGCCGAGCTGCCGCCCGAACAGGTCGAAGCCAATATGGCCTATGTCCGGGCTCTTCTTACCCAGCAGAACCGCTGGGACGTGATCGGGAAGAGCTAACACTCTCCAGTCCCTGCTCAATCAACTCGATAGGTTGGTTGCGTGAACCAATGCCGCCGCATGGCTTGGTTACATGGAGCTCGTCCACGCCCGTAGCCCTGAGGATCTGCCGATCGAGCTGACCGAGCAATTCGGCCAGGACGGACCAGCGTCCGTCTCCATAGGTTGGTTTAGCCGCCGCCCATGGTCGTTGCGACGGAGCCGGTGAAGACCTGAATCATGGCCGGGGAGAGGATGACGATAAACAGCACCGGCAGGAAGAATAGGATCAGCGGCACTGTGAGCTTGGGGGGCAGCGCAGCGGCTTTCTTTTCGGCTTCCATCATGCGCGCTTCGCGGCCCTCTTCTGCCATAACGCGCAGGGCCTGGCCCACAGAGGTGCCGTAGCGGTCGGCCTGGATGAGCGCGGTCATCACCGATTTGACGCCATCAAGGCCGGTGCGGCGGCCCAGATTCTCGTAGGCGCGGGTGCGGTCTTCGAGGAAAGACAGTTCCGCCGTGGTGAGCGTCAGCTCCTCGGCCAGTTCAGCGGACTGGCCGCCGATTTCCTTGGCGACACGTTTGAAGGCATGTTCCATCGACATGCCGGCTTCGACGCACAACAGCAGCAGATCGAGACAATCCGGCCAGGAGCGCCGGATGGAGGTCTGGCGCTTCTGGGTCCGGTTCCTGAGGAGAAGCAAGGGAAGATAGGCCCCCACCAGGCCCGCACCGATGGCATAGATCAGGTTGAGGTAAACTGGGCGGTCGCCCGGCGTCACGAAGAGCAGATAGAAGGCGGCGAAGGCAAAGACGCCGATGGGATAAACCAGGCGCTGAAACAGGAACTTGGTCAGTTCGCCCTGCCCGCGCAGCCCGGCCATGGCCAGTTTGTCGACGGTGGTATCGTCCTGGAAGGCCTTTTTCAGATCGAAGCGCTCGACGGCGCGCTTCATATAGGATTTGGGCTCCTTGCCGCGCCGGATGGAGCTTCGGCCATCGGTATTGCCACCAGCCCCCCGCAGGCGAACCATTTCCTCCGCGCGCATCCGGTCGCGTTCGACTGCGACGCGCTTGATACGCTTTTTCATGTCCTGGCGAACAATCATTGACGAGCCGAAGGTGAAAACCACAGCCGCCGCAGAAACAGCCGCCAGCACGGCGATGAGGAAATCCCGCTGGGTCAGAAGCTCGACAATGTTCATGGATGACGACCCCGGTTCAAACTTCGAACTGCACCATGCGGTTCATCACGAAAATGCCGGTGGCCAGCATCAGAACGCCGACAGCCAGACAGATATTGCCCACCGGCGTGACGAATAGCGGCAGCAAATAGGTGGGCGTGACCAGCGACACCAGGGTGGCCACGACAAAGGGCAGCGAGCCGATGATGCCGGCCGAGGCCTTGGCCTCGGAGGACATGGCCTTGACCTTCTGCTTCATCTTCTTGCGGTTGCGCAGCACGCGCGCCAGGTTGCCCAGCGCCTCGGAGAGATTGCCGCCGGCCTGTTGCTGCACGGAAATGACCACCACGAAGAAATTGACTTCGGGCAGCGGGACACGGTCGAGCAAGACCTGCACGGCTTCAGTCATGGACTGGCCAAAGCTCTGCTGATCCAGCACGCGTGCGAACTCGGACTTGACCGGCTCCTTGGTCTCCTTGGCCACCACGCGCATGGAATCGTTGAGCGGCAGACCGGTCTTGACGCCCCGTACGATGGCCTCAACGGCGTTGGGCAATTCATCGAGAAAGCGGTCCTGATATTTCTTCCGACGGCGCGAAACATAAAAGCGCGGCAACAGATAGCCGCCCGCGACCGCGAAGATCGCGGCGAAATAGAATGGCACCTGGACAATGACGAGCGCCACAAACAGCACGACGCCGAAAATGATGCTGTTGCGAATGAAGGCTGCGGGCTTGATGGTCATGCCGGCCTGAAAGATCAGGTCAGACAGGCTCAGGCGCTTCTTAGCATTCAACTCGTCGGTCTGGGATTTGAGAGCCTGCTGCACGGAACGGCGACGGTCTTCACGCGTGCGGCTGGCATCGGCTTCGCGGCGATTGGCCCGGATGTCGCCTTGAAAGGCCTTCATGCGCTGTTCGGCACGTTTGTTGCCCAGGGCCGAAGGCACCAGTGCAAATCCTGCTGCCCCGATGGTGACGACGAAAAGCGCGACAAGAGCGAGCGTAATCATGGCTAGCGTCCCAAAATCTCGTGCTCTTCGATATTGGCCTTTTCGAGCGCCTCGACCAGATTGGCTTCTTCGTTGAAGTAGCGGGCGCGCTCGGTGAATTGCGGCTTAGTGATACCGGTGGAGCGATGCTTGCCCAGCAGCATGCCGTTGGCGTCCTCGCCCATGATGTCATAAAGGAAGACGTCCTGGGTGACGATGACATCGCCTTCCATGCCCAGCACCTCGGAGATATGGGTGATGCGGCGCGAGCCATCGCGCAAGCGGGCGGCCTGGACGATCACGTCGATGGACGACACGATCATCTCGCGGATGGTCCGGCTGGGCAGGGCGTACCCGCCCATGGTGATCATCGATTCCAGACGTGAAAGAGCTTCGCGCGGCGAGTTGGCGTGCAGCGTGCCCATCGAGCCGTCATGGCCGGTATTCATGGCCTGGAGCAGATCGAAGGCTTCGGGGCCACGTACCTCACCGACGATGATGCGTTCGGGCCGCATGCGCAGGCAGTTCTTGATGAGATCGCGCATGGTGATCTCGCCTTCGCCCTCGAGATTGGGCGGGCGGGTTTCAAGCCGCACTACATGGGGCTGCTGGAGCTGGAGTTCGGCCGAGTCCTCGCAGGTGATGACGCGCTCGTCCTTCTCGATGAAGGCGGTGAGGCAATTGAGCAGCGTGGTTTTGCCCGAACCGGTACCGCCTGAGATCAGCACATTGGCGCGCACCCGGCCCAGGATGCGCAGCACTTCGGCGCCTTCTGGCGAGATGGAATTGTATTTGACAAGCTGCTGGAGGGTCAGCTTGTCCTTCTTGAATTTACGAATGGTGAGCGCAGCGCCATCAATGGCCAAGGGCGGGGCGATGACGTTGACGCGGGAGCCATCTGGCAGGCGCGCGTCACAGATGGGCGAGCCTTCATCGACCCGGCGGCCGACCTGGGACACGATGCGCTGGCACACATTCATCAGATGCGAGTCGTCACGGAAGCGCACATTGGTCAGGCGCACCTTGCCGGCCACTTCGATATAGCACTTCTGCGAGCCGTTCACCATGATATCGGCAATGTCGTCGCGCGCCAGCAGCGGCTCAAGCGGACCATAGCCCAGCACATCGTTGCAGATGTCCTCAAGCAGGTCTTCCTGCTCGGAGATCGACATGACGATGGATTTGAGCGCGATGATCTCGGCGACGATGTCGCGGATTTCCTCACGCGCCGACTGGGTCTCCATGGTGGCGAGCTGGCTGAGATCGATGCTGTCGATCAGCGCATTGAAGATAGCGGACTTGGTCTGGAAATATTCCTTGGCGCGCTGGGCATCGGCCGGTGCCCGGACATCGAGCACTTCATCGGTGGTCCGCATGCGGGCGCTCATGCCATCGCCGTCGCTGGCGCGGCGCTGCGGGGCAGGTGCCGGCGCGGGCGACGGACTGGCCACCGGCCGCGGTGCCTCGCTCAGTCCGGGCGTGTTGCCGCCAAATGTGGTGCGCTTGCCAAACATGAAAGTCCCTACCGTTCTGGTCTCTACGTTTGCCGGCTTCAGGCCCGCTTCTTGAACAGGGATGGAAGCTTGAGCAGGCTCCCGGTTTTTGCCGCGACATGGCCCGGCTTCCGGCCAGTGACGTGCATGCCGATATTGGAGAAGATCTCGTTGATCTTATTGTTGGCAGCGACCTCGGCGATCATCTGTCCGTTATTGGCGGCTGTCCCGAAGAGCTGCGCATCGAAGCCGATCTGTCCGATCAGTTCACACTCCACCGAAGACGCGAACTCATTGGCACCGATCTCGGGCCGGCGGGGCACGCCGAACTTGTTGATCACCAGCTTGGGACCGGCATCGGTGGGGCGCAGCGCCTTGATGGCATCAGCCATGTTCTTGGCATTGCGCAGATTGGCCAGATCCGGTTCGACGACAATGACGACATCGTCGATCGAAGCCAGGGTCTGGCGGGTCCAGCCAGTCCAGCCATGCGGGATGTCGAGCACGATGATCGGCACGCTCTTCTGGCAGGTCTCAATGACCTGCTCGAATTCGCGCTCCTCGAAATCCCAGTTGTGATCCAGGGTCGCGGGCGCGGTGAGCAGATTGATATGATTGGCCGCCTTGCTCATCAGCCGGTCCAGCATGGTCTGGTCGACCTTCTGGTTGGCCAGAACCGCATCGGCCAGCCCGTGGGGCGGGTCCTGATTGAAGTTGAGGCCGGCCGTGCCGAAGGGCAGGTCCATATCGACGATCAGGCAATCCTGGCGCAGGCCGGTGGCAATTGCCCAGCCCACATTATGAGCGATGGTGGAACTGCCCGCGCCGCCCTTGGCCGAAATGAAGCCGACCGTGCGCCCGATTGGGGCTGCGCCCTCAGCAGCGTAAAGCTCTGTGATGCAGGTAACGATCTCGGAAGAGGTGGCCGGGAGCACGACATATTCGGAAATGCCGGACCGGATCAGCTCGCGATAAAGCAGCACATCGTTGACATGGCCGAGCACGATAACCCGGGTCGAGGCATCACAAACCTCGGCGAGCTTTTCGAGCGCGGAGGGAATCTGGTCCGGCGAAAGCGTGGTTTCAACGACGATCAGATTGGGCGTGGGGTTTGACTTGTAGGTCTCGACCGCGCCGTCAATGCCGCCGTTATGGGTGGTCAGCGCCACCTTGGACATGCGCCGATCATGCATGGCGCTTTCGACCAGTTGAGCCGTCTGGGAGTGTTCGCAGAAGGCCTGAATGGTGATGCGCGGCACAAGGCGTGCACCGGAGGCGATCTCTGCTGCCGGCTCTTCCGCCTGTGCGGGCTGGTCAGGGGTGAGGAAACTCATAGATCTAGTGCTCCTGATCCGCAATCAGTCCAAAACAAAGCCGACATTGCCGGAAAACGCGCCGCGGAATTCGCCCGTCGCGCCGACCCCGTAGATGGTCTCGAGCCGGCCCAGGAAAATACCCTCGGCATCACTGGCCATCATCGTGCGGTCGGTGGGCACGGGAATGGAGTTGGCCGGGCTGGGCGAGACAAGATAGGGGGTGACCAGAATGACCAGTTCGGTCTGCTGGGTCTGGTAGTCGCGTGAGCGGAACAAGGCGCCCAGAACCGGGATATCCCCGAGCAGCGGGAATTGCTGAATGTCCTGACTGGTCGATTCCTGCAGCAGGCCACCGATGGCGAGGGTTGTGCCGCTGGGCAGTTCAACCGATGTGGCGGCCTGACGCTTGGTGATGGAGAAATCAGCCTGCGGCTCAGACACCGAAGTGTCGACCTTGAGCCCGATGGTACCGTTCGACTTGACCGTGGGCACGAATGAGAGCTCCACGCCGTAGGGCTTGAAGATCACGGTGCGTGTGCTCTCTTCGTCGTCATATGTGTAGTAGGGCAACTCACCGCCGGCGAGGAACTTGGCTTCCTGTCCTGAAATTGCGGTGAGGGTCGGCTGGGCCAGCACGCGCAAGGCCCCGCGCCCTTCCAACGCACGGACCGCTGCCGCGACGGAATTCCCGTTGCCGTCATTGTAGCCGACATTGAGCCCATCGGTGGGGAAGGAATCGGTCAGCAGGCGATTGGTGAATTCAAACAGATTCAGCGTGCCGACATTGAGCAAGGCACCGAAGTTGATGCCGAACTGCTTGGCGATATCGCGCTTCACTTCAGACACTGTGACCTGCAGCATAACCTGCTGGGCCCCGGCGACGTCGATGATGCTGGCCACGTTTTCAACTGAACCGGCGAACTGTACCGCTACCGCCATGGCGCGGTCCTTGTCCTCGGCGGAGCGCACGGTGCCGGTCAACACGACGCGGTTGGTTTCATCGCCCAAGGTCACGGATTCAACGTTAATGTGGGAGCCCGGAATGACACGCCTCAGAGCGTCCTCGAGGGCGTTGCCAACCTGGGACGGCTCTTCGATTACGCGCAGGTCCAGCACCTGGATGGTGCGGCCATGGTCGTCGAGAAAGAACACGTTGGTGTTGCCACCCGTGACGCCCTGAATAATGCTGCGAGTGCGTGAGCGCATGATCGCGGCAGCGACATCGGGCTGGGAGACGATGACTTCAGCAACCCCGGCCGGCAGATCAACAATGACCGACTTGTTCAGCTCGACATCGAGCGAGCGAACCGCCCCGTAAGCCGAGGCCGCTATTGTCACCTGTGCCGGAGTGGCTTGCGCCATGGCCGGGACGATGGCTGCGGTAGCGCCCATCAAGGTGGCCAGGCCGAATATGGCGGCGCCTCGGGAGACCCTGCGCAGTGTCGATTTGGTTGGCTTGTCCATCATTGTCTCGCCTCTATTGCGGCAGGATCTGGGGCGTCGAGGACGCCTCCGGGGCCTGATTGATGTCAGGCAAATTGTCGTATTCAGGGGTGCTGTAATCGTTGGCGTCAGCGGACATGGCGCTGCCTGCCAGTACACTCCGCTCACGGCCGTAGCGGATCAGCCGGACGGCCTGGTTGGTGGGCACGGCTGTTTCAACACGATTGAAGTCAGCGACCGAACGCAAAGTGAGGCTCAGCCGACCCCGGGTCGAGGCATTGACCAGTGTCTCGGCCTGGGCCGGGTCGAGTTCAAGCGTGGCAATCGTAGAATCGTTGAATGTCGTGGGGTTAGGGCTGTCTTCGGCGCCAGTTTCGTCGCCGCCGCTGACGCCCATTTCGCCCAGGCGCTTGCCCAGGGCCAGGACACGCACATTGGACAGGATGACCTCGGAACGCTGTCCCATCTCGGTTGAGGTGGTGAGCAGGACGTCGACATGGTCATTGGGCACCACGAAGCCGCCGGCACTGGAGGCGGCCGAGACGGTGACGGAAACGCCGCGCTTGCCGGGCGAAAGCACCGCGGAGAGGTAGCCCTGGTCGGCACGGACCAGCTTGGCCTCGCGGATCGGTTCGCCGGGGAAGAATTCGAAACGGGCGACGGCGCCCTTGAGCTGGTCAGGCGCATCAGGCATGGCGGAAACGGTCACATATTCAGCGCGCAGGGCGCCTTCGGGCCAGTCCTGCCATTCAAGACGCGCCGGATTGAGCCGCTCGCCAACGCCAATCGGTGCCTTGGCCACCAGAATCTGGGTCTTGGCTTCCTGGACGACCTCGGTCCTCACCTCGGTTGTCGGTGCCGGTGGCGTATTGCCCCTCATGACCAGGAAGGCCGCCAGAGAACCTGCCACAAGGGCAACCAATAACAGGATGATACGCGCGGGTCTCATGCCCTACTCCGGTTGTACGCGAGCCTACTGGCCCAATTCCACCGGGTGAACTATGGAAGCAAAGGGTCAAGTTTTAGTTAATCAGGGCTTTGCAAAAGGCGTTAACAAGTTATGAACGCTTGCTTTTTGCGAGATCGAGACGCGCGTAAAAGAAAAGGCCGCCGGCGATTATTTCGCCAACGACCACTGAAACGGCTGAATACTATTTTTAGGCCGTAAGGCGCTCGAAGATGGCGGTATTGGAATAGGTCAGCAGGCCAGCCGCTGCCAGGGCAACACCATAGGGCACGCCCTGCTTGGGGTCGTGCAGGCGATTGAGCCAGCCAAGCCAGGGCCGACCGACAAACACAGTGTCGAGTGGCAGCCGGCGCAGCATCAACACTGCAAGGGTCAGCACTCCACCGAGCAAGGCGGCGTGTACCAGATAGGGCAGCGTCAGTCCGAAGCCGAGCCAGAGCGTAGTCGCAGCGGCCAGCTTGGCATCGCCACCGCCAATCCAGCGCATGGCGAACATGCCAAAGGCGACGACCAGCACCAAAAAGGCGCACAAAACATGCATGGCGAATTGCTGCAGTGGCAGTTCGACGGCAAGCGCCATCGTCACAAAGCCCGCGACCAGCAACAGGACCAGCTTGTTGGAGATGCGCATGGTCAACAGGTCTGATGAGGCGGCAAAGGCCATCGCCAGGGGGAAGAAAAACAAGGCTAGAAACTGGAACACTTCACCCTCCACGCAAAGGACCAAACTATTGTTGGCACAGTTGCGCTTAAGAAATCGCGAATGGTGAAATCTGGATGTCGCCTACAGGGCGAGGCCAGCCATGACCTCGTCACGGACATAAGCCCATACGCCTTCCAAGCCGCCGCCCAACATCAGGGCGGATCCCACAACGGCCACGGACAGCAATGAGGCAATCATGGCGTATTCGATAGCCGTCGCGCCATCTTCTTTTGCTGCAAATCTGCGCAGGAGGACGCCGGCACGCCGATCGATCCTTTTGGGTCCAGACATGTGCAATCCTCACCACAAGAATCGAGACCGCGGGCTCTGCCGGAGGCGGGAGCCCGCGATGTATTTCTGGCCGAACACAATTTGGGCAGTTTCGACCGTTATCGTACTGTCCTATTTCGGATCAGCCGCCTGCGCCTGCGTCTGCGCCGGCAGCGCCGCCGAAGCCAAGCTCGGTGTTGATCTGTTCAAACACCCCGGCCAGACCGCCACCAAGCGTCGAAACGGCTGCGATGATACCAACAGAGATGAGTGCGGCGATCAGGCCGTACTCGATTGCAGTCGCGCCCGACTCATCCTGCGCGAAACGTGCGAAAATTTTCATTCCCAGGCTCCTTTTTTACACGTCCTCGGGTGAGCGCAGTGTCGGACCACGTCACTCATCGAACATGGCCTGACGCTAGCCGCCACACGTTGAAATAGCGTTAATCGAGGGGCCAGCAGCTTGATTGCGCCCTGTTGCTGATCTTCTGGTAAACACTGCGTTTAACAAGTAAATAAACTTCTATCGAGGCAACAACGACCACTACCTTTACACATTGTCGCCACGCAGACTTTGCGACGACCCTCGTGTTGAGGCGCCGCGATGAACTATACTCATCTGACACGATCTCAGGCGTGCAAAAGATCAATCCTACGGCGTTTGCCAAGTATTTACCATTCGGGTGGATCGTAGGGACAGCGTATCAGTACCCAGGTTTGCACCATGTTCCGTTTTGCCGCCACTGCCCTGTTGCTCGCCGCAACTCTTGCGGCACCGATGCCCGCCCAGGCCCAGGACGGCGCTCCGATCAATGTCAATGTGAACATGGCCCGCATCCTTCGCATCAGCGCACCGGCTGCGACGGTCATTATCGGCAATCCGGGAATTGCCGATGTGACCATTCAGGATCCGCAGACTTTGATCCTGACCGGCAAGAGTTATGGCCAGACCAATCTGATCGTTCTGGACAGTCGCGGCGAACCCGTCGCAGATACACTGGTGGAAGTGGTGCAGATGAGTGCCGGCATCATGACTGTCTATCAGGGACAGAGCCGGACAACCCTGTCATGCGCACCGACTTGTCAGCCCGTAGTGATGATGGGCGATGACACCGGCTATTCGGGCCGGGTGTTGGCTTCCTCCCAACTGGTGCAGTCGGCCGCAAACTAGAGCTGAGCCGATCATCGATCCCATGTTAAGGCAGCGTTTACCCTAAGGGAAAATCCCAGGTATTGCGTCGGTCTTCCTAACCATTGAGTGAGGGTATCCCCCTAGTGTGGCTCCAAAGCGTTTACGCGGGAGCCAAAGCAAATTGTTCGGCAAAAGCTGGCACAGGATGACGCGGCAGAGCCGCCATTTGACCCGCGACGAGCGCGGTGTGACTGCTGTTGAATTCGCCCTGCTTGCCCTGCCCTTCTTCGGCATTATCGGGGCAATTATCCAGACCTCCGTGATCTTCCTGTCTTCGCAGATCCTGGAAAGCGCCGTGCAGGATGCCGCGCGCACCATTCGCACGGGCCAGGTGCAGAGTGCTGGAACCACGATAGATGAGTTTCGCACCGACATCTGCGATCGGCTCTACGGAATGTTCCCCGATTGCGCCGGGCTGCACATCCGGGTCAACACGGTGGCCAATTTCCAATCAGCCGATCTGGAGCCACCGGTCGAAACGGACTGCGAGGCCCCTTGCGACTGGACGGTGGACGAGACCTGGAGGCCGGGCAGTGGCAAGTCCGTAACACTGGTTCAGGTCTTTTATCGCTATCCAGTTGCGATACGACTGGGCATCCTCGGCATGTCCAATCTGGGCGACGGTCGGCGGTTGATGGGTTCGGCCACCGTGTTCCAAAACGAGCCATTCTCATGAGCGGGGCGCGCGTAATGCTAGAGTGGCTGAAGCGGATCCGCCGCGCGGAGCAAGGCACTGCGGTGGTGGAATTTGCCCTCGTCCTGCCGGTCATGCTGTTCGCCTATCTCGGCACGCTTGAGGCAAGCGCATTGATCACGGTGGACCGCAAGGTGCAATCGGTGGCGGGCGCCATTGGTGACCTCGTGGCACGTGTCGACGGCACTATCGCCAACAGCCAGATGCAGGACTTCTTTCTGGCGGCTAGCGGAATCATGACGCCATTCGAATCCAACGGCGTGCAGCAGGTGGTGACGGCGGTCTGGGTCGATAGCAGTGGAAAGACGGAGGTAATCTGGACGCGGCAATATCAAGGTGAGGCATATACCAACATCACACCCCACACGGTGGGCAGCACGTTCGAGCTGCCCGACGCAATGATCGACATCTCCAAAGGCAATATGGTGATCGCCGCCGAGGCCAGCTTCACCTACACCCCCTTGCAGGGTCTCATCTTCGATGTGCCGGTCAATCTTTATCGCGCCGCCTATTTCCTGCCGCGCTTCGGCGAACCCATCTCGATCAACTAGTTGTCCTGCGGGCTCGGGAGCTCCGCGCCCGCTTGTCCGCGCTATTCTGCCGTGCCACAAGCCGCTCAGAATTTCTCGAACCAGGCGGACGGCTCACATGGACGACCACATCATTCCCGTATTCGATCTCGGCGGCGTCTTCGTCGACTGGAACCCGATGTATCTGTTCCGCAAGCTGTTCGACAGCGAGGAAGATGCGCAGTGGTTCCACGACCATATCTGCACCGGCGACTGGAACCTGGAGTTCGATGCCGGCGAGATCTATGCCGAGGGCGTGGCCAAGCTGGTGACGCGGTTTCCCAAGTACTGGCGCGAAATCAAGGCCTATGACGAGCGCTGGGCGGAGACATTCGGACCGCATATTCAGGGGACGATCGACATCCACAACGAGTTAGTCGACCAGGACATCCCCACCTTCGCGATCACCAATTTCTCCTGGGAGAAGTGGATGACGCGGCTGGGCGAGTGGCCGTTCCTGGAGAAGTTTGATGGTGTGATCGTTTCCGGACTTGAAGGGCTGGTGAAGCCCGATCCGCGACTCTACCGGGTGTTCTGCGAGCGCTATGCGCTGGCTCCGGAAAGCTGCGTCTTCATCGATGACAGCGAGCCCAATATTGTCGCCGCGCGCCGTTTCGGGATGAAGGGCATCCACTTCAAGGACCCCGAGCACTTGCGATCTGACCTGATCGCGCTCGGCTTGCCTCTCAAGGCTAAATAAGCAAGAGGCCCTGGGTGTTCCCCGGGCGCCTTTGGTTAGCGGAAGCGTCCACCTTTTTCGATGACTTCGATCTTGTAGCCATCGGGATCGGTGGCAAAGAAGAACCTGGCCACCGGCGTTTCACCATTCTTGAAATCGACCAGCTTGCCGGTCGGCAGGCCCAGTTCGTTGAAGCGGGCGTGTTCGGCCTCGACATCGTCGACCACCACGGCCAGATGTCCGTAACCATCGCCGAGATCATAGGGCTCTGTGGTGCCCTTGTTGATGGTCAGTTCGAGCTCGAATCCGACCTCCTCTCCGGCCATGTAGACCAGGGTAAACCCCTCAAAATCCAGACGATCCACCACCTTCAACCCGAAGGCCCTCTCGTAATAGGCGACGGAGCGTGCCTCATCGAGGACGCGGATCATCGAGTGGACGAGCTTGGCCATCCGGGGACTCCAGTGTGGTAATTGATGCGGTGATGGACTGGCGGTTCAGCGCGTGCCGTACATGCGGTCGCCGGCATCACCCAGACCCGGGACGATATAGCCCTTCTCGTTGAGGTGATCGTCGATGGCAGCGGTATAGACCGGCACATCGGGATGGGCTTCGGTGAAGTGCCGGATGCCTTCGGGGGCCGCAAGCAGGCAGAGGAAGCGGATGTTATTGGCGCCGCGCTCCTTGAGCTTTTCCATGGCCGCCGTCGCCGAATTGGCGGTGGCCAGCATGGGATCGACCACGATGATCAGGCGATCTTCAAGGCTCGAGGGTGCCTTGAAATAGTACTCGACCGGCTCAAGTGTTTCGTGGTCGCGATACATGCCGATATGGGCGACGCGTGCGGCGGGGACGAGATCGAGCATGCCATCGAGCAGGCCATTGCCGGCACGCAGAATGGAAGCGAAGACCAGCTTCTTGCCCTTGATGGCGGGCGACTTCATCGGCGCCATGGGCGTTTCGATGTCGATCAGCTCCAGTTCGAGATCGCGTGTGACCTCGTAGCACATCAGATGGGCGATCTCGCGCAGCAGGCGCCGGAAACCGGCGATCGAGGTCTCCTTGTTGCGCATGATGGTCAGCTTGTGCTGGATCATGGGGTGGTCGATGACCGTCACATTGCCCTGGACCTTGCTCATCGGAACACCTCTTGTCTGTTGGCCTTTAAAGGAAATTCTTGCCGTGGCGGCCGGGGCGCAGGCCCAGCCAGGCCGCAATTGTTTCACCTATATCAGCGAAGCTGGGGCGAATGCCAATCTCTCCCTTGGGCAGGGCTGGGGAAAAGACCAGGATGGGCACCTGTTCGCGGGTATGATCGGTGCCGGTCCAGGTCGGGTCGTTGCCATGATCAGCGGTGAGGATCAGCAGATCATCGTGCCGTAGGGCCGCGATGATCTCGGGCAGGCGGCTATCGAACAGCTCGAGCGCGGCGGCATAACCGGGCACATCGCGGCGATGACCATACTCGCTGTCGAAGTCTACGAAATTGGTCATGATGAAGGCTCGATCGGCCGCCATCTCCATGGCTTCGAGCGTCTTGTCGAAGAGCTGAGGGATGCCGGTGCCCTTCAATTTGTGGGTAACGCCGGAGCCGGCATAGATGTCGGAGATCTTACCGATGGCAAAAACCTGATTGCCGGCGGCGGCGTTGCGGTCGAGCAGGGTCGGCTCGGGCGGGGCAATGGCGAAGTCGCGGCGATTGCCGGTGCGCTTGAAGGTTTCAGGCGTTTCACCGATGAAGGGCCGCGCGATGACGCGGCCGATCTTGAGCGGCTCGGTTAGTTCGAAGGCGGTTCTGCAAGTCTCATAGAGTCGGTCGAGACCGAAATGGGTTTCGTGGGCGGCGATCTGGAACACGCTGTCGATCGAGGTGTAGCAGATCGGCATGCCGGAGCGGATGTGCTCCTCGCCCAGTTCGGCGATGACGGTTGTGCCCGAGGCGTGCTTGTCGCCCAGAATGCCGGGCAGGCCGGTCCGCTTCAAGAACTCGGCGATCAGTTCGGGCGGGAATGTCGGCTGGGTTTGCGGGAAATAGCCCCACTCGAAGGGGACCGGCACGCCGGCGATTTCCCAATGGCCCGAAGGCGTGTCCTTGCCCTTGGACACTTCGCGACCGACCCCGAAGCGGCCGCCCTTGGGAGTGTCCGAGAGGCCGGGTGGCAGGGTGCCGGTGGAGAGTTTTATCGCGGCACCGAGACCCATGGCGTCCATGTTTGGCACGTGAAGCGGGCCGACGCGCAGACCGTCGCGATCGGCCTTGCCTGCGGCCGCCCATTCGGCGATGTGGCCGACCGTGTTCGAGCCTTCATCACCATAGCTGGCAGCATCGGGGGCGCCGCCGATACCTACGCTGTCGAGAAGGCACACAATGGCGCGGGGCATGGCAATTACTCCTTGGCCCCGACGTGACCGGCGACAATCGGGTTCTCTATGGCCGCGTCACCCAGACCGTAGGCGCGCTTCAACCTGGCTTCGGCTTCTGCGGCACTGGCCTCGTCGGCAGCATGGATGCGGGCAATGGGTGTTTGAGCATCGGCAACCGCGCCCAACGGGGCGAGGCGGTCGAAGCCGACACGATAGTCGATGCTGTCTGTGGGCGTGGCCCGACCACCGCCCAGAGCGACGACCGCCATGCCGACGCCGCGGGTGTCGATGGTGGCGATGGTCCCCTGCCCTTCCGCAAAGACATCGCGGACGATGGGCGCTGAAGCAAGGTACGTGTCCATGTTCTCGACGAAATCGGCAGGACCACCAAGAGCGGCGACCATGCGCGCGAAATGCCCGGTCGCACGGCCGGAGTCCAACGCGTCGTCCACAAGGGCCCGGGCGTCCTCAGGGGACGTCGCTTTGTGTGTCATCAGGGCAATTTCAGCACAAAGCGCCAGGGTAACTTCGCGCAGGCGCGGATCCTGATGGGCCCCAGTCAGGAAATCGACAGCGTTGCGCACTTCCAGGCCATTGCCAGCGGCGGAGGCCAGCGGCTCGT
This sequence comes from Devosia subaequoris, assembly GCF_014197055.1. Taxonomy (GTDB): domain Bacteria; phylum Pseudomonadota; class Alphaproteobacteria; order Rhizobiales; family Devosiaceae; genus Devosia; species Devosia subaequoris. The sequence goes on along the minus strand of NZ_JACIEW010000012.1, from coordinate 1,123 downwards.
TCATGTCGGTGATGAGCGCACCGGTCTTCAAACCTGCACCATTGGCAACGGCCACGAGGCTTTGCGCCAGATCGCGTGACCGTTCCAGCGTCGGCATGAAGGCGCCGGAGCCGGTTTTAACGTCGAGAATGAGCGCGTCGAGGCCAGCGGCGAGCTTTTTCGACAGGATCGAAGCGGTGATGAGCGCGATGGATTCGACCGTGCCGGTGACGTCGCGAATGGCGTAGAGCGTCTTGTCGGCGGGAGCGAGGTCTGCGGTCTGGCCGATAATGGCGCAGCCGGCGTCGCGCACCACCTTGCGGAACAGCGCATTGTCGGGCTGGGTTTGATAGCCGGGGATGGCATCGAACTTGTCGAGCGTGCCGCCGGTGTGACCCAGACCGCGCCCGGAGATCATCGGCACGTAAATGCCTATGGCGGCCAGGATCGGGGCCAGCATGAGGGAAACATTGTCGCCCACGCCACCGGTCGAGTGCTTGTCGGCCACAGGGCCGTCGAGATCGGACCAGTCGAGCACGGTGCCGCTATCGCGCATCGCCAGGGTCAAGGCAACCCGTTCGTCCATGTCCATATCGTTGAAATAGACCGCCATGGCAAAGGCGGCGGCCTGGGCGTGGGAGACGCTGCCCTGTGCAAAACCGGCAATAAAACGAGCGATGTCCTCCGATGCGAGAGGCTCGCCATTGCGTTTTTTCAGGATGACTTCCTGGGGAAGGAAAACCATGAGATTCCTAAAGCTTGTAGAGTCGAACCGGCGGCTTTTTGGCGCGGGCAATGACCTTCTTGGCCTCAAGATCGAGCTGGACGGACTTGACCCACCAGCCGGCCTTGTCGCCACCCGGAAACAGATCCCGGGGCAGTCTTGGCTTGACCGCCGCGATGAGCTCGCCGACCGGCATGCCGGGGGCTGCATCGGGCAGGACGTCGAGAACCGCTGTCCGCATGGCCGTGAACTTGGCCGCGTCAACCCGATAGATCTTGCCGGGCTGGCCTACATTTTCGATTTCGATCTTGTCGGCCATGGGTTCAGGCTCCGTAAGGGATCCAGACATTCTTGACCTGCGTCGCCTTGGACAGGAAGTAATCGCCGGCAAAGCGGGGATCGGCCAGATCGTAGTAGAGA
>NZ_JACIEW010000011.1 GCF_014197055.1 Devosia subaequoris | reverse complement strand
AACTCGACCGTCAAATCCCTCCGCGCCAATGGTACTAAGTCTCAAGACTTGGGAGAGTAGGTCACTGCAAGGTCTGCCAAAAACACACACTCTCTCCACAAAACCAATACAAAAACGCCCCCGCAAATCAGCGGGGGCGTTTTGCGTTCTGGCCTGCGCTTCGTATCTACCCCAGAAACACGTGATCGCGGTGAAACTGCAGGTGCTCGGCCCGTGGCCAGGCCTGCACTGCATTGGGGAAACGCGCCGCTTGCCGGCCATGCAGTTGCCGGCGCAGCGCGGGCGGTGCCAGACTGCTCAGGATGATCCCGCCAGCATCGGCCAGCGTGAAGCCGCCGCGGTCATAGAACCAGCGATGGGTCCGGCACATGGGCATGGCATTGGTCAATTCATCCGGCCCGCCATGCGCGAGCGCCCTGAGGTGACAGACTTCGACCTCATGGGCGCCGATCGCGTGGATCGAATTGTCATCGCCACAAACTGCACAGGCGGTGCCATAAGCCTGCAGAACTGACCATCGCAACTGCACATTGCGCAATATGGCGACCCTGCCACGACGTGCGGGCGGCGGTGCATCTCGATGGTGCAATGCCGGCGCCTGCGGCATCTGGAACCCGTCTATTGCACCATTTTGGTTGGCGAGTGCCAAAGCGGCAATTTGATCCTCTGGCAAGAGAGCCCGAATGCTGGGAGAAAAGTGGCTAAAGTCCAGGCTGCCATCATGCCGATAGGCTCGGCTCTCAATCGGAGCCGCAAGCGCTTCGAGCGGGATGCAGTGTGTGAAGCGGGCGACATCTTCAAGTTTGAGAAACATGAAACGCCGCTGCGTCATGTCGGGGATCACATCGGTCAGAACTGCGGTGGCGAAATAGCCATGGCGGGGTTCGTCGCGCGGCGCATAGAGCAGAACCCGTGCACCCACGCTGGCCAGGGCCAGTCTTTTGTTGCGATTGTCCATGCGGACGCGGTCGAGTGATCTTTGACGTGTGGGACGGACATTGAGTACGGCCACAGGCATACGGAGTTCTCCTTGTCTGGAGAGCTACGTAGAAGGTCTCTTGGAAACAGTAGCTTAACCGAGATCAATGCCCTGGCAGCCCGCCCGGCTAGCGGCGGCCGAAAAACGCCGATGCCGGATCCGCCAGCACCAGGTCCCGGATCCGCGACCACAAATGCTCGCGCAATCGGCCATATTCTGCGACCCTCCGGGCATCGGTGCTACGGCGCGGTCGCGGCAGGTCGATCGTCAGGTCTTCGAGTACGGCGCCGCCGCCCATCACGATCACCCGGTCGGCCAGCAGCAGGGCCTCATCCACGCTATGGGTCACGAACAGCACGGTGGGTCGATGATGCTCCCACAGCGCTAGTAGATCATCCTGCATCAACTCACGCGTCTGGGCGTCCAGGCTCGCAAAGGGCTCATCCATCAGCAGCACGTCCGGCCGGCCAATCAGCGCGCGCGCCAGCGCCACACGTTGCCGCATGCCGCCCGACAGTTGGGCCGGATAATGGTTGGCCCATTGCGCCAGGCCGACCTGCTCAAGTTGCATTCGCACGCGCTGATTCAGCTCTGCTGTATCCAGGCCCTGTCCTTCGAGGGCAAAGCCGACATTGCCTGCAATGCTGCGCCAGGGGATGAGGCGGAAGTTCTGGAACACCATGCCGGTAGCCGGGCCCGGCCGCGGCGAGGTATCGCCGAGCTTGATCTGGCCCATATCCGGTTCCAGCAGCCCGTCCGCCAGACGCAGCAGCGTGCTTTTGCCACAACCCGACGGGCCGATCAGGGCGACGAATTGCTGTTCGGCAATCTCGAGATCGACCTGGCGCACAGCGCTGATCCGCCTACCATTGCCCGTAGTGAAATCTTTGCTGACCTTGGCAAAGCGAATGGCCCGCCCGCGCGTGGACGAATGAACCATCTCGGGAACGGGCGGGTGATCGCTCATCGATCGGCGGGGTCCATGTCTTCGACAGTGCCCAGCGTAGCCAGCGCCGCATCTGCCGGGACAAAGCTCACCCAGTCTTCCAGCGCAAGCGGAGTGGCCGTGGAAAAGTCTTCAGTGCCGAAGAGCCAGTCTGCCGTATAGGCCAACTCATCGGCGCTCATTCCGCCATTGACGCTCCAGCTCGTGGCAAAGCTTGCGACCAACGCATCCAGCACAGCCGCGTCGACATTGGGCAGGGCCCCGGCCATGCCCTCCACCCAGACCTGCGGATCGGCCGCAACATCGCGGCTGATGCGGATCAGGGCGCGAATGACGGCGGCCACGTCATCGGGACGTTCGGCCAGCACATTGCCCGGGACGGCATTGACCTTGTTGACCAGCGGCGCCGCGGTAAAATAGGCCTCCTGGTCGACCAGCACGTGCAGGCCCGTGGTGTCGGGCAGGCTCAGCCAGGTGCCGATCGACATGGTGGTAGCGTCGATCTGGCCGGCCGCCAGCGCCTGAGCCCGCACATTGGGCTGGCCTAGCGCAACAATCTGGGACTGATCGATGTTAGCGCCCATGCTGTCCAGCACCAATGATGACAGCGAATAGTCAAGGCTTCCGATCCGGCCGACCCCGAAGCGGGCGCCGGCCAAGTCTTCTACGGAGGTGATCTCGTCCTTCGCCGCGATCAGGAACGGCAGCGCCTTGTTGGGCGAGGTCACCGCACGAAGGTCAGTCGCCCCGGCGGCAATGGCCTGTAACAAGGCATCCACGCCGATATTGGCCATCTCGCCTTCACCCGCCTGCAGCGCTGCCAGCGCCGAGGGTGTCTGTTGCACGCGCACCAGTTCCACATTCACGCCCTCCTGGTCGAAATAGCCGAGCGTTTCAGCCAGGTCCATCACCGAATTGGGCACCAATGGTGGCTCGAGATGGGTGACGATCAGTCGAAAGGGCGCATCCGACTGGGCCATGGCACAGACGGAAAACGCACCCAGAATGACAAACGGGGCTAGAAGGCGGGTGAGCTTGGATGGCATTGGATAAGGTCTCGTTCTCTTTGGTATTCAGTTCGACCAGCGTGTCAGGCGAAGTTCAAGCAAACGCAGTAGTTCGGTGACGACGACCCCGATTGCGGCCAGCGTCAGGACGATGACGAAGTACTCGGCCATGCGGAAGGTATTGCCATAAAGGGCCAGAAGCCCGCCCAGGCCGGTCACGGCTGTGTAGAGCTCGGCAACCACGGTATTGATCAGGCCGATCGTGGCCCCGATGCGCAGGCCCGCCAGCACATAAGGCACAGCACCGGGCAGCACGATAGCCCTGAAAGTGCGGCCGCGCGAAGCGCCAACGCTTCGGGCCATTTCAACCAGGTCCGGGTCTGCCTGGCGCACCCCGGCATAGGTATTGATGATGATCGGCATCACGGCGCCCAGAAACACCACGAACAGCTTGGCCTCGATGCCCAGTCCGAGCGTGAGGATGATGAGAGGGATGAACGCTACCCGCGGCGTCGCCGCCAGCGCGTAGACATAGATTTCGATGGTTCGGCCCAACAGGCCGAACGCGCCCATGACAATGCCGAGCGGCAATGCAAACACGACGGCCAGCGCGAAACCGCCGAGATAGGTCACAAGGCTCGTTCCGAGTGCTCCCGGCAACCGGCCATCCGCCCAGAGGCGCTCGGCGGCCTCAAGCGTTTCCAACGGCGAGGGGATGATATTTCGGCTGACATTGTCGGCGGCCAGCGCCCAGAGCAACAAGAGCAGCGCCAGAACACCCAGCCGCATGGCGGCGACCAGCCAGGGCGAGGCCAAAGCTTGCTCCGAACGTCTAGCCAATGCCAGGTCTCCGTGAAATGGGCTGCGACCCTGCCCCAGCATCGCGGCCAGTCAGCAACAGATCGCACCTGATGGTAAGGCCCAGCGAATTCTGCACAACTGGCGATAAGCGCGCACCGGCATGCGCGTCAACCGGCATAGTGCCTAGTCGCCGTATCCTTGGGCCAATAATGCCATCAGGCTGGCTGGTCCGCCATGTTCGAGAGTGCATTGCGGATGTCGTTCTCGGTATCTTTCAAGTGCTGGCGCATGGCTTCGCCAGCGGCACGGGCATTGCCCGCCCGGATGGCATCAAGAATACGTTCATGCCAGGCAATGGTGTCGTACAGCGTGTGCCCGCGATTGGTGTGTCCGCGCCGGCTGATTTGGATCCCGTACCGGAGTTGGGCCGACATGGCCTCGAACAGATAGCCCAGGATACGGTTGCCACTGGCCAGGGCCACCGCTTCATGGAACCCCACATCGAAATCGTGGAAGCGGCGGTCGGCCGCTGGGTCCCCCTTTATGGCAGCGTCCGCATTGTCCTGCATCCCGTGCAACGCGCTTTCGATGGCGGCAATCCCCGCGCGGTTGGCGCGCTTTGCGGCCAGGGTCGCGCTTTGCACTTCGAGCGAGAGCCGGACCTCGATCAGATCGAAAAGGCTCTTGGAGTCATTATGCAACAGCGATGTTAGAAAATCCGAAAAGGCCGCACCATCCGGCTCTCGCACCACAGCTTTTCGGCCACGCGCGATGTCCAGCAGACCGCGCCCCGCAAGCAGCTTGATCGCCTCGCGAATGGTCAGGCGGTTGACCGCATAGCGGCTCGCCAGCTCGGCTTCGCTGGGCAGGCTGGCGCCCGGGGTCAGCGCGGTGAGGATCTCATTGGCCAGATCGTCCGCAACATCGGCCGCAGCGCTGCCTCCTCCGGATAAGGAACCGGTTCTAGAAATTCTCAACTCCAAACATATCTGATAACTTCAGAGGTTTGTGCCGGCTTTTTTGATCCGTTGCAACTCCCGATAGTGCGTCTGCCGCTGAGCCCACAGATCACGCATGCGCCGCGCCGCAGGCCCTGCATTTTTTACGATAGTCGAAAAATACTAGGTGGCAGGCACGAGGGCGCTTTACACGCCTATCTGATTATTCTAGCGTCCAGCGCGCGGGCTTGGGAGAGTCCATCATGGCGGCAAACCGCTGTCTGTGCCGGAGGATTCAAATCGTTCCACAAGGCAATGCCCTAAGGGTGTTGACCTGATCCAGAGGCGGCTTCAGCCGGCGATCAATGGTGCGACCTTGTGGTTGTGCCGATGATGGCTGGGTCCAGAGCCGTCAGATTTTTCCGAACCCAGAAGACCACAAACAACCAATCTCGAAAGTTTTTAGGGAGTCGAGACGTGAAGGTTCTCAAATCAATCGCGACACTGGTCGCCACGGGTGCGATGCTCGCAACCGCTGTCACCGGTGCGTTTGCCCAGGATAAGGGTCTCATTGGCGTTGCCATGCCGACCTCGTCCTCGCTGCGCTGGATCTCGGACGGCAACGAGCTCAAGACTGCCCTTGAAGGCATGGGCTATTCTGTCGACCTGCAGTTTGCAGAAGACGACATTCCGAACCAGCTGGCCCAGGTCGAGAACATGGTCACCAAGGGTGCCAAGGTCCTCGTGATCGGCTCCATCGACGGCACCACGCTCTCAGCCGTGCTGCAGAACGCTGCCGACCAGGGAGTCAAGGTCATTGCCTATGACCGTCTGATCCGCGAAAGCGGCAATGTCGACTACTATACCACTTTCGACAACTTCCAGGTGGGCGTGCTCCAGGCCAACAGCCTGGTGAAGGGTCTTGAGCAGCGCTTCGGCGACGACAAGCCCTGGAATGTCGAGCTGTTCGGCGGTTCGCCGGACGACAACAACGCCTTCTTCTTCTATGACGGCGCCATGGCCGTGCTGCAGCCTATGATCGACGCTGGTGACATCGTCATCAAGTCGGGTCAGCAGGGCATGGAGCAGGTCGGTACGCTCCGTTGGGACGGCGCTGTCGCCCAGGCACGCATGGATAATATCCTGTCGGCCAACTATTCGGACGGCAGCCGCGTGCATGGCGTGCTCTCCCCCTATGATGGTCTGAGCCGCGGTATCATCTCCTCGCTGCGTGGCGTTGGTTACGGCTCGGGCGACCTCGAATGGCCGATCATCACCGGCCAGGATGCAGAGACCCCTTCGGTCAAGGCAATCATTGCTGGCGAACAGTACTCGACCGTGTTCAAGGACACCCGTGAACTGGCTCAGTACACTGCCCAGCTCATCGACACCGTGCTGTCGGGCGAAGAGCCGACCGGTCTGGACACCTCGACCTATGACAACGGCGTCAAGGTTGTGCCCTCGATCCTGCTGACCCCGTATGAAGTGGACGTCACCAATTACGAAGAGCGCGTGGTCGATTCAGGCTACATCAACGCTGAAGAGCTGCAGTAAGCGGCTTGCGATCAGGGGATCCCGTTCATTCGGGGTCCCTTTTCAGGCTATTTCACCGGGCCTTCCAACCGTCTATTGGCGCTCGGAGGGCCGGGTTCATAAGGGGCGAAGCTCCGGTGAGCCCATTGTCGGTCACTGAAATGACAGGGTCAGCATGACCAAAACCATTCTGGAGATGCGCGGCATCACCAAGACCTTCCCCGGCGTCAAGGCGCTGTCCGACGTCAATCTGGATGTGCGCGAGGGCGAGATTCACGCCATTTGCGGCGAGAACGGCGCGGGCAAATCCACCCTGATGAAGGTGCTGAGCGGGGTCTATCCCACCGGCTCGTATGACGGGCAGATCATTTATCGGGGTGAAGAGCAGCACTTCAAATCGATCAGCGACAGCGAGCACAAGGGCATCGTCATCATCCATCAGGAGCTGGCACTGGTACCGCTGCTCTCGATTGCCGAGAACATCTTTCTGGGCAATGAGCAGACCAGGGGCGGCATTATCGACTGGGACGAGACCCGCGATGGCGCGCGCAAACTGCTCAAAATGGTGGGGCTCAAGGAAGATCCCGATACGCTGATCACCAATATCGGGGTGGGCAAGCAGCAGCTCGTCGAGATCGCCAAGGCGCTCTCCAAGCAGGTGCAATTGCTCATTCTAGACGAGCCTACCGCGTCGCTCTCCGAAAAGGACAGCCAGGCACTGCTCGACCTGTTGCTCGAGTTCAAGAAGCAGGGCATTACCTCGATCATCATCAGCCACAAGCTCAACGAGATCTCCCGCATCGCCGACCGCGTGACCGTCATCCGCGACGGCAAGTCGATCGAGACGATGAACACCGAGGACATCACCGAGGATCGCATCATCACCTCGATGGTGGGCCGCGCGCTGAACGACCGCTATCCCGCACGCACTCCGAATGTGGGCGAAGTGGTGCTCGAGGTGCGCAACTGGAACGTCTTCCATCCCCAGCATCGCGAGCGGCAGATCATTCGCGACGTGAACATCTCGCTTCGCAAGGGCGAGGTCGTCGGTATTGCCGGCCTGATGGGCTCGGGTCGCACCGAGTTTGCCATGAGCGTATTCGGTAAATCCTATGGGCAGAAGATTTCCGGGGAAGTCTTTGTCAACGGTCAGAAGGTAGACACCTCAAGCGTCGACAAGTCGATCCGCAATGGCATTGCCTATGCCACCGAGGACCGCAAGACCTATGGCCTGAACCTGATCGACCACATCAAGCACAACACCACCATTGCCAATTTGAGGGGTGTGTCTCGCTGGAACGTGATCGATGATCTGGCTGAACTCGACGCGGCCAATGACTACCGCAGAAAGACCAATATCCGCTCCTCCAGCGTCTATCAGGTCGTGGGCAACCTCTCTGGCGGCAACCAGCAAAAAGTGGTGTTGAGCAAATGGCTCTACGCCAATCCCGATGTGCTCATTCTCGATGAGCCGACCCGCGGCATCGACGTGGGGGCCAAGTATGAGATTTACACCATCATCAATCAGCTCGCCGCCCAGGGGAAGGCGATCCTGGTGATCTCTTCGGAAATGCCCGAGCTCCTGGGCATCACCGACCGTCTCTATGTTATGAATGAAGGCCGCATCGTGGGCGAAATGCCCACCAGCGAGGCGAGCCAGGAAAAGATCATGCGCTCCATCGTGCGCGCCGAAGGAAAGGCATCATGACCACCGAAACTGCACCGACCGGAACCGGTTCCGCGGCCCAGCCGGCTCAGACCCATGAATTGACGCTAATGGGCGCTCTGCGCGCCAATATGCGCGATTACGGTCTGCTACTGGCGCTGATCCTCATCATGCTGTTTTTCCAGTATTTCACCAATGGCGTGCTGTTCAAGCCGGTGAACCTGACCAACATCATCCTGCAGAACAGCTACATCATCGTGATGGCGCTGGGCATGCTGTTGGTCATCGTGGCCGGTCACATCGACCTGTCGGTCGGTTCGGTCTCCGGCTTCATCGGTGCTTTGGCGGCCATGCTCATGGTGGGCTGGAATTTCCCCCCCGAACTGGCCTTCCTGGCCCATCCGCTGGTGGCCGGCGCCATCTGTCTGCTGGCTGGCGCGGCCATTGGTGCCGCGCAGGGCTACATCATTGCCTATCACCGGGTGCCCGCCTTCATCGTCACGCTGGCCGGCATGTTGATTTTCAAGGGGCTGTCGCTGGCTATCCTGTCCGGAAAGTCGGTTGGTCCGTTCCCTCCCGAGTTTCAAATGCTCTCGGCCGGTTTTATTCCCGATATCGTGGGCCCGATCACCATGCCCTGGCTGGCTGAGAACGGGCAGAACGTGGTGTTGCACTCCACGACCATGGTGATCGCCATCCTGGCCATTGTCGGCATGGTGTTCTTCTCGATCCGGGGGCGTGGCCGCCGCCTGGCGCGCGGCTATGACGTCGAACCGTTCAGCCTGTTTGTCATCAAGAATGTGGTGATTGCAGCCTTGGTGCTGTTCTTCGCCTACATGCTCGCTTCCTATCGCGGCCTGCCCAACGTGCTGGTGGTGATGGGCGTGTTGATCGCCTTCTTCGTGTTCATGACCAAGCGCCTGACCTTCGGGCGCCGTATCTACGCCCTGGGTGGTAACCTCAAGGCTGCGGCCCTCTCGGGCATCAAGACCGAACGCACCACCTTCTACATCTTTGCCATCATGGGTGCCCTGGCGGCACTCGCCGGCATGATTTATGCGGCGCGCCTCAACTCGGCGACGCCGAAGGCCGGGCAGGGGCTCGAGTTGGATGTGATCGCGGCCGTGTTCATTGGTGGCGCTTCGGCGCTGGGCGGGGTTGGCCAGGTCGCCGGCGCGGTGATCGGTGCCTTCATCATGGGCGTGATGAACAACGGCATGTCGATCATGGGCGTCAATATCGACTGGCAGCAGATGATCAAGGGCGTGGTGCTGCTCGCAGCTGTGTTCTTCGATCTCTACAACAAGAACCGCTCCGCCTGACGCGGGTTAAACCGAAACACGATGTCGCCGGATCGATCCGGCGGCATCGGCCAGTCAATCGAATGGGCAACGCGCGTGACGCCCTCACGATCATGCGTCAGCGGGGCCCCTGAGCGAGTTGTCGTCGGGCGGCGCCGAGCTGGATGAGAAGCCCACTGCACTCATGCAGGGTCAAAGTCTCTGGAGGCCTCCATTGCCACCAGCCCTTTGGCGAAGCGGCGCGCGTTCAGCACATACCCCGATGCGGAACGCTCCAAGGCAGCAATTGCATCTGCGTCCAGTGATCTCAGCACCTTTCCTGGACTGCCAACTACAAGAGACCCATCCGGAATCTCCTTGCCCTCCGTGATCAATGCTCCGGCGCCAATCAGGCAGTTTTGACCAATGCGCGCGCCATTAAGCACGGTCGCCCCCATGCCGATCAGGGTGTTGTCGCCGATCGTGCAGCCGTGCAGCATCGCTTTGTGGCCGATGGTGCAGCCTTTCCCGATTGTCAGCGGATGCCCCAGATCGGTGTGAAGCACCGAGTTCTCTTGCACATTGCTGCCCTCACCAATCGTAATCTCCTCATTATCTCCGCGCGCGACGACGCCAAACCAGATGCTGGCATCCGCATGCATTACAATCTTGCCGACCAGAACGGCCGTGGGCGCTATCCAGGCGGTTTGCGGATCGATTTTCGGTGCTTGTCCATCAAGGGCATAAAGGGGCATCTCGGTTTCCTCCCAAATAATGCTTCAACCAGTCCCATTGGCGATATAGGACGCACCGCCCGCGCCACACGCCGCGTCTGGCGCGCGCCACCACTACCGCACGCCGATGCGCCAACATAATGCCGGACAGGACTGGCGCCACCCCGAATGCCCGCGCCCACGGTGAACCGGCCCCCCTCTCGCAATATCAAGCACTACGCCTGACACGATCTGACCGCGCCCCGATCTTGCCGAATTGGGCGACCCGTTCACCATGAGGCCCGCCCAGGAGGCGCGCACCGCATCGCCTTCTGCTCAGGCGCTCGCATTTGGAATGACGCGAGCGCATCACGTCTCTGGTCGGGATCGAATATATCAGGGCGTGCGGCCGCCGAGAGTGACCGCAGCCCGTCTACCAGCTGACCGCGATATATTTGGTCTCGCAGAATTCGAGAATGCCGTGGTGAGCGCCCTCACGGCCCAGCCCGCTCTGCTTGGTGCCGCCGAACGGCGCGGCAGGATCGGACGCCAGGCCGCGATTGAGGCCGACCATGCCTGACTCCACCTTCTCCGATACCCGCAAGCCACGCGCCAGATCCTGGGTGAAGACATAGGCGATCAGGCCATATTCGGTGTTGTTGGCGAGGGCAATGGCTTCATCCTCGGTCTTGAAGACGGCAATGGGTGCCACCGGGCCGAAGATCTCCTCGCGCATCAGTCTCGCCCCCGCCGGAACCGAGGTGAGCACGGTGGGCGAGAGGAAGTAACCCTTGCCAACGTCCGTTTCGCCCCCTGCCAGGACCCTGGCACCACCCTCGACCGCTTCGTCGATCCAGGTGTCGATGCGCGACACGGCATCCTGATTGATCAACGGCCCGCACTGGGTTGCCGCATCGTAGCCCGGTCCGACCTTGAGCGCCTTCATCCGTTCGGCAAGCCCGGCAGAGAACGCCTCGGCAATGCCCTCCTGCACATAGAAGCGATTGGCCGCCGTACAGGCTTCGCCACCATTGCGCATCTTGGCGACCATGGCACCATCCAGCGCCGCACCGAGATCGGCGTCATCGAACACGATAAAGGGCGCATTGCCGCCCAGCTCCATTGAGCAGGAAATGACCGTATCGGCAGCCTCTCGTAACAGGCGGCGGCCGACTTCAGTCGACCCCGTGAACGACAGTTTCCGCACGCGCGGATCATGCAGCATGGCGCTGACCGCGGCACCGGCCTTGGACGTGGTGATGACATTGACCACGCCATCGGGCACGCCCGCCTCGCGATAGATCTCTGCCAGGGCATAGGCCGTTAGCGGGGTCTCCGTCGCCGGCTTCAGCACGCAGGTGCAACCGGCAGCCAGCGCCGGAGCGATCTTGCGGGTCGCCATGGCGGCCGGGAAGTTCCACGGTGTAACGAGCACTGCAACTCCGATAGGCTGGTGCTGCACCAGAATGCGATTGGCGCCACTAGGCGCTACGGACAGATCACCATTGAGCCGGACCGCTTCCTCGGAAAACCAGCGGAAGAACTCGGCCGCATAGGCCACTTCGCCCTGCGCATCCCCCAATGCCTTGCCGTTCTCAAGCGAGATGAGCTCTGCCAGCATCTGCTTGCGCTCGATCATCAGTTCAAAGCAGCGCCGCAGGATTTCACTGCGTTTGCGGGGGGCCGTGGCGGCCCAGCCGGAAAGAGCATCATGAGCGGCCGCGACAGCGTCCATCGCGTCATCCACGCTGGCATCGGCCACTTGCCCGATGATGCTACCGCTCGAGGGATCAATCACATCAATATCGCTGCCGCCCCTGCCTTGCCTCCATTGCCCGCCAATGAACAACCGACCGGGTATGTCGGTCGGATCAAAACTCAGATGCGCGGAGATTTGCGGATCCATGCTCATGTCAATTCGCCTCAGGTTCGAAGTCATCGTTACGCAAAGATGCGCGGTCGCCGCGATAGGCGGCTTGCACGAGCCGCTGCATGGAGTGGGTATCCAATGGCCGTGGATTGTTCTTGACCAGCCGCGTCGCCGCCAGGGCCAGTTCGGCAATCCATTCCAGCTTGTCCTCCGCAAGCCCAAGCGAGCGGATATCAGTGGGTATTCCAATGCCGGCAAACAGCTCGGCGACGCCATCGACCGCAGCCGCAGCCCGTTGGGCCTGGCTTAGGCCACCGACAGGCAATCCCAAAACCACCGCGATTTCTGCCATTTCGGGCCTGGTCAGGGGCAGGTTGAATTCCATGACATAAGGCATCATTGCCGCCACGCCCAGGCCATGGGCGGTGTGGGTCAATGCTCCAACCGGATATTGCACCGCATGGGCGGCAGCTGTTCCTGCTGTGCCGAATGCAAGGCCCGCAAGCGTCGCCCCACGCATCATGTCTGCGCGCGCCGTCTGGTCCGTTCCGTCACTTACGGCTTTGGCAAGACTGCCGCCGATCAGCCTGATGGCCTCCAGGGCATAGAGGTCACTCAGGGTATTCTTGCCCAGAAAGACGTGGTCATGGACAGTCGATGTTTCGGGCTTGCGCCGTGCCGTCGTGAAAGCCTCGATCGCATGCGTTAGCGCATCGGCGCCAGAAGCGGCGGTCAGTCGGGGAGGGCACCCATAGGTCAGTTCCGGATCACAAATAGCGGTGTGCGGAATGAGGTGCGGGCTGGCAATACCGACTTTGACGGCGCGGTTCTTGTCTGACACTACGGCAACCGGAGTGACTTCAGAGCCGGTACCAGCCGTGGTCGGCAAGGCAATCAGCGGCAGCACCGGGCCGGGCACCTTGAACTCGCCGTAATAGTCCGAAATGTCGCCACCATGGGCGAGCAGCAGGGCGATGATTTTGGCCGCGTCCAGGCAACTGCCGCCGCCGATGCCGACAATCAGGTCGGCAGAACACGCCGTGCCTTGTTCAACGCCGGCGGCGATACAATCGGCGGGCAGTTCCGCCTCGACCCCAGCGAAGACGGAAACCGATACCCCTGTCGCTTCAACCGCTCGGACCAGTTCGATAAAACTCGTCTCTGCTGCCATGCGTTCATCGGTGACCAGGAGGGCGCGTTGGCCCAAAGTCTTGGCATATTGCGGCAGAGCCAGCCGCTGTCCGGCACCGAACACCAGATTGCGCGGCCCCCTGACCACGCCGAAGCCCGTTTCCAGCATGTCTCTCAAGCTCCTTTGTACCCGGTTTCACCGGCCAATTGCTGCAAGTCCCGCCAGAGGCTGTCGGCCAGCGGCACACCATCGCGCAGGCGTTCCGCCCGGCACGCCCGACCGCGCTCGCCGGGGATCAATACCTGGTCCACGCCGTGGGCAGGCTCGGTCTGCCGCAGCATTTCAAGATAACCATCGAGGGCCGTAGTCGGTCCGTCGATGACGATGAACAGATCGCCCTTGTTGCAGACCGCCTCGGAATCCAGCGTGCCGCGCACATCCCGCCCCAAAGCTGCGCCGGCCAGGCTCGACGTCAGCAGGCCAAAGGCCAGCCCCAATGCATAGCCCTTTGCTCCCCCAAATGGGGCCAGCGCCCCTGACTTGGCTGCTTCCGCATCCGTTGTGGGATCGCCCTTGCCGTCCAGAGCCCAACCAGGCGGCAGAGCTGCGCCGCGATTGGCATAATCGTGAACCTCGCCCATCGAAACGATGCTGGTCGCCGTATCCATGACGAAAGGATCGCTGCCGGTGGGGACACCGATCGCAATCGGGTTGGTGCCCAGCATGGCCTTTCTCCCACCCCAGGGGTGAACCAGGGCTTCGCTGGTGGAAAAGGCCAAAATGGTTTGTCCGGCCCCGGCCACCCGCTCGGCGTAGAAGCCTAGCATACCGATATGATTGGAGTTGCGAATGGCCGCAACGGCAATCCCGGTTCGTCTGGCCCTGGCGCAGACAGCCTGCAGGGCGGCATCTGCAACCACCGGCCCTAGCCCCATTTCGCCGTCGACTTCGAGATAGCCCTCGCGTCGCCAGACTTGTTGTCCCGTTGCCGTGGGATTGGCGCACCCATTGCCGATGCGCTCCACGATGCGCCGGAGCCGCAGCAGCCCATGCGAGGGCACGCCGCGCAACTCGGCCTCAAGCAGCAGGTCGGCCTGCAGCTCAGCGAGCGGCCCCGGTACGCCGGAATCCAGCAGGATACTGGTCGCTATCCGGCGCAACTCTTTCACTTCGATTTGCGGCACGCCAAATCCTATAGGATATCTGATTGTCGTGGCGGCATACTGGTGGTATTGGTCTGGGACTGTCAAGACGAAGGACGGCAATGAATTCGTTGACCGACATACGGCGCCCCCCGGCATTGACCGAAGAGGTTTATGCCAGGCTGTTCGAGCAATTGATCACCCATAGCATCGCGCCGGGCACAAAACTCTCGGTCGACGCCTTGTCGCGCTCGCTCAACGTCTCCCAGACTCCCATTCGCGAGGCGCTTGCACGCCTGGAGGCCCAGGGGTTGGTCGTTAAAATTCATCTTGTCGGCTATCGCGTCGCAGAGCGCATCGAACCGGATCGCCTTGAGCAGATCTACGAATTCCGTCTGCTCACAGAACCGCACATGGCCGCGCTCGCTGCCGAAAGAACAAGCGAGCCGTCGCGCAGGGAACTGCTCGTCCAATGCCAGCGCATGAAGTCCGATTGCACCTCCGACACGCCGGAAGACTATGCCAGGTTTTCGCGGCTGGACGAGGCCTTCCATCGCGCCATAGCCGTGGGCAGCGGCAATAAGGTCATTGAAGATGCCCTTTCGGCTCTGCACGTTCACGTGCATCTGTTCCGCATGTCACAGCCGCCGACGGCCGTATTTGACGCCATAGAAGAGCACAGCCAGATCGCGGAGGCGATCGCTGCGGCAGACCCGCAGGCAGCGGCAAAGGCAATGCGTCGCCACGTCCTCAATTCGCAACGTCGATTCACATGAAGTGAAGCGTCTGTCCTCTAGGTGCGCTCGATGGGCAGGTTTCGGCCGAACCAGTGCGAGCGCACAAGGTCGAACGTTCATTCGTTGCCAGCGGTTCTTTCGCAGCGTCGGGGCAAGCTAAGAGGAGATAGCAGCGTTCGATTCATTCCGGCCATTTTAGTTGGAGCCCAACGGCATGTTGTCCAACAGCCGGTTTCCGTTGCTCTCTATCGCGATGGCATTGAGGGCGAGGGGAGTGGACGCCGTGCTTGCGCGCCTTAGGTTAACGGCAATGTCCGGGAAATGGAGCGGGTGAAGGGAATCGAACCCTCGTCGTAAGCTTGGGAAGCTTCTGCTCTACCATTGAGCTACACCCGCAACTTCCCCTAAATGCGGGAATTCGTGACAAGCGTCAAGCGGCGCTGTCGCGACGATGAACGCCCCGGGGCAAGTGTCGTCTTCCTGCAGTTCATCCGAGGTGACCAAGGCCAGACAACCGAAATGTTTAGGCTCTTGATTTGCTCAAGAAACGCAAATATTGCGTAGATGGAGCAGGAAGGGAACCGAAATGGCACCGGGCAAACGCGCCAGCCAAGCCGATATCGCAGCAAAGCTGGGCGTCTCAGTGTCCACGGTGTCGCGGGCCTTGGCCAATGAAATCGGCATCAGCGACGCCGTGCGCGGCGAGGTGCAGCGGGTTGCCCGGATGATGGGCTACAAGAGCAAGCATCCGCCCGCCGGTATCCGCCTTGACAAGCGGGCGCTGGCGCTGGTCCCGATCAACAGCGCTGTGGGGAATTTGGCCAGCTTTTACTACGACATCGTCGGAGGTATGCGCGCCCAGGCCGACGCGTTGGGGCTGGTGCTGGATGTCCGCCTGGTCAATGAGGATCTGGTGACCCTCGATTTCGTTCGTCGTCAAGTGGCCAAGACCGGCGCCAACGGTCTCATTCTGGCTGGCATCGATCCCGATGACGCCCTTGCGCAATGGGTACAGGACAATGATCTGACGCTGGTGCTGGCCAATGGCAGCGATCCGCAGATGCGCTTCAGCTCCGTGTGTCCGGCCAATTTCTATGGCGCCTATCTGGCTACCCAGCATCTCATCGATGCTGGACACCGCAAGATCCTGCACTACACATACCGGCACCGCCCCACCATTCTTCAGCGCCGCCGTGGCTTTGAAGCAGCGATCGCGGCCAATCCCGGCACCGAAGGGATTGTGGTGATCTCCAACGAGCACACCAGCAAGGATCTGCTCAGCGACTTGCTTGACGGCAAATACGACGTGACCGCGGTGTTCTGCTGGAATGACGGCATTGCCGTCACCATGGTCGAGTCCCTGCTGGGTCAGGATTCGCCAATGCGGCCGGGCTTTTCCATCATCGGTTTCGACGATCTGCCCATCGCCGGCATGGCCAGTCCGCGCCTCAGCACTGTGCGGGTTGATCGCGAAGCGCTCGGTCGCGGCGTGGTGCGATTGCTGGCCAATCGGCTCGATGGTGAGTTGGCCGTGCAGCAACTCGAAATTGGCGTGTCACTGATCGACGGCGAGACCGTGCATCAGCCGATCTGAGCGTTCCGCAGACCAAATTTCTTCCTCGCCACTTGTTGAAAAACCCCGCCTCGGCACTGCGTAACCGCACCTAGCCAACTGGCGTTACGACGCAATTTGCGCAATATTGCAGAACTTGCGTGAAATGCGCAAAAAACTTGAAGTTGCGCAATTTCGTGCGTAGCCTTGCGACTGCCGCATCAGCGCGCCAGCCAACAACACAGCTGAACGCAGATCGATATTATTCGCTCCCGGGAGGGAAGCTGAACGGCAATGAGCACCTCACCTGAGCGTGAGGATCTGACGGGCCGGCTCCGAGGAAGGCCGGACCTGAATTTGCGTCGAGACCAGCCGGTGTCGACCGAGGGAGGACAAGAATGAGATTGAACCATTTGTCTGGTTTGGCCGGGGCAGTGGCCCTGACAGCCATCTTGGCGGCAGCCGGGCCAGCTTGGGCCCAGCAGCAGGCGCCCATGCTCGATGCGTTGGTGGACGGCGGCGACCTGCCGCCGGTCGAGGAGCGGCTGCCGGCCAATCCGCTGGTCATCGAGCCCGTAGACAGCATCGGCACTTATGGCGGCACCTGGCGTTCGGCCTTGCGCGGCTCCGGCGACACCGGCTGGATATCGCGTACCCTCAATTATGATGGTCTGGTCCGCTACAATCGCGAGTGGAACGAGATCATTCCAAACCTTGCTGAATCCTGGGAGGCCAACGATGACGGCACGGAATACACCTTCCACCTTCGTGAAGGTCTGAAGTGGTCGGACGGCAAGCCCTTCACCAGCGCGGATATCGCTTTTGCCGTCGAGCTCGTGCAGCACCCGGACTATCCGGTGGGCGGCACCTTCATGACCGATCCGAACAACCCAATGTCGGCCGAGGTTGTCGACGAGACCACTTTCAAGTTCATCTTCGAGAGGCCAAAGGGGCTGCTGCTCGATGAGCTTGCCAGTGTGAACGGCATCACCGTTGTTTCGCTGCAGAAAGACTATTGCGGCCAGTTCTTCCCCGGCGTGAATGAAAACGCCGATCAACTGGCACAGGATGAAGGTTACGACAACTGGGCCTTCATGATGGAAGACAAGTGCGCCTGGGGCCAGGAACTCGAGCGCTGGGCCAATCCCGATCTGCCGTTCATGAATGCCTGGGTCATCAGCGAGCCGTGGACTGCCAATGCCAGCCAGGTCGTCTTCGAGCGCAATCCATACTACTGGAAGGTCGATCCCGAGGGGAACCAGTTGCCCTATATCGATCGTCTGACGATGCGCGTCAGCGAAAGCACCGAAGAAATTACGCTTATGGCGCTCAATGGTGAGATCGATTTCAGCGACCGTCACATCACCACTGTCGCCAACCAGCCGATCTTCTTCGATGGCCAGGAGCAGGGTGACTACCGGCTTGGCAAGGAAGTCTATGCGTTCTCCAACACGACGGTGTTGCAGCTGAACTTCAACCACCCTGACGAGGCAATGCGCGAACTGATCCACAACAAGGATTTCCGCATCGGCCTGTCGCACGGCATTAATCGCCAGGAAATCATCGACGCCGTCTACACCAGCCAGGGCGAACCCTACCAGGTGGCTCCTCGTCCCGAGTCGCAGTTCTATGACGAGGAGATGGCCAAGCAATACACTGAATATGATCCTGAACTCGCCATCGAGCACCTCGAGGCGGCGGGTCTGACCGAAACCAACGGTCAGGGCATCCGGCTGATGGAGAACGGCGAGCCGTTGACCCTGACCATCGACGTCATTTCGGCTCTTCGCCCGGAATGGGTTGACGTTCTCGAGCTCGTCCAGTTGCAGCTCGAAGACGTGGGTGTTGACGTTGAGATCAACAATATTGACCGCGCCCTGTTCTACGACAAGCGCCCCGGCGGCGATTTTGATGCACAGATCTGGCAGGGCGATGGCGGTCTCGATGTCATCCAGGAGCCGCGCTACTACTTCCCTGCAAACGGTGAATCCGTTTGGGCCTTCCAATGGCAGGCCTGGTACAATGGTACTGACCCCGAAATCGCTTCCGAGCCCGCCGACTGGGCCAAGAAGCAGATGGAGCTCTACGACGAGCTCAAGGCCAGCCCTGAAGCCGAAGATCGCAATGCGCTGATGGAAGAAATCCTGGCAATCGCCAAGGAAGAGTTCCCCGTTATCGGTATCGGCCTGTTCCCCGATGGCTACTACATTGCCAAGAACAATCTGCGCAATGTTCCGGACCAGATGAGCCAGGCTTGGTTGTTCCCGACCCCGGCCCCCTACGATCCGCACCAGTGGTACTACGCTGACGCGAGCGAATAGGCCCCGTCACATCACTTCAGCTTCCGCGGCGATTGCCGCGGAAGCGCCTCCAACCGGTTCCGGAGTTAGCCACTATGCTCGGCTTTCTTGTTCGGCGGCTCATTGCGATGGTATTGACCATCTGGGCCGTCTCCTTTGTCGCCTTCGCAATCATCCAATTGCCACCGGGCGATTATCTCACCAGCTACGTGGCTCAGTTGAGCGCTGCCGGCGATCGTATCGACCCGGCGACGATTGAGGCCCTGCGCCAGCGCTACGGACTGGGCCAACCGTTTATTGTCCAGTATTTCAAGTGGATCGGCGGAATCTTGCAGGGTGATTTCGGTGAGAGCTTCGAATGGAGCGCGCCCGTCTCTGAACTCATCTGGGGTCGCATGGGCAATTCCGTGCTTCTCGAGGGTTTGGCCGTCCTGGTGATGTGGCTCGTGGCTTTGCCGATCGGGGTCTACGCCGCGGTGCGCAAATATTCCCTCGGCGACTATCTCGCCACCATCGGCGGATTTATCGGACTCGCCATCCCCAATTTTCTGTTCGCCCTGGTGCTCATGTACCTGTGGTATGTCTACTTCGGTCAGACCCTTGGTGGCCTTTATTCGCCGGAACTGGCGAACAGCCCCTGGAGCCTTGAAAAACTGCTCGACTTCCTGTCTCGCGCCTGGGCGCCGATCCTGGTCCTGGCCACGGCGGGCACTGCGCAGCTTATCCGCGTGATGCGCGCCAATCTTCTGGACGAATTGAGCAAGCCCTACGTCGTCACGGCGCGGGCCAAAGGGTTGCCGGAATGGCGCGTCGTGCTGAAATATCCGGTGCGAGTGGCCCTCAATCCGCTGGTTTCAACCATTGGCTGGCTGCTGCCCACCCTCGTTTCCAGCTCGGTCGTGGTGTCGGCGGTAATGAATTTGCCGACAGCCGGCCCATTGCTGCTGCGCTCTTTGACCACGCAGGACATGTATCTCGCGGGCGCCATCATCCTTCTGCTCGGCATTCTCACGATCCTCGGGACGTTGCTATCCGACCTGATCCTGGCCTGGATCGATCCACGCATCCGCCACGGAGGGATGTGATCATGGCGACCATTGATACCCAGAACCTGACCAAGCCGGTGGCACAGCCCAAGACTGGCAACTTCGCGCTATCCGGGCGTGAGTCCCAATTTGCGATGACCTGGCGCCGCTTCAAGCAGCATCAACTCGCTCTTGTGAGCCTGTGGATTGTCGTGGCGTTCTACATTGTGGCACTGCTGGCAGAGTTCTTCGCGCCGTTCGATCCGGGCGACTACAATCCGCGCTACACCTACGCGCCGCCGCAGGGCATCGAGTTCGTCTTCGTCGAAGAAGACGGCAGCTGGACGTGGGGGCCATACGTCAACGGCTACAAGACCGAGATTGACCCTCAGGCGATGCGGCGCGTCTTCACCATCGATGAGGAAGTGCGCCACCCCCTCGGTCTGTTCGTCGAATCCGAGCCTTACATGCTGTTTGGCATCATCCCGATGACCCATAAGCTGTTCGGCACCATCGAGCCACGGGCCCCTCTCTATGTCATCGGCGCGGATCGGCTTGGCCGCGATCAGCTTAGCCGCTTGATACACGGCACGAGAATTTCGTTGTCCATCGGTCTTGTCGGTGTTGTGCTCAGCCTCATCTTCGGCGTCATCATCGGCGGCTTTTCCGGCTATTATGGCGGATGGTTCGACTCAGCCGTGCAGCGAACGATCGAGTTCATTCGCTCGTTGCCGACCATTCCCTTGTGGCTGGGCCTGGCGGCAGCGTTGCCGCAGGACTGGTCGGCGCTTCAGAACTACTTCGCCATCACCGTAATCCTTTCGCTTCTCGGCTGGACAGAGTTGGCACGGGTAGTGCGCGGTCGCTTCCTTGCCCTCAGGACAGAGGATTTCGTGACCGCGGCCCAGCTTGATGGCGCCTCGGACTATCGCGTGATCGTCCGGCACATGGTGCCCAGCTTCATGAGCCACATCATCGCCGCAACGACGCTCGCCATTCCCGGCATGATCCTTGCGGAGACGGCACTTTCGTTCCTCGGACTCGGCCTCCAGGCGCCAATCGTGAGCTGGGGGACGCTGCTGCAGGAAGCACAGAACATCCGTACGCTCGCCAGCGCCCCCTGGCTTCTGGCACCCGGCGTGGTCGTCGTGGTGGCGATCCTTGCCATGAATTTTCTAGGAGACGGCCTACGTGACGCCGCAGACCCATATGGCAAATGACAAGACCCTGTTGCGGATGGAAGACGTCAGTATCGTCTTCTCGTCCCCCGACGAAGCCGACATCGAGGCAGTTCGCCAGGTCGACTTTACCCTCACGCGCGGCAAGACGCTGGCCCTGGTGGGAGAAAGCGGCTGCGGGAAATCCGTCACCGCCCGTACCATCCTGCGGCTGCTCGACAAGAATGCCCGCATTCCCTCTGGTCGCATCCTGTTCTCGCCCGGTGATGGCGAGACAACCGACATCGCGACGTTGAAACCGGACAGCACCGCCATGCGGTCGATCCGCGGCAACAAGATCTCGATGATCTTTCAGGAGCCGATGAGCTCATTGTCGCCGGTGCACACCATCGGTGCGCAGATCGACGAGATGATCCTGTTGCACGAGAACCTGGACAAGAAGGGCGCGCGCGCCCGCACGATCGAGCTGCTTGAGCAGGTAGGTGTCCCCGGCGCCCGCCAGCGTGCAGATGCCTATCCGTTCCAGCTCTCGGGCGGCCTTCGCCAGCGCGCCATGATCGCCATGGCATTGGCCTGCAAGCCGGATCTGTTGATCGCCGATGAGCCGACCACCGCGCTCGATGTGACGACGCAGGCTCAGATACTCGATCTCTTGCGCTCTCTCCGCGATGAGTTCGGCATGGCGATGCTGTTCATCACGCACGATCTGGGCGTAGTTGCCGAGATCGCCGACGAGGTCGCGGTCATGTATCTCGGCGACGTCGTGGAGCAGGGCGATGTCTTCGAAGTCTTCAAGTCGCCACAGCACCCCTACACCCGCGCGCTGATGAGTTCGATCCCGCGCATGACCCGTCACGCCGACCGGCAGCGCCTCAATCCCATTCAGGGTAGTGTGCCTTCGCCGAAGAACCGGCCCAGCGGGTGCGCGTTCACCACGCGTTGTCCGCACGCGTTCGAACCGTGCGCGTCGGTGCGCCCGGGACCTACCGGTACAAGCGAGAACCATTGGGCACGTTGCCATCTCCTTACCGACCCGGAAGCGCCGCGTGTCGATGGCCTCATTCAGCCCCAGGTTGAAGGCACCCCCAATGCCTACCAGGGAGATCGCACATGACCGCCTTGCTCGAAATTGAGAACCTTACCAAGACCTTCACCATGCGTTCCGGCATGTTTGGCGATACCATTTCGCTCGATGCGCTGGTCGATATCAACCTCGAGGTGGAGAAGGGCGAGACTCTGGCCATCGTAGGCGAGAGCGGGTGCGGCAAGACCACGCTCGGTCGCTGCATCGTCCGGGCCCTCGATCCGACCAGCGGCCGTGTCAGCTATAGGCCTGAGCCGGGCAAGACCATTGAGTTGTCGAGCCTCCCGAAGCGCGAGTTGAAGCCATGGCGGCAGGATATCCGCATGATCTTTCAGGATCCGATGTCCTCGCTCAATCCCTATCTGCGTGTGTTCGATCTCGTTGCCGAGCCGTTGCGCATCCACAAGATTGCGCGCGGCGCCGAACTGGAGCAGCGCGTCATCTCGACCCTCGAGAAGGTCGGCATCCCGCGCGATGCGTTGCAGCGGTTCCCCCACGCCTTTTCCGGCGGACAGCGTCAGCGCATCGGCATTGCCCGCGCCCTGATACTCGATCCCAAGCTGGTAATTGCCGACGAAGCCGTCTCGGCACTCGATGTCTCGATTCAGGCGCAGATCCTTAACCTGCTCGAAGACCTCAAGGCCGATTTCGGACTGACCTATATCTTCATCAGCCACGACCTGGGCGTGGTGAACTACATCGCTGACCGCGTAGTGGTGATGTATCTCGGTCATGTGGTTGAGAGCGCCCCGACCGAAGCATTGTTCGAGCGTCCCCGCCATCCATACACTGAGGTGCTGCTTGAGGCCCTGCCCATTGCCGACCCGACCCGGCGCAAGGGCCAGCGAGCCGAACTCCAGGGTGAAATTCCCTTTCTCGGCAATCGCCCGCAGGGCTGCCCGTTCCACACCCGCTGCAAATATGCCCAGGACCGCTGCCGCAGCGAAAAGCCGGCCCTGCGTCCTGTCAACGGTACGGCCCAGCAGGCGGCCTGCCATTTTGCCGAAACACTTGAACTGACCGGTGCCTATGACGCGCCGCAAAGGGCTATCGCATAAATGACCTATGACCCGGCCACCGCCAATCCGCTGTTTGGCAATCCGCTCCACTCCCGCGCTGACGTCGAAAAGGGCCTGCGCGATCTTTTTAATCCGCTGCTTCCCTATTTCTCACAAGGCGGGGCCCGCGTCCGGCTCGATGGGGCAGGGGCCCATTTCGACCGTGCTGCCGCCGATCTCGAAGGTTTCGCCCGCCCGCTCTGGGGCCTGACCCCGCTGGCCGCCGGTGGTGGCGATTTCGAGCATTGGGAGCTTTATCGTCAGGGTCTCGCCAACGGCACCGACCCCGATCACCCCGAATATTGGGGGCAGGTCAATTCCACCGACCAGCGCATGGTCGAACTGGCGGCCATTGGTTTTACGATGCGCATGGTGCCGCATCTTGTCTGGGAGCCGCTGCCACAAACGGCAAAAGATAATCTGGCGGCCTATCTCAAGCACGCTCGCCAGTTCGACTATGCCGACAATAACTGGAAGTTCTTCCGCATCCTGGTCGATCTGGGCCTGGAAGAATGCGGCGTCGACTTCGATCGCGCCCTGACCGAAAAATATCTCGAAGAGCTGGACGGCTTCTATCTTGGGGACGGCTGGTATCGCGACGGCAACGTACGGCGCATCGACCACTACATCCCCTTCGCCATGCACTTCTACGGCCTGATCTATGCCAAGCTCGCTAGGGGCGACGAAAAACGCGTTGCTGCCTACCAAGAGCGTGCGACCCTGTTTGCCAAGGACATTCAGCACTGGTTCGATGAAGACGGCGGCACCTTGGCATTCGGCCGGAGCCTGACCTATCGCTTCGCATGCGGCGGCTTCTGGGGCGCGCTGGCTTTCGCCGACCTCGAGGCCCTGCCCTGGGGCAAGATCAAGGGACACTTCCTGCGCCACCTGCGCTGGTGGGCCGAGAAGCCCATAGCCCATGGCAATGGTGTGCTCTCCATCGGCTATGGCTATCCCAACCTCTTCATGTCCGAGAGCTATAATTCGGCCGGCTCGCCCTATTGGGCGCTCAAGGCCTTCCTGCCACTGGCCTTGCCGGCGGACCATCCGTTCTGGACGGCCAGGGAAGAAGCGGCCGGGTTCGACGCAAAGCCCGTTCCGCTCAAGCATCCCGGCATGATCATGCAGCACTCCCCCGGCAATGTCGTGGCCCTTTCGAGCGGTCAGCAGAATTGGCAGATGCGGCATGGCACGGAAAAATACGCCAAATTCGCCTATTCCTCTCGTTACGGCTTTTCCGTCGAGGTCGATGAGCGCAGCTATCACCAGGGGGCCTTCGATGGCGCCCTGGCGCTGAGTGATGACGGCCGCCACTATCGGGTGCGTGAGACCAATGAGACAGTCCAAGTTGCGGAAAACTGCCTGTTTGCGCGCTGGAAGCCCTGGAGCGATGTCACGGTCGAAACCTGGCTGGTGCCAGCCCACCACTGGCATATCCGCGTCCACCGCATCACCACGCCGCGCGCCTTGCATGGCACAGAAGGTGGCTTCGCCATCGCGCGCGCCGATCTCAATGCCGACACCTATGTCGATGCGCCGGGCCGGGGCGAAGCGCGCTCGGCAAGCGATGTCAGTGCCATCCTCGACCTTGGCGGTCAGCGCGAAGGCCGGGCCTTCAGGGCGCTGCCCAACACCAACCTTGTTGCCTCCAAGACTATCGTACCCCAGTTGCGCGGTGAAATTCCGGCCGGAACGACAGTTTTGACGACCGCTGCCATGGCGCTGCCGGCTGGCGAAGAGGCGGACGGGGCACTGGCCAACCCGCCCCACGCCCCCGACCTCGCCGCACTTGAGGCCCTGTTCGCACGCGAGGGCATCGATGTCAGTGCGATACTAGTGCCGGAGCGGTTCTGATGCGGCCAAAACTCATCTTTGCGCTAAACCCTCAAAAGACCGCACATGTCTTCGAAGACGAGACCGTGGAACGCTTGGGGCGAAGCTGTGACATTCTCACGCGCACTCCGCTATCCGGCTTTTCCGCACCGCAGGACAAAGCGCTGCTGGCCGATGCCGACGTATTGGTAACCGGCTGGGGCTGCCCCATGCTGACCCCCGATGTATTACGCGCCGCGCCGCGCCTCAAGCTGATTGCCCATGCCGCCGGCACGGTCAAATATACGG
The DNA here is from genome assembly GCF_014197055.1 of Devosia subaequoris. GTDB lineage: Bacteria > Pseudomonadota > Alphaproteobacteria > Rhizobiales > Devosiaceae > Devosia > Devosia subaequoris. The sequence goes on along the minus strand of NZ_JACIEW010000011.1, from coordinate 55,742 downwards.
TTGATCCCACCGCCTATGCGTCGGGGATTCGTGTCACCCATGCTGCGGAAGCCAATGCGGTGCCGGTGGCCGAGTTCACCTTGGCGGCGATTCTGTTTGCCAATAAGCGTGTGTTCGAATTGCGCGATCTTTATCGCAACGACCCCACCCGCCGCAGTGCCTATCGGTTGATGGACCAGCCCATAGGAAATTTCCGTCGCACCGTGGGACTGGTCGGCGCCTCGCGCATCGGGCGCCGCGTTGCAGCCCTGCTTGCCGGTTTTGACCTCAACGTGTTGCTCTACGATCCTTTCGTGCAGCCCGACGATCCGATCGCGCAGCAGGCCGAACTGGTCGATCTTGACGCCCTCATGGTCCGTTCCGATGTTGTCTCGGTGCACGCGCCGTCCCTGCCCTCCACCAGGGGCATGATTGGGTCGAGCCAGCTCAAGTTGATGCAGGATGGAGCGGCGTTCATCAATACGGCGCGCGGTGCGCTGGTCGAAGAAGAGGCACTGTTGGCCGAGTTGCAGACCGGGCGCATTCATGCCGTTATCGACGTGACCGACCCCGAAGTGCCCCCGGCCAGTTCGCCCTTCTTCAGCCTGCCCAATGTCTTTCTCACACCCCATGTTGCCGGAGCTATCGGCACCGAGCGGGCGCGTCTGGGCCTGATGGCGGTGGAAGAGATTGAGCGCTTCGTTCGCGGCGAGCCCATGCTCTACGAGATAGCACCGGAGCTTTTGGAGCGTCTGGCCTGATGAACGACTGGCAGCACCAACGCCTGCAATATCTCACCTGGGATCGCACCTCCGAGGACGTCAATAGCGCCGAACACCGGGCACGACAGGCCGAGCTTGGCGAGCGGGCAGGGGCCCAGTTCCACTCCACCGCCTATGTCGCCGCCGATGCCGCCATTTTCACCACAAGGCTGGTGCTGGGAGAGCAGAGCTGGATCGCCGGCCACGCGCTGGTGCGTGGCGAGGTCGTCTTCGGTGCCCATTGCACGGTCAATCCCCATGCCATGATCTCGGGCAAGGTGACCTGTGGCGATGGGGTGCGCATTGCCAGCCACGTGTCGCTGGTTGGCTTCAATCACGGCTATGATGATCCCGATACCCCGATCTACCGCCAGAAGCACGAGACGCTTGGCATCACCATCGGGGATGATGTCTGGATTGGCGCCAACGCCGTGGTGGTCGATGGCGTCACTATTGGCCGGGGCGCGGTGATTGCCGCGGGCGCAGTGGTCAGCAAGGACGTGCCGGAGATGGCCATCGTCGGCGGTGTTCCGGCCAAGGTGCTGCGGTTCCGCGGCCGTGGGCGACGCGACGAGTCCCGCGCGCAGCTGCAGGCGCTGGGCGACCGCGCCGCCGCGCAATACCAGGCCATCCTCGAGCGCAACATGGTGGAGGGTGACTATCTCTCGCGCGAAAGCCATGGCGAGAGCCGCAAGAGCATTCGCCATCTCTGCGATGCCATCGAAATCGGCGCCGGCTTTGGCGGCCTCCCTGATGGGCTGGACGTTCCTGCTGCAATTGCCCGCTTGCTAGCGGTGCAAGAACCCCAAACGGGACTCTTCCCTGACCCCTATCAGCCACCCAAACCGGGCCTGGCTATGCGCGACGATGGCTTGGCGCTCTATAATGTCCTTGCGGTTGGCTATGCGCTGGAGGTGTTGGGCAGCCAGCCGCAATACCCGATCTCGGCTGTCGAGTTGGCGGCCCCCGATCTTTGCCAATGGCTGGAAAGCCTGCCCTGGCGCAGCCGCGCTTGGGGCGCTGGTGCGGCCGTCGATGCCATCGGCACTGCGCTCTATTTCAACGCCCGCTATTTCACCTCCGGCCATTCCAGGGACACGCTGTTTGGTTGGCTGGCCCTCCATCAGGACCGCACCTCCGGTCTCTGGGGTGCGCCCACGCCTGACCAAGGGCTGCTGCAGCCGGTCAACGGTTTCTATCGGCTGACGCGTGGCACCTATGCCCAGTTCGGCGTAGCGGTGCCGCGTCCCGAAGCAGCCATCGACTCGGTACTGCTCAACTATCGCCAGCATGGCGGGTTCTCGGGGTCGACCTATACGGCCTGCAATCTGCTCGACACCATCCACCCGCTCCTGCTCTGCCTCGCCCAGACCGATCATCGCCGCGCCGAAGCCGAACAGATCGCTCGGGACACCATCGCGCGCGCCGGCCAACGCTGGGTAGATGAGGAAGGCTTCGCCTTCGCCGATGGCCAGGATCCGGGATTGCAGGGCACCGAAATGTGGCTCTCTGTCGTTCACCTGGCAGCAAGACTTATGGGCGAGGACGACGCCTTCATTTTCGTGCCCAAGGGCGTCCATCGCACTCAAGCAGTAGGATTGGGACTATGACGAAGAAAGCCCTCGTGGTCTGGGGTGGCATGGAGTTGCACACACCTGAACGCGGCGCCCATGTGGTGCGGCAATTGCTTGAAGAAGAAGGCTTCGCCGTCACGGTTACACCGGACTACGACACGCTGGGCGCCGACGATGTGGGGGCCAACGACCTGATCGTCCCGGTCATCACCGATGGCACGCTGGCACCCGAAAAGATGAACAACCTGATTGCCGCCATCCGCGCCGGCACGGGCCTCGCCGGGTATCATATGGGGTTGGCCACCACGTTCCGCGCCAGCGTTCCCTTCCGCTATGCGGCCAGTGTCTATTGGGTGCAGCACCCGGGCAACATCATGACCTACAAGGTCGATGTGACCCGCTCCGACCACCCCATTATGGCGGGCATTGAGAGCTTCGAACACACCTCCGAGCAATACTACCTCAATTACGATCCCGCCGTTGACGTGTTGGCGACCACCACGTTCTCGGGCGAGCACCATCCTTGGCGCAAGGATGTGGTCATGCCGGTGGTCTTTATCACCACGCACGACAAGGGGCGGGTGTTCTACTCCTCCCTCGGTCACACGGCTGACGAACTGGAGATCCCGCAGATCCGCACCATTCTCAAGCGCGGCCTGCTATGGGCGGCACGCTGACGACTATTGCTGCTGTTGCTGTTCCGCCTGTCGACGAAGCACTTCGGATTCAGGTAGCGCGTTGGCGTATTTCAGCTCACGATTGGCACGGTCCCAAAAGGCCGGGTGCACCCGGTCTAACAGGGCTATTCCACTGGGTGTCAGCCCCAATTCTTCGGCCAGTTCCGGACGCAGATAGAGGATTGCGTTTTGTCGGTACCAGGCCGGGATAGCCTCATCCGCCCAGATTTCGGGCCTGAGCACGTCAAGGGCCACAAAACCATGTTGCGCGAACAGTCCGGCCCAATAGCTTGGCCATTGCTCATTGACATGACCCACCCCGCCCTGACCCGGAATGGCCGCGCTGAACAGCACTGCCGGCGCCATCGCGCATAGGTCGGCGACAAATCCGGACGCCCGGTCCGGCGAGAGATGTTCGGCGACTTCCAGGCTCATCGCCAGATCCACTTTGGGTCCGACGAAACCCTGTTCCAGGTCGCGCGGCGTGAAGGTGATGCGCTGTTCATCCAGCATGTCCTGGGTGACCCAGTCCCCTTCGATTCCAAAGAGCGCCTCGGCCCCCAGCTCCAGGGCAGCCGCCAGAAAAGTGCCTGTCCCGCAGCCGATATCGGCAATTCGGCCACGTGGCAGCCCTGCCGGCAACAGCCCCAGAATGCGCCGCGCCGCATGCAACGTATGCCGCCGTCGCTCTGCGTAAAAATCTGCTGGGTAAAGGCTTGTACTCATTGGCCTGCATGCTTTTTCTGGTTTGCCAGGATGCTACAGGTCACCACGGAAAATGCCCAGAACTTGAATCGCCGGGGCGACTATGTGCGTGTGAGGTGACGTTTCGGTAAGGCCTTCTGGGGCAGGAAGGTTGGTAGTCTAGGTGTATTTGCGTAGGTCATCCGGTGCCGATCGTCGATTTCTTCTTCAAGGCCCATGAGCCGGGATTGATTCTGCTGGCGGCGAGCATCTGCCTGATTTCCTCGTACGCCTGTATTGGACTTTTGCGCCACGCGCAGAGATCCAAAGATCACATGCGAAACATCTGGACCGGCGTTGCCGCCCTAGCAGTCGGCTTCGGCATCTGGGCGACCCATTTCGTCGCGGTCCTCGCCTTTCGGCCGGGCTTCTCGCTGGACTATGATCTGGGCCTGACCGTTCTTTCCATGCTCATTGCCATCCTGGTGTGTGGTGCCGGCATCGCCGTGGCGGTGCGCGGCACCAATGTCTGGGACCGTGTGCTGGGCGGCGCGGTCGTCGGTGTGGCCATCTCATCGATGCACTATGCCGGCATTGCGGCTCTGATCATGGGCGGCAATCTGCAATGGAATCCGGGTCTGGTCGCTGTCTCGATCCTGTCCGGCATCGCGCTGGGCGGCCTGGCCTTCCGCACCGGCATGGGCCGTTCGATGCGGGGCCTGTTCGGCGGCGCGTTTCTGTTGACCGGCGCAATCTGCGCCATGCATTTCACGGCCATGGCCGCGGCCGATTTTTCGCTTTGCTTCCCCCTGTCCGCCACTGGCAGCATAGATGGGTTCTGGCTGTCGATCGCGTTGGCGTTCATTTCCGTACTGCTGCTCGCCCTGGCTTTGGGCAGCACCATGCTGGACGAGGCTGATCGGCGACGTACGGAGCGTGAACGCGAGCGCCAGATGCGGGACGCAACCCGGCTCAACGAACTTTCGGGCCGCCTGGAACTGGCGATGGTCCACATGGCGCAGGGTCTCGGACTTTTCGATTCAGATGGTAGGCTGCAGCTATACAATCATCGCTTCCCGACCCTGCTCGGTATTGACCCGGCGGCCGATATTGATGGTGCCACTTTCGCTCAGATCTGCCGCCTCACCATCATCGGCACGGACGAAATTCCCACCGACATCGATGAGCGTGTCGAGACTGCCCTGGCCAGCCATCTGCCGCTGACTCGTGACGGCGGCGAAATTGTGCACAACTTCGACGATGATCTGGTACTGCAAGTCAGCCACAGTCCGGTTGGCGATGGCTCCTGGGTTACAACCATCGATGACATCACTGAGCGTCATCGCTCGCAGCGCGCTATTGCTCACCTGGCACGCCACGATGGTTTGACTGGCCTGCCTAACCGAGCCCGTTTCAATGAATCCTTCGACTGGGCGCTGCACAAGGCCAAGGAGAGCGGTGTGCAATTGGCTATCATCGCCATCGATCTCGATCACTTCAAGGAAATCAATGACAGCCACGGCCACGCCGCCGGAGATCTGGTTCTCAAGACGCTGGCTGGCCGATTCAACAGCTTGCTGCGCGAGGGTGAAGTTGTCGCGCGCCTAGGTGGCGATGAGTTTGCGGCGATCAAGATATTCTCTGGCATGGACGCGCTTCGCGAGTTCCTTTCGCGCATTGAGGACGCACTAACCCGTCGGGTAGAAAGCGACGGGTTGACTGTAACTCCCGGCGGCAGCATCGGCGTGGCCGTCTTTCCAGATGATGGAGTCGATCTCTCCAAGTTATTGAGCAATGCCGATCTGGCGATGTATCGTGCCAAGGCCGAATTTGACCGCACGATCTGCTATTACGAGCAGGGCATGGACGAGAATGCCCGCTATCGGCGCGATATGGCCCGCGACCTATGGTGTGCGGTAGAACGGGGTGAATTCTACCTAGCCTACCAGGTGCAAAAGTCCATCGATTCAGGCAATACGACTGGCTACGAAGTCCTCTTGCGCTGGAACCGGCCCGGGCATGGCAATGTTTCGCCGGCCGAGTTTATCCCAGTGGCCGAAGAGTGCGGCGCCATCAACGCCATCGGTCTCTGGGTGCTCAGGAGCGCCTGTGAGGAGGCCGCTTCCTGGCCGGAGCCCTACAAGATTGCGGTCAATGTCTCGGGCATACAACTGGCGCAGGTCGAACTCATCGACACCGTCCGAAATACTCTGCTCGCCACTGGCCTTGCGCCCCATAGGTTGGAATTGGAGGTCACAGAAACCGCGATTATCGGCGATAAACAGCGGGCACTTCACAGTCTGCGCCAGATCAAGGCCATGGGCGTGTCCATCGCGATCGACGATTTCGGAACGGGCTACTCTTCGCTCGATACGCTGCGCAGTTTCCCCTTCGACAAGATCAAGCTCGACCGCTCTTTCATGAGCGAAGTGGAAAGCAATGAGCAGTCCAAGGCTATTGTGCGGGCCATTCTTGCCCTGGGCCACAGCCTTTCAGTGCCGGTGCTTGCAGAAGGGGTGGAAACCCGCGAGCAACTTACGGTGCTGCGTAAGGAAGGTTGCACCGAAGCGCAGGGATTTTTGCTTGGGCGCCCCGGCGCCATTGATTGGGATGACCTGCTGGAGGCCAGTTTTTCTGCCTGAGCGGACCGCGCAAACAGATTGACCCGGTCACAGGCCGGGCGATAGCGTGCCGGCCATGGTCACGATCAAAGAAATCGCCGCGACGGTCGGCGTCTCCAGCGCCACCGTGTCGCGCGTTCTCAACTATGATTCCACGCTGTCGATTTCCAACCGGAAGCGGCAGGCCATTATCGAGACCGCCGAAGCCCTCAACTACGCCACGCCCCGCAATCGCAATCGCGCCATTCAGCAGGGTCTGAACAAGCTGGCGCTGGTCCATTTCCTGGCGCCCGAACGCGAGCTGGTCGATCCCTACTATATCGCCCTGCGCCTGGGCATCGAGCGGCGCTGCGCGGCCCTCAAGATCGAAACGGTAAAAGTTTACCACACGGATGCGCGGCCAGACGCCAAGCTGCTGCAGGATGCCTCGGGCACCATCGTGATTGGTCGGCATGACGAGGAAGAAACCGAATGGCTGGCCCGTCATTCCCGCCAGATCGTTTTTGCCGACCATGTGCCCCATGATGACCAGATCGACTCCGTCTCTGCCGATCTGCGCGCCGCTATGGAAAAGCTGCTCGCAGCGCTCGCCCAGCGTGGCTATCGCCGCATGGCCTATATCGGCTGGAGTGACCGGCGCGCCCAGGCCTTCGTTCAATGGATGACGGCGGCAGGCTGGTTCGACGACCGCCTGTTTCGCAACGGCGATAACACCGAGGAGGGCGGGTATCGTCTGACCCGCGAAATTCTTGCCGAGCGTCGATCAGTCGACGCCATTGTCACCTTCAACGACTCCATGGCCATCGGCACTTATCGTGCCGTGCACGAGGCGGGTCTTTCAATCCCCGGCGACATCGGGGTGGCCAGTTTCAACGATATCTCGGTTGCGCAATTTCTAAATCCGCCGCTCACCACGGTGCATCTGCCAGCTGAGGAGATCGGCGAAGCCGCTGTGGAATTGCTGCTTGAGCGGGTCGGCGGGCGCGAACTGGCCAAGCAGATCAGTCTGGCATCGCGCATTGTCTGGCGCGCCAGCACCCGCGCTTTGCCCGACGAGCGGGCGTAGTAAATTTCTCTCAGTAAATATTTACTGAAATTCTTGCGCAGCGACCAGAAGTCATATTAGTCTGCTCTTTGGGTGATGAGGAAACACCCAATTGGGAGGAAATTCAATGACTCGTATGTCCACGGGCCTGAAGCGCTCGATCGCCGTCGCGCTCGCCAGCGTATCCATGTTCAGCGTCACGGCCGCCTCGGCAGCCGAAATCCTGGTCTGGTGCTGGGATCCGAACTTCAATGGCGCCACCATGGAAGAAGCGTTCTCGCGCTACCAGGCCGAACACCCTGACGACACCATCCGCATCGAAATCTTCGACAAGGCCGCCATGGAGCAGAAGCTGCAGACCCAGCTTGCTTCTGGCACGACTGAAGGCCTGCCCGATATCGTGCTGATCGAAGACTATCGCGCGCAGAAATACCTGCTCTCGTTCCCCGGCGCTTTCGAGCCGCTGACCGACGAGATCGATTATTCGGCTTTCGCGCCCTATAAAGTCGAAGTGTCCACGGTCGATGGCCAAACCTACTCGATGCCTTTCGACTCCGGCGTAACCGGTCTGTTCTATCGCGCTGACGCGCTTGAGGAAGCTGGCTACACGGCTGCCGATCTCGAAAACATCACTTGGGACCAGCTCATCGAAATTGGCCAGGGCGTAAAGGAAAAGACCGGAGAAACCCTGCTGCCGATCGACCCGAACGCATCGGACCTGTTCCGCATCATGATGCAATCGGCCGGCACCTGGTATTTCGATGCGGAGGGTAATGTCACCATTGCCGATAACCCGGTATTCCACGAGGTGCTGGCGACCTACCAGCGCATCCTGGCTGCCGATATTTCCAAGACGGTGTCTGGTTGGACCGAATATACCGGCAGCTTCACCTCCGGTGACACCCTGGCCACACCGACTGGTGTGTGGATGACTGCCACCATCAAAGCCAACCCGGAACAGTCCGGCCAGTGGGGCGTTGCGCCGGTTCCGCGCATGGGGAATGTTGAAAGCTCGGTGAACGCATCCAACCTGGGTGGTTCGAGCTGGTATGTGCTGTCTTCTGCGCCGCAGAAGGAGCTGGCCATCGACTTCCTTAAGAGCGTTTGGGGGAGCGACGTCGATTTCTATCAGGAAATCCTGATCAATCAGGGTGCTCTGGGCACGTACATGCCGGCCCGTGAAGGTGAGGCTTTCCAGGCCAGCGACGAGTTCTTCGGCGGCCAGCCCGTCTGGCAGAACTTCTCCAACTGGCTCGCCGAGATCCCCGCGGTCAATTACGGCATCTTCACCGAAGAAGCCGACTCGGCGGTCGTCGCGCAGATTCCCGCGATCACCAGTGGCGGCAATATCGACGAGATCGTCTCCGCGATCGACGCTCAGGTCCGTCAGCAGACCCAGTAAGACCGGTTCGCCGGACGGGCGATTCCGCCCTCTGGCTCTCCCCGGGACCTCCGCCGCAAGGCGGGGGTCATCGGCGAATGCATGACAAGAGCAGATGGGGGTTTGCGTGGCGCAATCTGGCTTGGCGCGAAAAGAGCAGGTGAGTGGCTGGCTGTTTGTCATGCCCGCATTGGTTCTGCTCGGTATCTTCATGATCTATCCGATCCTGTGGTCGCTCTGGATGAGCTTCCAGGTCGGACGCGGCATGTCCTTCAGCTTCGGCGGCCTTGCCAATATCATCCGGCTGACGCAGGACCCCGTCTTTCTACGTGCGCTAACCAATACCCTGGTCTTCCTGGCGATCCAGGTGCCGATCATGCTGGTCCTGGCGCTGCTCTTTGCCAGTGCTCTCAATGACAGCAAGCTCTGGGGCCGCAGCTTCTTCCGCACCGCGATCTTCCTGCCCTGCGTGACTTCGCTGGTCGCCTATTCGGTGATTTTCAAATCCATGTTCGCCGGCGATGGCGTGATCAATCAGGTGCTGCTTGGCCTGAGCATCGTCGATGCGCCGATCCCCTGGCTTGGCGATCCGTTCTGGGCGAAATTCGTGGTCGTCTCCGCGATCACCTGGCGCTGGACCGGCTACAACATGATCTTCTATCTCGCTGCCATGCAGAACATCGACCGCTCGATCTACGAAGCGGCGCGCATCGACGGCGTCCCCACCTGGGCCCGGTTCTGGTACATCACCGTGCCCATGCTCAAGCCGGTGATCCTATTTACCGCCGTGATTTCCACCATCGGCACGCTACAGCTCTTCGACGAGCCCAATCTGCTCACCCAGGGCGGTCCCTCGGACTCGACGCTCACCCTGTCGATGTACATCTACAATCTCAGTTTCCGCTTCATGCCCAGTTTCGGCTACGCCGCCACGGTTTCCTATGTGATCGTCATCCTGGTGGCCATTCTCAGCTTTGTGCAGTTCCAGGTCGCAAAGGATCGCCGCGCATGAGCAATCCACTCGCCTTTCTCGGCCGCTTCGCGACCTATCTGGCCCTCAGCATCGCCGCGTTCATCTCGGTCTTTCCCTTTATCTGGATGGCCATCGCCGCCACCAACACCTCGCCCGACATTATCAAGGGCAAGGCAACGCCGGGCACGGCGCTGTTCGACAATATCGGCACGTTCCTGACCTCGGTCGATCTGCCAAGGGTACTGTTCAATTCCTTCTTTATTGCCGGAGTTGGCACGGCGCTCACGCTGCTGGTTTCCTCGCTCGCCGGCTATGGCTTCGAGATGTTCCGCTCCCGCTTCCGCGAGAAGCTGTTCGGTGGCTTGCTTTTAATGCTGTCCATTCCCTTCGCGGCGCTGATGATTCCGCTCTTCGTGATGATGGCGAACCTCAAATTTATCAACACCTACCAGGCCATCATTCTGCCCACCGTGGCCTGGGTATTCATCATCTTCTATTTCCGCCAGGCGACCAAAGCCTTCCCGCATGAATTGCGCGATGCCGCGCGTATCGACGGGCTCAAGGAGTGGCAGATTTTCCTCTTTGTCTACATGCCGGTGATGCGCTCCACCTATGCGGCGGCGACCATCATCGTCTTCATGATGCACTGGAACAATTATCTCTGGCCGCTGATCGTGCTCCAGACCAACGACATGTTCACCCTGACCCTGGCGGTGGCCGCGCTCAGCGCCGGCTACACCCCTGATTTCGGCCTGGTCATGGTTGGTGCGATTGTCGCGACTTTGCCCACCCTCGTCATCTTCTTCCTGCTCCAGCGCCGCTTCGTCGAAGGCATGCTGGGCGCCGTCAAATAGAGTATTTCATGCGTCCCCTGATCGATTTCAATTCCGGCTGGCTGTTCGAAGGCACGGACAGTGTCCGTCTGCCGCACACTGCGGTGGAGCTGCCCTTCTCCTATTTTGATGAGAAGGCCTATCAGCGCGTTTTCACTTACGAAAAACGCTTCGCCGCCGATCCTGCCTGGCAGGGCAGGGAGGTCTCGGTCGTGTTCGATGGTGCCATGGCAAATGCTGTGGTCAGCCTGAACGGCGAAGAAATCGCGGCGCACAAGGATGGCTACACCCCCTTCGAAGCCCGGTTAACCGGAAAGCTCCTTGACGGCGAGAACGTACTGTCTGTCACCATAGACGGCAGTGAAAATCCGGAAATCCCGCCCTTTGGCGGGCAGATCGACTACCTCACCTATGCTGGCCTTTATCGCGAAGCCTGGTTGCGGGTAACCGCCCCGGTTTTTGTGAGCAACGCCAAGATCGAGACCCCCGACGCGCTGGCTGACAGCAAGTCAGTGCGCGCCCGCATCGACCTCGTTAATCCGCAGGACCTGCCGCTTTTCGGCACGCTGGTGGCGACGCTACTCGACACCGAGGGCAAGACCATTGCCACCACCAATGCCGCCATCACCGGCTCCACACTCGAGCTGAGCTTTGATGGTCTTTCGGGCATTGCGCTGTGGGATATTTCCAATCCCGTGCTCTACACGTTGGCGCTCACGCTCGACACGGCCGCCGGCCAGGACCAGGCGACGTTTCGCTTCGGCTTCCGCACTGCCGAGTTCACTACGGAGGGATTCAAACTCAACGGCAAGGCGCTCAAACTGCGCGGCCTCAACCGTCACCAGTCCTTCCCCTATGTCGGCTATGCGCTGGGCAAATCAGCGCAGGAACGCGACGCCGAGATATTGAAGCGCGAACTCAAGCTCAACATGGTGCGCACTTCACACTACCCGCAGTCTCATTACTTCCTCGATCGTTGCGACGAACTCGGTCTGCTCGTGTTTGAGGAAATCCCGGGCTGGCAGCATATCGGCGGCGAAAGCTGGAAGGACGAAAGCGTCGAGAACGTGCGGCGCATGATCACCCGCGACTGGAACCACCCATCCATTGTCATCTGGGGAGTACGCGTTAACGAGAGCCACGACGATCACGACTTCTACGTGCGCACCAATGCGCTGGCTCGCGAACTCGACCCGACGCGAGCCACCGGTGGTGTGCGCTACATCACCGACAGTGAGATGCTCGAAGACGTTTACACCATGAACGATTTCATCTTGGGCCAGGAAGAATGGGGCGGTAATCGCCCGCGCACCCCGCTTCGGCCGCAACGGGAGGTCACCGGTCTCGACCGCGTCGTGCCCTATATGATCACTGAGTATGGCGGGCACATGTACCCGACCAAGAGCTGGGATCAGGAACAACGCCAGGCCGAACACGTGCTGCGCCATCTTGAAGTGCTCAACGCCGCTTATGGCGATCCGCAGATTGCAGGCTGCATTGGCTGGTGCGCTTTCGACTACAACACGCACAAGGATTTCGGCTCCGGCGATCGCATCTGCCATCACGGCGTCATGGACATGTTCCGCGAGCCCAAATTTGCCGCGTTTGCCTATACCAGCCAATGCGACACGTCCGACGAAGTGATCCTGAAACCCGTGACCTTCTGGGCTCGTGGCGAACGCAATATTGGCGGCGTGCTGCCCCTGATCATCCTCACCAATTGCGACGAGGTCGAACTGCGCTACGGCAACAATCCGCCCAAGCGCTTCAAGCCCGACCGTGAAGCTTTCCCTCATCTTCCGCACGCGCCTGTGGTCATCAAGCGCGAGCACTTGACCGACGAAGAACTGGGCCTGTGGGGCATGAGCTGGGAAGACGCCACCATCACCGGCTTTATTGACGGTAAACCCGCCAAGTCCGTGGACTTCGTTTCTGACCCGGTTGCCCACGCGCTTGAGGTCGTGCCCGACACCGTCGAACTCGGTGCCGAGGGCGACACCACCCGCGTCATGGTCCGCGCCCTCGACCAGTCCGGAAGGGCGCTCCCCTTCTTCCCCGAGCCGGTATCCATCAGCGTCTCTGGCGCGGCAGAGCGAATTGGGCCCGGTCTTGTGCCATTGCGCGCCGGTTCAACCGGCTTCTGGCTGCGCTCGACTGGCGCCGGTCCGATCACCGTCACTGTCACCAGCGAACGGCTTGGCCGCGCTGAAGCCATCCTTTCCGCGAGCTGAGGAAGATCCCATGTCCGGTTTGAAGCTGACCAATGTGAAAAAATCCTTCGGTGCGGTCGAGGTGATCCGCGGCGTCGATCTCGACATTGCCGACAAGGAATTCGTGGTGTTCGTCGGCCCTTCGGGCTGCGGCAAATCCACACTGCTGCGCATGATCGCCGGGCTCGAACAGATTTCCGGCGGCGATCTGTTCATCGGCGAGGAGCGCATGAACGATGTCGATCCGTCCAAGCGCGGCATCGCCATGGTGTTCCAGACCTATGCGCTCTATCCGCATATGAGTGTGCGCGAGAACATGGGTTTTGCCCTCAGATTTGCCGGCGCCAACAAGGCTGAAATCGAAACTCGTGTCGCCGAAGCGGCCCGCATTCTCGAGCTTGAGCCGCTGCTCGACCGCCGCCCCGGCCAGCTCTCCGGCGGCCAGCGTCAGCGCGTCGCCATCGGCCGCGCCATTGTGCGACATCCCGACGTGTTCCTTTTCGACGAGCCGCTATCCAATCTCGACGCTGAGCTGCGCGTGCATATGCGCATCGAACTGGCGCGGCTGCACCAGGAGCTGAAAACCACCATCATTTATGTGACCCACGATCAGGTGGAAGCCATGACCCTGGCTGACAAGATTGTAGTCCTGCGCGACGGCCGCATCGAGCAGGTCGGCTCGCCACTCCAACTCTATGATGACCCGAACAATATTTTCGTGGCTGGCTTCATCGGCTCGCCCAAGATGAATTTCTTCCGGGGTATCGCCGAGCCAGGGGGCATCCGCCTTGCCGATTTTCCCGGCCAGATCATTCCGTCTCCTGTGACCTTGGCCGAAGGCACCGAAGTTACCGTGGGAATCCGCCCGGAACACTTCTCGGCCGAGGGAATCGCTGATCTCGATGTCATTGTCGAGATCATCGAACATCTGGGCGGTGAGACCTATGCATATGCCCGCGACAAGGGCGCCGATCTCGTCACCATTGCTACCGACAACAATCGCACCCTCAAGACCGGCGACCGCTATGCGGCGAAGTTTGATCCGGCAGATATTCTTGTGTTCGACAATGATGGACAACGGCTGCGCTAATAGCGGCAGAACGTACCTTATCCCCGCAATCGCAGATTGCCGTTCAGAAAATAGCGCTCGAACAGAGGGCTGGTGGCCGCGCCAATGGCCCGGGCGTTAAACCCCACGACTCCCGCTTCGATCTGTGGTGCAACAAGTCCGCGCATGTCCTGGTTGATGAGATAGCGCCGGGTGCGCTCCACCAGCTCATGTTTGACCGCGTCGGGAAACGCGCCGTCGATCACAATGGCTTCAAAGTCGATAACGGCGCAAACCGACAGGCTCGCTTTCGCCAATTCCTGGGCCGTTCGACCGATCCAGGGGTCGACGAGTCGGCCGAAGCCGCTCCAGTCCTGTGGCTGGGTCCAAAGTTCGCGCGGATCATGTCCGTGTTCTACCAACCGCGCCTCAAGCAGGTGGATCGAGGCCGTATCAATCAGCTGCTGACTCTCGCCCTGCGGTCCAAAACTGCGCAATGATCCCAAGGCGCCGGCGTTACCCAAATGGCCCTGATAGACCGAATGGTTGAGCACAATCCCGCCCCCGACGAAGGCGCCGATAAAGAAATAGGCGTAATCCCGAAACTCTTTTCCTCGCCCATAAATATGCTCGGCCTGGCAACCGGCAGTGGCGTCGTTGACCACTTGCACCGGCAGGTCGGTGAAACGGGCTAGTTCGGCCTGATAATCTACATGCCGCCAGGATGCGAAGTCTTTCGCCGGTGCGCCGACCAGTTCGCTCCATTTCCACAGCTCAAACGGTGTGCCGATGCCAATGCCACAGACGCGTGAGCGCTCTTCGGGACTGCATTGGGACAAGATGGTGTCGATGCCCTGGCGCAGAAACGCAAATATGGCTTCCGGCATAGGATAATCATAGGTCAGCCGCAGTTCTTGCCGCACAGTGCCGCGGAAATCGGCAAGCAGCAGCACGGCGCTGCGCCTGCCGATTTTGCAACCCAACGAAAGCACCCCGCCTTCTGCCAGGCGCATCGGTATGGAGGGCTTGCCCACTCTTCCTTTTACGGGCGTGCCGCGGGCCAAGAGCCCCTCGCTCTCAAGTTCCCGCAGAATGATGGAAACCGTTTGTGGGGACAGATTTGCCAATCGCGCCAGATCGCTGCCCGCCATCGGCCCGTGCCGCTGGAGCAGGGTCAGTAGCAGTCGCACATTGTGGTCGCGAACCCCACTCTGGTTCACGCCGCGACTGACGGTTCTGATGATCGGCTCTCCCATGGCGGGCACCATAGAGACACCTTCTGTAAAGCGGAAGGTGGTCAGGAGCGAATAAGTAAATAAAGTAGACTTATATATTGACGGGTCCAGGATTCCCCTCCACCATGAGGGCGTCAAAAGACAAGCAGACATACATTTGCGAGGGGGAGGAGCCTGCTCGCAGCAGGTCTGCAAAGGGAGAGAAAATCGTGAACAAGCTGCTTATCGGCACGGCCATATGCCTTGCCGCCATGTCTCCGGCCGTGACCCCCGCTGTAATGGCGCAGGACGTTTCGGCTTGCCTCATCACCAAGACCGACACCAATCCCTTCTTCGTCAAGATGAAGGAAGGCGCCGAGGCCAAGGCGGCCGAATTGGGCATTACGCTCAAATCCTTCGCGGGCCGTATCGACGGGGACCATGAGACCCAGGTCGCCGCGATCGAAACCTGCATTGCCGACGGGGCCAGTGGCATTCTGCTGACCGCGTCTGATACGTCGGCCATCGTGCAGTCGGTGCAGCAGGCGCGCGATGCAGGGCTGCTCGTGATCGCGCTCGACACCCCGCTCAACCCGATCGATGCGGCTGACGCCACCTTCGCCACAGACAATTTCCTGGCCGGCGAGCTGATCGGCAAATGGGCGGCCGGCAAGCTGGGTGCGGAAGCGGCCAATGCCAGGATTGCCCTGCTCAATCTGGGCATCAGCCAGCCGACTGTGGACGTCTTGCGCAATCAGGGTTTCCTGCAGGGCTTCGGCATCGATTTGGCCGATCCCAACAAGTGGGGCGACGAAACCGATCCGCGCATTGTTGGCCACGACGTGACGGCCGGCAACGAAGAAGGTGGCCGTGAGGCTATGGAAAACCTGCTCGTCAAGGATCCCACCATCAATGTGGTTCACACAATCAATGAACCCTCGGCCGCCGGCGCCTATGAAGCGCTCAAGTCCTTCGGCCGCGAAAATGATGTGCTGATCGTGTCCGTCGATGGCGGCTGCCCAGGCGTGGCCAATGTCAAGGACGGCGTGATTGGCGCAACTTCCCAGCAATACCCGCTTCAGATGGCGGCGCTGGGCGTTGAGGCCATCAAGGAATGGGCTGACAATGGCACCAAGCCCGAGCCGACCCCGGGTAAGGACTTTTACGACACTGGCGTGAAACTTGTCACCGACGAGCCCGTCGAGGGCGTCGAGTCCATCGACACGACCGAGGGTGAGGCCCTCTGCTGGGGCTGATCGTCAATCCGCACTATAGCGAGGGCAGGGGCAGGTGGTCATCCGCCTCTGCTCTCGAATGGGAACCGGGGAGGATACCCATGTCGAACCAGACCGAGACCGACAGGGGTCTCGTCAATCGTGCTGAAGCAATCGCCAGTTTTGAGCACCAGCACACCGCGCTGTCGCGCATCCAGCATGCCCTGCATTCCAATCCCGCGCTGGTCCCGCTTATCGTACTGGTGCTCTCTGTCGCCGTCTTCGGCGCTCTGCTGGGCACCAAGTTCTTCTCGACCTTTGCATTAACGCTGATCCTGCAGCAGGTTGCCATTGTCGGCATTGTCGGGGCGGCCCAGTCGCTCGTCATTCTCACTGCTGGGATCGATCTTTCGGTGGGCGCCATCATGGTGCTGAGCTCGGTCATTATGGGCCAGTTCACCTTTCGCATGGGCCTGCCACCGGCAGTGGCCGTGGCCTGCGGACTGGCCATCGGCACCTTTATCGGTTTCGTCAATGGCTGGCTGGTCGCGCGCATCAAGCTGCCGCCCTTCATCGTTACCCTTGGCATGTGGCAGATCGCGCTGGCCTCCAATTTCCTCTATTCGGGCAATGAAACCATTCGCGCCCAGGATATCGAGGCGAACGCGCCCCTCCTCCAATTCTTCGGTCAGTCCATCAGCATGGGTGGCGCTGTATTCACCTATGGTGTCATCTTCTTCATCCTGCTGGTCCTGGTGCTGGCCTATATCCTGCGCCACACCGCCTGGGGGCGCCATGTCTATGCAGTGGGCGATGACCCGGAGGCTGCCGAACTTTCGGGCGTGAATACCAAACGCATTCTCATGTCGGTCTATGCTTTGTCCGGCCTGATCTGTGCCTTTGCCGGTTGGGCCCTGATCGGGCGCATCGGCTCGGTTTCGCCGACCTCTGGCCAATTCTCCAATATTGAGTCCATCACCGCCGTGGTGATTGGCGGCATTTCCCTTTTCGGTGGACGCGGTTCCATCCTGGGCATGTTCTTCGGGGCCCTCATCGTTGGCGTCTTCTCGCTCGGCTTGCGGCTTCTGGGGGCCGACGCGCAATGGACTTATCTGCTCATCGGCGTGCTCATCATCGGCGCCGTTGCCGTGGACCAGTGGATCAGAAAGGTATCGGCCTGATGCAACCCATTCTTTCCGCCAGAAATCTGTGTAAGCGCTACGGCCGCGTCACCGCCCTCGACAACTGCGATTTCGAGTTGATGCCCGGTGAAATTCTCGCGGTCATTGGCGACAACGGTGCCGGCAAATCCTCCCTGATCAAGGCCCTCTCGGGTGCCATCAAGGTCGACAGCGGCGACATTTATCTCGACGGGCAGCCGGTCCACTTCACCTCCCCCATCGACGCACGTCATGCGGGTGTGGAAACGGTCTATCAGACACTGGCCATGTCGCCCGCGCTGTCGATCGCTGACAACATGTTCATGGGGCGGGAAATCCGTAAATCCGGTTTCATGGGCAAGGTCCTGAGACAGCTCGATCGCCCTGCCATGGAGCGCATCGCCCGCGAGAAACTGTCGGATCTGGGTTTGATGACAATTCAGAATATCAATCAGGCGGTGGAGACACTTTCTGGTGGCCAGCGCCAGGGTGTCGCCGTGGCCCGGGCTGCTGCGTTTGGCTCAAAGGTCATCATCCTCGATGAGCCGACCGCAGCCCTGGGTGTGAAGGAGTCCCGACGTGTGCTCGACCTCATTCTTGATGTTCGGGCGCGCGGCATTCCGATCATCCTGATCAGCCACAACATGCCCCATGTCTTCGAAGTGGCCGATCGCATTCACGTGCATCGGCTGGGTCAGCGCCTCTGTGTCATCGACCCCAAGGATTACACGATGTCCGACGCAGTCGCTTTCATGACAGGAGCCAAGGCGGCCCCGGGTGCGACAGCCAGCGCGGCATAGAACAAGACCCGGCCCCGTTCCTCCGCCGAGTCCTTAGAAGCCGGTGCGCCTTGAGGGTGCGCCGGCTTTAGCCGTCAAATGCTTTGAAGTGTTTGGACAGTTTGAGCGTCTGCGCCTGATAGTTTGAGCCCAGATCCGTGCCATAGAGTCGGTCAGGTTGTTCAGCCAACGCTTCATAGATCAACCGACCGATGGTCTGCCCATGGCCGAGCAGAAACGGCACCTCGCGGCTGCGCACTTCCAGCACGGCGCGGCTGCCCGTGCCGCCCGCAGCAGAATGTCCAAAGCCGGGGTCAAAAAATCCCGCATAATGCACGCGAAACTCGCCTACGAGCGGATCGAAAGGCACCATCTCGGCTGCATGGGTCGGCGGAACATGCACTGCTTCGAGACTTACCAGAATGTAGAATTCATCCGGGTCAAGGATCAGCTCGCTCTGCCCATGCGCATAGAGCGGATCCCAGAAATCGCGCACGTCCAGCGTTGCTTTCCTGTCGACGTCGACCACGGCGGTATGCCGTTTGGACCGAAAGCCAATCAGCCCGTCGCGCCCCTGGCCCCTGAGGTCGATGGAAAGGGCAATTCCCTCCCCCACCGGCACGTCACCGCCTATTACCAGCGTGTCTGAGGCGTGCAGTGCCTGGTGCTCGGCCACGCTGAGGCGGCTATCGCCGCAGCGGAACCGCATCTGGCTGAGACGCGATCCAGCGCGCACCAATACGGGAAAGGTACGTGGACTGATTTCCAGATAAAGCGGGCCGGTATAGCCGGCGGGCAATTGATCAAAGCCACGCGCCCGGTCACCAATGACGCGGGTGAACACATCCAGCCGCCCGGTCGAGCTTTTGGGGTTGGCCGATGCGCTGACCTCCGGGGGCAGCGCCAGGCTCTCCTCAAGCGGCACAAGATAGACGCAGCCGCGCTCCAGGACGGCGCCCTTGCTGAGGTCGATTTCATGCAGCTTGAGTGCTTCGATGCGCTCGGCCACCGAGTGACTGGGGCCCGGCAAGAAGCTGGAGCGCACGCGGAAAGCGGTCTTGCCCAGTCGCAGGTCCAGGCTGGCCGGCTGCACCTGATCGGTGTCGAACGTCCGTGAGGCGATGATTGCGCCTTCGGCATGCAGCTTCTCGATCAAGCGCGCCGGAAAGACGCCTTTCGGCCAAGTCTCGACCATGATGCTTGCTTCCCCTTGCGACTGCTTCTCCCTAGCAACCTCGGCGATTGACGCCAACTGTCAATTGGCCTTACATCACAGCCCAGTGGTGATTTGGCCGGTCGCTTGCAGCCACTTAAAACAAATAGCTAAAGACCGTTGGAACCGGCCGCCATTTGCGAGCCGGTTTTTTGTTTTGAAAGCGCTGACCATGTCCAAACAGAACAACCCGCTCCGCGATCCGAAAAAACTGTCGGCCGCCACTCAGATGGTGCATGGCGGCGGCAAGCGAAGCCAGTTCCATGAGACCAGCGAGGCTCTGTTTCTCAATTCGGGTTATGCCTATCCCTCGTCTGAACATGCCGAGCTGCTGTTTCAGGGCAAGGTGCCAGGCGGGCACAATTATTCGCGCTTTGCCAATCCCAACTACGACATGTTCCAGGACCGCATGGCCCTGATCGAGGGCGCCGAGGCGGCTCGGTGTTTTGCCACCGGCATGTCGGCGGTGACCAATGCAGTAATGAGTCAGGTCAGGACAGGGGACCATATCGTCGCTTCTCAGGCTCTGTTCGGCGGTTGTCGCTATGTGGTGGAGGACTTTGCCCCGCGCTTTGGCGTCGCCTCGACTCTTGTCGATGGACGCGACCCCGGGAACTTTGCCAAGGCCATGCAGCCCAACACCAGGCTGGTGTTCATCGAAACTCCGACCAATCCTACGCTGGAACTGGTCGACATCAGAGCGGTCGCCGAGATCGCCCATGCCCATGGCGCCAAGCTGATTGTCGACAATGTGTTCGCCACCGCGCTCTACCAGAAGCCGCTCGAGCTGGGCGCCGACATCGTCACCTATTCGGCCACCAAGCATATCGACGGCCAGGGCCGTGTCATGGGTGGCATTGTGCTGGGCTCCAAGGAAATCATCGAAGGCGATTTGCATACCTTTCTGCGCCACACCGGCGCGACACTCTCGCCCTTCAATGCCTGGGTGTTGACGAAGGGGCTGGAAACCTTCGCCTTGCGCGTCGAGCAGATGACCAATAGCGCAGCAAAAATCGCGGACGCCCTGTCCAGCCACCCCAAGGTCAACCGGGTGATCTATCCTCATCACCCCGACCACCCACAATACGAGCTGGCCAAAAAACAGATGAAGCGCGGCTCGACACTTCTGGCGCTCGACGTCAAGGGTGGGCAGGACGGGGCCTTCGCGCTGGCGGATTCGCTGGCCGTGATCCTGATTTCCAACAATCTGGGCGATGCAAAATCGCTGATCACCCACCCGCGCACCACCACGCATCAGCGCCTCACCGAGGAAGTGCGTCTTGAAACTGGTGTCACCCCGGGCCTGTTGCGGCTCTCCGTGGGGCTCGAAGAAGCTGACGATCTGATCGCAGATCTGATGTTTGGGTTGGACCAGGTCTAGACGCTGGTGTCCCTTCTCCTTGCGTGAGAGAAGGGGGGCGACGGCCGTATGGGGGGCGCAATGCTCAAGCCAGTTCTATTGCTGACAGGGGTAGCCAGTATTTTGCTCGCATCTCCCACCTTCGCTCAGACGCTTCCTTATCACGCCGACCCCGACGCGCGGGAAATGCTGCCTGGCCTGACGTCCGTCCCGGCCATTCGCTTCCTCACCACAGCGGACTTTCCGCCCTTCAACTATCACGACGAAAGCGGCGAACTGGTCGGGTTCAACATCGATTTGGCCAAGCGCATCTGCGTCGAAGTCGACGTGGCCTGCACCATCCAGGTCTGGCCCTGGGACCAGGCCGCCACGGCCCTGTCCGACAATCTGGGCGATGCGCTGATTGCCGGCCTCGCCATGACCCCGGAGAACGGGGAACTCTTCGATTTTTCTTCGACCTATCTGGCATTGCCCGGCCGCTTCGTCACACGGGCCGAAGATATTGAAGGCTTTCGCCCCGAGGCGCTCGCGGACGAACCAGTCGCGGTACGCGCCGGCAGCGCCCATGCCAAATTTCTTGCTCGCTACCTGCCCAATATCGATGCCACGCCCTTCGAGACAGAAAGCGCCGCGCTCGAGGCGGTCAAGGCGGGCACCGTGGGCGCCTGGTTTGGCGACGCCATGCGCGCCTCGTTCTGGCTCAATGACAATCTGGCCTGCTGCGGCTTCGCTGGAGAAGCGTATTTCCGCCCCCACCTGTTTGGTGAGGGCCTCACCATCGCCGTGCCGGCCGGGCAGGATCCGGTCCGCCACTCCATCGACTGGGCGCTGGTACGTCTAAAGGAAAATGGTGCGCTGGACGAACTTTACCTGCGCTGGTTCCCGGTGGGCTTTTACTGACCCGGCAGGCGTCGATGTCGGGCGCGCGCCGCCACTTCAATGGCGGCCGTGGTCAACCTGTCCAGCGTCAGCGAGTCACGCAGCATCTCGAGGAAGCGCAATTCCTCCTGTTCCAAATGCAGGTCGACGGCGGTGACCTCGACGGCCACGGCATAGGCTGTGTCCTGCAATTTCTCGGGTAGGGCAGCTATGGCGTCCTCGATCACCCGGTCCAATCCGTTCGGCCCGTTAAGTTTGTCGGCGCAGTCGTTTGCCACCTCTTCGAGCCGCTCGCGATCGAACCCTTCGAACACCGGCAAACGGTCGATCAGCGCCGTGATGCGCGTCAGCTCTTTCTCCGTCATGGCACTGTCGGAAGACGCAGCCAGGATCATCAGATGTATAAGGGCGTCTTGAGCGGCGTGCATTTTCGTCGTCTCCAACAGGACTTCAGCTACCAGAACTAGGCGCTCCCATCGGCCCACGCAACCACCTGCGACATTGACGTCTGGCCGGTTCCGGTGCATTGACCGGGCTTCGTCTTCTTCCGATAAATTTCGAAAGGCTGCCACCCAGTGTCGCCCGCCACTTTGCCCGCCCTTGATCCCGATTTCTTCGCGCCCGCCCAGACGGCGCGCGCCTGGCCCTTCGAGGAAGCGCGCAAACTGGTCAAACGGCTTGAAAAGTCGGGCAAGGGTGAGGCCCTGTTCGAGACCGGCTATGGCCCCTCGGGCCTGCCTCATATCGGGACCTTTGGCGAAGTGGCTCGCACTACCATGGTGCGCACCGCCTTTCGGCTGCTCACGCGCGACGAAATTCCGACCCGGCTCATCTGCTTTTCCGATGACCTCGATGGCATGCGCAAGATCCCGGAGACCGTCCCCTCCAAAGAGGCGATGGAACCGCATCTGCAAAAGCCGCTGACCGCCGTGCCGGACCCATGGACGAATGAATTCGCCAGTTTTGGCGAGCACAATAACGCCATGCTGCGCCGGTTCCTGGATACCTTCGGCTTCGACTACGAATTCGCCAGCGCGACCGACTATTACAAGTCCGGCCAGTTCGACGCCGTGCTGTTGCGCGCCGCCGAACGCTATGACGACATCATGAAGGTGATGCTGCCCACGCTCGGTGCGGAGCGTCAGGCGACCTACTCGCCCTTCCTGCCGATCTCGCCGATTTCAGGCCGCGTACTCTACGTGCCGATGAAGGAAGTCAATGCCAAGGAGGGCACCATTACGTTCGCCGACGAGGACGGGCGCGATACCACAGTGCCGGTCACCGGCGGTCATGTGAAGCTGCAGTGGAAGCCCGATTTCGGTATGCGCTGGGCGGCGCTCGGCGTCGATTTTGAGATGTTCGGCAAGGATCACCAGACCAACCAGGTTTTGTACGACAAGATTTGCTCGATCCTCGGCGGTACCCCGCCCGAGCACTATGTCTATGAGCTGTTCCTCGATGCCGAAGGCCAGAAGATCTCCAAGTCGAAGGGCAATGGCCTGACCATCGACGAATGGTTGACCTATGCCCCGACCGAGAGCCTCGGGCTCTACATGTTTCAAAAGCCGCGCGTCGCCAAGCGCCTGCATTTTGACGTCATTCCGCGCGCCGTTGACGAGTATTTCGCCCACGCTGCGTCCTACCAGAGGCAGGACGCAGCGGCTCGCATCGAAAACCCTGCTTTCCATGTCCACTATGGCAATGTGCCTAAGATCGACATGCCGGTGACCTTCGGGCTGCTGCTCAACCTGGCCACGGCGTCGAACCCGGAAACGCCTGAAGTCATGTGGGGCTATATTTCGGCCTATGCGCCGGGCATTTCGGCAAAGACGCACCCGCATCTCGATGCCCTGGTCGGCTATGCGATGCGTTACTTCCGCGATTTCGTCGAAAAGTCCTATCGCGCGCCCGACGATGTCGAGCGCGATGCGCTGGAGAAGTTGTCCGCCGCTTTTGCCGAATTGCCTGCCGATGCGACCAACGAGACCATCCAGAACACTGCCCTCGATGTGGCCCGCACTATCGAGCGCTACCAGGATCACAACAAGAAGAGCCCCACTGGCGGCCCCGGTGTCTCAGGTGAGTTCTTCCAGATGCTCTACCAGGTGCTGATTGGCCAGGAACGCGGACCGCGCTTTGGCTCGTTTGCCGCTCTCTATGGCGTTGAAAACACCCGCAAGCTCATCGGCAAGGCATTGGCGGGCGAATTGTTGGCAGATTGATACGACCGCGGCGGGGGATCATTCCCCCGCTACGGGCTCGTCTTCATAGCTGAGAATATCGCCCGGCTGGCATTGCAGTTGCGCGCAGATTGCCGCCAGCGTCTCAAACCGCATGCCCTTGACCTTGCCCTGCTTGAGCAGGCTGAGATTGGCTTCGGTAATGCCGATTGCCTGAGCGAGCTCCTTGGATCTCACCCCGCGCTGCGCCAGCACAACCGCCAGATTGACCTTGATCGGCATGGCTAGACGAACTGGCTGTTTTCTTCGGCTAGCAATGCCGCCCGCTGCATGCTCCAGGTCGCAGCTAGGAACGCCCCGGCGAACAGTATGAAGAGCGCGGTGTCACTGCCGAACTGGAGCACCAACTGTCGGCTGCCCGCCGGTGCATCCCATGTAAGGTAAAGACTAAGCAGGGCCGTAATCAGCGGCTTGATCAAAGCGCTGGCGCCTACGCCAATGGCGAAGTCGCGCAGACCGGAAATGGCCCTGGCCGAGAACACCTCGCCGGCGGCGAAGCCCTTAAATGTCTGGCGCACCCGCAATAGGCCCCAAACAAGTAATCCCATCGGGATCAGGCCCAGAGTGATCGCGCCGAGGCGCTTGCCCAGGTTCAACTCCGCATGGATTGGCAATCCCGGAACGGCGCTACCCCACAAACCTTCGGGAACAGCACCGATCCAGAACCCCACCAGTCCGAGCGGCAGCAACGCTGCGACAACTCCGGCGGTGATCGCCAATATGTGAAAAAGCTGCTTCTCCCTTTGGGAAGGTGGCGCCGTTGGGTGGGTGGCCTGCATCGTCATTGGTCTCCAGTGTGTGCAACCAGAAATGACAGCAAAATTATCGTTTGACAATAAGAAATTTTCGCATCACGAAATGGGGCTGTTGGTAAACGGAGATCGACACGATGACATGCAAACGACACATCCTGGTCGCGGCAGCATTGATGCTGACCACGCTGCCCTTGCCTATCCAGGCTCAGCAGAGTTCGGGAAAAATCACCATTGCCCAGGTGATGGATGCCATGGACAACGCGCCGCGCCATGATCACGCCCGGCAGGTCCTCACCGCCTACCTTTCGGGTATTGGAGAAACCGCCGGCGCCGTGTTGAGGCAGGCGCGGGACAGCGGCCTGGCACCCTTGGGCTGCGACGGATCGATGAGCCTGAGTTGGGATGGCGTCGCCAGCGCCCTCAGGAGCGGTGCCCCGGATGCCAGTCAGTGGCAGACGACACCGGCGACTCCGATCATCATCGCCGACATGTTGGCGCGGGCGGGCTGCGACTAGAGCGATCCGCTCACCCCTTGAGCGGCTTCCTGAAAAACACCACGCGCTGGGTTTCTTCGAAGCCGAGCGCGTGGTGCATCTTGAGGCTCGCCATGTTGTCGGGCGCAGCGTCCGACCCCAGTTCCGAGATGCTCAGGCCACGGGCCCAATCTTCCACAGCGGCGACCAATGCCCGTGCAACGCCGTGCCCCCGCGCCTCTGGCGCCACGTAAATACCCTCAAGAAACGCCACCGGCGTCGTCTTGCAGCCATTCACATAATCGCGCCGCAGACAGGCCTCGGCAAAGCCAATGGCGCGGTTCGTCTCGTCTCGGGCGATCAGGTTCACTGTTTCGCCCGCATCGGCCAGTAGCCGATTGATGTCATCGGCATGCGTGCCATTGTCCCCGCCGTCCGGCCAGAGTGCCTTGCGCATCTGCGCCCAGTCGGCAGCATCTTTCGGCTGTGCCGACGCAATTTTCATTGGCTCGCCCAGATGATCCGGGCCATCCATTCGATATCGACGATGTCGAAAATACGCGGCTCATAGGCCGGATTGACCGAATGCAGTTCGATCTGCCGCGCACTCTGGCGATGCAGGATCTTGGCCATCACCTCACCCTCCTGCGTCTTGACCACCACTCGGTCGCCGCGACGCACCTGCTCGGTGGGAGACACCACGATCCGGTCACCCTCGCGATAAAGCGGCTCCATGCTGTCCCCGGAAATCTCCAGCGCATAAATGCCGCTTTCATCGGGCGTGGGCAGTGCCACCTCGTCCCAGCCGTGACCGGCCGGGTGTCCGGCGCTGTCGAAGAAGCCACCATGGCCGGCCTGCGCCAGACCCAGCAGCGGTATGTTGCGCAAATCTGGCTCGGCAAACCCGCTCGGCATCGCCATATAGGACCCGGTGCCGGAAAGAAAACTGTCAAAACTCTCGCCGGTGGCTTCCAGAATTTTCGAGATGCTCTCGGTCGAAGGCCAGCGCTCGCGCCCGTCCTTGCTCACCCGCTTGGAAACATTGAACGCCGTCGCGTCCAGCCCGGCCAGCTTGGCCAGTGCGGACACGGACACGCCCTGCCGGCGCGCCAGCGCGTCAATACCATCCCAGATGGAGCGGTGTGAAAGCATGGCAAGGAAATCAGTCTTATGTCGGAAAACAATCCTATACTAGGCATGCGCATTCACCTTGTAAAGAGGGCGCGACCGCTTTACCCCGACATCCAGATCGCCCTGCCTCGAGGTGCCCATGCCGCATTCGCCTGACCTGATCTACAAGATTGCCACCCGCGCCAGCTATGCGGCGGCCCGCGAGGTCGGCCATTATGCGGGCATGCCGATCGATGCGGCCGATGGCTACATGCATTTTTCCACCGCCGCGCAACTGCCCGAAACCCTGCGCTTGCATTTCAGGGGCGAGGCGGACCTGGTCCTGCTCGCAGTGCGCACCGCCGACCTTGGCGAACAACTGGTCTGGGAGCCTTCGCGCGGCGGTCAGCTCTTCCCCCATCTCTATGGTGGTCCGCTCAGCTTGACCAACGTCGCTTGGGAGACGCAAATCAGCGTCGATGCGAATGGAAACTGCGCACTGCCGGAGGCTGTTCGATGATCTTTTCCGCCTTTTCGCCCCTTCTGCGCAATGCTGGCCTGGCCAATCTGACGCGCGATGCCTTGCTGCGCATGGACCCCGAAACCGCTCACGGCGCCACCATCACCGCGCTTCGCATGGGCCTTGCCCCACAACAGGAACATGCCGATCCGCCGGAATTGGCCACCACCCTTTGTGGCATCGAGCTGAAAAACCCTATCGGCATGGCAGCCGGCTTCGACAAGAATGCCGAAGTGCCGCGCCCCCTGGCGCTGATGGGTTTTGGCATGGTCGAGATCGGCACGGTGACACCACGACCCCAATCGGGCAATGGCAAGCCGCGCCTATTCCGCGTCGGTGCCGCCGAGGGCGTCATAAATCGCATGGGTTTCAATAATGAGGGCCACGAAGCCGCCTTTGCGCGGCTCAAGGGCCTGCGTGTTCCTGCGGCGCTCGGCGTCAATATCGGCGCCAACAAGGACAGCGAAGATTTCGTCGCCGACTATGTGCTGGGAGTGAACCGCTTTGCCGATCTGGCCGACTACCTCACTGTCAATATCTCCTCGCCCAACACGCCTGGGCTGAGAAACCTGCAGACCGACGAGGCGTTGCGCCGTCTCTTGGGCGAAGTGCTTGCGGCCCGAGCGAAGGCCAAGACCCGCGTGCCGGTGCTCCTCAAGATCGCGCCCGATCTCGACGAGGCGGGTATGGATGCCATCGCCCGGGTGATTCTCGAAACCGATCTCGACGGATTGATTGTTTCCAACACCACGATTTCCCGCGACCCTGTTGCGGGGCTGGAGAACGCAGACGAGACCGGCGGGCTTTCCGGCAGGCCGCTCTTCGCCCTCTCGACCCAGCGCCTGGCACAAATGCGTCAGCGCGTCGGTGCGCTGCCCATCGTCGGGGTTGGTGGTATTCATTCCCCGCAATCGGCCTTGGCCAAGCTCGAAGCGGGCGCCAATACCATTCAGCTTTACTCGGCGCTGGTCTTTGGCGGACTTGATCTGCTCGACCGTATCAAGCGCGGCCTTGTTGCCGGTGTGCGTTCAGCCGGAAAAAAGAAAATTGCCGAACTGGTGGGGACGCGGACGGCCGAGTGGAGTTCAGGCCGGGCTGAATAGTCCTGCCTTCCTGCGCTCCAGCGCCCACCAGTAGATGCCGCCGCGCGCCAGAAACCAGCTATGCATGGCGGCCCACAGTCCCCAATTGCCCCAGTCACGCAGCAAGAGTGCCACGCCGACAAACACCACCAGCGACACGATCATGCCATTGCGCATGACCACGTTCTGCGTCGTGCCGATCAGAATGCCGTCATAGACAAAAGCGGGCATGAAGCTGAGCGCACACAGCGCGGCGACCGGCAGGAAGGTCAGCGCATAGGTTCGCACCTCGTCATTGGTGGTCATGAAATTGATCACCCACGGCCCGCCCAGATACCAGGCAGAGCCCAGCCCCAGAGCAATGACCAGTCCCCAGATCATCGAGAGCCTATAGGCCTGGTCATAGGCGGGCCGCCAATTGGCACCCACCGCCTTGCCGGTCAATTGTTCGGCGGCTTGAGCTATGCCATCAAGGAAAAAGCCGACCACCATCAACAGGTTGAGCAGCACGGCATTGGCCGCCAGCGCCACTTCGCCCATGCGAGAGCCCTGCGCGGCGAACCAGCCATAGGCGCCCATCAACGCCATCGAGCGAATCATCAGGTCACGGCTGAGCCCGAACATACGCCGCACCGCGGTGGCATCTCCCAGTTCGCCCGGCGCTATACGTGCGATCAGCTTTGCTACGCCGCCATAGTGTTGCACCATGATGCTCAGGCCCAGAAGCGCCGAGACGATCTGGCCCAACAGCGTCCCGGCGGCCGCCCCAGCCACGCCCCAACCCAGGCCATAGACCAAGCCGATGCTGCAAATGATATTGATGCCGTGCAGCAGCAATTGCAGCATCATGCCGGTGCGGGCGGCTGCCCGCCCGTAGAACCAGCCCAGCAGGGCAAAATTTATCAGCGAAAATGGCGCTGACCAGATCCGGACGAAGTAGTAATCGGCCAATGCGGCCGCAACACTGGATTCTGGGGCCAGCAGCGCATTGGCGGCCCAGAGGATCGGAAAGGCCAGCGCGATGACGCCCAGCCCGACCGCCACGGCGATGATCAGGGCCCGGGAAATATGCAGTAATCCGTCGCGCGGGTCGCGAGCGCCCACCGACTGGGCAACCAGACCCGCCGTCCCGATGCGCAGGAAGTACGCCATCGAGAACACAAAATCGAAGACCAGCGCGCCCAGCACCAGGCCACCGAGCAGCGCCGCGTCACCCAGGCGTCCGACAACGGTAATATCCACCAGTCCCACCACCGGTTCGGTGATGAAGGCAATCGAGGCGGGCAGGGCGATCGACCACACGTCGCGGCTGCGAACGTCAAAGGGAAATTGTGGACGGGAGGTCATCGGAGGGACTCCGGGAGCACGATGTTCAGTTCATAGCATCCCGACGAGGCAAGGATAGCCAGATTTCCGATTAGGCGGCTGCGTCGCTAGCGCTGGGAATTACTCAGCGACCTCCAGCTCGAACACGACATCGGCCCGCTCCCGTGAGCTTTCGACGAGGTCATAGTTGGGCAGGTCGTTTCGCTCGATATGAGCCCGGTTCCGCTCGGGGGTGAACAACCCCTCCTCGCCATGCCGCTTCATCAGCCGATTGCGAACGGTATCGCGCGGCACATGGATGAATACGGCATAGTCCAGTTGCGCCTTGACACCTGCCCACGGCCCCTCGGTCAACAGCAGATAATTGCCTTCCACCACCAGCACCCGTACTTCCGGATCAACGGTAAAGGCGTCATCGACTGTGTCTTCGATCTTGCGGCTATAGCCCGGACCATTCACCGCGTCCTGCGCATGCTTGAGATGGTGCAGGAAACTGACGAATGCCGCCCCCTCAAAGGTATGCGGCGCCCCTTTGAATTCGGTCTGCCCCATCGCCTCGATCTTGGCATGTTTCATATGGAAGCCGTCCATCGGCACCAGCGCCGAGCTGCCCGGCTTGACGGCATTGAGCATTGCGACAAGCTCGGTGGCCAAAGTTGATTTGCCCGTGCCGGGTCCGCCCGCAATGCCAATGGCGATGCGCTTGCCGTCCGCCTGACTTTCCATTTCCAGCACATGCGGCATGAGCCGGGACAGCATTTCTGTCGGCGTGAGACGGATAGGTTCGGGCACGTCTGCTTCCTCCTTGGTATGGCCGGGTGCGATCATATAGAGTTTGAACTGATTTGCAGCAGGTGATCCTTGGCTCCGCATCTTCCACCGATCATCGAAGACTGGTTTTCCGCCCGGGGCTGGGCTCTGCGCGCGCACCAACGCGACGTCCTCGCCTCGCATCAATCCGGCGCCAGCCAATTGCTCATCGCCCCGACCGGCGCCGGCAAGACGCTGGCGGGCTTCCTGCCCACCCTTTCCGATCTGGTCGATGGCCAGTTCGAAGGCCTCCACACCCTCTATATCTCGCCGCTCAAGGCGCTGGCGGTTGATGTTCAACGCAATCTATCCAATCCCATTGCCGAAATGGGCCTGCCTATCCGCGTCGAAACCCGCACTGGCGACACCTCTGCCGCCAAGCGCGCGCGCCAGCGGATCAAGCCGCCCCAGGTGCTGCTAACCACGCCCGAGCAATTGGCGCTGCTGATTTCTCATCCGCACGCTGAACTGATGTTTGGCACCCTGCGCCGCGTGGTGCTCGACGAACTGCACGCGCTGGTCACCTCGAAGCGCGGCGAACTGCTGTCCCTGGGCCTGGCACGCCTTGCCCGGCTTGCCCCGGACCTGCGGATTACCGCGCTGTCCGCCACCATCGCCCAACCGGAAATGCTCCGTGACTGGATCGCCCGGCCGCTGCCGCAGCGTCACACCGATCTCCTGCACATGGCCGGCGGCGCCGCGCCCGAGCTGTCCATTCTCCAGACCCAGGAGCGACTGCCTTGGGCCGGCCACTCCGCCGTCTATGCCCATCGTGAACTCTACGAGACGATCCAGCGGCACAAGACCACGCTTCTGTTCGTCAATACCCGCTCACAGGCCGAAATGCTGTTCCAGGGCCTCTGGGACATCAATGACGAGATGCTGCCCATCGCCCTGCATCACGGCTCGCTCTCGGTCGAACAGCGGCGCAAGGTCGAGGCCGCCATGGCGTCGGGCAAGCTCAAGGCCGTAGTCTGCACCTCCACGCTCGATCTCGGCATAGACTGGGGTGACGTCGACCTCGTCGTGCAGGTCGGCGCACCCAAGGGCTCCTCGCGCATGCTGCAGCGCATCGGCCGCGCCAATCACCGGCTCGATGATCCATCGCGTGCCTTGCTGGTGCCCTCCAACCGGTTCGAAGTGCTCGAATGCGAAGCGGCGGTAGAAGCGGTCGCCGAAGGTCATCAGGATAGCGAAGACCCCATGTCTGGTGGCTATGATGTACTGGCCCAGCACGTTCTGGGCATGGCCTGCGCCGAGCCTTTCCTGGCCGACGATCTCTATGCTGAAGTCATCGGCGCCTGGCCCTATCGTGATCTCGCCCGCGAGAAATTCGACAAGGTGCTCGATTTTGTGGCCACCGGTGGTTACGCGCTACGCGCCTATGAACGCTATGCCCGCCTCAAGCTGAACCCGGACGGCAAATGGCGCCTCTCCCATCCGCAGGTGGCCCAGCAATACCGGCTCAATATCGGCACCATTATCGAAGAGCCCATGGTCCGCGTTCGTTTGGTCCGTGCCCGCGGCCAGAAGCAGGGTCGCACCACTGGCCCTATCGGTTCCGGTGGGCGCGTGCTGGGCGAGATGGAGGAATATTTCTTCGGCACGCTTTCCCTTGGCGATACCTTCATGTTCGGCGGAGAGATCGTCGCTTTCGAGGGCATGAAGGACAATGAGGCCTTCGTCTCCCGCGCCTTTTCCAAGGACCCGAAAATTCCATCCTATATGGGCGGCAAGTTTCCGCTCTCGACCTATCTGGCGGAGCGCGTGCGCCGCATCATGGACAGCCCGGGGGAATGGTCCAAATTGCCCGACCAGGTCAGCGACTGGCTGCGCCTGCAGCGCGACCTCTCAGTGTTGCCACGCCGCGATAGCCTGCTGGTGGAAACCTTCCCGCGCGGCACCAATAATTTCCTGGTTTGCTACCCCTTTGAGGGGCGCCTCGCGCATCAGACACTGGGCATGCTCCTGACGCGGCGGCTCGAACGCATGCGCGCCCGGCCGCTCGGTTTCGTAGCCTCCGAATATGCCCTGGCCGTCTGGGGGTTAGGGGATATCTCGGCGCTGATCCGCACCGACAGGCTCTCGCTTGATGAGCTGTTTTCCGAGGACATGCTCGGTGACGATCTGGAAGCCTGGCTCGATGAAAGCGCGCTGATGAAGCGCACGTTTCGCAACTGCGCCATCATTGCCGGGCTGATCGAGCGCCGTCATCCGGGCAAGGAAAAAACCGGGCGTCAGATCACCATGAGCTCGGACATCATCTACGACGTGCTCTACCAGCACGAACCCGATCACATCCTGATCGAAGCGACCCGTCGCGATGCCGCCCGTGGCCTGCTCGATATCGAACGATTGGGTCAGATGCTCTCCCGCATCCGCCACCACATCGTCCACAAGCCGTTGCACCAGATCTCCCCGCTTGCCGTGCCCGTCATGCTCGATATCGGCAAGGAGCCGATTTTCGGGGAAGCGCGGGAATCAGCTATGGCTGATGCAGCCGATGAACTCATTCGGGAAGCGATGGGTGAACGCTAAGACGGCTTTGCTCTCCCTAGGGAGGAGGTCGCCTGAGGGAGGGATGGGGCCTTTCGACGGAATGCGACTGCCTATATGAACAATGCCGTCCTTGCCGATGCCATTGCGGAACCTGCCTTGCTGCGCTTTGCCGGCCACAACTTCGAACCTATGTCCTCCGGTGCGCTTTACTGGCGCGCCCGGCAAACCTTGCTGGTGGCTGACCTGCATTTCGAGAAGATGGCCAGCTTTGCCCGACGCGGCCAGATGCTGCCGCCCTATGATACGGCGATGACCCTGACGCGTCTGGAAGCCGATTTGCGGCGCACCGGCGCCCGCGAATTGCTCTCATTGGGTGATAGCTTCCATCGTCCGGACTCCGCGTCGCTATTGACGCCGGCCGATCGCATGCGCCTCGACTCCATTACCGAGGCTGTCACCTGTATCTGGCTTTCCGGCAATCACGACCCGGTTCCCCACGCCATTGGCGGCACCTGCTTACCCGAACTTGAGCTGGACGGTCTGTTGTTCTCGCATGAGCCCAGAAAAGGGCGCACCGGTCTTGTTTCGGGCCATCTGCATCCGGCCGCCCGCGTCGCCATCAACGGCCGCGCCACACGAAAGCCCTGCTTTGTGCACGACAATCGTCTGCTGATTCTGCCCGCTTTCGGCGCCTCCACCGGCGCGCTCAATATCCTCTCGCCCGCCTTTGTCGGGCTGTTTCACTGGCCGGCGCTCGAGGTTGTCATGCTCGGCCGTGACCGCACCTATCCGGTGCCGGTCAATCGCCTGGTGGGCGGCTAGCGCCGGAACAAGACTCCGCCCAGCCAACCGGTGAATAGCGCCAGGACCACACAGGCCAGCCCATAGAGCAGGGGATATTGCGTGGCTGACAGCGCCACGAACCGCTCGAAATCGATCTTACGTACGGCAAAGCCGTCAGACTTGCGCGCGACGATCTCGCCATCCTTGAACACATAGGTTTGGGCGATATAGGGGCCCGGCGGGGCATTGCTCGGCAGCGTCAGTTGCGCCGAGTAAAAGCTCTCCGTATGAAACAGCACACCATTCTCCTGCACACCGAACAGATCTTGCTCACTCATCAGTCGGATCAGTTCGTGTCCGAAGTTCAGCGTTTGCCACCAGCCCGCCGGGTTGGGCGAAATGGCGTGGGACTCGGGCAGGATGTAATTGGTGGTCAGCGTATTCACGTCGGTGATGTCGCGCAGCCTAGTGCTGGACAGCACGTGGAAATAGCTCGGAAAGCGTTTGAACTCGACCTGCTCGGTATTGAGCCAGACGCCGAAATTATTGGTCTTCTTGCGCGCAACGCGGTCCTGTGTAGGGCCAACGACAACGACCACGACATGAAACGGCCCCTCGACGAATTTCTGTTCTGCTCCAGCATCGGGAGCTACAGTCCCGAAGAAGGTCAGCCGCTCGCCATCGAAGCTGGATGTGACCTGCACCGTTTCGGTCGAAACGCTCGAGAACAGGCGCTCCGCAACCGCAGGTACTGCCAGGCACACAATTGCCAGAAGTGCGAGAACGAGCCGGGTCATCGTGCCACACTCGTAACGGCCATGGAGTACACATCATCTGGCGTCAGCACCAGTGACAGCCCGAAGCGGATCGCCACCGCCAGCACCAGAAGGGCCAACAGCCCCCGCAATTGCTCTCCACGCAGATGCATGCCGGCGGCCGCGCCAAACTGGGCCCCGGCGACGCCGCCCACCATCAGGCAGAAGGCGAGCAAGATATCGACGCTCTGGCTTTGCACCGCATGCAAAACAGTGGTTGCGGCCATCATGGCCACCACCTGCGCCAGCGAGGTGCCGATCACAACCGAGCCGGGAACACGAAGCAGATAAACCAGCGCCGGCACCATGATGAAGCCGCCGCCAATCCCCAGCAGCGACCCGACAAAGCCAATGAACAACCCGATCAGCAGCACCGGCAGCACGCTGATATAGAGTCGACTTTTCTTGAAGCGCACACGCCAGGGCAAGCCGTGGATCCAGCTATGCTGGTTGGCCTGACGCTCGCGCACCACCACGCCCTGGCGGCGTTTGAGCAGCGCGCGTACCGATTCTTGGAGCATCAGCACGCCGACAAAGCCGAGCAGCACCAGGAAGCCCAGGGAGATGACGAGATCGAGTTGGCCGGCTTCGCGCAACAGGTCGAACGCCGCCACGCCACCAAACGCGCCCATGATGCCCGAGAGGACCAGATACATGGCCAGATGCAGGTCAACGCCGCCGCGCCGATAATGGCTGAGCGCCCCTGAGGTCGATGCCGCAACCACCTGTCCGGTCACCGATGCGACCGCCACCGCGGTCGGCACCCCAGAAAAGATCAGCAAGGGCGTCAGCAAAAACCCGCCGCCTACGCCGAACAGGCCAGACAAAAAGCCGACGGCCCCTCCGATCCCCACGAGAAAGAAGAGGTTCACGGAAAGCTCGGCAATTGGCAGATAGATCTGCAAGACCAGGGTCCCGTAATAGGTGTTACGGGCCATCCTACAGGACGGTCCGTCAACAAGTGGTAAGGCCCGGCGCGAACGGGCAAAAACATTATGGCCCGGGCTTACGTCCGGGCCATGACGCTGTCAAATGAAGAGACCGGCTTAAACGGGCTGACTGCCCAGCACGGCCAGCAGACGTGGATTGATGGCGCCGCTCTCGCTCATGCCAGTGGCCCGTTCGAAGGCGCGGATCGCATCGCGCGTCTTGGGACCCACCACACCGTCGGCCGTCCCCACATCGAAGCCCAGCTTGCTCAGCGCCTGCTGCACCTTGGCGATCACCTCGCCACTGCTAATCGCCTCGCCCGGATCGAATGCATCGCTCCAGGTGCCGATGGGTGCAAAATTGGCCGCCAAATCGACGCTCTCAATCGTCCAGGCGTCAACTTCGGCGCCAATCCGGTTGACCGCCTCCGCAGTCAGGGATTTGGCGATATCCTCGCGGGCCTTGGCCGCATCCTGGTCACCATTCAGCGCCGCCAGCGAGAACCACTTGTAGGACTGCTCGAAATCCTGCTCCACGCCTAACCCGCGAGCATAAAGCATGCCCAGATTGAACTGGCTGTCCGTCATGCCGCGCCCGGCGGCCTGGGCAAACCATTCAGCCGCCAGTTCGAACTCCTGCTCGCCCAAGGCACCACCGGCATAGAGCGCTGCTAGATTGTGCATGGCCATGCGATTGCCCGCTTCGGCGCTACGCTGATACCACAGCCGCGCCTGCTCGAGGTCTTTCTCGACGCCATTGCCCATCTCATAGAGATTGCCCAGCCTATACTGTGCGGGCACGAATCCCTGTGCCGCCGAGCGTTCATACCAGAGCGCCGATGCGTCCAGATCCTTCTCCACCGCCCGGCCTTCGCCCAGAATGGCCGCGACCTCGAATTGTGCCTTGGCATTGCCATTGGCCGCGGCCTGACGCAGTTCCAGCGGCCCGATGGCCTCGGGGGGTAGATCGAAAGCTTCAACGGCCGCTTCTACCATCTCTGCGGCCGGACCAATCGACCCGGTGAGCACCGGAGCGTCGTCTTCCGCATCCGGTTCTGCGATCGAGATCCGGCCGCCATCGGCCATCAAGGCGGGGGGCATCGGGGTGGTCGGTGCAATCTTGTTATCGCGCGAGAAGCTCATCGGCTCGCCCGGATTGATCGAGCCTGTCGCCGTGGTGTCAACCAGATCGATGACGCGTGGCGGCATCACGCTCGACACGTCCTGAGAGCTGTCCGGAGTTGCCGCAGCCGGCTCAACCGGTGAGGTCACCGCCGCTGCGGGCGCTGCCGCATCGGAGCCCATGCGCTGCATCACCAGGTTCAGGGTCAGCATGGACACGGCCACCAGCGTTGCCGCCAGCAACAGGGGTCGGCGGTGGCGAGTGAGGAAGCCTGGCTGTTTTTCAGTGCCGTCGGCCATTGGCGCCGGCGCTACCGTCTTTTCTGCCGCTGGCTTTTTCCGACGCTTGGGGCGTTCACTTTCGGCTTTGGCCTGCGGTTCGACCGCGATAGTCGGTGCTGCGGTCTCGGTCACCGGCGGC
Source organism: Devosia subaequoris (assembly GCF_014197055.1). Classification (GTDB taxonomy): domain Bacteria; phylum Pseudomonadota; class Alphaproteobacteria; order Rhizobiales; family Devosiaceae; genus Devosia; species Devosia subaequoris. Next base: position 19,252 of record NZ_JACIEW010000011.1, on the reverse strand, counting down.
GCACTTACTGCAGTGTCGGCCTCCCGTCGCGAACGAACCCTGGCCAGCGCCCGCCCGATAATGGAATTGCTGGTCGTTGGCTGCACCTCCTCCTGCTTTGCGCGTTGCGCCCGGCGGGCTGCAGCAACGAAGGTGCTAGTATTGGAGGCAATCACCCGCGCTTCCTCGTCTGCAGAGTCGGCCGGGCGCGCCGGCTGTGCAAAGGGGTCAGTATCGAGCTCGGCAAAGCTCGAACGTGGCCGCGGGGGCCGTTCGGCCCGAGTGGGGTCGAACGCAGCGGGCTCTGCGCGCGGCTTGGAGGCCTCCGCCGGCATGGCAGGCGCCGCGGCGCGGCTGGCCTCCTGGCTCAGGGCGGAGCGCACCGGCGACTTGTCGCCAAAGCCCGTGCCGCCAAAACCCTTGTCGAGCAACGGCTTTTCGTCCGCCGGATTGTCCGGCATGGCGTCACCCCGGTCGCCCGTCAGGCCGGCAAGGATAGAACCGAGCTTTCCGTTCTCTGGTTCGGGCGCACTCAGCGCCTGCGCGAACTGATTGTCTTCCGCCGGTGACTGCGGGCCGGGCGCAGCGCTGGTGCGCGCCGATTCCGTCGCCGGGGCAGGGGGCGTGTCGGTCTTGCCCGCCAGAACCGCCTCCAGCTTTGCAAGGCGCTCGGCAGTTTCCTTGCCTGCCGTGTTAAGTAGCGCCGCCATGCGCTTTTCCAGCGCGTCCATATTGTCCGGCGCAGCGGCCGGTGCCTTGCTCATGGCTTCGGTGGCACGTGCCGCAACCAAATCTGCCAATTGTTCGTAATCGGGTGTCTTGCCGGCCGTCTTGATCAGCCCGGTGATCCGATCCTCGATGCTTTTCAGGCTATCCGGCCCGAACATCGCCACCGGTGCCGGTGCCTTGCGGCTCACCGCATCGCTGGTGCGCTCCGCCACCATAGTCGCCAGCGATTCAAAATCGGGAGGCTCGACCGTATCCTGCTGCCGGGCCAGGGCATCAAGCTGCGCGCCGGCATCATCCATGCGGCTCATCAGCAGCTTGAGCTGGTCTTCTACCGTCTTGGTGTCGACCGGCACTATGCGGTCACTCAGCAGTTCGATCTTGTCTTCCAGCCGGGCAAAGCGAGGCTCCATACCGCTCATCACGGCCTCGCGCAGGGCAGTCATATCTGCCCTTAATGCGTCCACCTGCGCATTGCCGGCGTCGATCCCGTCCAGGCGTGACACCACGGCATCGAGCCTTTCGGCCAGGGCGTCGGGCTTGTCGCCCTTGGTCTGCATCGCCTTGGTGAAGGCGGCCATTTCGCTGGTCAGCTTCTCAAAATCAGCCGAGGACAGAGAAACCGTCTGTTCGATCGCATCGATCCGGTCATAGACATTGCGCACCCCGTCTTCGATGGAGCGCATGGTTGGCGCCAGCACTTCAGCTGGGTCGGTCTGAGCGTTGCGGCGCTGGTCGCGAACAATTTCCCGTTCCATCTGCTGGGCCTGCAGTTCGGCCAGCTTGCCCACGGTGGTGGACACGTCGTCCAGCCGGGCATTGAGAATGGAAAGATCGTTACGCGGACCTTCCTCGATCATCGCGCCCAGGGCGGCAAGCTGAGCTTCGAGCCGCTTGACCTGACCCGTTTCGCCCACTGCCCCGGCGAGCAATTCGACCACTTGGGTCAATTGCTCGACCTGCCCGGCCACTTCGCGGACATGGCTGGAGCTGGAGCGCTGCGACTTGAGTTCGCCTTCGAGTCGTTCCAGCCGCTGGCTCATGCCGCCGACCAACGCGCCCAGTTCGCGCAATTCCGGCATGTCGCTGGGTTGACGCGCGGGTGCAGGCGTAGGGGCAATGCCCTGGCGGCCGCGAATTTCCGCAATGGCAGCGGTCAGCTCGTCCGGCAGGTCGGGTTCAGCCGTCGCCATGTCCCGGTCGGTGAAGCGGTCCACGGCGCGCTTGACTGTGCGCAGCGCCTCGCGGTGCCGCGTATTGGTTTCCGAGCCGGTCACCTGGTTGCGCAGATTGCGCACCCGTTGTGCCAGGGCGCTGGCGGGGGGCTCGGGTTGTTCTTCCTCGACCTGCCCATAATGGCTCTCGACCTTGTCGAGCAGTGCAACCAGCTCTCCGCGCAAGGCCTGCCATTCGCCCGCGCTGGGGTCGCGAACCTGATCGGCAATATCTGACAGAGTGTGGGCGCGCGGCATGACAGGTCCTTCGTCACAATAGACGGACCCCTCGCGATTCAACACGAAGGTATAACGCTCACTCTTGAGAAAACATGGTAAAGAACCCGTTAAGCATTGTCGCAATATGCAAGGACAAATGCCGGTAATCCGTGCGATTCAGGCATAGTGTACAGGTCCAGGGATTAGGTTCAGCTCCATGACGCGCCGCCGTATCATCATCGTTGACGATCACCCCCTGTTCAGGGCGGCCCTGCGCCAGACCTTGGCCGGCGGAGACGCCACGGTGAGCGTGGAGGAGGCCGGCGACCTGTCGAGCCTGAGCACGGCCCTCGACGCCGATCGCGATTGCGATCTGGTGCTTCTCGACCTCAACATGCCCGGCGTCCGGGGCTTTTCCGGGCTTTTGCTGTTGCGCGCGCAATATCCCGATATTCCGGTCATGATCATATCCGCAGTCGAGGATGCCACCGTGGTGCGTCGGGCCTTCGAACTCGGGGCTGCGGGCTATTTGCACAAGTCCGAGGGGCCGACCGAGATCCGCCGTGCGATGGAGACCGTCCTATCGGGCGAGGTCTTCGTACCCTCCGGCACCACCCTGGGGGGTGAAGACGAACAGACCGCGCTGATGAAGCGGCTCGCCACCCTGACGCCGCAGCAGGTGCGCGTCCTGATGATGCTCAGCGACGGGTTGATGAACAAGCAGATCGCCTATGAGCTTTCCATTTCCGAAGCCACGGTCAAGGCGCATGTCTCGGCCATTCTGCAAAAGCTCGATGTAGACAGCCGCACCCAGGCGGTGATCGCCGCCGCGCGCATCGAGGATGGTCAGTTCGAAGCCCTGTTTTCCACCGGCGCAGACAAGGCCTGACCATGAAACCCGAGATTTCCATCATCACCATTGGCGTCGACGATCTTGAGCGCGCCTTCGCCTTCTATCGCGCCCTGTTCGATATCTCCGACGAACAGATCGGTGCCGGCGAAGATCATGTCGCCTTCTTCTTCGACGACAAGTTCTCCTTCGTATTGTTTCCCCGCGAACAGATTGCCCAGACCGCCGGCAAGCCCGAAAGCCTCGATGGCACCCCCGGCTTCGTGCTCTCACATCGCGCCGAAAGCCCTGAGGCTGTCGACGAAATCCTCGAGCGCGTATTGGTCGCTGGCGGCGCAGTCATCACCCCTGGGACAGAGTCAGAATGGGGCTATTCGGCCTATTTTGAAGACAGCGAAGGCAATGTCTGGGAACTGATGGCGCAGCCGACGGCGAATTGAGGCGTCATGCTTCGCAGCGCTGAACCGACGCCCTGCATCTAAAGCTTGCGCTTCGACCTAGAAGGGCAGCCCGGCGATTTGCTACCGGGCCAGCGCACTTTTGAGCCCCGCACCGGCCCGCAAAGGGTTCACGCGCTTCCTTTCGGTGGCGTGGCTACAGCTGTCGCCTTTTCCCCGGCCTGACCGGGACTGATTGTCCGCATTCGTACAAAGGGCTGCCGCGAGGAAAAGAAGGGAATACCAATTCCTTAGGAACCTCCGGCGGGCGAATGCTTCAGACAACTCGAAATCTCATCTTGGTCGAGGACGAACCGCTCCTCGCGATGATGCTAGGTCAGACTGTTCAGGAGCTGGGCTGGATCATCGACGGTACGGCTTACACTGAAGCAGGCGCCTACGATCTCTTGAGCAAATGCCATCCCAAACTGGCCCTTCTCGACTTGCACCTCGGTGCGACGACGAGTCTGGCGATTGCCTCGGCCTGCCGCGATCGACACATCCCCGTTGTGTTCATGACCGGATATACCGCCAGAGACATACCGCCTCAGTGCGGCGACGCGCCAATTGTCTCCAAGCCCTTCTCCTCCGACGAGCTTGAACGCGCCATTGCTCGGGCGACGGAGAATTCTGCCACCTGACTGGCCATGGGCCAGCGGTTTTGAGAAGCTGACCTTGCCACGCATCAGGAAGACGACCCAGCGAAGGTCCGCTGGTGTCACGGCGCATCTGGGCGTATCATGGCGCCGCAGACCGGCGAGTGACCCCTTCGATGCGATATTTCTTCAACGTCGTTCGTGGCGGGCAACGGCTACAGGATTTCGAGGGTGGAGAGTTCACGAGCGATCTTGATGCCCAGGCAGAAGCGCACCTTGTTGCCCGTGAGCTCATCGGCCGGGAGTTGATCGCCGGGAAGCCCGTGCTGTGGGATTCGACGATTGAAATCCTTCGCGCCGACAATGCCGTCGTGGGGGTCCTCAGCTTTCGTCAGGCATTAAATCTGCCGCAGGATGTCTAGGCTAGCTGCGCCTGAAATCCCAACCAAGCAATCTTTCATAATGAGCTTCGGCTTTTCCGTACGAGCCATCCGCTTCCTCGATCAGCCCGTCACGATTGCGGATTTCAAGCTGGCCGCGCGTTGAATGGATGTATCCCTTGCCCTCCAGCAAGTGCAGGGCAACGGTAACGCCTGGCCTTCTTGTGCACAGCATCTGCGACAGGAACTCATGCGTGATGTGGAAGGTGTTCGATTGGGCCCGGTCATGAACCATAAGGAGCCACCGGGCCAGCCTTTGCTCCAGCAACGCACGACCATTTGCCGAGGCTGTGGACGCCACCTGGAGTTCGAATGCCCTCGCATACCGTCGCGCCAGAAGGGAAACCTCTGGCACAGTGTCCAGCACCTCACGAAAGATCGCGCGAGGGAGCCTGTGCGCATAGCCTTCTATCTGAGATATGCTTTGGAACGCGGCTTCCTCGTCGCCCAGGATAAAACCGGTATCATGCAGCCCTTCCGGCCCCACCATGCCGACTTCGATCATGCGTCCGGGCTCATATTCTGACAGCAAGGAAATTAGCCCGCTTTCAACGAAATAGATCCACTCGTCTTGCGAGCCAACAGACGCAATTTCAGTGCGGAGCGGCAAGTGGACGAGCTCAAGCGCATCGCGCCATGGCGCAATGGATTTCTGATCGAGCGCGTTGAGTAGCTGGTTGGCGAACGCCAAGATATACACTCCAGCCGACAGAGCGAAAGTTGCTGAACCTAGCCGGTCTTGTTCGGGTACGCTTCCCGGTCTTGGTACGCAATAGACGGTACAGATCGTACAAAGCCGCGCTGGGTCATGCGCAAGAACAGCAGCTCTGCGTCTTGGGCGCACCGGTGCGGCGACCTGCACTGGCTTGATTGTGGACAATCACCAGAAACAGGCTTTGAGGATTCAACCCCGGACCGGCGTCGGGCTGCACCGCGCCTAGAACCCGCCGCCAGTCTTGAAGCCGCCATGCTTGCGCGAGCCTGATCCGCCCGTTCGGGGCCGTGAGAAGCCACCGCCGGAAGAACCACCGCTCCAGCCGCCGCCAAAACCGCCGCGTAGCCCGCCTTTGGATCTGCCCTTTCCGCCACCAGTGCTGCCAAAGCTGCTGTCGGGCCATTGAAAACCACCGTCGCTCGGCGGCCAGGGGCTGGATTTGCGCTGCGAACTGCGTGTGCTCTTGTAGCCCGCGCCCCATTCGCTGCCTGGCGCCCAGTTCTGGCTTTTACGCCACTGGTCCCAATAGCTGGCAGCTGAAATGCCGCCGCGCAGGAAGTCGTTGAGCAGATCACCGACCAGCCGGTCTTCCTTGAAACTCGAGCCGGGATCGTCGAAGCGCTGCTTCTTGAACTCCCACTGAATGTCTTCCAGTTCCCGGCGCCGGGCCGCCAGTGTCTTGAGGCGCTCGCGCTGTTCGCGGCTTTCCTCTTCCTCTTCGCGCAGCCTGGCCCGGGCTTCGTCGATCTGCGCCACCAGCGTGTCGTCCTGGCCGGTCCGGGTTTGCCGGGCTTCGGCCAGCAGGGTCCGGATGTCCTCCCGGCCCAGCGCCGCCGCCAGTTCAGCCGCAGCGCCCTCGAACGCCGGATCCTTGCCTTCAGCCAGGGTTTGCAGCGCCTCGGCTGCCGCATCGCGCTCGTCCTCGAGCCGCGCAATTTCGGCGTCCAGCGTCTCTACGCTCTGCTGCTCCACAGCAATGGCCTGGCGCAGCGGCTTGCCCCCCGCTGCATCCACCGCCGCCATTTCCAGCGCCGCCAGCTCGGCTTCAGCCGCGCTCACATTGGCTTCCTGCCGCTCGGCATGCTCGCGCAGGCGCAGTGGAATTTCGTTGAGCATGGCGTAGTTCGGCCGCGCCTTGGAAAAATCGACCAGATTGGCCACCATGCCGTCGAAATAGCGGATCAGATTGCTGGCCTTGTAGGCCGAGGTGCCATAGCCCGCCTCCCAGAGATACATGAACAGCGGATCCTCGCGATAAGGTCGTCCCTTTTCCTCGCGGTCGGCCTCGGCCTGCTCGGTCTTGCGCAGCGATTGCTCGGCAATCCGGTCCAGCTCTTCGGTTTCCGCCCGTTTGGCCGCATAGACCGGGTCGGCCGCAAGCTTGCTGGACTGGGCCGCGCTCAACGACCTGAGCTGGGACTGCTGCTCCTCAAGCACGGCAATAGCGGCAGCCCGCTTCTCCGTCAGCTCGGCGCGGCTGGCGTCGAGTGCGCGGATCGATTTCTCGGCCTTGCTGACATCTTTCGCATGCGCCTTGAGCGTCTCACGGGCGCGCGCCTCGGCGGCAGAGATGCGCCCGTCCAGTTCGGCCTGCACGACAGGGTCGAGCCGCAGCCGGGCCAGCTGGCGAAACAGCTCGGCCTCATGCTCACGGATCTTGCTCGCTCGCTCGGCGGCGCGCGAAACCCGCTTGGAGAGTTCGTCTTCTTCCCGGCGAATGTCGCGCATGGCCTCTTCAAGGCTGGCCAGGGCCTGGGGTCCGCGAATGCTCATTGGCCTACCACCTGGTCACTGCGCCGCCCAGCACCGGCACGGCATATTCAACATCGAGGAAACCATCGGATTTGCGACCCATGAGATTGGATTGAATGATGCCATCATCCCGCTTGTCGGCGGCCACCGAGTCATAAACGCTTTCGGACACGCGTACGCCCCAGATATCGACCTCTTCGGTCTCACCAGTCTCTTCATTAAGGACCGGCAGGGTCAGCGCATTGCCATCGGGGTCGAGCGCCTCTACCACCACATAATAATTGGTCGCCTCGGTGTTGATTTCGGGAAAGGTCCAGAAGCCGGACTGCACGCCCTCGCGATTGACCACCCGCAGCACATATTCGAGCCGCAGCTGGTCGCGCAGTGCCGTCAGGCGTGCTACGGCGTCTTCGGCGCCAGCACGATCGCCTTCCGCCGCCAATGCCTTGCCCCGCTCGACCAGCGCTTCGGCTTCGGTCACCGCCTGCTGCACCTTGGTCTCTTCGTAGATGGTCTGGTAGAGCGCATCCATCTCGGCCGGCAGGCCCTCGCTCAGCTCCATGCGAGCCTGTTCAACCTGACCACGCTGATAGGGTTGCCAGACGCCGAAATAGCCCACCCCCGCTGCCACGAGCGCGATCAATCCGACCATGAGCGGTCGGCCCCACTTCTTGCGCTCGACGTAAAGCCGCGCCAGCGTCGTTCTAAAACCGGGAGCAGGAGGCTCATAGGCAAACCGGCTTTCGGCCAGCGCAGAAACCCCTTCCTTCAGGATATGGTCGGGGACCTCGATGCCCTGCTGGTGATAAACCGCACGCAGTCTCTCGATGAGCTGCTGCTCGCGGGTCACCCCCTCCAACTCCCGCGCCACAAGATCCTGCCGGTGGCGGAGAGTGTCGACCACATCCATCGCCAGCATGACCTCGTCCAGTGGAGCGGAGGGTGTCGCCGTCGCCTTACTCATGCAGCGCCTTACTCAATGCAATGCCTTTACCCCTGGCCTCGTGGTTCAGCCCTTGGTGTCGAGCAACAGGGCATTGCCCTCGGCCGCCAGCGTCGCCAGGCGCTTCTTGCCATCTTCGACAGCGTCGCGGATCTCCGCCGAATTCCTGGTCGAGGCCACCCGCATTTCATTGATGATGCTGCGGCTCTTTTCCTGGAAATTGACCACGCTATCGACCAGCTTCTTGACTGCATCGGCGCGCACGGTCGGGCCGTAACCAGCCTTGATCGCTTCTTCCTGCACCTTGTCGCCGATCTCGGAGAGGGTCTCGAGCGACTTGCTCATGCCCTCCTTCATCGCGTTCAGCGTCTCGGTCGATTCATGCAGTCCGAACATGCCGGTAAATGAGGCCGACAGGGCCGTCAGCACGGTTTCATTGGTCGAGAAGAACGAGATCGACTGCTGGTAGACCCGTTCCTTGGCATTGGTGGTCTGCATCAGCCGAGCCATCACCACTTCCGAGGTGTTGTAGGAGATGGTCAGGTTGTCCGAGAGATCCTTGGCGATCTGGTAGCGCTTCTCCTCGTTCTGCATTTCGCGCAACCGCTCATCGCGAGCCATTTCCAGCCGCGCCCGGTCGGCCGGGACGTCTCCGGCATAGGCGGCCAGCTCGTCGGCGGCCTTTTGCAGAGTTTCCTTCTTTTCCCGTAGCCGCGCTTCAGCGGTCTGCAGCACTTCGAGCGCCATCACTTCGGACTGTTTCAGCGCGCCGCGGAAATCTCGGTAGGCCTCAAGAATAGTGTGCTCGCGGTCGATCTGGTCCTTGGTGTCCGACGTGACCTCGAGATAGGTGTCGCGGATCTTGTTGAAGCGGGTGGCGATGTCGCCCCGGCTCACCTTCATCCATACATTGGAAGCGCGCTCGAACAGGTCGATTTTGTTGTCCTCGAGCTGGTCCACCATGCCCTTGGCGTCGTCGCGGATGGAATCGAAGCCCTTAGTGATGTCCTCATAGCGCTCACCGATCTTCATGGCAGCGATCTGCTCGCGCACCACTTCGTTAAAGGCGCTGGCCTGGCTCAGCGTGCGGCCGATCAGGATCACGCGGGTTTCATCCAATTCGGTAATCTGCACCAGAAGGCCGGTGATCGGCGCTTCAGCCTGCTGTTCGGGCCAGATGCCCAGGTCGCGAATGGCATTGACCGCCTTGTCCAGATACTGCAGCGGCTTTTCGGACATCACCGACATGTTTGATGCGCTGGCAGTGGTGGCTGTGGTCACTTGATCGGTCATCCCTGGCTCCCTCTGGGCATATGGCCGGGCTGGCGAAGCTTGCGGCCCTCTCTAGATTGCGTCTGCGGGACCGGCTGACAATTGCAACTGCACGACCCGGCAACTATTTAGTCCATATTGGTGCGAAAAAGCCGCACGTAAAGACTTGGGGGAAGATCATGGCCGCAAAGCACGACTGTTTTGTCTCCGCGCCGATTGCAGCGAGGACGCTGGCCTGATGGATTTTGGTGGACGCTACCGCATCGGGGCCAGTCGCGTGCTGGTCTGGGAAGCCCTGAACAACCCTGAAATGCTCAAGGCCGCCATTCCCGGCTGCAGCCACATCGGTTGGACCGGACCGGATACGCTAGATTTGGCAATCACCGTCAATCTCGGTGTCGTCAAGCCGGTCTTTAAAGGCGAGTTGGTGCTGACAAACGTCGTCCCGGCGGCGAGTTACACCCTGGCCGGCAAGGGCAAGGGCGGGCTGCTTGGACTGGCCGAAGGGGCAGCCGATATCGTCCTGGCCGACGATGGCGACCAGACCTTGCTGTCCTTTACCGCCAGGGGCGGCGCATCGGGGCAGATCATGAAACTGGGCAAGGCCGTGATCGGCAACTCGGCGCAAAAGATCATTGATGGATTCTTCGAACGCTTTGCTACCGCCATGGGGGCGGAAATCGAGCCGCTCAGCCCGGCCTGAGCGCGATCTTCAGGAAGAGTTAACCATGCCGGAATCGGCCGCAACTCGGCCATGATTTCGCCGCTGGCCATGCGCTAGAGAAGCGGGATTGCAACAGCTTGATTCAAATCCCATCATGTCCACAGACACTCGTGACAGTCTTGCTCTCTACATTATCGCGGCAGCCGCGATCCTTGTGACAATGTTTGTCGATGTTGATCTGGGGCGGCTCTTCCAGGCCCTGCTATCGCGCTTCTGAGTCAGTTTCTTTCCGGTCCTGCTGGGCAGATCTCTCAACCATTTTTGACCAAATGGGAAAAATTAGCGCCTTCCCTCTTGCGGCAGAGGCCATTGCACGATTTTATCCGCTGTTAGCGCACGCAGATTGACCTACGGACTTAGGTTCCGGTGCTGGTGCGAGACAGGGAGACATGATTCAATGAAAATTTCGACCTTTACCAAGGCCGTCGCGAGCGGTGTTGCACTGAGCGCAGTGATGGCCGGTGCTGCTTTCGCCGATGGCGCGCTCGTCTACGACGGTGGCGGCAAGTTCGACAAATCGTTCAACGAGGCGGCCTACACCGGCGCCGAGCGCTTCCGCGAGGAAGGCGGAGCCTACCAGGATCTGGAAATCTCGGGCGACGCCATGCGCGAGCAGGCCGTTCGCCAGTTCGCCTCGCGCGGCAACAATCCGATCGTGCTGCCTGGCTTCTCCTGGGAAACTGCGCTGCGCGCCGTGGCGCCGGAATTCCCCGATACCAAGTTCACCATCATCGACACCGTCGTTGATCTGCCAAACGTCCAGTCCGTGGTCTTCAAGGAGCAGGAAGGTTCCTACCTGGTCGGCGTTCTGGCAGCGATGAAGTCGGAAAGCGGCAAGATCGGCGTCGTGCCGGCCTTCAATTTCGACCTGCTCGAAGCCTTTGCCTGTGGCTATGCGCAGGGCGCCAAGTCGGTGAACCCAGATATTGAAGTGCTCGAGACCTATGTCGGCACCGGCTTCGATGCCTTCAACGACCCGGTCAAGGCGACCGAAGTTGCCAAGTCCCAGCTCGATCAGGGCGTGGACGTGATCTTCCAGGTCGCCGGCGGTGCTGGTGCAGGCGTGCTGCAGGCTGCCGCTGACGCCGGCAAGTATGGCATTGGCGTGGACTCCAACCAGAACCATCTGCACCCCGGTGCGGTCCTGACCTCGATGATCAAGCGCGTTGATGTGGCCACCTACAACGCCATGAAGGGCGTCGAGGATGGTACTTGGGAGCCGGGCCTGATCGTCCTCGGTCTGGCGGAAGACGGCGTCGGCGCTGCCTTTGACGAGCACAATGCCGATCTCATCACTGATGAGATGATGGCTGCTGTCGAACAGGCCTCCGCCGACATCATCTCGGGCGCTGTCACCGTGCACGACTACCGCACCGACAAGAACTGCGACGCCCTGTAAGTCTTGAAACGAAAAGGGTGAGACTGCGATGACAGGTCTTAACCCGACAAACGAGCAGCGGTCCTCCGGGGCCGCTGCCTCTGCGCTCGCTATCGAGCTTGTCGGCATCAACAAGCATTTCGGTTCGGTTCACGCCAACAAAGACATTCACCTCGCCGTCAAGCGCGGCACGGTGCATGGCATTGTGGGAGAAAACGGGGCCGGCAAATCGACGCTGATGTCGATCCTTTACGGTTTCTATACCGCCGACAGCGGCACCATTCATGTGGACGGCGTTGCCCACAATATCACCGACAGCCGCCATGCGCTCGCCCTGGGCATCGGTATGGTGCACCAGCACTTCATGCTGGTCGACAATTTTACCGTGCTCGAAAACGTCGTCCTGGGCGCCGAGGATTCGGCCCTGCTGACGCCGACGCTGAACCGCGCGCGCGGCCACCTCAAGGACCTGGCCCGGGATTATGGGCTCGATATCGACCCCGATGCGATCGTGGGCAACCTCTCGGTGGGCCAGCAGCAACGCGTGGAAATCCTCAAGGCGCTCTATCGCGGCGCCGAGACTCTTATTCTGGACGAGCCCACCGGCGTGTTGACGCCGGCCGAGGCCGACCATCTCTTCCGTATTCTGGGCAAGCTCCGGGCGGAAGGCAAAACCATCATCCTGATCACCCACAAGCTGCGCGAGATCATGGCGATCACCGACGAAGTCTCGGTCATGCGCCAGGGTGAAATGGTCGAAACCTTGCCCACCGCCGATACATCACCCGAGCATCTCGCCGAGTTGATGGTGGGGCGCCGCGTCTTGTTGCGGGTCGAAAAAGGCGCCGCCAAGCCCGGCGATGTGCGGCTTGAGGTCGAGAACCTCGTTGTCACCGACGATTTTGGCACGCCGCGCGTCAAGGGTGTCAATTTCCAGGTGCGCGCCGGCGAGATCGTCGGCATTGCAGGGGTGGCCGGCAACGGTCAATCTGAGTTGCTCGAATCCATTTCCGGCATGCGTGACCAGAAATCGGGCACCATTCGCGTCCACGGCAATGCCCTTAAGATCAGCGGTGATGATGGCGCGAGCCGGGCGCGGCGGGCCGGGCTCGCCCATGTGCCTGAGGACCGCCTGCGCATGGGACTCGTCACCAAGTTCAACGCTTGGGAAAACGCCATTCTGGGCTATCAGGATGATTATGGCGAAGGACCGGCCCTGGACATTTCCGCTGCACGCGACGCAGCGCAGGAATACATGAAGAAGTTCGATGTCCGCCCCGCTGACCTCGACCTCAAGACCGCCAATTTCTCTGGCGGAAATCAGCAAAAGCTGGTCCTCGCCCGTGAGATGGAACGCGATCCCGAAGTGCTGATCGTCGGCCAGCCGACGCGCGGTGTCGATATCGGCGCCATCGAGTTCATCCACAACCAGATCATCAAGATGCGCGATGCCGGCAAGGCTATCCTGCTCGTCTCGGTGGAGCTGGACGAAATCCGCTCGCTTTCGGACCGCATCCTGGTGATCTTCGATGGGCAGATCGTGGGTGAGGCCGATCCGGCGACCGCCGACGAAACCGAACTGGGTCTGCGCATGACAGGGTCGCACGCCGACAATGTCGAGACTGAGCCGGGCACCCTGTCCGAGCATGAAACACCCGTAGATCAGACGCTGGTCGAAATGAGCCCCAAAGACAATTCCGGCAGGGATACCAACTGATGACCCCATTGCCACGCTGGGCCGATGTCGTACTTCTGCCATTTCTCAATGTTGCCCTTGCCTTCCTGATCGGCGGGCTGATCGTTCTTTCCGTCGGGCAGAACCCGCTTCAGGCCGTCGGCATCATGCTCTACGGGGCCTTCGGCTACGGTTCGGGCTTCGGCTACACGCTCTACTACACTACCGATTTCATCTTCGCCGGCCTCGCCGTCTCGCTCGCCTATCACGCGGGCCTGTTCAATATCGGGCCCGAAGGTCAGGCCTATGTCGGGGGGCTGGGCGTAATCCTCATCGGGTTAGCGCTCAATGGCATGCATTGGGCCCTGGTTTTCCCGCTGATGATCGTGTGCGGGGCGCTGTTTGGCGCCGCCTGGGCCTTTGTGCCGGGCTATTTACAGGCCAAGCGCGGCAGCCACGTGGTGATCACCACCATCATGTTCAACTTCATTGCCGTCTCGATGATGGGCTATATCATCAGCCGCATATTGAAGCCCGAAGGTGTCAATTCCGACGAAAGCGCGCCTCTCGACGCCATAACGCGCGTGCCTCAGCTTCGCAGCTTTATCGAGCTGTTCAAGAACTCGCCCGTCAATCTCACCTTCTTCCTGGCAATTGGCGCTCTGGTTCTTGTCTATTGGCTGATCTGGCGCACCAAGTTCGGCTACAAGGTCCGCACCGTTGGGAACAACCCGGTGGCGGCCCGCTATGCCGGCATTTCCACCCAGAAGACTATCATGGCAATCATGGCCCTGGCCGGGGCTTTCGCCGCCATGGTCGCGGTCAACAATGTTGGCGGTGTGCAGGGTCGTCTCATTCTCAACTTCGTCAATGGCGCCGGCTTTGTGGGTATCGCCGTGGCCTTCATGGGCAAGGGGCACCCGGTCGGGGTCGGCTTGTCGGCCCTACTGTTTGGCATGCTCTACCAGGGCGGCCAGGAACTCGCCTTCCAGATGCCGGGTATAACCCGCGAAATGATCGTCACCATCCAGGCGCTGGTGATCCTGTTCACCGGAGCCATGGGCGACATGATGCGCGGACCGCTCTCGCGCATGTTCTTCCAGCCTGACGCACCGGCGGGAGAGAAATGATGGAACAGCTTCTCGTCGACGTCACGCTCATCCTCGACTCCACGGTGCGTCTGGCCGTGCCGCTGATGCTGGCGGCTCTTGCCGGTCTGTTCTCCGAGCGTTCAGGCATTATCGATATCGGGCTCGAGGGCAAGCTGCTGGCCGGCGCCTTTGCTGCCGCCTCCATGTCGGCCGTCACCGGATCGGCCTGGCTCGGCCTGCTGGCAGGTATCGCCGCGGCGCTGATGTTCTCCGGCATTCACGGTCTGGCCTCGATCAATTTCAAGGGCAATCAGACCATTTCCGGTGTGGCGCTCAACTTCTTGGCGGCGGGCCTCACCACGTTCCTGGGCCAGTCCTGGTTCCGGCGCGGCGGCTACACGCCCCAGCTTTCGGGCGATCAGCGGTTTAACCCCATCACTCTGCCATTTGCAGAAGAGTTGCGCGATGTGCCGGTGCTCGGCCAGATCTATGGTGAGTTGATCTCAGGGCACAACATCATCACCTATTTTGCCTTCCTTGCCGTGCCGGTTACGGCATGGGTGCTGTTCCGCAGCCGTTTCGGATTGCGGTTGCGCGCCGTGGGCGAAAACCCCAAGGCCATCGACACCGCTGGCATCTCAGTGACGCGTTTGCGCTATCAGGCCCTTATCATCACCGCCCTGCTGGTCGGCATTGGCGGCGCCTATCTCTCGATTGCCCAGTCGGCAGGCTTCAACAACAACATGTCGGCGGGCCGCGGCTACATCGCGCTGGCGGCCCTGATCTTTGCCAAGTGGCGGCCGGGGCCGGCCCTGCTGGTGTGCCTGATGTTCGGTTTCCTTGACGCTGTGCAATTCCGCATCCAGGGTCAGGTTTTCCCGATCATCGGCGAGGTTCCGGTCCAGGCCATCCAGGCGCTGCCCTATATCCTGACTGTTGTACTGCTTGCCGGCTTCATCGGCCGCGCCGTCGCCCCCAAGGCCATCGGCGTGCCTTACACCAAGGAGCGCTAGGTCCTTCGGGCCTGGCGATGACGGCAACATGACAACCGAAGAGATCGACAAGGCCCTGTTCGAGGCCGCCGAGGCCGTGCGCGCCCGGGCCTATGCGCCCTATTCGAAGTTTCAGGTCGGCGCCGCCATTCTGGCAGATGACGGCAAGATCTACGCGGGCTGCAATGTCGAGAACGCGGCCTATCCGGTTGGCAATTGCGCAGAGCCGAGCGCCATCGCCGCCATGCTGGCCGGTGGCGGGACGCGCATCCGCCGCATCTATGTTACCGGCCCGGGCGTCTTGCCCGTGACGCCCTGTGGCGGGTGCCGACAACGCATTCGCGAGTTTGCCGACCCCGGCGTCGAAATTGTGTCCCATGGAGTCGATGGTACCCCGCTGGTGCAAACGCTCAATCAGCTTCTGCCACACAGCTTTGGCCCGGAGCATCTGTAGAAATGACCAAAGCCGCCAAAACCATACGCAAGATCGCCGGGAGGGAGCCGATCGCTGCGGCCATTGTGCTGGGCTCGGGTCTCTCCGATATTGGTGCGTTGCTCGAAGACAAGATCACCATCCCCTATTCGGAAATGAAGGGCTTTCCCGGCGGCGGTGTCTCTGGCCACGGCCGTGATCTGCTGATCGGCCAGATGGGCGGCAAGCGCGTCGCCGTGCTCACCGGCCGCCAGCATTATTATGAACACGGCAATGCCGCTGCGATGCGCCCGGCACTGGAGGCGCTGAGCGAGCTTGGCGCCGAGACCTTGCTGCTCACCAATTCTGCTGGCTCGGTCGATCAGCGCTTCCAGCCCGGCGATCTGATGCTGATTGCCGACCACATCAATTACGCCGGCATGAACCCGCTGATTGGCGAGCCGACCGACCGCCGTTTTGTCAACATGGTCAATTGCTACGATCTCGATCTGCGCGCCAAGGCGACGAAGTTGGCGCAACGGTTCGACTATGCGCTCGGGGAAGGGATCTATTTCTGGTACTCTGGACCCAGCTTTGAAACTGTGGCCGAAATTCAGATGGCCATGCGCCTGGGCGCCAACGCCGTGGGCATGTCCACGGCACCAGAAGTCATTCTCGGGCGTTTCCTAGGCATGAGAGTGTGGGCCTGCTCGTCCATCACCAATATGGGCGCGGGTCTTTCAAGCGAGAATATCAGCCATGAGCACACCAAGCTGATGGCTGTTCAGGGGGCTGAAAAACTCAAGAAACTGATCCCCGCACTGGTGGAGGAACTATGAGTCTCAAGGTCGTCGACAACAAATCCGCCGAGCCGGTGCACAAGCGCAATCCGGGCTATCCACTCGATCTCGACTGGGTCGAACGGGTGCGCATGAACCGCTCAGCGTTGGAGCGCCGGGCCGGTACCATCGGCGCCCGCCGTACGGTCAAGAAGGACTACCAGCTCGCCTGGCTCCTCAAGGCGATCACCATGATCGACCTGACCACGCTCAACTCCGATGACACGCCGGGGCGCGTCGAGCGTCTCTGTGCCAAGGCTCGCCATCCGGTGCGGCAGGACATTCTCGACCAGCTCGGCATGTCTGGCCGCCGCATCCTTCCCGGTGCCGTCTGCGTCTATCACAGCTTCGTCGATACCGCCGTGCGGGCCCTGGAGGGGACCGGCATTCCCGTCGCCGCCGTATCCACGGGCTTTCCCCATGGCCTGGCTCCGGTCGAGACCAAGATCGCCGAGATCGAGGCTTCGGTGAAGGATGGGGCAAAAGAGATCGACATCGTCATCGAGCGCGGCATGGTGCTGCGCGGCGACTGGCAGGCGCTCTACGATCAGGTCAAAGCCTTCCGCAAGGCCTGCGGCGACGCGCATATCAAGACCATCCTCGGCACTGGTGAGTTGGCCACCCAGACCAATGTCGCCAAGGCGTCGCTGGTCTGCATGCTGGCCGGCGCCGACTTCATCAAGACCTCGACCGGCAAGGAAAAGGTCAACGCCAATCTCGTTACCTCGCTGACCATGATCCGCATGATCCGCTGGTTTGCCGAAGAGACCGGCATCGAGATTGGCTACAAGCCAGCTGGTGGCATCGCCACGGCGGGGGACGCGCTCAAATACATGGCGCTGATGAAAGAGGAACTGGGCACCAACTGGCTCCAGCCACACCTGTTCCGCTTCGGCGCGTCGAGCCTGCTGACCGATATCGAGCGGCAGCTCGAACATGGTCTGACCGGCCACTACGCGGCCGATTATCGCCAGCCCATGGTGTGACGCGTGTGAAGGGGATCGGCCCCTCATCCGGCGCTGAGCGCCACCTTCTTCCCGCCGGGAGAAGCATCAGCGGCCCTGCCGCACCCCAAGAATTCAGGCACTCGCGAGGAGGCCACACATGAACAAGATCGCGCAAATCTTCGATAGCCTTGACTACGGCCCGGCCCCCGAAGCGCCCGATCAGGCCATTGCCTGGCTCGACAGCAAGGGCCGCAAGTTCGGCCACTTCATCGATGGCAAATGGACCAAGCCGGGCAAGACCTTTACCGCCGACAACCCGGCTACCGGCGCTTCGCTGGCCGAGATCACCGATGGCACCGCCGCTGATGTCGACGCGGCCGTTAAGGCGGCTCGGGGCGCCTTCAAATCCTGGAGCGCCCTTTCCGGCTATGAGCGCGGGCGCTTCCTTTATGCCATCGCGCGCATGATCCAGAAGCATAGCCGACTCTTTGCGGTGCTCGAATGCATGGACAATGGCAAGCCGATCCGTGAAACCCGCGACGCCGACATTCCGCTGGCGGCCCGGCACTTCTACCATCACGCGGGCTGGGCCACCCATCTGGCGCGCGAGTTCCCCGACCATGTGCCCTATGGCGTTTGCGGCCAGATCATTCCGTGGAATTTCCCGCTCCTGATGCTGGCCTGGAAGATCGCACCGGCCCTGGCCGCGGGCAATACCGTGGTGCTCAAACCGGCCGAATTCACCTCGCTCACCGCGCTGCTCTTTGCCGAAATCTGCGAGCGCGTCGGCCTGCCCAAGGGCGTGGTCAATATCGTCACCGGCGAGGGCGACACCGGTGCGGCCATCGTCAATCATCCCGATATCGACAAGATCGCCTTCACCGGTTCGACCGAGGTAGGAAAGATCATCCGGGCCGCAACGGCTGGCTCGGGCAAGGGGCTGAGCCTCGAGCTGGGCGGCAAGTCGCCCTATATCGTCTTTGAAGACGCCGATCTCGACAGTGCGGTCGAAGGTCTGGTCGACGCCATCTGGTTCAATCAGGGCCAGGTCTGCTGCGCCGGCTCGCGCCTTCTGGTGCAGGAAAGCATCGAGGAGCGCTTCATCGCCAAGGTCAAGGCGCGTATGGCCAAGCTGCGCGTCGGCAACCCGCTCGACAAGTCGGTCGATATCGGCGCCCTGGTCGCTCCGGTGCAGGTCGAACGCATTCGCGATCTGATGAAGAAGGGTATCGCCGAAGGCGCCGAAGTCTACGAACCCGACTTTGAACTGCCCGGCGGAAATTGCTACCTCAAGCCCGCCCTGGTCACCAATGTCTCGCCCGCCAACACCCTGGTCGCCGAAGAGATTTTCGGGCCGGTCCTGGTTGCGATGAGCTTCCGTACACCCGAGGAAGCGGTGGCCCTGGCCAACAACACCAAATATGGCTTGGCGGCCACGCTCTGGAGCGAGAATATCAATCTCGCCCTCGATATCGCGCCCAAGCTCAAGGCCGGGGTGATCTGGATCAACGGCACCAACAACTTCGACGCCGCTGTCGGCTTTGGCGGCTATAAGGAAAGCGGCTTCGGGCGCGAAGGCGGCCGGGAAGGCATGAGCGTCTATCTCAAGCCCGCCTGGGAAAAGACGCTCAAGGCAGCCCCGCCCGCAGCCCCGACAAAACCGGCAGCGACAAACCCGCTTGATACCGGCAGCCTCGACCAGACCGCCAAGATGTATATTGGTGGCAAGCAGGCACGTCCCGACAGTGGCTACAACCGGCCTGTGCTCGGTCCCAAGGGCGAGTTGGTCGGCGAAGTGGGTGAGGGCAACCGCAAGGATATCCGCAATGCGGTTGAAGCTGCCCGCAAGGCGCTGGGCTGGGGCACGACCGCAGCCCATGCGCGCGCGCAGATCCTCTATTACCTGGCTGAAAACCTCGATTACCGGCGCGACGAGTTCGCCGCCCGCATCAAGGCGCAGACCGGCGAGAACGGTGCCGAGGAAGTCGCCCTGTCGGTGGAACGCCTGTTCGCCTTTGCCGGCTGGGCCGACAAGTTCGATGGTGCGGTGC
>NZ_JACIEW010000010.1 GCF_014197055.1 Devosia subaequoris | reverse complement strand
GGCCATCTGATCGAACTGGGCACACCGGGCATCTGGCGGACCTATTAACTTGCTGTCGTGCAGTTCGACCTCCAAGCGAGAGTCTTGAGCCAAACCGGACCGGCGGCTAGCGGCACATCGTCCCTATCTTTAAGTGACCGGAAAGGGGCGCATTGTCGATTGCCAGCTGTTGCTCTCATTGAGGGCGGCGTAGTTGTAAGAATCCTAGAAGAAACCTTCCGGGTCGCTGTTACTTTTTTGATATCGGACGGCCTTGCAATTGTGGAAGCCATCAGCAACGCCTTTAATGATCGCGCTGCCGCGCCGCGCAAGCACGAGTCATTGGCGAAAGTCGTCTTGCTCCCCGTCTACACAGTGAAAGGCGACAATCACCGGCCTTCGCAGAGATCGCCTACAAGCCAGCGGACTCCCCGTGCCAGATGTGCCCAGCCCAAGCTTGGGGCTGGAAGGAGCGATTACGCTACAATCATATCGGATTCTTCTTAAGCCTTTGAACTTACAAATTTATTGTGTCGGTTCTTACGCGATTTTGGAGAATCCGTATCACTCTCTACACCCAGCAGCGCTCATGCGTCTTCGTCTTCCTCTACATCGGTCAGATAAACTGAAATCTCTATGTCGATGCCATGCACCGCGATGGCTGCTGCGGCATGAGCGGGCAGTCGGGCGGACATGGATTCGCCTTCGAGGGGATAGTCGAAAGCGATATCGAGCACGGCCTTGCCAATACGGCGGTCGTCCAGCATGGCGGCGATGGTGGCACCGGAGCGCTCGGCCAGCTCGAGAATCGCCCGCACCGGGTTTGCCGTGGGGACATCAATCTGGGCGTAGAAGCTGTCTTCGGCGTCTTCGGGCTCGTAACGAACCGTCAACTGCTTGAGGGCGGCATCGAGTTCGTTCTGCTGCAGGGTGACGCCAGACAGTCTCAGGGCAATTGCGAAGGGTTCGAACTGACTCATGTGGTCCTGCCTGCGGTGGCTGCGAAGAGCGCAATGGCTGCGGCGTTGGAGACATTGAGCGATTTGATCGGCCCTGGCATGTCGAGCCGAACCATTTCGTCGCAGAGCTCCCTTGTGCGCTGGCGAAGTCCTTTGCCTTCCGCGCCCAGCACCACGGCCAGAGGAACAGCATCCGTGCGCGGGCGCAGCGGCGCTTCAGATTCTGAGTCAAAGCCCAGCACTAACATGCCGCGTTGCTTGAGGTTTTCAAGCGTATCGGCAAGGTTGCGCACCTCGATCATTGGTACGAGATCAAGCGCCCCGGAGGCGGCCTTGGCCATGACACCAGTCTCCCTGGGGGAGTGGCGGGCCGTGGTGATCACGGCGTCGGCGCCAAAGGCACAGGCAGTGCGCAGGATCGCGCCGACATTGTGCGGATCGGTCAACTGGTCGAGCACGACGACCAGCTTGAGATCGGCAATATCCTTGAGCCCGAAGCGGCTGACAGGGTCGACCTCCAGCGCGACGCCCTGATGCACGGCCTCGCCGCCCAGGAGACGATCGAGCTCCTTGGGGGTAGTTTCGGAAATCGGCACTTTGCCGATTTCGCCGGTTTCTTTGAGGCGATTGAGGGCGTTTGGTGTCGCCAGTAATGCCTTCTTGACGCGGCCGGGATTATCCAGCGCGGCACGCACCGTGTGCAGGCCATAGAGATAGACCGGACCGGCGTCGGGATCATGTTTGGGTTTGGGCGGAAATTTGTTGCGGCTCATGCCTGGAGCGGTAGCGGGTTTGCCGGGTTTCCGCAAGGAACCCAAGCGTGGATTGCACTGGCGTCATGAGCAGAAGTGACCGTAAGCTGCCGCACCCTTTGGCGGGGTCTCTGCACAGATATTAATCGGGGATAAATCAGGCTGTCGTTCAACCCGAGCTTCGACCGCGTGGGCGAAGGGAGTGGTGGAGGGGACTGGATTCGAACCAGTGTAGCCTGAGGCGTCAGATTTACAGTCTGATGGATTTAACCACTCTCCCACCCCTCCACATTTCCGGGTAGGAAACGACGAGCACTTGCGTGTCGTCGGGGCGGTTTATGGTTGGCTGTCGCATTAGTGTCAACACCCTAGCGTGCAAGTTGCGCAAGAATTTGGCTTGGCGGGCAAAATGTGGAAAGGGGGGCGTGGTTACCCTTGCCAGCCAACCCCGGTTCGCGCTAATCGGTGCCGGTGGCATCGCCTACGGGCGGGTATAGCTCAATGGTAGAGCAGCAGCCTTCCAAGCTGAATACGCGGGTTCGATTCCCGCTACCCGCTCCATTTCTCAGCATCAACATTGACTATGTATCTGGTTTTGCTGGCATTTTGACGGCGATCCCGGCTTTGTCGTGTGCATTTGACCTGAGCCCCAAGTCCCCTCCGGTTTTACGGAGTTTTGACGTGGGACCCGATTCTGGACCACCCGGCTGGGGGATTTCCCGGGGGTAGCACTCACGGCGGACCGGATGCGCCGGAGGCATTCATGAGCGATATCGGCGGTTTGTTGTCGATGGCGGGAAACTAACCGAAGATGGTTTTGCATGTTGGTGTCCTTGCATAGAGTTACGTTCTCCGTCATGGAATTGAGAATTGCTGTTCGTTTTCCGGGGGTAGTCTCGGTTTTCAACTTCACTGGGATGGCGCCAAACAGTTGTAGTGGGACCATGATCTGATGGTGCCCCGAAGCGAGGACGGCAATACTAGTATCCTCAGCGAGTGGACTATCTGAAACACCACTGGGCGAGTGGATCGATCAGCTTGTCGCTTGGTTTCGAGAGTATTTAACGGGGGTGAGCGTTGTCACTGGATAGTAGCCTAAAGTTTGGGACGAGCGGACTTCGCGGCTTGGCCGTCGAGCTCGAAGGGCGGGCCGCGCGCCAATACACCGCAGCTTTTCTCCGGCATCTGGCTTCGACCGGGCAGACCGGGATGGGCCAGGTGTTTCTGGGACATGACTTTCGTCCCTCAAGCCGCGCGATCCTTCATGACTGTGCCATTGCCATCAGGCACGCGGGGCTGGATGCAGTCGACTGTGGTGCACTTCCGACGCCGGCGCTGGCCCTGCATGCCCAAGCACGGGGTTGCGCCGCCATCATGGTCACCGGCAGCCATATTCCCGCGGACCGGAATGGTCTCAAGTTCTATTCGCCCAATGGCGAGATCGGCAAACCAGACGAGAAGGGCATTGTTGATTGGCTGGATTATGGGGATATTCCGGACATTAACGTGGCCTTGGCAAACGAGGCCGACCAGGCGCGCGAGCGGTACTTCGAGAGGTTTACGAGCTTCTTGCCCGAGAACACGCTGACGGGAATGCGCATTGGCGTCTTCGAGCATTCCACCGTAGCGCGTGATCTACTGGGCCGCGTACTGCGCCATTTCGGGGCCGAAACGGTCAGCCTGGGGCGTATTGATGGTTTCGTGCCAGTCGACACAGAATCGTTCAATGACCCGGTGTTTAAGCGTGTTCCCGGCTGGATAGCCGAATATTGGCTTGATGCAGTGGTCTCGGCAGACGGGGACGGCGATCGACCGCTTCTTGTGGACGAAAAGGGACAGTTCATCAGAGGCGACGTTCTTGGTTTGCTGGCGGCTCGCCATCTGCATGCTGAAAGCGTCGTAACGCCCGTGACATCAAACTCCGCGATTGAGGATCTGGACCTTTTCGACAAGGTAGTGCGCACCCGGGTCGGTTCGCCCTTCGTGATTGAAGCCATGAAGACTGCCACAGGTGCTGTTGTGGGCTTTGAGGCCAATGGTGGCACCCTCATTGGCAATGGTGTTTCTTCGTTCGGTGGTCGTCTCAAAAACCTTGAGACCCGGGACGCCATAGTGCCGATCCTGAGTGCGTTTGGCGAAAGTCTGCGCCTGAGGATGACGGTCTCGGAACTGATTGCTGATCTCCCACTCAAGCATGCCTTGGCGGATCGCCTGCAAAATGTGCCCAGTGATAGCAGTGCTGCTTTTCTCAACCGTCTCCGGCAAGACGCCACGTACGCTGCGCGGATCTTTGATCGGTGGGGCGTATCCCGGCACGCCGATATTGACGGTCTGCAATTCTGGACCCAGTCAGGTGATATGGTGCATTTTCGGGCCTCCGGGAACGCACCAGAGTTGCGGTGTTATGTAGAGGCGAACTCGCTCGCCAGAGCGGAGGAGCTGGTCACTTGGGGACTTGAGGTTGCAAGGCGTGAAACGCTGGCCTAGCCGACGCAGCGTTGCCCCCGGCCGGCTGCAATGAGCCTGTTTCACTCGATCGGACATCGATCGTACAAAAAGCGAATAAAGCCAGAATTTTGTGCCGTTAGGGTTGAAGGGATGCATTTGGGCTCAAATGCGACCCAGAGGATTTCGTGGCTAGGGAAAGGTACAAAGCCATGTGGCGGGCAATCGGGACGGAATTGCGCGGCGCCCTCTTTTTGGTGGGTCTGATCCTCGCAGGCCTGATCGCACTCGGTCACTTGGATTGGCTCGATCCCATCATCTTAATCCTGAACAATATACGGGTACACTTGTCAGCGCTGCTCGGGCTGGTGGCGCTATTGCTGATCATGGGGAGAGCAGTGAGGCGGGGCACTGTGCTTCTTGGCTGCGCGGTTCTCGCCCTGGTCCTCGATTACCGAGACATTGCGCCGTCCTCCCGGGGAATGGCAACGGCCGAGCCTAACCTCAAGGTTATCGCCTTCAACATGCTGGGCTCCAACATGGAGAATGGTCCAGCCATTGCCGACTATCTTTTGCAGACGGATGCCGACCTGGTGCTGCTCAATGAATCCGCTCCCGTTGTGCCGCTTCTGGAAACGCTCAGAGCCAGCTATCCGTTTCTGCTGGGATGCGACGAACAAGGTGAGGGACAGTGCGGCGATGTGCTTGTACTCTCGCGTTTGGAGCTCAAGGCGCCAAGGATCACACGCTTGACGGGGGCGTCAGGACATCAAACCATTGCGGCCCAAGTCGTGATGGAGGGCAAAAAGCTCAATGTGGTCTCTACCCACTTGCTCCGCCCTTATTTTGGCCAGCAGCAGATCGGCGAATTCATAGCGCTCAGAGGCCTTCTGGAAGGGCTCGAAGGAACGACGCTTGTCGCGGGTGACTTCAACGCCGCCGCGTGGTTCGGACCTTTCACCGAATTGCTGGATGCAACTGGTCTGACGCGTGCCGCTTTCGAGCCGGGAACTTGGCCGGTCGTCATGGGCAATTTCGGCGCGCCGATCGATCATGTTTTGGTGTCTGGTGACGCAGCGTTCACGTCGCTCTCGGCCATGCCAGACCATTTCGGATCCAATCATCGGGGGCTGGTCGCGGAGATTGCTTTGAAACCTGAGGCTTCCTAGCCCCAGCCTGGGATGGGAGCGTTCTGTGCGGATGCTGGCACACGGTTCAGCACCAGCCCATGCGCGGTCGGTGAACTGCACTGTCCCCGCTTATCCCCGCCCGATTGACCGCCTGTATTCTGCACACATGCTCAATCGCAGGAGACAGCCATGCCAGATCGTTTCGCCACTCATGCCGATGGCCTTGAAAGCCCCGCCAGCAGCGGCTTCGCCATCATTCCCGACGACAGCGCCGATCTTCCTCATGTTACTCGCGCCGTCTATATCGGCACTGCCGGCAACCTGGCGGTGACCCTTGCTTCCGGCGATCAGGTCACTTTGGTCAACCTCCCCTCGGCGACCTTGCTCCCTGTACGTATTGCACGGGTCGAGGCGACCGGCACCACCGCGACCGATCTTGTGGGCCTGCTCTGATGCCCGGCGTCAAACTCACGTCTGGCCGCGCAGCCGGCCCCATATGGTGGCCGCAAGGCGCCAGCTTTGCCGCCGATTTTTGCTCCAATCGCTACATGGTGTTCGGTCGCCAGGTCCGGGCCGAAGATATTCTCGAGTTCTCGCGCCCCACGCCCAAATTCGCCCAGGATGCGGCCGGCGACTGGCAGCGTTTCGCCCCTCACGCGATGGCGCGCACCAGCCGCGGCGTCCTGCTCGAATGCGCCGCGTCCGAATATGTGCCGCGCAATACCATTCTTGGCGAGACCCCGGCCACTGGCCCCGGTGCGGCAGTCGCCGGCTGGTCGGTGGTCGGCGGCGATCCCAGCCAGGCGCAGCTTTTGCCCGAGCAGCTGGTCAAAGGTATCCGCACCCAGCCCTTCCGCCTCTCCGCGGGCGGCGGTCTTTGCGGGCTGGCGACCATTGCCCTCCCACACGTCTCGGCCCAGGCCTACACGCTCTCGCTCTATGCCCGCTGCCCACCCGGCGCCCAGCCGGCTGACCTGTGCTGGCAATCGCCGCTCGGCGCAGCGGAAGAGCCGCCGATCGCCGCCGCTACTGAACTCGGCTCCGCCTGGAAGCGCTTCGACCTGACCGTAACCGCCCCGGATACCGGCTCCTCCCCCTTGGTTCTGGCTATTCCCGCCAGTGCCCCGAGCGGAAGCGCTATCGACTGGGCGCTGCCCATGCTGCGCGACACGGGCGCCACCTCGTTTATCGAAAGCCTCGGCGCCGGCAGCGGCCGCGCGGCCGATTCCCTGCAAGTCCCCACCGATGCCATTGGCCTAACGCCCCAGCAGGGCACGGTGATCGTGCGCAACAGCTGGGGCGCCATCATTCCCTATAACCGCGCCATCGACATCAGCGACGGCGGCACTGACAACCGCATCAATATCGAACGCGTCGGCAGCACCGGCACCTTCCAGGCCACCCTGCGGTCCGGCGGCGAAATCGTGGGCGTCACGGAGGCGCTGGGCGGGTTCGATGATGGGGAATATCACGTACAGGGGGTGAGTTGGGCATCCGACAATCAGTTTTTATTTCTGTCAGATCTGGCCTTGCGCTCTGATCATTCGAGCAGACAACTTGAAGAGATGTCGGTTTTGTCCCTTGGAAGGGGTGCCAACGAAGCAGACGAGAACAGAACGCCTAACGGCTATTTCGCAAAGGTCACTGCATATCCGCATTCAGTCTTGTAGATTAGGAAGCCATGTTCTTGCGCGAGTAATTAAGAAAACACTAAGCATTGCTACCATCACGACTTGTGCCTGATCTTCGAACCAGGCGTTGATCGACATCCCGAATGCCAACGCAAGCATAAAAAACTTGCCCATTTTGTCTTCTGATGAGAGTTTTGGACTAACAAACAAGACGTACATTAGAACTCCTGCCATCGGTATTCCGAGCCTGTAAGCAGTATCGAAAATGGAATGATGATTGGAAACAAGTAAAATGGCATTAGGGTCATTTAATAATGGGTGCGTCGTCATGTAGTTGAAAGCCCGTGGTCGGAACTCTGGCCCGAATCCTACGCCAAAAACCAATTTATCCTTGAGCAGGCCCCATGCCGCCCTAATAAACTCTGATCGAATGTAAGTGTTGTAATCGTATCCAATCAGGGCGGCAGTGGTATTGTTGTCTATCGACAAATACAGGGCGATAGGTAGAAAGACTACCGAAAGGCTGGCAAGTTTTACTATCAGTTGTGACGGATTTAAAGTAAGAGCGATAAAGTATGTAAGAAAAATAAAAAGTGCGGTCGATCTTGGGGATAGGAATATAGACAAAATTATGATAGATCCTATCAGAATTTTGTGTGTAATTCCGACCGTTTTATTCTGATTTATAAGTGCCATAGTAATTACTACGTTTAATGTATACTCAAACATAAATCCGTAGGTCGCCAAACTGTAGGTGAGCGTGGCGAGACTTGAAAACGCCGAAAGCCAGAAAAAGCGCTTGGACTGGAAGGTGTCGGTCCAGTCCACACCCCTCACAACTGGAACAAAGGCTAATACGAGAGCAGCGAACTGCCAGAGATGGTTGGCCTGTGAGATAATGGGGCCCGCATGCTCCGTTCGAGCTATTGAGACAAAGCTCCAGATTCCAATCCCCACGATAAAAATGCTGGCTGCGAGGCCAACTTTTGGCACCTTCAGTCGAATAGCGGACAGGCAGAGTACAATGGCAGCGGCAACACCGACGAAGACGGTATCCACTACCAGCGGAAGTACATGGTAAGGATACAATAGGACTGCAAACAACAGTCCGCGTTGCAGAGATGTCGCACCGGAGACACGGGTGCTGTGAGGATGCGGCGTTTCTGCGCGAGCACTCATGAGCGAGCCCGTGCCTGTAACGATGGGGCTAATGCTTTGGGTAGAGCATTGTAAACGGTAAGTACTCTGGATCTCCAGGTCTGGGCAGAGGACCAGTCTCGTGCATCGCTACCCAGCGCATCCAATTGGGATGTGTTCGTTGCATATGCCGCAATGGCGCGCGCGATATCTTTCACCACCTGATTCTGATTTCCGGACGACACGTCAATCTTAGTGCCGGCCTTGGCCCCCAGGATGTGTCCAGGCCCGCCGGTGTTTAGGCAAATGATCGGGAGACCGTGGGCCGCAGCTTCCAGAACCACGGTGCCCCCCGAGTCATGCATGCTGGGGAACATGAAAACATCATGTGAACTATAGACTTGCGAGATTTGGGTGTGGGGCACATGACCCACAAAAGTTACAATGTCTTCCAGCCTTAAACGTTGTGACAACGATTGCCACCGTTTTTCGGCCGGCCCGCTGCCCACGATCGTAAACGAAATGTTCGGTGTCACCTTTTTTGCAATGGCAAAAGCAGGGAGCGCGAGTTGTATACCCTTTAGATAGATCAGCCGGCCTACATACAAAAAGCGCACAGTTTGGCTCCGCTGACGCGCAGGTTGATTTTTGGGCAGAGAGCTTCCCACGTCACCGGCAATTACCACTTTGCTTCTCATTCGGAACGGTACGAGCGGAATGTTATCCGGCGTTCTAAGAGCAATGACGGAGGCACTCCCGAATACCCAACGCATTAGCGGATCGAAACGCACTACAGCGTTGGAAATTGTCCGAGCCCACTCCCAAAGTCTTTCTTTCAACGGATATGCGCCGAACAGACCTGGTGGCGTGGACTCGCCGCCACCTAGGGTACCAAAAACGAACGGGATACCAAGCAGTCCCATCAAGCTCGGAAAACGAATGCCGCCGAAGGTAACATGATGAACCACGTCGTAACGACGCATACGATGAATCTGCCGCGCTCTTAGGTATGCGGCTATCTGCCAAACATATATATACAGATAGCGAAAGACGACGGGCGAAACATTGTATTCAACCCACGACCAAGGATCGACAAACTCCAGTTTTATTGAGCGGGCCTCGATCTCTCCCAGGGCTGTTGCTATTTCCGGTTTGTGACGCGTTCTCGTTAAAACTGTTACGTCATAGCCAAGATCAGCAATTTCTAGTGCCCAACGCCAGCCTACTCCGAATTCGGAGCCTCGAGTGGGGGAGAAGGCCATCGCACTGAGCAGGACGCTAACCTTCCCTGACGGCATCTCGTTTCCCTCTAGAATTCACGTCGCTTGTGCCCACACTGAAGCCAAAAAGTACTGCCACGGTAACGAACTGAGCCCCGATGACCCCGATGAGAAGGCCGCCTACCTGCCACGCAGCGAGGAGCGGATATACTGCTGCGCTGGAAGCAATCGCGCCCATCAAAATCGCCACAAAAACCGGCTTCGTGTCCTCCACCGCTCGAAACGGGAACGTCAGCAAGACACGGAGAACTAGGAAAAACTCCATCAGACACAGTGCCTGGAGGATCCAGGCACCACCAGTGGCCTGTGGCCCAACGATGAGATCGAGCAGTGGCTGTGCCAGAATTGCTGTTGCGAGCAGCAGGAGTGCGAATGCCGCCCCGATCACCGTTGCTTGGCGACGGAAGAACTGCATGGCGGCACCTTTTCCCTCCCGTGCCAGCCGCTGGCCGATCTGCAGGGGATGAAAGTTTTCCAGCGAATAAAGGATCGGGTTGACCAGACCGACTATGGTCTGGCTGGCGCGGACCAGCCCAATCGCCTGCGGACCAACAAAGGCGAACCCTGCGACCACGAATAGGTGTTCATTGCAGAATTGGAGGATACTCGTGCCGCTCAGCCATCCGCCGCTTCGCCAAAGCCTGCTATGGAGGCTCCTCATGTCGCGCCATCGCGGCATGAGCGTTGCGAAGACTTGAGGGATCGCCACCACCATTACGACCGCCGCCGAGTGGCCACCGATCACAGCCCAGACAAAAAACTCAGCCATCGGGGCTGTCGGTGTGGCCGCGATGGCGTACCAGCATGCCAAGAACGTGAGCGCATAGCGAAGCACATCTAGGGCAAATGCCAACCGAACGCTTTCGAGAAGAAACAGAACGCGCCGGACATATTCCGCCATCGCCAGGGCCAGAAAGAACCCGCCTGCCAACATGAAGCTGATGTTCAAATCAGTGTTGATGGCTGCCAGAACCATGTCCACGAGTGCCAGAGCTGCGAAAGCAGCAAGGCCATAAATGAGGTAGAAGGTCGTTGCCCGGCCAATAACCATAGATCGTGCCAAGCCTGTTTCGAGTGCACTGATCGAAACTGCCGGCAAAGCGATCAAGGCCTGCAAAACGCCGCTTATGTTCAAGGCAATAAGGTAGTAGAGGCTGTAGCGGCCAAACTGCTCGATGCCGATGGCACGAACTAAGAGCAACACTAACAGGAAGTTTGCGCCGCTGGTTACGGCTTGGCTGGCCAGAGACCAGCGCGCCAGGCCAGAGTTGCGGTAGAGCGCAGCAAACTTGCCGGGAGCTGTGGTTAGGATACTCACGAAGCAGGGATCCTGCGGCGCTGAAACGCAACCCGCCACACAAACTTTGGCGCCAGCACGAGATACCGATACCACAGGCGTTTCGGTTCGCTCAGCAGCCGGAACGCCCATTCGAGGCCTGACTTTTGCATCCAGCGTGGGGCGCGGCGGACGGTGCCGGCGTGGAAGTCGAACGCGGCGCCGACGCCGATCAGTGTTTGCGGCAGGCGCCGGTAATGGCCCTGCATCCACACTTCCTGCTTGGGCGAGGAAATCCCCACCCAAACCACATCGGCACCGCTGGCGATGATGCGTGCAACCACCGCCTCATCCTCTTCCGCCGTAAGGGGGCGGAAGGGCGGGCATTCATAGCCGGCCACGATCAGCCCCGGATAGCGCGCCTGGAAAACGCCGGCCAGCGTTTCGGCCACGCCCTCCTTGCCGCCATAAAAATAGTGGCGAAGGCCGCTGGCGGGCGAACGAGCGCAGACATGGTCGATCAGGTCCGGCCCGCAGGTGCGTTCCACCGGCAGTCCGCGCAGCTTGCCCACCATCACCAATGGCATGCCGTCAGGCGTGATCATCGCCGCTTCGCGGTGGATCGGCGCGAGCGCTGGATCTTCGATTATGGTCATCAAGCTGGCCACGTCGCGGATGCAGACGAAGCGCCCGATTTCATCGCGGGCCCAGGTCTCGATCGTCTCGGCCGCCTGGTCGAGGCTGGTTACCGTCACCGGCACGCCGAGTATGTCGTAGCTGGGTAGCGTGCTGCCGCTCATGCCGCGGTGCCCCGCGCCGCATTGGCCAAGAACCATTGATAGGTCTGTTCCACGCCTTCGCGCAGCCCAATACGGGGCGACCAGCCCATATCGCGCAGCACGTCAGCACTCATCAGCTTGCGCGGCGTGCCGTCCGGCTTTGTCAGATCGCGCTCGATTTCACCCTCGAACCCGACCACCTCACACACCATTTTTGATAGATCGAGAATGGAGATGTCCTCGCCCGAGCCGACATTGACATGCTCGTGCCCGGAATAGGTCTTCAGCAGAAAAACCAGAGCATCCGCACAATCGTCGGCGTGCAGGAATTCGCGCCTCGGTGATCCTGTGCCCCATATCGTGATGGTGGCGTCGCCGCGCTCCTTGGCTTGATGAGCTTTGCGAATAAGCGCCGGCAGGACATGGCTAGACTTCAAGTCGAAATTGTCGCCGGGTCCGTAGAGATTGGTCGGCATGGCGGAGATGAAATCACAGCCATGCTGCTTGCGGTAGGCCTGGGCCAGCTTGAGGCCGGCAATCTTGGCGATGGCATACCATTCATTGGTCGGTTCAAGCGGGCCGGTCAGCAGCGCATCCTCGGTAATCGGCTGAGGCGCCATCTTGGGATAGATGCAGCTCGACCCCAGGAACAGCATCTTCTGGACGCCGTTCTCGAAAGCGGCCTGGGTGATGTTCGCCCCGATGAGCAGGTTGTCGTAGAGGAAGTCTGCCGGATAGGTGTCATTGGCCAGAATGCCACCGACCTTGGCTGCCGCCATGACGATAGCGTCGGGCTTTGCGTCGGCCATGAATGCCTCGACCTCCGCTTGGCGCTTGAGATCAACGACATCGCGACCGGCCGTGATCACTTCACATCCGTCAGCGGCAAGCCGGCGCACAACAGCGCTGCCGACCATGCCGCGATGCCCGGCGACGTAGACGCGCTTGTTGGTGAGTTCGAACGTCATCGCACTACTCAGCGCTCACGGGGAGATCGAGACCATGCTGCTTGAGCAGGGCATGGCGGCGCGCTGCCTTGTGGTCCTCGCGCACCATTTCAGCGCACATGTCCTGGGCATCTCGGGGGTCCAGCCGAGGTTTTGCTTTGCTTTGCTCGGATCGCCAAGCAGCGTCTCGACTTCGGCCGGGCGGAAGTAGCGAGGGTCAATCTTGACGATGACGTCGCCGGGTTTGAGGGCAGGGGCCATGTCGCCTTCAATCGCAGTCACTGTTGCTACCTCATCGATGCCAGACCCGGAAAATTCCAAGGTGATGCCGAGCTCCTTGGCGGTCCATTGGATGAACTCGCGCACAGAGTATTGGACGCCAGTCGCGATGACGAAGTCCTCGGGCTGTAGCTGCTGCAGCATCATCCACTGCATACGCACATAGTCCTTGGCGTGGCCCCAATCGCGCAGGGCATCGATATTGCCCATATAGAGACAGGGTTCGAGCCCCATCGCGATATTCGAGAGGCCTCGGGTGATCTTGCGCGTCACGAAGGTCTCGCCGCGGCGCGGGGACTCGTGATTGAACAGAATACCGTTGCAGGCATAGATTCCATAGGCCTCGCGGTAGTTCACCGTGATCCAGTAGGCGTACATCTTGGCCACGGCGTAGGGCGAGCGCGGGTAAAAGGGTGTGGTTTCTCGCTGTGGGGCCTCCTGGACGAGACCAAAGAGTTCCGAGGTCGACGCTTGGTAGAAGCGCGTTTTTTTCTCAAGACCCAGGAAGCGGATGGCTTCGAGCAGCCGTAGGGTGCCAATGGCATCGACGTCTGCTGTGTATTCCGGCGCTTCAAAGCTCACGGCGACATGCGACTGAGCGCCCAGATTATAGACCTCGTCGGGCTGAGTATCGCGCAGGATGCGCGTCAGGTTGGAAGAGTCCGTAAGATCGCCATAGTGCAAATTGAACTTGCGGTTTTCGGTATGGGGATCCTCATAGATATGGTCGACGCGCTGCGTATTGAGGTGCGAGGCGCGGCGCTTGATGCCATGCACTTCCTAGCCTTTTTCCAGCAAAAACTCGGCCAGATAGGAGCCGTCCTGGCCCGTAATGCCGGTAATCAGCGCAACCTTCGAACTCATGCGTCCCCCTGGTCCGAATTAATCTGCGGCAAAAACCGCCGCACCTTCACAATGAGCTCGTCGCCCAAAGTCGAGGAACAGCTACACGGAAAAACTGTGACAGAAAACCCGGACAATTCTTAATTGCGATAGATGGTTACCGCTCAGGTCGTCAATAAAACTATACTACTCTTGTGGTTTGCCCTGCGACTTACCGAATTTGCATGACAACCTTGCGTCGATTGCAGGTGTTGCGCAGCATTTTCTTGACGTGATGTGCGGAAAGAGAAGTTGTCGCACATGCTGCCTCTATGTCGGGGAGCGGGTGCCAAACACGCCCAGGATTGCACCCAATGCCATGGGAGAGGTCAATTCGGGATCACTGGCACGCCAGGCAAAATGTCCGGGGCGACCGTGAAGCTGCTCCATCGCCTTGCACGACGTCTCCGGCAGTGCCCCGTTTAGCGTGCAGTAGATGGCAGACGAGAACGCTGCAGCCGCGAAGGTTGCAGATCAGGCGAGGCCGTCAAAAATGCCTGAGTGGAAGCTATGCTTTGAATGATTGCTCAAAAAGCGCTTCAGCCCAGCCCAGCTCTGCCGGATCAGGAAACGGCCCGCTACGATACTGCTTGGTTGCCAACGCGATAGCCAGTCGCGCGATAGCGCCACATTGCAAACGACAGGTTCAACACGCGTTAAGAAATTGGGCGCTTAACTAGACGCACCTGAACACGAGTTTGCCCAAGGAGGGTTCGGTCTTGGCGAACACAGAACGCGTCCGCTCCCGCATTATCGCGCAGCCGCCTCGCGGCATTGTCATTGCTGCGCTTGCCGTTCTGTCCTGGGCTTTGCTCTGGTCAGCTGGCAACGTCGTTGCGACGAGCTTCCGTTTCATAGCGGGTGCCTGAGGGATACGGGGGTCGAGGAATCGGCCATGCCGTGGCTCTGGCTTGGTCACGACCCGTTCGATCACTGCTGGCGCCCAGGTCAGGCCTCTTTGGTCTAGTAGGTAATTGCCGCCGCAACGCAGATTGATGCACTGCCGGCACGCGTCGCACACTTCGTGTTGCGACGGGTCTCTTCTCCCCGGAAATTTATGAATGGTTATCGACCCGGTCGCTGCGGCTTGAGGGGATGCGGAACTTTGATCCGCTTGTTCGGCAGGAGTGTGGCCGAGCCAGACATAGTCATGATCTCTGCCGACGATCAGAAGGGTGAGGGCACTACGCCGTGTGCCGTGGCTGCCCCGGTGTCACCATTGGACCTAGCCAGCGCCGCTCCTGAGGATGATGGGCCTTCAGGCACCATGGCCGGTGACAAAAGTGCCGGCAGTTAAGCCCGCCTGTGCTGCCTCTGGCCCTTTGGTGATAGGTCAAACAGGCAGGAGAGAGCCGTGCGCGTGGCACGGCTCACATTTCGCCGTGCTCGGCATTTAACTAAAATTGGCGTCCAATTCGAGCCAAATTGCGCGACGGATCTGAAGCCCGCATTGCCGATATGCGCCTACGAGCTTGGGCGAGCTGCGGCGGGAACCGCAGCAAATTGAATAAAATTGTATCTAATCTGCTCAGGCGGACGCAATTTGTCGCGCGCATTGTTGGGGCATCAAAGCTTCAGGGATGCCGCAAATGAACTTCATGACTCACAGCAAGATCGCTGGTCTGCTCCTCGCGATCACCATGACATCTGTCGGCGGTGCCGCTGCCTACGCAGATCAAACCAATACCGGCCGTAGCGGGGCGGTTTTGCAGACTGCCGCAATCACGCCGCTCTCGATGCAGTTTTTCTGCGCAAAGAACCGGAACGAATGCCGTGGCGGGGGGAGTGCCCAGGTCGGCATGACGCCGAACATGATGATGATGCTCAAGCAGGTGAACGTCCACGTCAATCGATCGATCCGCCCCAAGGTGGACAGCGCAGACATCTGGAACCTCAACCCCACCGAGGGAGATTGCGAGGACTATGTTCTGAGCAAGCGCAGCATGCTGATCAAACATGGTGTGTCTGCGGGGGCGCTGCGCATCGCTTACACCCACACCCGTCGGGGCGAGCCACATGCAGTTCTGGTGGTCAAAACAAGCCAGGGCGACTACGTGCTCGATAACCTCAACAACTCGGTTAAGACATTGCGGGCGTCTGGCTACAACATTCGCACCATGTCCACGGCCAACCCACGCAGTTGGTCTGCGGGCTAGTCTCCAGTCCTGGCTATCTTGCCCCCGCCATCGATCTCGATGGCGGGGTTTCGCGTTCTTTGGAACTGCTTCTGCTCAAGCATTCCAGGAGTGGGGGCCGCTGCATTAAACCATGCAAAAGGCGCAGGGTAGCATTGCGGCTCGTTTGTTTGGATGTTCAACGCGTCTTCGATGTGGTTCTATTGATTTTGGAAGAAAACATCTGGCCGGCAGAGAGTTAGGGCTGCCATCGCCTTATTTTACCATAAAATGTGTCGCGCTTTGTAGAAATACCTAATAAGAGATAAACGCTCTACTTGACGATGAAGCCGGGCTATCGTATTGGGACTGTGCGGCGACAATTTAGGAGATGTGAATTGCGCAATAAGTTTATTTCGCTCAAGGCAGTCGGCGCATTTTCCGCCTTGTCCTTTGCCGCCCTTCCCGCTCTGGCCGCACCTGTCTCGGGTTTTGAGGCGCTTTACGATGCCGTGCTGACCAACTGCACGCCTCCGGCGGGAACACCTGCTGCATGTGAAGCAGCTATTAACGCCTACTCCAGTGCGCTTGTTAGTGCCGGGGTTGATCCAGTTGTCGCACTGCAGTCCTTTACCGAATTGCGTTCTGAGGTTGCTGCGGCCGGCGGCGGTGACACCATCGAAGCGCTGTTTGAGCAGTTGCTGCCCGAGTCCGGTGCCGTTGGTGGTGTACAGGCCAGCCCAGTCTGATCGTTTCTTGAACGGCTGAGAATTGCCAAGGAACAGGCGCGGGGTAATTTCCGCGCCTTTTGTTTTTCGTGTTGCGAATTTGGTGATTACTTGCCGTGAAATGTAGATATGCACTAAATGCATGCGGATTTGCATTCAGTAGAAAAATTTACTTGTTTTTTCGCGAATGTGTACCCACAGAGCGGATATCTCGTTCATCTGGAGGCGAAATGGCCTGCGGCGACACGTCAGATCTGTACGCGTCGTATGTATTAACTAGAGGTCGGTCTTTTTTTATTTTGTCTATGGACTGTCGTAACTTTTTGGTAATGATAAGTCATTGCTAGCAAGGCGAATTTTACCGACTTTCTTGGGGGCGACGAGATGGGTAGTGTGGTTCGATCTAAATTCCGCAAGAATTTTATGGAGCTGGACGGGAGTATGCTCGGCCAGCTCGAAATGCCAACTTTGGCCGACGCGACGGGAGAAGAGCGTGAGGCCGGGGTTACATGGCACTCCGGATTGCCCGTGAACTGGAAGGGCGGTGGCTCGTCGCAGGCTCCCCTCGATACGTTCCTGAAGCGAGCCTTGGATGTTGTGGGTGCACTTGTCGGTATTTGTGCACTCGGGCCACTGCTGATTATTGTTGCCGTCATGATCAAGGCCAGTTCTCCTGGCCCCGTCCTTTTCAGACAACGCCGGGAAGGGCTTAACG
Source organism: Devosia subaequoris (assembly GCF_014197055.1). Classification (GTDB taxonomy): domain Bacteria; phylum Pseudomonadota; class Alphaproteobacteria; order Rhizobiales; family Devosiaceae; genus Devosia; species Devosia subaequoris. The sequence continues at coordinate 86,838 of NZ_JACIEW010000010.1, read as the reverse complement.
GACGGGCTTTTGACGCCTTGAAGTTTCGGTCGATGCGAGAGGCAGATTGTGATGCTTCGGGCGTAACGCAAACCCGCATAAATGATCCGCGGGTTACCCCTGTGGGTCGCTTTATCCGCAAGACCAGCATTGATGAACTGCCACAACTGTTCAATGTTCTGAGAGGGGACATGTCACTGGTGGGTCCTCGCCCTCATGTCGCCAACATGTTGGCAGGCGGCCGGCTTTATCGGGATCTGGTTCCCTACTATGGGGAGCGGCTCGCCATGCGTCCCGGTATTACCGGATGGGCCCAGGCCAATGGGTTGCGTGGACCAACGCGGGATCCACGGCTCGCTCGGGAGCGCATCGATCATGACATCGCCTACATCCAGAATTTTTCGATCTGGCTGGACCTCAAGATCATAGTTATGACGATCGTCCGGGAGTTCTTCACTGGAAATGGGCATTAGTCCGACAAGGCGAACCGGGCTTCGGCGACCTCTGACCCGACCGTTTCCTGACCCCAATATTGGGGCTGTGAGAGTTGAGTTTTCCAGATCGCTTTCGCGCTGCTGAGCCTTTAGCCAGATTGTTACTTCCGTCCGGGCGATGGACTTGTTTGCAACATTTGAAAGCTACCGTCAGGTGTGATCCTGAGCGATGTCAGCCTACCCGTTGCGTAGGCACCAGTGTCAATGCAGATCCGCCGGCGGGTGATTACAGGGTCGGCGGCGGGCGTATGTCCATGCACGACACGAAAACTGAAATGGCTGCAATCTTCATGATCTACAAGGTCGTAGAAGGCTTCCCTAATCCAGAAAAGATCGTCGGCCTTCTGAGCTTCTAGTGGGATGCCAGGTTGGATCCCTGCATGGACAAATAGCCAACCTGGAACCTGCAGGGTCCACGACAAAGAGGCCAGAAAATCCAGGTGGTTGTCTGGAATGTGCGCCTTGATCAGCATTGGCCACTGCGATGGCCTCGTCGCTTTCAGCGCGTCGTTCGAGATCCCGTAGGACCGCAGCGTCTCAAGTCCGCCAAATTCGAGCCAATTTGATTGCGGATGTGGTCGCGTGAGAAAGTCACGAAACATTAGTTCGTGGTTACCCATCAGGCACACGCGCCTGAAACCTTCAGGCGGCCTGGAGAGAAGGTGATCAATGACCGCTGCAGAGTCCGGGCCACGGTCCACATAATCCCCGAGCATGACGAGCAGCTTACTGCCCGGGATAGAGTGCCCATCGGCAATGATCTGATGTTCCAGGTCCACCAGCTCATCAAGGCAACCATGGACATCGCCTATGGCATAAAGCGCGGCAGGCGCCTCGGGAACCGTCAGATGCCTGACAAGATGTTTGGCGTGCGTTGGCGCTTCTTGCTTCCCCAGTAGTCGTCGCAGTAGCGCGCGCATCAAGAACGGGTTCTCATGGTCTTGGTTCTTGACGTCGTCGCGAGGCCAGTCGCGAGGATAGCGACGAAGACCAGGGTGTTGGCTGGGATTTCAAGACTGAAATCTACCATGGAGTGAATAGCGACCTGGAAGATCACACCAAGGGCGGCGATCTCGGCAGTCCATGATCCATGGTTTGCCAGAAGTGCGGTAACCAACTTAACGGTCACGAACGCGATGGCCAGGATCAGAAAAGATCCGCCAATCAGGCCGAGCTCGGACCAGAGCGCAAGATAGGTGTTGTGAGCGAGATTGAAGGAGACATCGGCAGGCAGTGGCAAAGTGTGGACTATGGGAAACGCGATCTCAAATGTCCCACCACCAAAGCCCGTCCAGGGGCGCAAAGCAATTAGCCGCAGGATTTGTTCGTAGAGCACCCAACGCGTGCTCGAGTCGAACCCGTCGGACTCAATGCGTTCCAGTAGGCCGCCACCAAGCAGCCAGAGGAGCCCTATGAAGGTGGCAAGGGCGAGCGGGGCGATCAGGAGGATCAAACCCAACCTCCTGATCGACAAAAGTGTTGCGAGTACCACGACGGCCGAACCTGCCAGGGCCGCAAATAACCCCATGCGCGACTGGGTGCCTATGAGTACCAGAATGAGAAAAGTGTAGGCGGCTCCATAAAGGATCACCTTGCTCAACAGACCGTTGATCAGGCCATCATCCTTGTGGCGCTCCGCTTGCCTGCGCATGATGGCACATCCATGGGCCAGCGTCAGAATTGCGCCAAAACCAATGAATGTCGCGAACGAGTTCCTGTTCACGAAGCTCCCGGTGATCGATCCGAGATAGGCCCATTTCGGCAAGCCCAAAATCGTATCCCCCAGGCGCAAGGCAATCAGACCATAGGCACCGTAGGCAAGTGCGATCGCGATCAGTCCATGAAGGAGGACATTCCGGCGGTTATCGCTGGCGGCAATCTGCATGACCAGGACCGCCACAAGCGCGTAGGTCAGCTGCCTTGCCAGCATCAGAACTGTTTGTCCCGGCGCAATGCTGATCTGGGGAGCAGTCAGGCTGATAGCTCCATCACTTGCGATCAAGAAGGACCCTATCGGAAGCACCTGGGCGACAAGCATCAGGAGCGTCACGGCGACGAGCGCTGCCGGTAGCCTGAACTCTATCGGATTGACGCGAAGCGAAGCGCCCGAGCGGAGCTGCCAGGCGAAAAAGACGATGGCGATAGCGCCGACATATGTCGCCCAGAGTGCCCAAAGAAATGGCCGGGCGCTGGCAAAGGGCAGGGGGGCCAGGGCGAAGAGCACAAGGAGGGCCCAAAGCGCGAAGCCGTTTTGCGGCCGTCGACCGGATATCTCGGCCACTCGCGGAGGGGTTCGCTGGGTCATGGTCAGATCGATTTCGGACGTGGTCACTGCGGATCCTAGATTTGCTGGCGAACAAGCGAGAGGAAGCGACGCTGTACCGGTTCGGGCTGTGATTCAAGCAAGGCTTCAGATCGTTGGCGGAAGCCGGCATCGGCCACGTAGCGCCGCGCAACGACATTGCCGAGACGGCCGTCAATTAGGACTAGTGCATCTGCATCGCCTAATCCGCGCACGTTATGGGAGAGCTGGTCATAGTGGTCCTGAATAAGGTTAAATCGGGTCCTTGCGATCCATGCCTCAGTTGGCGCGGTCAGTGATGAGCGGATCAGGCTTCGCTCTGCGGAAGCAATATTGCCCGATCGCATTTGCGCCATTGCCAAGATTGCCCAAGCATAAGAGTCGGCACTTGAGGCATCCACTGCCAGTTTGGCGAGGTCAGCGCAGAATGGCGCAATCATCTGCCTTTGCTCATCTGTAGCAAAGCGCAACAGCAAAGGAAGCGACGGTTGCAGACCCATTTCGCAGGTGTCGAGCACCACCCGTCGCCCTTCAACAGAGAGGGGAAGTTCGATCTCGTCTGCGATCGCTTGCACAAATTGTGGAAGCCTTGTCGATCCTGACCCCATAGCCGAGGCTATCGCTTCAGAGCGCGAAGCGAAAATGCCAAGACCAAAGACGCAAACCGAAGCTGCCAAAAGGGACCATAGAAGTAATTCTTGAAGCGGTTTCATCTCGTTTCGCTGGTGCCTGGTGTCGCCCGGGCCGAAAATGAGTTCATACCCAAGCCCTAGTCCAACGACCGATCTATAAACACAATTCTTGGCGTCCCGGTGTGGTCACACATGCGACCGACAATCTCGGTATAGCCGAGCCACCGTCATTAGGTGCTGTAAGAGTAGTATCCACTGTATTTCTTGTAATATTCGGAACGAGATTGCTCCTGTTGCGTCAGCGTAACTAGCACCGGCACTCGGCCGTCGGAGGCATCCTCAAGGGCGGCAATGTTCTTCTTCACGTCGCTTTGCGACGTGCTGGCCCATTTTACAACGAATGCGATCGCGTCCGACTGTTGGCAGATATAGAGCGGGTCGACCACAGGGCCCACGGGCGGGGTATCCAGGACAACAAAGTCAAACGAGCGCCGCGCGGCATTCAGCAGACGCTGGAAGGTGGCGTTCGCCAGCAATTGGTCTGTTGGCACGCTGCTCCTCCGCGATCCGACGATTACCGATGCATTCGAATACGGATCTTGCACGATAATCTGGGGGAGAGATTCTGAATAATCTGGCTCCTCAGATTGGAGGAGCTCCTGCAAACCAGTCGCTGGTTCAATGCCCAGATGGCGATGAACCGAAGGTTTGCGAAGGTCACAGTCGATAAGCAGCACTGACTGCCCGGCCATGGATGCGGAGCGGGCAATTGCGAGGGCGAGGGTGGTTTTACCCTCGTTGGGATTGGACGAGGTCACCATCAGCACTTTGCCCGACCTGCTGGGATCATCGCCCCTCCTGCTTAGACGCATTGCCTGGTCGAACGCGACACGGGCACGCCTGATCGACTCAGAAAAGATCGAAAGAGGCGATGTGACCACCAGGTCTGCCCGGCTTTCCGTCTCAACTCTCCCTGTCTGGCGTGGGATCGTTGCCGCAAGGGGGCGCTTGAGCACGGTGGCTACCTGCTCGTCACTGGTGAATCCGCCGATCAGGTTTTCGTAAAGGAAGGCCAGCGCAACACCAAGTCCAAGGCCGGCCAGGCCCGCCAGCAAGATGATGAGCCGCGTGTTTGGAAAAGACGCAGAATTGGGCGCAAGCGCGGTTGAGACCACCCGGCTGTCAGCCAATTGCAGATCTGCCTGCGCTTCAAGATCCTGGGCCCGAGAAAGAAGCGTCTGGTATTGGCGTCGAGCCAGTTCAGCGTTCTGCTGAAGCTGGAATATCTGGGTCAAAGTATCAGGCGACAATGCGGAGCCGATGACCTCGGAACGAAGCTCCTGGCGCAGGTTTGCGGTCTGATCCTGGACCTGCTGAACCTCGTCCTGAAGTGCTGAGACCTCGGAGCCTGCCGCGTCCAGAATTGACTGTTCAATGCGTGCCAGCTCTTCACGCAGATCTATCTCCGATGCATTGGCTGAAGGCGCTGACAAATCTCTCTGCAACCTTTGCCGTTGCGCTTCAAGCGCCCCCACAGCATCGGATTCCAGATTGGAAACGATGGCGTTTATGTCGGCTTGCGCGATTGCAGTCTGGACAGTACTTGCAAGGGTTGCAGATTGTTGGCGCGCCCCCTCGAGCGCCGCGATGCGCGCTTGCATATTCGCCAGATCACTGCGACCGCTGTCGCGAGAAATGGCGTCGATATTGTCCGAAATGAACCGATCATAGGTCGTCTCGGAACTCACGATAGCGCTGCGAGCCTGCTCAAGCCGGCTTTGAATGACCGTGAGAGACCCCAATGCGCCCGAGACCTTGGAAGATAGTTGGTCTTCGATATAGACCTCGGCCAATGCATTGGCCAATTCGGCGGCCTTTTGCCTATCCTCGGACCGAACTTGTAGCGAAATGAGATAGGTGAGACCTCGTCGTTGTACCGAGACGGCATTGCGCAACTTGGCCAGTACCTGATTGAGAGCCTCGTCCCCAGTTGGAAGATCAGGAATCGGCACGCCCAGGAAAGAAAGCAACCTTGCCGTCAGACCGATCGAAACCCCGAACTCGTCATCATTGACCAGTTGCTCACGCTGGATGACTTTGAGCAAGACATTGTCCGAGCGGGCGAGCTCGACTTCGCTGTCGATGCGCGCATTATCTGCAGCCGAGCTATTTCCGGATATCGCGCTGTCATCAAGAATGTTCTTGCGAGAAGGGTCCACCATCACCAGAGCCGAGGCCGAATAAAGCGGCGTTAAGGTGAAGGCAACGGAAGTTGCAACGCCGACGACCACAACGGTCGTTGCCACAATCAGAACCAGGCGCCTACGCAGCAGGCTCAAGATCCCGCGAATGTCGATTTCGCTTTCTTCCATAATTTCTTCCGTTTGCGGGGCTGTCTGAGCAACGCCTCGGTTACATCTGCTCTAGGCTGGCTTAGATTTGCTTTTGTCGAAACTAGCGCTCATTGGGATCCAAACTCGTAGTCACGATCCCCGCTTAATCGATTTGACTATAGCGAAATGCATATGGCTCCCATTTAGCCAACTCGTCTCAAGACACGCGCCGCAACTGTGCTCGCGCGAGGCAATAGTTGGATATGTCTTTAGGACTCGGGGAAAAGGATTAGAGGACATCACCGGGCCGTTGGTAGGCACAAAATTCCTTGATGCCAATCGATTAAAGGCACCCACAACTATTGTTATTACTGCAAAAAGGTATTTCCCTGCTCTTAACCCCATTGCTTGGGCAGCACTTGACTAAGCCCGGTACTGGTTGACTGTCGTTGGCTGACAGGAAAATCAACTGTCATAGCTCGTACTCACTTGGCCGCGACGTTGAGTTGGTCTTCCAGATCGAGCTTGCGCAGTTCCTCGACAGGCATGGCCTTGGTCGCGCGCAGGCAGCGGGTTCCCAACCCGGCAACAGGAAACACGGCGGTACGGACAGGTTTAGACACGCGATGCTCTCCTGAAAGTGTCGACACCCGATCAGGCGCGACCAAACTCGTCCTCGATGCGGATAATGTCATCCTCGCCGAGGTACGAACCGGTCTGAACCTCGATGAGCTCCAGTTCTATTTTGCCTGGATTGGCAAGGCGATGCACGCACCCGAGAGGCAGATAGATCGACTGGTTTTCACTCAGAGTGGTCACCGTACCATCTACGCTCACCTCCGCTGTCCCGCGCACTACGATCCAATGTTCGGCCCGGTGGTGATGCTTTTGCAGGCTGAGTTTCTTGCCCGGTTTGACGAACAACCGCTTGACCTGGAACCGCTCGCCACTCAACACCGAAGAGTAGCCCCCCCAGGGCCTATACGCGGTGCGATGGATTTCGGTTAGTCCCGCAGTATCCGGAGCGCTGCGCAAGTGCTTGACCATGTCGCCCACCGTTTGCGCGGCGGAAAGCCGACCAACGTAGACGGCATCATTTGTCGCGATGACAGATATATCCTCAACGCCACTGACGGCGACATGAGCGTGATCGCTTATGACGAGGGAATTGGAAACACTGCTCAGCGTTACCGGACCCTGGCTAAGGTTTCCCCGTGTATCCCGGGCTGCACTTTTTCAAACCGCGTCCCAACTCCCCAGATCGGAACACCCGAAGTCTACGGCCACAACAGAGGCCTTTTGAGTTTTTTCAAAGACAGCATAGTCGACCGAGACGTTGGGCGCCTGAGCAAATGTGTTTTCGTCGAGCCTTAGAAAATCCAAGTCCTTCCGGGCCTTTTGAACGCCCTCATGTGCTGCGGCCAGCGTCTCTGGCGCCAAAGCCTGGCACTCGGCCAGAAAACTGGCAGCTCCGAACACGAACATGCCGGAGTTCCAAAAATACCCGCCCTCGTCGAGCATTCTTTCTGCGCGCTCAATGTTTGGCTTTTCAACGAAACATCTCACTGCTGACGCCCCTTCGCCAACCCGACCTTCGCTTTTGATATAACCGAACCCGGTCTCGGCTGAGAGCGGCTGAATGCCGAATGTAACGAGTTGGCCGGTTTTGGCCGCTTCAATGGCGTGATCGAGGGCCAACCAGTAACCCTCGGAAGTCTCTACGTTGTGGTCAGAGGGCAAAACGTGAAGGATCACATCATGTCCAAACTGGGCCTGAGCCTGAAACGCAGCTGCCGCTATGGCGACGGCCGTATTTCGGGTGATCGGTTCAAGCATTATTCCTGCAAGCGGCACGCATAGCTCGGCAGCCTGTTCGGCCACGATGAAGCGGTACTCCGAGTTGGTCACGACCAAGGGCGCGGTATAGCGCGCGGTGTTTTCGACCCGCTGCAAGGTCAATTGAAACAGGCTGGTTGAACCGGTTAAAGGCAAAAACTGCTTGGGGCGCGCGGCGCGTGACATCGGCCACAAGCGCGTTCCCTGACCGCCTGCCAAAATAACAGGCACGATGGGTTTATTCACGTGTCTAAGCCCCGGAATGTGGAATCATAAATTCAGTAGAGGTATTGCGAGCAAGTACAAACACAATAGCATGTCTGTTGATTGACAAAATGGACCTCTACCATGGTGGTTAACTCGCGGCAGTAAAACAATAATTGTCGGCATAGGTTGAGCTATGGCTATTCTCGCTTGCCAGCCATGCAAAAGGTCGTATTGGGCTGTTTTCTCGCAAGGTTGCGAGATCACTCCACCATGCCCAGCAGAAAGAGCCTTTGACTGGGCTGCTATTGGCCCCGGCACGACCATGCCGTTGGCAGAGCACTCGTGCCACGAAGTGCGCTCGTCGCTAGCAACGCCGAATGCGCCGGACTTGGCAATGTGCTCGGGTCGTCAAAGATAACAGTCTGAAAAGCTTGCCGTGGATTGTCAGACGGGTCACTTGTCTAGGGCTGAAAGGGCTGATAAACGGCACCCCAATGCCGGTATAGCTCAGTTGGTAGAGCACCTGATTTGTAATCAGGGGGTCGCGGGTTCGAACCCTGCTGCCGGCACCAGAAATCTCCAGCATTTGTGCGCTCTTCTGAACCGCACCGGGACTGTCGGAGGCTCTAACTCCAAAGTAGGATAGAGCCTGATGAGCAAGACACCGAACAAGTTTCCCCCGAGGTGCCGACCCAGGCGGTGCGGATGGTGCTTGAGCATGGCGGGGAGTATCCGTCGCGCCGGGCTGCCGTGGTTTCGGTTTCCCAGAAGATGGGCTGTTCGGCCCACACGCTAAACGACTGGGTGAAGTCTGCAGGGTCCTGCCAGTCGGCCCCATCCACCTATCATGTCGCTCAACGCCGTGATCCCTCGCGGCTGTCGGCCCGTGCGGTCTGACTTCAATGGGCGGTGCATCCGCCTGTAACAGCAAAAAACTGGGACGGGGCTCCTCGGGGCGGCGTGTCAAGGTTTTGGTATCGCGAGAGCTTAAAAAGGTCCTGATGGATATAAAGGTCGAACAGAGATATAGGCCATGCCTAGGATTGAAGACCCAGTATTGCTAACAAGCTCGAAAGGCGTCTAGGCCACTTCAATGATGATGCGTTTTGTTTCGAGCGAGACCCCTGAAGCGCTGGCTGCTGCCGAGCGCATGCGTAAACGCTACGGCAAATTCGACCTTGACCGGTCAGATGTGCTGGTCGCGCTTGGGGGCGATGGATTGATGCTGCAAACGCTACACCGGGCTATGAAGCTTGGCGTGCCCGTGTACGGCATGAATTTTGGGTCCGTTGGGTTCATGATGAACCCCTTCTCGGAAGATGCCCTAGTAGATCGGATTGCAGCAGCTCAACGCACGCGAATATACCCGCTCGCAATGGAGGCGGTTGACGTTTCAGGCAGGCGCCAAACGGCGCTCGCTCTAAACGAAGTGTCACTGTTTCGGTCCACCTATCAAGCGGCCAAGCTACAGATAAGCGTTGATGGTGCCGTGAGAATGGAGGAGCTCGTCTGCGATGGCGCGATACTGTCTACGCCTGCAGGGTCAACCGCATACAATCTGTCAGCCCATGGACCAATCTTGCCGATTGATGCCCCCTTGCTCGCTTTGACGCCGATCTCGCCGTTCCGGCCCCGCCGTTGGCGCGGTGCGATCCTGTCGAACAACGCAGTCGTGAAGTTTATGACGCGTGAAGCGGCGAAGCGACCGGTTAGCGCCGTGGCTGACAACCGTGAGTTTCAAAATGTCGCTGAAGTCACCGTAAGAGAAGACAGGTCCCACGGTGTCACCTTATTGTTTGATCCAGGCACAGGTCTGGAAGAACGGGTGCTCGCAGAGCAATTCACTTACTAGCGCGAGAACATACAGAGCCAGCTTTCCCAGTGCCCGAGTGAAAGGCTCCCAAATTCTGATCGCGCTTGTTCCGATTTCGAGTCAATGAGGCCCAAAGTTGGAAGCGGCAACATCGGAGTGGGCGGTCCGCTCATAATTTCAGATGGTCGACTGCGAGAGGAACCAGGCGACAAGTTCTGCCGAGTTGTTGACGCCGACGGATCGCGCAAGACGTAATCGGTGCGCCTCGATGGTGCGTTGCGATAATCCGACTTCCCGGGCAATGACGGCATTGGTCTTGCCTTGTGCCACCAGGGTCAGGATCTGGCGCTGTCGTCCGGTGAGCTTGAGCGTGGTTTCGGTAACCGGTCGGTTCATGGGTTCGAAGCAATACAGCGCTGCGGCGAATGGGTCTCCGGCATCCTGCGAGCGACCATTGACCCGGCACCAGAAACGTTTGCCGCCAACCCCGGCCATGATGCGCTCGTCGTAATAGATGGCGCCGCCGGGCAGGTGATGGCGCCACATGTCACCCGTACGCACGAAATCGGCAATGGCCGGATAGAGCCGGGAAAAGCTCGCCTCCACCAGTTCCTCGCGCCGATAGCCGAACAGATCGGCAAACCCGGCATTGCAGTCCCGGATGATGCGATGGGTCGCATAGACCATAGGGACGGGTATGTCGGCGAGGGTGAAACGCAGCTCTGGCATCATGTGGTATAAATACGACTAACCGGGATGCCCCGGCAAGCACTAGCGTTTGCACAATAACCCGAATGGGAGGAGGAGTGCGAATGCGCAAGCTTCGTTCAAACGCTACTGAAGCGCTGGCCGATGTGCTGGCCGACGGCATGACCATCATGTCAGGCGGCTTTGGGCTTTGCGGCATTCCCGAGGCGCTGATCGAGGGGATCGAGGCCTCGGGCGCCAAGGGGCTGACTGTCATTTCCAACAATGCGGGCGTCGACGGCATTGGCCTAGGACGCTTGCTTGCAACGCGGCAGATCAAGAAGATGATTTCGTCCTATGTGGGCGAGAACAAGCTGTTTGCCGAGCAATATCTGTCTGGCGAACTGGAACTTGAGTTCAATCCGCAGGGCACGCTGGCCGAGCGCATTCGCGCCGGAGGGGCCGGCATTCCAGCCTTCTTCACCAAGACTGGTGTTGGAACGCTGATCGCCGAGGGCAAGGAAGTGCGGCGCTTTGGCGAGGACGATTATGTGATGGAAACCGGGCTGGTGGCCGATGTGTCCATCGTCCATGCCTGGAAAGGAGATGCCGAGGGCAATCTGGTCTATCGAATGACGGCGCGCAACTTCAATCCGATGATGGCGACGGCCGGCAAGGTGACCATAGCGGAGGTGGAGGATCTGGTTGAGACCGGCAGCCTCGATCCTGATCACATCCATACGCCCGGCATTTTCGTGGACCGGCTGGTGCACGTGCCCAATCCGACAAAGCATATCGAAAAACGCACCGTGCGGCAGCGCGACGAGGAGGTGGCGTAATGGCCTGGACCCGCGACCAGATGGCGGCGCGCGCCGCCCGCGAACTCAAGGACGGTTTTTACGTCAATCTGGGCATCGGCATTCCGACGCTGGTGGCCAACTACATTCCCAAGGGCATGGATGTACGGCTGCAGAGCGAAAACGGCATGCTGGGCATGGGGCCCTTTCCCTATGCCGGGGAGGAAGATGCGGACCTGATCAATGCCGGCAAGCAGACAATAACTGCCCTACCGGAAACCAGCTTCTTTTCCAGTGCCGACAGTTTCGGGATGATCCGGGGTGGACATATCGATCTGTCGATCCTGGGCGCCATGCAGGTGTCCGAGAGCGGCGATCTGGCCAATTGGATGATCCCGGGCAAGATGGTCAAGGGCATGGGCGGGGCCATGGATCTGGTTGCCGGGGTCAAACGCGTGGTCGTGGTCATGGAGCATGAGGCCAAGGGTCAGGCCAAGCTGCTCACCGAATGCACCTTGCCGCTGACCGGCCAGCGCGTGGCCGATCTGGTCATCACCGATCTCGGGGTCTTTTCCGTCGCCCGCCGCGGTGACATCGACATGCGTCTGATCGAACTGGCCGATGATGTCAGCGTCGATGAGATCACCGCCAAGACAGAGGCGCGCTTCACCGTGACCCTCGAGGAGAAGGCCGCATGAGCGACATTGTCATTGTCGGCGCCGCCCGCACCCCGGTCGGCAGTTTCCTGGGACCGCTGAGCACGGTTGCGGCGCATGATCTGGGCGCCACCGCCATCGTCGCAGCCCTGCAACGCGCTGGTGTTTCGCCCGAGGACGTCAACGAAGTCATCCTTGGCCAGGTGCTCACCGCCGGCGCGGGGCAGAACCCGGCGCGCCAGGCAGCGGTGAAGTCCGGCATTTCAAAGTCGGCTACGGCCCTGGGGATCAACCAGGTCTGCGGTTCCGGCTTGCGCGCGGTGGCCATGGGCATGCAGCAGATCCTGTGCGGGGATGCCGACATTGTTGTCGCAGGCGGGCAGGAATCCATGTCGCTCTCGCCGCACTGCCAGGTCCTGCGGTCGGGCACCAAGATGGGCAATGTCAGCCTGGTCGATACCATGGTTGTCGATGGGCTGATGGATGCGTTCGGCGGCTACCACATGGGCATTACAGCCGAGAATGTCGCCAAGCAGTTCGGTGTTTCGCGCGAGCAACAAGATGATTTCGCGCTGGCCAGTCAACAGAAGGCGGCAAAGGCGCAGGCGGCGGGGCACTTCGTCGAAGAGATTGCGCCGGTCAGCATTGAGACCCGCAAGGGCACGAGCATTGTCGATGCCGACGATCACTTGCGGCCTGACACCAATGTTGAGGCTCTGGGCAAATTGCGCCCGGCCTTCGACAAGGATGGCTCGGTCACTGCGGGCAACGCTTCGGGGCTCAACGATGGTGCAGCGGCGCTGGTGCTGATGCATTCCGACGAGGCGGCGCGCCGTGGTCTTGCGCCGCTGGCCCGCATCGCCGGTTGGGCGACAGCGGGTGTCGATCCCTCCATCATGGGTACGGGGCCGATTCCGGCATCGCAAAAGGCACTGGCAAAGGCGGGGTGGAGCGTCGGTGATCTTGACCGGGTCGAGGCCAACGAGGCCTTCGCCGCACAAGCCTGCGCGGTCAATGCGGGCATGGGGTGGAATCCCGATATCGTCAATGTCAGTGGTGGCGCCATCGCCCTGGGGCACCCCATAGGAGCATCGGGCGCCCGCATTCTTGTTACCCTGCTGCATGAGCTTTTGCGCAGTGATTTGCGCAAGGGCCTTGCCACGCTCTGCATCGGCGGCGGCATGGGAGTCGCGATGTGCGTGGAACGAGCTTAGCCCTTCCGGCACTGACAAGGCTGGCGCCCGCAGTCTATGAGACCGCGTCTCGCGAGTGCTGCGCGGGCACGGCATCGTCGGCTCATGGAATGCGGGCCAACAAATCATCGTTGTGAACGAGTGGGACAAGGCCCAAACTGCCCCTTGCATCTGCCGCGCTTTGCCATTAGACACGGCCTCGCCTGAAGGGGTTTAGCTCAGTTGGTAGAGCATCGGTCTCCAAAACCGAGGGTCGTGGGTTCGAGTCCCCCAGCCCCTGCCAGGCAATTTCCAAACATTCTTGAATAGATCTGCTGGACACGGTCGTGGATTTCGGCAAGGCGATCTGCGGACCGGCTGGGCAGAGGTGAAGAGCCAGTCCCCGGCAGGGGTTGGGAGTGCATGGGATCCGGGGACTGACGTTGGAGGTCGCAGGAGGCAAGTCCTGCTAGAGCAAAACGCATCATGGGCGGAAAGGTTTCCCGCGCCGTCCGGGTTTTGGATGCGCGTCCAAGGCGGCACGGTGTGCCGCAAAAACCGCAACGAAAGTCTTACGGGTTATTCCGCCGCTGCGGGCCGGGGAGCGCTAAGCCTGGCCTTGAGCTTGTTGAGCTGGTGAGCCGCGTGGGTAAGGAGCGCGGTGCGCACCTGTTCATGCGGAACTTTGCCGCAATCGGCCCGCACGGGCAGGTCAAGGCCGTATTCGGTAACGTTGCCCTGGAATTGTTCGCGAATCCGTACGCGTACGACGCCCGTCATGCGGTCGCTCATGGTCGCGTGGGGACCAAAATGCATCAATTGGCAGGCGAGGACCTCGAACGACATTGCTCCCTCCACGAGCGTTGCCACATTCCGGGCACAATCTATCCAACGACATGCAATGCGGGGGCGCAAGGGGGATTCGCGCGCGATTTGCACTTATGCTTTACATGTGATCGGAAACGGACAGTGTCCGGAGCGGCGATTCGATTGCCAAGCCTGTTGCATTCCTCTGGCAAAGCCTCTAGATAGCCCGCTCTAGCCGTGCGGGATTCCTGCGCGGCCTTTGGTTTTGCACCAAGATACGAAGTAGATTTGCCCATGGCCCGCACGAACCCAGTCCAGTTTCTCCAGCAGGTTCGCTCGGAAGTCAGCAAGGTCACCTGGCCGGGCCGGAGCGAGATTGTGATTTCCACGATCATGGTTCTGGTGCTGGTCATCCTGGCCAGCCTGTTCTTCCTCGCGGCTGACCAGGTCATCTCCTGGTTCGTGTCCTTGATGCTGTCGATCCGCTAAGTCGGTTCATTTTAGAAAAGTTATTGGGAGCGGCGACCCTTTATGGCCAAGCGCTGGTACATCGTTCAGGCGTATTCGAACTTCGAGCGCAAGGTGGCGGAAGATATCCGTCTCAAGGTCGCGCAAAAGAAGCTTGAGCACCTGTTTGAAGACGTGATCGTGCCGACCGAAAAGGTCGTCGAGATCCGCCGTGGCCGCAAGGTCGACACGGAGCGCAAGTTCTTTCCGGGCTATGTGCTGGTGAAGATGGATATGACCGACGAGGCGTTCCATCTGATCAAGAATACCCCCAAGGTTACCGGGTTCCTCGGTTCGGACAACAAGCCGATGCCGATCTCGGAGAACGAGGCGATGTCGATCCTGCAGCAGGTGCAGGAAGGCGTTGATCACCCCAAGCCCTCCGTCAGTTTCGAGGTGGGCGAGAACGTTCGGGTTTCGGACGGTCCGTTCGCCAGCTTCAATGGCATCGTCGAAGAGGTGGACGAGGAACGCTCGCGCCTCAAGGTCGAGGTCTCGATTTTCGGTCGCCCCACTCCGGTGGAGCTCGAATACGGTCAGGTCGAAAAGGTCTGATCACACCCATTCGGCTTCGGTCGGATGAAACCCGTGGAAGGGGATGGCGCTTAGCCGGCGTCAGGAAACCGAACCACGGCTTCAACTGCCCCTCGGGGCGCATGAGAAGGATAGAAAATGGCTAAGAAGATCACGGGCTATATCAAGCTCCAGGTGCCGGCTGGCTCTGCCACCCCGTCGCCCCCGATCGGTCCGGCGCTGGGTCAGCGCGGTCTGAACATCATGGAATTCTGCAAGGCCTTCAATGCGGCTACGCAGGAGCTCGAAAAGGGCTCGCCGATTCCGACCATCATCACCGCCTATGCCGACAAGAGCTTCACTTTCGAGATGAAGCAGCCGCCGGTGACCTACTTCATCAAGAAGGCGATGAACCTCAAGTCCGGCTCCAAGCTGCCAGGCAAGGAAAGCGCCGGCACCATCACCGAAGCCCAGCTTCGTGATATCGCCGAAAAGAAGATGAAGGATCTCAACGCGGACGACGTTGAAACCGCAATGAGCATGATCGCCGGTTCCGCCCGGTCGATGGGCATTCAGGTCGAGGGCTGATAGAGATGGCAAAGATCGCAAAGAAGGTCGCCGCTGCCCGTGAAGGCATCGACCGCAACAAGCTCTACTCGCTCGAAGACGCCGTCAAGCTGGTGAAGTCGAAGGCCTCGGCCAAGTTCGACGAGACCGTCGAGATCGCGATGAACCTTGGTGTTGACCCGCGTCACGCCGACCAGATGGTTCGTGGCGTCGTGAGCCTGCCCAATGGCACCGGCAAGACCGTCCGCGTCGCCGTGTTCGCCCGTGGCGCCAAGGCTGACGAAGCTACCGCAGCCGGTGCTGACATTGTTGGCGCTGAAGACCTGCTCGAAACCATCCAGTCGGGCAAGATCGACTTCGATCGCTGCATTGCCACCCCGGACATGATGCCGCTGGTCGGTCGTCTGGGTAAGATCCTGGGCCCGCGCAATCTGATGCCGAACCCCAAGGTCGGCACCGTGACCATGGACGTCAAGGGCGCTGTTGGCGCTGCCAAGGGCGGCGCTGTGGAATACCGCGTCGAAAAGGCTGGTATCATTCACGCCGGCGTTGGCAAGGTGTCGTTCTCCGAGGATGCACTGCTGCAGAACATCAAGGCGTTCACCGACGCCGTGCAGAAGTCCAAGCCCGCAGGCGCCAAGGGCACCTATGTCAAGCGGGTGTCCGTGAGCTCCACAATGGGCCCGGGCGTCCACGTCGAGCCGAATACGGCCGTCTAATTCGAAATTCCGGGCGGTTCGCCGCCCGGTTTCGCCGCCCCTTTGGGGGCTGCGTAAAGTCCTGTCCGAGACTGCCGGCCGGCGCATGCCGTTAATTCCAGTTCTGGAGCCAGCAATAGACGGGGTGAGACCCAATTCCGGGCCGAACGGCCCAAAGGTTGCGGTTCGAACCTTAGCCAGTTGCCCTAGCGGCACTCGGTCGGCAGGCACTAACCGTTGTTCCTCGGCCTGCAAGGGCAGGGGGCAGCAATTGGCAATGGTCCCTTGGCGAATGCTCTGGGGCTTATTTGTGGAGACTAGCTTTGGAAAGAGCGGAAAAGCGTGAAGTCGTCGCCTCGCTCCAGGAGGCCCTCGCGGGCGCTGGATCGATCGTCGTCGCGCACAATACCGGCCTGACCGTCGCTGCGTTCACCGACCTGCGCGTGCAGGTCAAGAAGGCTGGCGGCAAGGTCAAGGTCGCAAAGAACCGCCTTGCCAAGCTCGCTCTTAAGGAAACCGATGTCGCGGACATCTCGGACCTGTTTACCGGCCCGACTGTCCTTGCCTATGCGGAAGACCCTGTCGCTGCACCGAAGATCGCAGCGGCCTTCGCCGAGAAGAACCAGAAGTTCGTCATTCTCGGCGGTGCCATGGGCCCGACTGCTCTCGACGCCGATGGCGTCAAGGCACTGGCAACGATGCCCTCGCTCGACGAACTGCGTGCCAAGCTCGCAGGCCTTGTCAAGCAGCCGGCAACGAACATCGCTTCCATCCTCGTGCAGCCAGGTGCGGGCATTGCTCGCGTTCTGGCCGCTCACGCGGACAAGGGCGAAGCGGCGTAAGGCCGTTCCAAACTACCTCAACATTCGAACCCGAACCCAAACTGAAAAGAGTGTAAAATGGCTGATCTCGCCAAACTCGTTGATGACCTCTCGGCCCTGACCGTTCTGGAAGCTTCCGAGCTGTCCAAGATGCTGGAAGAAAAGTGGGGCGTTTCCGCCGCTGCTCCGGTCGCCGTTGCCGCTGCTGGCGGTGCTGCTCCGGCCGCTGCTGCTGAAGAAAAGACCGAATTCGACGTGATCCTTGCCGCTTTCGGCGACAACAAGATCAACGTCATCAAGGAAGTCCGTGGCATCACCGGCCTCGGCCTGGGCGAAGCCAAGGCCCTGGTCGAAGGTGCTCCGAAGGCCATCAAGGAAGGCGTGTCGAAGGCTGAAGCCGAAGACATCCAGAAGAAGCTGGAAGCTGCTGGCGCCAAGGTCGAACTCAAGTAATTTCGACTTTTGCCTTGAAATTTGCGAAATGGCGCTTTATGTGCCATTTCGCTTTTCCGTTTCTGACGGAACGATTCGCCAGGGCCGATTGGATGGGTCCAGGCCCCAATTTGCGGAAATATATGACGAATTTGGATGTCGCGGGCATATTGAAGCCTCTGTTGACCTCGCCGTGGGCTGTCCCTCGTGCGGGGCTTTAGTCGCTGATCACGTGTCTGTGAACTGACCCATCGGGTTGTGAGCCAGTTTTTTATGCCATCCACCAAGACCCGCTGAATTGACTACCCAGGCATATATCCCGAGCGCCGACGGCTGATAGTCGGGTCTTTGGATATCTGCCTCCGAGACAAGCGCTATAAAGTAGGAGCTTTCATGGCTACCACGTTCAACGGCCGCCGCAAGGTTCGCAAGTCCTTCGGCTCCATCCGCGAAGTCACGGAGTTGCCCAATCTGATCGAAGTCCAGAAGGCTTCCTATGATCAGTTTCTTCAGGTCGCCGAGCCCAAGGGTGGCCGGCCTGACGAAGGGTTGCAGTCCGTGTTCCGGTCGGTCTTCCCGATCACTGACTTTTCCAACACCGCATCGCTCGAATTCGTGCGCTACGAATTCGAAATGCCCAAGTACGACATTGATGAGTGCCGCGCGCGCGATATGACTTTCGCTGCCCCGCTCAAGGTGACGCTGCGGCTGATTGTGTTTGAGGTGGACGAAGAGACCGGCGCGCGCTCGGTCAAGGACATCAAGGAGCAGGACGTCTATATGGGCGACATGCCCTTCATGACTCCCAACGGCACCTTCGTGGTCAACGGCACTGAGCGCGTTATCGTTTCGCAGATGCACCGTTCGCCCGGCGTGTTCTTCGACCACGACAAGGGCAAGACCCACTCTTCGGGCAAGCTGCTGTTCGCTGGCCGGATCATCCCGTATCGCGGTTCCTGGCTTGATATCGAATTCGACGCCAAGGACATCGTCTATGCGCGTATCGATCGCCGCCGCAAGATTCCGGTCACCTCGCTGCTCAAGGCGCTTGGCATGGATGCCGAGGAAATCCTCGACACCTATTACAACAAGCTCAACTACGAGAAGTCCGAGAAGGGCTGGCGCGTACCTTACGATGCCGAAAAGTGGAAGGGCGCCAAGCCGACCCACGACCTGATCGATGCCAAGACGGGCGACGTTGTGCACGAAGGTGGCAAGAAGCTCTCGGCTCGTCAGGCCAAGAAGCTGGCTGAGAACGGCCTGACCCACCTGCTGGCGGTAGATGAAGACCTCTACGGCATGTATGTTGCCGAAGATCTGGTCAATCTGCAGACTGGTGAAATCTACGCAGAAGCCGGCGACGAGATCGACGAAAAGCTGCTGACCGGACTGGTCGAAAAGGGCTTTGACGAGTTGCCGATCCTGGATATCGACCACATCTCGATCGGTGCCTACCTGCGCAACACGCTGGCGATCGACAAGAACGAGAGCCGCGAAGACGCGCTGTTCGACATCTATCGCGTCATGCGTCCGGGCGAGCCGCCTACGGTTGAAACCGCAGAAGCCATGTTCCAGTCGCTGTTCTTCGATGGCGAGCGCTATGACCTGTCGGCCGTAGGCCGCGTCAAGATGAACATGCGTCTCGAGCTCGATGCGCCCGACACCATGCGAACCCTCCGCAAGGAAGATATCGTGGAAGTCGTTCGCACGCTGGTTGATCTGCGCGATGGCCGTGGCGAAATCGACGATATCGACAATCTGGGTAACCGCCGCGTCCGCTCGGTCGGCGAACTCATGGAGAACTCCTATCGCCTTGGTCTGCTCCGCATGGAGCGCGCCATCAAGGAGCGCATGAGCTCAGTCGAGATCGACACGGTCATGCCGCAGGACCTGATCAACGCCAAGCCGGCTGCTGCCGCTGTGCGTGAGTTCTTCGGATCCTCGCAGCTGAGCCAGTTCATGGACCAGACCAATCCGCTCTCGGAAGTGGCCCACAAGCGTCGTCTTTCCGCGCTTGGACCGGGCGGTCTGACTCGCGAACGTGCCGGCTTCGAAGTGCGCGACGTGCACCCCACCCATTATGGCCGTATCTGCCCGATTGAGACGCCGGAAGGCCCGAATATCGGTCTGATCAACAACCTGGCCACATATGCCCGCGTCAACAAGTACGGCTTCATCGAGACCCCGTACCGCAAGATCGTCGAAGGCAAGCTCACCGATGAGGTCGTGTACCTCTCTGCCATGGAAGAGGCCAAGCACTACGTCGCTCAGGCGAACGTGCAGTTTACCCCGACTCTGGAGCTGCAGGATGATCTGGTCGTGGCTCGCCACGCCGGGGACAACGGCCTGACGCCCAAGGAAAACGTCGATCTGATGGACGTTTCGCCCAAGCAGATGGTGTCGGTTGCCGCTTCGTTGATCCCGTTCCTCGAGAACGACGACGCCAACCGCGCCCTGATGGGATCGAACATGCAGAAGCAGGCAGTGCCGCTGCTGCGTGCCGAGGCCCCGTTCGTGGGCACCGGTATGGAACCGGTGGTGGCCCGTGACTCTGGTGCTGCTATCGTCGCCAAGCGAACCGGCATTGTGGACCAGGTCGATGCGACCCGTATCGTTATTCGCGCGACGGCGGAAACCGATGCCTCGAAGTCGGGCGTGGACATCTACAACCTGATGAAGTTCCAGCGTTCGAACCAGTCGACCTCGATCAACCAGCGTCCGCTGGTGGTGGTGGGCGATCACATCAACGCCGGTGACATCATTGCCGACGGTCCCTCAACCGAACTTGGCGATCTGGCCCTGGGCCGCAACGTGCTCGTCGCGTTCATGCCCTGGAATGGCTACAACTTCGAAGACTCCATCCTGTTGAGCGAAAAGATCGCCATGCAGGATGTCTTCACCTCGATCCATATCGAGGAATATGAAGTCATGGCCCGCGACACCAAGCTTGGTCCGGAAGAAATCACCCGCGACATTCCGAACGTTTCGGAAGAAGCGCTGAAGAATCTGGACGAAGCCGGTATCGTGCATATCGGTGCCGAAGTGCAGCCGGGCGACATTCTGGTCGGCAAGATCACCCCCAAGGGTGAATCGCCGATGACGCCGGAAGAAAAGCTCCTTCGGGCCATCTTCGGTGAGAAGGCCTCCGACGTTCGTGACACCTCGCTGCGCGTGCCCCCGGGCGATGCCGGTACCGTCGTGGAAGTCCGTGTCTTCAACCGTCATGGCATCGACAAGGATGAGCGCGCCATGGCCATTGAGCGCGAGGAAATCGAGCGCCTGGCCAAGGACCGCGACGACGAACAGTCGATCCTGGACCGAAACGTCTATGCCCGTCTCAAGGAGATGCTGTTCGGCAAGGCCGCAACTGCAGGTCCGAAGGGCTATGTCGTCGGCACCAAGCTCAATGACTCGATCTTTGAAGGTCAGCCGCGGTCGAAGTGGTGGCAGTTTGCCGTCGAGGACGACAAGGTGATGACCGAGATGGAAGCTCTTCATGCCCAGTATGAGGAGAGCCGTCGTCTGCTCGAGCAGCGCTTCATCGACAAGGTGGACAAGCTGCAGCGCGGTGATGAACTTCCGCCGGGCGTGATGAAGATGGTCAAGGTCTTCATCGCGACCAAGCGCAAGATCCAGCCGGGCGACAAGATGGCTGGCCGTCACGGTAACAAGGGCGTGGTTTCGCGCATCGTTCCTGTAGAAGACATGCCGTATCTCGAGGACGGCACTTCGGTGGACATCGTGCTCAACCCGCTCGGCGTGCCCTCGCGCATGAACGTCGGACAGATCCTGGAAACCCATCTGGGTTGGGCCTGTGCTGGCATGGGCCGGAAGATCGACGAGATGGTCCGCGCCTATCATGCCAAGGGCGACCTGACCCCGTTGCGGTCCGAGATCAAGACGCTGTTCGCCAATGACGACACGCTGAACGATCTGGATGATGACAGCCTGGTTCGCCTGGGTGAACATCTCTCCAAGGGCGTGCCGATCGCAACCCCGGTGTTTGATGGTGCCAAGGAAGCCGACATTGTCGAAATGCTGGAACAGGCGGGCCTGAAGGCCTCGGGCCAGTCGACTGTGTTCGACGGCCGTACCGGCGAGCAGTTCGACCGTCAGGTGACCGTGGGCTACATCTACATGCTCAAGCTCGACCACCTGGTGGACAACAAGATCCACGCGCGTTCGATCGGTCCGTACTCGCTGGTTACCCAGCAGCCGCTGGGCGGCAAGGCGCAGTTCGGTGGTCAGCGCTTCGGCGAGATGGAAGTGTGGGCCCTCGAAGCGTATGGCGCTGCCTATACGCTGCAGGAAATGCTCACCATCAAGTCGGACGACGTGGCGGGCCGTACGAAGGTCTACGAGGCCATCGTGCGCGGCGACGACACCTTCGAAGCGGGCATCCCGGAAAGCTTCAACGTTCTGGTCAAGGAAATCCGGTCTCTCGGTCTCAATGTCGAACTCGACATGCGTGAAGAGGACGAACCTGAACAGGCTGATCCGGAGCTCGCACCTCCTCAGGAAGCGGCGGAATAATCCGGCACTTCCAACCCCATTCACCTTCCGACCGGACCAGCAGCCTGGCTGCGGTCCGGAAGGATAGAGGAGAGAAATGATGAACCATCATTCCCACGTCATGGACCCGTTCAACCCGGCCGTCCCGGTGCAGACTTTCGATCAGATGAAGATCTCGATCGCGAGCCCCGAAAAGATCCTGTCCTGGTCCTATGGCGAGATTAAAAAGCCTGAGACCATCAACTACCGTACGTTCAAGCCCGAGCGTGACGGCCTGTTCTGCGCCCGTATCTTCGGCCCCGTGAAGGACTATGAATGCCTGTGCGGCAAGTACAAGCGCATGAAGTTCAAGGGCGTCATCTGCGAGAAGTGCGGTGTGGAAGTCACCCTGAGCCGCGTTCGCCGCGAGCGCATGGGACACATCGAGCTGGCCGCTCCGGTCGCGCATATCTGGTTCCTCAAGTCCCTGCCGAGCCGCATCGCGCTGCTGCTCGACATGACGCTGAAGGATATCGAACGCATCCTGTACTTCGAGAACTATGTCGTTCTCGATCCGGGTCTCACCCCGTTCACGCAGAACGAACTGCTCACCGAAGAGCAGTATCTTGACGCGCAGGACGAATATGGTGGCGACAGCTTCACCGCCAAGATCGGCGCCGAGGCTATCCGCGAAATCCTGCTTGGTCTCGATCTGGAAAAGATCGCGGCCGACCTGCGCGTGGAAATTGCCGAGGCGACCACCGAGCTCAAGCCCAAGAAGCTGGCCAAGCGTCTCAAGATCGTGGAGCAGTTCATTGTTTCGGGCAACAAGCCCGAATGGATGATCATGACCGTCATTCCGGTCATTCCGCCCGAGCTGCGCCCGCTGGTGCCGCTGGATGGTGGGCGTTTTGCCACCTCGGACCTGAACGATCTCTATCGTCGCGTCATCAACCGCAACAATCGCCTCAAGCGCCTGATCGAGCTGCGTGCACCTGATATCATCATCCGCAACGAAAAGCGTATGTTGCAGGAAGCCGTTGACGCGCTGTTCGACAATGGCCGCCGTGGCCGCACCATCACCGGTGCGAACAAGCGTCCGCTGAAGTCACTGTCCGACATGCTCAAGGGCAAGCAGGGCCGGTTCCGCCAGAACCTGCTCGGCAAGCGCGTTGACTATTCGGGCCGTTCGGTGATCACCGTGGGCCCGAACCTCAAGCTGCACCAATGCGGTCTTCCCAAGAAGATGGCGCTCGAGCTGTTCAAGCCGTTCATCTATTCGCGCCTGGAAGCCAAGGGCTTCAGCTCGACGGTGAAGCAGGCCAAGAAGCTGGTGGAGAAGGAAAAGCCGGAAGTCTGGGATATCCTGGATGAGGTGATCCGCGAGCACCCGGTCCTGCTGAACCGCGCGCCGACCCTGCACCGCCTCGGCATTCAGGCCTTCGAGCCCATGCTGATCGAAGGCAAGGCCATTCGTCTGCACCCGCTCGTCTGCTCGGCCTTCAACGCCGACTTCGACGGCGACCAGATGGCTGTGCACGTTCCGCTCTCGCTGGAAGCCCAGCTTGAAGCGCGCGTGTTGATGATGTCGACCAACAACATTCTGCACCCCGCCAATGGTCAGCCGATCATTGTGCCCTCGCAGGACATCGTGCTTGGTCTCTATTATCTCTCGCTGATGAACGACAACGAGCCGGGCGAAGGCATGGCTTTCGGTTCCTATGCGGAGCTGGAGCATGCTCTCGACAACAAGGTTGTGACCCTGCATTCCAAGATCAAGGCTCGTGTGCCGACCTGGGACGCTGAGGGCAAGCAGATCACCGAGATCGTGGAAACCACGCCGGGCCGTATGCTGATCGGACAGATCCTGCCGATCAATCCGGCGGTGCCGTTCGCCACCGCGAACCAGTTGATGACCAAAAAGATGATCTCCAAGATGATCGACACCGTTTATCGCGGTTGCGGTCAGAAGGAGACGGTCATTTTCTGTGACCGCGTCATGCAGCTCGGCTTCAAGAACGCCTGTGATGCCGGCATCTCGTTCGGTAAGGACGACATGGTTATCCCTGCGTCCAAGTACACGATCGTGGAAGAGACGCGTAAGCAGGTCGAAGAGTTCGAACAGCAGTACAATGACGGCCTGATCACTCAGGGCGAAAAGTACAACAAGGTCGTGGACGCCTG
Source organism: Devosia subaequoris (assembly GCF_014197055.1). GTDB lineage: Bacteria > Pseudomonadota > Alphaproteobacteria > Rhizobiales > Devosiaceae > Devosia > Devosia subaequoris. The sequence goes on along the minus strand of NZ_JACIEW010000010.1, from coordinate 62,910 downwards.
GGCCAAGTGCGGCGACAAGGTTGCCGAAGAGATGATGGACGCGATCCGAACAGTCCAGGTCGATGCGGAAACCAAGCGTCAGAAGCCGATCAACTCGGTTTACATGATGAGCCACTCGGGTGCTCGTGGTTCGCCGGCCCAGATGAAGCAGCTTGCCGGTATGCGCGGCCTGATGGCCAAGCCGGACGGCTCGATCATCGAAACGCCGATTACCGCGAACTTCAAGGAAGGTCTGAACGTGCTGGAGTACTTCAACTCCACCCACGGTGCCCGTAAGGGCCTGGCCGATACCGCTCTGAAGACGGCGAACTCGGGTTATCTGACCCGCCGTCTGGTGGACGTGGCACAGGACGCGATCATCGTGTCCGAAGATTGCGGCACCGAGCGTGGCCTGACCATGGAGCCCATCGTGGACGCCGGTCAGGTTGTGGCCTCCATTGGTCAGCGTGTGCTGGGCCGGACCACGGCGGACGATGTGTTCCACCCGCTTACGGGCGATCTGATCGCACCGAAGGGCACGCTGCTTGAAGAGAAGCATGTGGATGTCATCGAAGAGGCCCGCATCCAGTCGGTCCGGATTCGTTCGCCGCTGACTTGCGATATGCGACAGGGTTGCTGCGCTGCGTGTTACGGTCGTGACCTTGCTCGTGGCACGCCAGTCAACATGGGTGAAGCTGTGGGTGTCATCGCCGCGCAGTCGATCGGTGAACCCGGTACCCAGCTGACCATGCGTACCTTCCACATCGGTGGCACGGCGCAGGTGGTCGACAGCTCGTTCCTCGAATCCGGTGCCGAAGGCAAGATCGAGATCCGCAACCCGAACCTGGCGACTGTTGAAGGTGGCAAGCAGGTCGTGATGGCTCGTAACGTCTCCCTTGCCATCGTTGACGGCGAAGGCAAGGAACGAGCGACTCACAAGGTCATCTACGGCTCCAAGCTGCTCGTCAAAGAGGGTGACTCTGTTCGTCGCGGCCAGCGTCTGGCTGAATGGGACCCGTACACCCGTCCGATCCTCGCTGAAGTCGAGGGTGAAGTGGTGTTCGAGGATCTGGTGGACGGCGCCTCGGTGGCAGAAAACACCGATGAGGCGACCGGCTTCACCAAGCGCGTGGTTATCGACTGGCGCGGCAATCAGCGTGGTGAAGGCCTCAAGCCTGCACTCGCCATTGCCCGCGGTGGTTCGATTGCCAAGGTGGATCGTGGTGGCGACGCCCGGTACCTGCTGTCGGTCGATGCGGTTATTGCCGCAGAGCCGGGCGAGAAGGTTGCTCCGGGTGACGTGTTGGCCCGTATTCCGCTGGAAAGCGCCAAGACCAAGGACATCACCGGCGGTCTGCCGCGTGTGGCCGAGCTGTTCGAAGCCCGTCGTCCGAAGGATCACGCCATCATTGCCGAGATCGATGGCACCATCCGCTTTGGTCGCGACTACAAGAACAAGCGTCGCGTGGTCATCGAGCCTGCCGAGGAAGGTGGCACTCCGGTCGAATACCTGATCCCGAAGGGCAAGCCGTTCCATCTGCAGGAAGGCGACACCATCGAAAAGGGCGAGTACATCCTGGACGGCAATCCCGCTCCGCATGACATCCTTGCGATCAAGGGCGTCGAAGAGCTGGCGCGTTATCTCGTCAACGAGATCCAGGAGGTCTATCGCCTGCAGGGCGTGCTGATCAACGACAAGCACATCGAGGTGATCGTTCGCCAGATGCTGCAGAAGGTCGAGATCGTGGAACCGGGCGAGTCCGGCCTGCTCAAGGACGAGCAGCTCGACAAGCTGGATTTCGACGAGCTCAACGATGCGTTGGTTGCCGAAGGCAAGAAGCCGGCTACGGCGAACCCGGTCCTGCTGGGTATCACCAAGGCCTCGCTGCAGACGCGTTCGTTCATCTCGGCGGCTTCGTTCCAGGAGACGACTCGCGTTCTTACCGAAGCTGCCGTGTCCGGCAAGGCCGACCTGCTCGAAGGCCTCAAGGAGAACGTCATCGTGGGTCGCCTGATCCCGGCCGGTACCGGTGCCGGTCAGTCCAAGGCAAAGCAGATCGCAGCCAAGCGCGACGATCTCATCCTGGAAGAACGTCGCCGCCAGGCCGAGACCGTTCAGATCGCGGCACCTGCTGCCGAGTAGCGCGCTCTCGATGCAAGAATTGGGGAAGGGGCCTTCGGGCCCCTTTCTTTTTGGCTACTCGGCCAGGTTCAGGAAGGTGGTGAGCTCGCGGGCTGCTGCCGCACCGGCGCGATTGGCACCGATGGTGGAGGCGGAAGGGCCATAGCCGACCAGATGCAAGCGCGGATCCTTGGCCACCTGGGTCGCGAGGCGCCCCGTCATGGTGATGCCGCCGCTCTCCTCCCAGATCTGCAGCGGTGCCAGATGGTCAAGGGCGCTGCGAAAACCGGTGCACCACAAGATCACATCGACATCGAGCGCCCGGCCGTCGGGCCAGCGAACGCCGGTCGGGGTGATCTCCGAGAACATGGATTGACGATCCAGCGTGCCGCGTTTGCGCATGGCTTCGATCGCTGGCGTCACCGGCAGGCCGGTAACTGATACCACGGGGCGAGGTGGCAGACCGGCACGAACGCGCTCCTCCACCATGGCGACGGCCCGGCGCCCGGCGTCTTCATCGAAGGGACCATCGCGCCAACGCGGGGGCGTGCGCGTTACCCAGGTGGTCCGGGTCACCTGTGAAATCTGGTCGAGCAGTTGGACGGCCGAGATGCCCCCGCCGACAATCAGGACATGGCGCCCGACAAAGTCGCCGGCCGTCCGGAAGTCCCTGGTGTGAAGAGTTTGCCCCTTGAAGGTGGCAGCGCCGGGATACTTAGGAATATAGGGTCTCTCCCAAGTACCGGTGGCATTGATGATGCCACGGACGGAGAACAATGCGCGGTCAGTTTCGACACGCAGGCGCTCGCCCCGGTCGCACACCACTTTCACCGTCGTCGGACGCAGCACCCGAAGATCGAAATGGGTTTCGTAGGCGGCGAAATAATGCGGCACAGCGACCGAGGCCCTGACGGAATCGTCTCCACCCGCAAACTCCCCGAAGGCAAGGCCGGGCAGGTCGTGAACGCGATTGACTGTGCTCAGGGTCAGCGAGGGCCAGCGATATTGCCAGGCGCCACCCGGTTGCGGGGCCTGATCGACGACAAGGAAATCCTTCTCCGGTTCCAGCCCGAGCTTGCGCAGATGGTGTGCGGCGCTGAGCCCAGCCTGCCCGGCGCCGATTACCACGACATCCAGTTTCAGGGCGGCACGCAGGGTCTGTTCGCTCAAAGGGCGCTCCCGTGGTTGGACCTGATCTAGGCGGGGCCATGAGCATGCGCAAGGCAGGGGATCGTGGTGGCTATGACGGCCCGCGAGACTCGAGTCGTCTGCCGAACCGTTTTTTGGGAATTCGTCCAGTTCCTTTTTGGTCGAATACTGAGCTCACTTGCCGGAAACGCAAGGCTCACCTTCGGTTTTTTCACGAAAGAATCCTTGACGGGACGAGTCTTCGGTTCTAAACAGCGCCTACCTTAGCGGTCGGTCGTGGTTGCCACACCGGGTCCCTGCCATCTTGAGCGGGAATCCATGGCGATCAAACACACTGTCGGGTAGTTAGACGAAGCAAATCCTTGTGCGCATGACTGCTGCCGAAAGGCGGGTGGTCCGCTGCAATTGGGGCGCTGCCGATTCCTTAGTGGTTTCGGGCATGCGCCGCTTTGGTTTGCTTGTGTAGACCGAACTGCGCGTCCCAAGGGGCGTGAATTTAGTACTGGAGCCTTTCTTTCGAGATCGGCTTCGATTTTTGGACGATGGAAAGAGCGCAATGCCCACCATTAATCAGCTGATCCGCAAGCCACGCGCCAGCAAGCCAAAGCGGAACAAAGTTCCGGCCATGGAAGCCAACCCGCAGAAGCGCGGCGTTTGTTCCCGTGTGTACACCACGACCCCTAAGAAGCCGAACTCGGCTCTGCGCAAGGTTGCCAAGGTTCGCCTGACCAACCAGCGCGAAGTGATTTCGTATATCCCGGGCGAAGGTCACAATCTGCAGGAGCACTCCGTTGTGCTCATCCGCGGCGGTCGCGTGCGCGATCTGCCGGGCGTTCGCTATCACGTGCTCCGCGGTGTCCTGGACACGCAGAGCGTGAAGGACCGCAAGCAGCGCCGGTCCAAGTATGGCGCGAAGCGTCCGAAGTAAGGAGATATTGAGCGATGTCCCGTCGTCACCGCGCTGAGAAGCGTGAAATTATTCCCGATCCCAAGTTCGGCGATCTGGTCGTTTCCAAGTTCATGAACTCGCTCATGAAGGACGGCAAGAAGTCTGCTGCCGAATCCATCGTCTATGGCGCATTCGACATCGTCGAAGCCAAGACCAAGCAGGATCCGATCACCGTGTTCCACGGCGCCCTGGATAATATCCGTCCGGCCGTCGAAGTCCGGTCGCGCCGCGTTGGTGGTGCAACCTACCAGGTTCCGGTCGAAGTCCGTACCGATCGTCAGCAGGCCCTGGCTATTCGCTGGCTGATCGATAGCGCCCGCAAGCGTGGTGAGAACACCATGCGCGAGCGCCTGTCCGGTGAGCTCATGGACGCGATGAACGGTCGCGGCCAGGCCGTCAAGAAGCGCGAAGACACGCACCGTATGGCTGATGCCAACCGTGCATTCTCGCACTACCGCTGGTAGTAGGAGCGCCCCATGGCACGCGAATACCCGATTAATCTGTATCGTAACTTCGGCATCATGGCTCACATTGATGCTGGCAAGACGACTACGACTGAACGCATTCTCTACTACACCGGCAAGTCCCATAAGATCGGCGAAGTCCATGACGGCGCCGCGACCATGGACTGGATGGAGCAGGAGCAGGAACGCGGTATCACCATCACGTCTGCTGCCACCACGACCTTCTGGAAGGATCGTAATGGCACCATGCACCGCTTCAACATCATCGACACCCCGGGCCACGTGGACTTCACCATCGAAGTCGAACGTTCGCTGCGCGTGCTCGACGGTGCTGTTGCGCTGCTCGACGCCAATGCCGGTGTTGAGCCTCAGACCGAAACCGTCTGGCGTCAGGCTGACAAGTACCACGTGCCGCGTCTGATCTTTGTCAACAAGATGGACAAGATCGGTGCTGACTTCTACCGCTGTGTCGACATGGTCGGTACGCGTCTGGGCGCCAAGGGCGTTCCGGTGCAGCTCCCGATCGGTGCCGAGAACGAATTCAGGGGCGTCGTCGACCTGATCGAGATGAACGCTCTGGTCTGGCGCAATGAAGAACTCGGCGCGCAGTGGGACATCGTGGAAATTCCGGCTGACCTCAAGGAAAAGGCCGAGAAGTACCGCGAGGCGATGATCGAAGCTGCTGTCGAACTCGACGATGCTGCGATGGAAGCCTATCTCGAAGGCGAGATGCCGAGCAACGACACCATTCGTCGTCTGCTGCGTCGGGGCGTTTGCGACACGAAGTTCTTCCTGATCTTTGCTGGCTCCGCCTTCAAGAACAAGGGTGTTCAGCCTTTGCTCGATGGTGTTATCGACTTCCTGCCGGCCCCGACCGACGTCCCGGCCATCAAGGGTGTGGACGCCAAGACCGAAGAGCCGATTGAGCGTCACGCCGACGACAGCGAACCGCTCTCGATGCTGGCCTTCAAGATCGCCAATGACCCGCATATGGGTTCGCTGACGTTCTGCCGCATCTACTCGGGTAAGGTCGAGCAGGGTGCGCAGCTGGAAAACACCGTGAAGGGCAAGCGCGAACGCGTTGGCCGCATGTTCCAGATGCACTCGAACAGCCGTGAGCAGATCAGCGAAGCTTTTGCTGGTGACATCGTGGCTATCGTTGGCCTGAAGGACACCACCACCGGTGATACCCTCTGCCCGTCGAGCTCGCAGGTTATCCTCGAGCGCATGATCTTCCCGGATCCGGTTATCGATATTTCGGTTGAGCCGAAGTCGAAGGCCGATCAGGAAAAGATGGGCCTGGCACTTAACCGCCTGGCAGCCGAGGATCCGACCTTCCGCGTCAAGACCGACGAGGAATCGGGCCAGACCATCATCTCGGGCATGGGTGAATTGCACCTCGACATTCTCGTGGATCGCATGAAGCGCGAGTTCAAGGTTGAGGCCAATATCGGCCAGCCGCAGGTTGCCTATCGTGAGACCATCACGAAGAAGACCATCAAGGACTACACCCACAAGAAGCAGTCTGGTGGTTCGGGTCAGTTTGCCCGCATCAAGATTGAAGTCGAGCCGGGTGAAGTCGGCAAGGGCCTTGAATTCGTCAACGCCATCGTTGGTGGCGCAGTGCCGAGGGAATATGTCCCCGGCGTTCAGAAGGGCCTGGAATCGGTTATGGGCGCAGGCCCGCTGATCGGCTTCCCGGTCGTGGACATCAAGGTCACCCTGACCGACGGTGCGTACCACGATGTGGACTCCTCGGTGCTGGCATTCGAAATCGCAGCGCGCGCAGGTTTCCGTGAAGCAATGCGTGAAGCCGGTCCGAAGATTCTCGAGCCGATCATGAAGGTTGAAGTTACGACGCCAGATGAGTACATGGGCGACGTCATCGGTGATTTGAATTCCCGTCGTGGGCAGATCCAGGGCACCGAAAGCCGTGGTGTGATCCAGGTCGTGAATGCATTTGTGCCGCTTGCCAACATGTTTGGTTACGTGAATTCGCTCCGGTCCATGAGCCAGGGTCGTGCTCAGTATTCGATGGTTTTCGATCACTACGAGCAGGTCCCGCAGGCAGTCGCCGACGAAGTCCAGGCCAAATACGCCTAAAAACAGCGCAAGCTACTAAAAACTCAACGGAATGTCGGCGATTGCGCTGACGAATTTGGAGAAAAGCGATGGCGAAGGAAAAGTTCTCCCGCAACAAGCCGCACTGCAACATCGGCACCATCGGTCACGTTGACCATGGCAAGACCTCGCTGACCGCAGCGATCACCAAGGTCCTGGCCGAAACCGGCGGTGCGACCTTCCGGGATTACTCGCAGATTGATGCTGCGCCGGAAGAGAAGGCACGCGGTATCACCATCAACACCGCTCACGTCGAGTACGAGACTGAGAACCGTCACTACGCTCACGTCGACTGCCCAGGCCACGCCGACTATGTGAAGAACATGATCACCGGTGCTGCCCAAATGGACGGCGCGATCCTGGTTGTGTCCGCTGCTGACGGCCCGATGCCCCAGACCCGTGAGCACATCCTGCTCGCCCGTCAGGTTGGCGTGCCGGCTCTGGTGGTGTTCCTGAACAAGTGCGACATGGTCGACGATCCGGAACTGCTCGAACTGGTTGAGCTGGAAGTGCGTGAGCTCCTGAGCTCGTACGAGTTCCCCGGCGACGATATTCCGATCATCAAGGGCTCGGCTCTTGCTGCCCTGGAAAACTCCGACCCCAAGCTCGGCCACGACGCCGTTCTCGAGCTGATGCGCAATGTCGACGAGTACATTCCGCAGCCGGAGCGTCCGATTGACCAGCCGTTCCTGATGCCGATCGAAGACGTGTTCTCGATCTCGGGTCGTGGTACCGTGGTGACCGGTCGCGTTGAACGCGGCATCGTCAAGGTTGGTGAAGAAGTCGAAATCGTCGGCATCAAGGCCACCCAGAAGACCACCGTTACCGGTGTTGAAATGTTCCGCAAGCTGCTCGACTCGGGTGAAGCTGGCGACAACATCGGCGCCCTGATCCGCGGCGTTGACCGTACCCAGGTTGAACGTGGCCAGGTGCTCTGCAAGCCCGGTTCCGTGACCCCGCATACCGACTTCGTTGCTGAGGCTTATATCCTCACCAAGGAAGAAGGCGGCCGTCACACTCCGTTCTTCGGCAACTATCGTCCGCAGTTCTACTTCCGCACCACCGACGTGACCGGCATCGTGACGCTGCCGGAAGGCACCGAGATGGTGATGCCGGGCGACAACATCAACATGAATGTTCAGCTGATCGTTCCGATCGCCATGGAAGAGAAGCTCCGCTTCGCTATCCGTGAAGGTGGCCGCACCGTCGGCGCCGGCGTCGTCGCGAAGATCCTGAAGTAAGCCTCTTTGAGACAGTCGCGGCGCGCGAGTCTCGCGCGCCGCGAACCTTTTATGTCAGGATTGTGAAGATGAACGGTCAGAATATCCGCATCCGCCTCAAGGCGTTTGACCACCGCGTGCTCGACACTTCGACCCGCGAAATCGTCAATACCGCCAAGCGTACGGGTGCACAGGTTCGCGGTCCGATCCCGCTGCCGACCCGCATCGACAAGTTCACCGTGAACCGCTCGCCCCATATCGATAAGAAGGCACGTGAGCAGTTCGAGATCCGGACCCACAAGCGTCTTCTGGACATTGTGGACCCGACTCCCCAGACGGTCGATGCACTGATGAAGCTCGATCTCGCCGCCGGTGTCGACGTCGAAATCAAGCTCTAACAAGAGTTTCCGCGCCTGCCGCTAAATGGGTCCTCTGAAAACATGACCCGGCAGAGCGCCAACAAGAAGGTAGAAACCGATGCGTTCTGGATTGATCGCACAGAAGCTGGGCATGACCCGCATCTTCACCGAGGACGGTAATCACGTCCCCGTGACGGTGTTGGGTCTGCAGAACTGCCAGGTGGTGGGCCAGCGGACCGTCGAAAAGGACGGCTATGTCGCCCTGCAGTTGGGTGCTGGCCAGGCCAAGCCCAAGAATGTCTCCAAGGCTGAGCGCGGCCATTATGCCGTTGCCAAGGTGGAGCCCAAGCGCCACGTCGCTGAGTTCCGCGTTGACGCCGACAACCTCATCGAGGTTGGCGCGACCTTGAAGGCTGACCATTTTTCCGAAGGCCAGCTGGTTGACGTGACCGGCACCTCCATCGGTAAAGGCTTTGCCGGCGGTATGAAGCGCTGGAACTTCGGTGGCCTGCGTGCCTCGCACGGTGTGTCCGTGTCGCACCGCTCGATCGGTTCGACCGGTGGCCGTCAGGATCCGGGCAAGACCTTCAAGAACAAGAAGATGCCGGGCCATATGGGCGATCGTCGCATCACCACGCAGAACGTCAAGGTCGTCAAGACCGACGTGGAGCGTGGCCTGATCATGATCCAGGGTTCGGTTCCAGGCTCCAAGGGTGCCTGGATTATGATCAAGGATGCCGTGAAGAAGCCGGCTCCCGCGAACGCAGCCTTCCCTGGCTCGTTCGAGGCTGCAGCTTCGGGAGATGCGAAGTAAATGGAACTCCAGGTAACCACTCTCGAAGGCAAGTCGGCCGGTAAGGTCGAGGTCGCGGACGCTGTGTTCGGCCTCGAAGTCCGTCCCGATATCCTGCACCGCATGGTACGCTACCAGCAGCTCAAAGCCATGTCCGGCACGCATGACGTGAAGAACCGGTCAGAAGGCGTGCGCACGGGCAAGAAGTTCGTGAAGCAGAAGGGTTCGGGCGGCGCTCGTCACGGCGACCGCAAGGCTCCCCAGTTTCGTGGTGGTGGCCGTGCATTCGGTCCGACGCCGCGCAGCCACGCGATCGATCTTCCCAAGAAGGTCCGCGCTCTGGCTCTGAAGCACGCTCTGTCGTCCAAGGCCAAGGCCGGTTCGTTGATCGTGCTCGACAGTGTCGCACAGAAGGAAGCCAAAACGGCTGCCCTGCGCACCACTTTCGGCAAGCTGGAATGGGCGAATGCCCTGATCATCGATGGCGCGGATGTCGATCAGAACTTTGCTCTGGCCGCCCGCAACATCCCGAATATCGACGTGCTGCCGATCCAGGGGATCAACGTTGTTTCGATCCTGAAGCGCGATAAGCTCGTCCTGACCAAGGCAGCGCTGGAAGCGCTGGAAGCGAGGTTCTCATGAACAAGCTTGCCGCATACGACATCGTCCGTAACCCCGTCGTGACTGAAAAGTCGACGATGGCTTCGGAATACAACCAGGTCGTTTTCGACGTGGCGATCGATGCCAGCAAAACCGAGATCAAGGCCGCCGTCGAGCAGCTCTTCTCGGTCAAGGTCAAGGCAGTGAACACCCTGGTCCGCAAGGGCAAGGTGAAGCGCTTCCGTGGCAAGGTTGGTGTTCGCAACGACGTCAAGAAAGCCGTCGTGACCCTGGTCGATGGCCAGTCGATCGATATTTCGACCGGCCTTTAAGGGATAAGAGACAGACAAATGGCTCTAAAGACTTATAACCCCACTTCCGAAGGCCGTCGCACGCTGGTGACGACCGACCGTTCGGAACTGTGGAAGGGTGCTCCGGTCAAGGCTCTGACCGAAGGCCTGAGCAAATCCGGTGGTCGTAACAACCGTGGTCGCATCACTGCGTTCCATCGTGGTGGCGGTCACAAGCGCAGCTATCGCATGATCGACTTCAAGCGTGTGAAGTTCGATGTGGTCGGGACTGTTGAACGTCTCGAGTACGATCCGAACCGCACCGCCTGGATCGCGCTGATCAAGTATGAAGACGGTGAACTTGCCTATATCGTTGCTCCGCAGCGCTTGACGGCCGGCGACAAGGTGATCTCCTCGCTCAAGGGCGCGGACGTGAAGCCTGGCAACACCATGCCGCTCGAACGCATGCCGGTGGGTACCATCGTGCACAATATCGAGCTCAAGCCCCGCAAGGGCGGCCAGGTCGCCCGTTCGGCCGGTGCCTATGCCCAGTATGTGGGCCGCGACCAGGGTTGGGCCGTTCTGCGCCTCAACTCGGGTGAGCAGCGTCGTGTGCATGGGTCTTGCCTGGCTACCGTTGGGGCGGTCAGCAACCAGGATCACTCGAACACCTCGATGGGCAAGGCTGGTCGCAATCGTTGGCTCGGCCGCAAGCCGGTCAACCGCGGTGTGACCATGAACCCGGTCGACCACCCGCATGGTGGTGGTGAAGGCCGTACCTCGGGTGGCCGTCATCCGGTGACCCCGTGGGGCAAGCCCACCAAGGGCAAGCGTACACGCAGCAACAAGGCTACGGACCAGTTTATCGTTCGCAGCCGTCACGTGAAGAAGGGCAGGTAAGACATGACCCGTTCGATTTGGAAGGGGCCGTTTGTCGACGGCTATCTGCTCAAGAAGGCCGAGAAGGCCCAGTCGTCTGGCCGCAATGATGTGGTCAAGATCTGGACCCGTCGCTCGACCATTCTGCCGCAGTTCGTCGGCATCACGTTCGGCGTGCACAATGGCCAGAAGCATGTCCCGGTGCTCGTCACCGAGGAAATGATCGGTCACAAGTTTGGCGAGTTCGCGCCGACCCGTACCTATTACGGTCACGCGGCCGACAAGAAGGCCAAGAGGAAGTAGAGATGAGCAAGCCTAAGACTGAGCGCGCTCTCAAGGATAACGAGGCAAAGGCTGTGCTGCGCATGCTGCGCATCAGCCCTCAGAAGCTGAACCTCGTCGCGCAGTTGATCCGTGGCAAGAAGGTCGAGCGGGCTTTGGCCGATCTCGAATTCAGCCACAAGCGCATCTCCGGCCAGGTGAAGAAGGTGCTCGAGAGCGCCATCGCCAACGCCGAAAACAACCACGGCCTGGACACCGACGCTCTTGTCGTTGCTGAAGCCTATGTGGGCAATTCGCTGGTGATGAAGCGCTTCACCGCTCGCGGCCGTGGCCGGTCGTCGCGGATCGAGAAGCCGTTCTCGCACCTGACGATCGTTGTCCGGCAAGTTGAGGAGGCCGCATAATGGGCCAGAAAATCAATCCGATTGGCTTCCGCCTCGGCATCAACCGGACCTGGGACAGCCGCTGGTTTGCTACCAAGGGCGAATATGGTTCGCTGCTGCAGGAAGACCTGAAGATCCGCACCATGCTGATGAAGGATCTGAAGGCCGCTGCGGTCTCAAAGATCGTCATCGAGCGTCCGCACCGCAAGTGCCGCGTGTCGATCCACACTGCCCGCCCGGGCATCGTGATCGGCAAGAAGGGCGCTGACATCGACAAGATCCGCGCCAAGGTGAAGAAGTTCACCGACAGCGAAGTGCACATCAACATCGTTGAAGTGCGCAAGCCGGAGACCGATGCAACGCTGGTTGCTCAGGGCATTGCCCAGCAGCTGGAACGTCGTGTGGCATTCCGTCGCGCCATGAAGCGCGCCGTGCAGACCGCAATCCGCATGGGCGCCGGTGGTATCCGCGTCAATGTTGGTGGTCGTCTTGGTGGAGCCGACATCGCTCGTACCGAATGGTACCGCGAAGGTCGCGTGCCGCTGCACACCCTGCGTGCTGATATCGACTACGGTACTGCTGAAGCCGAAACCACTTACGGCATCATCGGCATCAAGGTCTGGATCTTCAAGGGCGAAGTCCTTGAGCACGATCCGTCAGCACATGAGCGTCGTGCCACCGAAGGTGGTGAAGGTGGTCATCGTTCCGAGCGCGAACCGCGCCGTGAACGCGGCGATCGCGACCGCGAACGCGCATAAGAAGGTTAGTTCATTATGCTGCAACCGAAGAGAACTAAGTTCCGCAAGGCTCATAAGGGCCGTATTCATGGCGAAGCCAAGGGTGGCACCACCCTGGCTTTCGGCCAGTACGCTCTCAAGGCCACAGAGCCGGAACGCGTTACGGCCCGCCAGATCGAAGCCGCCCGTCGTGCGATTACTCGCGAGATGAAGCGCCAGGGCCGCGTCTGGATCCGGATTTTCCCGGATGTGCCGGTTTCCAAGAAGCCTACCGAAGTCCGTATGGGTAAGGGTAAGGGCTCTGTGGAGTACTGGGCTGCGCGCGTAAAACCGGGTCGTATCGTTTTTGAGATTGACGGCGTACCCGAAGACGTTGCAAAGGAGGCCCTTCGCCTCGGAGCAATGAAGTTGCCGATCACCACGCGTATTGTCACGCGTATTGCCGATTAAGGAACACGAGCATGAAAGCCAGTGATGTGCGGGCCAAGACCGCAGACGAACTGAAAGATCAGCTCGTCGACCTGAAGAAAGAACAGTTCAACCTGCGTTTCCAGCGCGCTACCCAGCAGTTGGAAAAGCCGGCCAGGGTTCGGGAAGTCCGGCGCGATATCGCGCGGATCAAAACCGTCCTCGGCCAAAAGAACGCAGCTAAGTAAGGATTCACACCCATGCCAAAGCGCGTTTTGCAGGGGACAGTTGTCTCCGACGCCAATGACAAGACCATCGTGGTTCGTGTCGAGCGCCGTTTCACCCATCCGCTTCTGAAGAAGACCGTGCGTCGTTCCAAGAAGTACCACGCCCACGACGAAAACAACGTGGCGAAGGTCGGTCAGACCGTGTGGATCGAGGAAACCGCGCCGGTTTCGAAGAACAAGCGTTGGGCACTCGTGCCGGCTTCTTCGCCGTCTGCGTAAGAGAAACAATTCAGGTCGGCGCGCCGGGTGACGGTGCAGCCGATAAACTAGAAGGCATCCAGTCATGATCCAGATGCAGTCCAATCTCGACGTCGCCGATAACTCAGGCGCCAAGCGAGTCATGTGCATCAAGGTGCTGGGCGGTTCGCATCGCAAATACGCCTCGGTCGGCGACATTATTGTCGTTTCGGTCAAGGACGCTATTCCGCGCGGCCGCGTCAAAAAGGGCCAGGTGATGAAGGCCGTGGTGGTTCGCACCGCAACCGACATCCGCCGTCCCGACGGCACCGTCATCCGTTTCGACAAGAACGCCGCCGTTCTTCTGAACACTCAGAAAGAACCGATCGGCACCCGTATCTTCGGACCGGTTCCGCGCGAACTCCGCGCCAAGAACCAGATGAAGATCATATCGCTTGCCCCAGAGGTGCTGTAATGGCCGCCAAGATCAAGAAGGGCGACAAAGTCGTCGTCCTGGCCGGCAAGGACAAGGGCAAGACCGGTCAGGTCCTGTCCGTCATTCCGTCCGAAACCCGCGCGATCGTCCAGGGTATCAACCTGGTTCGTCGCCACCAGAAGCAGACTGCATCGAATGATGCCGGCATCTTCACCAAGGAAGCGCCGATCCATCTTTCGAACCTGGCGGTCGCCGACAAGGATGGCAAGCCGTCCCGCGTCGGTTTCCAGATCAAGGACGGCGTGAAGACCCGCGTCGCCAAGACCACCGGAGATCAGATCGATGGCTGAGACCGCTTACATTCCGCGTCTCCGGACCGAATACGACACCACGATCAAGGCCGCCCTGCGTGAGCATTTTGCGTACAAGAACGTGATGGAACTGCCGCGGCTCGACAAGATCGTGCTGAACATGGGCGTTGGCGAAGCCGTCAACGACACCAAGAAGGTGAAGTCTGCCGCTGACCAGCTCGAGCTGATCTCCGGTCAGAAGCCCGTGATCACCCACGCCCGTAAGTCGATCGCTGGCTTTAAGGTTCGCGAAGGCATGCCTCTGGGCGTCAAGGTCACGCTGCGCAAGACGCGCATGTATGAATTCCTGGATCGCCTGGTGAATATCGCCCTGCCGCGCGTCCGCGACTTCCGTGGCCTCAACCCGAACGCCTTTGACGGTCGTGGCAACTATGCCATGGGCATCAAGGAACACATCATCTTCCCCGAGATCAACTACGATCAGATTGATCAGGTCTGGGGCATGGACATCGTGATCACCACGACGGCCCGCACCGATGATGAGGCGCGTGCGCTTCTCAAGGCTTTCAACTTCCCGTTCCGCCAGTAAGCGGCTCCGAGGAAGGGATAAAGGATCAGGACATGGCAAAGACCAGCTCCATCGAAAAGAACAAGAAGCGCGCCGCTCTGGCTCAGCAGTATGCCGCCAAGCGCGCCGCGCTCAAGGCTACCGTCAAGAACCAGGACGCTCCGATTGAAGAGCGTTTCAAGGCCAGCCTCAAACTGGCCGAGCTGCCCCGCAATTCGGCCAAGGTCCGCATTCGCAACCGTTGCGAAGTGTCGGGTCGTCCGCGTGGTTATTATCGCAAGCTCAAGATGAGCCGCATTGCCCTGCGTCAGCTGGGCAACCTGGGTCAGATCCCGGGTCTGGTGAAGTCGAGCTGGTAAGGAGAAACATCAAATGAGCTTTTCCGATCCAATCGGCGATATGCTGACCCGCATCCGCAACGCTCAGGAGCGTCGCAAGAATTCCGTTTCGACTCCGGCTTCGACCCTGCGTGGTCGTGTGCTGGACGTTCTCCAGTCCGAGGGTTTCATCCGCGGCTATTCGGAGACCAAGTTTGAGAACGGCGCTGCCGAGTACGAGATTGAACTCAAGTACTCGGACAATGAAGGCGTTATCCGCACGATCGAACGCGTTTCGCGTCCCGGTCGTCGGGTGTACGCATCCGTCAAGAATATTCCACAGGTTGCCAATGGCCTGGGTGTTTCGATCCTCTCCACCCCCAAGGGTGTGATGGCCGACCACGAAGCCAAGGCTGCCAATGTGGGTGGCGAGGTACTCTGCCGCGTCTTCTAAGCCAATTGGCTTAGAGGATCGGCAAGACGATTACTCAAGGAAGCATTATGTCACGTACTGGCAAGAAACCGGTGGCCCCGGTAAGCGGCGTCACGGTAACGATCAATGGTCGTACCGTTAGCGCCAAGGGCCCGAAGGGCGAACTGAGCCTGCAGCTCATGGATATCGTCAATGTCGAACAGGGTGATGACGGTATCGTCGTTTCTCCTGCCAACGATACTCGTGAAGCTCGCGCCGCCTGGGGCACAACCCGTGCGCTGATCCAGAACATCGTTACTGGCGTGAGCGCCGGTTTCGAGAAGAAGCTGGCTATTCAGGGCGTTGGTTACCGCGCCGCGATGCAGGGCAAGGACGTCAAGCTCTCGCTCGGTTTCAGCCACGAAGTGGTGTATGAGGCTCCCCAGGGGATCACCCTCGCTGTTCCGGCGCCGACCGAGATCGTGGTGACCGGTATCGATAAGCAGCAGGTTGGCCAAGTTGCGGCTGAGATCCGCGGTTGGCGTCCGCCCGAGCCCTACAAGGGCAAGGGTGTGCGTTACGCCGACGAGCAGGTCTTCCGCAAAGAAGGCAAGAAGAAGTAAGGAGCGCCACAGATGGCTATTTCTGCAAAAGGTGCGGAACGCCGCAAGGCCCGTGTCCGCAAGGCGCTCAAGGCTCGTGCCTTTGGTCGTCCCCGTCTCAGCGTGTTCCGCTCGGACAAGAACATCTACGCCCAGATCATCGACGACACGACCGGCCGTACGCTGGCTGCCGCTTCGACCCTGGAAAAGGACGTGCGCGGTTCGCACAAGAACGGCGGCAATGCCGATGCGGCAGTGGCCGTTGGCAAGCTGATTGCCGAACGCGGTGTCAAGGCTGGTGTCGGCGAGGTCGTGTTCGACCGTGGCGCCTATATCTATCATGGCCGTGTTAAGGCCCTTGCAGACGCTGCCCGTGAGGGCGGCCTGCAGTTCTAACAACGGCGAGGAAGAGAATTATGAGCAGAGACGTTCAAGAACGCGAAAGCGAGTTCGTCGATCGCCTGGTCCACATCAACCGTGTGGCCAAGGTTGTGAAGGGCGGCCGTCGCTTCGGTTTTGCCGCCCTCGTCGTTGTCGGTGACCAGAAGGGTCGCGTCGGTTTCGGTCACGGTAAGGCCCGTGAAGTTCCCGAGGCTATCCGTAAGGCAACTGAGCAGGCCAAGCGTCAGATGATCCGCGTGCCGCTGCGCGACGCCCGTACGCTGCACCATGATGTTACCGGTCGCCATGGCGCCGGCAAGGTCATCCTGCGTGCTGCCGTTCCGGGTACCGGTATCATTGCTGGTGGTCCGATGCGCGCTGTTTTCGAGACGCTGGGCATCAATGACATCGTCGCCAAGTCGCAGGGCACTGCGAACCCCTACAACATGATCCGTGCCACGTTCGATGCGCTCAAGCGCGTTGACAGCCCCCGTTCGGTGGCCTCGCGTCGCGGTATCAAGGTTTCTGAACTCCAGGCTCGCCGCGGCGAGGCTGCAGTAGAAGCCTGATAGGGGCCCTGGAGAAGTACAATGGCAAAAGACAAGACCATCGTTGTCCAGCAGGTCGGTTCGCCGATCCGCCGTGAAAAGAGCCAGCGCGCGACCCTGATCGGTCTCGGGCTTAACAAGATGAACAAGCAGCGTGAGCTGGTTGATACGCCCGAAGTGCGCGGCATGATCAACAAGATCCCGCATCTCGTCCGCGTCGTCGGCGAGTAAAGGAAGGTCGGATCAATGACTCGTTTGAACGAACTTCGCGATAATCCTGGTGCCAACAAGACCCGCGTTCGCGTGGGCCGTGGTATCGGTTCGGGCGTCGGCAAGACCGGCGGTCGCGGTGTGAAGGGCCAGACCTCTCGCTCCGGTGTCGCTATCAACGGCTTTGAAGGCGGCCAGATGCCCCTTCACATGCGTATGCCGAAGCGTGGCTTTAATGCCTGGAACCCGAGCGACTTCAATGAAGTCCGCATCGACCGCATCCAGGCCTATATCGACAGCGGCAAACTCGATGCCAAGGCTGTTGTGGACTCTGCCGCTCTGGTGGCCGCTGGTGTCATTCGTCGTCCTAAGGACGGCGTGCGCCTGATCGGTTCTGAAGGCTTCTTGGCCAAGAAGGTTACCTTCAAGGTGGACTATGCCACCAAGGGTGCTACTGCGGCCATCGAAGCTGCTGGTGGTAAGCTGGATCTCATCCCGGTCAAGGAGACCTGGAAGAAGGCCCCACGCGCCGAGTAATTGACTTGGCAGGGCGCACCCGGCATGACGCTGGGTGCGCTCTTATGGTTTGTTGCGTCTGGTCGGCACATATCCCATATATGCGTCTCCAGCGCTCCGAGCGCACCTGGCATCTAAGCCGTAGGAGCGAATTATATGGCGTCCGCAGCCGAACAGCTGGCACGTAATCTCAGTTTCTCGACCTTTTCCAAGGCGAAAGCCCTCCAGCAGCGCATCCTGTTCACACTTGGAGCGCTGCTTGTTTATCGTTTGGGCACATTCATTCCGGTTCCGGGGATCGACCCTGATGCATTCCGCGCGACTTTTGAACAGTCGCAGCAGGGCATCATCGGCATGTTCAACATGTTCGCCGGTGGCGCCGTCGAGCGCATGGCGATCTTTGCGCTGAACCTTATTCCTTACATTACCGCATCGATCGTGGTGCAGGTGGTGTCCACGGCGTCTCCACGGCTCGAGGCCCTCAAGAAAGAGGGTGAGGCTGGGCGTCGCAAGATGAATCAGTACACGCGCTATCTGGCGGTGCTGTTCTGTGCTGTACAGGCCTATGGCATTGCCGTTGGTCTGGAGGGCAGCCAGGGCGTTGTGCTCAATCCGGGTTGGTTCTTCCGCATTTCGACGGTGATTACCCTGGTGGGTGGCACCATGTTCCTGATGTGGCTGGGTGAGCAGATCACTGCGCGCGGCGTCGGTAACGGCATCTCGCTGATCATTTTTGCCGGTATCGTGGCGAACTTGCCGGCGACTGTCGCACAGACACTGGAATTGGCGCGCACAGGGGCACTTCCTGCGCTAGCCGGGCTTGGCATGCTGGTGCTGGCCTTGGTGGTAATTGCGGTCATCATCTTCTTCGAGCGGGCTCAGCGCCGACTGCTGATTCAGTATCCGAAGCGTCAGGTCGGCAACAAGATGTTCCAGGGCGATACCTCGCACCTGCCGCTCAAGCTGAATACGTCCGGTGTGATCCCGGTGATCTTCGGGTCTTCCCTTCTGCTGTTGCCAGCCACCATTGCCTCGTTTGCGGCGCAGGGGAATGCACCAGCCTGGTTGACCACGGTGACGGCTCTGTTGGGGCGTGGGCAACCGCTTTATCTGGCGCTGTTTGCCGCCTTCATCATCTTCTTTGCCTTCTTTTACACGGCGATCGTGTTCAACCCGACTGAGACGGCGGACAATCTGAAGCGTTCCGGCGGTTTCATTCCCGGTATTCGTCCCGGTGAGCGCACCGCGCAGCACATTGATTATGTGCTGACGCGCATCACGGTGGTCGGCGCGATCTATCTGACGATCGTGGCGTTGATTCCGGAAGTGCTGTTCAGCCAGCTGGCGGTCAGCCAATTCATCGGCGGTACGTCGCTGCTGATCATGGTTACGGTTACACTGGATACGATCACACAGATCCAGAGCCATCTGGTGGCCCAGCAATATGAGGGGCTGCTTAAGAAATCCCGTCTTGGAGGAGGCAAGCGTCGATGAGGTTGATCCTGTTGGGACCCCCGGGGGCGGGGAAGGGCACACAGGCCAAGATTCTGGTGGAGGCCTATGGCATCCCCCAGCTTTCAACCGGCGACATCCTGCGCGCCGCCATTGCTGCCAAGACCCCGTTGGGGCTGGAAGCCAAGGCGATCGTGGATCGTGGCGACCTGGTTTCTGATGCCATCGTCAATGGCATTGTTTCCGAACGCCTGGACGCGGAAGACTGCAAGCCTGGATTTATCCTGGATGGTTTTCCACGCACGATTGCGCAGGCCGAAGCACTAGATCAAATGCTGGCGGACAAGGGAATCGCCCTCGACGCCGTCATAGAGATCAAGGCGGAAGCTGACGAGCTGGTGAAGCGCGTCATCAATCGTGCCAAGGAATCGGGCGGCGCCCGTGCCGACGACAATGAGGAAGTGCTGCGCAAGCGCCTCGGTGTCTATTCGGAACAAACCGCGCCGCTGGTTGAATACTATGCCGGCAAGGGCCTGTTGAAGCCAGTCGACGGGATGGCTCCCGTCGAAGAGGTGACAGCAGCGATCAAGAGTGCCCTGGGCAAGTAAACAATAGACCGGGTAGGGCAGTTGACTCTGCCCGGTCTTATCCTTAAAGAACCGCACCAGTCTCATGGATCATTGGGCTGGATTCGGTTCTCCCTTAGTTGGGGGTCGAAGTCCGGTCCCTTGTTGTTTAAAGGCACCCGCCGGGATGGCGCGTGTGAATGAAGGAGAGCAGACGTGGCTCGTATTGCTGGCGTCAACATTCCGACGAATAAGCGCGTGGTTATCGCGCTGCAGTATATTCACGGGATCGGCGAGAAATTCGCCAAGGACATTACTGAAGGTGCCGGTATTCCGGCGGAGCGCCGCGTCAACGAACTGACTGACGCTGAATTGATCCAGATCCGTGAAGCCATCGACCGCGATTATGTCGTGGAAGGTGATCTGCGCCGCAATGTTGCAATGAACATCAAGCGCCTGATGGATCTGGGTAACTATCGTGGTCTGCGTCACCGCCGCGGCCTGCCGGTCCGTGGCCAGCGCACCCATACCAATGCTCGCACCCGCAAGGGTCCGGCTAAGGCGATCGCCGGTAAGAAGAAGTAATTGCCTTCCCGCATCTGCGGGGTGGTTTTTTGAATTGGGAGTGGCGGGTCAAGCCTTTCCGGGGTTCTCCAGAACTTGCCGGGCAGACTTGGACCGCTTCTTCCGTGGTGGAGCTGCTGGAACTACGGCAGCGCCGATATCCTAGAGGATAGTAATGGCTAAGACTGAAGTCGCGCGCGTCCGTCGCAAAGAGCGCAAAAATATCACTTCGGGCGTCGCTCACGTGAACGCCTCCTTCAACAACACGATGATCACCATCGCTGACATGCAGGGCAACACGATTTCGTGGTCGTCCTCGGGCGTGATGGGTTTCAAGGGTTCGCGCAAATCGACCCCTTATGCTGCTCAGGTTGCTGCTGAAGATGCGGCCAAGAAGGCCCAGGAGCACGGCATGAAGACCCTTGAGGTCGAAGTGCGCGGTCCGGGTTCGGGTCGTGAATCGGCGCTGCGTGCTTTGCAGGCCGCTGGCTTCAATGTCACTTCGATCCGCGACGTCACGTCGATTCCGCACAATGGCTGCCGTCCACGCAAGCGGCGCCGCGTCTAATAAGACGATTGGAAGTCTCCCGGCCGATTGAATGGGCCGGGAGTTCTATTGTGTATGCGGCGGAGTGGCCGAGATGGCCGCTAAATTGAAAGGACATTACCGTGACGATCCAGAGGAACTGGCAGGAACTAATCAAGCCGACCAAGCTGGACATTGTTTCGGGCAGCGACAACGCGCGCGTGGCCTCGGTGGTTGCCGAGCCGCTTGAGCGCGGATACGGGCTTACCCTGGGCAATGCCCTGCGTCGCGTGCTGCTGTCGTCGCTTCAGGGCGCGGCAGTGACCGCTATCCAGATTGACGGCATCCTGCACGAATTCTCCTCGTTGCCCGGCGTGCGCGAGGACATCACCGATCTCGTTCTTAACGTCAAGGAAATCGCCCTGAAGATGGGTGGCGAGGGCATGAAGCGCCTGACGCTTTCCAAGCAGGGGCCGGGTGCCGTGACTGCTGGCGATATCAAGGTTACCGGCGATATTGAAGTGCTGAACCCTGACTTGGTCATCTGTCACCTCGACGACGGTGCCGAGATCAATATCGAGTTCACCGTGGATACCGGCAAGGGCTATGTTCCCGCCGACAAGAACCGCCCCGAGGACGCACCGATCGGCTATATCCCGGTCGATGCATTGTTCTCGCCGGTTCGCCGCGTGAGCTACAAGGTCGATGCGACCCGTGCGGGTGAAAGCCTGGACAAGGACAAGCTGACCCTGTCGGTCGAGACCAATGGCGCGATTTCGCCGGAAGACGCGGTGGCCTACGCTGCCCGTATCCTGCAGGATCAGCTTTCGGTCTTCGTTAACTTTGAAGAGCCCACCAAGGAGAAGGCCCAGGACGCTGTCCCGGAACTGGCCTTCAACCCGGCGCTGCTCAAGAAGGTCGACGAACTCGAGCTGTCGGTCCGTTCGGCCAACTGCCTCAAGAACGACAACATTGTCTATATCGGCGACCTGATCCAGAAGACGGAAGCCGAGATGCTGCGGACGCCGAACTTTGGCCGCAAGTCGCTCAATGAAATCAAGGAAGTCCTGGCACAGATGGGGCTTCATCTCGGAATGGACGTCAACAACTGGCCGCCCGAGAATATCGATGACCTCGCCAAGCGCTACGAAGATCATTACTGATCCGGCGCTGCCCAGACTTTAGGAGATAACCCATGCGCCACGCTTCCCGAGGCCGCAAGTTCAGCCGTACCGCTTCCCACCGTAAGGCCATGTTTGCCAACATGTCTGCAGCGCTGATCAAGCACGAACAGATCGTCACCACGTTGCCCAAGGCGAAGGACCTGCGTCCGATCGTCGAGAAGCTCATCACCCTTGGCAAGCGCGGCGATCTGCATGCCCGCCGCCAGGCCATCGCCCAGATCCGCGATGAAGCCATGGTCGCCAAGCTCTTTGCCGTGCTCGGTCCGCGTTATGCTGAACGCCAGGGCGGTTACCTGCGCATTCTCAAGGCCGGCTTCCGCTATGGCGACAACGCCCCGTTGGCCGTGATCGAGTTCGTCGATCGTGACGTCGATGCCAAGGGCCAGGATTCCGGTCCGGTCTTCACGCAGGAAGACGAAGCCGAAGCGGCATAAGCCTTGTCGGCATGACAATGATTTGAGGCGGTCCGGGATTTCCTGGGCCGCCTTTTTCGTTCGGGGGAGCGAGAAGTCTGGACCCTTTTGAAGGGGTGGATAGGCTGCGTATTGGAGGTGTCGGGAACGGCGTTGGCGAAAGCCCCCGCCTTGTTGAGGTCCGTGGCCCTAGCTGACCTTGGATAGACAGATTCCGCCGCCCCAGCGTGCCGGGGCGGCGGAATATCGTTGCGACATGGATTACTCGGCCGGAGCCATGTCCTTGCCGGTATAGATGCTGTCGACCCAGTACTGCTCGCGGCGGTCGAAGCCGTTGAACGGGGTCAGCGAGGCCTGGGTATATGCGCCCATCAGGCCGAACTCGATCCAGTCGTCTTCGTCGATGTCGCTGGGAAGGGTGAACACCTGGGGCAGCACGTCATAACTGTCGCAGGTTGGACCCCACATGGTGAATTCGGAGAACTCGCCATTATTGTCGTGCAGGCGTGGGCCGCGCCAGACGCGCACCGGCGGGGTGAAGTGCATGAATTTCACCTCCATCAGTGCGCCGTAGGCCCCGTCATTGACGTAGACGGCCTGACCGCCGCGCTGATGCTTCACGCGTAGCAGGAGCGATGTGGAGGAGGTCACGAGAGCGCGGCCCGGCTCGATGATGAGCTCGGGTGCCTTGTTGGGGAAGTGTTCGGCAACTGCCTCTGCGATGGTATCGAAATAATAATCCATCGGCGGCGCTTCGCTGGTCGGGTAGGGGGCCGGATAGCCACCACCGATATTGAGGCGCTTGAGATCAATGCCGGCTTCTTCGACGATGCGGGCTGCTGCAGCAATGTGGCGCGCATAGGCGTAGGCATCTTCGCACTGGCTACCAACATGGAAGCAGAGGCTGGGCGTGTAGCCCATCTTTTCGACCGCGGTGACAATTTCAGCGGCAGACTGTTCCATCACCCCGAACTTGATGCCGAAATCATAGGATTTGAGCGCCTTGCCGGCCTTGAAGCGGGTGGTGACCTCGACATCGCGACTGGGAGAGACAATGGAGGCAAGCTGATCGAGCTGCTGGGGATGGTCGATGGTGAAGCTGCGAACACCGAACTCGTCATAGGCGCGTTCGATTTCGCGCTTGTTCTTGATCGGGTTGTTGTAGTGCATCACCGCGCCCGGAGCGTGGTCGCGCACCAGTTCCATTTCAGTATTCGAGGCAACGTCGAATGCCTTGAGACCCTCGGCGTGAAGTTGGGCAATGACATGTGGGCTGGGGTTGCACTTCACCGCATAGGTCAGCAGCCCGTCGAACCCTCTCTTGAACACCCCGATTGCCCGGTGAAACTCGCGTTCCGAAAACAGGAAGGACGGGAAGTCAGGGGCTTCAGCAGCAATCAATGCCGAGGTGTTGGCATGAATGGTCTTCGGCTCGTCGGTCATTGGACAACAGGCCTTTCGGGGCTGGAGGTGAGGGGAAAATTGAGCGCTGCGTATAGGGCCATGTGACCCTGGGCGCAAACGTTTATTTGGGCTGCGAGCCAACTATGTTGAGGCGTCATTTTCGTGACAGATTCGGGGTGTTCTGGTCGCTCTATCCATCGGCTGTGGTTCGGCTCACAAACTGATTCCAAAAGGATTTGTTATGTCCCTGCGTTCGTTGGTATTTTCGTGCGTCGCCCTTGTCGCTCTGGCTGGCGCGGGCAGTCTCGCCCTGGCGCCCTGGAATGGCATGCAGCCAAGCATTGCGCAGCAGGCGCAGTTAGACATTCCAGAAGAGCAACGTGCCATTCCGCAAAGCGATGCACAAATAAAGCTCAGCTTTGCGCCTGTGGTGCAGCGCGTTTCGCCCTCGGTGGTCAATGTCTATGCGACCAGGGTCGAGCAAAGGGCGGTGTCGCCATTTGCCAATGATCCGTTCTTCTCTCGCTTCTTTGGCGACCAGTTTCTGCAGAGCCGCCCCCGTGAATCCCGGTCTCTGGGCTCAGGCGTAATCGTTGAGAGCAGTGGTGTGATCCTGACTAACCGGCATGTGATCGAAGGCGCAACCGATGTCCGGATCGCGCTTGGCGATGGGCGCGAATTCGACGTCGATGTGGTCATTGAAGACGAGCAGACCGATCTAGCCGTCCTCAGGGTCCGGACGAGCGGCGGAGCGGCCTTCCCCGCCATTGAATTTGCCGATAGCGATAAACTGCTGGTGGGCGATCTCGTGCTGGCGATCGGCAATCCGTTTGGGGTCGGACAGACCGTGACGAGCGGAATAGTGTCAGCTCTTGCGCGCACCGGCGTGGAGGCGAGCGACTACGAATTCTTCATCCAGACGGACGCGGCCATCAATCCGGGAAATTCAGGCGGCGCCCTCGTCGATCTGAATGGGCAGTTGGTCGGGATTAATACGGCAATCTACTCCCAAACGGGCGGTTCGGTGGGGATCGGCTTCGCCATTCCCGCGAACATGGCTCGGCTCGTGGCCGAGGCGGGCGTCAAGGGCGGAGAGATCGTGCGGCCCTGGTTCGGGGCCAAGATGCAGCCGGTTAGTGCGGACATCGCAGCCAGTTTGGGCATGGCAGTGCCGCATGGGGCGATGATCACCGAGGTTGCACCGGGCGGGCCGGCGGAGCGGGCCGGCTTCCGGTCCGGGGATGTGATCCTCTCCGTCGATGGGTTGCGCGTCGACGACCCCAGTGCATTCAACTTCCGGCTGGCAACGCGTGCCCTTGGTGAGCAGGCGCAGTTGGAGCGATTGCGCGGAGGATCGACCGAGACCTTGCCTTTTCTGGTTGAAGCTGCGCCGCAGCCCGCCGAGACAGCGCTTGCGACGATCGTCGCCAACTCCCGTTTCTCCGGGGTGAGTGTACGGCAGCTCGATCCGGCCCTGGCCGAGCAACAGGGGCTTCCCTATGATGCCAGCGGCGTGCTTGTGACGGCGGTAGAGCCCGGTTCGCCCGCCGAGGCGATGGGTCTGCAGGTCGATGATGTCATTCTGGCGCTCAACGATATCGAGATGGTCGATGCTGCGACTTTCCAACAGGTCGCCAGCCAACGAGTGCGCACCTGGCAGATTATCTTGCAGCGCAACGGCCGGGTCAGCAGGGCAATCGTTTCTGGTTGATGCGCAACGCATTCGGGTCTGGTAGGGAAGGGGCATGTCTGACCTGTTCGCCGCCGACCCATCCGAAACCGACAAGGCCCGCCCATTGGCCGACCAATTGCGTCCGCTTAGCCTCGACGAGGTGATCGGGCAAACCCACCTGCTGGGTGAGGGGGGCACGTTGCGCCGCATGCTGGCTTCGGGCCGCTTGGGCTCACTGATCCTCTGGGGCCCGCCAGGCACCGGCAAGACCACTGTGGCACGCCTGCTCGCCAACCAGATCGGCTACCGCTTCGAACAGATTTCGGCGATCTTTTCTGGTGTCGCGGACCTCAAGAAAGTCTTCGAGAAAGCGCGTTTCGAGCGCATGTCCGGTCACCGCACCTTGCTGTTCGTCGACGAGATCCATCGCTTCAACCGTGCCCAACAGGATAGTTTTCTGCCCGTGATGGAAGATGGCACCGTGGTGCTGGTTGGCGCGACCACAGAAAATCCGTCCTTCGAGCTCAACGCAGCCTTGTTGTCGCGCAGCCAGGTGCTGCGCTTTGAATCGCTCGGCGCCGAGGACCTTGAGGATCTTTTGCGCCGCGCTGAGAGTCTATTAGGCGCTGGACTTCCACTAACGGATGAAGCGCGCGCTACCTTGCTGGGACTGGCGGATGGAGACGGCCGCGCTCTACTCGGGCTGGTGGAGGAGATCCTTGCATCGGCAGCCCCGGAGGAAGTGCTTGATCCCACCAGCCTGTTGTCGGTGGTGCAACGTCGGGCGCCGATCTATGACAAGGCGCAGGACGGCCACTACAATCTGATCTCGGCCCTGCACAAGACCATTCGCGGTTCTGATCCGGACGCGGCGCTTTATTACTTTGCGCGCATGCTCGACGCGGGTGAAGACCCACTGTTTCTGGCGCGCCGCCTGATCCGCATGGCTTCGGAAGATATCGGACTGGCCGACCCCCAGGCGTTGACCCTGGCGGTGGCGGCCCGCGACGCTTATCAGATGCTTGGTTCGCCTGAGGGCGAGCTCTCGCTGGCGCAGGTTGTGGTCTATCTGGCCCTCGCGCCCAAATCGAACGCTGTCTACACCGCCTACAAGGCTGCGGTGTCCGTTGCCAAGGCAACCGGGTCGCCCATGCCGCCCAAGGTCATTCTCAATGCCCCCACCAAGATGATGAAGGGGCAGGGCTATGGCGATGGGTATATTTATGACCACGATACGCCAGACGCCTTTTCGGGGCAGCAGTACTTCCCGGAAAAGATTGGACGACAGGACTTCTACCATCCCGTCGAACGAGGGTTCGAACGCGATCTGCGCAAGCGGATGGACTATTTTTCCCGGCTCCGCGCTGCAAAAAACAGTTCTGATAGCGAGGGTTAGACGATGCAGGCGGTACTTCTTGTCGGGGCCGGCGGTGCCCTTGGGGCGATGGCGCGCTACGGTGTTTCGGCCGCCGTGGGGCGGCTTTGGCCCGTGAGTTTCCCGCTGGGAACGCTGGCCGTCAACGTCATCGGCTCGGTGGCGATGGGATTGCTGATTGGCATCCTGGCGCGTACAACGCCTCAAATGTCCAATGAGATCAGACTGTTCGCAGCCATCGGCATCTTAGGCGGCTTTACCACCTTCTCGTCTTTCTCGCTCGACACCATTGCCCTGGTCGAGCGCGGGGCATTGACGCAGGCGATGCTCTATATCGCCTTGTCGGTTGTGGTTTGCCTCGCCGGTCTATATCTCGGGCTGCTTGTAACAAGAGGCGCAGCATGAGTGGCGTACAACATCGCGATGTAACGGCGGACGACGACGGGATGCGGCTCGATCGCTGGTTTGCCCGACATTTTCCGCAGCTCGGCTTCGCACGACTGCAAAAGCTTATCCGCAACGGTGAGGTGCGTGTTGATAAGGGTCGGGTGCAGACCAGCACGCGCCTGGCCGAGGGGCAGATTGTCCGTATTCCGCCGATCGATGATCCAGACACTGTCCGCGCATTCAAGCCGAACCTTGATGACGTCCGCTTTCTCAAGGATCTGATCCTCTATGAGGACGACGACCTGTACGTCTTCAATAAACCGCATGGCCTTGCGGTGCAGGGTGGTAGCGGCACGGTTCGGCATATGGACGGCTTGCTGAAAAACCTGCCCAACAAGGCCGGTGAAGCCCCGCGCCTGGTGCATCGGCTTGACCGCGACACGTCTGGTTGCCTTGTTGTCGCCAAGACAGCGGCGGCGGCCAAGCATTTCGGTTCCGTGTTTCGGTCGCGATCGGCCCGCAAGATCTATTGGGCGATCGTCGCGGGCAACCCGTCGCCGCGGCAGGGCGAGATTTCCTGCTTTCTGGCCAAGCAGGCCACGACAGATGGCGAGCAGATGGTGGTGGTACGTAATGGTGCGCCGGGCGCCGTCCATTCGTCGAGCTATTATTCCACCACGGACACCGCAAGCCGGCGCTTCGCCTGGGTGACACTGAAGCCGGTGACCGGTCGGACCCACCAATTGCGCGTGCATATGGCGCAACTCGGCACGCCGATCATCGACGACCCACGCTACTTCAATATCGAGAACTGGCAGGCAGCGCCTGGGCTTGGTGAGGGGTTGCATCTGCACGCCCGGCGCATTGCGCTACCATTGCGCAACGGCAAGAAGATCGACATTTCGGCGCCGCTGCCGCCGCATATGCGGCAGAGCTTTGAGGCTCTTGGGTTCGATCCCGATCGATACGATGCACAAAATACCGATCCGGAGGCCAAGGCGTGAAGCTGGTCATGTTCGACATGGACGGCACGCTGATCGATACCCAGGCGTTGATTGTCGAACACATGACGACAACTTTTGCCGAAGCGGGTTTGGACGTACCTCCGCCAGGCGCAGTGCGCCGCATCATTGGGCTGTCCCTGCCCAGGGCGATGCTGCAATTGCTGGGCCGGGACGATCACGCCCTCGCCGAGCAATTGTCGGAACGCTATCGCGCGCATTATCGCGGCTCTCTTGTCGCCGCTGAAGGACGCGAAGGTCTGTTTCCCGGGGCGCGTGAGGCCCTGGAGATTCTCGGAGCGCGGCCGGAGATGGTCATGGGCATTGCGACGGGCAAGGGATTGCACGGGGTGCACCGTCTGACGCAACTGCATAACATCGCCCACCATTTCGTGACTTTGCAGACCCCGGACAACAATCCCTCCAAACCCCATCCGGGTATGATGCTGCAGGCCATGGCCGAGACCGGTGCGGAAAAGCATCGCACCGTAATAGTTGGCGATACGACGTTTGACATGGAAATGGGCAAGGCCGCCGGGGCCAGAGCCATCGGGGTGACGTGGGGATATCATGACGCAGTTGAACTGCGCAGCGCCGGGGCCGATATGCTGGTCGAAGGCTATGAAGACCTTCCCGCGGCGATAGACAGCATTCTGGAGAACTGAAATGCGAGACCAGCTCGAAGAAGCGCTTCGGCACCAGGATGATGGGTATGGGCGGGCGCAGCACCTGAACAAGGTGGAACTGCCCAAGCGGTTCTATAAGTCCGTAGATGTCGCCCGCAGCGAAGAAGGCTACTCGGTCACATTGGACGGCCGTCCTGTCCGGACCCCGGGCAAGAGGCTCCCGATCGTGTTGCCGGTGCTCGCCCTGGCTCAGCTCAAGGCAGAAGAATGGGCGGCGCAGGGCGAGCGCATTGATCCGGCCACCATGCCGATGACCCGGCTGATCAACTCGGCAATCGAGAGCGGGGAAGAAATGATCCCGGCCTTTCGTGCGGAGATTGGTAAATTCACCGCAAGCGATTTGTTGCTGTACAGGGCAGATGCACCACAGGAACTGGTGGAAGAGCAGGAGCGGGTCTGGGACGGTGCTTTGGTTAAATTGGCGCGCAAGTTCGACGTCGCCTTTCAACCAACAATTGGTATTATTCATCAGCCCCAGCCGACGGCAACGCTTGAGAAGCTGGATGCCGCGCTTGAGGGACAGGGCTTGCTCAGCCTGACAGCACTTGTGTCAATTACCGGCATCACCGGATCGGGCCTCTTGGCCTTGGCGCTATTGCACGAGCTGATGGATGCCGGCGCGGTCTGGCACGCGGCACACGTCGATGAAGATCACCAGATCAGGCTCTGGGGCGAAGACGAAGAGGCGATGGAACGTCGCGCGAAGAGACGGGTCGAGTTCGACACAGCCGTCCGGGTCGTTGACGCCCTGCGCTAATCCTGCCGCCGGATAACCCAGTCGGCCGTTTCCGGCGATATCTCGCGCAGAGGAACCAGCACGAAATCGCGTTGATGGGCAAAACGATGGGGCAGGACGAGCTTGGTCGAATCCATCTCGACCCGCTCATAGGCGATGATGTCGATGTCGATCAGCCGCGGTCCCCATACTTCGTGGCGCACTCGGCCCATCTCGCGTTCGATATCGAGGCACGCGTGCAGCAAGTCTACGGGCAATAAATCCGTCTCGACCGTCGCCGCCATATTGGCGAAGTCCGGCTGGTCGGTCTTGCCCCAGGCCTTGGTTCGGATGATGCTCGACTGGGCAACCACGCTGATCGCCTCATGTGCATCGAGCCGGATTATGGCATCGACCAGTTGGGCGGCAGGGTCACCGATATTGGCGCCCAGAGATAGCCAGGCCCTCGACATCAGTGGGGCCTTGCACGATGCAACTCAATGGCCGCTTCGCCCCGGACCATGGCGATTGGGGCCTCGGGCTTTCGGACCCGCACGATCACCCAGTCAATATCGCTGAATGCCTCGAACAGGGCCGTGCAGATATTCTGAGCCAAGGCTTCGATGAGCTTGGCGCGTTTTGTCTCGAAGGTGGATTTTACCACATCGTAGATGTCGGCATAGGACACGGTGTGACCGATCTCGTCGGTATTGCCGGGCGCCGAGAGGTCGACACCGCATTCCAGATCAACAAAGAAGCGCTGACCGAGCTTTGCTTCTTCATTGAACAGACCATGATAGCCGTAGAAGCCCAGATCGTTGAGGATGATGCGGTCGCCGGAAAAGGGTGCGGTCATTGATTGAGCCTCAGTTCTGTGGCGGACCATACAGTGTTGCCTCGGCCACGCGAAGGGCGTCGCGATTGGGCGCGACCTCATGGACGCGGAAAACATGCCCGCCGCGCTCATAGCCCTG
Source organism: Devosia subaequoris (assembly GCF_014197055.1). GTDB lineage: Bacteria > Pseudomonadota > Alphaproteobacteria > Rhizobiales > Devosiaceae > Devosia > Devosia subaequoris. The sequence continues at coordinate 32,491 of NZ_JACIEW010000010.1, read as the reverse complement.
GACGCTTGTGGCGAGGGTGCCCGCGAGTCGTTCGGATGGCTGGTTGCCGAGCAGTTTGCCAATCATCGATTTGCGCGAGGTGCCCACCAGCATGGCGCTATTCGGGAATGCGTGAGTCAGATCAGTAAGATGGTGCAGAATGCTGTAGTTTTGATTCAAGGTTTTGGTGAAGCCGAAGCCAGGATCCAAGATGATGCGGCTGGCATCAATGCCGGCCTGCGCGGCGATGGCTAGTGAGCTTTCAAAGTAGACTGACATAGCGGGGATGGGATCGGTTTCGGCTGTCCAACTACGGTCCCAATGCATGGCAATGACAGGAGCATCGAAGAGGGCTGCGATCTCGACCATTTCCGGAGCGCCCTGCAGACCCTTGACGTCGTTGATGATGTCGGCGCCTGCCTCCAACGCCTGATGTGCGACGAGCGGCTTCATGGTGTCGATGGACATCGGCGCGACAATGCCGTCGGCACGGATGGCATCGATCACGGGCATGATCCGATCGAGCTCTTCCTGTACGCTTACGGGCTCGGAGCCGGGGCGGGTGCTTTCGCCGCCGATATCAAGAATGTCGGCGCCTTCAGCCAGCATCAGACGGGCATGGGCCAGGGCGGCGGCAACATGATCATGTTGGCCGCCGTCTGAGAAACTATCCGGCGTGACATTGAGAATGCCCATGACGAGCGCACGGCGGCCCAGAACGAGCGGCGGGCGGTGGCGGAGCGAGATGGTGTGGGTCGTGTGCATGTGATCAAAAGCGCAGGATCAGTCTGTCGCGCCCATGGAACACTTCCTATGGTTTCGAGCAAGGAAGAATGAAACATGCACAAGCCCGTCGCCCAGATAGGCTAACGGGAACGTCTCGATCGCGCTCGACCATGTCGATGCGCATCCGGATGCGGAATCGTCGTTCGATCAGATGGCGGAGGTCGCCTGCGAGGGGAAGGTGCCGGCCCGGCGGGGCCGGCACCTGTGCTTATTTGGCGACGGCGCGCCCGATCAGGATGATGATACAGGCGCCGATGAACCCAGCGATCAGATAGCCGATCCAGCCACCAAAGGAGATGCCGAGCAGCCCAAAGACCAGGCTGGCCAAAATGGCGCCTACAATGCCGAGAATGACATTCTTCAAGACGCCTCCGCCGGCGTTCATGAACCGGCTGGCAAGCCATCCGGCAAGCCCACCAATGATGATGGCTGCAATCCAGCCTACTCCGTCAAAACCCATTTGCTTCCTCCTCGCAGTGAGTCTGCGTACGCCAAGAGCGTGGCACAGTGGACGAAAAAGGCAAGAAGCGTTCGACTGAAGCTGGTTTGCAGGGGCCAAGACGTGTGTGCTTTGTCGCGTATTGCTTCAATCCGAGATTAGCATCGACATGCTGTCGCTCAATTCGGCCTTCTATGCGAACTTCTCAGGCCGCAGTACATTGATAGTGCTTAGCATTACGATCAGCCCGTAACTGTCGAGCAGGGGTCTGATATCCTCAATGAAGGCATCGGCTTTATCGGGCTCCGCCACGACAAGCACGATGACCTTGTGTTGCGCACTTGTTATGAGATCATCGTCCCAGACTCCCGCCTCGCCTTCGCCGGACAAGGTCGGCATGACCGTGTGGCCCCGGATTGCGTGTTTGCTCAATAGCGCAATCATCTGAGGTACAAGGGGCGCATCGACCAGTATCTCCACTCGCGTCCGCTCGGTTCCGGGAAGGGTCATCGTACCACCTGCTGCGCTATCCAGATGTAGATCGGAATACCGACCAAGATGTTGAAGGGAAACGTCACTGCTAAGGACATACCAAGGTACAACCCCGGATCGGCTTGGGGAAGGGCAAGGCGCATGGCCGCGGGCACCGCAATATAGCTCGCGCTACCTGCCAAGATGCCCAGAGCTGCCGCTGTGCCGGCATCAAGACCAATTGCAGCTCCAAGCAAAACGCCCAGAGTGCCATTGGTCAGCGCAGTGGCTATCGCCAAGGCGATGAGCCGCGGTGTCAGGCTTTTGCCCTCGCGAAGCCTCTTAGCCGCAATCAGTCCCATTTCGAGCAAGAACAAGCACAGCACACCACGGAACGCGCCTTCAAACACCGGTGCGATAGAAGAGAACCCATCTTTGCCCACGATCAGGCCAACCGAGAAGCTACCGACGAGCAGCATCACCGACGCATTGGTCAGTGTCTCGTGAAGTAGATCGCCCATCGGACGCGGCTCAGCGCCGCCGTAACGTTGCGCAAGCAACAGGCCGCTGACGATTGCTGGTGTTTCCATCAATGCCAGAACCGCAACCATATAACCCGCAGCAGGGATTTGCTGCCGGGTCAGGATCTCGAGACCGGTTACAAAGGTTACGACCGAAACCGAGCCATAATGGGCGGACACGGCCGCCGCATTGACGCCGCTAAGCTTGCCAACGCGGCGGAGGACGACAAAAACCGGCAAGGGCAAGATGAAGCTGAGGGCGATGCCCGCGGCCGCTGCAACCAGCAGTTCCAGGGTAAAGCCAGCCTCGGCGACCTCCACGCCGCCTTTCAAACCTATCGCTACCATCAGGTAGAGCGATATGCCTTTGCCTATGGCCTCCGGGATAGCCAAGTCGGACCGAACGAGAGCGGCGAAAGCGCCAAGCACAAAGAAAAGCACAACGGGCGACAGTAGTGTTTCCAACGCTCAAACCGATCCAGAGGATAACGCTAGCATAGAACTAGCGAGGTTAGGGGCAGCCGGGCAAGTGCGAACACCGAGACGGGTGTCAGAGCAAGCACTCCGGCATTGCGCGATAGGTGGCTGCCTCCGCCGCTCTGAAAGCAATGACAGGCAAGCTGATTGCAGTCCGAAATCAGACAGGCCGCTTCCCCTCAATCCCTGCCACTCGATTTGAGGGCGGCTAGGCCAGCACCTCGATAGTTACATTGGCGGTTCCGGGTCCGATCATGTCGATAGCGTTAGCTGCACTGCGGGACAAATCGATAACGCGCTCGCCGACGTAAGGACCGCGATCATTGATCCGAACGACTACCGATTTGCCGTTAGTGTTATTGGTCACTTTCACCTTTGTGCCAAACTTCAGTGTCTTATGAGCCGCGGTCATTTCGTGCATGTTGTAGCGTTCGCCGTTCGCAGTGGTCCGACCATGGAAGCCGGGACCGTACCATGATGCGATGCCGCTAATGGTCGCCGTGTGTGCTTGGACCTGCAGGTTGGGGGCCACGGTGAGAGACAGGACGAAGAGACCGCCGACTACGGACTTAAAAATTGTATTCATCAGGATGGAACCAAAATCTAGCTGTTGCGTTGCAGCGCGGCTTTGACCCGGTTCCTGTGTCCTAAAGGCGCAGATCTGTTGGTAAATTCGGGGTCTTTTTGCGACCCCACCTCATTTGCTCCGTATTCCAGCGCCTAACTGCCCAAGATGTGTTCAGGAGGTGAAGAGCAAGTTGCAGCAGGCGTGGCGTATTGTCACCGTAGCCTACGGAACCGATTTCCTTAATGCGCATTAAGTTGCCAGCAGTTTTGCCTCTGCGACCTCCAAAGTCCCAATAGAGCGCCCCGGCCCATGCACCCTTGGCCGGGGCGTCTTTCTGCAAATGGTGTGAGCGCCAACCGTAAAGCTGGTCGTCTCATGCTTCCGTCCACTCCGTGTTTTCGGGTTTAGAACGGCCAGACGATCATCAGGGCCGGGACAGCGACCAGCACCACCAGAATGGAGAGCGGCAGGCCGAGACGCCAATAGTCGCCGAATCGATAGCCGCCGGGGGCCATGACGAGCGTGTTGCACTGGTGGCCGATGGGGGTGAGGAAGTCGCAGCCCGCGCCAATGGCGACGGCCATCAGGAAGGCCTCGGGACTGTAGCCGAGGCCGGTGGCGAACACCGCAGCGATGGGGGCCATGACCAAAACGGTGGCGGCATTGTTGAGGAAGGGCGTGACCGCCATTGCGGCAACCATGATCAGCGCCAGGGCACCCCAGCCAGGCAGCGTGACGGCGGTTGCGGTCAACCAGTGAGCGACCAAGTCCGTTCCGCCGGTCAATTGCAGGCTTTCGGAAACGGGTATCAGACAGGCGAGCATAACCAGGATTGGGCCGTCGATCTGGTTGTAGACGTCGCGCAGAGGGAGGGCGCCGGACAGAATCATAAGCGCTGCAGCAGCAAAAAAGGCGGGCGCCACGGGGACGATGCCAAAGGCTGTCAGCGCCATGGCGATGAGCAGGATAGACAGGGGCAACAGGCCATTGCGGACACTGCCCAGTTTGAGGCCCCGTTCGATCAGGGGCAGAATATCCCATTCACGCAGCAATTCGGGAATGCGTTTGAGGTGACCCTGGATCAGGATTACGTCGCCATTCTGGAAGCGGATTTCGCCCAGGCGCTTGGTGAAGCGCTGATCTCGGCGGGAAATGGCTATCAGGTTCAATCCAGTGCGGTCGAACAAGGTCAGTTCCTGGGCGCTGGCGCCAATCAGGCCCGAGCTTTCGCCGATAATGGCCTCGATGACACCGATATTGCCACTGTCGCGCTTGGCGCCCCCGCGCCGTTCGGCAAAGGAAAGGCCGGTTTGGCTGACCATCTTGTCGAGCGCTTCGGGATCGCCCTCGATTAGCAGGATATCGCCGGCCTTCAAGGTCGCATCGGGCAAGGGCGTGCGGCGGCGGCCCGAGCCGCTGACAATGCCGGTGACCATGGCGGCGCCGTCGGCGGCAGATTGCAGGTCGCCGACGGTTTTACCGATGGCTGAGCTTTCTGGCAGCACATGCGCCTCGGTGGTGTAGTTCTTGATTTCAATGGCCTTGTCCATGCCGCTGTCTTCGCGTCGGCGCTCGGGCAGCAGCCAGTAGAACAGGGCGAGAAAGACAACGCCGACTGCGGCCAGAATGGCGCCGACCGGGGTGAAGTCGAACATGGTGAACGCGGTGCCGGTCAGTTCCTGACGCACGCCGGAGACGATGATGTTGGGTGAGGTGCCGATCTGGGTCATCAACCCGCCCAAAAGGGAGCCGAAGGCCATGGGCATGAGAAACATCGACGGCGAGACCCGGGAGCGCCGCGCCATCTGGAAGGCGATCGGCATCATGATGGCCAGGGCGCCGATATTTTTCACGAAGGCTGAGAGCACGGTGACGATGGTGACCAGCACGATCAATTGCACCCGAGGGCTGCTCATGCGCGGGAGATAGCGCCGGATCAGGATTTCCATGATGCCGGAGCGCGCAACGGCGGCGCTGACGACCAGGGCACTGCCCACAATGATGACGATGTCGTTGGAAAAGCCCACAAAGGCGCGTTCAAACGGCACAACGCCGAACAATAGCCCGACAAGCAGGGCGCAGACCGCCACCAGATCATAGCGCCAACGGCTCATGATGAAGGCGACCATCATGCCCGCAATGATCAGAAATGCGAGCAATTGCGGGATTGTCATGGGCTACTCCGGGTCCGAACGGCCATAACGCAAAGGGCGCCATGAAAGTCGCAAGCAGGGAGCTTTATAGACCGGGGGCGATTGCCGCCGCGAGGGGGGTATGGAAAACTTGCCACTCCGGGAGGGCTTGATGACGACATTACATACTACTTTGGGGCCGCTTAGGCGCGAACAGCTCGGACTGATTCTGCCGCACGAACATGTTTTCGTGGATTTGCGGACGCCCGGCCAGCCGGGCTATGCCCAAGCCGATGCCGAGGAGGTGGTAGCGCTGATGGCGCCTCAGATTGAGGCCATCAAGGCGCAGGGCGTGACGGCGCTGATCGAATGTTCCACCGGCGGGGTCGGGTTGCGCGTGGATCTGGATTTGGCGGTGTCGCAGGCGACCGGATTTCCCATCGTGGTGCCGACCGGCAATTACCGCGAGCCGTGGATTCCCGATTGGGTGGCGACCGCTAGCGAAGCCGAGCTCGAGGCTTGGATGGTGGGGCATTTGACCAAAGGGGTCGATGACACCGGGGTTGTTGCCGCCTGGATCAAGGTGAGCGCGGGCGACGATGGAATCACGCCGATGGAGAGCAAGATCCTGCGGGCGGCGGCGCGGGCTTCGGCGCAGACCGGAGCGCTGATCGGTTCGCATACGATCAGGGGCCGGGTCGTGCTGGATCAGCTCGACATCATCGAGGCGGAGGGCGGATCGGCCAGCCGCTTCCTTTCGATCCATACCCAGGAGGAGAAGGATTTCGGCCTGCATCGGGAGGTGTTCGGGCGAGGTGCCTGGCTGGAATTCGACCATATCGGCCGGGCGCCGGACGCAGATGTTGTGGGGCTGGTTATGCGCGCGCTTGATGCCGGGCAGGGGGAGCGGTTGCTCCTAAGCCATGACAGGGGCTGGTATGATCCTGCCAAGCCGGGTGGGGGCACACCTCAACCTTACACGCATTTGGTGGAGCATTTCCTGCCCAAGCTGCGCGACAAGGGGGTGAGCGAACAGACCATCACGCGGCTGACGCATGATAATCCGTTCAATGCGTTTGCGCGCTAGGGCTCGTCGGATTTTACCGCGTAGGGGACCCTGGCAACCAGCTTTCGTGCGCCGTCCTCTATTTCGAAACAGCCGCGGATCGGGCCATCGGACAGGCCGAGGGCGCTACTGGCCGCAAAGCTGGCCTCGTCGACAGCGCTATGCAGCGAGGGCAGCATGATGCCGTCGATATCGATCTGCAGGTCGCCGGCCTGATCTCTGTGGTTGAAAAAATAGCGTTCCATGTGAGCCTCCATTTGCATCACCGAACGCCGGTCCCGCGCGTCCGTTCCGCGCGGGCCATCACGTTTTTAGGCCCTCAGGCGCTGACAGGCACCGCGAACAGGTCGTACTCGTCATTGTCCGTGACGGTGACCTGGACGATGTCGCCGATCTTGATGCCGTCCGCCTGATTCACGATGACCTGACCGTCGATTTCCGGGGCATCCCATTTGGAGCGGGCAATCACTCGATTCTGCTCGGGACGGACGTCGTCGACGATAACGTCGATGGTGCGACCCACCTTTTTCTGCAGCTGGCCAAAGGAGACGTTCTGCGCCACTTCCATGAGTTGGGCGAAACGTTCATCCATGACCTCGTCGGGCACGATCCCCTCAAGCTCGTTGGCGGTGGCGCCGGTGACGGGCTCGTATTTGAAACAGCCGGCACGGTCGATCTCGGCTTCCTCAATGAAGTCGAGCATCATCTCGAAGTCTTCCTCGGTCTCGCCGGGGAAGCCGACGATGAAGTTGGAGCGCACGGTGAGGTCGGGAACCTGGCGCTTCCAGTCGAGGATGCGGTTGAGCGTCTTTTCCTGATGCGCAGGGCGGCGCATGGCTTTGAGCACCTTGGGGGAAGCGTGCTGAAAGGGAATGTCGAGATAGGGCAGGACAAGACCTTCGGCCATCAGCTCCATGATCTGGTCGACATGGGGATAGGGATAGACATAGTGCAGCCGCACCCAGGCACCGAGCTCGCCCAGTTCCTTGGCCAGATCGTAGAACTTGGCCTTGACCTCGCGGCCGCGATATTTGCTGGCCGCATATTTGATGTCGAGGCCGTAGGCGCTGGTGTCCTGCGAGATGACCAGCAACTCCTTGACGCCGGAGCGGATCAGACCTTCGGCCTCGGACAGGATGCCGGCGGCAGGACGTGATGCCAGATCGCCACGGATCTGGGGGATGATGCAGAAGGAGCAGCGGTTGTTGCAGCCTTCGGAAATCTTGAGATAGGCATAGTGGCGTGGCGTCAGCTTGAGGCTGTTTTCGGGCACCAGATCGACGAATTTGTTGGGCACGGGCGGCAGGTGGTCATGCACCGCATTGACCACGCTCTCGTACTGATGCGGGCCGGTGATGGCGAGCACACTCGGATGGGTTTCGCGGATCAGGTTTTCCTCGACGCCAAGACAACCGGTAACGATGACGCGACCGTTTTCGTTGAGCGCTTCGCCAATAGCCTCAAGGCTTTCCTGCTTAGCGCTGTCGAGGAAACCGCAGGTGTTGACCAACACGACATCGGCGCCGGCATAGTCGCGGCTGAACGAATAACCCTGCGCGCGCAGGGTAGTCATAATACGCTCGCTGTCGACGAGAGCCTTGGGGCAGCCGAGGCTGACGAGCCCGATTTTGGGCGCCTGAGTCATGCGCGTCACATTTTCCGGTGCGGGGTAGGATGGCGCGTCATACAGAATGTTTGACGGTTACGCAATGTGACTGACCGGCAACAGGGGTCTGCCTGCAATGCAGTGGGCCACGAACGCATGAGAGTCACTGTTTCGTCTGAGTGAACAGCGCGTGCGGTGATTGCCGGGTTTGGCCCGATCCGGCTGCGGGTTAGGTCAAAAGTCCGTTCAGCGCCCTTCGGCGCAGCAAGAAGGAATTTTCTTATGACCGATCGTCTCTCCGCATACGCGCCGCAAGCCCTGTCCGTGTTGCGCATCGTTGCAGCGCTGCTGTTCCTCGCCCATGGCACGCAGAAGCTGATGGGCTTCCCCGCCGCCGAATTTGCGCCGCCTATGTTCTCGATTTTCTGGTTTGCCGGCGTGATCGAGATCATCACCGGCATTCTGATTGGTATCGGCCTGTTCACCCGTCCGGCGGCCTTCGTCGCCTCGGGCACAATGGCCTTTGCCTATTGGATGGCCCATGCGCCAGCCAATTTCTTTCCCACCAATAATGGCGGCGACGCGGCCATTCTGTTCTGCTTTGTGTTCCTATTCCTGGTCTTCGCCGGTCCGGGCCGCTGGGCCGTGAACGGAAAGTAGGGTCGGCTAAGCCCGTCCAGGGTCGAAACTGCGACGGCCGCTCGAAAGAGCGGCCTGTTTGCGTTCAGGTGACCGATTTGGGCGGGGTGCGCTTGGCAGTGCGGCGAGGCTTGTGGGTTTCCCCGGGCTTGGTGGCCGGTTCGCGGGGCGCTTCGTCGGCAGGTTTGGTCTGCGGTAGCGGTTCGGTAGCCGGGGTGATGTATTCATCGGCCTCGGCAAAGTCGCGTTCGTCGCCCTCTTCGGCCAGATCACGAATGGCGTCGCGCACCTCGTCGAGCAGGGATGCGGAGAAGCGCGAGCGCTGCACCGTGTCGCCCGTGGCCTCCTGGCTCTTGAACCAGACCAGCAGCGCCTCGCAGCCAATGCGCAGACCAACCAGGGAGAGCAAGCCGAAGACCACAATCTCCAAGAGGCCCCAGAGGCCATCGCCAAAACCGGTGCCGAAGCGGAAGAAGAAGTGGCTGACGGCCCAGAGCAGGATTGCCGCCAATCCCAATGCATAGAAGATGGGCACCAGCTTGGGCGAGAGGATCGCGTCGAGCCGGAACAGGGTCTGGCGCGTCAGTAGGCGCTTCAAGTCATCCAAAGTCATGGCAGGCTCCTAGAATCCCTCGTCTATTGCGCAAGTTGGTCGGATGGTGCCGCAATGGCAAGGCTGGTGGGTCCAAAAATCGCTTCAAACCGCCCGCGCAGCACCGAATCAACTTCGGCCATCGAGACCAGAGCCCCCAGATCCTCGAATGAGGTCACGCCCTGGTCGGTGATGCCGCAGGGCACGATGCCGTCATAATGGGAAAGGTCGGGCGCGATATTGAGCGAAATGCCATGAAAGGTAACCCATTTGCGCACCCGAACGCCAATGGCCGCGATTTTGTCCTCCCGAGCGAGACCCTTGTCCGGGCGCGACACCCAGACGCCGACGCGACCCTCGCGGCGCCCGCCGGAGATATTGTGAGCCGCTAGCGTGTCGATGACCCACTGTTCCAGGCCCTGCACCAGGCAACGGATATCGCGGCCGCGTTTGGTCAGGTCCAGCATGACATAGGCCACGCGCTGGCCAGGGCCGTGATAGGTGAATTGCCCGCCACGCCCGGCGGGATAGACCGGAAAGCGCGGACTAAGCAGGTCTTCGGGGCGGGCCGAGGTGCCTGAGGTATAAAGCGGAGGATGTTCGAGCAGCCAGACGGCCTCGGGCGCTTCGCCGGCAGCGATTGCGGCCACCCGTTCATCCATCATGACCAGGGCCGTTTCGTAGTCCAGCGGACGCTCGAATATGCGCCATTGAACAGGCCCGGCGTCATCGCGGTGCAGTTTCGCGTCGATTTGGCACGCTTCATTTGCGTTTGTTAAGACTTCCATAACCATCTCTGGCTGACCCTCATGGGCAAACGAATCCTTGGCGCTGCGGCGTCGGACCCGGGACTGCACCTTATTTATGAACACCCTGGACAATATTGAAGTCGATATCACGGTGGAGCTGGGCGCGACCACCATGCCGATTCACCATATGCTGCGCATGGGCCGTGGCGCGGTGATCGAACTGGACGCCACCGAGCACGATCCCTTGCGCATCTATGCCAATAGCACGCTGGTCGCCAAGGGCGAGGTGAATGTGGAAGAGGGGCACTTGCGGGTGTTCGTCACCGAGAAGGTGTTGCGCTTCGGCTGAGGCCAGCGCTTCCGGGCAAGGCTTTGGAGGTCTTTGCACAAGGACGCGAAAATCTCCGATTATCCGCTTGTGGTTGGGCAAGAGCTTTGCTAAACCCCCACTCGCTTCGGGACCAACGGAACTGAAGCTTCTACCACACTGTGCGGTCGTGGCGGAATTGGTAGACGCGCAGCGTTGAGGTCGCTGTATCGCAAGATGTGGAAGTTCGAGTCTTCTCGACCGCACCAGTCACTCCGGTGATGAACAAAAAGCTGCCGCAAGGCGGCTTTTTTTGTTGCCTATTCAATGCCTCCAGTAAGGATCGCGCGATGAATGCTTCCGCCAGATATCGTCGCGCGCCTCTCTCCACATAAGGAGCGTTTCTGGATAGCCCCGCGCCAATCGCCGGATCACTTCGTCCCGGTAAATTTGCCGTTCTGCTAGAAAGCGATATCCATACGTGAAAAATATGCTCATCAACCCGAAGGGCGTAAGTAGCAGGAACGCGATAGCAGATGCCATGAAGGCCTGTTCCAGCCATTCTGGTCTCCATTCTCGCCCTACCAAGGCCATCGCAAGAGTAGCCACGACAAGAGCCAGTTGGAGCCCAAGCGCGATCAGGGACGATTTCTTCGTCACAGTTGCCTCGTCATTCCTCTAAGACCCTAAACAGGCGCACCGGGCTGCCCTTGGCGCGGGCTATGACCTTCTTTGACTCCAGGTCGAGATGAACGGCCTTGAGCCACCAGCCGGCCTTTGCGCCGCCGGGGAAAAGGTCCTGGGAGAGGTGCGGCAGCAGTGCTTCCTTGGCCTCGGCCACGGTCAGCCCCGACGGCTCGGCGGGAAGGATGGTCATCAGTGCATCGCGCATGGCCATGTATTTGGCGCGGTCCACCCGCTCGCTGTGGTCGGGATGATTGACATTGCCGATGGTGATCTTGTCGTCAGCGTCAGGCATCGATCTTCTCCTTGACGGTGATCTTGGGGGACTTGAAGCCCATGGCGATCCGCTCGCCGAGCAGTTTGGCGTAAAAGCCAGCTGTTGTCAGGGTTCCGGCAGGCAGGGAATCGTCGAGTGTCTCGCCGTCCGGCACATCGCCGGTCTGGGTGCGGATCCGGGGAGCGGGGCGCTGGCCTTCAGGCCAGAGGCCGGTAAACAGGCTGACCCAGTGACCGCTTTCGAACTCGAGGAACACCGGGGTATAGCAGCACGTGGTGAGCACCCGTCGCGTCGGTGCGTCGTCGTGGAGACGAAATTCTGTCAGCGTGGTGGTGCCGTCGGGGAATCGCACCCGATCCTTGCGGTAGAGAGCGTAGGGCACCCCGCCATTGTCAGCGGCAATGGGAAAGGCCGGGGGCAGGGTGGACAGACGCTGCGCGGCGCTGCGACAGGACTTGCAGTGACACTCAGATGCGCTGAACGGGTCTCCAATGACTTCAAGGCTGAACTGGCCGCAGGCGCAACGCAGCGTGGTGATTGATTTCGGCATACTGGGTACTGTCCCTTTGATTTCCGCTCGTTCTGGAGTCCTCTTGCGGTCCGATAGAACCAGATCTTCGGCTCCAAAGCTTGTCGTCGCAACATCTCCCGAAGAACCATTGTCCGATTTTTCGCGTGTCGCTTTGTCTAAGACGATAGAGCGTGGTGTGTTTCGACAGGGTGACGAGATGAAAAGTTTCCAAGAAATGCGAGGTAGTTGCGCGTTCAAACGAACTTTTCGTTCATCGATGTGAACCGTCATCCAAGCGTCATCAAAGCTTCAAGTGAACGTCAAGCAAGCCCAATAGAGGGGGCGGGCAGGTCGGTGCCCGAGGGCGAACGGCTTGTGCGCCGGGGCTTTCGGTTTGTTTCGTGTTGTTTCGAACATCCGGGCCGGCGCTCACACACAATGCAGGTCTGGCTGGAGCCGGGTGACCCAACGCGGTCGCACCGGCCCATTGGGAGACAACCATGAAGACTCTGAACCGCGCGGGCCTTGCTGCCCTTTCGCTGATGCTGTCCACTTCCGTGGCTTTTGCGCAAACCGAAGTGACCTGGTGGCACGCCATGGGTGGCGAACTGGGCGAAAAGCTCGAAGAAATTGTGGCCGGCTACAATGCCAGCCAGTCCGACTATGTCGTGACGCCGGTCTACAAGGGTACCTATGCCGAGACCATGACCGCTGCGATCGCTGCATTCCGTGCTGGCGAGCAGCCCGAAATCGTGCAGGTGTTCGAAGTGGGTACCGGCACCATGATGGCGGCCCAGGGCGCCGTCTATCCCGTGTACCAGCTGATGGCTGACATGGACGCCGATTTCGACCCCAACGCCTTCCTGCCAACGGTTGTGGGTTACTACACCGACACCGAGGGCAATATGCTCTCGATGCCGTTCAATTCCTCCACCCCGATCATGTACTACAACAAGGACGCGTTCGCGGCCGCTGGTCTTGATCCGGAAATGCCGCCCAAGACCTGGGAAGAGCTTGAAGCCTTCTCACGCCAGATCATGGATGCGGGTGCCGCCGAGTGCGGTTTCAGCTCCGGCTGGATCTCCTGGGCACAGTTGGAGAACTTCTCGGCCTGGCACAACCAGCCGATCGGCACGCTTGAGAACGGCTTTGGTGGCCTGGACACCGAGTTCGTCGTCAACGGCCCGCTGCAGGCCAAGCACTGGGAAAACCTCAAGAACTGGCAGGATGAAGGCGTCTTCCAGTATGGTGGCCCGGGCGGTGGTGCAGATGCGCCGTCGAAATTCTACACCGGTGAATGCGCCATCTACATGAACTCCTCGGCCTCGCGTGCTGGCGTTCTGGCCAATGCCGAGGGCTTTGAAGTCGGCTTCGGCATGCTGCCGCATTATGAAGAAGTCGAGCCGCAGAACTCGATCATCGGCGGCGCGACCCTGTGGGTGCTGCAGGGCGCCGATGAAGCCCAGTACCAGGGCGTTGCCGATTTCTTCTCGTACCTCTCTTCGGCCGAGGTGCAGGCCGACTGGCACCAGTTCTCAGGTTACCTGCCTATCACCCAGGCCGCATATGAGCTCGGTCAGGAGCAGGGCTATTACGAAGCCAATCCGGGTTCGGACGTGGCCATCAAGCAGATGACCCTGAACGCACCGACGGAAAACTCCAAGGGCCTGCGCTTCGGCAATTACGTCCAGATTCGTGACGTGATCGACCAGGAGTTTCAGGCTCTGCTGACCGGCGACAAGTCGGCCCAGCAGGCGCTCGATGATCTGGTCAGCCGCGGCAACCAGATCCTGCGCGATTTCCAGGCTGCCAATCAGTAAGGCGGACTGACACTACCGGGCGGTGGCAGCTGGTCTGCCCCGCCTATTCGTCTTTACCGAAGCGGCTACAACTGGCGCTTCCGCGGATCGGGTCGATGGATACCAAACGCACAGTCTTTCCCTCGCAGGGGCTGCCATATCTTCTGGTAGCGCCGCAACTGATCATCACGATCATCTTCTTCATCTGGCCGGCCGGACAGGCGGTCAAATCCTCCTTCGAGCGGGAAGATCCGTTCGGGCTCTCGACGAGTTTCGTTGGCCTGCTGCACTATCTTCGCCTGTTCCAGGAGCCAGATTACCTGGCTTCGGTTGGCCGCACGGCCCTGTTCGCCCTGGCGGTGACACTCATTTCGATGGGGCTGGCGCTGGTGCTGGCGGTGGCAGTGAACCGCCTGATCCGTGCGGGCACGGCTTATTCGACAATGCTACTCTGGCCCTATGCCGTCTCGCCCGTCGTGGCCGGCATATTGTGGTGGTTCATCTTCAATTCCTCGACCGGCATCCTGCCCTATATGCTGGAGTTCTTCGGCGTCGACTGGAACCACCAGCTCAACGGCGCGCATGCGATGATCCTGATTATCGTGGCGGCGAGCTGGAAGCAGATTTCCTACAATTTCCTGTTTTTCCTGGCCGGGCTGCAATCAGTGCCGCAATCGCTCAACGAGGCAGCAGCGATCGACGGGGCAGGGCCGTTCAAGCGGTTCTGGACCATTGTTTTCCCGCTGCTCTCGCCGACCACATTCTTCCTGATGATCGTCAATCTCAATTACACCATGTTCGACACCTTCGGGGTGATCGATGCGACCACTGCTGGCGGGCCGAACCAGGCTACAAATACGCTGGTCTACAAGGTCTATACCGACGGCTATATCGGGCTGAATCTGGGGTCCAGTTCGGCCCAGTCGGTCATTCTTATGCTCTTCGTCATTTTGCTCACCGTGATCCAGTTCCGCTACGTGGAACGCCGGGTCCAGTACTAGGAGGGCGGGTCAATGGTCGAAAATCGTCCCTGGCTGGCTTTCCTCACCCATTTCGTGTTGATCTGCGGCGTCGTGATCGTGGTGTTCCCGGTCTATATCGCGCTCATTGCCTCGACCCACGGGCCGACTGTGCTCTCGTCCGGCATGATGCCGCTGCTGCCTGGTGCCGAGTTGTGGAACAATGTGGTGCAGGTACTGACCGAACAGCGTCGCGGCGTCGCGCCCTTCTGGCTGATGGCCTGGAACTCACTCTGGATGGCGATCATCATCACTGTGGGCAAGATCGCCATTTCCATCATCTCGGCCTATGCCATCGTCTATTTCCGGTTTCCCGGGCGGGTGCTGGCGTTCTGGCTGATTTTCATCACGCTGATGCTGCCCGTGGAAGTGCGTATCATCCCCACCTTCGCGGTGGTGGCGAACCTGGGGCTGCTCAACTCCTATGCGGGTCTCACCATTCCGTTGATCGCCTCGGCGACGGCAACGTTCCTGTTCCGCCAGTTTTTTATGACCATTCCCGATGAGATGATGGAAGCGGCGCGGGTGGACGGGGCCGGGCCCCTCAAATTCTTCCGCGATATCCTGTTGCCGCTCTCGCGGACCAATATCGCGGCGCTCTGCGTCATCCTCTTCATCTACGGGTGGATGCAGTATCTGTGGCCGCTTTTGGTGACCACCGATCCAAAATACTACACATTGATGATGGGCGTGAAACGCATGGCCGCCGTGGCCGATGCCGACCCGCAATGGAACACCATCATGGCGGCCGTGGTCATGGCCATGCTGCCGCCGGTCCTCATTGTCATCTTCATGCAGCGCCTGTTCGTCAAAGGCCTGGTCGAAACGGAGAAATAAGAAAAATGGCAAGTATCGATCTCAAGGGCGTTCGCAAGGTCTATCAAGGCAATGTCACGGCCATTCATGCGCTGGATCTTTCCATCGATGATGGCGAGCTGGTGGTGCTGGTCGGACCATCGGGCTGCGGCAAGTCCACCCTGCTGCGCATGATCGCCGGGCTGGAAACCATCACCGATGGCACGATCTCCATCGGCGAAGATGTGGTGAACAGGAAGGAGCCGGCTGAGCGCGACATCGCCATGGTGTTCCAGAATTATGCGCTCTATCCGCATATGAGCGTGCGACAAAACCTGGAATATGGCCTGAAGAACCGCGGCACGCCGCGCGACGAAATCGATCGCCGCGTCAATGAGGCAGCCCGGATCCTGGAAATCACGCCATTCCTCGACCGCAAGCCGCGCCAGCTTTCGGGCGGCCAGCGCCAGCGTGTGGCGATGGGCCGGGCCATTGTGCGCCAGCCCAAGGCCTTCCTGTTCGATGAACCGCTATCGAATCTCGATGCCAAGCTGCGCGGGCAGATGCGCATCGAAATCCGCCGCTTGCAGCGCTCGCTAAAGACCACCAGCGTTTACGTGACCCATGACCAGCTCGAAGCCATGACGCTGGCAGATCGCCTCGTGGTGATGAATGGCGGGCGGATTGAGCAGGTCGGCAAGCCGATCGAGCTCTATGACAGGCCTGCATCGTTGTTCGTAGCCGGCTTCATCGGCTCGCCCCCGATGAATCTGCTGCCCATTGCGGCGCTGCGAGCGGTTGCGGGCGGCACCATGCCCAATCTTTCAGAGGGAACCGATATTGTCGGCATCCGCCCCGATCAGGTGGTCGTTGGCGCGGGCGAGGGCATTGCGCTTTCCGGCATGGTCGAGCTGATCGAACCGGTGGGTGGTGAAAGCCATCTCTATGTCCGGGTCGAGGGGATCGAGCAGACGCTGATCCTGGTACAGCAGGGCCGCGCCAGCGTGGGTGAGGCCGATCGCGTTGACTTTGTGCTACCGATCGATGCGCTGCATGGCTTCAACAAGGAAAGCGGGCTGCGGGTGGACTAACCACGGGCGTCCAACTGCTGGAAACATTGCAAGCCGTCCCTGGTCGCACCCGGGGCGGCTTGGCTATGTGGTCGGCTAGTCGACATATTTGCGCAGATTGTCCGGCGCGACATATTCCCAGGCATCGTGCAGGCGCAGGGAGAGTTCCTCGTCGTCGATCCGGTCGAGATGAACCAGAACGACATTCTGCCCGATCTGCTGTTCGGTCTCGAAATAGACCTTTGGCGAGATGTCCATGAGCAGCACCTTCTGATGCTCGGGGCAGGCCAGCGCCAGCACGGCCTCGTCCTGCAACGCCGCAAGCGTCGAATCCGCGACCAGAAGGGCCGGGGAGGTGCCGCTTGATCGGGATGTGCCGGGCAGGCCGCGCTGTTCAACGAGTTGAACAACCCGGTCAAAGGCGCGTTCGAGGTCCTTGGCATCGGTCATTTGCGCGAGTTCTCCGCAATAGATGAAAAAGCCTCGTCCCCACTCTGGCGCATCACAGGGTGATTGGCTACAGCTTTACTTGCCCCTGAAACCCCCAGAAACACAAAGGGCTCCCGATGAGCGAAGAATTTGATCCGGCGCCCGGTTCCAACACCGGGAATGAAAACGATGTGTTCCGCGATGCGGACGGCCGGATCAGTGCACTCTGGCTCGAGCGGCTGCGCGCCTTTCTGGAGGCGGGTAGAAATGACGATGTCGCGTCGGTCATGGAGCCGCTGCACCACTCCGAAGTGGGCGATGTGCTCGAACAACTCGACGTAGCCGAGCGCCTGGCACTGGTGCATGCGCTGGACGAGAAATTCGACTTCTCGGCCCTGACCGAGGTGGATGAGAGCATTCGTCTTGAAATCATGGAAGCCTTGCCCAATGCGGCGATTGCCCGGGGCGTGGCCGAACTTGATAATGACGACGCGGTTTACCTCCTCGAAGACCTCGAAGACATCGATCGGGACGAAATTCTTTCAGCGTTGCCCGTCTTTGAGCGGCTGACGCTGAAGCGCAGCCTGGATTTCCCCGAAGATTCGGCCGGGCGTAGGATGCAAACCGATTTCATCGCCATTCCTCCGTTTTGGACGGTGGGGCAGGCGATCGATTATTTGCGCGCAGAGAAAGACCTGCCGGACGAGTTCTACCAACTTTATGTGGTCGACGCGTCCTATACGGTGCTGGGCACTTTGCCGTTGGACAAGTTCCTGCGCACACAACGTGTCACCAAGATCGACAGCATCATGAACACCAACTTCGTGTTGGTGAACGCAGAAGAAGATCAGGAAGAGGCGGCGCGCAGCTTTGAGCGCTACGATCTGGTCGAAGTCGGTGTTGTTGACGAAAGCGGTCGGCTGGTCGGTGTCCTCACCATCGACGACATTGTCGATGTGATCCAGGAGGAGGCGGAGGAAGACATCCGCCTCATGGCCGGCGTGGGCGACGAGGATGTGTCCGACACCACCCTAGATACCGTCAAGAGCCGGGTTCCCTGGTTGGTCGTCAATCTGTTCACAGCGGTGATGGTGTCCCTCGTCATTGGGCTGTTCAACGCCACGATCGAGCAGATGGTGGCCCTGGCCGTTTTGATGCCCATTGTTGCCTCAATGGGGGGCAATGCCGGGGCGCAGACCATGACGGTAACGGTGCGTGCCCTGGCGATGCGGGAGCTGGATGGTGGGCGCCTGAGGCGCCTGATCCGCCGCGAGATGGTGGTTGGTGTGGCCAACGGGGTGATTTTCGCGGTGTTAATCGGCATCGTGACGGCGTTCCGCTACGGCGATGTGCAGCTTGGAATCGTCATTGGCATGGCCATGGTGATCAACATGATCGTGGCCGGAACGTTCGGAATTCTTGTTCCACTGGCCCTCGACAAGCTCAAGGCTGACCCAGCGATCGCCTCGGCAGTGTTCGTCACCACGATCACCGACGTCATTGGCTTCTTTGCGTTTTTGGGAATCGCAGGGCTTTGGTTCGGCCTGTTTTGACACCGAAGTGTCATTTTCCACAGGGCCGCAGTGTTGCAGTTTGGCCGCTTGCTTCCCATCTAGGACACGGCTAACGATTCATTACCGACCCAACCCGGTCGGTGTGGACGACTGACAAGGAGCGATCTATGCGCAGTCAAACCAAGACCTCAGCCTGGCAGACGATGAGCTGGGCGCTGGTATGCCTCGTTTCTGTGGGGCTGGTTTTCTCCGTGGTTGCTAGCGTCTAGAAGAGACGTTGGAGTTATTCACTGGCAAAGAGTTTAGGGGAGGGCGCCCGGCCACTGGGCGCCCTTCTTCTTTGGGGCTGAACGTGGCTCCAACTGCTTGACGGCGGCGCTTGTGAACCGCAAAACCAAGTGCTCCTGTGCGTGAGGACATTCGATGAAGCTCTTGATCGGGAATCGCAATTACTCAACCTGGTCCCTGCGGCCCTGGCTGGTGTTGCGGCATTTCCAGATTCCGTTTGAAGACGAAGTGCTGCAATTGTCCGGGCCGGGCTGGCAGGAAAACCTGGCCGCGCGATCCCCGACGGCGAAAGTGCCGGTGTTGCTCGATGGGGAACTGGTGGTGCCCGAGACCATCGCCATCATTGAATATCTGGCCGACAGTTTTCCCGACAAGGCGATCTGGCCGAGCGACCGCGCCCAACGTGCGCTGGCCCGTGCGGCAGCGGCGGAAATGCATGCCGGGTTCTCAGCCCTGCGCAGCCATGCACCGATGAATTTGCGCGCCAGCCATCCCGGCAAAATTGACCTCGATGCCGTGCGCAAGGATCTTCATCGCGTGGAAACGCTGTGGGGTGACTTGCTGGCGCGCTCGGGTGGGCCTTATCTGTTCGGGGAATTCTCCGCGGCGGACGCCATGTTTGCGCCACTGGCGACGCGATTGCGCACCTATGAATTGCCGGTGTCCGACGTGGCGCAATGCTACGTCGAGGCGATCTATGCGTTGCCGGCGTTCCAGGACTGGCGGGCGTTGGCGCTGCAGGAGCCCTGGATCGTGGATGATGACGAAATCGACGTGATTCAGGGCCGCGTGGCCCCGGGGACGCTGGCATGATCCATATGGTCAAGCTCTGCGTTGGCGTGTCCACCGTGGAAGAATTAGAGAGCTACCGGGACCAGCGCGCCCATTGGTGGGGCGCGGACTACGGCGAGGATGTGCATGTCCATCGCACCCGCATGATGCCCAAGCGGGGCGCCGAAATGGAAGGGCAGGGCTCGATCTATTGGGTTATGTCTGGCTCGATCTGCTGCCGGCAGCCTATTTTGCGGCTGGCGCCCTATACCGATGCCGAGGGCAAGGATTATTGCGACATCATCATGTCGCCGGACATTGTCCGGACTGTACCTTATCCCAAGCGCCCATTTCAGGGCTGGCGCTATCTGCGCGTCGAGGACGCGCCGCCGGACCTGGAGGCGGGGGCGAATGAGAATTCAGCCGAGATTGCCGCAGAACTTGCGCGGATGGGGCTAATCTAATTGCGACGCGGACGCTGATCCACGCTTCTCCCCTTGAGGGAGAAGGTGCCCGACGGGCGGATGGGCCGGAACCCCTCACCCGTCGGGCCCTTGGCAGATCCACCCTCTCCCACAAGGGGAGAGGGGTAGGTGCCTTACTCCGCAGCTCGGGTCGCGACGTTCGGGCGGCGGTCCATGATTTCCTTGAGATAGATGCCGGTATGCGAGCGTGGGTTTTCCGCTACGGCTTCTGGCGTGCCAATGGCAACGATTTCGCCGCCACCATCGCCGCCTTCCGGGCCAAGATCGATGATCCAGTCGGCGGTCTTGATGACTTCGAGATTGTGCTCGATGACCACGACCGTATTGCCGCCCTCGACCAGTTCATGCAGCACTTCGAGCAGCTTTGCGACGTCGTGGAAGTGCAGGCCCGTGGTCGGCTCATCCAGCATGTAGAGGGTGCGGCCGGTGGCGCGCTTGGAGAGTTCCTTGGATAGCTTGACGCGCTGGGCCTCGCCGCCGGACAGGGTGGTGGCGGGCTGGCCGATCTTGACGTAGCCCAGGCCCACACGCTGCAGGGTGGCGAACTTGTCGCGGATGGTCGGGACCGCGGAGAAGAACTCGACGCCCTCGTCAATGGTCATGTCGAGAATGTCGGAAATCGACTTGCCCTTGAACTGAACCTCAAGCGTCTCGCGATTGTAGCGCTTGCCCTTGCAGACATCGCAGGTGACATAGACGTCGGGCAGGAAGTGCATCTCAATCTTGAGGACGCCATCGCCCTGACATTTCTCACAGCGGCCGCCCTTTACGTTGAAGCTGAAGCGGCCCGGGCCGTAACCTCGCGTCTTGGCTTCGGGCAGACCGGCAAACCACTCGCGCAAAGGCGTGAAGGCGCCAGTATAAGTGGCCGGATTGGAGCGTGGCGTGCGGCCGATGGGCGACTGATCGATATCGATGACCTTGTCGAGGAATTCGAGACCAGTCAGGCTCTCATGCGGGGCGGGTACGACGCGGGCGCCGTTCAGCCGCCGGGCGATGGCCTGATACATGGTGTCGATCATCAGGGTGGACTTGCCGCCGCCCGAGACGCCGGTAATGGCCACGAACATGCCGAGCGGCACATCGACCGAGACATTCTTGAGGTTATTGCCGGTGGCGCCCTTGATAGACAGCGCCTTGCCCTTGCGACCTTCGCGGCGCTCGGCGGGCAAGGGGATGCCCATGCGGCCCGAGAGATATTTACCGGTCAGCGAGTCAGGATGGTTGAGAATGTCCTGCGGGCTACCTTCGGCGACAATATTGCCGCCGTGGACGCCGGCGCCCGGGCCGATATCGAGCACATAGTCCGCCGTCAGAATGGCGTCCTCGTCATGCTCAACAACGATGACGGTATTGCCCAGGTCGCGCAGGCGCTGCAGGGTTTCGAGCAGGCGTGAATTGTCGCGCTGGTGCAGGCCGATCGAAGGCTCGTCCAGCACATAAAGCACGCCGGTAAGGCCCGACCCGATCTGCGACGCAAGCCGGATGCGCTGACTTTCGCCGCCCGACAAGGTGCCGGAGTTGCGCGACATGGAGAGATATTCCAGGCCCACATCGTTGAGAAACTTCAGGCGCTCGCGGATCTCCTTGAGGATGCGTTCGCCGATCTGGCTTTGCGTGGGCGTGAGCTTGTCGGAGAGGGCGATGAACCACTGGCTGGCATTGCGGATCGACATTTCGCTGACCTTGCCGACATGCAGGCCATCGATCTTGACCGCCAGGGCCTCGGGCTTGAGCCGATAGCCGCCACAGGCCACGCAGGGCTTGGCGGACATGTATTTCTCGATCTCCTCGCGCATTCCAGCGCTTTCGGTCTCCCGATAGCGGCGCTCGAGATTGCCGATCACGCCCTCAAAGGGCTTGGTCGTCTTGTACTGCCGCAGGCCATCGTCGTAGACAAAATTGATCGCGGTTCTGTCCGTGCCGTAAAGCACGGCGTGCTGCACGTCGAAAGGCAGTTCGTTCCAGGCGGTGCCGGTCGAGGCGCCAAAATGCTTCACTACGGCCTGAAGCGTTTGCTGGTAATAGGGCGCGCTGGTCTTGGACCATGGCAGGATGGCGCCGTCGCGCAGCGACAGCGTCGCATCCGGGACGATCTGGTCGGGATCGATCTTCTGTTCAGTGCCCAGGCCATCGCAGACCGGACAGGCGCCGAACGGGTTGTTGAACGAGAACAGGCGCGGCTCGATCTCGGCGATGGTGAAGCCGGAGACCGGGCAAGCGAACTTTTCCGAGAAGGTGATGCGGCGCGGCTCGCCATTATCATCCTTCTCGTCGGCAAATTCGACCAGGGCGATGCCATCGGCCAGCTTCAGCGCCGTCTCGAAGCTCTCTGCCAGGCGCCCCATGATGTCTTTTGAAACAACAAGACGATCGACGACGACTTCAATGTCGTGTTTGAACTTCTTGTCGAGCGCCGGGGCGTCCTCGATCTCGTGATAGTCGCCGTCGATCTTGACGCGCTGAAACCCCTTGCGCATCAGGTCGGCCAGTTCCTTCTTGAACTCGCCCTTGCGGCCGCGCGCGATTGGGGCCAGCAGATAAAGGCGGGTGCCTTCGGGCAGTTCCAGAGTCCGGTCCACCATCTGGGAGACGGTCTGGCTCTCGATGGGGAGGCCAGTGGCGGGAGAATAGGGGACGCCGACACGCGCATAGAGCAAGCGCAGATAGTCGTAAATCTCGGTGACTGTGCCGACCGTTGAGCGCGGATTACGGCTGGTTGTCTTCTGTTCGATGGAGATGGCTGGCGAAAGACCTTCAATGTGCTCAACATCGGGCTTCTGCATCATTTCCAGGAACTGGCGCGCATAGGCTGAGAGGCTTTCCACATAGCGACGCTGACCCTCGGCATAGATAGTGTCGAAGGCCAAAGACGATTTGCCCGAGCCGCTGAGCCCGGTCATGACGATCAGGCTGTCGCGCGGCAGCTTGACGTCGATGCCCTTGAGATTGTGCTCGCGGGCGCCGCGCACGACGATTTCGCGGTTGAGGCTGGGCTTTTCGGTCATATCGGGTCCATAGCAAGTCGCGCCGGCGGCGGGGGGAGGCGGCGAAGGCCAAGAAATAGGCGTTCGGGATGCTGCCCGCAAGTCAACTCAGCTGCTCAAGATTTTGTGAACGTAACCAGAACACGTGGGATTCGGTCAAGCGTGGGATAATGCAGCCTGCTGACATATGGTGTCAGCAGGGGGAAAGGACTTGACTTCTGTTCGCTGAAATAGAACATAGAGTGAACAGAGGGGCGGAGGCAGCCGTTGCAGCCTGTCTTACCGTTCTGTGCAGAACCGTATTTGTCAGGTGAACGGCGCGCAGAAAGGTCTATGGTGCGGCGAAACGGGTTGAAGGCCGCGCGCCGGGCGGCGGCTTGGCCCTTGAGAGAAAGCGTCCCGTAACCGGGCAGACCGGGACTGAATTGGAAGGATATGCGCCATGGCTGGCAGCGTGAACAAGGTCATTCTAGTGGGCAATCTGGGCAACGACCCGGACGTGCGGAACCTGCCGAGCGGCGGCAAAGTGGTCAATCTGAGCGTCGCGACTTCCGAGCGCTGGCGCGACCGCAATAGTGGCGAGCAGCGCGAAAAGACCGAGTGGCACCGCGTGGTGATCTTTTCGGAAGGCCTGGCGCGCGTTGCCGAGCAATATCTGAAGAAGGGCTCCAAGGTTTATCTTGAAGGCCAACTGCAGACGCGCAAGTGGCAGGACCAGTCCGGTCAGGACAAATATTCCACCGAGGTTGTGCTGCAGAACTTCAATTCGTCCATGGTGCTGCTGGACGGCCGGGGCGAAGGCTCGGGTGACAGTGGTGGCTACGGTGGAGGCGATGGCGGTTTCCGCGGCGTGCGCGACAATTCCGGTGGCGGTGGTGGCGGCGGACGTCGCCCGGCAGCAAATGCACCGGCCTTCGAGCCCGGCGGCATGGATGACGACATCCCGTTCTAGTGTGGAACAAGGCTATTCTGTAAACTGGTAAACTCGAAACCCCGGGATTAACTGGGGCTTGAGGTTTGAGTAACGCTCCATCCGCTACGGTCTTTGCTAGGCCCGGATGGAGCGTTTGTTTTTGTCAACTAAGAACCCAAACCCGTTCGCTGTTGTTTCGGTGCGCTTTCTAAAAGGGGAGCGCTTTCCTTTCCTCGTTCGAAAGGAAACCGGACTGCCGCTCGAAGGTCCAACCTTCTGGTCGCTCGCGCTGCGGCGCGCTCAGAACCTGCAATCGAGCACAATCGAGAATGACCTTCGCTCACTGATGTTCCTCTTCCTTTGGGCCGAGCTCCGTGGGGTTAGTGTCGAAGGTCGGTTAGCAGAGGGGACCTTTTTCTCGCTCACTGAGATTATCGACATATCCAATGTCATTGGGAGATATCGCCAGGGCGTTCTGGCCGAGTTGGCGACCAATGTCGTCAAGCTCCCCTCCGACCAGGCGCTTGGCGTTGACGTTGATGAACGCCGGAATCGCCTGTCCGCTGCATATTCGTTTATTGAGTTCACAAGTGCCGATATCCAGTCGCAACTTTCTCCATGGCCGCAGCGAGCTAAAAGGTATGCGTCCGCTCGAAACGATTGCCTGGGTCTGTTACGTGGTTACGTGACCTCGGTCGGTTCGCGCCGTAAGAATGGAGCAGGCGAACGTGAGGGTATGGAACGTGCGGCGGTCGTCCAACTGCGTCGAGTGATCGAGCCTCAACATCCAGATAACCCTTTCCGTGCAGACGTGCGCTTCCGAAACTACGTCATAGTGCGCCTGCTGCTCGATCTCGGAATTCGTCGTGGGGAGTTGCTGGGAATTAGAGTCGATGACCTCGAGTTGGGGTCTAACGGAACCGTTATGGTTCATCGCCGGCCTGACGATCCTCTGGATCCACGGACGCGCAAGCCGAACACCAAGACAGAGTCTCGTCTCCTTGCGCTTAACGGTCGTCTGGTAGAGCTGGTCCACGAGTATGTCTTACGTCACCGCTCCGCATTGCCAGCTGCCAGGAGGCACCCGTTCCTCATTGTGAACTCAGTTGACGGTGCGCCACTGTCTCTTTCGGCTGTTAACAAGATCTTTGAGGCGCTTCGGGAGCGCATCCCTGATCTCCCTGACGACCTGTCGCCTCATGTCCTTCGGCATACTTGGAACGATGCCTTCTCTGAACATGCGGATCTCAACAGGATACCTGCCGAGCACGAGGTGAAGTGGCGCGCTCGCTTAATGGGGTGGCGGAACGAGAACTCGGCGCAGCATTATCTGAAAAGAACCGTACGCAGACGCTCGAATGAAGAGCTGCGGGTAATGCAGGATGGTTTTGACATAAAGGGCGGGGACCAGAAGAATGACTACTCTTAACAACCCTATCGCCGGCCGGGCGCTCCCAGCTCTTCCTCCTTCTGTGCTTACATCTGAGGGCGTTCTTGTAGATGTCAGCGGAGACAGATGGATTATTCCATCACTCGCATATGGCATTCGAGAGTTTGACTTCAGCGTCCTTGAGAATTTGAGTGCCGAACTGGTGGCTCTCCTTAAGGGCGGCCTTCTGCATCATCTGCAGTTCAAGTCATTCAGTCATTTCCAAAATCTATACTCAAATTTTATCTGGTTCTACCGCGCGACCTTGGGAACACGGAGCGATCCAATCGCTCAGATCGAGATCGAGCACGTTTTGGCCTACCGCGGCAAGCTGAACCGAACGACGGAGTGGAAGCTGTCAGTCGTGCGGGTGCTGCTAACAGGCTTAGCAGAGCTTGGCTTTGGGATAGCCTCCGAAGAGGCGACGAACTACCTCCGCGACTCGACCTTGCGCGGGAACATAAAAGGCACTTCAGTCCGGACCAGGGATCCCAACACCGGAGCTTTCACCGATGTTGAGCTGCTCAATATTCAGTCGTCATTAAATGACGCCTATGCCGCTGGTGAGATCAAGCTTTCTGATTTCGCTACTGGCTGGATGTTGTTGTCATATGGACTGCGAACAATCCAGATTGCAGCTCTCAAAGAGTGTGACCTAGTCACCGAAAACATAGATGGCGTCAAACGCTATGAACTGAGAATTCCTCGTGCCAAACAGAGGGATACTGCATATAGAGGAGCATTTAAGTCCCGATACTGCAGCAAGCAGCTCGGGCAGCTTCTAGAAGCGGTAATCGCTGAGAATAAGGTGAAATTTGCGGATCCAGGGATGGATAGCACTGATCGGCCAATGTTCTGGGATGAAGGCCCAGGACATCTGCCCGGCCTTCAGCATCATATGTCCTCACGCGCTATCGCAAAACGGATACAGCAGGTCATCGAGGGGTTAAGTGGCCTAAAGGCCAACACAAGGCGCTTCCGCATCACCCTTGGGCAGCGGTCTGCGGACAACGGCGTCGATAAGCACACGCTCGCCGAGTTGCTTGACCATAGCGACACCCAGAACGTCCACGTGTACTACGAGGCTAGCCCAGAAATGGCACTTCGTTTGGACAAACACCTGGCAATGGACATGGCTCCGCTGGCTCAGGCTTTTGCTGGGGTAGTTGTCACTACGGAGGGGGGCGGTGCCACGGGTGCCGGCAACGCGAGTAAGATCTATGATCGCTCGCTCGCCAACAATGTGGACGTTTCGCTCGGCGACTGCGGACAGATGAGCTTTTGCGGGCTTACCTTGCCGTTCGCTTGCTACACATGCAGGCACTTCAAACCCTGGATCGATGGGCCACACGAGGCTTTTCTGGAGGCTTTGGTGGTAGACAGAGAGCGGATGATTGCTGAAGCGACCGATCCCAAAATCTATACCATCCGCGATCGAACTATTCTCGCGGTTGCGCAGGTGATCCAGCTTTGCGAAGGCATGCGCGAGGAGAAAGGGGCATGAGTGGTCAGGTCCGCGAATTTGCCTCCCCTCAAGTCGTTCTAGCGTCCATCAAGGTTCATGACTTCATTGAACTGGTGCGCACCCAGATCAATGTCCTTATCGACCACGATCAGTGGGACCATAACGTCTGGCAGGTAGGCCATGCCTTTGTTACTAAGAGCCGAAACATCGATAGGCGGGTGCTCGCATTCTACAATCGGCAGGCGACTGTCACACGGTGGCACCAAGTTGTCGGTGAACCCCTACATCCTTCGTTCATCCACTTCGCCAAGGCTTATATTCGGTGGATGCAAAGTGCAAAACCGTTTGGGTTTCAACCAATCCGGCTGCGTTTGGAAGCGCTCCAGCTTATCGAAAGCTCTTTTAGGGACTTGGGTGTCGAACCGGCCATCGAGAACTTGAATGTCGCCGTGTTGAATCGAGCCGTTGAAATGGCGCGCGAAGGTGTGGGGAGCCACCGGCATTATCAGTTCGCCCAAAACCTTGCGCGGACTCACAATTTCTGCCTCGAGCGCGGATTTCTGCGCAATCCCTTTCCTTGGAAGCCCGCTGTACGATCACCGACGGACAAGACGCTGGAACTCGGAGTAGTTGCGAAGGAATGGCGGGCGAACCGGCTTCCCAGCCCTGAGGCTTTCCACGCCCTAGCGCACGTTTTTCGCAACGGCGTCGAGTTCCAAGACCGACTGTTCAGCGCCGTGACCGCAATTCTGATGTCGGTGCCGCTCCGCGCTCACGAGGCCCTCCAGCTTCGTCTTGATTGCGAGGTCCGTTCAGAGGCCAAGGCGCCGGAAACCTGCGAGATGATTCAAACATATGGTCTTCGCGTGTGGCCGGGTAAGAATGAACCGCCTCAGGTCAAGTGGGTGCCGACCCACATGATCACGGTTGTTGAGGAGGCTGTGCGCCGACTTGTCGAGATGTGCACGCCAGCTAGGGAGGTGGCAGCTTGGTATGAGAAGAACCCCAATGAACTGTGGCTTCCCAATGAGCTTCTACACTGCCGCCGGTCTGGATACGTACCCCTTCACGATGTTGGAAGTGTACTTGGGATGACCCCTCGCGCCACTGCCAATTGGCTTAGAGAGCATCGACTAAGTTCTGACCGCTCAGGAGGCGTACGCTTGAAAGATCTTACCGATGCCGTACTGCCTATGTTGCCCCGAGACTTCCCGGTGTTCAATGGCGATCAAACGCAGCATTATTCTGAAACGATGATCGTGTTGTTCCGGAACCAGCTCAGTTCAAGGGGAACCAATCCGAGCGTCGTTATGCAAGCTACCCTCGATGCGTTTATCGCTTGGCTGGGTAGTAGCGATGTTAAGCGCCGTGTCTTTACACGTTGGGGCTTTACCGAGAAAGATGGCTCACCCATACGCCTAGGAACGCACGCTTTTCGCCATTGGCTTAACACTGTCGCCCAGCTCAGGGGGATGAGTGAGATCGACATCGCCAAATGGAGCGGTCGCAATATCGCGCAAAACAAGGCCTATAACCATGTCACGCCGGAGGAAACACTGTCCCAAATAAGGGAGGCAATGCTCAACGGCCGGGTCGTGGGGCCGATGTTCGAGGCTGCCCAAGTACAGGGCATAAACACACCCGTAGATCGCCGAGAATTCCTGGACGCTCAGATTGGCTCGGCGCTGATCACCGACTTCGGAATCTGTGTCCACGACTATTCTTTGCTGCCTTGCCAAAGTCACGGGGACTGCCTCGGCTGCAGCGAGAACGTGTTTGTGAAGGGCGATGCCGACCACAGGGCAAAGGTGGAGAAGCGGCTCCAGTTGTCGGAAAACCAACTCGACCAGGCACTGCGCGCTGTTGGTGAACAAGACTATGGCGCCGACAGATGGGTTGCGGCGCACACCCGGGGAATAACGCGTCAGAAGATGATGCTCGCCGCACATGACGACCAGTCCATGCCCGACGGAACGATCGTCAAT
Organism: Devosia subaequoris; assembly: GCF_014197055.1. GTDB lineage: Bacteria > Pseudomonadota > Alphaproteobacteria > Rhizobiales > Devosiaceae > Devosia > Devosia subaequoris. Next base: position 3,738 of record NZ_JACIEW010000010.1, on the reverse strand, counting down.
CTTCCAGACGGTGCGCTGGATAACGAAGTCGCCATGGCGCTTCGGGATCGAGAGGCCCTCGGGATCACGCATGGCAGCGGCTCGGAAACGGAGCTTGATGACCTCAACGAACAGGATGCTCTGACCTCGATGTGGGAGGATTAGGCGTGTCGAACACCCGCCTCTCAAATGAAGACGTCGACCGCATTGTCGGGTTGCTGTCGAGCTGGACCGGAAAGCTGACGTGGACACACCTAGTGGACCGGGTGGAAGGCGTCCTCGGGACGCGTTACACGCGGCAGGGTCTCGACAAACATTTCTCGATCACCACTGCCTTCAAGAAAGCCAAAGAGCGTAATCGCAAGCGGAAACCTTTGAAGCTTAAGCCGGATGATGAGGGACTCCCCCCAGATCTAGCAATGGCCCTGAGAACAAATGAGGCAATTAGGGTAGAGATCGAGGTTCTCAAAGCAGAGCGGAACCGCCTTTTGGAAAAGTTCGCCGTGTGGCTCTACAACGCCCGCAGCCGAGGCCTTTCGGAGCAGGACCTCAATCGATCTCTACCGCGCATTGATCGTCAAGGAAGCGAAGAAAAGTGACGTTCAACACTGCCGTGATCGTTAGCCAGAGTAACTTCGCCCTCCTGGTATGTATTCTGACCAGCTCCTGGCGGCAGGTCCGACCTTCCTGAGTCGAAGTGGAAGCCCTAGAAGTCCAGTTCGCGCGCCATCCCGTTCTGGGCAGGAGGGGGGACTATGGGCGCCGCGGCTCGAATATGGATCGGCTGCAATGGGGTGGGAAGGGGACTGGCTGGTTTTCCGAAGCTCCGGCAAAGAAGCGGACATTGGATTTGTTGCCATGCGTCAGTTGTTGATCGCCTGACAATCTTCAATCATTGGCCAAATGTTGCTGTGAAAGACGTCGCGGGTGGTTGCTCCGTAGGTGATCGACGCCAACGAGACAGACTGGAACGCCTGAAATTGTGAAAGGCTGATCGACCATTCGATGCGTCCATCCTGGCTTCTGGCCGTGACAACGCTGCCGGCCTCGATATCCTCCAGTTCAACGTGCCACCCGTTAGTGTGCGTTCTGTCCATTATACATTCAGCAACTGGACCAGGCTGACCTGCCAGCACTATTCCGTCGCTGCTCACAGCCGAAGTTGCGGCAAGGAAAGTGAAGAAGAACGAGATCAAGCCATTGTCCTCATTTGACGGACCGATAATGGCAGCTATTTTGTGTTTCTGCCAACGCCTTGAATGACCACAATGGGGTCGGCTGCTGACCGACTGGTTCGGGTCTCCCACCTTACGCCGCATTAGCGCCCGCGACGGAGTGGATAACCGTCCGTCAGGTTTGGAGAAGGGCAGCGGCAATAGCAGTTGTTCCACGGCGTCGGCCCGGCGTTGATACCGAGAGTTCTGTCCTTCATGCTAGGGGTGTTGGACGGGCTGGTGCCGCGAAGTATCTGGTAGCCTCAAGTGTCGGGCCTGAAGCAAAACTGGAAAGTACTCAAGTGACCGAGAACCTAAAGAAGCTTGGCGACAAGCAGGTCGAGCTTTACAAGCCGCTGGTTATGGAGCGGGTAGCAGATCGCTTCGCTGACCCCCAAGGGGCCGAGGAATGGTTCGCGACTGGTCGGGTGCCTGGATATGGCGACAAGACCCCTGAGCAGTTGGTTCGCGCCGGTCACGCTGATTGGGTGATTGAAGCGGTCGATGCGGCAAACGCCGGCGTTTATAGCTAATGGCGCGCCTCGAGGGCTACCTCTACCGGCAAGTGAACTGCGCCAACGGGGAGCAGCCGCTTTCCGGCAAGGGGGCGGAGATAACTGGCGGCCACTTGCACCCTAAGGGTGCTCCAGATCGGCACGATAGCCAGATTCAATGGAGGTCACATCGGCGCCCCACTTTAGGCGCTGGCTTGGAGGATTGTGGGGCGGGGGCTTCCAAAAACCCGCCGGACAGATGCGCGCCCCACAACGGTCATTGCGCCACCTTTTCCGTTTCCCACTAGCTGCCGTTCCTGCCGCGGCCAGCTTTGTCGTTTTCGGGTGGAAGCGGCCAGTCAGCTTGCGGCAGCCCACCACGGCCATAAGCTGACGTCGCTGCAGCGGTGATCGAAGCTGTCAGGACCGGGTGCGGCTATATTCACGTATTGTGGCCGAAGAGGCTGGCGTCCTTGTGTATTTTTCCGGCCTCCTCGAACTCCAGTGTGGAATGGCCGATACCAAAACCGCGTTTCAGCCGGCGCTTGATCTCCTGTTTCACCTCGTCAATGCGGCCCCAGCCATCTTCGTTGAGCACCACATGACAATCCAGGGCGGCCTCGTGCTCCTGCATCTGCCAGAGATGCACGTGGTGGATGTCATTGACGCCCTGCACGCAGCGGATCGCTTCAACGACAGCATTACCATCCAAGTCGGGTGGGCTGCCGAGCATCAGGGTTCGAATGGGACTGCTGATCTCAGAAAATGCCAGGTACAGGATGTAGAGCGCGATGCCGATGGTGATAGCGGGATCGACCCATCGCATGTCATAGAGGAGGATCAGGACACCGCCCACGATAACGGCCACCGAGGCGAGCGCATCGGAAAGATTGTGCAGGAACAACGCCCGAATGTTTACGCTGCCCTTCTGCATCGAGTAGGTGAGAACCGCAGTGAGGGTGTCCACTACCAATGCCACGCAGCCTAGTATAACCACCGTCCAGCCTTCGACTTCGGTCGGGTCGATCATCCGCATCCCACCCTCATAGATCAGGTAGAAGCCGACGAGGATCAGGGTTGTGTAGTTGACGAGGGCGGCCACGATCTCGATCCGCCCATAGCCAAAGGTCATGCGTTCATCCGCAGGCCGACGGGCGATTTTGCGGGCGGCGAACGCTATGACGAGCGAAGCCATGTCCGAGAAGTTGTGGAGAGCGTCCGCGACAAGGGCCAGGCTGCCTGAGAGGATGCCGCCGACAATCTGGGCCACTGTGAGCAAGGCATTGGCCCAGATCGCGATTGAAACCCGGCGGTCTCCCGATTTGGGATCCAAATGGGCGTGGCTGTGATCGTGCGGCACAGGCTATCTCCTTATCGCGATAACGAGTAAAGCTGGGTGCTGCTTCGCTCTTCGGCCAAAGCCTACAACCTCTAGCCACTAGAGATGCAAGAGCTAGATTGGGAGGAGCTTCACGCCGAGTGAGTGCCCGATGTGACCGAAAGCTGTTCGCCTGGTTGTCTCGCCGTGCGCTCAACTGTCAGCTTTCGAGAGATTCTGTTAAGCCGACGAATGGCCGCATGGGGGTCGGCACCTGCCGATCGACAACGCGCCCCTTTCCGGTCTTTAAACAGCAGGGACGATGTCCCGCTGGCCGCCGGTCCGGTTTGGCTCTGACTCTCGCTTGGAGGTCGAACTGCACGACAGCAAGTTAATAGGTCCGCCAGATGCCCGGTGTGCCCAGTTCGATCAGATGGCCATCTGAGTCTCGGAAATAGAGGCTCTTGCCGCCTCGATCCCAAGCCATTCGTGCCTCGACCGGGATGTTGAGGGTCGCAAGATGGGACTCCCAATCGTCTAGCTGTTCGGCGTCGATGGCGAAGCAGAAGTGGCTCGGGCCAGCTCCGTCATGGGGAGGGGTCGTAACCTGTCGCTAATGCGGCGATGTTAGGTCCGGCCGAGGAGGGGCACCATGTTCAATGCGCTCAAGACTGAACTCAGCGAAGTTTTGCACCTGAGCAAGGATGCGCTGCACATTCATCTGGGACTGGCG
>NZ_JACIEW010000009.1 GCF_014197055.1 Devosia subaequoris | reverse complement strand
TTTCCGAGACCCAGATGGCCATCTGATCGAACTGGGCACACCGGGCATCTGGCGGACCTATTAACTTGCTGTCGTGCAGTTCGACCTCCAAGCGAAAGTCATGAGCCAAACCGGACCGGCGGCTAGCGGGACATCGTCCCTGCTCTTTAAATGACCGGAAGGGGGCGCCTTGCTGCCGGACGTCAGTGCATCCGATCGATCCTGCCGCCCTTCGCATCAAACCTCAGGATGGCCTGCTCGCTCGCCTGAAGCACGACGGCGTCGCCATGCTTGAACACTGATGTACCAGGCAGACGGGCGATCATCGGCTCTTCCAGACCGATATCGACGTAAATATACGATTCCGAGCCCAGATGTTCGGTACGCAACACCCTGCCCGCCCAGCCTTCCCCACCGGACCTGACCGTCAGATGTTCTGGACGCACACCGATGGTCGAGGCATGAAATCTTGCCGCATGTTCACCGACGAGTAAGTTCATCTTGGGCGAGCCGATGAAACCTGCGACGAACAATGACGCGGGCCGTTCGTAGAGGTCCAGCGGCTTTCCAACCTGCTCGACCCGGCCAGCGTTGAGCACCACTATACGGTCAGCCAGAGTCATGGCTTCGACTTGATCATGAGTGACATAGATCATCGTGGTGTGAGGGAGCGATTGCTTTAAGGTCGCAATTTCAAGGCGGGTCTGTACCCGCAAGGCCGCATCCAGATTGCTCAACGGTTCGTCAAACAGGAAAACCTTGGGATCCCGCACAATGGCGCGACCGATCGCAACACGCTGGCGCTGGCCACCCGAAAGCTGTCGCGGCAAGCGGTCCAGCAATGGCTCAAGCTGCAGCTTGCGCGACGCGTCACGCACCTTGGAATCAATGTCCGCTTTGCTCAGTTTCTGAATCTTGAGCGCATAGGCCATATTGTCGAACACGCTCATATGCGGATAGAGCGCATAGGACTGAAACACCATGGCAATGCCGCGCTGGGACGGCGGCACATTGGTGACGTCCTTGCCATCAATGTTCAGCGTGCCACCGCTGACCGTCTCCAAACCCGAAATGCACCGGAGCAGGGTCGACTTGCCACAGCCGGATGGCCCGACGAAGACAACGAATTCGCCGGACGGAATTTCCAGATTTACACTCCTGAGGATGTCGAAGGCGCCGAAGCGCTTATCGAGATTGCTGATCGTGAGTTTGGCCATGAATGCGGCTCCGGTCGGCCTAGCGGACGAACACGGCCTTTTCGGTTTCGCGTTGATCGAAGAGGCGGAAGGCGGTTTCGGCTTCATCGAGCCGGAAGGTGTGGGTCGCCAGCCGTTCCAGGTCGATCCTGTGCGTCGATAGGGTGGCGAGGATGTCCTGGTATTCGTTGATGCCGAAATACCACGAGCCGAACACGGTCAGCTGCTTGCGAATGAGCTGGTCGCTGGGGCGGATGGTGGTCTGGGCATTTTCGCCTACAAAGGCCATCCGTCCCAGGGGTGCCAGCGCATCGAGTGCCATATTGTGCGCGGCGGTATTGCCCGAGCAATCGATGGCGCCCGTGAGCCCCTCGCCGCCGGAGAACTCCCGGATGGCCTGCGCCGCCTGGGGATCGGTGGGGTCGAGCACCAGGTCGGCGCCAAGCTTACTGGCAAATTCCCGCCTCTCGGCAATGGGGTCGAGGGCAACGACCTGCCCTCCCAGCGCCTTGGCCGCGAGCACGCCGGCCGATCCCATGGGGCCGAGACCCCAGATGCCGATGCGGGAGAGCCCGTTGACGCCGACCTTGCGGCAGGCGGAGAACAGAGTGCCGAACGCGTCGGTGGAGATGGCAGCAGCCACAGCGGACATGTCGCCCGGCACTTTCAGCAGATTGCGGGCCGGCACCCTGATGAACTCGGCATTGCCGCCATCATAGGTGAAGCCGAGGCATTTCCATTTGGGGCAGAGGTGCATGTCGCCGCGCCGGCAATGAGCGCAGACGCCGCAGCCGATGGCGAGGTAGACGGCGACGCGATCACCGACGGCAAATTCGGTCACCCCTTTGCCCGTGGCGACAACGGTGCCCGCTGGCTCATGGCCGCAGACGAAGCCCCCTGTCGCGTCCCCTCCCCCGACGACGGCATTGCCGTAGTAGAGGCTGAGGTCGCTGCGGCAGATGCACGAGGCATGCATTTCGAGCAGCACATCGTCCGGTCCCACTTCGGGCACGGGAATAGAGCGGATTTCCACCTGCTTGTTTCCGGGCAGGAAGACAGCTTGCATCTGGGACATGGAATTTCTCCTGTTACTTGACGGCGCCGGCGGTGAGGCCGCGCACAAAGGATCGCTGCATGGCGAGGAACAGCACGACGAGCGGCGCAAACGCGATGAGGCCCGCGGCGGCAATGCCGCCATAGTCGACCCCGTAGCGGCCTTGGAGGCTGGCTGCGCCCACGGTCAGCGGCTTGAGACTTTCGGTTTGGAACACCACCAGCGGCAGCAGGTATTCCTGCCACGCGAAGAGGAAGGTGATCAGCCCCAGGGACATGAGGCCAGGCTTGACCACCGGCACGACGATGGTGAGGAAAATCTTGAACAGGCCGGCGCCATCCATTACCGCCGCTTCGATGAGTTCGTCGGGCACGTCCTGCATGACCGTGCGCATCATAAAGACCGAGAAGGGCATCAGCAGTGCCGCCTGGGGCAGGATCACCCCGATGCGATTGTCGATGAGGCCGATCGCCTGTAGGTTGCCGTAGAGCGCCACGATTACCGAAGGCGCCGGAACCACGAGGCCGGCGAGAAACAGGCCGAAGAGCACTTCGCGGCCCCGAAAGTTCATCTTGGCAAAGGCAAAGCCGGCCAGTGGCGCCGTCAAGACCACCAGTACGGTGACACTGACCGCAGTGATGACGCTGTTCATGAAGTAGGTGGCAAAGCCCGCTTCGCTCCAGATGCGGCCGAAATTGGCGAAGTTGATCGGCCAGCTCAGTGTCAGCGGCCCAGAAAACAGATCGGCTTCGCTGCGAATGGCGGCCAGAAAGACCAGATAGACCGGGACCAGCGCATAGAGCGCAAAAACCAGGAGGATCAGGTTCTGAACGAGGCGGGTACTCTTGGTCATGGCTTCCTCAAGAGGGCAAAGGCGCCGGCACTGATGGAAAGAACGATGATGAGCAGCACGACCGAGAGAGTGGCGGCATAGCCGAAGTCACCGACGAGGAAGAAGGTCTTGTAGATGTGGGTTGTGAGCACTTCCGTGGCATATCCCGGCCCGCCCTGGGTCGTGACCCAGACCAAGTCGAAGAAGCGCATGGCCTCGATGGCGGCGTAGAGCCCGAGAAATAGGGTAGAGCCGCGCAGCAGGGGCACGGTGAGGTCGCGGAACTTGCGCCACCAGCTGGCCCCATCGATCGACGCGGCCTCGTAAAGCGAAGGATCGATCGACTGGATGGCGGCCAGGTAGATGATCACGCAGAAGCCGAAGAAGGTCCACGCACCGACGACGTTGAGAGAGAGCAGCGCGGTATTGTCCTGCGCCAGCCAGGCGCCAGCCAGCCCGCCGAGACCCACGGCCTCCAGCCCGAAATTTAGCAGGCCGAAAATGGGATTGTAGATCCAGCCCCAGATGATGCCAGCGACCACCAGCGGGATCGTCCGAGGGATGAAATAGATGGCGCCCAACCAGCGCACCACACTGGCGTTGCGCTCGGCCAAAATGGCGGCGATGACCAGCCCGGCAAGGAGCGGAAAGGCCAAGGTCAATACTACCCAGATGGCATTGTGCCAGAGCGCGGTCCAGAACACACCATCAGCGAGCAGCCGCCCGTAATTGGCAAGGCCGATGAAGTCGCCGGCAATGCCGTTGTCCCAGTCAAAGAAGCTGAAGCCGAAGACCTGAAGGATGGGCAGGCCCACGAACAGCACATAGAGGGCCAGTGAAGGCGCCAGAAACAGATAGGCGGATCGGGTGGTCAGCATGGCGCACTCGCATCATGGACAGGAGAGGCGAGCTCCCGTGGGAGCCCACCTGGGAGAGCAAGAACGGTCAGGGGACCCAGCGCTCGCCGTTGTCGATGGCCGTCTGCCAGGCCGAATCCATCGAATCGAGGAACTCATCGGCTGTGGTGTCGCCGCCGATAAGGCGCTGCAACTCGGCATAGAGGACCTGGGTGACGCTTTCCGGCAGGGTGGTGTGCAGGTCGTAGAAATTGGCGTCCGGTGTCGCCAGACCTTGCGAGTAGAACGACTTCACGATGGGCAGTGCGTCCCACTGCTCGAGTTCTTCGGGCGTGGTGCCAATGGGGACCAGGAAGCCCTTTTCGACCCAGACTTCGCGGCTGGCGGGTGAAATCAGGCAGTTGATATAGGCCGCCGCAGCGTCCTTGACTTCCTGACTGGCATTGGCAGAGACCTGCCACTGCGAACCTTCGCCCCACATCGTGCCGGGCGCGACGCCTTCGGCCACAGGCGGCAGCATGAAGACGCCGAGATCGAACGAGGCGCCCCGGGCCATGTCCTGGAGCACCCAGGTACCAGTGATGGTCATGGCGGCGCGGCCGGAAAGGAACAGCGCGTTGGCTTCATCATAGCCTATGCCATTGAAGCCGTTGGGGAAATAGTCACTTTCGGCCCAAGACTGGAAGGTTTCTGCCGCCAGCTTGAACTGCTCGTTGGCCCAGGGCGTGTCGCCGAAGAGGACTTCTTCTTCCACTGCCTTGCCGGCCGACAGGCCGAGCAGCAGGCTCAGCGTATTCGTGGCCGGCCAGCGGTCGCGATTGCCGAAGGCGATGGGCGTAATGCCCTTTTCCTTGAACGCATCGGCCGCAGCCTGGAATTCGGCATAGGTGGTGGGAATGGCGATGCCGTTTTCCTCGAACAGTGCCGGGTTGTAATAGACCCCCATCAGGTCCTGCTCCATCGGCACGCCATAGATGGCATCCTCGAAGCTATTGCGACCGCGATAGAAGTCGTTGATGCCCTCCCACCCGTACTGCTCGTAATAGTCGTCGAGCGGCGCCAGGGCGCCGACCCGCGCGTAGCCGGCCAGCACCGATGCGGCGGGCCAAGTGTAGGCAAGGTCGGGAGTCTTGTTGGCCGAGACGGCAAGGCGATAGCTGTCGCGGATGCCGATCGAGGGCGCAATGGTCCGCAGCACTGTGGCGCCACCAAGATCGGGCTCGCAGGTGCCGATCAGTTCGTCCATCGCCGGGCCGGCGGCCGTAATGCCGGCCATGGCAAACTGATCCCATTGCGTCACCACGGTCTGGGCCGTTGCGGTCTGGATCGAGACGCTTGCAGTGATGCCGGCCGCAAGCAGCACGGGCAGCGACCGTCGGGTCGAAAGTGTCATAGTTTCCTCCTTCTATGAACAATAGTGATCTGGGTGTCTGGCTCTCAGGCCAGCAACGAACGGATGTAGTCGTGAGCGCGCCGGGCCAGGTCGTCCGGCTCCACATTGCGTCGATTGAAGCCTATCTCCATGGTGAGATAGCCTTCAAAACCCTCGGTCTTGAGGGCATCGAGCAAGCTCCGGTAATCCACCACGCCGCTGCCGGGTGGCTCCCGGTTTACGTCGGCGAGATGGATATGGGTCAGGTCGCGACCCAGGCGGTGGACGTAGTCGGTGGGCACTTCGTTGCGGTAGAGCGTATGGAAAGTGTCGAACATCGCCTTGACGTTTGGCAGGTTTACCTGCGCCAGCATCGCGATAAGGTCATCGCAATCGTCGACGAGATTGCTATCGGATGCCGTGGGCTCGACCGCAATTGTAATGCCCAGCGGACGGGCAAACTCGGCGATTTCGCGCAACGCATCGCGGCTCCAGCCCCAAGCCTGCTCGCGGCTGGTGCCGTAGACCTGCCAGCCGGCGACATAGAGCAGCGTCTTGCCGCCCCATTCGGCGCAGAGCTCTGCGACCTGCTTGTACTGATCGATCGCGCCGGCCCGCTCCAATGGGTTGGCCGAAGCGACATTGAAACCGGGGCCGCCGCCCGGGGCGGGCAACATGCTCGAGACGGCCAGGCCGTTGTCATCGAGGATCTGGCGGATTTCGCGACGGCGCTCCCTGGTGAGATATTCGGGGTAGGCATGGGGGCTGGCGGCGCCGATTTCGATACCGTCATAGCCGATGTGCGCAAGGCGCTTGATGACCTCTTCGAGGGGATAAGCCGGCACCCAGACCGGAAAGCTCGAATAGACCCAGGTGTTGAATGCCAGTTTCAAAACTCTTTCCTCCGTCAGGCAAGGCGATCTCGACGCAGAAAACGAGTTCCCACGAGAGGCCGGCGTTCTTTGCGCCAGAGGCGCTTTTTAGTCATGATCAACGCTTACGGGACTACACTGAGGCGAACCACCCGCGAAGATGTCCAAATTGGATAGAATTCAATGGCATTTTGGTCCTACTGCTTGTCCCGATCGCGCATGACCGCTTCAGCACGGCTTTGCGCCCTGGCTAGAGCATCGGCGCGGCTCTTCTGCCCACTGAGCATGTCGTGAATTTCCTCTCCGGCTATCGTGATTAGGGCGGAGATCCCGGGCACGGGTGGCCGGGGCCACGCGCGCAGGACACCCTGGCGCGCAATGGTGTCAACGATATCGATTATCGGTGAAATGGCCCTCAATTCCGGATCGCGATTGACGCTGAAGCGCGGGCTGGCAAGGCTGCCATTTGTCATGAAAAGCTTGGCTGCGCCAGCCGATGTCAGTGCCCTAAGGGCATCCCATGCCGGCGCTATGCGCTCGGGCGCGAGATTGCTTGGGATCGCAAGGGCATAACCGCCCAGGGGGGAAATCGGTCGGCCGGTCAGCCCCGTTGGCTGGGGCAGATAGCCGGTCCTGCCATAGGCCGGAGAATTGGGATCGCGCTCGAACAGGTTCACAAGCAGGGTATGGGCATAGGCAAGGGCCGCATGGCCGCTGGTATAGGCGCGCGCGCGATCATACCAGGTCATGGATAGTATGCCTGGTGGCGAAACCGCCAGAAGGGATTGCAGATAGTCCGCCGCAGCGTGAGCCGCTTCGCTGTCGAACATTGGACGCAGGTCGGCGTCGGACATGTCCTCGGGCAGAAAGCCGTCGGCCGTCCGGCTAAGGTTGACGATCGGCTGGCCATGGGCCGCCATGGTCACCATGAAGGTATGCCCCAATGCTGTGCCTCTCCCGCCATTCCAGGCAATACCGAACCGGCCGCGTTCAGGCGCATGCAAGGCGCTTGCCACGGCAAGCGTGTCAGCGGTAGTCCTTGGCGGCGCGAGGCCCGCCTCCTCCAGCAGGTCTCTCCGGTAGACGAGAAGCTCAGCTGTGCTCAGCAGGGGAATGCCATATTGGTGGCCACGACGGCGGGCGCTGGCCATGGCATCTGGCAGGAAATCGGCGGTATCCATTTCGGACTGGACGATGAGATCGTCGAGTGAGCGCAGGCGACCCCGCCGGACCATATCGCCGAACCAAGGCAGGTCGCAGGCTATGATGTCGTATGCCGAGGCTTGGCGTTGTCCGTTCTGGACAATTTCGGCACGCAGGCGATCTATAGACAGGGCTTTGGACTGGATTGGGACGCCAAGGATCATCTCAAACTGGCGCTTGAGCGTGTTCATGGCCATGAATGTGGGATCCGCATGAACCAGCAGCCGCAATCCACGCGGCAGCGCCAGTTTGGTTTCCAGCACCGTGGGTGGCGGAATGACGGAAGCGATGTCTGCCACAGGCTTTCGCAACACCCCTGCGCCATCGCCGCTGACTTGATCGATCAGGCGGCGCGTATGACCGGCAAACAATTGCCAGCGGCGCAGAAGCTCCGAGGTGGGATGCAATGAAAAGGAACGGCCAGTTGCGGTACGGGTTCGCCTAACAAGCAAACCATCGTCTACGAGCCCCCCGATCACTCGAAAGGCGGTACCGTAACTCAGCCCCGAGGCTGCAGCCAGGGAGGACATGGTGGTCAGCCGCCCGCTGACGTGATTGCGCATCAGGTGGAGCACGATGCCCAGATCACGCGAGTCGATACCCAGGTGACCGCTGGTGGTGCTGCGCAGGGCATCCACAAACTCGATGGTCTGCATCATGGCAACATTGGAGGCCAACCGTACAGCCGACGAATCCTGTGCCTCATAGGGGCCTTCCGGAAGCCCCCCTGCCCGGTCAGGTTTCTGCACTCGAGGAAATCTGGCCACGCATTACACCTGTTCGCGCCTTTGCCGCATTGTGGGGCCGTGGCGGCCATACCGCCACGGCGAGCCTGTCAGGGCACCGGCCGCAGTTCGGCCTCGGTCACGATGCGCTGCGCATCTTCGGGGAGCAGCCAGCCCTCCGCAAGAAGCTCGTCGACCGAGGCACGCACCTTGGCCACGTAGTTCTGGTGCGCTCCGACAACGCCGTAGAGGTCGTGCAGCTTGGCGGTGCCGAAGTCGATCTGATGCCCGAAGGACCAGGCATAGGGCAGTCCTTCAACGGCGGTCGCCGTCTCGACATAGGTCGCGGTGGGCACGTCGAGATATGGACTGCGGACGCCGCCGAGCACATTGCCATGTTGGTCCTTTTCGAAAGCGAGCGGATAAACCGTACCGAACAGCGAAGTGCTCTCGCCCTCAGTCGTGGCGATGGGTGCGGACTTGGGCGGAACGACGCCGTCGATCACCCATTTTTCGAGGTTGGCGTACATGGCAGGCTCGAAGTACTGGCGCGGAAAATGGTTGGCCGTGGTTTCGGCGCCACCATATTCATAGGCCACCTGGGTTGGCAGGTCGCCGGCCCGCTTGATCGCTTCGGGATCAGGCTGGTAGTTGGTGATGAAAGCCGGACCGTGGGGCGCGCCCGCGATTTCATAGAGGCGATACCCAGCCTTCGGGTCATCATTGTCCTCGCGCCGCCAATCGTAGGAGCCGAGCAGGAAGATATCGCCCTGGGCATCGGCACGGATGAACGGCACATGCTCAGCCGGCAACTGGCCGCGCGGATCGTCGGCCGGCATGGCGGTCACGCATTGGCTGATCGGAACTGTGCGGCCCGCGCCGGACGCCGACAAAAAGCCCTCAAAGACCGGCGAACCGTCAGCCAATACGGCAGCATTGGCGAAATTGTTGGCGTAGGTATTGAGGAAAAAGCCGGTCTGGGACTCCCCTGTCGCAAAGACGTGCTGGACATCATAGCCGGCCAGGGGCGCGTCCTCGGAAGTGTCGCGCACCAGCGTCCCGACCTGGCTGATCATGTCCCAGACCAGACCATTCTCGTAGAGGCGGGACAGGTTCTCATCATAGCCTTCCTCTCCCGGCAGGAGCCCGCACGCCTGTTCGGACGCCGGCAAGGGATTGGCCATGGACAGCCGACCGTAGCGCTCGGGATCAATGCGTTGCAGCGAGGCGATGACGTTGGGCTTTGCCGTCATCGACACCCAGATGTCACCATCACGCATGACCTTGTCCTGAACGACGGGCCACTGCACCTCGACGTCCCATCCGCGCGAGGGATTGTTGAGCTCAACCCAGACCGTGCCGCTGAAATCCGCCGTGTCCGCGGGACGCCGGACGACAATGCGCGTGGTGTAAGGCGCGTCGGCGGTCGCGATCTGTGGCTCGGTTGCCGTGCCGTCCGCGCCCCAGTCGTAAACATTGGCCTGACCCGAAACCAGATATTCCTCGATCGCATAGCCATGGGCCTGGAGGTCAGTGCCACCAGTCGTGAAAATGGCTGACGCCTCGGTCACTTGAATGGGGCCCTCGACGGCGGGAATGGCGGTTTCGGCCGATACGGGACCGGCGAGCAGCAGCGCAATGCTGCTCGTGGAAATCACGGCACAGTGCCGCAAGCGCCGTTGCCATCGGGATGGATTGTCTTGCATAGGTATCTCCTCGGTTTTTGGTGTGTGATGCGCGCTCTTCTCGGTCGCGCATTCACGGCTGAGGCGATCGGACACCGGCATGCCTGCCAGGGAATCCGGATCCGATCGCCCGGTCGTCAAGGGGATGTGTATCCCCCGCCTCGATGCGGCCGTCGCAGCGCTAGTCGCGGTCGAGCAAGTCGAGATCGACGGCTTCTGCCATGGCTCTATATCCGGCGTCGTTGGGATGCAGGTTGTCGCCCTTGTCGAAAGCCGGCAGGACCTTGCCCGGGTTGTCGGGATCCTGCACCACCTTGTCGAAGTCGATTACGGCATCGAAGCCGCCACCCGTGCGGATCCACTCGTTTACCTCAAGGCGCACGGCTTCCTTGTCGACACTGTAGAAGCCCTCTAGCGGGCCGCCGGCGAATGCATTATCGAATGGGGTAAGGGTAGCGCCGAGAATGCGAATGCCGTGGTCATGGGCCCGGGCGATAATCTGCTTGTAACCGGCGATGATGTCCTGGGCTTCAGGGGCGGCCGCCTTGGGATCGAGCACTGAATCGGGCCAGCCGATATCGTTGATCCCCATCATGAAGATCACCGTTTCCACCTTGGGATGGCTCAGCACGGCCTCCTCGAAGCGGGCGAGGGCATTGGCGCCCATGCGGTCGGCCAGGACCCGCTGACCGGAGATACCTTCGTTAAGAACGGCGGTCGGTACACCGCCCGCTTCGTGAAGGCGTTCCGCCAGGATGTCGGGCCAGCGGGTATTGGCGTCCGCAGTGGACCCGTCACCATCGGTAATGGAGTCGCCGAAGGTAACTATGGCACGCGCGTTTTCCGGAGCGTCGACAGCAATGGCGCTCAGGAAAAGCCGTGACAATGTGGTATTGTCGGTTTCGATTTCAACATCAGCTGTCTTGTTTCCGGCGACGATGTAAGCGGTCTGGCGGCCGTCGCTGTGGACGGTCGATGTGGGCGTGACATTGGGAAAATATAGGCTCACTGCAACCGATCCGAGATCGGGCACGTCGAGGTTGACGGCATCGCTCACCACCGCAGCGCCGGCGGGAATGGTGATGGCATTCATTCCGCTGAAGGTCAGCTTGCGGTCGCTGCCGGCATTGATGGCCGCGCCTTCGTCATGGAGGGCAACGCGCGCTTCGCCAACCACCATCGGCTGATCGCCATATTCATTGGAGAGGGTAATGCGGACCTGCGTGCCGCCGAGGGAAACCCGTGCGATCTGCCGAACCGTCTGGTCCCAAAGGTTGCGGGGATAGCCCAACGGGGCCAGAAAGTCAGGACCCCATACAGGCTGGGGTGCAGCGGCCCAAGTGTCGATCCATTCCTGGGCGAAGGCGGTGCCTCCACCGGAACCGATGCCCGCAACCAGAGCCAAGGCGAGTGCAAGTTTCCGCCCCGCCTTCCTCCAGCCACTCCCCGCGCCCGTTGCGGCGCGTTGGCCCCTCCCACGGGGCAGTACGGACGTGTCGTCACGCATAGTTATCTCCTCGGTTTTTTTGATCTGTGATGCGTGCTCTTGTCGGCACGCTTTCACGGTTAGGGCGATCGAATGCCGGCATGCCTGCCAGGGAATCCGGGTCCGATCGCTTGGTGGTCAGGCTTGGCGTGTGCCCGCCTGGCTCAGAGCCACGGCCAGGATGATGATCCCGCCGCGAGCGATGAGTTGCTGGGAATATTCGAGGCCCATCAGGATGAGGCCATTGTTGATGACGCCGATCATCAAGGCGCCGATGACCGAACCCAACACGGTGCCCTTGCCGCCGAACAGGCTGGTGCCGCCCAGCACCACGGCCGCGATCACCGACAATTCGTCGCCTTCGCCGAGCTGGAACCGCCCCGTCTGCAGCCGCCCGGCATAGAGCATACCCGCGAGGGAGGCGGTGACTGCGGAAATGACAATGACCCAGAGCTTGATGCGGCTGGTATTGATGCCGCTATAGCGCGCCGCCACGACATTGCCGCCCACAGCCAGGATCTGCCGACCGAACTTGGTGCGACGCAGGACAACGTGGCCGATGACACCCACGACCAGCATCCAGAGCAGCAGGGTCGGGATCGGCCCGATATTGCCGCCGCCGAAAATGGCCGGATAGGTGCGGTCGAGCACGGGAATGGCGGCGGTGCCGGAAATCCACATGGCAGTGCCCTTGGCGATGCCCATCATGGCCAGCGTGGTGAGGAAGGTCGGGATCATCAACCGCGTCGAGAGGAACCCGTTGATCAGCCCGACAGTGACGCCGGTCATGATGCCCGCGGCAATGCCCGCCGGTAGCCCGCCCCAGGCCACAGCCATGGCCGTCGTGACCGAAGCAAGTCCCGCCACCGCGCCGACGGACAGGTCGATTTCCCCGGACGACAGGACCAGCGTCATTGCCACCGCCATGACGGCGATCATGGCCGTCTGCCGGGCGATGTTGAGAATGTTGTTCGGCGCCAGGAACCCCTTGTCGTAAAGGGTGATGGCAAAGAACGCGAACACGACGACGAAACCGATATAGATGATGTTCTGCCGCCAGGTGCGCTTGAAATAGCCCAATGGTGTTTCGCGGCCCGCCACTGCCAGAGTGTCAGACATGGTTTCCTCCCCGCTGCACGATTAGTTGCAGCTTCTGTTCGGCGCGCAGTTCGGCTGCGTCGCCGGTCGTGGTCAAAAGGTCAGCCTTGTCGATCGTTTCGACGAGGCGTCCGCCCGACATGACCGCGATGCGGTCGCTGACCGCCGCAAGCTCGGCAAGTTCGGACGAGATGAAGATGATGGACTTGCCTTCGGCGGCGAGCGCGCGGACCAGCCGCAGCACCTCCCCCTTGGAGCCGATGTCGATGCCAGCCGTGGGCTCGTCCATGATGAGAATGTCGGGATCGGTCGCCAGCCATTTGCCGATGACGATCTTCTGCTGGTTGCCGCCAGACAGGGAATTGGCAGGCGCTTCGCGCGAGGCCGTCTTGATGGCGAGGCGCTTGATCAATTCGTCCGTCGTGCTGCGCGATTTCATCCGATCGACGAAAGGGGTCGAACCGAGGCGCTTAAGGATGGGCAGCTCGATGTTGTCCTGGATGGAATGGGCCAGGACCAGTCCCTGCCGCCGCCGGTCTTCGGGTACCAGCGCCAGGCCGAGTTCGGTGGCCTGCCGCGCCGAGCCGATGGAGATTGTTTCTCCACGCAGCGTAATGGTGCCGCTGGCAATCGGTTCGAGCCCAAAGAGCATGCGGGCCAATCGGCTGCGCCCTGCTCCCAGCAGGCCCGCAATCCCAAGCACCTCGCCGCGCCGGAGCAAAAAGCTGACATCACCATCCCGGCGCAGCTTGCTTGAGAGGTGCTCGACCTTGAGGATAATGTCGTCCTGCACCGTAGACTCGGTCGCGAATTCGGACAGGTCACGGGTTTCCTTGCCCATGATGTCGGCAATCAGCGTCGCCAGGGTATAGTCGGCGATGGGACGGCTATCGATCAGCCGTCCGTCGCGCAGCACCGTGGCATGGTCGGCGATGCGGAAAATTTCATCCATGCGGTGGCTGACATAGATGATGGCCTTGCCCTCGCTTCGGAGGCGCCGCAGCAGATCAAACAGAATATCCACCTCGCCCGAGGTCAGGGCCGAAGTCGGCTCATCGAGCACCAGCACCTCGGCATTCTGCGACAGGGCCTTGGCAATTTCGGTGAGTTGTTGCTGGCCAGTGGAGAGGTCCGCCACCATGGCAGTGGGGTCAACGCTCACCCCCATCGAGGCAAAGATGGCGGCACTGCGCTGCTCCATTGCGCGATCATCGATCAGCCCGGTCGACGTCATAGGCTCGCTGGCGAGAAACACGTTCTGCGCCACGCTCAGTGTCGGCACCAGGCTCATTTCCTGGAAGATCATGCCGACGCCCTTTTGCCGGGCCAGTTGGGGGGAGAGGCGATCGAACGCCTCCCCTCCAATAGTAATCGTGCCCCCATCGGGGGCCTGGACGCCCCGCAGGATCTTAAGAATGGTGGACTTACCGGCTCCGTTCTCGCCCAATAGGGCATGGATCTCGCCATTGCAGACACTGAGGCTGACCTCGCGCAGCGCATGGACGCCGCCGAAACGCTTGGAGATGGCATTCATCTCCACCGCGATCGACTTGATCGCCATCTCGGTCACGGAATGTCCACCCACTGGCCGCTCTCGCCCGAGGCCAGGATGGCGTCGGCGATGAGGGCAATGCGATAGCCGTCCTCGAAATTGGGCGATGGCTGCTGGCCGGTGACGATGGCGGTGCACAGATCGTAGCATTCCACGATCTTGGTCTCGCCATAGCCAATGCCGAGTGCCGGGATGGGCCAAAGCCCCGATCCGTAGGGATGGGCGGGACCCGTATAGACCGTGCGGAAGCCGCGTGCATCGCCGACGTCATCGGCGAACATGACCTGGAGCTCGTCGCGACGCTCGTAGTTGAAAGCCAGTGATCCCTTGGTGCCGTGGATTTCGAAAGTGAGGAAATTATTGCGGCCATAGGCATTGCGGGTGGCTTCTATCGAGCCGATGGCGCCGTTGGCGAACTTGAGCATGGTCAGCATTTCGTCATCGACGTCGACCGGGCCGCGTTCAGCATTCTTGTCGCCGCCGCCGACACCGAGCTTGTCGACGCCTTCCGCCTGCTTGGGGCGGGTGGGGATGTGGTTCTTGACCAGCGCGTTGACCGAGGCGATTTCGCCGACGAGGTAGCGGGCAAAGTCCACGACGTGTGTCCCGATATCCCCCACGGTGCCGGAGCCTGCAACCGATTTCTGGAAACGCCAGGACAGCGGGCTGTCCGGATCAGCGGACCAGTCCTGCAGATAGGTGCCGCGAAAGTTGAGAATATCGCCGATGCGGCCTTCCTCGATCAGCTTCTTGGCAAGGGCCACGGCCGGGGTGCGGCGGTAGTTGAAGGCCACCATGTGGATGGAGCCGGACGCCTGGACAGCCTCGAGCATCGTCTTGGACTCTTCGCCTGTCCGCGCAAGCGGCTTTTCGCAGATGATGTGCTTGCCAGCCTTGGCCGCCGCGATGGCAATCTCGGCATGGGAATTGTTCGGCGTACAGATGTCGATGATGTCGATGTCGGACCGCGCGATCACGGCGCGCCAGTCGGTGGAGGCCTCTTCGAAACCAAAGCGGTCACGTGCCGTCTCGGCCATCTCCTGATTGACATCGACGACCACCTTGCGCACCGGGATGGCCGGTGCCGGCCAGAAGAACATCGGCATGGCGGAATAGGCCATGGCGTGAGCCTTACCCATGAAACCGCCACCGATCATGGCGACATTGAGCTTTCGCATTTTGCTGTCTCGCTTTTGGAAATGTTGTGCGGGGGCGGTTGGAGGGAGGGGCCGCCCCCGCAATAGGCGCCGGGAGGAGCGCCTAGTTCATGGAGTCACGGATCGTGGCGGGTGCTTCGGTGGAATAGACCGTCTGCCAGGCATCGAGCAGGTTGTCCTTTTCGACCGGCAGGGCCGGCAGGGCCACATAGGGCGGCGCGTCTTTGCCGAGCAGGCCAAAGCCGGCGAGCTTGGCTTCGGTCACGCCCTGGTCGAACGGCCGCTGCGCGCCCAAACCCTTGATGAAACCGCCGCGGGCCATGTCAATGGCGACGTTTTCGCCAAGATCGATGGTGGTGATGACCAAGTCGTCGCGGCCATTGGCGCGGGCCGCAGCAATCACGCCCTCGGCTGGCACGTCCCAGACCGCCCAGATGCCGTCGATATCGGCATTGCCTACCATCATGGCCGAGGCGGCGCGGTCGGCGTCACCGGTGAAATCGGGTCCGCCGATGCCCTGTTCGGCGACGATCTCGATATCGGGATAATTCTGTTCGATGGTGGCCTTGAACGCATCGAAGCGCTGGCGTGTCACGAAGAAATCAGCGGCGTGGTAGACAATGCCGATCTGACCCTCGCCGTTGAGCGCTTTTGCCATCAGATGGGCCGAGGCAACGCCATTGCCATAGTTGTCGGCAGATACGACGCTGACATAGTCGGTACCGGCGGTGAACCCGGCCGGGACATTGTCCATAAAGACAAGCTTGACGCCGGCCTCGGCGGCCTGGCGGTAGGCACTGGCCGTGGCCGTCGGATCGGTCGGGATCGACACGATGATATCGGGGTTCTGTGCCATGATGGTTTCAATGTCGGAAACCTGCTTGGCCGAATTGAAGCCGGCATCAGTGGTAGCAATCACCTCGATGCCCATGGCCTCGAACTGGGTCTGCAGGCCATTGATCTGGGCCTGGCTCCAGTCGTCGCCACCATAGTGCATGACAATGGCCGCAGTGGCGCCCATGGCCTTGATCTCGGCCAGCTCGTCATCTGTGAGAACGATCTCCGAGGCCGAAACCGGGCTTTCGCCGCCCGGGCCGGTGCTCAGTGTCTGGTTGGCGAGGGCCGCCAGCGCCTCGTCCGGGCTTTGCGCGAAAACTGCTCCAGTGATCGTGCTAGCCAGCAAGGCAGCACTTAGCAGCGTCGACGTCTTCAAATGTCCCATGGTTTTCCTCCCTGTGGTGACTTTGGTGTTGGCCTGATCAGGCGAAGTGCCGTTTCAGGAATGCGTGGCTGCGCGCCGCTCCCTCAAAGGGATCGGGCCAGCTATCGAGCTCGGCCATGACCCAGCCCGAATAGTTGATGTCCTTGAGCGCTTGGATGACTGCGCCGTTATCCAGGTCGCCTGCGTCGAGCGGAGTAAAGCCGAAAGGCTCGCGCTGCAGACCCTTGAGGTGAACCAGCCCAATGCGCCCCGAAAATTCGCGAACCTGCGCCGCCGGATCGCCCCCGGCCGCAGCTAGGTGGGCCGTGTCGGGACAGAAATCGAGGTCGGTGAGGCCGAAGACCCTGGTCACTTCTGCCGGGCCCTCGACGATGGTCGACAGGTGCGGATGGTAATGAGCCCGCAGTCCGGCGCGGCGGACGATCTCTCCCGCTTGGTCGAGGGCTTCGCCCAGACGCTTATAGTCGTCATCCCGGATGCCGCCGGCTCGCTTCGCGCCGCCACCGAGGACATAGTGGCTAGCGCCGGCTTCCGCCGCCGCAGCGGCGACGCGCTCGATCCGGGCCAGTTCTTCGCCCAGGATATCGGGGAAAATGAAATTGCCGCCTGAATAGGTGGAGACCAGTTCGAGGCCGGCATCGGCGAGCTTGCGGCGCAGATCGGCGGGCGTTTCGTCGAGCAGATTGCCGTCGAAGATCTCCACGCCCTCATAGCCGGCCCGCGCGATATCGGCGAAGGCACGATTCATGTCGGCAAAGGTCCGGTAGGTCAGCTGGGTGACCGAGGTCACCCCCACGGCATTGCCGCCGAGCGGCCCCCAGCAATTGGCGTGATAGGCCAGTTTGACGGCCATGAAGTCCTCCTCAGAACACATCCGGCGTTTGCCGGGAATTGGGTTGGCGTATTCGCCGTTCCGCTATTGCCCTGAGGTTACGCATCTCAAAAACGCGAAGTCAACATCAAATCAGCATAAGCACGTTCTCTTTTGTCGTAAAATAAGCAAAAGAGGTGGCTTGAAGCGAAAAACTGACCGAGTTAGGTTGTGTGGAAAGCTGGATGAAGGGGTGGATTCGTGGCGGAGGAGAAAACAACGCTGCGGTCGGTCGGCCGCCCCCGCAGCGTCGACGCGGCACAGGCAAGCCTTGCCTTGCTGCTCAATCTGGTGCGAACCGGAGCGGCCACGACGCGGCAGGAACTTGAACGCAGGTCCGAACTGGGCAGAGCGGTCGTCGCCGACCGGTTGGCAACGATGATCGAACTGGGCCTGCTCAAAGAGGGCGAACTGGGCCAAGCCACCGGCGGCCGCGCACCCCGGCAGATGCGGTTCCGCCAGGATGCAGGCTCGCTGCTGGTTTCGGCAATCGACCAGAGCTCCATCGCGCTCGGTATTGCCGATCTCAATGGTCAGCTATTGGTGGAACATCACGAAGCGGCCCAGCTCGATGCCGGACCCGAGGCCATTCTGGACCGGCTGGCAACCATCTTCGACTGGCAGCTCCGGGAAACTGAGAAACCCGCCCCATGGGGCATCGGCCTCGCCCTGCCAGGTCCGATCGAAAAGCCAGCGGCAGATTTCGAGACCGTACCGGTCCTGCAGACCGTACAATCATGGCAGGGGTTTCCCTTCCTCGATCGTCTTTCGATGCGGTTCGGCGTGCCGATCTTTGCGCGCAGCGGCGTCCAGACCATGACCATGGGCGAAGCCAAGGCAGGCGGTGGTCGCGGGCTGAGCGACATCATCTATGTCAAATTGGGCCGCTCGATCAGCGCTGGCCTGATTTCCGAAGGCCAGTTGCATCGTGGCGCCCAGGGCGCAGCCGGCATGATCGGACACAGCAGGGTTGGCGACGAGCTGCTCGAGGCGGTGGTCGGTGCAGAAGCCATCGCCCGTGAAGGCAAGGCGGCCGCTGAGGATGGGCGCAGTCCCTATCTGGCACAGACGCTGGAGCGGCAGGGCGAACTGTCCGTCGTCGATATCGGGCACGCGGCGCAACTGGGCGACCTGTTCTGCGTCGAGCTGCTGGGAAAGTGCGGTCGCCTGGTGGGTGAAGCGCTCGCGCCGCTCACCAACCTGGTCAATCCGTCGCTGATCGTGATCGGTGGGGTCGTCGCCGAATCAGGAGGCGACAGCCTGCTCGCCGGCATTCGCGAGGCGGTTTATCGTCAGTCCCATCCCATGGTGTCGCGCGATCTCCAGATCATGCGCTCGCAAATGGGCGCGTCCTCCGGCCTTGTCGGTGCCGCTCAGGTCGTAGTGGAAGAGCTTTTTGCGCCCACGACGCTGCAGGGCTGGGTCGGACAGGGGTCACCACTGCACCATCCCGAATTCCAGAAAAGCTTGGAGCGCGCTACGGTCGCACTGGCAACCAAGGCAGCGCAACCTGCAGGACGCGTTGCGCCATGAACAGCAAGACGCCAGGGGATACCGCCATGTCGATTGCAGGCCTCGGGCCCCATGGGGAGCGCGCCGTTCCCGCTGCTCAGATCCAGTTGACCCAGGCCGACGCCGCCCAAGCGCGAGCCCGACGGTTTTCGATAGCAGTGGTTCTGCACACCACAACCAGCGACTGGTCCAAGCAGGAACTGGCCGGCATCGCTGCGACCTTGGGCCTCTACTCCGCCGCACTGGTAGAAGTGGTCGACTGCAATTTCGACTTCGAGTTGCAGGTGGCTTCGCTGGCAAGACTGGCACGCGAGAAGGTGGATGCGGTCATATCCATACCCATCGGAAATGCGCGCGTTGCGGAGGCGCATCGCGCTCTGACCCAGAGCGGTCGCAAGCTGGTGCTGCTCGACAATGCGCCAACTGGAATGCTCCCGGGCACTGATTACGCCAGCGTCGTCTCCACTGACAATTTCGGCCTTGGGCAGAGCTGCGCCGCGATGCTGTCGACGCACATCCCGGCCAACGGCGCCGCCGGCATTCTTGGCTATGGCATCGATTTCTTCGCCACCCATGAACGCGAGATCGCTTTCCGCAAATGGATGGGCACTCACCGGCCCGATGTCACCCTTGTGCGCGAGCGGTTTGCGGAACTGGACGGTGCCGGTCCGGCGGCAGTGGCAATGGTGGATAAGACGCCCGGCCTTTCAGGCATTTTCGCGGTCTGGGACGTACCTGCGATGAAGGCGGTGCAAGCTCTTGCGCAGAAGAATATCGACATTCCCATCACCACGGTGGACCTGGGTAACGAGGTAGCTCTCGACATGGCCCGCCACGGCATGATCAAGGGCGTTGGCGCCCAATTGCCCTATGACCAAGGCAGCGCCGCAGCGCGGGTGACGCTGGCCGCACTGCTCGGACTGCCTGTACCCCCGTGGGTAGCGCTGGCCGGCCGGGAGGTTACACCATCAGATGTCATCGAGGCCTATCAGGTCATCTGGCACCTGCCGGCGCCTAGAACCATCATCGAAACCGTGCGGGCTGCCACCGCGGCGCAGGACGCCGTTGGGGGGCATTAGCCATGCAGTCTGGCGCCGACGGCAAACGCTTCATTCTGGGCGCCGGAAATAGAGATTCCTTAATCAATTCTGAGCAGCGCCTGGTCTGATCTTCGCACCGATCCTGTTCGCCATTTTGGCGCGCAGCATTCGGACAGATGAAGAATTGACCACTCGATTGAACGCAGCGGCATTTGCCGCAGAGCCTATCTTCGAGGCCTCTGCCCATGTCGAGCAGCAACTGTACGACTGATTCATCCCCGAAGCCGAGAAGCTGATCATGCAGCAATTCCATGCAGCGCCGTGGCAAGAGCGACCTTCTGTCGTGCAGAAGTTCTCGGACGCCAGGTTGCGGCGACTGGGGCAACGCGCAATCTATTTCGAGGAACCGCAGCTGATTTCGAGCGAAGTGCGTGCGGCTCTATATGCGGCCGTTCGAGAGCGTTGGACTGGCGATGCTTCGATGCCGTGGATGACGGCGTCGAGGGCAATCGCTGAACTCCAAGCAATGCCTCCCGGCGTCGGCCGGTCTCGCCTGTCTGGGTACGAGGCCATCCTCCTTCAGATCGCCTCCAGCACTCTCTAACGATCGCCCTCTCGGAGGGGGAAGCAGGACCCGGAGAGCCGCTCGACTAGATTACCTTACTCGACACCCACCAATGTGATCTCGGTAATCGTATCTCGCCAATGTTCTCGCCTAGGGGCGAATGTCTCCTTTCGGGATCGAGCTATGTTGGCGTGAACGACAGGAATGGGGCGCGTACCTGCCTGGCAGCGATCAAAGCGCGTTGGAGACTTTTAGATCCGGCGATACTAGCTGGCGAACCATCCCTCCTTGAGGTAGCGCATATACTCGAAAATGACCCCGTGCTTGCGCACAAAGGCGACTTCGAGGAAATCGCCTACCACAAAACGAGCGATGAGAAGTTCCACGCCCTCTGCCTCGAGATGGGGTTTCAGATCGGTTACCCGATAGGCGATATGCGGATTGTTGCGGATCGCATCAGGTACGGCACTGTCTTCGCGATAGCGCAGAAACTCGATGTGTTCAGGGTGCGCATGCGGATTCGTGACCCAGATCTTGCTCGCCTCAACCCAATCTTCCTCCGGCTGCGGCTCGGTGGTGGTGATACCCACATGATCAAAAATGAAATCGGACATCACAGCTGTACCACATTGCCGGTGCGAGCCGATTCTTCGGCGGCGAGCGTTGCGGCAAGCGCTGCGGTCGCATCCTCTGGCGTTCCGATGGTTACTTCAGCTCCGCTCGTTGCGGTGCGCGCGAAATACTCAAATTCCTCGCGCAAGGCACCGCCGCGCACCCCATTGAACAGGGGCCAATAGGTTGTGTCCGGTGAATGCAGCTTGTTGCCATCTACAATGGCCAGATTGGGGAAGGTGTCCTGAATGTGGATGATGCCTTCGGTGCCAATGATGGACATGCGCTCGTCAATATCGAACGGCGTTTTTTCGGGCATGCACCACACCGTTTCCAGCGTCGCTGTCGCGCCCCCTTTGAAACGGTACATTGTCTGCCCGATATCGGGATGTTTCAGGCCGCGTACGCTCACGGTCTGCGCATAGGCCGTCGCCACCGTATCGCCGGTGATCCACATCATGATATCGCTGTCGTGGATGGCGTCCCCCACAATGGGCCCGATCTTCTCCAGAATTGTCGGTGTCCAGGCGGCGGGGATATTGCGGCGCGACGACAGGGCCACGATCTGGCCGATCCGACCCTCATCAATGGCCTGCTTGGCCATGCGATAGCGCGGATTGAACCGCACCACGTGGCCGATATAGAGGATGCCTTTGCTACCCTTTGAGGCGGCGGTGATTTTCTGGGCGCCCGCGACCGTGGAAGCGATGGGCTTTTCAAGAAAGACATGCTTGCCCGCTTCCAGCGCGGCGATCGCCGGCTCGGTATGCTGGTCCCACATGGTGCAGACCGAAACCGCGTCGATTTCGGGATCGGCGAGCATGGCATGATAGTCACGATAGAGCTTTTCGACCCCGTACTTCTGGCCCATGGCCTCCAGGCGCTCCGGCGTGCGCGTACACAGCGCCGCCAGTTCCAGATTGGGAATGCCCACAATGGTATCGGCATGGATTTCGCCGAACCACCCCAGGCCGATAATGCCGACACGCAACTTTTCCATAAGATCCTCCTCAGAATTCCTCCAGTGTGAGTTCACGCGCCATCACGATGTTGCCAGAGGTGAGGCCGCAATCGACGGGAATTGCGGCGCCGGTAACGGCGCTGGCGAGATCGGAGGCAAGAAAGGCAACCACCTGGGCCACCTCGTCAGGCTCGACGATGCGGCCGAGCGGGTACCAGCGTTCAAGTGTTTTGAGCACGTTGGAGTCCTTGGCCTTGCGCTCTTCCCAAAGCGGGGTGCGTACGGTGCCGGGCAAAACGATATTGGCGCGGATACCATATCGGCCGTATTCCTGCGCGAGTGAGCGCGTGAGGGAGATCATCCCGGACTTGGCGGCGCTGTAGGCGGGATCGCCCAACGCGGACAGGCCGTTGACCGAGCCGATGAAAACAATATTGCCGCTGCGGCGCTCGACCATTTGCGGCAGAACGGCATGGGCGCAGGCAAATGCGCCATTGAGGTTGGTGGCCATGTCGGCCTGCCAGCCGGCGGGGTCGAGTTTTGCAAAGGAATGGAACCGCGTTCCGCCCGCATTGTTGATGAGCACATCGATGGAAGGGTACGACGCAAAGGTTTGCTGGACCGCGTCCGCATCGGCAATGTCGACACGGGCCGGCTTGACGTCGATCCCCGATCTGCCCAGTTCGTCAGCCAGTGCCAGAACAGCGTCGTCGCGATCCAGCGCCACGATGGTGCCGCCCGACTGGCCGAAAAACCTACACAGCCACCGGCCAATGCCACCGGCGGCGCCGGTGATGGCGATTGTCTTTCCGGCAAATTGCGTGCTCATGCCGATCCTTTCAAAGCGGCCCCGATCCAGGCGAGATTGGCGCGCCGCAAATGCCCGAAATTATAAAATCCGAGCTCGTCCACGCCGCCCTCACGTAGAGCGTTGATGGCTGCCAGAAACTCATCCTTGCTGGACAGATCGGGAAAGGCGGGACGCAGGATGCCGCGCAGTTTCACATCGGGACCCACCCGGCGTCGGATATCCCACAAATCTGCTTTGACCCGCGTCGCGGAGGGCTCGTAAAAGCATGCCTCAATAAGTCCAGTTTCCCGTCCCAGGGCCTTCAGATCGCTGCCTTCGTACCAGGCGCCGCCAGTGGGGCGGGCCACCGAGGGAATGACTGCAATTGTTGCGTCCTTGCGCACGTCCTGACGGATTTCGGCAACCAGCAACGTCACCACATCATTGCGGAAATCGAGATAGCGGCGCAGGTCACCATCGGCGACAATATCGGCGCGCCAGAAGGCCTCGGCCATGTCATCGGGCAGGTCGATGTCGCTTTCCAGATAGGCGTCGATTTCGGCAGCGACCTGCGATTTGAGCCGTGCTGCATCGATATCGCGTTCTTTCGCCCCTGCCACGCAATGGTCGCAAAAACACAGGCCGAGCATGTTCTCGAGCCATGGATTGAACCGCATCAGCGCAAATTCGTGGTGGTATCCGTGCGCATAGGGTGTGAAACCGGGCGCCTCCAGGGATAGTCCCGACACCGGATAGTTTTGGGTCACGTCGCTCGCGAGTCCGCGTGCATAGGCACGCGCGGCGGGAGCGGACGGACAAAGGTTGTAATAATAGGGATCGCCAAAGGCGTTGCGCACCACACTGTCCGGGTGAGCCATGCCCAGCGCCGTGTTGTGCAGCAGAACCAGCCACACATTGACGGATTTGCGTCCGTCATCCAGCAGTTCGGACAATATGTCATGCTGCGAGAGCAGGCTGTTTGGCAAGGGCTTGATCTGGCCGTAATGCGACGGATCGGTTCTGAAATAGGCCGTGCCGTCTTCGGGAAAATAGACCTTGCCGGTTCTGCCATGCGGACGCATGAACTTGCCGGCGTGATAGGTGCCCGCAAGTGTCACGGTGTCGAGCCCGAGGTCATCGAACGCTTCAATTGCGGCGGACACCCCCATTTCCGCGATATCCCAGGCATAGCTGAATATGGCCTTGTAGCTCATGGTTCACCTTCAGTGACAATGATGGCTGCCGACGAGAAACGCTTCTTCAAAGGGCCGGCGGCTGACTTCCATTTCGCGGCCTTCGAGATAAACCGCGACCGGCTGTAGCAGGGTTGATCCCTGCCGCTGGGTGCCCACGACATCGGAAAACACATAATCGCTGTCCACCTGGCGGAGCACCGTGATATCGGCCGGTGCCCCCACACCCAGATGCCCCAGTTCCGGCCGGTTGATTGCCAGCGCTGGGCGGCTGGTGGACATTTCGATGACTTCAGGCAGGGTCAAACCGCAATTGAGCAGCTTGCTCATGGTGTGCAGCAGGTCGTAACCGGGCCCATCGACCGCGATGACATGCACATCAGATGAAATCAGATCGGGTTTGAACCCGTCCTCAAGCGCGCGCTCGGCGGTCTCATAGCCAAACGCGCCCATGCCGTGCGCGATGTCGAACAGCACACCACGGTCGCGTGCGCGCCATACCGCGTCGATGACCTTGCCGTCTTCGCCGATCACGGAGTTCGGCTGGGGCCTGTAGCAATGGGTGAGAATGTCGCCGGGACGCAGCATGTCGACCACGTCAGCATAGCTGGGTGGTGGCGGACCGATATGGGTCATCAATGGCAGCTCGACCGCATTGGCCGCTTCGAGCGCCAACTCAAGCGCCCCCAGCCCCAGCTTGCCAGTGACGATACCGCCAATGCGCACCTTCACCCCGATGATACGATCCCGATTGGCCTCGATCGTTTCGACACAGCGGTGCACGGGCAACATGGCGCGCAGCGTTGCCTCGCCGATTGCCACGTCGCGGTCAAAGCCGAAAATGCCGGGAAAGGAGATATTGAGGAACGCGAATATCCGATAGACGGAATGCGCCATGACATAGTCGCGGAAGCCATCGAAATTACCGGCGCCGGCACTGCCCGCATCAACCAATGTTGTGCAGGCGGAGCGCCGTGCAATCAGGCCCGGATCCACACTCAGCGAGGTCGCCTTGTGATAGACATGGGTGTGAATGTCGACGAGACCGGGCGCGACGACGCTGCCGGACACATCGCGCACGGCGCCTTTTCCGGCGTCGATATCGGGCGCGACCTCAGCGATCTTGCCGCGCGAGATCGCCACATCCATGCGTCCATCGACGTTGTTGCGCACGTCAATGACGCGGCCGCCCTTGAGAACAAGGTCGTAGTTCGACTGTCTTCCAGACAGGGACATCTGGTTTCTCCGGGTGCGCGGAGCCCGGCACGGACCGACCGGTCCGGCGCGGGCAATTGCGGGATCAGGCGAGTTCGACGACCCGCTTTTCGTTGATGCTCTGCTCGGCGGCGAGCACGATGCGCAGGCTGTTCACCGCAGCCTCCATGGAATCGGTGAGGTCGATATCCTCGTTGATTGCCTTGAGGAAAAAATCCTGCTCGCGATCGCACAAATCCTGGTGTCCGGGTTCATCGACCATGGTGAAGATCTCGTCCTCGCGGACGAAGCTCTTATCGCCTTGGGCGACTTCGGCATGGTGATACTGAATGGCGTCGGTCTTGGTGTGCTGGTCGATATCCGCGGAGTCCGAGACACCATCCTTGTGCTCACGTGGGTCGGGAACGATGGAAACCGCGCCCTTGGGCCCAATCACGTCTTTGACGAAATAGGCGACCTCGCTCATCATCGGTCCCCAGCCGGCCTCGTACCAACCAACCGATCCGTCATCGAAGGTGACGTGGAGATGGCCGTAATTGGGCTTGTCGGCCTCGGCCCACAAATGGGCACCAATGCCGTGCACACGCACCGGTTTGGCGCCGGTCAACTGGCACATCACATCGACATAGTGCACGCCGCAATCCACGATCGGGATCAGCGAGTCGATCAGGTTCTTGTGCCACTCATAGGTCGGGCCGCCAGACTGCTGGTTGAGATTGAGCCGCATGACCAGCGGCTTACCCAAGGTCTGGCCCAGTTCGATGAATTTTATCCAGCTCGGGTGTACGCGCAGGATGTAGCCAAGCACCAGCTTGCGGTTGGTCTTTTTCGCCGTGGCGACGACCTTTTCGGCATCTTCCACATTCGTCGCGATGGGCTTTTCCATGAACACATGGGCGCCCGCGTTCATCGCCTTGATGGCGTATTCGGCATGGGTGTTGGGCCAGGAGTTGATCGAAACTGCATCTGGCTTTGTGGCTTCCAGCGCCGCGTCCAGATCTTCGAACAATTCATAGCCCTGAAGCTCGTCCGGGATCAGTTTCGACTTGATCGTGCGGCTCATGATGCCCACGATTTCGAATCCGGGATTGCGGTGATAGGCGCTTGCATGGGATTTGCCCATGTTCCCCAGCCCCACTACCAGTACGCGCACCTTCTCGGCCATAAGACCCTCCCCAAAAAACTGGTACAAAAAATGTGGGCGGCCGGAGCCGCCCACCTCGTTATCGGCAATTACGAGACGGCCTGGTCAAACAGGTTGGCCTGTAGTTTATCCACGTCGACGGCCGCCAGATCGGCCGGCAGCTCAACCGCGAGCGCGTCGGCCTTGACCTTTTCGTGGTCAAAGTCATTGGCCGCGGCGATGCACTCATTGGTGCACACATCTTCTGCCTTGACCGGGTTCTTGACCTGCCCCAGCGCATACACTTCGTCAAAAAAGGTCTGCCATGCGGCCATGTCGTGATCGCCCCAACCCTGACGGTTGGCCATGTCACCGCGGACCACATTGAGGTTTTGCAGCATGGACATGGTGCCCTGCTCGGGGCCGTTGGCGGAGGCCACCGAGGGGAACTGCTCGAACACGGCATGCACTGCAGCGCGCGGGTTCTGGTACGACGCCTCCAGACCCATGGACCAGGCGCGAAGGTACTTTTTCAGGAACGCATTCTTGTCGGGATCCTCGAGGTCTGCGGCGCGGGCCACATAGGTGTTGGCGACCAGCGGCGAGCGCTGCACACCCAGCCAGTATTCGAAATCCAGACCAGTCGAAATCCACTCGGCCCGCAACCCTTCCCAGGCCAACGCGGCATCGCCCTGCCCCGCCTGCAAGGCGGTGCCCCAGGTCGGCCAGCCGGCCTCGACATATTTGACCTTGGAAACGTCGACGCCCTGTACGGCCAGCATCGGATCGACGATGGACTGCCAGGCAGCCGAACCAAGCAGAATGGTCTTGCCTTCGAGCGTCTTCAGATCGTTGGTGCCTTCGCCCTTGCGGAACGCGAGACTGAACGTGTCCAGAGCGCCCCAGTGGAACACCGATTTCAGGTCCATGCCGTTTTCCAGCGCAAACGAGAAGATGCCCGGAGACGGGAAGCCCATATCGGCCTGCCCCACATCGACGAACTTGACAGTTGCCGTGCCATCGGACGGGCCAGGTTGCATGTCGACTTCGACACCCAGATCGTCGAAATAGCCAAGCTTCTTGCCCATCCAGAAACCGAAATCGTCCAGCACTTCGAGCGTGCCACGCGGGGAGATCCAGGTGAACTTCTCGTAGGGCTCGGCGAAGGCCCGACCGACACCGCCAAGAGCAGTCGCCGTCACAACGCCGGCCGCGGAAACCTGGAGGAAAGTGCGGCGGCTCAAACCGCCGGGAGTCAGAATGCTAGCCATGTTAATCCCTCTTTTATGGTTCGTTTCGTTGAGCATGCAGGCCGCCGCCCATGCGGACGACGGGTCGTATCAGGCCTCCCAGCTGGCGAATTTCTTCCCGAGAAGAAAGAAGAGCGTGTAGATCAGGATGCCCAGGATCGACAGGATCAGCACCACAGCAAAGAACTGTGGCATCTGGATCATGGAAGAATAGGAGGTCAGGCGGTTGCCGAGCCCGAAGCCGCCTCCCACCATCTCGGCGCCAACGGCAGTCAGCAGCCCGAAGATCGAGCCCACCATGAGCCCTACAAAAATCATTGGCAGCGCCATCGGCGCCCGCACTTTCCAGAAAATCTGCAGCGTCGACGCGCCATAGGACCGGGCAAGGGCGATCTTGCCGCTATCGACCCGGCGAAAGCCCGTCGCGGCATTGATCATCACCATGGGTCCCGAGGCGAGAGCCACTGCGATGATGCGCGGTTCGTACCCGAACCCGAAACGCAGGATCAGCAGGGGCACAAGCGCCAGCATCGGCGTGGTCACCAGCAAGAGAATGTAGGGTGTGATGATCTTTTCGGCGAAGGGATATTGGGTGATCACCGCCGCCAGCACCAGACCCACCACAGCACCGATGCCGAATCCGGAGAAGAGTTCGATCAGCGTATGGCCCAGTTGCGGCGCGATCAGGTGAAAGTCGGAGACCAGGGCCATCGCGATTTCGCTTGGCTTGGGCAGAATGTACTGGGGCACGGCAAACAGGTTGAGCGCGAGCTCGGTGCCGCCGATGATCATGACGGCGACCGCGATGATGGCGAGAACCTCGCTCAGCGACCGGATGCC
The DNA here is from genome assembly GCF_014197055.1 of Devosia subaequoris. Taxonomy (GTDB): domain Bacteria; phylum Pseudomonadota; class Alphaproteobacteria; order Rhizobiales; family Devosiaceae; genus Devosia; species Devosia subaequoris. The sequence goes on along the minus strand of NZ_JACIEW010000009.1, from coordinate 124,788 downwards.
GGGACCGGCTGCCAGAGATGACATGCCGCCCGAAATGTCGACCTTGTCGCTGCCGACGCCGCCGCGCTTGAACTGGGGAATGGTGTCGGATTCGCTCATGAGATCCTCAACGGGCGGCCTGCGCCACCGGCGCATCGGATGAACGGGCATAGCGGCTTTGCTGGTCGCCCACGATTTCCTTCTTGATGATATTGGTGAGGTCGAAAACCTCCTTGGTCGCCATGATTTCGAGCGAGCGCGGCCGCGCGAAAGGCACCTCATGAATGCTGGCGACCTTGCCAGGGCGCGGGCTCATCACCGCGATGCGATCCGACAGGAAAATCGCTTCTTCCAGCGAATGGGTGATCAGAACGATGGTGGTCGGTGAGTCCATCCAGATTTCTTCGACCATCTGGTTCATTTCCTCACGGGTGAATGCGTCAAGCGCGCCGAATGGTTCGTCCATCAAGAGTACCGAGGGTTTGAACGACAGCGCGCGCACCAATGCCGCGCGCTGCTGCATACCGCCAGACAGCTCGCGCGGCATGCGGCCGCCAAAGCCAGCCAGGCCAACGCGGCCGAGCAAATCGTCAACCCAGGCGCGATCAGGTTTGGCCCCCATGATTTCGAAAGGAAAATTGATGTTCTGATCGAGATTGCGCCAGGGCAGCAAATTGGCGTCCTGAAAGACCATGCCGATCTCGGGATTAGGTCCGTCCACCAACTTTCCGTCGAGCAAGACTTCGCCGCTGCTCAGCTGATGCAATCCAGACATCGACCACAGCAAAGTGGTTTTCCCGCAGCCCGACGGACCGACGATGGACACGATCTCACCAGCCTTTACGTCCAGCGAGCAATCGTCGATTGCCAGCAGGTCGCCAGAGCGCGTGGAATAGCTCTTGGTGGCGTTTCGCACGCCCAACTTGGGCTGGATAATGGCAGCGTCAGACATCGTCCCTCACGATTCTCCGCCTCTCGTCGGCATCAAGTGACAACTCCCCCAAAGAGCCTGTAACCTGCCAACCCGATCAGTGTGTAACTAACCTACATTACTGTCAAGCGAGAGCTGAAAATCTCGAGACCTGGCCGATTTGACCCTGTTTTCGCTGAAATCTGCTTGATTGATGTGTAAGTTTCCTACAATCTTGCAGCCTCGTCGATTGTGTAATACGAGAACGGGCCTGATCTATCGCGTCCCAAGACGCGAGTCTGTCGCTAATTCGATAGCCTGGGTGCACCCACCCTGCGGAAGGGCGTCCATATGCAAACGCACGTCCCACCCAACCGTGGCAAGGACGGTTTTACCAAGCCGATCCCGGACATTCTTGCGATCATCAAGGACACGTACACCGAATTTCGTCCGGCCGAGAGGCAAGTGGCGGATGTGGTACTGGCGGATGTGAGCTTCGCCGTTGACGCCTCGAATGCCGCAATTGCCCAGCGTGCTAATGTCAGTGAGCCCACCGTTACCCGTTTTTGCCGTTCGATCGGCTGTGAGGGTGTGCGCGATTTCAAGCTCAAACTGGCGCAGAGCGTGGTGGTGGGGCGCCTCTATTTGGATCAGGTATCGCCGGAACAACCGGCTGGCGACGGCTCTCCTTTGATGAAGGTCGTGTTCAGCGAAGCGCGCAACGCCATTTCCGTGGTCGAGCGCAGCATCGATCCGGCGAGTGTTCTCGAGGCGGCAGATCTGGTGGCCAACGCCCATCAGGTGGTCGTTCTCGGTCTCGGCGGCAGCTCCACATCGCTAGCGCATGAAACGCAGAACCGGCTTTTTCGCTATGGTATAGTGACCGTCTCGCATTCGGACCCCTACATCCTCAAAATGACGGCAGCGACGCTCAAGCCGAACGATCTCGTCATCGCCATTTCCGGGACGGGCCGCACCCGTGAGGTTATCGAGGTGGTTGAACTGGCAAAGCACTATCGCGCCAAGGCCATCGGCATCACGGCGCCGGATTCCGAGCTGGCGGCCTTGTGCGACGTCAAGCTGACGGTGGAGGTTCCGGAATATCCAGATACGCTGAAGCCGACCGCTTCGCGATATGCATTTCTTCTAATAATAGACCTGTTATCAACCGCGGTCGGTTACCGTCTGGATCCATCGTCCCGCGAAACGCTACGTCGGATTAAATACACTGTCCTCGCGCACCGCGAGGGAAAAACTCTCGAGCCCCTTGGGGACTGACGTAGCGTTGCGGGCGACCTGCGCATTGCTGATGCGACGGACTGTTTTGGCGACCGTTTCGAAGTTGGCGCCAGTAGCGGCCATCGGGTTGGCAACTCCGGATGGCTAGCGGCACGCGAGCCCGAATTGGCTGGAAAGGGTGGTCGGAAAGCCGAGGTTTCTTACGTGAGTAAGGTGAAAATGTGAGCCAACTTTCCGATACCGTTCAGCCGGTGCTCGCGCTCTGTCGTCAACGAACGCGGGGTGGCCACTCCACAGTGCACACCGGCCGGCTTGGCTTTTGGCCACGACGTCCACGGATATTGAAGTGCCCGGCAGATGCCAGCCGCTTATCGGCGCTTCAGGCAACTTGAGCGCTGGCATCGCATTGCAGGCTTTCTTAGAGTGCGTCCTTACCAGCGCCACAGACCATTGCAGCAACGGATTGATTGGACGGTATGTCGATTGCCTTCCCGCGCAGGGCTGCAACAGCGGCGGCACCGCTGAGGTCGGCCGCGATACCCATTTCGAACCACAGCCACCTTGCAGCTTCCAGCATTGCCTCGTCAGACACCACAACGATCTCGTCGACGTTATCCCGCACGGTCTCGTACACCTTCTGGTCCGTCTCCGCGCAGCTCATCGTTGCCACGCGGCTGGTGACCCGATCGAGATGGACAAGACGACCTGCATCCAGACAGGCCTTGAGCGTTGGCGAACCTTCGGGTTCGATGCCGACGATTCGAATGGACGGTTTAAGCGCCTTGAGGGCCACTGCCATGCCTGAGATCAGCCCGCCCCCGCCGATGGCAACCAAAACCACATCGACGTCCGGGACCGCTTCAAGCAACTCGATGCCCGCAGTACCCTGACCAGCTACAACATCCGGGTCAGCAAAAGGATGAAAATAGGCCGCACCTGTCTGCTCCGCAAAGTCTAGGGCGGCAACATTGGTCTCGTTCCAAATTTGTCCGACGACTTCCACATTGGCGCCCCAACGCTTGAGCTTTTCCCGCTTTTCGGCGGTGGCGCTTTCAGTGACATAGACCGTTGCCAGCACACCAGCCAATTTTGATGCGCGCGCCACGGCCAGGCCGTGATTGCCCCCCGACGCCGTCACAATGCCACGGGAAAGCGCTTCCTTTGGCATCGATAGCAGCTTGTTGGTGGCTCCACGGGCTTTGAAGGAGCCGGTGACCTGCAGGGATTCGAGTTTCAGCGAAAGCCGGGCATCTGTGATGGGCTGCGAGACCGCTTCTACCGCAATTGTCGGTGTGTGCCGAATATAGGGTGCGATGCGATCTGCTGCGGCCCGGACGTCGTTCAACGTGATCATGCGTCATGCCTTTCATAAGGGGTGGCAACTACCAGACAGCAATTGCCAGGACGAACCCGACCAGGCTGGCGACGGCCATACACCATGCCGCTAGCGCGATATTGCAGATCGACAGGCGTGCGCCCCGGCTGCGTAAGGAAATGAATGCGCCCTGCCAGTTCGCCAGCGACCACCTCAGTGCCTAGCCTGTGCATAGGCTCGAACACGCCGTCATCCTCGGAGATGACATGAGCCAGTGCAGTCAGTTCATAGAGTTTGGAGGCCTTTTCGACCTGACTTGCTGCGCTGGCGGGCAGGACACCGACATGAGCAAGAACATTGCGGATGCCGCGCCGACAAAGCGCCAGCGCATCAATGGAAACAGTGCCGCCGCCTGCCATCTCGGTGCCAATCACCGTCATGCCCGCCAGTGCGGCCGAGGCGGTGGCCGTGCGTGGATCGCCTCGATTGTCGATCACCACTGCGATCGGCGCGCCGAATGCCTGCGCCGCAGCCACATTTGCAGCATGCTGTTCGGGCGTGCGCCCGGGCTCGATAACGGAACTGGGAATGATATCGAGGGATGAGCCACCCGAATGCAGGTCGATAAACACGTCGCCCATCGGGAAGAGGACGTCGTTTACATAAGCCGCGATCTGGCGAGTCGTCGTGCCCAACGGGTCCCCCGGAAAGGTCCGGTTCATATTGATGCCGTCGATTGGCGACGTGCGCAATGCCGAGTTGACAGCGGGCTGGTTGATAGCCGGAATGAAGATGAGCCGGCCCTGGATATCTTCAGGCCTGAGGTCGCGGATCATTTCGCCAAGCGCGATGGGCCCCTCATATTCATCGCCATGATTACCCCCCTCGAGAATGACCGTGGGTCCCTCGCCGTTACCGATGACCGCAACCGGCACCGGCACCACGCCCCAGGCATCGTCGTGAGCCGAGAGCGGTACGTGGAACACACCAATCTGCTTGCCGGGCTTGCCGAAGTCCACGGTGGCAGGAGTCAATTGTTCGGTTATATTACGAGTCATTTACTGCTCTCGGTATTGCTGTGTGAGGAGTGTCTTTGCGAAAGACCCACCGGTGTTTTCGTTGCGTAGTAAGCGGTGTAGAATTAATTTTATATATGATAATCCGATCTCTCTTGTGATATCGAATTGCATCGACTTCATTGTGCAGGACAGAATGGTCAGGACATCCAAAGCCGCCGCCGAAACAACCAAGGTCCGAGCCCGCAAGTCGGATGCAACCGCGTCTGCGGCGGATGCCAGGCAAGCCTACGGCGCCCCGGCACTCGAAAAGGGGCTCGATATTCTGGAATTGCTCGCCGGCATGTCGCGTGGCGTGAGCCAGAGTGAGATCGCCCAGTTGCTCGGGCGCTCTCTGCAGGAGGTCTATCGCGTTGTCATGGTGCTGGAGCGACGTGGTTTCATCCAGCGCCGGATCGGTGAAGAAGGCTATTTTCTTTCCCACCGGTTGCACTACCTTGCAAACCGGCATCCCCCGCTGCGGCGCCTTCTCGACATTGCGGGACCGATCATCAACTCGGCTTCGGTGGAGGCTTATCAGGCCCTCCACGTCGCGATTCTCGACCATCTCGACATTCTTGTCGTTGCACAGGTGGATAGTCCTGCGCCACTGGGGTTTCGCCTGCGCGTTGGCACGCAGAATCCGGCGGTTGCCACCGCGTCGGGCCGTGTCCTTATTGCCTTCCAGCGCGAGACCGACCAGCGCTGGGCCTTCTCCCAGATCGAAAAGGCCCTCTCCGCCGAGGAAGCCATGGCACTCGAGCAGCGCATCGCGGCCATCAGCCGACGCGGTTACGAGATGATCGCGGGCGAGGGTCTGCAGGGCATTACCGACGTGAGCTTTCCCATCCTGGATTCGGAAGGTCATGCGGCGGCGGTTCTGACCATGCCCTACCTTTCCTCCGCGCGCGAACGCATCAGCTTCGAGGCCGCGTGCCGTATACAGTTTGGCGCCGCAAGCGCTATTACCACCGCCCTGGGCGGCACCCTGCCTGAGCCGCGTTTTCCCCTGGCACCGATCCGCGAGAAGCGCCCGCCTGCTCGCGACCACTGAAAGAACAGCGCTCATCGGCGTACCTCGCTAGGACCGGGGCGATAGCTGAAGACCTCGTTCAGCCACAAGGGCTGGCCGTCTGCAGCTTCGGTCTGGGCGAACACATGGCCCATGTAAGCAGTCCAGCGGGCCTGTATGGGGCTGGCAGCAGTCGTGGCTGCGGCCTGTTCGAAGCTATGCTGTGTGCGCAGCCGCACGATTACGATCTCTTCGTGTCGCCAGATCTGGTAATCGTAGATGCCAGCCTGATCGATCAGGTCGAGCATTTCCGGCCAGACCGCACGATGCAGCCGGTCATACTCCTCGCCCATGCCCGGCTTCAGCCGGTACAGGTACATGACGGCCGCGCCCGGGCCCCCTACTGTCATCGTACGGCCCCGGAAATCGCGCCGCTTAAGATCTGGCGCTGGAACAGCAGATAGACCACCAAAACCGGCAGCAGTGCGATGATCAGGCCCGCACTGATCAGAGGAATTGAAACGTCGTACTGGCCCGAAAGCAGGGCAATGCCCACCATCAAGGTCGTCTTGTCAGAGCCGCCCATGATCACCAGTGGCAGGAGCAGGTCATTCCACATCCAGACGAAGTTCAGGATGGAAAGGGCCGCGATGGCGGGCGTCGATACCGGCAGCAGCACTTCGAATAGGATGCGCATGTCGCCCGCGCCATCCAGCCGCGCCGCCTCGATCAGCTCATCGGGGATGGCACGGAAATAGGCGACCAGCAGGTAGGTGCTCATCGGCAGTCCGAATGCCGCATAGGCGAGGATCAACCCTTGGTAGGAACCGCCCATACCCAGATTCAGGATGGTTTCATAAAGCGGGTAGATGACCACTTGGCTGGGAATGACCAGCATGGAGATGATGAACAGGAACAGGAAATTACCGAAAGGCATGCGCAGCTTGGTGACCGCATAGGCGATGAACAGCGCCGCGACTGTGGACAGCAGCAGCCCCCCGCCGGTGGTGATGATCGTATTGAGCAACAGGCGGAGCACGTTCATCCGGTTGAACGTGTCGATGTAGTTTTCAAAGGTGATGCCGGAGGGGAGGCCGAGCGGGTTCTGCGAATAGCCTGTACGCGACTTCACCGAATTGATGATCGTGAACATAAGCGGATAAAGCGCTGCTGCCGCCACCACGACAAGAACGAGAGTCACAAGCCACCGTGACAGGCTGCGGGCGACCGGCGAACCGCGTCGGCCTCTTGGGTGGAATGCGCCAGATTGTGCACTCGTGCTCATGAGCGCTCCCCCTTGCCATCGAGATACATGCGGCGGACGACGAATGCCGACACCAGTGCGGCAAAGACGAACAACGCCATGCCGATCGCAGCACCCTTGCCGCGGTTTAGGAATTCGAACGTGGTGATGAACACCAGATATTCTGGCAGCATGGTTGAGCTGCCCGGTCCGCCGCGCGTCAGCGCGTAGATGAGCGGGAACATCCAGATCAGCATGCTCGACATGCACAGCACCGTCCAATAGCCGATTACCGGCTTGATCAGTGGCACGGCAATGCTCACCAACACACGCCAGAAGCCGGCGCCATCGAGCCTGGCGGCCTCCATGACATCCTGGGAAACCGTCGCAAGGCCGGAAAGATATGTGAGCACGCCTAGGCCGAAGAATGCCCAGAGGGCGACGGCTGTGAGTGAGAACAGGGCGCTTGTGGGCCCGTTCAACCATTCGATGGCGAGGGGAGCCAGGCCCACTCCGATCAGCATGGCATTGAGCGGACCCTCGGGCGCCAGGATCTGGCGAAACATGATGCCGACAACGACCGGGGCGATCATGTAGGGCACGAAATAGACAGCGCGAAACAGCTTCCAGCCGGGCGTGCGCTGGAATAGCAGCAGCGCAACGATTAGCGGCAGGACGACCCAGACCGGCAAGGTCAGGAACACCGTGGCCCCGTTCTGAAATGATTGCAGGAATGTGGGGTCTCTGAACATCGACTGGTAATTGGCAAACCAGGCAAAGCTCGGCTCTTCGAATCCGCGAGTTTGCATCAGGCTCAGCCAGAAGGCACGAACCAGCGGCACCAGCTTGAACAGGATTGCCAGCAGCAAACCGGGCAGGACAAGCGCAAGGATCAGCACTATCTTGGTGCGCGTAGACCCGCGTTTCCGCCGTCCCGCCTTTATGAGGGCGGGGGCGGCAATGTCGGAGGTATTCATAGCTGTTGCCTTAAATAGAAGAGAGCGGGGTGGCCCGAAGGCCACCCGGCGGGGTCAGTTTTTGCCTGGGCTTTCTTCGAGGGCGACTTGCATACGCGCAGCCCAATCCGGCACACTGAGGCGGCCCAGAGTCACTTCCTGCCAGCCGCGGGCCAGTGCATCTGCTTCCTGACCGCTGAGCAGGATGCCCGCATGCAGTGTCGGCGTCTTGATGATCTCCTGGATCTGCGCGAGCGCCTGCGATTCCGGAATAAGGCTCGGATCGACGTTGTTGTTGAGCGCGATGCCACCGCCCAGCGATGTCAGAAGATTGCCGTTTTCAGTGCCAGCGATAAATTCGACGAACTTGAGTGCGGCGTCCTGTTTGTTGGTCCAGGAGGATACGCCGAAGACCGCGCTCTCGGTGCCCGAGAAGCTGTTGGCCAGCGGAGCGTCTGCCACGAGAACCGGCCAGCGCATAGCACCGACGTTTTCGTCGCCCAGTGCCGCTCCAAAGGCCTGCCAATTCACCGCATCGGCGATGATCGTGCTAGCAAAGGCGGCGTTGCCGCTGGCAAAGATGTCGGCGCCGTCAGGCAGCATGCTGATAGAGGGCGAGTTGGAATTGATCCAGCCGCGCTCCCCGATCGAAGCCATGGCTTCGAGAATGCTTGTCATCTTCGGGTCGGTCCAGGGCAGATCCCCGGCAAGGACCGCGCGCATATCATCTTCGGTCAGAAAATTGCGGGCAATTTCCGGGAAGTTCCAATAGGCCGGGAACACGCCGGTCATGCCATGCGCGAGGCAGGTCTTGCCGATCGCCTTGACCGCCTCACAGGCGGCATCCATTTCCTCCCATGTGGTGGGTGGGCTTTCGGCATTGAGCCCGGCTTGCGTCAACACCGCCTTGTTGTAGTACATGACGTTGCCCTGATAGCCGAAGGGCAGGCCGTAGCAGGGCTGGGTGGTGTCGAAATTGAGGCAACCACCAGCATAGGTGATCAGGTTCTTGCCAGCAGCCAGGGTTTCCGGTGGCAGCTCAATGTAGGCCGAACGCCGGTCATATAGTTCGAGACCGCTGTTATTTTGCATCACGTCGGGGCCCGAGCGGGTCGTAATGTAGGGACCCTGGACCTCCGGATAGCGATCGAAGGGTACGGTCTCCAATTCCACCGTAATGTCCGGGTTCTCGGCCTCGAACGCTTCAACAAGCGCAATCCAGTATTCGGGGCCGCCGGGCTGCCAGTTCAAGACCTTGATGCTCGTGGTATCCTGGGCCCAGGCCGGCGCGGCCAGTCCAGCGGCCGCCAGCACCAGGGCTGCGCAGCCAAGCTGCAACCCTTGGCGCAACGTTGCGAAATTCGATTCTGTCGTCATCTCCGCTTCCCTTGATTTGCAGTCGGCCCGGTCTGTCGGCTTGGGCGCGACTCCCTCGTTATCCAGCTTGGCCGCGTCCCTCCGCGACCAGACTTCAACTCCAACACGCTAACACGAGTAATTTGAAATATGAAAGTACAATATCTCATGCGAAATCAATATCTCAATCACTCGGGGACGACGCCGCCCAGTCTGCTGGACTTGAGCGCAGCATCCACAAGCGCCATGGTACGAACCGAGTCTCGGACATCGGTGTCGAGCACGGCATCCTCTCCCGCAGCGAAGCGCTGCAGGTTCGCCATGACGAAGCCGAAGGCATCCGGCACCCGCTCGCCCTTGAGCGGCAGTTCGGTCCATGTGCCGCCTTCGGTGACAAATTCGAGCTTTTCAGGGACCGGCTTGTTGTAGTCGATCAGGTAGCCCACGCTCAGGTGGGCGGCGCCCTTTGTGCCCTCGACCCTTATCGTGGCTTCGACATGTTTGGGGCCGTAATTGTAGGTGTGATTGAGCGATAGCGCACAGCGCACGCGGTCGCCATAATCAAGGATAATGCTGGACCGCGCATCGGCCAGGGTCGGGTAGCGGGGATGCTTCACGGCCTTAGCAAAAACGCTTTCAGGCTCGCCGAGCAGAGACCGTATCCAGTCGAGATAATGAATGGAATGCAGCGGAATTTCCACCGCGTCCAGCGAGGGGATGAACGACCACAGCTCCCAGGGCATATAAACGGCAAGCCGAACCTCGACGTCGACAATGTCGCCCAGCAGGCCCCGACGCACCGCATCACGAATGGCCAACATCGAGGGGGTGAAACGCAGCTGAAAATTGGTGGCGGCGGTGACCGAGCGGGCTTGCAAGGTGTCAACGATCTGACGCGCCGCTGCCCCATCCGGGCCCAGCGGCTTCTGGATGAGCGCAATGCTGCCCTCGGGCAGTTGTTCCACTGTTTGCAGGATCGCGGCCGGCGGTAGCGCCAGGTCAAACACACCGCGCGTGCCGCAGGCGGCGAGGGTGTCGTCCAAAGTTTGATGGACCACCGGGATGTCGAAATCGGCAGCAAGTTTGCGCGCGGCTTCCGCGTTCACATCGAAGACGCCGGCGACTGGAAGTCCCATTCTCCGATAGGCTGGCAAATGCCCGTCTCGGACGATGCCACCGGCGCCTAAAATGGTGATCGGACGCGGCGCGCTGGGCATGGCCCAGGTCTGCTGCAGACTGGCGAAATCGAAGACGGATTGCGCAGGCATGAACGCTCCTGTGGGATGCTGCCGAGGATGAGTGCATTATCACCAGCAAAAATTAATGTTGATATTTGATAGTCATGATGCTTTATTCTGTCAATGTGAAGCGAGCGGAGACGAGGTATGATGATCGATGGCGCACAGACACACACACCCCTATGCGGCCGAGCGTCTCCGTGAATCTCTTCATGATAGCCCGCTCCAGGAACAGTCGATCAGACTGGTTCTTGATACGTCCTTGGCAGAAGGCGCCTTTGTGATTAGTGCCCTCGATGGAACCATCGAAGTGCGCGGCGGCCCGTTTTCAGGCGTCATCTACGGCGTCGAAGAACTCATCGCTCACAGCGCTAGTGACCGCCTTCTGGCTCGCCTTGCAGATGCCCCGATCGCGGGTGCGCCAGGCATGAAATATCGGTCATTCTGGACCTGGGACCATTCCACCAATTGGGAGTTATCCCAGATAGGTCATCAGGAAATCGGCGTCTTCAATCCTTATCAGAAGCCGCCCGGCGGCTTTCTAGCCGACTATCAGCGCCTGATCGACTTCTGCTCCAGGAACCGCATTGGCGGCATTATCATCTATGGCTTTCTGCGCGACAGTCATGGCGGGGTTGAGGCTGCCCAGCAGCTTTGTCGCTATGCCAATGAGCGGGGTGTGCGCATCATTCCCGGCATTGCCATCGGCGCATATGGCGGCGTCTACTGGGAGGGCAAGCACCGCTACAATCTGTCGACCTGGTTGAAGGAAAATCCGCAGCATGCCGCCAAGATGAACCGAGATGTCGGATTCCAGATCGCCGATCTCGCCTTCCCGCTGAACTTCCCCCATTCGGACTACACCATGAGCGCATGCCCCAGCGCGCCCGAAACCATGGACTGGATGGAAGAGGCTGTCGCATGGCTGGCCGAGACGTTCGAAATTGGCGGCATCAATATTGAGAGCGGCGATTATGGCGTCTGTGATTGCGACCGCTGCCGAGCCCGCCGAGACAATGACGCCGAGGCGCAAAGGCGCGAAGATGTTCACGGCGACTCCTGGTCACACACCGACATGGCGATCAATTTTCCCCGCCTCTATGCGGCTGCAATAGCGAAGCGGCCCGACCTCTGGATCTATTGCGAAATGCAATGGGACAATCTGCTCGATCCGGTGGCAACGTCTGCGCAATCGGCGCTGCCTCAGGGAGCCATCTACCAGCACACTGCCAATCGCAGTTATTGGAAGCGGCTGCGCAACGAACTCGAACCGGGCTATGTGGCGTCGCTGCCTACCCAGCCAAACGTCCTTCGCTGCCAGTTTGCGAGCCAGTGGAATGGCGACAATCGGACCGAACGATATGCCTTCAATGGCGGCGATTTCGCCGACATGGCCAGACGCGGCGCGCAATTGGGCATGCAGGGGCTGACCGTCTGGGGAGAGGCTTCCGACTACAGCGCCACCGTGGAACTGAGCTATCTGGCTTTTGCCCGTTTCACCTGGAATCCGGCGCTGAAATGGTCTGAATTCGTCACGCGCGACTTGGCCCCCCGCCTGGGTGGTGAGGCGGCAGCGGAACGCTTTCTTGCCATAGCGTCTGAACTGGACGGGTCGGCCGGACTGCCTGTGGAGCGCCTCTCCCAGTTGCAGGCCGAGGCGCTTGCCACGGCCATGTCATGGAACGGCGCAGTGGCGCGCCGCTGGCTGACGCTAGCCGAGCAGATCGCCCGCCGCGTTCATATGGGGCGTTAATGAGCCCGTTGCGTGACAGTGCAGGGCTCTATTGCGGCCCGATCGTGGACGCCCACCACCATTTCTGGGATTTGGCGATTGACCGTCATCCGTGGTTGCGCGGACAACAGGACGCGGTCCTTACGCGCAATTGCCTACCGCAGGACTATCTGCGCGACACACGCGGATACGACGTCATTGCCAGCGTTCATGTGGAGGCCAATTGGGACGCGACCAATCCGTTGGGCGAAATCGCCTGGCTCGATAGCCTTGAGCGCCCCTCGGGCATTGCAGGGCGCTACGTCGGATTTGCCGATCTGCGCGCGCCCGATGTGGAAGACACCCTGGCCGCAATGGCCGCAAATGGCCGGGTAACCGGGATACGCCAGATTGTCAGCTGGCATCCCGACCCCGCGCGCTCTGCTGTGGCCGACAAGCATCTGGTGGCCGACCCGCAATGGCGTCGCGGCCTCGCCGCACTCGGCCGCTATGGCCTGTCTTTTGATCTTCTGATATCGCCCTGGCAGGTTGCGGAGGTGCTCGACCTGCTGGCGGCGTTTCCCGAGGTTGCTTTTGCCCTCAATCATTGTGGCTCCCCATTCGACCGGACGGTCGAGGGCATGGCCAACTGGGCATCGGGACTATCCAGCCTCGCCCGTGTGCCAAACCTGGTGCTCAAGATTTCCGACATGGTGGCCTACGATCCGGACTGGACCGAAGCGAGCCTGCGCGACGTGGCCATGACCTGCCTTGACGCCTTTGGGCCACATAGATGCCTTTTGGCCAGCGACCATCCGGTGGTTACCCAGCATGCCAGCTTTGCTCAGACCTATGAGAGCTTCCGGCGCATCTTCGCTGATCTGAGCGATGATGAGCTGCTGGCCATATTTGCCGGCAATGCAGCGCGCTTCTACAATTTCACCGACATCCAGTTGGACCGATATCCATGAATTCTTACGATCTTCACAACCAGACCGCCATTGTCACCGGCGGAGGACAGGGGATTGGCCTGGCCATCGCCTCTCGTCTCGTGGCCTCGGGTGCCCGCGTCAGCCTCTGGGATATTGACGCAGGTGTTCTGGCATCTGCTCAGGCCCGACTGGGTGAAGCCGCATCCACCGTGATCGTGGATATTGCCGATTGTGACGCCGTGGCGGCCGCAGCCGCATCGGTCGCTCAAGGCACTGGCGGCATAGACATCCTCGTTCACTCGGCTGGTATCGCTGGGAAGAATGCCCCGCTCGACGAGTACGATCCTATCGAATGGCGCCGGGTGGTCGATATCGACCTTAATGGAGCCTTCTACGTCAATCGCGCCGTTGTGCCCTACATGAAGGCCGCCAATTATGGGCGTATCGTCAACATCGCCTCGATCGCCGGCAAGGAAGGCAATCCGTTGGCCTCTGCCTATGCGGCGGCCAAGGGTGGCGTCATTGCGATGACCAAGGCGCTTGGCAAGGAATTGGCGCGGTATGACATTGCCGTCAATGCCATCACGCCAGCCACCGCCAAGACGCGCATCCTCGATGAGCTCAAGCCTGAATTCATCGAATACATGCTCAGCCGCATCCCCCGTGGCCGTTTCCTAGAAGTGGAAGAAGCCGCCAGCATGGTTGGCTGGCTCGTCAGCCGGGAAAACAGCTTCACAACGGCGTCCGTTTTCGATCTTTCCGGTGGCCGGGCCACATATTAGTCAATCCGCTGGAGGCACCATTATGGGTACAGTCACGATTCGCGACGTGCGCAAAATCTACAATAAGTTGGAAGTCCTCAAGGGTGTCTCGGTCGACATCCGGGACGGCGAATTCCTAGTTCTGGTCGGCCCGTCCGGCTGTGGCAAGTCCACCCTGCTGCGCATGATCGCGGGCCTTGAGGAGATCAGCAGCGGCGATATTTCGATTGGTGGACAGATCATCAACGACTTGGCACCCAAGGATCGCGACATTGCCATGGTGTTCCAGTCCTATGCGCTTTATCCTCATATGACCGTCGAGCAGAATATGACCTTTGCACTCCGCCTCAAGGGGATGTCCCCCGCCGAGCGCAAGGAGAGGGTTGCGAGAGCAGCCGGTATTCTCGGCCTGACGCCCTATCTCGAACGCTTACCCAAGGAATTGTCTGGTGGCCAACGCCAGCGTGTGGCCATGGGCCGCGCCATCGTGCGCAGTCCAGCTGTCTTCCTCTTCGACGAGCCCTTGTCCAACCTCGATGCCAAGCTGCGCGTGCAGATGCGCAGCGAGATCAAGCAAAACCATGCCCGTCTCAAGACCACGACCGTCTATGTCACCCACGACCAGATAGAAGCCATGACCATGGCCGACCGCATCGTCGTCATGCATGATGGTCTCATCGAGCAGATTGGCACTCCCCTGGAGCTCTACGATCGGCCTGCCAATGTCTTCGTTGCCGGCTTCATCGGCTCGCCGGCGATGAACATGCTGCCCGGCACGGTCCGCGCCGGGCGTTTCATTGCCGAGGACGGCACCGAAATCGCTTTGGACACCACTCCTGACAGAGTCGACGGTCAGGCAATTATGCTTGGCATCCGTCCCGAACATTTGGTCGTGTCCGATGGCGGCACGCCAGCCGAGATCGTCACCGTGGAGCCAACCGGCGCCGAAACCCAGGTCGTCAGCCGCCTCGCCGGCACCGAAGTTATGGTGGCGCTGCGCGAACGCCTGCAGATGGGTCCTGGAGATCATTTTAGCTTGGCCCCTATGCCCGGCACCGTTCACCTCTTCGACGCCGCTTCCGGCTTGCGCATCAATTGAGGACCTTATGACGATCAAGCGAATTGAGAATGGCCAGCGCTTTGCCGCGGCCGTGGTGCACAACCACACCGTCTATATTGCGGGCCAGATCGCCGACAGTATCGGTGCCCCGATTGAAGTACAGACGCGCGAAGTGCTCGCCAAGATAGATGACCTCTTGAAAAGGTCGGGAACTAGCCGCGCGAAGCTCCTGTCGGTCAATATCTACCTGCCCCATATCAGCGATTTCAACGCCATGAATGCGGTGTGGGACGAGTGGCTGGACAAGGCCAACTTGCCCGCACGCGCAACAGTCGAAGCCCGCCTTGCCATTCCCGGTCTGCGCGTCGAAATGACCGCCATCGCGGCTCTGGACTAGGTTGGAGAGCTGTCAGTCGCAAGTGTGGGGACGCCGCCGTTCTTGTCTTGGCGGGATGACGGGGATCGCTCCAGCATCAAGAAGGGTGTCGTGGAAGTGCTCGGCGTCAGAGGCGCGGTCAGCGATGACGTGGCGAGACTTAAGGCCGTCCAGTAGATCCTTGCCATGGATCAGGTAACCGCGATGGCACGGCGCAAGCACAACGCGCGCCGGCGCGCCGGGCGCACAACGACATGATCTTGGTGCCTAGCCCGCCGCGAGAGCGGCCAAGATCTTGGGTGTCCGTCCCCCTTTTGCCATGCACCGGCGGCTTGTGGCTGGACACGGATGGAAGTGGAATCGACGCCACCCAATCGAGGTTACCTTTCCTGGCCAGTGCCTCGAACAGCTTTTCGAGCACGCCCATCTCAATTCAGCGGTAATACCGGCGCTTGGCGGTTTGATGGTGGTCCGACTGCAACCTTAGCCGCTCAAAGGCCTAAACGATGCCGCTGAACATCCCGCGCAGCGGGCTTGTACTTGGGACGCGTTGCTGAGGGCCGTATATTGCAACGGCCCCTTGGACCTACTACGCGCTCAGACCCGTGATCATCGAGACGATCTCGTTCTTGTCGGTGTCAGCTGTGTTGCGAATGCCGATCTGCTTCCCGCGTCGCAGTACACAGATCCGGTCCGATAAACGGAACACCTGATCCAAGCTATGGCTGATGATCAGCACCCCGATATTGCGCGCCTTGAGCCCGGCCACGATCTTTTCCACCTTGGCCGTTTCCGCGACGCCCAGCGCTGCCGTGGGTTCATCGAGCAGGATCAGCTTCTTGGCCCAGCGCGTGGCGCGGGCAATGGCGATACCCTGCCTCTGCCCACCCGACAGATCGCGGATAGTGGCGTGCGGTGAGGGAATGCGCACATCCAATTCATCCACCAGGCGCTGGGTCTCGGCGATCATGGTCTTGCGATCAAGCTGTCCGAACGGTCCCTTGGTCACCTCGCGCCCGAGGAACAGATTCATATAGACCGATTGCTGATCGGCCAGCGCCAGATCCTGGTAAACGACCTCGATGCCGTGCTCCCGGGCCTTGGTCGCACTTGACATGGCGACGCTTTCTCCTTCGATGACGATGCTGCCGGCGGTTGGCGCATGCACGCCGGAGACGATCTTGATCAGCGTCGACTTGCCCGCGCCATTGTCACCGACCAGTGCGACGATCTCGCCCGGCTCGATGGTGAGGCTGAAATCCTCAATGGCAACGACGCCGCCAAAGCTCTTGCGGATATTGTTGAGGGCCAGAACAGGTTGGGTCATGTCGTGCGCTCCTATACCGGCCATGCCGCTGTGCGGCCAAAGCTGTCTTCAATGGTTTCGACCTTGGGGTTGCCCGTCGAAACGCCGGAAACCCCCACGACATAGGCGCGCGTGACAAAAGCCTGCCCGCGGAACCCGAACACCGCCGTATCGCCGGGTCGCGGTGCGGAGGCGCCATCGGCATCGATCATCGCGTAATAGTCGATGGCCGAAGGGGGCGGAATTTCCACATCGCGCAGCGCGCCTGCAGCCGTCGTCGGCTCGCGCGACACGATGGCCTTGACCGGATAATCAGGGAAGATCGGATCGATATAGAACCCGCCGCCCAGGCAATAGGCCTTGCCGCCCGACAGATGCGACACTTCGGTAAGGTAGAGTACCGCCGGCAATTCGGGCAGATCCTCCATCACATGCAGCGCCGTCGTGCCATGCAGCCCATTGCCCGGCTCGCACTGCGTTGCCCCGGCTTCGGCTAGTCCCTGCAACAACACTGACGATGTGGTTCCGGGTGCATTGATCTCGACATCCCGCCGGCCCGCCTTGCGCAGCGCTTCAGCCGCACGCGACAGGGTCGCCAGGTTCGGCGTCGGCCTCACCTTGCGCGTCTCGTGGTCGAACAGCAGCGCCGGGAAAGTCGTGATCCCGGCAAAGCGCCCACCTTCGACCCGGTCCAGCCCCTCGGCCACGCTCACGATGTCGGCTGCCTCGAACCCGCCTTCATGGCCACGATAGAACGTATCGCCCTCCGCCTTGATCCGCGCGAGCAGGTTCTGCTTGTAACCCGCCTTGTGCGCCGCCTGCCCCGCCTCATGTGCCTTTTCGGCGTTGAAAACGGTCCAGTAGTCCGGACGGAAAGTTGCTGCAGCCGCATCGGCCTCGGCCCGCGCCACTTGCTGCAAATGCCCCAGATGGCCCACCGGCATACCAGCATTGTGGGTCGCCCGCGCACAGGCCATATCGACGGCCACCGACTTTTCGATACCGCCACGCTGCACCGCCTGGCAGAAGCTGGACGAACGCCCCACCTGCTTGGTCATGGCAAAGATCTTGAGGCCGTACTTGTCCGCCTCGGACTTGAGCACTCGGGCGTTGGCTTCGACCGCATCGAGATCGAGCACGTAGGCATTGGCCGGTACCTGCCCTGATTGATGCAGCGCCATGGCGGCTTCGACAAAGGCAGGGTTGCGGCGGCGCAGAACGTCGAGAAACATGGTTGAACTCCTAGCGGGAGGTTTCGCGCAGCGAGACCGCAACGGCGATGAGGATGATGAGACCGCGTACGATCATCTGGTCGGAGACGGAGAGCCCCATCAGGATCAGCCCATTATTGAGCATGCCCATCATCAGCGAGCCCACCAGCGCCCCGATGATAGAGCCCTTTCCACCATGGAGCAGCGTGCCGCCGACAATCACCGCGGCAATCACCGTCATCAGATCGGTTTCGCCCAACGTATATTTCGCCGCCTGCAGCCGCCCCGAATAGAGCAGCCCGGCCAGGCCGGCCATGGCGCCGCTGATCAGGAACACCGAGAGCCGGACGCGCGGCACCTTGATGCCGGTGACCATGGCCGCCCGCGCATTGTCACCCGTCGCCAGCACGTGCGCGCCATATTTGGTTTGCCGGAAGATGAAGTGGCCGATGGCAACCGCCGCGATTGTCCAAATGACCAGTGATGGAATGCCGAACAGATTTCCCGAACCGAACAGGCCCGTAAACACGGGGTCGGTGACCGGTATCGAGCGCAATTGCGTCAGCGAGCGCGCCACGCCGGCAAACAGTCCCATGGTGGCCAGCGTCACGAGGAACGAGGGCAACCGCAGATAGGCGACCAGCGCCCCATTGACCAGCCCGACCAGTAGCCCCATGCCCAGCCCGGCGCCAATCCCGGCGAGCAGCGCCGCCTGCGGAAATGCCGCCATCGCCATCGCCCCGCCAAGCGCCGAAACGGCAACAGTTGAGCCGATCGAAAGGTCGATCTCGCCGGCCGACAGGGCAAAGACCAGCCCGATAGCCATGATCGTCACCGGCGCGGTCTGCAGGATGATGTTGATCAGGTTTCTCTGGGTCAGGAAGCCGCTGTCGCGCAGCACCACCGCAAAGAACAGGAAAATGGCCAGAAAACCGACATAGACGACATATTGCTGCAGATTGGCGCCGGACAGGCGAGCCAAGAGCGAAGTTGTCGTAGGAGCGGCGGACTGGGGCGCGGTCATAGCGGCCTCGTGAAGATCAGGGTTGAGGCGGGAGCACCATTGCCCCCGCCCCGGGAGGGATTACTGTGCGGCCAAAACCGAAGCCGGTGCGTCACGGTGCAACGACTGCTGCCAGCCTTCAGCGACATTGTCCGCCGTGACGGTCAGCGCGGGCGCCACCACAAAAGCCGGAGTTTCCTGGCCCAGCAGCGCCTTGAGACCCACCGCAGCCATGGCGCGGCCCAGCTCATAGGCCTCATCAGCCACGATACCAGCGACATTGCCACCGCGCACCATGTCGAGCGCAATAGGCTCGGAAAGATCGAGCGTGACGACCTTGGTTTCGCTATTGCCGGCACCGCGCAGCGCGGCCAGTACCCCATCGGCCGGTTCGGCCCAGGTCACATAGATGCCATCGAGCTCGGGGTTCTGCAGCAGCATGGCGCTGGCCAGTTCCTCGGCACGCGCCGGATCGGAAATGCCCTGCTCGGCGACAATCGAAATATCGGGATAGTCGGTCTCGATCGTCGTCTTGAACGCCTGATCGCGCTGGTTGGTCACGTAATAGCTGGCATCGTGGAAGATATAGCCCACCTCGCCTTCGCCCCCAATGGCCTCGGCCAGCACGTCGGCCGCCTGTTTGCCCATCTGGAACAGATCGTCGGTGACGATGGCGGCATAGTCCGTGCCATGCACATAGTCGGCCGGCAGGTTGGAGAGGAACACCAGTTCCACATCCGTCTCGACCGCTTCCCTGAAGGCAGCAGCCGAAGTCACGGGATCAAGCGGCAGCGACAGGATGACATTGGGGCCGGCCGATAGGGCCGTCTCGATGTCCGAGCGCTGCTTGGCGGCGTCGAAACCGGCATCGGTGGTCACGACCACGTCGACACCCGCACGCGCAAATTCATCATTGGCGCCGGCTGAGACCGCATTGATGAAATCCGACGAGGTGTGCCAGAGCAGTGCCGCCTTGTAGCCCTGCCCCGCAAGGGCCGCGATGTCCTCATCGCTAAGGACAACGTCGGAGGACGGAGTGGCACTTTCGCCATTCGGCCCCACGGTCTGGGCAAAGCCAGCAACCGGATGGAGCAGCGTTGCGGCCAGCAGGGCCGTCGCCAGTTTTGTCGTGGTTTTCATCTTCATATCTCCCTTGATTGAAAATTCCCTAGTTTTCGTCTTCCACCCCGCAATAGCGGGCGATGAAACCGGCAAAGGCCACGACCCCGGCGAGATATTCCTCGACGCTGACGCGCTCCTCGAATGTGTGGCAATTGCGAATATCCCCCGGCGCGCAATAGACGGCGGGAATGCCCAGCCCGTTCACGAAGAACGGAGTCTCCGACCAGAACGGCGCCCCCTCGGCACCCCCTCGTCCGGGCATGGCCTGCCCGACGCTCTCTTGCAGCATTGCAAGGGCCGAATGATCCAGATCGATCTCTGCTGCGGTGCCGCCCAGGGCGTGATCGCGCCCGGCCGGATAGGCGATTTCGACGGCAATATCAGGGTCGGTCACCGCACCACGAATGACCTCTTCCAGTTCCCGGGCCGCCGCATCCAGGCTCTCGCCTGGCAGCAGCTTGCGGATCAGAGACAGCGTGCAGCGCTCGGGAACGGCAATGAAACCACCACCATTGAGTGTGGTGATGAGCAGGAAGCCCTTGCCTACCAGGGCATGCTCCGCACGCGCAGACACTTCTTCCGAATGCGCCCAGAGCGCACTCATCACCTTGTGGCTCGCCTTGAGCGCATCACGTCCCAGTTCGGGCACGCCGAAATAGGCCGACTTGCCGGTAATGGTGATGTCGGCGATGAAAAAGCCGATTTGCGCTGGATAGACTGCCAGCCGCGTGGGCTCTGTATAGACCACGAAGTCCGGGCGCGGCAGTCTGCCCGCCGCGATACGTGCCACATGCGCCTTGACCCCCGCGGACACCCCACTGCCCGGCTCGCCGCTTTCCTCGTCGCCGACAAAAGCGAAATCCACATCGCCCTTGAGCCGGATGCCGGCCCGGTCGAGCAGGCTTATCGCCGCCAGGCTCGCGCAGATGCCGGCCTTGAGGTCACCCGCACCGCGCCCCCAGATTTCACCATCAATGATTGGGGCGCCGAACGGATCCTCGCGTTCATCACCCGCCCAGTGCTCGCGCCAGCCCTCGACATGCACCGTATCGGTGTGACCGATAAATTGCAGGCGCCTGCCGCCACCCGAACCCTTGCGGCGTCCCCAGATATTAGGCCGCCCGGGGAGGAATTCTGCGATCTCGACATCCTCAAGGCCGCGGCTGCGCATCTGCCGATCGAGATAGGCCACCATGGTGACCTCATCGCCGGTAACGCTGTTGCAGCCAATGGCACCGCGCAACAGGCCAATGGCCTCGTCTCGATCCAGTGCGGCCAGCAGCCGATTGTGCAGGGTTTCACTCATTTGAGCACCTCGCGCATCAACGCAGCGTTGGCGGGCGGCAGCGAGATGCGGGCTTCCGGCGTTTCCGTGCCGAACAGCGTATTGTGCAGATGGCTCAGCCCGATGGCCGCAGCGCCAACCAGGGCCGCGTGATTGCCCAGAACGCTCGCCTCGACCTCGACGGGATAGGGAAAGCAGAGCGGCAATACGTGGCGGATCCGCTCGACCAGTTCAGGCCGCGACCCAATGGAGCCCCCCAGAATGACCTTTTGCGGATTGGCCATGGCGGCCATGGCGCCGATACCCCGCGCAAGATAGCGCGCCGTATCATCGAGCACCTTGATCGCGTCAGCATCACCGGCATTGGCCTTTTCGAAAATCGCCGGGACGGTGGCGTCGTGCCCCACGGCATCGCGGTAGCGCCCGATGATGCCATGGGAGGCAACGACACGCTCGAACGCGCCCGCCCGCAGTGATTCCGCTTCATACGGATCGGCACCGAAAGGCAGAAAGCCCAGCTCACCAGCAGCATTGCCGGCGCCCCGCACCAATTGTCCGTTCAACATCAAGCCGCTGCCAACGCCAGTGCCCAGGGCAATGAAGGCCAGATCGTCGACACCCTGACCGACGCCCAGCCAGCTCTCGCCAAGCACTGCCAGATTGACGTCGTTTTCAAGCATGGCCTCGAATCCGAGGGCAGATTCCAGTGCCCCGGCAACGTCCATCTGATCGAAACCGGCAATATTGGGCGCCAGCAGCACGCGCCCCGTCTCTGGCTGCGGGGCCCCGGGAGCGCCCACGACCGCAATGCGCAGCTTGTCGCGCGGCACCCCGCCTTTATCCGCCGCCTGCCAGCAAAGCTGAGCAATCTGCTCGACCACGGCCAGCCCACCAGCCGCACGGGTCGGCTCGGTCACTTCCGCCAGCACGTGGCTGGACAGATCGCAAATGGCAACCCGCACCTTAGTGCCACCCAGATCAACCGCTGCGATATAGGCGGCCGAGGGCACCAATTCATATGTGACCGCCGTGCGCCCAACATGTCCGCTGGTGCGGCCGGTCTCCTGCACCCAGCCTTCGTCTTGGAGCTGGCGCATGATTTCCGAAATGGTTTGCTTGGACAGGCCCGTCTGCTTGGACAGCGAAGCACGCGACACCGAGCCGCCCTGCACGATCGCCTCCATGAC
The DNA here is from genome assembly GCF_014197055.1 of Devosia subaequoris. Classification (GTDB taxonomy): domain Bacteria; phylum Pseudomonadota; class Alphaproteobacteria; order Rhizobiales; family Devosiaceae; genus Devosia; species Devosia subaequoris. The sequence continues at coordinate 102,531 of NZ_JACIEW010000009.1, read as the reverse complement.
AGAGCGAAGGGAAAACTGTCGCGAGATACGAATGGCCTGGCTCACATCGGCGCCTTATTTAGTTCGGTCACTAACCGAACTAATCATTAAACGTTGGATTGAGTCAAGCGGTCCATAAATGGCGGGTTCGCGCCAGACATTCGGGAGCTACCTCCGCGTCCTGCTGATCCTGCAGAGCACTCGGAGAAAGGGTGAGAGTATGTATGGCAGGGCCGTTGCTCCGAAATTGCCTCCATCGACTTCCGGGACGTACCTGGCGGAGCGCACCGTACGAGCCCCTTTTGGGAGCTAGGCAAGGGCGACGCTTGAGCAAAGAAGAAGGGCAACTTTCGGGACGTCTTCAGGTCTAACCGGATGACCGTTTCGGGGCGCCATGCCGCTCGACTGATTTTGGCCTCCTGCCTTTAATGCGACTTCTAGGAAACAAGTGTTCTGGCCAATTGCGGCAATTCCGGTGTCTGCCACCATCTGGAGATGGGTCAAATCTCGGTGGAAATATCCCAACCTGCTGGGTCACTTCTTAATGGCTTATCGCCTTCGATGGGATCACAGTAAACTATTGATACAAGGAATACAGCCGTGCGGCCTCGCTCGTAAGCAGGTCATGACCGCCGACGAGTTCATCCGCCGCTTCCTGATCCACGTACTGCCGCGTGGGTTCCACCGTATCCGGCACATTGTCCGACTCGCCAGCTCCGCCCGCAAGGACTGCCGCACCCTATTCCCGCGTCATGCTGGGGGTGGCGCCGACGACAACCGAACCGCCGACCACCGAGAATTCAGACGCGCACCCGTCTTGTCCTGATGCGGCGGCACAATTGTCATCATCGAGACCCTAGCTGCTTGGTGCCAGCCTCGGGCGCCGCCGACTTGGCAAGGCGCACGCAAGAGCTGCGACCTAGACTGATGCACTGTCCGCAAACTACGGCCAGAATCGCCGACTACGCTCAAGAGAAGAGTTCTGACATGGACTTTCCGATTATCCGCGTGGCAGCAAGCACCAGGATCAGCGTGACCAAGATGGTGATCGAGCCGATGGCGGCGGCGGCCGAGATCTCCTGACTTTCCAGACGTTCATAGATAGCGATTGAGATAGTCTTCCATCGCGCGGAGTAGAGCATCACCGTGGTGCTCATTTCCGAAATGAGCGTGGTGAAAACGATGATCGCACCGGCAAGAATCCCGGGGGCGATCAGGGGAATGGTAACTTTTCGCATCGTAGTGCCCCAAGTCGCACCGGCAACGGTGGAGGCTTCCTCCATCTTGAGGTCGATCTGGGTCACTGCCGCCACTACCGAGCGGTAGATATAGGCGATCCGGCGCACGAAATAGCCGATCACGATGATCAGGGCGGTGCCTGTCAGTGCGATCGGACCGCTGTTGTATGTAACCAGCAGCGCCACCCCGGTGACAATGCCCGGCAGGATGAAAGGCAACATGATGGTGAGGTCCAGCGCCCATTTGCCGAAGAACGTCTTGCGCTCGGCGACATAGCCGGTGAGCGTTCCGAAGACGACGCAGGCCACGGTCGCCACCGCCGCAAGGATCAGGCTATTCTGAAGCGGTTCGACGACGCGGGTGAACACATACTGATAGTTGCCCCAGCCATACTGGGTGGGCCAAAGAGTGCCCGGCCACTTCTCGGCAAACGAGGTGAACACCACCACCAGTTGAGGCAGCAGGGCTAGTGCCAGCAATCCCCATACATAACAGTTGGCAATTATGCGGATGCCTCGGCCGGTCTGCAGCGCCGCCCTGCGCGTGGTGCTGCCGACCGTCACGAAGCGGCGCTTCTTGTTGACCCGGATCAGGAACAGGATGGCCGCGAGGGTGATCAGCACGTTGACTAGTGCAATGGCCGACGCCGCATTGAGATTAAAGAAGCCGTGTATCTGGAAATACATCAGCGTAGAGAGCACATACATTTCCCCGCCCAGCACCGCCGGCGCGCCGAACTCGCCGAGAGCCTCGATGAGAACGATCATGGCCCCGGCCAGCATCGGCGGGATGGCCAGCGGCAGAACCACCGTGCGCAGCACGCGCCAGCGCGACGCGCCCATTACACGGGCGCTCTCCTCCAGATGCGGATCGACCGCTGTCAGCGCCCCCTGCACGAATAGGAAAACATAGGTGAAGTTCGACAGAACCATGGACAGGATAACGCCGAAATACCCGTAAACCGGCGGCATTTGGATACCAAACCACTGGTTCAGGTATTGCGAAACGATGCCGCTGCGGCCGAACAGCACCACCCAGGAATAAGCGCCGATGAAGGGTGGCGAGATGAGTGGAATGATCGACAGCGACAGGATCAGCGGCTTGAACGGTATCTGCACCCTCGCAACGAAATAGGCGGCGGGCACGGCCACTGCCGTTGCGAGCACGGTCACCATCCCGCCGATGAAGATCGTGTTCAACAGGGCCTGCTGGTACATGGACGAGCTAAAGAAGCGTGAGAAGTTCTCAAGGGTCGCATTGAGCACGTTGAATGCTTCGCCCGCAGGCGCGAAGCTGTTCAGCATCGTGGTGCCGATGGGGTACAGAAGGAACGCGACCAGCACAAAGATGGTTACTCCCCCGGCCACATAAGGTGCGATGTTCAAGCGCCGCCGGGCGGCTGGCGCCATGGCTGTTGCTATAAGCTCGCTCACCGGCTGCCCTCCTCAAACACGAGGCCCGGGCCGACCAGCCCGAACCGGACCTCATCACCCTCGGACACGCCTTCGGCGAACGCCGGCAGGTCGACAATGACCTCGCCACGTGCCTGGCTGCTCTCGACCAGATAACGCACAAAACTGCCCAGGAACTGAATGCGTAGCGCGCGTCCGGCGAAGGCCGGCTTGTCGAGCTGCTGGCCCGCTGAGGAGAGCCACATCTGCTCAGGCCGGCTCATCATCAACGCCGCTTGCGGCTTGACGAACCAGTCACCCTCATCGCTTGCCGCCGTCACCGTCTTGACTCCGGCAAAGCGGCTGCCGCCAAGCGCCACCACGGCCGTCCGGCCGTTGTCGCGGGATTCAATATCGACGGGGAAAAAGTTGGCCTTGCCAATGAAATCAGCCACGAACAGCGAGATCGGCGCGGAATAGATGTCATAGGGCGCGCCCAGCTGCATCAGCCGCCCCTTGGAGAACACCCCGATGACATCGGAGATTGCCATGGCCTCTTCCTGGTCGTGGGTCACATAGAGCGCCATCACGTTCAGTGCCTTCTGCAGGCGGCGAATTTCGTCGCGCATGTCGACGCGCAGCTTGGCATCGAGATTAGCCAGCGGTTCGTCAAGCAGCAGCATGCCGGGATGGTAGACCAGGGCACGACCGATCGAGACGCGCTGCTGCTGGCCGCCCGACAAATCCGCGGGGTAGCGCTGGGCCAGTCCGTCTAGGCGGAGCATGGCCAGCGTTTCGTGTACCCGCTTCGTCATCGTCGCTTCGTTGACTCCGCGCAACCTGAGCCCATACGCTGCGTTTTCGAAAACCGTCATGTGTGGAAACAGCGCGTAGGACTGGAACACCATGCCGATATTGCGCTCGAAGGCGCTCTTGCGGCGGAAGTCCTCGCCATTGAACAGGATCTGACCGCTCGTAATGGACTCGAGGCCCGCGATCATGCGCAGCGTCGTGGTCTTCCCGCAGCCCGATGGCCCGAGCATGGTGAAGAACGTGTTCGGCGCGATGTCGAAGCTGACGTCCTTAACCGCCGTCGCCGGTCCATCGGGAGTGTCGAAGATTTTTGTCAGCTCGCGCACTGAAAGCCGGGCGGGTGCCGGCGAAGAAGAGGCCATCAGTTGATTCCTGCGGATATGAAGAGGATGCTGCGGTCATCTCCGAAATTCTTGCCCACGCGACCCTTGGTGCTCGCATGAGGGCCGACGCGGTCCGGGTCGGTTCGGTCGGCCTCGGCGAGCGCGGCTTCCCACGCTGCAATGCCGGTAGCATCGGGAAGGGCCGGATAGCCGTCGGTGGCAAGTTCGAGCGTATTAATCTCGGACCGCGGCAGGTCGAGCACGCGGACCGAACTGCTGGTGTCGCTCACCCCATCGAGTGCAGACGCATGAAACGTCTCCGGATTGGCACGAATGCCTTCGAGTCCAGCCGCAAGGATCTTGTCGACCAGGGCGAGGTCATTGCCGCAAGCTTCAAGCACGGGGCCGTCGCGGCGGACCGCGGCGACAATGGCGGCGAGGTCGACCGCGGTGAGGGGCTGGGGCACCGGGGTGGCGGACGTTGGCCCCTGGACGATGAGCTGCCGGGCGATAGGGCGGATGTCAGCCACACTCAACCCCTTTTCCAGCAACATGGTCCAGGCCACTGCACGCGCCTTGGACAGAACCGTGTCACCGGGAAAATGATGGTCAAGCACTACCTTGCCGTTGACGCGGATAGTGCAGTCGCCAAGCGCCACGAGGCGAACCATGTCGCCGACTGCGAAAGCGGCCGAGAAGGCAGCGCGGAAGCGCGCCAGTCCCGACCGTATGTCCGACCCGGCGATCCTAAGCCTCTGATAGGTAGCGGCGATGGCGGTATTGAGATCGATGACGAGCGCGGTCGGATCAGGGAGGCGGGTCAGCGGGCCGGCGGCCGCGGTCGCGAGTACCTCGGCGACGGCCTGGGCCGCAAGGTACCCGCCGGTGGCGCCCTGCCCCAACCGATCGTCATAGCGCAGGCCGCTGATATCGGTCGCACCGTCGATCACCGCATAAAGGCGATTGGGAATGGCCACGATGCGGTCTTCGTTGGTTTCAGGCGCGTCAGGGTCTTTGGCCTGGGTGAATCCCTGGAAATGGTACAAGCGGCGCTCTCCCCGGTTTGGTGGTGAAGCCCGGGGGTTCCGCGCTTCACCGATCTGGGTCAGTTACTGTGCGAACAGCTCGTCGAACTTGGCGAGGTTCTCGTCGCGGTTCGAGGCTGCGAGGTCGGCGTCATATGGGAAGGTCGGGACCTCGCTGGTTGGCATCAGTCCTTCCGGCGGCGCCACGTCCTTGCGCACCGAGCGACGGTTGGTGGACACGATAAGTTCGTGCGCTTCCTTGGAGTTGGCGTAGTCGAGGAACAGCTTGGCATTCTCCGGGTTCGGCCCCCCGGCGATGATCGCCGAAGCATCGAAGCGCAAGCCGGTGCCGTCTTCCGGATAGATCGCCGTCACCGGGTAGCCTTCGTCCATCATGGTCTTGATGTTGACTTCGCCCGTCACTCCGACCTCGGTTTCGCCGCGTCCAACGTCCTGAAACACGTTCTGCGAGGAGGTGGTGAAGCGCGCGTTGTTCATGACCTTCTCGGCCACATCCCAACCATAGAGCTGCAGAATCTGGGCCAGCTGTGCGTAAGCGGAACCCGAAAGCGAGGGGTTGGCCAGCACGAGCTTGCCTTCAAGTTCCGGGGCAGCCAGGTCGGCCCAGGTCCGCGGGTACTGGTCTTCGCTCATCAGGTTGGTGTTTACGATAAACGCCTGCAGCGGCATGGAGCATCCATAAAAGGAATGGTCAGCCGCCACGACATCGGACTCGAAATTGGGCAGCTCGGGACTTTCATGGGGCGCGAATAGGTCAGGATTGGCCAGGAACGCTTCGCTCGACGCACACAGGACGACGTCGCCCTGCGGGTTTTCCTTTTCGGCCGCCATACGGGTGAACAGTTCGCCCACGCCGGCATTGATCGCCGAGATGGAGATCCCCGGGAACTTCTCCCGGAACCCGTCGATGATCAGTTCACCGGCGTCCCCGGCGGGATTGTACACGACCAGCCCACCCTCCTGGGCGATAGCGGTCTGGCTCATCAAGGTGCCGACGGCAGCAATAAGAGCTAGTGACTTCAGATTCATTGGATCCTCCTCCTTTCGGCAATGCCGATGTGCAACTGTTCTACACTCGCTGCCCTTTTGCAACCGGTTGCGTAACTGATCGAAGTCAATGATCTTGGCGACGAGTATGCAAACGTTGCAGGGTTTAAGCCGGCCAGATCAAAGCGGCGGTCGTGGCGACCGGTCCCAGCTAGTTCGAGGTGCTTGAGCACCCAGGGCGGACCCCGACTGCTCCGTCCTTCTTCTCGATGAGTATATGGGGATTTCACACGAGCATCTTACAAGCTTCCGCCGCTACCTGCGGAAGCGGTTCGCCAAAAAAACCGGCCGCATCTTGGCGAGATCATCTACGTTGATGGCGACGCCGCCGACCGTGGTGAGGTTGATCGCGTCAGCGCGCATGTCAGAGACCTTCGCTGTTCATGGGAAGCGTATCTCCGGACTCCGCGTCAAACAGGTGAATAAGTTCTGGCCTCACGGCAACAGGAAGCAGATCGCCTGCCCGAACCGCTGCCCGAGTCCGCAGCAGCACGGTAGCTGGAACGCCACCCAGTTGCCCCTGCACTAGGGTTTCCGAGCCAGTCGGGTCCACGTTTTCGACAGCAAGCACGGCACCGCCTTCACCGATGGTGAAATGTTCGGGGCGGATTCCCATTTGCACCGCGCCTGCCAGGTCCGCAGGGGCAGCGCACCAGTCGGTTCCGGCAAATTGCACCTGCCCCCCCGAAACGTCGGCGGCAAAGATATTCATCGAAGGCGATCCGACAAAACGGGCTACAAAGGTATTGGCAGGCTGATCATAGAGGTCCAACGGCGCGCCCGCCTGCATGACATAGCCATCCTTCATCACCACGATCCGGTCGGCCATGGTCATGGCTTCAACCTGGTCATGCGTCACATAGATGGTTGTGACCTTGAGACGATTGTGGATCGCCTTGAGCTCGGCGCGCATCTGCACTCGCAATTGCGCGTCAAGATTGGACAGGGGCTCGTCAAACAGGAAAACCTGCGGCTGACGGACAATGGCGCGCCCCATGGCGACGCGCTGCCTTTGTCCGCCGGAAAGTTGCTTGGGGTACCGCCCCAGATAAGGCGTCAAGCCAAGGATTTCTGCCGCGGAGCCCACTTCACGCCGGATTTCCTCCTTGCTCTTCTTGAGAAGCCGCATGGAAAAGCCCATGTTTTCGGCCACGGTCATGTGCGGATAAAGCGCATAATTCTGGAAAACCATAGCGATGTCGCGGTGCTTTGGTTCGACCTCATTGATGACGCGGCCACCGATTGAAATGGTGCCTGCGGTGACCTCTTCAAGTCCGGCAAGCAATCTCAGGATAGTCGACTTGCCGCAACCGGACGGACCTACGAGAGCGACGAATTCGCCATCCGGGACGTCAATGGTAACGCCATGAATGGTCTCTATGGGACCGAAGCTCTTGCGAAGGTCGCGAATTTCTACTGAAGCCATTGTGTCCTCACGCGGTCTGGGCGGCAAGCAGGGAAAGCCCGGTATGGTAGCCGGGATCGAGATCAGGTGTGGCCGGAACGTAGTCGACCGGCCCTCCGGGCGTCCGCCCCTGATAGGCAAAGCCTAGGGAGCCGCGCCAGTAATTGCGGAAAAAGGCGCTGTCTGCAGCGGTCTGAATTCGCTCCAGATCAGCAACCTGCGGCGCGCCATAGGCGCGAGCGAGGGCGGCCGCCCGAATGGTTTCCGGCAGCGGCCACCAAGGGAACCAGGGTTCGAGCAGCTCGCCCGAAGCCGCCGATACTGCCAGTGGCACACCCGGTTCACGGAAGGCGTGGTCGAAAAGCCGGATCAACACGCGTGACAGATGTACTTTGAGCGCGGAGTCCCCCGCCGGACCAAGGTGGTCGAAGGCAAAGCCAACAAACTCGATGCCGTGACCAGCATTGAGCACATCCATGCCGGGCACATTGCGCAGCAATCCGGTGGCATCCAGCCAATGCGCCAGCACCTCTTCAATCATCTCGTCCGCCCAGCGTGCCTGCTCAGCGAGCCCCACGCGTTTGAGCATCCCGGCCGCCCCCAGCAGGATCATGCGGGGCCCGTGATCGTCGGGCTCGGCGGCGATAGCCTCGCGCGAGATCTCGACCTGCTCCCCCATCTGGAAGCGTTTGTCCGCAATCGCAGCACGAATCTGATGAAAGAAATCGATATGCCGAGGCAGGTCCGCAGGCGCAAATCGCGCCGCCGCCGCAATCAGTCCCTTGGCGAAAAAAATATCGGAATAGCTGTATAAGTCGGCGTTCATGGACTGCGGGACCGCCCCACCCATATTGTCCTTGCGAACGGGTCTGAGGTCTCGGTCGTAAAGGAAGTAGCCGTGCCCATGCTTAGCCTGTAGGTCACAAAGAGCCGCGTACAGCGGCATTGCAAAAGCATCGAGCCGAAGTGTCAGCTCCGGCGCAATCTGCTCATAATGGGCAGCAAAAGTCACAAGGGCTTCCAGGCCCCTGCCCTGTATCCAGCCACAGATCCAGTCTGGACCGCGCAGGCCGTCAACCGCGGTATAGTCTTGTCCGGTGACTGGATTGACCCGCGTGTTGATGAACACGCCCATCACCGGTGGCCGCTCCAACAGCCAATTGAGGGTTATCCGGTTGGCCGCATCATAGCGTTGCGCGGCATCCGCGAGAACTCGGGTCATTCCTTCATCCCTGTGGACGCTACGCCCTGTACGAAATTGCGGCGCAGGATGACGAAGGCCACCACCGACGGAACAAGTACGCAGGCTGACGCCGCCGACAATTTGCCAAGGTCGACGGTGTAGCCCGTCGAAAACAGGGCGAGACCCACCTCGATCGTGTAAGCCGCTCGTCGCGTGGCGACGATCATTGGCCAGGCAAAGCTGGTCCATGCCTGGAAAAAGGCAAGGACAGCCAGCGCCGCCAGCGGCCCGCGCAGCAGGGGCAGCACGATATGCCAATAGATCCAAAGCTCTCCGGCGCCGTCGATCCGTGCGGCCTCGATCAACTCATCGGGAATGGAGGCAAGGACATTCTGGCGGATTAGGAAGATACCAAAGCTCATCACTAGATAGCCAATCAGCAACCCTTGATTGGTGTTGAGCATGCCCAGGTCCTTCACCTGGAAATACAGCGGGATCATGTAGACTTCGAACGGCACGATTGCCGTGGCGAGGAATAGCGCGAAGACCACGTTGATGGACCGAAAAGGAAACTTGGCGATCACATAGCCCGCGATCGACGACGTAAGGACGATGGCAATCGTCGACATGATCGCAAAGCTAAGCGAGTTCCAGATCCAGAGCAGGAGCGGGGTTTCGCCCAGCACTGATCGAAAATTGTCCAGCGTGGGATTGGCAGGAATGAAGGTTGGCGGCCAAGCTACCATTTCAGCAGGAGACTTGAATGCGTTGGCCACCAGCATCAGCAGCGGCGCCAGCATCAAAAGGCCGAACAGGACCAGACCAACATCGATCATGAAGTCGGTAGCTTTTCTCTGGTTGCGGGTCATTTGCTGTTACCTTTCTCGCGCAACAGTGCGAACTGGGCGCCCGTCAGTATCAGCACGATGAGCAGCAGAACCATGGCTTCTGCCGCGGCATAGCCTACGCGATAGTTGCGGAAAGCATTCTCGAGCATGTCGAGGACAAGGACGCGCACCTGCCGGCCCGGCGCGCCCTGACTATCGGAGGCCAAGACGAAAGCTTGCGCATAAACGTTGAATCCCGAAACCAACGTCACCACGGACACGTAGAGCGTTATCGGCTTCAGCAGGGGAATAGAGAGGAAGCGGAAAGCCTGGATGCCACTCGCACCGTCCAGTCGCGCTGCCTCGTAGACCGATGTCGGCAAATTTCGAAAACCGACAAGATAGATCAACACTGCGTAACCCAGGGCCTGCCAGCTACAAAGCACAATAATGGAAAACAGTGCCAGGTTCGGGTCAAAGAGCCAGGACTGGGGGCTGCCGCCAAGACTGACAATCAAGGCATTTAGCGGCCCGAGCTTGGCGTCAAATATCCACTTCCAAGCCATAGCCGCCGGCACCAGCGAAACCACATGCGGAATGAAAACCGACGTCTCGTAAAAGCCTGCAAACCGCGACCTTGTTCGATAGTGGATGAGTCCGGCGAGAACCATCGCCGTCGGGATGGTCAGCAGCATCACGCCAAATGCAATGATGGCAGTGTTGACCAGCGCTGTCAGGAAGAGCGAATCCCCAAACAGTTCGACAAAATTGGCCAGTCCGATGAAGGGTCGATTGGTGCCGATGAGATCCCAGTCGCGGACCGACAGGTTCATGGTTTGCACAATTGGCCCCATTCGCACCCACGCAAATATCGCAAAGGTAGGAAGCAGTGCGAGGATGGCGAAACGGAAGCGGCGGCGTCTGAGCATGGGCGCGGGCCTTCGGTGACAGCTTGGGAGGCTTGTGGGACCTGAGATCGGAACCGGGGGCGGACTGGCCGCGCCCGGCTCCAATCGTATAGGTAGGACTACTCAGCCAGAAGACCTTCGCGCTTGAGGATCGCGTTGGTTTCTTCGGCGGCCGATTCCAGGAAGGCCATGATGGCCGCGTCGTCGCCCTGCATGGCAGGGTTGGCGAAGGCTTCGGTCAACTTGGCAGCCAGACGTGTCTGGAGATCCTCAATCACCGCAATCGAGGGCACGGTAAAGAAAGTGTAGTCTTCCGGATAGTCGACGAAAGCACTGAAGGCCTCGATTTCGTCGGTCACGCTCGAGAAGTCCACACCCGTCCGGTTGGGGAGCCAGCCAACATTTTCTAGCAACCAGACTAGGTTTTCCGGCTCGTTGGCGGCCTTGGCGAAGTCCCAGGCAGCTTGCATGTCCTCGGTGCTGCCATCGCCGGCAACGTAGAGATTGACGGGCAAGGCGATCGAACCGACGGGCAACGGCGCTGTAGCATATTCAAGGTCGGGTGCCTTTGCCGCAATGTCACCGATCACCCAACTTTCGCGGATGAACATTGCGGTCTGCTCGCGTTCAAACGCCTCAGCATCCGACGGCATTTCGATCGTTACAGTCTTCTTGTCGTAGATATTGTCGAGATACTGGCCGAGCGCTTTTACGCCGGCCTCGTTGGCATAGCCTGCGCGCCATTTGCCCGGGCTGACCTCGTCGATCAGTGTGCCACCATGGTTGAACAGGATCAGCCACCATTTTTCGGCAATGCCCTGGCTGCCGCCCGACAGACGCAGCGACCAGCCCGAAACCACCGGATTGCCGTTCTCATCACGCTGCGTCAGCTTTTCCGCATAATCAGTATACTCATCCATTGTCTTGGGCGCACCTTCGAGGCCCGCCTCGGCAAACATGCGCGTATTGTAGAATAGGGCACCCTGGCCGCGGAATAGTGGCACACCGTATACGGTGTCATCATAGCTGGCGGCATCAACGAAGAACTGGCCGAAATTGGCCGGATCAGAGACAAATTCGGAAATGTCAGCTGGGGCTGCCGGCATGAGGCCAGCCTGGACATAACGACCCGCTGTAGAGGTCGAAAGCTCAATGACTGACGCCCCTTCCAGACCAGAGCTGAGGCCCAGGGCAACACGGCGTTCATGCTCGCGCAGCGTGATCGGCTCGACGTTGACCGTGAGATTGGGATAATCGCCCTTCATGCTTTCGGCGACGCGTTCATAGAAGGGCGTCATTTCGGGGTAGCCCGAAAGGATAGAAATTTCTTGAGCCACGGTCGGCAGCGTGAACGCGGCAAGTGCAGTGGCACCGCAGAGCGCCGAGCGAAGTGAGGCAAGCTTAGTCATGGCAGTCTCCCTTTGTTATGTCGTCGTGATGTTGTCCGCCTGCCGCATGGAAAACGGCTTTGGCCAGCCTCTCGGCCGAGCGGGGCGCCAAGCCAGCCGGAAGCCCATAAAACCTGTGGGCCTCCGTGACCTCGTAGCCGCCGAAGGCGAATTCGCTTTCGGGCGGAATGTAGCCAGGATTGTCGTCGGCATAGCCCAGGATGAAAAGCGGTCCCGGACCATCAGCAGCCACGGCCCGACGCAGGGACAGGGCCGTTTCCGCAAAGATTTCTCCCGGCATGGCCAGTATGCGGGCCCCACCCCAGGAGGCGGTGGTTACGCGCTCCGCGATGGGCGCCGGAGCCTGCTGTGCCCTTCGGTCTGCCCAGTCGCTCCAGATATCGAGCAACCTTGCCCGGTTTGGTGGTGCGCTTTGACGCTCGGTTTTCCAGGCCGCCAAAAGTGCCGGCACGTCTTCGTCGTCCGCAAATTCCAGCAGAACATCGGACTGCGCGGCCTTGATTGTCTCTCCCAGGCTCCGCAGGGGAGCCGCGAGCGCGGCATCGGCAATTGCCTGGCCAATGCGCTCGGCTTCGGCAAAGCTTCTGGCAGGATTGCTAACCGGATCGAGGGAGGCGGCGGCGGAGTGCCCCGTATTGACGTCGCCTGCGCAGCCGGTGGCAAAGAGCGCAACGGCACCGGGCAGAGCCGCTTCCAGGCAGATCCTGACATAATGCGGATAGTCTGCTGTCCACAGCAGGTTGTCTGACGACAGGACTACGGGATGGCAGGCATAGGAGATCAGAACAGCCATGGCTGATCCATCAGCGCGGTTAAGCCGCAGGACCGGCACGCCGGTATCGACTGGGCCATTTGGGTGGCGACGATTGCGGGCAATTCCGGGCTCCGGCCCGACCCCACCCTGCAGCGTTACCGGCTCTGCGGTGCTGGCGGCGCTGCGCAAGGCAGTCACAAACGCTTCTTCCAGGCCGGCCAAGAAGGATGGGTCCGTTTCCCCCGAAAGGCGGCCCGGCATGCTGAGCGGTCCACCATGGGTGTGGGTCGCCGCCAAAGTCACCCGCTCCGGGGGTAGGCCACTGGCCTGACGCACCCGATTAGACAAGGCCGCGTCAATGCCGATGACGTCGGCCACGGCGATGGCGGTGTCACCAATAACCAGCGCCCGGACGGTCAGTGGATCATGCGCGCCTGTAGCGGGGGGAATTCGCGCGGCAAAACCGCACATCTCCAACCCCGCAGGCGGCGTAATGTCCACAACCGACACACCGGCCCGGATCATGCGCCCCCTCCCCCGGCATCGAACACAATCTCTCCGGCTAGCACGGTCTGGCGCAAGGCAAGGCCGTCATCGCCCTCTGCCCAGTCGAACAGGATAAGGTCGGCGCGGGCACCGGGCTCGAGACCACCGGAGAGGCCAATCGCCTCGGCGGCGCGCGTACTGGCCATGGCGAGGCACTCGGACAATGGAAACCCGGACATCTTAGCCGCACGTGCCACGCAGGTGCGCAGGGCATCGCCGGAGCCTGCCAGAAACGACGTGCCCGCCAGGGCTATCCGGCCCGACGGCAAGATTTCTACATCGCCACCGACGGGCGTGTGGTACTTTCCGGGCGGCAATCCAGCGAGGGCCACGGCATCGGAAACCAGGATCGATCTCGCGGCCCCCTTTGCCCTGAGCATAGCTTTCGCTGTGTCAGCGGGCAGGTGATGGCCGTCAGTGATGAATGAGGCGGTCAGGCGGTCGTCCGCCAGTTGCGCCCACACCATGTTCGGGTGTCGGGGCAACTGGCCGGCACTGCCATTGCCCAGATGGGTCGACAGCTTGGCGCCGGCGTCCGCCGCCTGATGAATTTGTTCTGCCGATGCAGAACTATGGCCCAGCGAAACACGGATGCCAGCCGCCACAATGGCCTCAGTGGCCGCGATCGCCCCGGGCACTTCCGGGGCGAGTGTAACGATACGGATCAGGCCGTTGGCGGCGGCCTGCCAACGCATGACCTCTGCGGCGTCGGCATCGCGAATGCACGCCAGCCGATGTGCGCCGCGCGGCCCATCCTGCGGCGAGAGAAATGGACCTTCCACATGAATTCCGGCCACCATTCGGGCCGCGAGTGGGCTGTCTGCAACCGCTGCAGCAATAGCCTCAACGGCGGCCAGGATTTCTTGCTCGGAAGCGGTAATGACCGTGGGCAGGAAACGCGTCACGCCCTCTGCTGCCAATCGGCTGCACAGGGCAGTGACAGTGGCAGGCTCAAGAGCGCCATCATTGAGATCTAGGCCGCCGAATCCATTGACCTGCAAATCCACGAGGCCCGGGGCAAGCCAAGCCATGCCCGGCTGGACCGGAACGGACATGACATCCCGAACGATTCCGTCCTGGACACTCACGCGCAACGCATTCCCAGTAACTGGATCGCGCCCGGAAAAGGTGAGAACGCTCATAGCCAGCGCACCCTGCCCCGGAACTGCGCGATAAAACGGGCGTTAGCTTCGTCTCCACCGGGGGCATTGCCTGATCGCCAGACCGGGGGCTCAATGCCCTGTTCGGCCAAAAGACCGACAGTGTGGATGACCAGGGCGTTGAGCGCAAAGGCGTTGGCGAAGGTGGAGATCGCCGCAATGTTCTGGGTCACGCCGGGCACCTTGACCACCGCATCTCCGATCGGGACCTTGGTGTCGACGGCGTAATCCACAATGTCGAGCAGGTTCTGCTTGGTGGGGTGGCGGGCAGGATGATCGGATGATGTGCCTTGAGCATGCGCGCGGGACGAAAATCCGATCACCGTGGCGTCGCGTGCCTTCGCTTCCAGCGCTGCGTCGATCAGCGCCGCATTGATCCCGTAGGCATTGACCAGAATGAGAACGTCGTCGGAGCCCAGATCCTGATCGCGTATGACGATCCGACCGATACCGGGCGTGCGCTCAATCGCCATGGAGCGCAGGGCGCCATTAGACAGCAATGTGCCTTCATCAAGGATGGCAGACACATGCATCAGACCCCCGGCGCGGAAAAATAGTTCCTGACTGGCAAGGTTGGAGTGGCCACCTGGGCCATAAACATGCACTAGGCGATCTGCGCCTACCTGCTGAGCAATCACGGCTGCTGCCGCCTCGATCGCGGGCGTTTCCTCGGCCTCAATCCGCTCCATGATCGCGGTGGCCGCGGCCAGATAGCCGCTCACCAGCTCGCGCCTTCCCCTCGATGCCCCCCCTGCCATCACATCACCCTCCGTCGCATAACAAGGTGTCCCAGCCAGCAACCAATCGGGCTCCTGGGGGTGGTGGCGTGCCGGCCCCTACTCCTGCACGCCTCCGCCAATTTGCCTCATAAGGAGTACATGCAATCGGTTGCATGTCAACACAGCTTGGTGGTGGTATCTTTGACCGAGGAAACTTGCCGGTCGAGTTTTGCTGTCGAAGAGGGTGCTAGGAGACGATGCGCGGGCTTTTGTCTGGCGCTGGTCCGGTTGTACTACGGAGAACCAGATCGGAGGTCAGGAAATGACGTTCGGGAACGCTGTCAGGTGCTGTAATGCGTTCGACCATTAGCCGGAAGGCCGCCGCACCGGTTTCCTCGGCCCGGGTGGTGATGGACGTCAGCGCCGGGTGGGTCATGTCGCCCAGAATGTCGTCGCATCCGATGAGTGAATACTGGCGAGGGACCTCCACCCCGCGGGCATGGAGTCCAGCCAGGATGCCTTGGGCGAGGATGTCGTCAAAGGCGATTGCAGCCGTGGTATCAGAGCTGACGATTTCGTCCGTCATGTTTAGTCCGGCATGGAAACTGGCTTTGCCGGCAGGTAGCAGCACAAGTTCAGCGCCTGCGGTGTTCACCGCCTCCCGCACGGCTTCAAGTCGGACGGTATTGGACCAACTGCTTTCGGGCCCCCCCACATAAGCGATCCGACGATGTCCGAGGCCGGTCAGGTGTCGGACGGCCTCGCCGAAACCGCGAGTATAGTCGACCAGCACCCGGGGTAGTCCTTCGAGGTCGCGATTGACGAGGATTACCGGCCCCATACGGGCAAAGTCCTCAACTCTGTCCGAGTCAAGGCGCGAGGCAACGAGAATGGTCCCCTCAACCTGACTGACAAACCGCGACAACAACCGCTCTTCGTCACGCGGGTTTTCGTCTGCATTACCGATGAAAATGCAATAGCCGGCGCGATCGGCCTCCCGCTGAACCCCCATGATCAGGCGTGGAATGAAAGGGTTGGTGAGGTCGTGCACAACTAATGCCAAATTGGCTGCACGTCCTGTCGAGAGCGCTCTGGCAAGCCGGTTGGGCGAATAGCCCATCCGCTCGGCGACAGCCAGAACGTGTTCTGTTGTTTCCGGGCGGATCATCTGCGGCCGAGTAAATGCCCGGGACACAGTCGAGCGATCGACCCCTGCCGCTTCCGCCACCTCTCGGATGGTTACGCGACCGCGCTTGTTGTCCACCAGCCTGCCCCCTATCCAAGCCTTCCCGTAACATTGCCGGCGGAATTGTCAACGGCGACACCTTCTGGGGTACCCAAAGCATGGTCACCTACAAATCAGACAAACATTCATTTGCATCTTCGCTATGCAACCGGTTGCGTAACTCTACAAACATGCTTACGTTTATCAAAATCTTTGGGGAGAGACATTGTGCGGATCCACATTCATGACAGCACCGAAAGCATGGCTCAATCCGCGGCAGCGGAGGGAATCGCGACTATTCAGGCCGCTTTGGCAGAAAGGGGCGAAGCAAACGTGATTCTGGCCACCGGGGCCAGCCAGTTTGGCGTGCTCGAAGTGCTGGTGAAGTCGGATATCGACTTCAGCAAAATCAGAGCCTTCCATCTGGATGAGTATATCGGTCTGCCGTTGAGCCACCCAGCCAGCTTCCGTCGCTATCTGACTGAGCGGGTCATCGCCAAGGTGCCGGCTTTCAAAGAATTTACGCTAATTGACGGCGAAGCCGCCGATATCGATGCCGAAATAGCGCGCGTCTCGGCGCTTATTGCGCAAAGCCCAATTGATGTCTGCTTCGCGGGTATCGGCGAAAACGGTCACCTGGCCTTCAACGATCCTCCAGCCGACTTCGAGACGGAAGCGCCCTACATCAATGTCGAGCTGGATGCGGCCTGTCGCCAGCAGCAGTACGGCGAAGGTTGGTTCGAAAGCCTGGATGCGGTGCCGCGCCGCGCCGTATCGATGTCGGTGCGGCAAATCCTGAAGTCCAAATCCATTATCTTGACGGTGCCCGACGCGCGCAAGGCGGAGGCCGTCGCGCGTTGCCTGGAAGGCCCCGTCGACATCATGGCCCCAGCGTCTATCGTTCAAACCCACGCTTCCACGTCTGTGCATTTGGACAAAGCGGCCGCGTCAAAGCTCAAAAATACCGCTCCAACGTGACATGAGATAAGGCTTCAATGAGGCCGGCTGGAACAGAGCGTGCCCGCTCGGCGGACGGATTCCCTGACCATGCCGCCACATTCACGAGGCGATCACTGCCGATCTTCAATCGGAGGAGTGACTGCGACACCTTCGAGAAGATCTTCCGCCAATTGATCGAGCTCGCCAGCAGCCTCGATGAAAGCAGAAGGTTGCGACGAAGATGGGCTCAATGAGGGTGTTATCAGCGGTCTCAGTCCGCGTACCACGCTTACACTCTCATTGCCTCGCGGCACTCAGCCAGCGCACCCATTGGCTACGCCTCCTGCATGTTCGGTCTCTGTTTCGCTCGATAGCGATGGAACCAAGGCTCGCAGTTTTTGGCGGCGTCGAGAGTCAGACCATTGGAAAGGCGAGGAAAATTTCAACCGAACCGGATTCGGCGCGGTTCGCCCGACCAGAGACGAGAGGCCACTCAGAGACGGAAATCGCTCTGCGTCCGCGTCTCAGCGGTTCGCCCCACCCGGCGAACCCCTTTGAAAACGGGAGAAATATCGGCTCGGACGGGCGGCCTAAACGAGTTCGAAAGGGTGATAGTGGCGGAGGGGATGGGCCTGACGTCGAACCTTCTCCACACTAACTTATTGAAATATAATAAATCTCAACTCATCTTCCGAACAAAGCCGCTGCATCGGTCGACCACGACTGCTGATGCGGAGCAGGCGTCAGGTGACAGTGAACTGCCCCATCATGCCCGCATCCTCATGTTCGAGGATGTGGCAGTGAAACATGAACGGTGTCTCGCGGCTGGCGGGCTGGTCGAACCGGGCGAGGATCTCGGCCTCGCCAGGTACCAGCACAGTGTCTTTCCAGCCGGTGTTCTCGGGCCGCGGGGGGCCGCCGTTCTCGGTAATCACCCGAAAGCGGACGCCGTGGACGTGGAACGGATGCGCGACCATGGTGCTGCGGATCTGCCAGCGTTCGACCGATCCGAGCGCGACTTCGAAATCGATCCGCCGCATGTCAAAGGGACGCCCGTTGATGGCAAAGCCACCGCCGCCCATCATCATGCCCCCCATGCCCATGTCGAGCGAGACCTGCCGCGTCACGGCTTCGGCTCCGGACAAGTCCTCGGGCGCACCGTCCAACTGGTCTGGCAGGTGGGTTATCCGTGCGGACAGCGTGGAGTCGGTGGCGAACTGAAGGACGCCATAGGCCTGGCCCGGATCGCTCATCAGCACCGGCGCGCCACCCGACGAGAAATCGACAAGCACTTCGGCCCGTTCTCCGGGTGAAAGACGCAGCGCATCCAGGGCAACTGGAGCAGGCAGAAAGCCGCCGTCCGTCGCCACCAGGTGCATGGGCCGCGTGTCGTCCATGAACAGCGTGTAGATCCGTGCATTCGAGCCGTTGAGCAGGCGCAGGCGGACAATCCCCTCAGGCACGACCGCAGTCGCGCCGGCCTGACCATTGATAAGCATCCGGTTTCCGGCAAACCCATGCATGATGTCCATCATGGATGGGTCATAGATCATGCGTCCGGAGCGATCGAACCGACGATCCTGCAAAACAAGCGTCAGATCATCGATCCCATATGTTGAAGGCAGGCCACGGGCGTCATCCTGCCCGTCGGTCAGATGGATGACTCCGGCCAGCCCGAAATAGACCTGTTCGGGAATTCGTCCGTGCATGTGCGTATGATACCAGACGGTTGCCGGGTCCTGCGCGATGGTCAGGTCCGGGGTCCATGACGCACCTGGTTCTATCGCTTGTTGTGGTCCGCCATCATGCTCTCCGGGCACCAGAAGGCCATGCCAATGCGTTGTGATGGCTTCATCAAGGTTATTCTGAACTTCGGCGGCCAGATCGCCGTTTTGCATCACAACGGTCGGCCCCAGATAGCCCTGATTATATCCGGCGGTGGGTGTGCTGGCGCCACCGCCAAAGGCGGTGCTCCCCGGCGTTGCCGTCAGCGCCACTCGCCCCGTCTCCCGCGTATCGAGAAGCGGTGGCATGGCAAGGCGCGTTCGCGGTGTCTGTCCCTGCGCGAAGGCATGCCGGACGGACGATTGGGAAAGGACGCCAGCGGTCAGGATCGCTGCGGAGGTCGAAGTCAGGAAGTGGCGTCTTTTCATTTTATTCTTTCGGGGTCTTGGCTGGCAAACCCATTTGTGGCGGCCGAGGGTTCCTTGGCGCGCCAAGTTGCATCAGGAGGCCGAGGACCGTGGGCCGTGATTGCCTGCGCTCGACGCGCCTCAGATTACTCTTCCAGCAGCTTTTTGCGTTCAGTGAACTCGGTCGAGTCGATTTCGCCCTTGGCGTAGCGCTCTTTCAAAAGCGTCATGGCACGATCATGTGTGGCATGGCCGCCGACGGCGGGCCCGGCTGCGCCGAACAGGCGCAGGAGATAGATGATCCCAGCAACGATCCCGACCACGATCAGGATCATGAAGATCGGTCCAAGTACCATTCCAAAGCCCCCCCATTGGCTGCCACCCCACATCATGTCATGACCATAATATAAGCGGCCGTCGCGCCCGGGGATTTCTCCCACCTGTGCCATCACTGACGTTGCGGCAAAGCAGAGTGCACTTGCCGTAGTCGGGGCAATTGCCCAATTCCGGAGTTTCATCTCGTCACACCTCT
The DNA here is from genome assembly GCF_014197055.1 of Devosia subaequoris. Classification (GTDB taxonomy): domain Bacteria; phylum Pseudomonadota; class Alphaproteobacteria; order Rhizobiales; family Devosiaceae; genus Devosia; species Devosia subaequoris. The sequence continues at coordinate 82,954 of NZ_JACIEW010000009.1, read as the reverse complement.
CGCATGGCAGTGGATTCCGCCATCTCTGGACAACTATAAATCTGGAAAGCGGTGCGCAGACCATGATCCATGACAAGACGGCAGCGCAAAAACATTCTAGCATGCAACGAAGCTGCGCGCGAGTTGACGGTAGAACGAATGCTCTGATTTTGCTTCGCAAGGCCGATTTCCGTGCCAATTTGCCAAGTCAGCAGCTTCGAACCCCAAAATACAAGGATTGCAGTTCAATGGCTTACACGATCAATCGAATGATCTCTGGCTCGGGGATCGACGATGTCGACGCTCGGGCGCGAAAGGCGCTGGCCGATCACGGCTTCGGCGTTCTGACCGAGATCGACGTCAAGGCGACGATGAAGAAGAAGCTAGATGTCGAGATGCCCGCCTACCGCATCCTCGGCGCCTGCAACCCGAAGATGGCGCATCAGGCGATCGGGATCGAACCGCGTGTGGGCGCGATGCTGCCCTGCAACGTCATCCTGCGCGAGGTCGACGGTGGCGTGGAAGTCAGCGCCATCGATCCTGTGGCGTCGATGCAGGCGATTGAGAACGCCGAACTGACGGCCGTGGCGGGCGAGGTGCGCGACCTCTTGGCGAAGGCCGTCGCGGCGGTCTGAGATGAGCCTGCGCGTCACCATTCTCGCGGGCCTTGCGATCCTCGGCATCGGACTGCTCGCTGTCTGGCAGTTCGCGCCTTCGGTGTTCGCCGAGGCGCGCAGCCTCCTGGAGCCCGAGCGTCTGGAAACGCTGGTGGCGCGTGCGGGTCTCTGGGGGCCGGTCCTGATCGTCACGCTTATGACCATCGCGGTCGTGGCCAGCCCAATCCCGAGCGCGCCGATCGCACTGGCGGCCGGAGCGGCCTACGGACATCTCTGGGGAACCGTGCAGGTTGTCATCGGCGCCGAGCTCGGGGCGCTGATCGCCTTCGGTCTCGCACGGGTTCTGGGGCATGATGTCTTGCGGCGGGTGTTCGGTGATCGCGTCGATGCCGGGCTTCTCGGCTCGCAGACCGCGTTGACAGCGACGGTTTTTGCCAGCCGCCTGATGCCCTTCGTGTCCTTCGACATGATCAGCTACGCGGCCGGACTGAGCCGATTGCACGCCTGGCGTTTCGCCTTGGCAACTCTGGCGGGGATCATACCGGCAAGCTTCCTGCTGGCCCATTTCGGCGGTGAGGCGGTTAGCGGAGACCTCGGCCGCGCGACATGGGCGGTGCTGGGACTCGGGCTTGTGACGGGGCTGCCGCTGCTCTGGGTGGCGCTGCGGCAAAAGCCTGAAAAGGAAAATCCATGACGAAAAGCGATTACGATAAGAACAGCATTACTCTCCCGGGTGCTGTGGCCATGGGAACCGGCGTAATGATCGGCGCGGGCATCTTCGCCTTGACCGGCCAGATCGCCGAGCTTGCCGGGCCGCTCTTCCCGCTCTCGTTCATCGTGGGCGCCATCGTGACCGCGTTCAGCGCCTACACCTATATCAAGATGTCGAACGCATACCCGTCTGCGGGCGGCATCGGGATGATCCTGAAGAAAGCCTACGGACCGACGACGGTCGCGGCGGGCGCAGCTCTCCTGATGGCGCTGTCGATGGTCATCAACGAAAGCCTCGTCGCTCGCACCTTCGGAACCTACACCCTGCGAGCCTTCGGCGGCGATCCGGACAGCATTCTCGTGCCGGTCCTCGGCGTGGGGCTGATCGTCTTCGCCTATCTCGTGAACGTCTCTGGCAACCGGTCAGTCGGGCTGCTGTCTATTATCATGGCCATTCTCAAGGTGGGCGGCATTGCGCTGTTCGGGGCGGCCGGTCTGTGGGCCAGCGGCATCTCGTTCGAAGCGTCGGGCGGAGATTTTCGTGCGGGTGGGTTCGTGGCATCGGTCGCGCTGTCCATTCTCGCCTTCAAGGGGTTCACGACCATCACCAACAGCGGCGCCGAGGTGACCAATCCGCATCGGAACGTGGGCCGGGCCATAGTCCTGTCCATCGCCATCTGCGTCGTCGTCTACCTGCTGGTCGCATTCGCGGTCGGCTCCAGCCTGCCGCTCGATCGCATCGTGGCGGCGAAGGACTACGCGCTGGCTGAAGCGGCCCAACCAGCCCTCGGGCAAACCGGCTTCTACCTGACGGTGGCGCTGGCGCTGGTGGCAACTGCCTCGGGCCTGATCGCCAGCGTGTTTGCCGTCTCGCGGATGCTGGCGATGCTGACGGACATGAAGATGATCCCGCACAGCCATTTCGGGATGCCAGGCACGATCAAGGACCACACACTCGTCTACACCGTCGTGATCGCAGGCTTCCTGACGGTCTTCTTCGACCTCAGCCGCATCGCCTCGCTCGGGGCCTTCTTCTATCTGGTGATGGACATGATCATCCACTTCGGCGTGTTCCGGCATCTGCGCGAAGAAATCGGCGCTCGGGGCTGGGTGTTGCTGACGGCAATCGCACTTGATGCCGTGGTGCTGGCCGCCTTCGCCGCGATGAAATGGCAGTCCGACCCCTTGATCGTCGTCCTGGGTGCGATCGGCATGGCGCTGGTGTTCCTGTTCGTCGGAATCTTCCTCGCACGGAATCCCGCCCTGGAAGGCGCTCACGACCACCATTGAAAAGAGCTTGAGCTTCCAACGGCTGGAAGCGGCAAGCTGAAACAAGAGATCGAAAGGCTGGCAGACTATGGAGCACGATCACCATCACGCGGCGCCCGACATTCCGGCGGGGGCGAATACCGCAAAGGACCCGGTCTGCGGGATGACGGTCGCGGTCAAGCCGGACGGGCGTCACGCCGAGTTCCAGGGCGAGACCTTTCATTTCTGCTCGGAGAAGTGCCAGACGAAGTTCAATGCCGATCCCTGGTTCTACGCCTCGGGCCGGGCGGCCGGGCAGAAGAAGGCTGCTCCGGCCAACGTCCAGTACACCTGCCCGATGCATCCCGAAATCGTTCGCGATGCACCGGGGTCCTGCCCGATCTGCGGCATGGCACTGGAGCCGATGGTGCCCTCGGATGAGCCGAGCGAGGAGCTGACCGACTTCACGCGTCGGATGTGGATTTCGGCGGCGGCGGCGGTGCCGCTCATCATCCTGACGATGGGTGAACTGGTCGCGCTGCCAGTGCGCGAGTGGATCGGGCATCAGACCGCAAGTTATCTCGAGTTCGTGCTGGCAACGCCGATCATCCTTTGGGCCGCCTTGCCTTTCTTCCGACGCGGCTGGGACTCCATTGTGAACCGCAGCCCAAACATGTGGACGCTGATCAGCATCGGCGTGGCGGCGGCCTACCTTTACTCGCTCGTCGCGACGTTCCTGCCGGGGGTGTTTCCGGAACAGTACCGGATGGGCCACGGCGTCGGCACCTATTTCGAGGCGGCGGTGGTGATCGTCGCGTTGGTCTTCGTGGGCCAGGTGCTGGAACTCCGAGCGCGAGAACGCACCGGGGATGCGATCCGCGCGCTTCTGGATCTGGCGCCGAAGACCGCGCGGCGCATCCTGCCGGACGGCACTGAATACGATGCGCCGCTGGAGAACATCATGGAGGGCGACCGGCTGCGGGTCCGTCCCGGCGACGCCGTTCCGGTCGACGGCACGGTGATCGAGGGCCGCTCGTCGCTGGACGAAAGCATGCTGACCGGCGAGTCAATGCCGGTGGAAAAGGGACCGGGGGATGAGGTGACCGGCGCCACGATCAACAAGAACGGCTCTCTGGTCATGGAGGCAGGCAAGGTCGGGTCCGATACCGTGCTGGCGCAGATCGTGGCGATGGTGTCGAACGCGCGGCGGTCCCGCGCGCCGATCCAGGGGCTGGCCGACCGGGTGTCGGCGGTATTCGTGCCGACGGTGGTGGTCATCGCCATCGTCGCCTTCGTGGTCTGGATGATCTTCGGCCCGGAGCCCGCGCTGGTCTTCGCAATCGCCTCGGCCGTGTCGGTCCTCATCATCGCCTGCCCCTGCGCGCTGGGGCTGGCGACACCGATCTCCATCACCACGGCGGCGGGGCGCGGCGCACAGGCGGGCGTGCTGATCAAGGACGCCGAGGCGCTGGAGCGAATGGCAGGAGTCGATACGCTCATCGTCGACAAGACCGGCACGCTGACCATGGGCAAGCCGAAGCTGACCGATACGGTTGCGCTCGGGGACGTCACCGAGACCGACCTGTTGTCGCTGGCCGCAGCGCTGGAGCGTGGCTCGGAACACCCGCTGGCTGAGGCGATTGTCGAGGGAGCCGAGGCGCAGGGTGCGCCGCGTCAGGAGGCCACGGACTTCGACGCCGTCACTGGCAAGGGCGTACAGGGCCGGGTCGGTGGGCGCGCGGTGGCGCTAGGCAACGCGGCGATGATGCGGGAGATGGGGCTCGACACCGCGCAGGCCGAGTCAAAGGCCGACACCCTGCGCGCCGAGGGCAAGACGGCGATGTTCGTCGCGCTTGACGGCGCGCTCGTCGGCATCGTGGCGGTCGCCGACCCGATCAAGGAGAGTACCGCGCAGGCCATTCGGGAACTTCATGCCCAAGGGCTAAGGGTGATCATGGCGACCGGCGACAACGAACGCACGGCGCAGGCGGTGGCGGGCAAGCTCGGCATCGACGAGGTACGCGCAGGCATCCTGCCCGAGGCCAAGAAGGACCTGATCGACCAGTTGCGCCGCGACGGCCACAAGATCGCCATGGCGGGCGACGGGGTAAACGACGCGCCCGCGCTGGCCGCCGCCGATGTCGGCATCGCCATGGGCACCGGGGCCGATGTTGCGATGGAAAGCGCTGGCATTACTTTGTTAGGCGGCGACTTGATGGGCATCGTGCGGGCGCGCAAGCTGGCCCGCGCCACCCTGCGCAACATCAAGCAGAACCTGTTCTTCGCCTTCGCCTACAACGCCCTTGGCGTCCCCATCGCGGCCGGGCTGCTCTACCCCGTCACCGGCCTGCTGCTCTCGCCGATGATCGCCGCGGCGGCGATGAGCCTGTCGTCGGTCTCTGTAATCACCAATGCCCTACGGCTCAGGCGGGTCGATCTCTGACCTGTCAGTCCGCCCATCAATCTCGAAAGGAAGATGAGATGAACCAAGACACTTTTTCCCGCCGCACGCTTCTGGTCGGCGCAGCTGCGCTGGTGGCTGCGTCGCCCTTGAGGGCTCTGGCGCAAGGCGCCGGACCGGCGATCCACGTGATGAAGGACCCCAACTGCGGCTGCTGCTCGGCCTGGATCGATATCCTCGAAAACGATGGCTTCGTCGTCACGACGGAGGCGAGCGCCGGAACGCTTCTGATGCGCTACAAGTTCGACAGCGGCATCCCGCAGGAGATGGCTTCCTGCCATACGGGTCGCGTGGATGGCTACATGATCGAGGGCCACGTGCCTGTTGCCGACATTCGCCGTCTGCTGGAGGAACACCCTGACGCTATTGGCCTCGCAGTGCCGGGCATGCCCTATGGTTCGCCCGGGATGGGGCCGGAAAGCGAGCGCGAAGCCTACGACGTGTTCCTCATCCGAGGCGATGGATCGACCGAAGTCTTCACCAGCTACGCTGCCGCGTGACTTTGAAGCTGGACATGCACCCGCTCTGATCAGGGACGAGAATACAGGCGCGCCTGCTCCCGCATCACGGCGTAGTCGCTCAGCATCTCGCCAATGACCGAACCATGCGGCAGCAGGGCCAGTTCCTCGGCCGCCCGAGCTTGGAACTCACGGCTATACTCGGGGACCGGCGGACACGCCCGGAGGCCGCCAAGGTCAGAAGCGCCCGTCGCGCAGCCGCTCAGCCAGATCGTCGCGAGAACGAGGGCGGCGCGCCGCCGCCTCCAGCATCCGCCTTTGTGCGTCATCGGTTTTCTCCATGGTCTCAAGGCGTTCGGCGAGGCGACGTGGCGTTCCTCTCAACGGCGCTGCCCTATCTGGGCACGATTAAGGCTCTCGAGTTCGCGGCGCTCATATCTGTGGACCACAACGACCTGCCACATCTGAAGGCCTGAGGCAGTGTTTCGGAGACGAAGCAGCGCATCGAACGCTTCAAGAAGCCACTGTCCCAGGACGCGCTCGCGATCCTGGTGGTGAAAAGCAAGCTGCTCACCGGCTTTGACGCCAAGGTCGAACAGGCGATGTATCTCGACCGGGCCATTTCGGGCGCCGAGCTACTGCAAGCCATCGCTCGCACCAACCGGACGGCGGGAGAGGCCAAGCGCTTCGGTATCGTCGTCGACTACTACGGTGTCGGAAAGAACCTCGCGGACGCTTTGGCGATCTACGACGCGGAAGACCAAAGCGATCTGACTGGCGGCATCGGAAACACGCGCACGCCGTCCGACGACGCGGGCAAGCTACCACTCCCCGACCGCGCAGCCATGGACGAGTTCGTGGATCAGACAAAAACGCTGGTTGGAGCCCTCGGCTGGGATCTCTTTCGAGAAGTCCGCGGTCGTGCGCCGGAGCAGATCGCAGGGCGAGAACTGCCAGAGGCTGAAATCCATGAAAGCCCCCGGTTCTTCTTCGAGGCGAGGGCTTCGCAGCAGAGATGGAGATTGGGCCCTCCGGGGATTTCGTCGTCACAGCAGGTTCGAAGGCAAGGGTCCGGACGACGCGAACGATACCGAGAGGGACGGTCACGCTCCGGAACACCCTTGTCGAGAAGGACGTCCTCCGCGAGGAAGGCGATTTTCTTGTCTTCACAAGCGCCTACAGCTTCACGTCTGCCTCTGCCGCCGCTGCGGCCGTCATTGGTGCGAGCGCCAATGGCCGGATCCTCTGGAAGCTCCCGGACGGACGCAATTACGCCGACTGGGAAGCCTCTCAAGGCATGTCAGACTGTGACTCCGAGTGAGGCCGCTCAAAGGCGGTAGCAAGTTGGATTTCTGTTCCATCTCGCTAATGCCACTCACGTCGAACCGCTTAGCGAACGCTCTCAAAAAGTCCAGAGAATATCGGCCCTGAGAGACCGCTTCCGGGCCTCCCGGCGCGGGGGCCAGTGCTCAGCCCCTCCCGCATAACCCTCGAAAACAACGGAAAAATCCGGCCGCAGCCGGATCGGGAGAACACTTTCGCTGGGGCAAGTGGCGGAGAGGAAGGGATTCGAACTCTCTGTACCAGAACCTCAGCGTTGGGGGCTCCAGCTACATCGAAGAAGCTCTGACTGCTCGTCCCAGTCCATCTCAGCTTCCGTGAGCTGGGTCACGGTCATGCCATTCGAGATGCTGCCATCGACCACCGCCTTCACGACCTCGGGCGACAGGAATGCAAGATTGAGCGTCATCCGAGCGGACCGTTCGCTGCACCCCTCACGCTCGGCAATCTCATGCGTCCCTTTGACCCGTCCGGCGAGGACCTCGTCCAGCCAGCTTCGAGCCTTGGCCATACCTGCAAGCATGCGAGCCCGCGTTTCGGCACGAATTGGCCTGTTCGACCTTTGATCGCCACTCCTGCCGACCACCTGCTGACGTGCTTTCCGCTTGGTTGAGGTCCATGGCCAGCTCATGGCTACCTCCTCTCCAGTGGAAGCAATATAGTGCACCTCCAGGCTGTCTCGCCTAACGATCACCCTGGCGATTGCGGGAGTGAGCTCAGCTGGGTCCTCTGTCACTTCTTCAGGGTTTTGGCTGGCGCTGCTCAAGTGCTCTCGCACTAGCTCCAGCACTGCCTGCTCGATCGCTGGCGCGGATACTCGTGGAACCGACCCGGCCTCCTCTCGCCGACCCTGCTGCAGTGCGAAAGACGTGTAGTAGCGATAGCGCACCCCAACCTTGTTGGCGGTCGTCGGTGTCATGCGGAAGCCTCTGTCGTCAAACAGCTTACCCGCAAGCAGCGCATTTGTGTTGATGCGCATCGTGCTGCTGGGCGCAGCTTCGCTCAGCGCTGTCTGAACTGCCTCGAACTGCTCCAGAGCAATGATCGGCGGGTGATGACCCGAATAGTGCTGACCCTTGTGGCAGACGTCGCCAATGTAAACGCGGTTGCGCAGAAGATAGGCCAGAGGCCCCTTGCTGAACGGCACCCCACCTCTTTGGGTGCCGTCCCGCAGCTTGCTGATCTTGGTGGTGAGCCCCCGCTCCCGCAGTTCTCTCAGGAGCCCGGTCAGGCTCCTGAGCTCGAGATAGCGGCGGAAGATGAAGCGGATTGTCTCTACTTCCGCCGGGTTGATCACCAGCTTCTTGTCTTCTGTGTCATAGCCAAGCGGCACCGGGCCACCCATGCGCAGCCCCTTCTTCTTGCTGGCAGCGATCTTGTCCCGGATGCGCTCACCGGTGACCTCTCGCTCAAACTGAGCAAAGGACAACAGCACATTGAGGGTGAGCCGTCCCATCGAGGAAGTGGTGTTGAAACTCTGGGTCACCGACACGAAGGAGACCTGGCGAGCATCAAAGCGCTCCACCAGCTTGGCGAAGTCTGCGAGAGATCGCGTCAGCCGATCCACCTTGTAGACCACCACAATGTCGACTTCCCCCGCATCAATCGCAGCAAGCAGCTGTTGCAGGGCCGGGCGATTCATCGAGCCCCCCGAAAAGCCACCATCATCAAAAGCGGTGGGCACCAGCGTCCAGCCCTCATGCTTCTGGCTGGTGATATACGCTTCACATGCTTCCCGCTGTGCAGCGAGCGAGTTGAACTCCTGCTCCAGACCATATTCGCTGGAGACACGCGTGTAGACGGCGCAGCGCAAAAGTTTTGCTAAAGCCGCGCTCATTTCCCTTCCCCTGCCGCGGCGTTGCTGGTGTCTTTTTCACGCAACCCGAAAAACCGCGGGCCATTCCAGCGGGTGCCAGTAATCCGCCGGGCGATGTCCGACAGGCTCTGATACTCAGCACCTTGCCAGAGGAACCCGGCCGTGGTGACGGTCACAGTGTGCACGTCATTGCCGAACTCCCGCACCAGCAGTGTCCCCGGCCCAAGCCGCCGCCGGAGCACGGGCGGTACAGTCGGCGGAGCCTTGGCCTTGCGAGTCCCTTCCTGCCGCTCGCGCATGGTCTCACGGTGGATGCGCTCGAGGTAGCGCTGAGTGGCCCGATCAAGATCCCCATGCACTTTTGCCTGCAGACGGTAGGCCAGCAGGCGCATCAACAGGGAGCGGGGCAAGTCTGGTGGTCCGGTGCGGAGCCGTTTCCGCCACAGTACCCGCAGCCCGTTGATGTCCAGCTCCGCGAGTTGCGCCAGGTCGTGTCTCAAACGTTCTTTCCGCTCGTCTTCAAGTGAGGAGGAGCCAGTATGCTCAGGTGGCGGGGAATGCGGCGGACCGGCTGCGATCTCCTCCGCACCTGCCTTAGACAGATAATCAGTTTGGATCAGATCCAAGGCGCGACCTCCAGGTTTTGACGACTGAGCCTGTCACCACCCAAACCCTGCTATGCTAGAAACCGGCGGGGTGATGCACCTCTTTGTGGCGCCACCAGTACCGCTCCAAGCTGGATACAAGTCCAGTCCGAAGAGCCGGGAAGACCGCCTGTGCAGGGCGCATTCATGGCGAATCCCATCTCTTGCCTTTGCGAACCGTTCTCCAAGTGCGCCGACCTCAGCCGACGGAAAGCAGACGAAATCACGGGGAGAACAGCAGCAGAAACCGGCCAAAATGGCTGTGCTAAGTTCGTCGGGGAGACCGGCTCACTCGAGCCCGGTAACCGCTAAGCCTTTTATTGTGGCTGCATTTCCCACATCACGCGAGAGCACGTGGTTGCGTAGGGAGTGGTTGGTGGTGCACGCATCCACATCTAAACCCGTCTCCGGTGCGGTTTCCTTGCCCTGAGGGAAATCTGCAGGGAAAACCGCAGTTCGTTGTTGTTCCCGTTGGGCTCGCATTTTGGGCGCCGGATCTAAGCAGTTGACAAATCTTCACGAACCTGCTGGTGTCCGTCTCGTCATTTCTTGATGACTTCACCACCTCGAGCAGCACCCCGTTGAGGGAGCAGCACAAGGAACTCTTCTCGTTTGTCGTGAGGCAGACGGGGCCATCGCCGTACATCCGGCTGTGGTTGTTTCTGGCTGCAAGGAGCGCTCGATGCGTAACGCCAAACAATCCCATACCAAGACTTCACTCGAAGCACTTTACAAGGACTGCTTGCCGATCATCGAGCAAGTCCCTGTGGCTACTCTTCGCCCCTATCAGAGGCAGTTGAAAAAGCACTCGCCACAACAAATCGAGCTGCTTGCGAATTCCGTCCGCACCTTCGGGCTGGTACAGCCTCTTGTGGCAGACGAGAACAACATCGTCATTGCGGGCGCTGGCTTGCTTCAGGCCGCGATCAAGGTCGGGTGTGAGCACGTCCCCGTCGTTCGCGTGAAGCATCTCGACGAAGCGTCGAAAAAGGCGCTGCGTATCGCTCTCAACAAGCTCGCCGAATTGTCTCAGTGGGACGACAGCCTGCTTGCGATCGAATTCAACGACATGCTGGAGTTGGAGCTCTCTGTCGAGGTCAACTTCGATTTCAGTATCACCGGCTTCACGTCTCCCGAAGTCGACCAGTTGATTTCCAACGCCGACAACTCGCAGGCGGATGACCCGGATGTTACGCTGTCGACGGGGGAGCGGGTGATCTCTGAGCTTGGGGACCTTTGGCTGCTTGGCGACCATCGCCTGATCTGCGGCAACTCGCTCGAGGAGGAAACCTACAAGTCCCTCCTTGGGAGCGAGCGCGCTCACATGGGCATCCACGATGCTCCGTATGACGTCAAGATCGAGGGCCACGTTTCGAGCTCAGGCCGGCACACTGAGTTCGTGATGGGCTCGGGCGAATTGGGTGACGAGTTCGTCCCGTTCTTGAGCCGCTTCTTGAAGGCCAGCAAAGACTTCAGTCTTCCCGGGGCCTACCAGTATTGCTTCATGGACTGGCGCCACATGATGGAGATGAGCACGGCCGGTCAGAACGCCGGGCTGGTGCTGAAGAATCTGTGCGTCTGGGATAAGGGCGTGGGGGGCATGGGCTCGCTCTATCGCTCCCAGCACGAACTTGTCTTTGTGTTTGCCGACCCCAAAGCGTCGGGCACTAACAATGTCCAGTTGGGCAAGTTTGGTCGTAACCGCACCAATGTCTGGTCTTATCCTGGTTCGTTCGCCATGCGCGACGAGCTGGCGCTCCACCCTACCCCCAAGAATGTGGCCATGATCGCAGATGCGATCCGCGACGTGTCTCCGCGGAATGGCATTGTTCTCGACGCCTTTTCTGGCTCGGGCACGACGATCATCGCCGCTGCCAAGACCGGTCGCCGGGCCTACGCCATCGAACTCGACCCCAAGTTTGTCGATGTGGGCGTGAAACGCTGGCAGGAATGGTCTGGTAAGACCGCGCATCACGCTCAGACTGGCCTGAGCTTCGCCAAGCTGTCCGAGCTGCGCCAGGAGAGCCGCGAGCAGACTGTCTCTTCTGCCTCCGCTCCCTCGCGCGTGCGCCGCCGCGTCCGCATCGGCTAAGGAGATGAGCCATGGCGGGCAAAAAGAGCAAAAACGGCTCCGGTGACTACACCGTCGGCCGCGGCAAGCCACCAGTGGCAAGCCGCTTCAAGCCGGGTCAGTCCGGCAACCCCGGGGGACGTAAAAAAGGCAGCCGGAATTACAAAACCATTTTGGCCGAGGTCATGGAGTCTGAGATCGCAATGACCGATAATGGTCGCAAGCGCACGGTCACTAGGTTCGAGGCACTGCTCCTGTGCGCAGTTCAAGAAGCCAAGCACGACCCAAAGGTTCGTAGTGACCTGTTTGACAGGTATGAGCGCTGCGATGACGGCGCCAGCCAGATCCAGGAAGAATTACCCGAGGAAGATCGGGAAATTATCGACCGCGGTCGTCAACGCGCTGGCGCCAAGATGGCTTCGAACGCCCTGAATGGCGATGAAGGCGCGCCGGACGATGACTAATCTGATTAAGCCGGAGCGCGAGCTACGTGCCTACCTCCGGCAGGATCTGAGCTGCTTTGTTGAAAAGGCCTTCAAGACCCTCGAGCCCAGCACGACCTACGCGCCCAACTGGCATATCGATCATCTCTGCTGGCACCTTTCCCGCGTGGCTGCCGGTCAGTGCACCCGGTTGATCATAAATGTGCCTCCACGGTCCATGAAATCGATCACGGCATCCATCGCCTTCCCCGCTTGGCTGCTCGGGCATGACCCATCCAAACGCATCATGTGCGTGTCCTTTTCAGATGACTTCGCCCGCAAGCTGTCAGTCGACACACGCACTCTGCTGCAGACGGATTGGTATCAACAGACGTTCCCTCGCATGCGTTTGGCATCAAAACGCCCCCGCAATACTGAACTCACCACGACCGAGCATGGCTATCGCTTCGCTGCGGGCAACGGTGGCTCAGTGCTCGGCCGGGGTGCAGACTTGATCATCGTCGACGACCCGATCAAACCCACCGCCACGCTGTCCAGCGCTGAGCGGCGCAGGGTGAACGAGTTCTACGACAACACCCTCTACACCCGGCTCAACAACAAGCAGACCGGCGCTATCGTTATCATCATGCAACGTCTTCACCAGGACGACTTGGTGGGTCACGTCCTCCCTAAGGATGACTGGGAGGTCGTTTCGATTCCTGCCATCGAGACTGAAACCCGCTCGTATCGCCTGGGCCCTGCCCCAGAGCATGTCTATCGGAGGCTCGCGGGCGAGGTGCTCCACGAGGCCCGCGAACCTCGTGAATCGCTTGAGCGGACTCGCCGCTCTCAAGGCTCGCTGACTTTCTCGGCCCAGTACCAGCAATCTCCCGTTCCCCCTGAGGGGAACATCGTCAAACTCGACTGGATCCAGCGCTACCATAAGCTCCCAGACGCATTCGACTTCAAGATCGCAAGCTGGGACACAGCATCCACTTTGTCCGAAAACGCAGACTATTCTGTTGGCACTGTCTGGGGTGCCAAAGGTCTGGATTTTTACCTGATCGATTTGGTCCGCGGTCGCTTTGAGGTTCCTGAGTTGCGCCGCCACGTGGTGAATCTGGAGCACCGCTGGGAGACGCATCAGACTGTTATCGAGGATACCGAATTGGGCCGGGCGATCGCGCAGGATTTGCGGCGCTCGGGAGAATGTCGGCCTATTCTGAAAAAACCCAGGTTTGACAAGGAGGCGAGGTTCCTGATGCAGTCCGCTCGCTTCGAATCTCACCAGGTTCACGTCCCTCAGGACGCTCCCTGGCTGGCCGACTGGTTGGACGAGCTGCTCGCCTTCCCAAACTGCAAACATGACGATCAGGTGGATTCCACCAGTCAGGCTCTGAGCCATTTGTCTAGCCGTGCATTTTCGCGCAACCGCAACCAGGCTCCGAAAATGTTGCGGCAAGAGGGGCAGAGGCCGATCGGCCATGATTTCTACCGGCGAGGCCGGGCGAAATAATCTAATCAGGTGGTGGGGCAACCAGAGCCCGGCGGATCGCCGCGGTCGGTGCACCGCCAATTAGGGAATGCCTTGCCTCTGCCGCTCACCAGCACAAGTGCGGCGACTAGGTTCGCAGTTCAGAGCTCCTGATCTATCGGGAATATTCCGGCAAGTTCTCAAGGCAGAAAGTTCCGCTGCTCACGACCGCGAAGGTGTCCAGCCGTTCGAAGATTGTGTTCGTCCAGCCATGCTGCATGCCGGGGACATATTCATTGATGTAGTAACCAGATACCTTGCACATGCCGCTATCGTAGACCACACCGCCGCGGATATGGACCGATTCACCGGGCTCATCGATCCCGGCCAATGGTTCACCGTCTCTTAGCGTCAGGCTATCCTCCCCGCCGAGCTCACATCCGACGTCTCCGCTATCGAACACGGCCCATATATACACAACTCGGCCATCCCCAGTGGGTGCGGATGAAGCCAGCCAATCATCGACAATGAGTTCAGGCTCCCAGTATGTAATGGGGACCTTGAATGGATGTTCGGCACAACTGGGAAGGTATTGTGCCTGTGCTGCAGAGACTAGCAATACCGAAATGGACGGCGCCATTAGGCGGGACGAAATACGCATAGTAAATCCTCCGATGATGACCAAGTTTACTTGGCAGGCAACACCATCGCTCTTCCACCGCCCCAGTCCAGTCAATTCCTCCCTAAGAATGTCTCACTCCCTCAGCATAGCCAAAGTAGGCCAAGAGATGGCTCCCGTCATAAGCGGGCCAGGACCTGCTCGTCTTCACTGCCACCACTGACATTCGATGGCCCTACAGACTCTTCAGCCGTAAGCGCTGTCCCACGCCCATCTTCTGCCATGCTGTGAGCCATGAGATTGCGCACTGATTGATGTCAGTGCGGGAGTTTCTCCATGGACGCTCCAATGGAGCTTCTCACAAGTGGCGGGAGGCGGCGTCGCAATCGGCAGTGGCCTGATGCGGTGAAGGCGCGGATTGTCGCCGAGACTTTGCGGCCGGGGGGCGACCGTCAGTGAAGTTGCGGAGCGGCATGGGCTGAAGGCCAACCATGTCTCCTCTTGGCGAACCCTTGCGCGGAACGGGAAACTGGTGCTGCCGGCACCAGAGGATGCTGTGGAATTTGCGACGCTGATGGTCGATCCCGTTGATGAGGCACTGGCGGCGGCGGAGCCGGCGGTATCGGCTGGGCCGGAGGTCGTTGTGGGTTCAGTGACCATCCGGCTGGAGCCAGGCGCTTCGGCGGCCCGGATTGCCTCGGTGGTCCATGCGCTGATGGCGGCCTCATGATCTTCCCCTCCAACCGAGTACGGGTAATGGTGGCGACCAAGCCGATCGACTTCCGCAAGGGCCATGACAGCCTGGCGGCGATGGTGAAGAACGAGCTGCACAAGGACCTGTTCACCGGCACGGTCTTTGTGTTCCGCGCCAGGAAGACCGACCGGCTGAAGCTGCTCTACTGGGATGGCACCGGGTTGGTCATGGCCTACAAGCGGCTCGAAGAGCATGAGTTCACCTGGCCTGCAGTGAAGGACGGGCTGATGACGCTTAGCCACGCGCAGTTCGAGGCCCTGTTCTCCGGGCTCGACTGGCGGCGGGTTCGGGCCGTGGAAGCGCGGGCTCCAGAAGCCGTGGAATGACTGCGGCAGGATGACTCAGGGCTTCTCTTTTTGCGGGTGTGGCGGCGCCTGATCTGGTAGATTCCGGTCATGCTCGATACCGCCGAACTCCCCGACGACATTGCCGCCCTCAAGGCGATGCTTGTCGCTGCGGCGTTACGCGATCAGCGCAAGGATGAGCGGATCGCCCAGTTGGAAAAGCTGGTTGCCGCGTTCAAGCAAGCGGCCTTCGGGCGCCGATCGGAAAAGAGCGATCCGGACCAGTTCGAACTGGCGCTGGAAGATCTGGAAACGGCCATCGCGGCCGTCCACGCCGAGGACGAAGCCGAGGATCGCGCCGCCCGGCGACCGGCCAAGCGGCGCAGCGCCAATCGTGGTTCGCTCCCCAAGCACTTACCGCGGATCGAGGAGATCATCGAACCCGAAAGCCTGGTCTGTGGCTGCGGCGGCGGTCTGCATTGCATTGGCGAGGACGTCTCTGAGCGGCTCGACGTGATCCCGGCCCAGTTCCGGGTGATCGTCACCCGCCGCCCCAAATATGCCTGCCGCTCATGCACCGACGGGGTGGTGCAGGCTCCCGCCCCTGCGCGGTTGATCCCGGGCGGGCTGCCGACCGAGGCCATGGTCGCCCATGTCCTGGTCAGCAAATATGCCGATCACCTCCCGCTCTATCGCCAGGCGCAAATCTACAGCCGTCAGGGTATTGATCTGGATAGATCAACGCTGGCCGATTGGGTCGGTCGGGCCGCATTCGAGCTGCGTCCGGTCTACGATGCCCTGATGGCGGACCTGAAACGGTCATCGAAGCTGTTCATGGACGAAACCCGCGCGCCGGTGCTCGATCCTGGGGCGCGAAAAACCAAGACCGGATACTTCTGGGCTTTGGCCCGCGATGATCGTCCCTGGAATGGCACCGCACCACCCGGTGTGGCCTTCACCTATGCCCCGGGCCGAGGTGGCCTTCATGCCGAACGGATATTGCAGGGCTTTGGCGGCATTCTGCAGGTCGACGGTTATGCCGGCTATAACCGACTGATCGCGCCCGACCGCGTCGGCCCGGGTATCCAGCTCGCCTATTGTTGGGCCCATGCTCGGCGCAAGCTGGTTGAGATCACACGCGCCGGCACTGCCCCGATTGCAGAAGAGGGTGTGCGGCTCATCGGCGAGCTCTATGCCATTGAAGCCGATATCCGAGGCCTGGGCCCGGATAACCGCCTCGCCGCTCGCCAGCAGCGATCAGCACCGGTCGCCGCACGAATAAGAGAATGGCTCGACTATCATCGCGCCCGCGTCTCCGCAAAAGCGCCGCTCGGGGAGGCACTGAAAACTCCTCTTCACACTGATCTAGGCCTAGAGGTAGGCGAAGATAGTAGCCTACTCGTTCAAATTCAGCACCCAGAGCGTTCGCATAGTCCTGCATCTTTGCCTGTGCGATCTCAGCCCCAAACTGCCTTGTGGCCTCCGCAGCAAGAACGTCAAACCGGTGACCGTATATCCTCTCCTTATAGGGGTTTCCTCCATCCTCTTGGTTGAACTGTTCAAGCCCACCATAAATCACCGCGCATACCACTATATTTTCAGCCACCGGTAGTCTCGGCGTCATATCGGCCGCGCATTCCGAAAGTATGGGCGGGAGGATGAGCATGAAAACTGCGACTACGACCGGATGGTGGATGTGCACTCTTTCCTCATCATCAGTTTCATTTGCGAACGTATTCGCGGCAATGTCCTGTTTGCCGAATTTACGCCGAAAAGTAGACAGTCAGCAAACCACCCCGTTTCGGCCAACGTCTGTGGCAAAGCGGACGGGCAGTTTGTGGGTCTACGCCAGGGCTCGCTGAACGTCTGAATTGGGGCGCATCGCTGCCCGGCGGGTTTGGATGCCTCTGCCCTACGTGCGAGCTTCCGAAAGGACGAAGTCGGGGCCGATGGCGGACTGTCCGGTTTTTCACGAAGGTCAAGAAAAGCGGCCAGATCGAAGCGTCTTGAAGAGTTGAATCTTCAGGCCTCGACTTCGTGTCCCAGAGCGCGCTGTCCGCTGTTCAATTATTGATGCCTTCGCGCTAGCCAGGCCTGCATTTCGGCGATCTCAACCTGTTGCGCGCTGATGATCTCCTGGGCGAACATCTGGATCCATGGGTCTGTCGCATAGGTCTGCGCGACTTGCGCCATTTCTACGGCGCCCTGGTGGTGCGGGATCATGGAACAGACAAAGGCGGTCTGAAAATCGGCTGCCGTCATGCCGCGCATCATGTCGGAATGCATCGGCTCCATCGTCTGGATCAGGGCCGCAATCTCCTCGCTTTGGCCCTCGGCCATGATGTCGAGATGCTCTTGCATGGAAACACCGCCATGATCCGAATGCACGTCGCCGCAGACGGACGGCAATGGTAGGGCAGCAACTTCGCTCGCCGGCTGGTCCCGTACCAGAAGCGCACCGGCGAAAGCGACTGCCAGCAGAGATGCCGTACCGAGCTTCAAGACATCCATCACTTAATCCTTCTCGCAAGCGTGTCGACCGGACATTGCCTCAACACGGAAATCTTCGACTTGATCGAGATCAAAGATGCAGCAGAAATGAATGTTTAGAAGGCTCCCATTTGCAGCACGCACAGATCAAACGGAGCTTGACGTGGCAGACAATAATGAACCCCGGAGCCGCACACCCATACGGACGGCTCTGGGCCTTTCCTTCACCGCCTTGATTGCGACCCTCATGGCCGCCGGCCCGGCCCATGCCCATGTGAAGTGGTTCGCGCCCTATGTGGTGGGCGCTGCACCCGCCCCCATTACCGACACCCTCGCCAATGGCTGGTTCTGGGCAGGGATTGCGCTGGTTCTGGTGTTTTTCGCCGCCACCGTTCTGGTGGAACGCAGCCCCTCTGCGACCCCGGTCAACGGTATGCTTGAACGCCTGACCCTGCCGCTTTGGCGGCGCGGCGACGATTTCATGCGGGCGGTCATCGGCGCCTTCTTCGTGGCCATCTTCGCGGTGGGCGGCGTTTATCTCACGCCCGATCTTCAGACCCCGAACGAATGGGTGTCGTGGCTGCAGCTCCTGATCGCGCTACTCGTGTTTTCGCGGCGCACCATGCCCCTGGCTGCGGCTGGCATTATCGGGCTCTGGGTGATTGCGCTGCGGGACTATGACTTCTTCCACCTGCTCGACTATCTGGCCCTTGGCGTTGGTATTGCGGGCTATCTTGCACTGGCTGCAGACCCCGAGAGCAAATGGTATCAGCATCGCTTCACCGTGTTGCGCTGGGGCGTTGCAATCGCGCTGATGTGGTCGAGCCTTGAAAAGTTCGCCTATGCCGAATGGTTCTACCCGCTGGTTGAAGAGCGGCCATTCCTGACCTTCGGCATGCCACGCGACATGTTCATTCCGATGGCCGGCGTTGCCGAGTTCACCATGGGATTTGGCCTGCTCTGGACCTCGCTCATTCGTCGGCTTTCGGCGGTCGCCCTGATCGTCATCTTCACCGCTGCGGTCTACCCCTTCGGTCGCATAGACCTGGTGGGGCACGCCCTGATCATGGGTACCCTGTTTCTGATTGCGGCCGATCCGACGCCATCGGGACTCAAACTGCCAAAACTGACCCCGGCTATCGGCAGCGTGCCCGCCGGCCTTCTGGCAGCAATGGTTCTCATAGCCGGGGCATACTGGGGATTGCATGGCACCTTCTACGACTATCAGGACCAGGGGCCAGCCGCGACTGCCGAAGGGCAGTTGCTAACCCATCGGCCTAACGCCGAGTACCCGCACGCAGAAAGCGCAACCACAACCCAATAGTGCTTACCGGCGGCAGCCTCCCAGTGCGCAGGCTGCCTTGCTATCAGGAGCAAGCATGCGTCTCACTCAGTTCTCCGACTATGCCTGGCGCCTTCTGATGCATGTGGCTGACCGAGACGGTCAGCGCACAACGATCGCCGAGGCTGCCAAGGCAAACGCCATATCACGCAGTCATCTGATGAAAGTCGCCCAGCGCCTTGCTCAGGAAGGGTTTCTCAAGCCCGGCAGAGGGCGCAATGGCGGCCTGATGCTGGGCAAGCCGCCCGAGGCTATCACCCTTGGCGACGTGTTGAGGGTCACGGAACCCGGCTTTGCCCTGGTCGGCTGCATGGCAGGAGAATGGTGCCTGTTTGCAGATCGCTGCCAAGTGCCTGCTACGCTGGACCGAGCGCTGCAGGCCTTTCTCGAGGTTGCAGATCAGCAAACGCTGGCTAACGCCACTTCCATCGAACAAGGCGGTCCAAGCGGACTGACCAAAGAATGTCGGGCTGACCGGCGCATTCTCCCAAGCGACACTGGAGCGAGCCTGACGTTGCCCCCAACTTTTGCCTGTGTTCTCGAAGACGGTTCGAATGTCTCACCAGATGCAAGTCCAACCTCACTCTCCAGTGGGCATGATCCGGTATTCGCTTACCTGTGGTCGCTCACGGAGCTTTTGTGACAATCCGTCTATGCTCCTGCTGCGACCACTGCGTATTGTGGTGCGATACTCGACCATCTGACCACTAGCCGAGAGTCGATGCGAAAGGTTCTGAGCGCTGAACCCTTCCTCAAGAACGAGGTCACGCAATTCTGCTTCTGACAATGCGGCTTCGCGGTCGAAACGAACAACCAGTTGAGCATGAAAGGTTCGTGGCAGGTGTGACTCAATCCATCGCAGCCCCGAAAGCACCAACAGGGTGGCAAACACACCGGCGCCGGCGGCAAAATAGAAACCAATGCCGATCAGAACTCCAATGGCTGAGGTGATCCAGATTGTCGCCGCAGTAGTCAAACCGCGCACAGTGGCACCCTCCTTGAATATCACGCCGGCCCCGAGGAAACCGATCCCGGTCATGATGCCTTGCGCCATTCGTGTCGGGTCAGTTCGAATGGTTTCGATGGCGACCTGCGTCATCCAGCTGTCCTGAAACACGGTGACCAGCATCAGGAGTGCAGAGGCCAGGCACACCAGTGCATGCGTCCTGAACCCTGCCGGACGCCCGTGAAAACCTCGCTCAAAACCAATAGCCGCACCGGCGATGAGAGACGCCAGGATACGAACGACCATTACGGTTAGTTCTTCAATCATTGGAACTCCAGATATGAACGTCAGAGCAAGCCGGTGGTGAACTGAACTGGGCGTCCAGCAAACCTGCTCGGACCGATTGAGTGTCGCCAGCGGGCCCGTCTGTTCGCGGTCTCAAAGGAACCAGCCATCTGACAGGCCCGTTGGCCCCTTGTCACAGACGCGCTTCAGCGAGCTTTTGCAGAACCATCTGGCGATCCTCGAGCGACTTGAGCCGCACGGTCATCGTCTCGGTTTTGATGGGGTTTGCGGCGGCAGGCTGAACTCCAGGCCAGGGGCGTGTTCGCGCGCCCAGGTCGTGAAACGCTGGATTTTGTGGCTTCCGGTTATCGGCAGCGTGACGCTGTATTTGAAGGTCATATTCTTTGTTCCATGCAGGTCCGGGGGGCGACAGCGCGCAGTTGCGCAGCGCCTCACGCCGGTGGTGGTGCTTGATGGGTGTTGTTGGTCGGAAGTCCTGATGCAGCCAGGCAATGGCCACGGATGCATCAGGTGGTTAGCTTTTGGGCAGGCCGACCTTTCGGTAGGGCTTGTGCAGGATCACGTGCGCAGAGCTGCGACGCGTGTCCGCCATCTTCGTTGCGGTCGTGTTCGCCAATACAGACGGCCCGGCGCCACCTGCAGACTACTCACACCGGCCTCCGCAAAGCCCAGAATGCCAGCGCTCCGAGAACACAAACCAGACCGAGAAAGACAAGGACCCCGGATAACCCAAAGCCGGTGTTGACGGGAGCAGACAGGGCCTGAAGCACGGCCGCTCCGGCGAAAAAGGCCAGGTTCACTGCTGCCAGGGCTTTGCCTGCATGCTGTGTACTCACCGCAGCGCGACCCAGGCTGAACAGCAGGGGTTGAACGGAGATCAGCGCCCCAAAGACGGCGATCAGCACCACATCGTAAAGTGCCGGCAAGTCAGCGACGCCAAATAGCCAAGCCACGAAGCCGCCATTGGCCCCGGCCGTAAGCAGCAACAATGCTGAACCCGCCAGAACGTGACCAATGGTGAGCATCCCATAAGGCCGATTAAAACGACGAGCGATCAGACCAACAACCATGGGCATCACAATCAGCATCAAGGTCAGTCCGAGCAGTGCGGTGCCGGCCTCGATCCTGGACAGGCCCTTTGCGTCCATCAGCCAGGCGCCGCCCCATAGTCCGCGCACACCGATCATCACCGCGAATGAAACAAATGCGAGGATCACCACTCCCCGCAAGGCTGGCGACAAGCCAATGGCAATGACCTGCTTGATTTCAGGCCAGATGTCAGCCGGCCGTTCCGTCGATGGCCGAAGTGGCTTGATGGCGAGTTGTACAGTGGTGAGCACGGTAATGCTCAGCAGCGCGGGTAGTCCGAACGCGAGGCGCCAGCCAAAATGCTCAATCACCCACGCCATCGGACTGGCAGAAAGGACCATCCCGCTATTGCCAACTGCAAGAACCACTGCAGACCACAGCGCAAACTGGGCGGGTTCGGTAGTGCGGGCAGCATAGGTGAGTGGGCACAACAACATTCCGCAACAGCCGATGCCCAGCAGCGCCTGGGTTATTGCAAAACCTGCCGGTCCTTGCACCAGGGCCGACAGGACAGAACCGAGCGCCACAATGCTCAACAAAACAGAGACCACCGATTTGACGCTATAGCGGTCGAGGGCCACCCCGATCGGAATCTGTCCGGCGGCAAATGCCAGATGATAGAACCCCGTCATGGCTGCAATGTCACCGGTCGAGACTGCCAGATCGCTGGCGACAACATCGCTGGAAACAGCAGGCAGTGTGCGCACCATGTTGGAAATGGTGTGCCCCAATGCCAGGACGATCAGAGGGAATGCCACCTGCCAAAGGGCACGGTGCGATTCCCTGGAGGTCGGTCGCGCAGGAAGTCTGGTACTAAAGGTCATAAGCAGGTACTTGCTGGTGATGGAAAACCGCTGTGGTAGGCCAATTCTGGCGGCGGCACTGAAAATACTGACGGAACTTTCCTCAAGCATTCGCTATAGATTGCACCCCCCCGGGCGAATGGTAGTTCCATCGGCCTCAGGCTGGAACAGGACCATTTCGAGCTCCAATACCTCGGGGCTCTCTCGGTTCATCGGCGCCAGCGTAATCTCTTCATCCTGCCACATACCCAGTAGGCCCAGGCCGCGTCGCGACTTGATGGAGAGCGCGTGCTGTTCTTTTCCGCGATCTGGCTGCAACACCAGTTTGTGCTCCAGCGCGCGGCCACCATTGACCCGATAGCGGACAAAAGATCCAATAGTGGCAAGCTCAGGCTCAACTTCGTCAACATCAATGATCAATGCGCTGCGCAGTTTCTCGGTGAGTTGCTGGTAGTATGCAGCAGAAACCAGGCCGTTCTGTTTGGCCAAGCCAGACAGAATTGCATGGTCTCGCTGGGTGAGCATGGGACGGTTGGACATTTATTGTACCCAGTTACAAATGAGATCCCCGAGCGGGACCTTGTCCACCAGGGGTGCCAGGGATGGAAAGCCAAGGGCCCGGCGGCTGGCGCGCTCGGGCGGGGATCACCGGAATTTCCAGTTCATGTAGATATCTGATCACTCACCGAGTGAACCTTGACAGTCCGCCTTTTCCCATTCCGCTCCGTCCAGCGCATGGTCTGACCCGCGCGCAGCCCCAGCAATGCTGTGCCGATGGGTGAGAAAATGGAAACAGCGTTCGCTGACGCTTCGCCCGGATAGGTCAAGCGTATGACTTGCGCCTCATTTTCATCAATGGTGGCCAGAACCGTCGAGCCCATTCTGACCACAAAGGGTGGCAGCAATCGGTCATCAACCACCTTAGCCCGCCCAAGCTCATAGAGCAGGTCATCGGCAGCATCCGCACTGTGCCCTGTTCCGCCCATCGCCAAAACCAACAGGTCGTGCCGATCGGCCTCACCGACGATGATCGTCGGCAATCTTGAACCAAACATGTCTACTCCTACCAGATCAGTAACAGCATCAATCGTCTAGCAGCGCACAATCAGGCTGCGCTGGGTCCAGGATCATCATCCCCGAAGAACACCGAAGTTCGCTCTGCGCTACGAACCGAATGCCGTGGAGTGGCGATGTCGACTGGCATCTGCTGGGACACAACCCTCAACTTGGGCAAGGCAAGATGCGCCTCCGGCTGATATGGCAATGCTTCGACATAAATCCGCTCCATCCAACCATCGGTTCGCAATGCCGTTACTGTCTGTCCGATACTCGCCCCGATAAGCGCCAGACCGCGCGGCGTCGTGAGCGGCAGCGTGCCATACGTCTCCTCGATTGGTCCGTGGATTAGTGCACGCTCATCGACCCGGCCATTGTTCACACTGAAGCGAACACGGCTGTTAAGGGTGACAACTTCAGCGCCGATATCTGCGGGAAACACCACGATTGCAGTTGCGAGCTTGCGCCGCACAACGCCAATGGCGCCAGGAAATGGTTCCGCGGGTTGTTCGGCAATAGCTTGAAGTAGGAAGAAATCCTCGCTGGTGAGGACGATTGGAAGCTGCTCGGACATCGAAAACTCCGGATAAAAAAGGTTGTCACTGGTCGACACCCCTGATCCGGAGGCACTGGCCTTAACGGATCAGGGGCGACGACCTGCCTTGGGTTTGCCGCATCGGCGAAAGGAGGTTAGTCAATCAGGCCTCCACAGGGTCTTGGCTGGGCTGAAACACGTCCAGAACAGTCAGGACATGCTTGCGTCCATCGCGAGATTGCCAAGTGATCGACTGGCCAGTTCTCAGGCCAATGAGCGCAGCTCCGATGGGGGTGAGGACCGAGACCTTGCCCTGCGAAATGTCGGCGTGAGCCGGAAACACCAAGGTAACGTCAACCAGATCGTCGCGATCGGTGCGATACTGGACGCGCGAACCCATGCGAACCACGTCGGGCTTGAGCCTGGCGTCAGGCACCACGCGGGCGCGCTCCATTTCCATCAGCAGCGCATCAGCCGCTGACGGCGTGTCTGCCGCACTGCCGGCAGCGGCGAGCGCGAGCAGTTGTGCATACTCTGAGTGAGCGATGGTAATTTGGGGTCTGAGGGTGTGTGAGCGCATAGCCAATTTCCGGTGAAAAGCGGCAAAGAACAAGCGGACCCGAAGTCCGGCTGCACGTGCCTGGTCGATGTTCTGTTAAAGTCCCTGACCCCTAAACCTCGGTGCAACAGCATGCCGGGTTTAGGGCAACTATCCTTCGACCGGCATGTTCCGGCGAGCAAACGCTTGGTGGATGTTCAAAATCGGGTTCATGCCCACAAGCTAGGGTAGATTAAAATAAAGTCAAGCATTACCCGCCTGTCGAGAGAGGAATGGTCCGACAAAGACTTTTCTGACGTCCATTGGAACTTCGAAGTTGAAAAAACCGCCACCAAAAAAAACTTCACGCTATAAATCAAAGTGACATTTTGCCTCCACTTTAGACCCACGCTCATCCTTGACTATAAATTTTTATAGACCATCTTGGATGCGCGCACTTCCGTGCCGCTCTCAGTATTTGCGAATTCCGCGATGCTCAAAAGTAAAGGAGATTTTGAAATGTCTGCGCTTAGGTTCTGTCGCTCTTGTGCGGGACCACGCCCACGCGCCGCTGTCCGATGCCCATGGTGCTTCCGGCACTACACTTCGCCGCGATGCGCCCCTGAGCATTTGTTCGGTGCTCCTTCTCTTGATACGCAACCGACTGGTAGCCGCGTCTTCGATGTCAGTTCGGCTCGCTAGCCGCTGACCCGACGCTGAAGGCTGCCAGTACGCCCAGACGTCGTCGAGCCCAAACCCCAGAAAAATGCCAGAGCGCGAGGCCGAACCGCGGTTTCGCCGATGGCGCGCGCCCGGCCAGCGTCGGATCCCGAAGGCAGGCTTGGCTTGCGCCAGCCGCGCCTAGAGCGGTGCGCCGCGTCTTTATGAAGGAGACCTTTCCGTGACCAACCATTCCCGCCCGATAATGACGACCGACGACCACGAACGCCTGCAGCGTTTGATGACGACACT
Organism: Devosia subaequoris; assembly: GCF_014197055.1. Taxonomy (GTDB): domain Bacteria; phylum Pseudomonadota; class Alphaproteobacteria; order Rhizobiales; family Devosiaceae; genus Devosia; species Devosia subaequoris. The sequence goes on along the minus strand of NZ_JACIEW010000009.1, from coordinate 57,978 downwards.
GATCGGCAGCAGATCACCGCTCGCCGATATTGTGCGCCGCAAGGTTCATGCTGCAGCGATTGTTGACCCCCACCAAGTGTCGCCTGATCTGGTCACAAGCGGGCGTCGGGTGCGTTTCGCCGTCAATGACGGTGGCTCCGAAGAACACACTTTGACGTGGGCCAATGATCGGCGGAGCCACTCGTCAACGCTCTCCCTGCAGCAGCCATTGGGCATTGCCATGCTTGGTTTACGAGCCGGTCAATCCATTTCACTGGAGCTTAGTGAGCAGGAAACCACCACGCTTGTGGTCGAGGATGTCCTGGCCAGTCTGCGCGCCACGGCTCTGCGCAGAACTCTGTATCAGCCGAGTCTGGAATGTCTGTCGCGGTGGGAGGACGATGGCGGCCGACCCGCGGCAATGAATTGGCCTCTGGCAGTGCATGGGTAGGTGGCGACAATGAAGTTATTCAGGCTTTCGCTGCGTCGCCCCGGCGCGCACTGGGGGCATTCGCAAGACCATGGCGAGGTCATTGTTCGTGCCCAGTCCAGTGGTGAGGCCCGCTTCGTGGCCGCCTGTGCTGAGGCAGCATTGGCTCACCTGACGGGCGAACGCTGGTTTGAAATGGCCGCAATCGCCTTCCGAAATCCGCTGCTTTACCGGGTCATCAGGGACGCACCCGGGCGGTATGCACAAGCCTGCGCCGCCCAGGTGGTCAGCGGCTTGGCTCGCAAGGCGGCTGCAGCCAGACGATTCAGCATTGGCGAGACCGGCACCGGCTGACGCTTCCTCGAACCGGATGCGTTCAAATAACGCAACGGCACGACACGTCGATCTGCCGATCAGGCTTGGCGAGCTCAGCGCACTGTCGCGAAGCCAGGGCGCTGAGAGGCTTGCGCCCGACTTGGGAAGCCAAAACTGGCGCCTCTGGGTGCCGGTCATCCCGGCTATCGCGACAACATCAGCTCGCAGCTAATAGAAAACAGTGTAGAATCTCAGCAATAACAACAACACATAAGACAAAACGTCCTCAGACTTGAATTACTGGAACAAATATCAATATTTATACTGATCAAATCTACACGTCAAAAAGGAGATGCGGAATGGGCACTAGAAACTTCAAAAAACCGGTTTTCCTCTCGCTCAAACAGAGCGGCGTTGCGAGCTATCGGGTCGATAATGCCGCTGACGCACTGGATTACCTCAAACGGTTTTGGTCCAGCCCTCGAACGATCGAATATCGGCGCGCCTATGCGATTTGCCTGAGCGCCTTGGACAATCTGGGGTCAGCAGAGTCGGCCCGAGCCTATCTTATCGCCGCGGCGGAACGGGCTGGTGTCCTCTACCGCCTACACGACCGACTGGGCCCAAGAAGAAGTCGAACCGACGCCAGAGCATAGGCCGAGGCATATCGCGCCTGAACATGTCAGCCAGTTTCAACTCGTCCTGCGCCCGAGCGCGCGGGCTCTTTTAGCTGAGAGGACTTTCCATGCAGATCAACCATCCAACCACCCTTACTGCCGACGATCATGTGATGCTCGCCAGGTTTATGCGGGCGCTTTCAGAGAGTGAGAAGTCACTAGCCGCGATGGCCCGGCGTAAGCTCGAAACAGCGGTGATCCTTCATCCCCAGGCTGCAGCTGACGACTTGGTGAGCAGCGGCCGCCGGGTACGCTACTGCGTCAATGGCGCGATCGAAGCAGAACATGCACTGACGTGGGACCTGCCTAAAACTGCCGCCGCGTCGGCGATTTCGCTGCGGCGGCCGCTGGGACTGGCTCTGTTGGGTCTGCGCACCGGCCAGAGCGTAGCTTTCCCGACTGAAGCCGGCATCGAAACGGTAGAGGTGATCGGTGTGTCCGCTGCACCGGGCACCTCGACGGATGCGGCGCCGAGACCAGTGACGGAACCCGCGAAACTGCACCGGGTCGCGGCAGCGATCAACCGACAGCTACGATCAGCGCTGGCGCGTATGCAAAAGGCACGGGCTGAAACAACCCTCCGGCAGCTTAGCGACGGAACGCTCAGAGACATCGGCATCACGCGTAGCGAGATCCCGTATGTCGCTGGCGTTGTTGCTGGTCTGATACCAGCTGCGACGACTGACGAGCTACAATCGGACGGAGACGCCCAGAATGTGCCTCGCCCCGAAGCGGAAGGCACTCAGGCAGCGAGAGGAGGAGCTCGGCGATCCGCCGATTTCGAAATGTGCTCCAAGGGCTAAGCGGACCGTGCACTGAGCCGGACATTTAGTAACCATGGGCCAATCGGGCCGCGATGAGCTCCAGCGCAAATTCCCTGACCCAGATGACCCTATCGAAACAGGAACTCCACCGGGCAAAAAGCCCGCCAACCTGAGCAAGGAAGCACTACGTGCCGCAGTCTCAAACAGGTTGCGCTTGCCAAGGATCAGATTACGCCCAATGTGCGCATGGCATCGGCTACCCTGACAAAGCCGGCGATGTTGGCGCCCAGCACATAGTCACCCGGTGCGCCATATTCGTCGGCTGTGCTGGCGCAATTATCGTGAATGGTTTGCATGATCTCGGCCAGTCTTGCCTCGGTCTTGTCGAAGCTCCAGCTGTCGCGGGAGGCGTTCTGCTGCATCTCGAGGGCCGATGTCGCGACCCCGCCGGCGTTGGCAGCCTTGCCTGGCGCGAACATGACCCCAGCCTCCCGAAAGATGCGGATAGCCTCAGGGGTTGAAGGCATGTTAGCCCCCTCCCCCACAGCGACAACGCCGTTGGACACCAGGGTCTTGGCGTCCTTGCCGGTAAGCTCGTTCTGCGTAGCGGAGGGCATAGCGACATCGCATGGGACGTCCCAAATGGACCCTTCCCCGCCTTTAACGAAGTGAGCACCACCGCCTGCTCCCTTGAGCTCCAGATAGTTGGCAATGCGCCCGCGGCGGACCTCTTTAACCTCCTTGAGTAGCTCAAGGTCTATCCCCGCTTCGTCAACCACATAACCAGAGCTATCGGAGACCGCGACGACCTTGCCGCCGAAGGACTGCACCTTCTCGACACTGTAGATCGCAACGTTGCCAGAGCCGGACACCACCACCGTCTTGCCTTCGAAGCTCTGATCTTTGGTCGCAAGCATGGCTTTTGTGAAATAGGTGTTTCCGTAGCCGGTTGCTTCGGTACGGGCCCGTGAGCCGCCATAGAACAGCGCCTTGCCGGTGAGCACACCCGCTTCGTAGCGGTTGGTCAGTCGCTTATACTGGCCGAACATATAGCCGATCTCTCGCCCTCCCACACCGATGTCACCAGCTGGGACGTCGGTGTGCTCCCCGATGTGGCGGGACAGTTCAGTCATAAACGATTGGCAGAATCGCATGACCTCGCCATCGGACCGTCCCCGCGGGCTGAAGTCCGACCCGCCCTTGCCGCCTCCGATGGGCATGCCGGTCAGAGCATTCTTGAAAGTCTGCTCAAATCCCAGGAACTTGATGATCCCGACGTTTACGGAGGGGTGGAAGCGAAGGCCACCTTTATAGGGCCCCAGAGCCGAGTTGAACTGAACTCGAAAGCCACGATTGATCTGCACCTGCCCCTTGTCGTCCACCCAGGGCACCCGGAAAATGATCTGTCGCTCGGGTTCGCAGATGCGCTCAATGAGGGCATGCTCGATATAATCGGGCCGCTTTGCGACCACCCGTCCGAGGCTTTCCAGCACTTCGCGAACCGCCTGGTGGAACTCTGGCTCGCCCGGATTGCGGTGCAGCACCTGTTCGAGGAGCGGTTCCAGTTTCTCGTCGATCATCGGTTTGCTCTTTGAGTCCGTAAGCACATGGTCGGGAACTCATTATCTCACTGAAATCAGGATCGCGAACAACAAACAGGCATTCTGCCCATTTTTGTCGCAGCAAAGCTGATCTCGAGGTTTTGGGACGGAGCTGCTCCCACAGGGACAGACCTGGCCGGTTACTTGGTTCGTGCAGACGCGGGCGGTAGGACGGGTTGCTACGTCACCGAGCAGGGAAAATCATGCGTGGGAGTTGCCTCAACCTCACCGCACCTCTCACATGTCCGGCAGAAAGACTGTAAACAACCCGGCTAATGGCAAAAAAGAGCATAACCAGAAGACATGCTCTATGCTGGTGATATCTGCCGAGGCACCGAGCGCGGCGGCCGCGATTCCGCCGGCACCGAAGGCAAAACCGAAGAAGATGCCGGCGATCATTCCTATTCGTCCTGGCATGAGTTCCTACTCGAACACTGAATAGCCCGCGTTCTGTAGACACCTTCGGCGACGAACTCGCGCGGCTCTATATGTCTAAGTGGAGACAACTGGGTAATGGATGCTACCGTCAATGAGGACTTTAGATCCAGGCGTAATGGCCGCAGGCACAGACCTTCCCACGTCCATGATGTGAAAGACTTGCACGTTCCTAGACAGCAGGTAGTCGGTGATGATCCTACGGTGACACCGCCACCAAACGGCTTCGGAGCACATAAGCGTCAAACGAGCTGACATCGCGGCGACGATGAGTTCAGCGACAACGGTCTGAAACTGAGGCGTCAAAGCATAATCGGCATAGTTATGAAAGCTCCGATTACGCCATAAAGCGTTGATGTCGTAATTCTTTTCTTGCTGCTTTGTCCGTCGCCCTCCCAGATCAGCCCAATGCTCGTACCCTATTTGAACGTCCTTCAAAGTGCTCGGCAGCACATCGAAATTGTATTGTGGGTTCGATCTCGAGCGAGGGAATGAACGGACGTCGATCACCTTTTGAACTTGCTCAGCTCGCAGCATCTCGATGAAGATTGCCACGTCGCGATCAGAGTGACCTATGGTAAAAATCGGGTTCTGGCGCATCGTCATATCCTGCGCAACGCCGACCCTTTGTGTGCGGCCACATGATCTGTCTTGTCACTTTTGATTTCATATTGGGGTTCGTCCCTGGAAGCGCGGCGAGTATGGCCCTTGTAAGAGAAGTCCTTGGTGTGGATCTTGCTGATGGTGCCTGACACCCATCCTGCCTCTGAATTCCATTTAACGTGATCACCCAATGAAAAAATGGTCATGCCGGAGCTCCTTCTTCATCGGCAATGGGGCAGCTTAGAGTATAGTTCCCATTCGCTAGGATCTTAGAAGTACTCGGCTTCGCTCGCGTCCAGCAGGAAGTGACGAGCAGACCTGGCGCCGCACCAAGTTCACCGTTTACCTCAAACCATTTCGCATATGCTTCGCATGGCGGCGGCGCTGGAGAGCGGGTCTTCTCATCCACTGGCGATGGCGATCCTGGCAAAGGCCAAGGAGCTTAAAGTGCCGGTGCCGCCTGCCTTCGGTGCCAAGGCACTTGCCGGCAAGGGCGTGTCCGGGAACATCGGCGGGGTCGAGGTGCTGCTGGCCTCGCCGGCCGCTGCTGCCGAGATCGAGGATATAGAATCTGACCTAACAGCGCGCATGGATGCGTTCAACGACGAGGGCAAGACGGTTTTCATGATGGTGGCCAACGGGCAAGTCGCGGGCGTGTTTGCGATCGGGGACGAGGACCGTCCGGATGCCGTCGCCGGGTTGAAAACGCTACGGGATGCCGGGATCACCCCCCCCGTCATGCTGACAGGCGACAATCGGCGCACGGCGAAGGCTGTTGGCGCTGGCCTGGGGCTCGAGGTCAAGGCCGAGCTGATGCCAGAGGACAAGCAGCGGATCGTGCAGGAGATGCAGTCGGCCGGTCAGATCGTCGCCAAAGTCGGCGACGGCATCAACGACGCGCCGGCGCTGGCGGCTGCAGATATCGGCATCGCCATGGGCGGCGGTACCGTTGTGGCGCTGGAGACAGCCGACGTTGCGGTACTGCATGGGCGAGTTACTGACATTGCGGCGATGATTGCCCCGTCCAAGGCGACAATGGGCAACATCAAGCAGAACATTGTCATCGCGCTGGGGCTAAAGGCAGTGTTCCTAGTGACGACCATCGTTGGGATCACGGGTCTTTGGCCTGCCATTCTTGCGGACACCGGGGCAACCGTATTGGTTACGGTGAACGCCAAGCGGCTGCTCGGATGGCAACCAGAGCAGTCAGCATGACCATACGCTTTGCTGGCTTTCTATCGTGCAGCGGACAGTCCATTTTCAACCCTACTGTCGTCATCGTCTTTACGTGAGCGGACCGGCCGCTTTAGGAAATTGAAAAGCCAGCCCGAATGGCGGAAATGGGGCGCTCACCTGCCTGGCGGCTTATAGAAGCCCCCTGCCCTCAGTGCCAACTTCGTAGGCCACAGCTGGAGGGCGCGTTGCTGACCAGCAGAAACCGATCCCATTTTCGTCGTAAAGGACTTCCCCTGCATCCTCCAGGATCTGTCAGTTTGCGCCGGGATGACGCGCCCCCTCCGTCCCGTTCGCACAGGTCCGTAGACCGGTCTTAAGCATTCGATAGGGCTTGCCCCGAAGCTCATTCTCATTTAATGATCAGTGATCATTTTAAAGAAATGACGATGCTGAAGAAATGGGTTGCTCCTTTGTCAGGCTTGGTATTGGCAGCCCTTCCCGCGGACCGGGCGGTATTGGCCGGACCCGCTAATGATTGCACGCGTATCGCGGCATCACCCTTCGAGCCGGGTTACGAAAGCAATCCTCAGCGCATCATTGATGTGCAGCGTGCTATAGCCGTCTGTGAAGCAGCACACTTGGCAGCCCCCGAAGATGGCGCAATCGCCGCATGGCTCGGGCGGGCCTATCTCGAAGCGTTCAATGACCGGGCGGCAGTGGCATCCCTCCAAAAGGCAGCGGCGGCGAACCATGCAATAGGGACCGCTCTTTATGCAACGCATCTCCTTGATAACCCACACATGGAAGCGGACCCGTCCCGAGCGGTATCGATGCTTCGCCCACTTGCCGAAGCGGGCCTCGCGCTAGCGCAACACGGCCTTGGTCGTGCCTATGACTTTGGTTACGGCATCGCCCCCGACCCGAAGCAGGCGGTCACCTATTATCGGCTCGCTGCAGACCATGGCTATTCGCGAGCTCAGGCCGCCTTGTCCTCACTCTACGAACTGGGCCTGGGCGTCGAGCAGGACCATGGCCAGGCCCTGCGCTGGGCCCAGGAGGCCGCGTCGCAGAACGACCCCTATGGCATTTGGCAGTTGGCCTGGCTTTACGAAAACGGTTTGGGCAAGGAACCGGATCGAGTTGAAGCCATCAGGCTTTATCAGCGCGGCGCCGACCTAGGAGATCCGCTGGCCCTCAATCAACTTGGTCACATCTACGCCGAGGGCATTGGTACGAATATTGACGAAGTGAGGGCAATCGCACTCTTCTCGCGCGCAGCAGCTACAGGCGAACCCCTCGCCATCGCCAATCTGGGACAAATGTATTTGCTTGGAAAAGGCGTTGCAGCCGACCCGGAATATGCCGGCGAGCTGTTGTTGAAGGCAGCAGAACTCGGTGAGCCCACTGCGATGGTCGCCTTAGGTCATCTCTATACCACCGGAGAGGGCGTTTCTATCGATTATGCAGAAGCTTTGCGCTGGACACTCAAGGCGGCAGACCTAGGAGAGCCACTGGCGTGGAATAATCTGGGCAACCACTACGAAAAAGGGCTCGGTGTGCCGCGCGACTTGGTCCTAGCGCGGCAATGGTATCAGCAGGCTTTGGATGCTGGTGTCGAACTCGCTCGCCGGGGGCTTGAAGACGTCACCATCCTCGAAAATACAAGTCGCTAGACACAAGCTTAAGGATAATTACATGCGCACGACCCCTGTAACACTAGTTATGGTCGCGATGTTGCTGTCACTCCATCCAGTGCTAGGCTCGGAAATCGATCAGACCAACGATCTTAGATTGCGGTGCGGGGTCGGATATCTTCTCATCGCGGACATGCCGGAAATGAACAATACGGCCGAAGAGAGTGCGGCGTTTAAGCGTATGTCGGATTCTCTTCTGAACCATGCCGATACGATTCTCGCACAACAGGGAATTTCCACCGTGGAGCGGGAAGAAATCGGCGAGCGTTATACTCGGGAAATGGACGAGATTCTGCAAAAGGACCTAGAGTTGGGATTCGATCCCGATGACTGTATCGACCTTGTGGCCGAAGCCGATGCCGTCGCTGAAGCAGCAGCGCTCGATGCTGAGATCGACATCTACATGACCTGCGGCGCAGGCTTCCTTGCCGCCGCACGCGTCAAGCAAAATGAAGGCGAAACAAAAATTGCGGCGGAGCTCGAAGCCTTGGGCACACGGCTCGCAGGTCTCGGGGATGACCTGATGATTGGGGCTGGATACAACAAAACGGCACGCCATCAGGTGGGGCAACTCTACGGAGAGTCCGTAGGAGCAAAGTTCAATTCGGGCGAAGATCTCAAATACGACTGGGACACTTGTGCAGGTCTCGGCCAATAGACCACGCCCGCCGGGGAAAGCAGCAGATGGGCTTTGAGGCGCAGGTTTGACCGGCGGGCAACCTATCAGACGCAAAAACAAATCTCAGAAGAGCGGTCCCTTCGCTGCAGGACCACTGAGGACCAGGTCGGCGTCCGGCGTGGAACCGAGAAGGCTTTGAGGAACTCATTCTAGCGATGCATTGGAGGGGATTATGATGCTGGAAATGGGATTGATAGTCGGCGGCGCCGCAATTCTTGGCGGTGCGTTATACCTGCGTCGGACCATGCCCTGGCCCTTCAAGTATGAAGAGAAAAACTACCGTCGCATGCCTGACGGAACCTTTCAGAACGCCAACAAGCAGGTAGTTGTCGATGCAGCGCTCATACCGCGCTTACGCAAAGCGTACGAAAGCGCAAAATATGGCGAAAAGGACATGTCTGACTGGCCGGACGCCGACTGAGCCACGAGCGGGACTGCTTGTACGGAGTAAATCGCTGTGGCGACTAGAGAGCGAGACGGTGTTCGTTGGCCGCCGGTGCCCAGAGCTCGACTGCCAGCAGAACCAGATCGCCGACTTGCTTTCGCCGGCCCGTATGCCATATCTGGCGCTGCGCCGGGTGGCGTCGTATCACCCTGGGAGGGTCCATTTGACGTCTGGCACTTCCCATCCATCGAAAGCCGACGCAGCCCTGGCCGGTCTGCTCGATCAGGTGACACGGCACATCCACTCCAGCAACCACGCCGCTGACCTCTATCCGGCGCAATGGAGCGCCTTGCGCTATTTTGCCAAGGCGGACCCCCCGCACCGTAGCGCCATATCCCTGGCGCGTTATCAAGGGATCGAGCCCGGCCCGACTACCCGGACGGTGCGAACGCTGATAACCAAGGGACTGCTCGAGGACGCAGGATCGCTTGGACGTGGCCGTATCCGGCGCGTCGATGTCACCGACAAAGGGCGCGAACTGCTGCTGTCCGATCCCCTGAACATCGTGGTTGAGGCACTAGCAAGCCTTGAGGGAGTCCAAAAACGCGCACTTGCAGAGGCGCTTGAACGCATGCTGGTCCGCTTGCAATCGCAGAAGCGACAGCCTGAAGATGGCGGCCCGGGCGGCGCAGTTAGCGATTCAGAATAGCCTGAACCAATTGCTCCTCGTCGAAAGGCTTGACGAAGACGCGCTCAGCACCCCAGACCTCGGCTAGTGAAACGGCAGTCTCGACCGTGAAGTCCGGCCCACCGCCCGTCATCGCGAACACTCGCAAGTGGGGAAACTCGGTTGTCAGCAGCTTCATGAGCGAGAGCCCGTCCATGCCGGGCATCCAGATGTCAGTTACCAGCACGTCGTATGGCGCGCTCCGGAGCCGAGCGAGGGAGTCAATTCCGGTTGCTGTAGTGTCGACTTCGAAACCGGCCTGCCGAAGGCTGCCGGCAACAGATTCCAGCAGGGGTGCAAAATCGTCGCACACGAGGACCCGGGGCGAATGTTTCATGAGCCGGCGCCTCCTTGGGCGAACGCGATGACCACGGACGTGCCCTGGCCGGACACGGATTCAATGCGGGCCGTCGCGCCCCAACTTTTCAGCAGCCCGGCCACGACGGAAAGGCCCAGCCCCGTGCCGCCGCTCTGCGGGCGCGTGGTGAAGAACGGCTCAAAGGCGCGCGACGCGACATCGTCGGACATGCCTGAACCGTTGTCGCGCACAACCAAACGGGGGGTCGCCCCTCCCTCCAGGATGACCTCGATGACACCCTCATTGTCTATGGCGCGCATGGCATTGGCCACCAGGTTGGTCATGACCTGCAGCATCTCTCCCGCATGAATTTCTGGGCATTCCAGCTCAGCAATATCTGCTTTGAGCGCAATGCGCGGCGGCAGGATCGGCCGCACGGTGTCAAGGCTCCGGCGCAAGGCGGTGCTGATCGGCAGGCGGGTGGTGTCCTGATGTTCGACCGCCGTTGTAGAGCGCAGGGATGCCACAATGTCGCGCATGTCTTGGGACAGTTCGATGACCGTGTCCATGAGCCGTACGGTCTCATGGTCGTCCTGGGCGCGGCGCCTGGCCTGTCGCGAGAAACTCATGATGGGGTGCAGGAGGTTATTGATCTCGTGGGCGACATAGGCTGCTAGCTGTCCGAGGGCGGCCATTTTCTCGCGACGTGTCGACTGTTGCAGATGCGCATCCCGCTCAGTCGCGTCAACCAGAGTACCGGCAAAGCCCGATACCCGCCCGCGCGAGTCGCGTGCAAAAGTGCCGCTGATCAGAACCTCCCGGCTCTTGCCGTCATGGTCAAGCACGGCGAGTGCAACATCCCGGAAGGGTTCCCCCTCTTCGAGGCAGCGTCGAATGTGGGCCAACGCCGAGTCACTGTGGCGCGCGACCGCGGCCAGTGACGGCACGAGAGGCTGTCCAACCTCGAGGGACAGGTCGGCAAATTGTGGACCTTCGAGGTAGGTGATGTCTCCCTGGGCCGTAGTTTCCCAAAAGCTATCTGCGGCGCTGTCGGCAAAGTTGCGGAAGCGCGTCTCCATGAGCTCGGCTCGCTGGCGCAGGCGGCGCTCGCGATGCTGCAGGCTGTCTGAGACCAGCACGCCATAACAGAGCAGCGAAGCGGTGGCGCCGACATAGAGTGCGTTGGCGAACAGTACCGAGGCACCAATGCCGGGGAACAGGTCCAGCGCCAGCCGCAGGAACGCCGTGGCTATGGCCGGTGACCAGCCCAGCAGGAATAGAATCGCCCGGGTGCGCGTTCGCCAGAGTGCAACCACTGCGACCGCCAAGCATATCACTAGCGCCAGCATCCCTGCGAAAGCCGAGAATAGGCGCACGAATTGCTCACCTACCAGTGTTTCGCGGGCTGTCTCGGCGGCTAGCAGCCCGAAGGCAATGGCAGCAATGTTGAGAGCGCGATCTAGCCCCTTGGACCAGGACCGGACGTCGAGCCAGTAGCGGGTAAACGTCAGAAGCGCTGCATAGATGAGGATGGTTGCACTGAGGGAGACAAGACGGGCAACTGTCTCTGCGCCCGGCAAGATGTGCGTATCGAGGATGCCCCTGTCGGCGAGCATGTAGCAGGTGAAAGCGACGATGACACCAACCAGCGATCCGAACAAACGGTCCCGCAAAGTCACGGCCATGACCCCGATATAGACGGCCAGACCCAGCAATACGCCGGAAAGGATGCCCAGCGTGACTGATTCCAAGCTGTAGTCGCCTATCAGCACCTGGAGGGGGCGCAGGTGCAGCATTGCACGCATCGAGGAGCCGGTGACGGTGCGCAAGTAGAGTGTCTTGCCGGCGATATCTTCACCCTCAAGGGCAAAGATCGGATAGCGCGTGAGGCTAGACCAATCACCGCGCCGCCATTGCATCTGCCGGTGGCCGTCGTCCCGAGGTATGAAAAGATCGGTGTCCCGCGCCCGCGTCAGCTCCAGGGAAATCCCGTACTCGCCCGGGTCGAGTCGGGGCACTTCGATGCGGAGCCAGAATGCAGCCGTCGGCGCTGGAGACACGCCGCGGTTGGCAATGTCACCGAAGAAGCTGTCGCCCTGTTCCAGTATGTCCTGGAGCCTGAGCGAACCGTCCGGATCCACCGCCGACATGATGCGTCCCGCCAGCGCGATTTCGTCCCGTTCTGCGGCGGGCCTGCCAGATAGCGATACGATATCGTCGCGAACCGCCAAGATGAAGATGATGGCAAGGCAGGCCATCAGCATCAGCCAGATCAGCCGCAGGCCCCCTTTGCTGAGCCGCTGCGATTCGTGAATCCAGTAAAATCTGTCGGCCATGAACGCGGCGCCCTCCTCGCTGCGAAGTACGGCAGTACCCTATGCCTTGGCAGAGCGCCAAACGGTTTGTGGCCTTGCACCGCTGCAATCTGGTCACAATCGCCGACCTTTTAAAAGCTCAGTGATCTTTTTAATTGTGTCTTTGAGATAAAGGTGCTGAATTCCCGCTCACCCGAAGGAGTTCAGGGTCGTCCAATCGATGCATCACGCCAATTGCGCCGACGCCGACTTCGATGGGAGGCAATCCGGCGCGCATGCGGAATCTGGCGCCGGCAAAAAGACAGCCCGCGACCGATTTCCGGACCAGCGGGGAGGGCAACACAAAGCGCGGGTCCGAGGGCACTGCGTGCTGGAGATACTATTATGCATTTCAAAGGAATGGCTGCCGCTTTGGCGGTTTCCCTATTGGTGGTTAGCGCGGCTTGTGCAGCCGATCAGGCGCTGCCCCAGGTCGATGCCATCTACATGGCCGACGATGCTGCCACGCTGAACTGGTACGCATCTGCCAAGATCGGTGTGGCACTGCCGGGCACGATCAACATGACAGCCACCGCTGGCGGCCTCCCGGACCTGAACGGCGACGCCCGCTTCAAGGCCGGCATCGCGGGGGCTGTAGCCGTCGGCAAGTATCTTTCGCCGAACTTCCGCGCCGAGGCCGAACTCGCCGTGGCCAACAATGCCGGCGATTCGTTCACCGGTGCATTTGCTGGCGTCGCCGGCCAGACTACGGGGACCCTGACAGGCAGCGTGACCACCGTCTCCGTGATGGCAATGGGCTATTATGAATTCTCCCAGTTCGGGGACTTCGTGCCTTATCTGAGCGCCGGCCTCGGCGCCGCCAACATCAATTCCAACCTCACTTACAACGACCCGGGCGCGCTCGGCTTTGCCATCAACGGTACGATCACCGGTAGCAGCACTGTTTTCGCCGGGCGCGTCGGCGCCGGCTTCCAGTATGCCTTGTCGGACAACGTAGAACTCACGGCAGACTACACGCTACTGGTCGGTTCGCGCGCCAACCTGACGTTCACCGGGGCTGGTGGCGTGGGGAACCGCAATGTCAATGCCAGCGTACTGGGCCATGTCCTCGCGGTCGGCCTCAAGGCCCGCTTCTGATTGAAGCAGAGGGGCGCCACTGCCCGCCGCTCTGCACCGAGCCCGTCGCCGGCCCTCGACCGCGTGACGGGCCCATCTTTCCGTTCCTAGGCCGGCTCCCGACCGGCCCGAAAGACCTTGACCGCATGAGTGAACGCGCTTCACCCCCACCGGGCATCGCCATTCTGGGAATGGCTTGTCGACTTCCTGGTGGCATTGACGATGCCGAGACCTTCTGGGAGTTGCTGCACGCTGGGCGCTCGGCGATCACTGAATTGCCGCCCGACCGGTTTCTGACCAATGCGGTTTTCGATCCGGACAGGGCCGCCACTGGACTGTCCTACAGCAAGTGGGGCGGCTTTCTCCGCGACATTGCCGGCTTCGATCACGGATTCTTCGGGATTTCACCGCGCGAGGCCGAGGCTATGGACCCGCAGCAGCGCCTGCTGCTGATGGCCGCCTATGAAGCCATGGAGGACGCCGCCCTCACGCGCGCCGACCTGCAACTGGCTCGCACGGGCGTTTTCGTCGGCGTGTCGGCCGCCGAATACGCCAATCTGCAACGCTATCGTCGGACCCAGGGCGATGCATTCACCGGCACCGGCGCAGCCCTGAGCATCGTGGCCAACAGATTATCGCACCGCTTCAACCTGAGCGGGCCTAGCTATTCCATCGACACTGCTTGTTCGTCTTCGCTCGTAGCCCTCGACCAGGCAGTCCTCAACCTTGAGCGAGGGAATTGCGACATTGCCATTGTAGCGGGCGTGCATGTGCTGGCCGATTTCGGTGGTTTTGTTGCCTTTTCAAAGGCAGGCATGCTCTCGCCGACCGGCGAGATTGCCACCTTCGATGCCCGCGCCAACGGTTATGTCCGCGGCGAAGGCCTGGGCGTGGTCATTCTCAAGCGGGAGCCCGACGCGCTGGCGGATGGGAATCGCATCCTCGCCCGCATTCGCGCCACGGCGGTCAATCAGGATGGGCGAACGCCGACCCTCACCGCCCCAAACCCGGCAGCACAACGCGCCATGCTGGAAACTCTCTGCCGGCGCGCAGAAGTCGACCCGATAGCGGTCGACTATGTAGAAGCGCACGGCACCGGCACACCGGTCGGCGATCCAATCGAGGCCAGCGCAATCGGTGTGGTTTTCGGGGGCGAGCGTCGCACGGCCTCGTTGCCGGTAGGCTCGGTCAAGCCCAATATTGGCCATCTGGAGCCGGCCGCCGGCATCGCCGGGCTGATCAAAGCCATGCTCGTGGCCAGAAGGCGCCAGGTGCCACCCAATCACGGATTCCGGGACCCCAACCCCGACATCGCCTTTGACGCTCACAACCTGGTGGTTCCGAACGAAGTCGTACCGATTGGCCGGAGCGGACAGCCGGTTCTAGTGGCGGTCAACTCCTTCGGATTTGGGGGGACCAATGCCAGCGTGCTGGTCGAGTCTGTTGAACTGCAACAGGCCGGGGCAGCAGCCCCGCCGGAGCTTAGGCTTCCGACGGCCGTGCCACTGTCCGCCGGTTCCCCGGCAGCGCTCAGCAGGCTTGCGGAAAGGACCGCGCAAGCGCTCGATGCCAGCGCGGCAGGGTTCGAGGACAAAGTCGCCGCGCTCAGAAGCCGGGATCCCAAGCCTTGGCGGCGCACCTTGGTCCTCCATTCAGAAAACGAGCTGGGCCCACGCCTCCGCGAGCTAGCTACTGGGACAACTGAGCCGACTAGGAGCCTTGCCGAACCTCGGCTGGCATTCACCTATGGCGGGCAAGGCGGACAATGGTGGGCCATGGGCCGCCGTCTGCTGCTCGAAGACGCCGCATTCGGCGACGCGTTCCATGCGTTCGAGCAGAGGTTTCAAGCGCTGGCAGGTTGGTCGGTACGCGAGACGCTGCTGGCGACTGAGCAAGCTTCTCAACTTCACCGTTCGCAATACGCTATGCCTGCGCTGTTCGGGCTTCAGCTGGGGCTCTCAGCATATTGGACTGCGCAAGGCGTCCGTCCGGAGTTCGTCATGGGACACAGCTTTGGCGAGGTGGCTGCAGCGGTGGCCGCCGGGGGCCTGACGCTCGATGATGCGACCAAGCTGATCCATGTGCGAAGCCAAGTACGGGATCGCATTGGGCGCGATAGCGCGATGTTGGTAGTGGGCGCGCCGCCCCGCACTGTTGAAGACCTTATCCCAGAAGCGCTGAACATAGACCTGGCCGCGATAAACTCTGCCGGCGTAGTGACGCTCAGCGGAGAACAGGAGGATATCGTCACCCTGGAGCGGCATCTGAGGCAGACACGACCGGATTGTTTCGTGCGGCGGGTCCAAAGCGATACTGCGTGGCACTCGCGGTTGTTGGACCCGCTGGAGGACTGGTTCCGCGCGGCACTGGGCGACATTGCTTGTCGACCACCCGACTTGTTGTTCATCTCCACGGTGACCGGGGAACCAGAGAGCCGCCTGGATGCCGACTATTGGTGGCGAAACCTCCGTGAGCCGGTGCGGTATGCCGCCGGCGTGCATCAGGCGCTTGAGCTCGGCACCAATGTGCTGCTTGAAATATCGCCGCATAGGGTCCTCACCGGCAGCAACGCGACCATCGCTGCCGAAGTAGGAAAGCCGATCCGTGCGATTGCATCGCTCCAGCGGGAAAAGGATGATTTCGAATGCCTCGCAAGGGCAGCGGGTGGCATCTGGGAAGCCGGCCTGGATCTGCCCGGAGCACGGCCGGGGCCTATCTCTGCAAATGAGGTTCGACTGCCCAACTACAGCTGGGACCTGACCCGCCACTGGCGCATCTCGGAAGAGGCCAAGGCGTTGCTGCTGACCGCGCCGAGCCACACACTACTCGGCCGGCGCGAGCGCAGCCCGGGGTACTCCTGGTCGAACGAGATCAGCCTGGCCGGCAATGCCATGCTGGCCGATCATGCCCTGGGTAGCAGTGTCGTCTTTCCGGCCGCAGGCTACCTTGAACTCATGTTGGCTGCCGGCAGGGAGGCCTTGGGCGAGGGTACGCTGGAACTCGAAAAATTCGCCATTGTCTCAGCCCTCTTCATGGGTCCTCAGGACGAGGTGCTGATCTCGACGCGCTTCGATCCGTCGACCGGGCAGATTGCCGTTCACACGCGCCTGCGGCAGAGCAGCGAGACGTGGACGCTGCGGGCCACGGGCCATTTGAGGCTGACCGACATTAACCCAAGACCCGTCCCCGCATCGTGGGAGCGCGGCACCCTCCTTTCGGCAGAGGAATTCTACGCCGAGGCCGGTCGCTTGGGTTTCGCCTATGGTGCCGCCTTCCGGACTATCTCTGAGCTCGAGATCTTCGAAAGCGAGGTCCGAGCACGACTCGTGCTCCCGCCGAATGGCGCCAGCCCGATGCAGGGCTATCTTGCGCACCCGGCACTCCTCGACGGGGTTCTCCAAACGGGTCTGGCCTTCGCCTTTGCGGATGACCCCGTCGAGCCGAGGCGGCTCCTGCTGCCCACGACAATTGCACGCGTAATCTGCCATGCGGCCTTGCCTCCGCAGCTTATCGTAACCGCGAAATCTCGTGCGACCGATGATCTCGGCGCTGATTTCTCGGTGACGGACGAGGATGGCAATCCACTTCTTTCGATATCGGGCCTGGGCATGCGCGAAGTGCCACAGCTCGCGCATGATCAATCCACTTCTGGTCCGCATTTCGTAGTCGAGAACTGGATCGAACAAAGCGACGGAGCCGCACAACCGGCACAGCCGGAATTTTGGCTGCTGACCGGACCGGGACTGGCAGACCATTCCCAACATGCAGCGCTGGACCTGGTGCAGATCGAGGATCGGCTGAGCCAGTCGCCGCGCATCGCCGAACCACACATTGTGTTCGTCGCTGCTCCGTCCGGACCGGAATGCGACGCCGTCGCATCCGCATATGAAAATATCCTGGCGCTGATCAATCTGGGCAAGGTCCTTCGCTACTCGGCCCGCTCGGCACGTCTTACCATCGTGACGAGGGGGGCCAGATCTCCAGATGGGCGCGGGATCGACGAGGCAGGACTGGCTGCGAGCCCGCTCGTCGGCTTGGCCCGCACCCTGGCCAGCGAACTGAACAATGTACGCGTACGACAGATTGATCTGGGGCCCGAGGACCCGCTGGAGCTGTTCGAGACGGTCGCGGCCGAAAGCCAGGAAACCGAATGGGCGCTGCGGGGCGACCGTCGCTGGGTGCCCAGGCTGAATCGGATTGAAGGCCAGGACCTGCCAGTGCAGACGACTTTGGCGACGCCTGCGACGGACAATTTCGCATTGACCATGACCGCGCCGGGCTCGCTGAGTGGGCTATACCACGACAGTCGCGACATGCCCTGCCCCGGTCGCGGTGAAGTGCTGATCGAGACGGCCGCGGTCGGTCTCAACTTTCGGGATGTCATGGCCGCCACGGGGCTTCTGCCGCAAAAGGCCGAGGCGCGGCCGGCGTGGCAGACCTTGGGTCTTGAATTCAGCGGCACCGTGCGGCAGATCGCACCGGGTGTCGTAGCCGTGCAGCCGGGCGACCGTGTGCTCTGCATGGGCAAATTGGCCATGCAGGCTTGGAGCGTACGGCCGGCAGCCGAGGTTGTGCTGATCCCCGATGAGATGAGCTTCGAACAGGCGGCCAGCATCGGCTCGGCTTTCGCCACCGCCCATTACGGATTGGAGCACGTCGCGCGCATTCGCCGCGGAGACCGGGTTCTCATCCACCTCGGTACAGGCGGGGTGGGGCTCGCGGCCATCCAGATCGCCCGCGCTCGGGGCGCGGAAATCTTTGCAACGGCCGGAAGCGCGACCAAGCGCCAGTTCCTGCGCGACATGGGCGTCGACCATGTATTGCATTCGCGCAGCCTCGCCTTTGCCGACGAAATCATGGCCCTGACCGGCGGCGAGGGTGTGGACATCGTCCTCAACGCGCTTTCAGGACATGCACAGGCAAAGAGCCTGTCGCTGCTTCGTCCCTTCGGCCGGTTCCTGGAAATCGGCAAACGCGACGTCTACGACAACCGGCAGATTGGGCTCGAGGCGTTGGCGCGGAATATTTCCCTTCACGTCATCGATCTGGCCGCAATGAACGAGCAGCGGCCCGAGCTCCTGCCCCAGGTATTTTCAGAGGTCATGGAGGGTTTCAAATCCGGTAGGCTAAATCCGCTCCCCATCACCAGCTACCCAGCGGCGAGGGCTGAAGAGGCCTTTCGGCTGATGGCCCAGGCGAGGCATATCGGCAAGATCGTGTTAGACTATCAGCAGGGACCGGTGCCGGTTCGGCAGAGGCTGGACCAGGTCGATGTGCGTCCAGATGCGGTCTATCTCGTGACCGGCGGGACCGGTGGCTTCGGCGCATCGGTCGCTCAGTGGCTCGCAGAGAAGGGCGCAGGCCGGATCATACTCGCGTCCCGGAGCGGGCGCCTGAGTGAAGAGGCGCGCCCTGTAATCGACAGCCTTGTTGCCCGTGGCAGACAGATCGAGACCATGGATCTCGATGTGACCGACTCTGTGGCAGTCGACGCCTTGTTTGCCGCGCTGCATGCCGAAGGGGCGGCACTGGGGGGCGTGATCCATGCGGCTGCCGTTCTCGGCGACGCGATGCTCGGCCAATTGACCAAGGACAGCGTTGAAGCCGTGCTCGCGCCCAAAATCTTTGGGGCATGGAACCTGCACGCGGCAACGCGAAATTACGGCTTCGATCCCGACATCTTCTGCTGTTTTTCGTCCATCGCCCAGACGGTGGGATCTGTCGGACAGGCAAACTATGTGGCGGCAAACGCCTTTCTTGAAGGACTGGCCCGCCACCGGCGCACGCTTGGACTGCGCGCCCAAACGATTGGCTGGGGCCCCCTGCAGGACGTCGGCATGGTGGCCCGCAACAAGGCCATGCTTTCCTACCTCGAGAGTGTCGGCTTCAAACCCATTTCCAACGCGGACGCCCTGGCGGCCCTGGACCTTGTCCTGGCGCGGAACGTCAGCAATCTGGACTATGTGGACGCCGATTGGAACGCGGTGGCGCGCGCCGCAGGAGAGAAAGGGCCTCCGCGCGTGCAAGCCCTGACCCGGTCAGAAATGACTGGCGGACAACCGCTGTTGAGCGAACTGTCGCAGACACCGAAAGGCGGCTGGGCACCCCTTGTAAGTCGAATGCTGGCCAGGGAAATCAGCCTTGCCCTCAAGCTTGACGGGAGCGAGATCGATGCGGCCCGCCCTCTGGTCGATCTTGGGTTTGATTCCCTATCGTCGATTGAGTTGAAGAACCGCATCGAGGCTCAGCTCGGTAGTGCTATTCCAGTGGGAGCATTTTTCGGTACGCCAAGCATCCAGTCCCTGACGGCACAAATTACTGCCCTTGCCGAGGAACGCTTGGCCCAAGGACCGGCGCAAGCCGGCGGAGAGAATGAGGCCGAGGGTCCCGGGGAGAGCGATGATGCGGACGTCCGCAGACACCGGGCTTACTGGTCGGCGCATGCTGCCCGCTGGCCCTGCGCGACACCATTCGCCAATCGCCAGCACCCCAGACTGCCATCTGGTCCACCAATCCGCTTCGGGCCGACCGAGGCCTTGCGCATAGACCTCGACGTAACAGAGAGTGGTGCGAACCAACCAACCGACACGCAGTGGCTTGAGGCCTTCGGCCGGGCTCTGGCGATTCAAATCGACCAAGAAAATGTTCTGGTTGCTGCGATTGTTGCAGATGGCGTCGTCCCCGTTGTGGTCAATGCCCGGGACAGCACCGACAGCGTGCGTCGTCAGCTCGAGACGGGCCGTCCGCACGCCAACTTCCCGATCAGTTCGCTTCCGCGTGAGACCAGTTCAGGACAAAGCAGAGCATGGCCGACACAATTCGCGTTCTATGGGTCGGACGTCCCGCTGCAAATGCCGAGGCACGACCTTGCGGCCGCAGTCTCACGGTCGGCGGACGGTATCGCCCATCTCACCTTTGCTTTCGACAGCACGGCGCTCGACACCGACTTCATTCGTGCGCTTTTCCAAAGCACCTTGGCATGCTTGGCCATCCGGTGGGACGGGCAGGTGCAGTGGGTCTGCTTGGACGAGGGCGAGCCAATCAGGCCCATGAACGCTATGGATCGGGGGGTAGTGGCGAATGGGGATGACGCCCTCCTCACGCCGGATGCGATGAGGCTGCTTGACCTGATCGACAGTGACAAAGCCAGCAGGCAGTTTCGGCGAGCCTGGACACTGAGCCAGGCGATCCGCATCTCGCCAGGCGTGGATCCCGTCCGATTACAACTGGCGGTCTCGACGCTGACCGAACGGCATGAGAATCTCCGGATTCGTTTTGAGGGCATGAGGGGACATCGGCGCCCACGCCTCGACCCCGAGGGCTGCGCCGTGGCTACGCATGATTGCCGCCCGACCCCGCCCGAGGACTACATGACTGTCGTACGGGTGTTGGCCGGCAGAGCGTTGCTGCCTGAAGGAGAGCATCTGTTCGAGGCGCATCTACTACAATTCGACGGTTTCGATGTTGTGGTCGTCAAAGTCTTCGAGCTCGTCGCGGACGGCTGGTCGTTAGCGCTTGTCTGCGATCAACTGATCCGGGCCTATCTCGGATTCGATCTGGGTCCCCTCCCCGCCTCTCTGGCCGAAGCCAAATCTCTCCTTGCCCAATGGGCAGGCGACAACGATGCGACCGCCGCCATGGAAGCGCTGCCGCCACTCCCTTGGGTCAATGTTGGGCGTCCCCCGGACCCGAGTCGGCCCGCAGGGCCCTGGACGCTTGCAAACAGCGAAAGGCTTACCGTTCGATTGGCCCCTGCCCAGGCCCGGTCGCTGCGCCAATCGGCGCGCGCCCTTAGCACCACGGAAAACGCGCTTCTTGCAGCAGCCTATACCAAGGCGATAGCGGCCGCAGGGGGCGTCGATGATGTGCTATTGCATGTGGTTCAGCCGGGGCGGTCCGTGGCGGCGCTCGAGAACTATGTCGGCTTCGTGCGACGAGGCGCGGTGTTGGCCGCGCGTGATCTGCGCCACACCCCCCTGGCAGTTACTGCGCGAACCATCGCCGATCAGTTCCTCACCATGCCCGGGGCCGAGCCTCATGACATTCACGCCGATAAGCACCGCATGGACGAAGTTGGGCTGTCCGCACAGGCCTTTCCAAGCCGCTTCGGATACGCCCGGCTTCTTGCCGACCGGACATTGAACGACACACTCATGGGAACGCTGGCTGATCACCAGGATACCATCATTTCCGCCTTTTCTCTTGAGATCGAGCCACTCGACTTAGACCTCTTCGGATTGCAGGAAAATCAGCTCCAACTGCGTCCTCTGTCGCGTATTGACGGCATTGATCTCAATTTCTATTTCGACCGTGATGTGTTCACACCACAGGATGTCGAGGCCATTGCTGAGGGTCTTGTCAGCCAACTGCTCGATCTTGCTCAAGGACCAGATGAAGGATCCCTCCTTTCCCCTGTGCGCATGCTCCTTGACGAATTGACACCAGAGTGACTGGATTCCTGGATATTTGGCTGATCGACCTTGAAGGCGACGCCGAGCGCCTTTCGGCTCGAACGGACCTTATTGGAGCGATGGAGCTGAGGCGCAGTGAGGCCCTGTTAAGGCGGGCGGACCGGGTCGCGTATCTCGCCAGTCACGCTGGGCTCCGTATTATCTTGGAAAAGTATGGCGCGCCGAGGGGGGAACTGTTTCGCGACGAGTGCGGCAAGCCGTATCTGGTCGGCGCGCCCGAATTCAGTCTATCGCGCACACGCGGAGTTGCCATCGTTGCTGTCGGAGACAAGCCAGTGGGCGTAGACATAGAAGCCATTAGACCAGTCGTATTGACCGAGCCAGTCGTAACTTGGACGGCAGAAGTGCGTGGGGTCACTACGCTTGAGGCCTGGACCGCCCTTGAGGCATGGGCGAAATGGAAAGGCTGCGGGATGGCGCGACTTCTGGGATGTCTTGGACGCTCTGAAACGTTGCGATCAAACTGGCTCTCACTGGCACGCAAGCGACTGGGGACCGTCTTGCTCCCGGGCCACGCCCGCGTTTGCGCAGCCATCTGTAGTGACGCAGAGCTCCCATTGCACGCCCTGAGATTATAGCCGTTTAGGTGACGTCCCCTCTCTACCCCTTTGCCGCCACCTAGGTTGGGTAAGCAGACCGGCGGCTCTCGGGAAGTCGTGGTTGCAGTCTGAACGGCAGGAATGGGCGCGCACCTGCCCGGCGGCTAAAATACCACACCCTACTCGCCAACGTCGCAGGCGGATGCGGGGCCAGCGCCCAATTGCGCCGATTTGCGCACGCATCCGTCAGCCTCCTCCTTAAGAGCTGCGGTCGATAAAGGAACGCAGTGCCGCGCGGTAAGCAGCGCCTTGACCGGCGCGTGTCTGGGCAGCGGCCTCTCGCTTGAGTTGGGTCTCCAGATCGCTGTCCAAGCTCGCCGAAAGCAGCGACTTCGTCGCTGCCATCACATCCCGCGACCGTCCGGCCAGTTTTTGTGCCGTTTCGCAGGCAATGACGTTCAGATCTTCTGTCTGTTGGGCAGTTTGATGAACCAGTCCCCAATCGAGCGCCTGCAGGGCGTTGATGGGTACTGCTTCGAGAAATGTTGAGGTAGCGCGGGCCAGACCGATCTTGCGGGGAAGCAGCCAACTGGCACCACTATCCGGAACCAGCCCTAGCCGCGAAAAGCTGAAATGGAAACTGGCATCATGACTCGCCAGAACGATGTCGCACGCAACCGCCAGGCTGGCCCCCGCGCCGACGGCAAGGCCCTGGACGCACGCGATGGTAGGTTGTGGAAGCGTGGCGAGTTCGAGAATGATGCGGTTGATGCCCTCTTCAAGCGCGACCCCAAGGTCGATGGCCGTGCCGGCAAGGATCGGCGCGCGCTCCGCAAGGTCCTGGCCCGTGCAGAAAGCCCTCCCCGCGCCGCGCAAGACCACACAGCCAATATCGGCGTCTGCGCCGACACGGCCCAGTACGTCTAGCAGTTCGTCGCGCAACGCAATGGTGATCGCATTAAGCTTGTCGGGGCGGTTGAGGGTTACATAGGCCACACCCTTGGCCGTCTCAAGCGTAACGAGACTACTCACGCTATTCGCCCGTATAGGTCGGTTTGCGTTTTTCGAGAAACGCATTCATCCCCTCTGCCTTGTCTCTGCTGGCGAACAAAATCTGCACCGCCTTCCTCTCGAGCGCGAGGGCGGTCAAGAGCGGCGCGTCGGCACCGGCAAGGATCACTTCTTTGATCTGGGCAACCGCAATGGGCGGCAATGCGGCGATTTTTTCGGCCAACTTGAGCGCGGTATCGAGAACCGCGTCATCTTCGACAATGCGGCTAACCAGTCCCATCTCGAATGCCTCCTGGGCCGAGATGATTTCACCGGTCAGGCACATGAGCATCGCCCGGAACTTGCCCACTGCGCGGGTAAGTCTTTGCGTGCCGCCGGCGCCTGGCATGATCCCTACCTTTACTTCGGGTTGTCCAAGTTGCGCACTCTTTCCGGCAAGAATAATATCGGCATGCATCGCGAGTTCTAGGCCGCCGCCGAGTGCAAATCCGTTGACGGCTGCAATCACCGGCACCGGGCATTCCCCAACCGCCGCCCAAAGGCGTTCGGTGTGGCGATGATACATCTCGATGGCATCAATCCGCGACATGTCCGCGATGTCAGCCCCAGCGGCAAAGGCTTGTTCGTTGCCGGTGAGCACCACGCAGCGGAGCGATGTATCGTCGGCGAGATCTCGGAAAATCGCGGCCATTTCCTGGCGAATGGTGAGGTTGAGCGCATTGCGCACCTCTGGACGGTTAAGCCTGACGAGGGCAATGGCGTCCGACGGGCGTTCTATCAGAACCTGTGCCATTTACGCGGCCTCCAACATGAGTGCGATACCCTGACCAACACCAATGCACATGGTGCAGAGCGCACGCCTGGCATCACGATCCTGCATCTCGATGGCCGCCGTGAGCGCAAGGCGCGCTCCGCTCATCCCGAGCGGATGACCAAGCGCGATGGCGCCACCATTGGGATTGATGTGTTCAGCTTCGTCTGGCAGGCCTAGCTCGCGCAGGACGGCGAGCCCCTGTGCGGCAAAGGCCTCGTTGAGTTCGATGATGTCGATGCTCGAAACGGAAATGCCGAGCCGCTCGGTAAGATTGCGGGTGGCCGGCGCCGGCCCGATACCCATGATGCGCGGGGGAACGCCCGCGGTGGCGAGGCCGGTGACACGGGCCAAGGGTGTCAGCCCATATCTGGCGATGGCGGCTTCGGACGCCACAATGAGCGCGGCGGCGCCGTCATTGACCCCCGAGGCATTGCCGGCGGTGACACTGCCCCCGTCCCGGAAGGGCGCGCGCAGCTCGGATAGCGCCTCGAGTGTCGTTTCGCGCGGGTGTTCGTCCGTATCGATGACAATGGGGTCGCCCTTGCGCTGGGGCTTTTCCAGCGCGACGATCTCACGGGCCAGCCGTCCACTCTTCTGCGCTGCGGCGGCCCTTTGCTGTGAGCGCAGGGCGAACTTGTCCTGGTCCTCGCGCGACACCGAGAAATCCTCGGCGACGTTTTCGGCCGTCTCGGGCATGGAATCGATGCCAAATTGGGATGCCATCGAAGGATTGACGAAGCGCCAGCCAATGGTGGTGTCGAAGATGTCCGCCTGCCGGGCGAAGGCGGTTTCCGCCTTGGGCAGGACGAACGGCGCGCGGCTCATGGATTCGACGCCACCGGCAATGATCAGATCGGCCTCGCCGGCCTTGATCGCGCGGGCAGCCTGACCGACGGCATCCAAACCAGACCCGCACAGCCGGTTGAGCGTGACGCCAGGCACCTCGACGGGCAGGCCGGCCAGAAGACCGGCCATGCGCGCGACATTGCGATTGTCTTCGCCCGCCTGATTGGCGCAACCGAGGTAGATATCGTCGATCCGGGCGGTGGCAAGCGCCGGGTGATCGGCGATGAGCGCCTTGATGACATGAGCTGCCAGATCGTCGGGTCGGAAACCGGCCAGCGCCCCGCCGTACCGGCCAATGGGCGTACGGACCCCCGCGCAGATATATGCATGTGCCATGATCTAAACAGCCGAGTTGGGATCGAAATTGGGACGGCGCTTTTCCTTGAGCGAAGCCAGCCCTTCGCGCGCATCGGGACCGGTGAAACCCATGAATTCGAGCGCCAGCGACGTGTCGAAGGTGGGGCCCGCCATGCGGAACCAGTTGTTGAGCGCGTATTTGGTCCAACGCAGTGCCGAGGGCGAGCCCTTGGCGAGCTTGCGGGCGACTTCTAGGGCCTTTTCCTGCAGGTCGGCCTCTTCAACGCACAGCGAAACGAGTCCGATACGCTCCGCTTCCTCGCCACTCACCGCTTCACACAGCATAAGGTAATACTTGGCCTTGGCCATGCCGCACAGCAGCGGCCAGACGATGGCGGCGTGATCGCCTGCGGCAACGCCGAGGCGGGTATGTCCGTCGATGATGCGCGCTGTCCTGCTAGCAATTGAGATATCGGCCAGAAGCCCCGCGACAAGGCCGGCGCCCACTGCAGGACCCTGCATGGCCGAGACCAGCGGCTTGGAGCAATTGATGATGTTGTAGACGAGGTCGCGAGCCTCCTTCCAAACACGCGTCAATGTGCCGAAGTCTTCGGTCATCTCCTTGACCAGATCGAGGTCGCCCCCGGACGAAAACGCTTCACCTGCCCCACGGATAATCACCGCATT
Organism: Devosia subaequoris; assembly: GCF_014197055.1. Classification (GTDB taxonomy): domain Bacteria; phylum Pseudomonadota; class Alphaproteobacteria; order Rhizobiales; family Devosiaceae; genus Devosia; species Devosia subaequoris. The sequence goes on along the minus strand of NZ_JACIEW010000009.1, from coordinate 32,119 downwards.
GACCTGCGGATCGGCATCGATATCGCGCCAGACGCGGACCAGTTCGCCATGCATCACAGCGTCAGCGGAATTGAGGCGACCAGGATTGTCCATGGTGATGCGCAGAATGCGCTCTTCGGGCCAGTCGAATTTGAGCCGTTTATAGTCTGCGTAACGATCGCTCATATCTTCTTCTCCCTGTCCTTCCAGTAAGGTTCGCGCAGGACATTCTTCTGTATCTTGCCGATCGGGGTTTTGGGGAATTCGGTGACAAACTTGACCAGGCGCGGGCGTTTGAAGCGGGCCAGATGCTTGGCGCAATGCTCGACCAACACCTCCTCGCCGAGTGCTTGGCCAGATTTCAGAAGCACATAGGCCGCGGGGACTTCGCCCCATTTATCGTCCGGTATGCCAAACACGGCGCATTCGGCGACGGCAGGCAGCTCGTAGATGACGTTTTCGATTTCCTTGGGGTAGACGTTTTCACCACCGGAAATAATCATGTCCTTGGAGCGATCGACCAGAGTGATGAAGCCCGCCTCATCGATGGTCCCCACATCGCCCGTCCAGCCCCAGCCGTGGCGGAAGAACGCCTTGGTCTGTTCGGGCTCGTTGTAGTACTCGAGCATGACATTCTCGCCGCGCGAAACGATCTCGCCAATCTCGCCGGGCTTGACCGGCTTGCCTTCGGGATCGACCACGGCAACATCGACATTATAGGCCTGTCGTCCGATCGAGGAGAGCTTCTCGGGCAGGTACCAGTGGCGCAGGGCAGTGAGGACGCCGACTTCAGACTGGCCATAGATCTGCGTGAGTTTGAGCTTCGGCAGCTTCTCGAGCAGCGCACGCTGCACCCAGTCCGGCATGGGCGCACCAGCAAAGGAGAGCTTCTCGAAACCTGCGAAATTGGCCGCATCGAAATCGGGATCGGAAACCATCATCGAGGCCTGTGTGGGAACCATAAATGCGGCCGTCATCTTGGTCCGCCGCGCCATGGCAGCGAAATCGGCGACGTTCCATTTCGAAAGCAGGGTCACCGTTGCACCCACCAGCATGGCAGGCTGAAACATGATGTTCAGCGCCGCCACATGGAACATCGGGGTGACGATGCCAACCACGTCGCGCTCATCGATCGATTCCTCGACGACCACGGTATGCGCGGTGATCATGCGGTTGCGGTGGCTGCACAGGACGCCCTTGGGGCGCCCAGTCGTGCCACCAGTGTAGGTCATGGAAAACGGATCGTCTTCGCCTATGTGCACATCCGGATAGTCTGCTGAGCCCTGGGCAAGCAAACCTTCGAAGGTCTGGAAATCAGCGCCCTGACCGATGACGATGACCGACTTGAGCTTGGGCAGTTGGCTGCGGACGGCAGCGACCTTGTCGAGGAAGATGTCTTCAATCAGGAGCACCTCGACATCGGCCTTGCTGAGCACGAACTGTAGCTCTTCGGATGCGTACAGCACCGACACATTGACCAAGACTGCCCCGGACCTGGCCACGCCAAAAAAGGCAGTGGCATATTCGGGCCGATTGCGGCTGACAATGCCAACTTTAGTGCCTTTGGCAACGCCCAGATCGATCAGGGCATTGGCCAACTGATTGGCGCGTCGGTTGAGATCGGTGTAGCTCAGGCTGGCATCCTGCCAGAGCACGGCCGGCTTGTTGGGGAAGCGCTCAGCTGAGCGCCGAAGCATGTCACCGGTCAACATCGGGCTTTGGTGTCCTTGGGTCGGGGCGGGGTAAGTCGCCGTCTTTGGGGGTGAACGCGCCATCGTTCCGGCTCGGCGCAGCGGCTTTGTCGGCTCGACTTTCGGGGATGGCCGTGATAATCGCAACACAGAATTGCGAAATAGCATTCCGCTGTGCGGAATACTTTAAGGTTGGGGGAGCCATGGCCAGCGACGATCGGCAATTTGTAGATGCTCTGGCAAGGGGGTTGGCCATTCTGGAGTCGTTGTCACGTGCGCAGCGACCCTTGAACAATGGCGACATCGCGCGCGCCACCCAACTGGCGCCGTCCACCGTTTCCAGGCTGACCCATACGCTGACGGCGCTGGGCTATACGCGGCTGACGCCCGGAGGCCGGGCTTATGAACTGACCCCCAAGAACCTGACCTTGGGCTATCCAATCCTTGCCAGCATGTCGCTGATCGAGCGCGCGCGTCCCCATCTCAAACACATATCTGACCTTACCGGCGAAACCGCAGCGCTTGCCGTGCGTGACGGCCTCCACATCACTTTCGTCGAGGTCGTGCCCGGTTCCAATATGGTTGCGGTGCGGTTGGCCATGGGTGGGCGCTTGCCAATTGCGGTTTCGGCGGCCGGCATCGCCCTGGTCGCGGCGATGCCCGAACGCGAGAGCCGCACTATCGCAAGCCGCGTACGCAGCTACATCGGCAAGCGTGAAGGCGACCTCGATACATTCAACCTCTGCCTCGCCCAGGCGAGGGAGGAGGGTATAGCCATCATCCGGGACGCCTGGCGTCCCGGAATCGGTGGGGTTTCGGTCGCCGTGCAGGCGGACAACGATGTGACAGCGCTCACCATCCCGGTCGCAACCGGCAGCGTCTCCGAGCACACCATGCGGGGGCCCCTTGCCGATGCGCTGCGCGAGGTGGCGCAGAGCCTGGGGCGCGGCGCGTACTAGTTCAGCTCGCCATCGCCGAAAGCCCGAGCTGGGCACGGCGGCGCAACCACTGACTGGGGCGGTAGCGGTCATCGCCCGTCAGGCGCTGGATCTGGGTCATGATCGTGTAGAGCTGATCGGCACCCATGGCGTCGGTCATCTCCAGCGGCCCACTGGGGTAATTGAGCCCCAGCCGCATTGCTGTGTCGATGTCGTTGGGCTTTGCAAGGCCGGTCTGGGCCATTTCGCAACCAAGGTTGGCAATCATTGCGCAGATGCGCTGTGCGATGAATCCTGGTGAATCCGCAATCGCCGTCACAGCGCGACTCTGCAAAAGCAGCGCCACGACGCTGTCTCGCGCCGCAGGGTCGGCGTCTGGCGCAGTCATGACGGTGATGCGCCTGGTGGTGTCGACGGCCAGATCGAGGGCCACAAGGCGCCTGTGATCGGCGCCCGTGCGCTCGCTCAGTGCGGCGCAATCTTCCCCAATCGGGGCGCAAAGGATTGGACAAACCCCGTCATCAGCGGGCAGCACCGAGAGATCAAGTTCGCGGGCGAGAGCGACCAGCGCCTCGTTGGCTTCGAGCAGCGACACAGTGTGCGCGGGCGGTGCCGAAGATGTGGCGTCGGCGCTCGGTCGAGCCGCCCCATCGCGATAGTCGAAGAAGCCCCGGCCGGTCTTGCGACCCAACTGGCCTACATCGAAGAGATAGCGATGGAGCGGCGTTGAGCGCAGGCGTGGGTCCGAGAAGTGGCTTTGATGGACAAGGGCGGTCACCGGGTAGTTGATGTCCATGCCCGTCAGATCCATCAGCTCGAAAGGCCCCATGCGGAAACCACAACAATCGCGCATGACCGCATCGACCTGAGCGGGTGTCGCGACATTCTCGTGGACGATGGCGAGGCCCTCCGTCGTATAGGCGCGTCCACCGAAATTGACCAGAAAGCCCGGCGTATCACGTACTTCGACAGGAACCCGACCCATCTCGCGCGACAGGTGCATCAGTCCGTCAACGACCTCGTCGGCAGTGTCGGGAGTGCGGATGACCTCGACGAGCTTCATCACCGGGACTGGATTGAAGAAATGGAGCCCTGAGATCCGGCTTGGATTGGGCAGGCCCGAGGCGATGGCGCCAATGGGGATCGACGAGGTGTTCGACGCGAGGACGGTATCTTTCGCGACCATGGCCGCAAGCTCGGCGAACAAAGCCCTCTTTGCATCAAGGTCTTCAATGATCGCTTCAACGATGAGCCCGCAACCGGCAAGGGCCGACAGGCTCTCGACCACCTGAAGTTTGGCAACAAGCATATCGACCACATCCTGGCTGGCCTTGCCCTCCGCGACGCGCTTTTCCATGCGCGTGATGATGCCAGCCCTGGCAGTCGAGGCTGCGCCGTGGCGCTGGTCAAAAATCAGAACGGTGCGGCCTGAAGCTGCGGCCACCTGCGCGATCCCGGAGCCCATAGCGCCGGCACCGACGATGCCGATCACAAGGTCGTTGTGGGTCAAATCGGTCACGATAGTCTCCTAGATCAGCGCACGAACCAGCCCACCATCGATGGTCAGGTTCTGGCCGGTAATGTAGTTGGCATGGCGCGAGCACAAGAACGCGCAGGTAGGGCCGAAATCTTCAGCCAGACCGAGGCGCTGCATAGGGATCGACTTGGCCATGTTGGTCTTGGCTTCGTCTTCGCTGACGTCCTGCGCCTTGGCCTGTGCAGCGTAAACGCGGTGCAGCGCGCCGGTGTCCATCAGCCCGGGAAGCAGGTTGTTGACGGTTACACCCTTGTCGGCAACCTCACGCGCCAATGACGCCATGGCTCCGGTAAGGCCCGCCCGCACACCGGTCGCAAGACCCATATTAGGGTAAGGCTCGCGAACCGTGAACGAGGTGATATTGACCACACGTCCAAAGCCGTTGGCGATCATGCCGGGCAGCACGGCCCGGGTAAAATCGATCGCCGAGAGCATGTTGGTCTCAATCGCTTTAAGCCAGATGTCGTGCTCATGATTACCGAAGGGGCCCGGCGGGGGACCACCGGCATTGGTGACAAGAATATCTATACCACCGAGCTCTTCATGCGCAGCAGCGAGGATATCGCCCCGCGCTTCGGCGGTCGACACATCACCGGCAACCCAGTGTGCGCCAATGACGGCGGCTGCCGAGGCGGCGCGCTCCGCGTCCCGCCCGTTGATCACGACCCGTGCGCCTTCTTCGGCCAGTGCCTTTGCACAAGCATGTCCAAGGCCCTGACTGCCGCCCAGAACGAGGGCCCGACGCCCGGAAAGTCCCAAATCCATGGTGTGATAATCTCCTAGAGCAGCGCGGGAACAGCGAGGATGATGTCGGGGAAGGTCGCGAACAGAGCAATCGCCAGCATGCAGATGCCAATGAATGGCAGGGCCGCGCGATAAACGCTCTGGATTGACGCTTCCGGAATGACGCCCTTGAGCGCAAACAGCGTGTAACCGAAGGGTGGAGTAATCCCACCGATGGACATGTTGATCAGGAAAATCATCCAGAACCAGAGGGGATCAAAGCCGATCGCACTGATGATGGGCGTGTAGAGCGGTACAAGCATGATCATCAACGCGATCTGATCGATGAACATGCACAGGACGAACGGCACGAACTGCAGGAGAATGAACATCAGGACCAGCGGCAGCGCCAATTCAGTGACGGTCTGCACCAGCTGCGAGGTCGCCCCGCTCATGTTGAGCACCTGACTGAACGAGACCGAACAGGCCATGATGATCATGATCATGCCCGAGATCGACGCGGTCGAGCGCAGGGAATCACGGATGGTGGGCCAGTTGAGATTGCCAAACATCGCACACACGACGACTGCCGCGACACAACCCACGGCGGCCGATTCCGTTGGTGTCGCGATGCCCGCGAGGATGAAGCCCAGGATCACGCCGATGATCAGCAGGAAGGGCAGCGCTTTGACCACCAGCATTAGGCGCTGTTTGAGCGGCAAGCTGGTGTCATCGCTGATCGGGGCCAGGCTGGGATTGATGCGGGTACGGATCACGACATAGCCGAGAAACAGGATTGACAGGATGAGGCCCGGCACGATGCCGGCAATCAGGAGGGCCGAAATCGATACATTGGCCAACATGCCCAGGACGATGGCCATGACGCTGGGTGGAATGATCGGGGCCAGGCTGGACCCGGCCAGCATTGTTCCCATTGAGAGCTTTAGATCGTAGTTCCGGGCCTTCATTTCGGGCCAGAGCGACGAGCCCATCATCGCTGCGACGGCCATGGCCGAACCCGACAGCGCGCCGAACAGAGTCGAGAGCAGGATGGAAACTACATAAAGACGGGCGCGAATGTTGCCCACCACCCCATCAACTGCGTCGAACAGAATTCTCACCGAGCCCGAACGGAAGAGTAGCTCGCCCAAGAGCACGAACAGCGGAATGGCCGCCAGCGACAGCGACGTGCTGGTCGAAAACATCGAGTTGATGATCAAAGTCACGCCGTTGAAATTGCCCGAGATCAGGAAGAGACCGGCAAGATTGAGGGCGAGAAAGGCGATAAAGACGGGAAGGCCAACCGCAAAGAGGGCCAGGAGCAGGAAGAACGCCCCGCTCAGGAATATGTACCACTCCATTTAGGGTCGTCCTTGTGGGAGGTGAGAAAGGTCGCCAGCAGGTGCCGCAGGAAATAGAGGCCGGAGCTTGCAATGCCGTAGACGATGACGCCGGTCACGATCCATTTGGGGATGCGGGTCGCCGCGATCATGGAAATATCGTTGGCAATCTGACGGCTGGTTTCGATGCCGCCAAACCACACCAGCATGGCGCAGACCATAACGGCCAGCAGCAGCGAGAAACGCTGCATCCAGACCGATATTGCGGGACGGGAAGTTTCCACCACGAATGTCATGGCCGCATGGCCGGAACTGCGGGACAATTCGGGCGCGGCGAGAAAGGCGATGAAGGCGAAGGCGACAGCGCTTGTGTCCGGCGCCCAGTCGGTCGGCGCACGAAAGAAATAGCGCGAGACCACTTCAAAGGCCGTCACGGCGGTGAGGTAGAACACCGAGGCCATGGCGACCCAGAAGGCCAGGCGGGTGACACCGTCATGGATGCGCGCAAGCAATGTGAGCATTGTCCGCTCCTTTCCGATGTCACCCGCCCGAGGAGGACTATTCTGCCGTCAGGCCCTTCTCAAGGGCCAGCTGATGCAACGCGGCGCCATCTTCCCCGGCGCGGTCTTCGACCTGGCGCCAGACGCCTTGGGCAAAGATGGCCTCGACGCGGTCGGCATATTCGGGTCCGAACTGGGTGATCTCAAGCCCTGCCTCCTGCATGGCAGCATCTTCAGCTGCCCACAGACCCTCGAATTCGGCACGACCCGAGACTTCGAGCTCCTCGGCCGCTTCGATCAGGATCGACTGCTGGTCCTCGGAGAGACCGTTCCAGGTATCGAGATTGATGAACAGCGAATGGTTGTTGATACCGAACATGGGGCGAGTCATGTAGCTGGCCACTTCATACCAACGATAGTCCATGGCCCCGAAAACCGGCCACGCAGCACCATCGACAACGCCGCGCTCGAGCGAGGAGTAGATATCGCTAGCCGGCATGGTCACAACCGAGCCGTTAAGCGTGGTCACGAAGTCATGATAGGTACCCGAGGCACGGATACGCCGGCCCTCCAAGCCACCATCCTCGCCGATGGGGTCGCGCAGCATGACGTGGTAGCCTGAGGCGGCCGAGAAAACGCCGAGCAGCTTGAGGTTGTGTTTGGCATAGTGTTGATCGATGAGATCGTAGAGACCGCTCTCGCGACGGGCGGCCGGATCGTCGGTGACCGCGTCCATACCAAACACCATCGAGGTCTCGCCGAGGTGGTAGGCACCATGGGTGAAGAGCATGTTGAACAGGCCGGCTGAAACGGGCTGAAGCTGCTCGAAGGGCGGAACGGATTCGGGGCCGCGGAGGTCGATATCGATCTCCCCGCCCGACTTTTCGTTGACAAGATCGATGTAGCCCTGCGCAAAAACCGGCACGGCGTTATAGGTCTCGTCCCAACTCGACAGCATGGTCATCGTCTGAGCGTACGCAGGGGCAACACTCATCATTAGACCCATGGCCGCGGCAGCGAGCGTGAAGCTCTTCAACATAGACTGGTCTCCTCACCTGGGATGCTTTTCTTGGGAGCGTGGTTGAATTCCACGCCGTTCAATCTGTTGCCACCAAAGCTGGACTACCCCGCTACCGTCAAGCGGAATTGCAGAAATCCATTCCGCTGTGCGGAATAGTATCAGAGCCACCGTTACTCGCTCTTTGCCGTGAATGAAATGTTGTCGCGACGCGACCAGTCTTGGTTCGATACCGATCGGCTTGGCCTCTGGCCGCAGCATTTATGGAGGATGCGCTGCCTTTCAAGATGCCATGGTAGGCACCCTGCCTGTGTTTCGGCGTGCAGATTTGACCCCCTGATGGAGTGGGCCCATCCGACCAAACACAATCAGGTTTCGTCTCTGACCATGAGGCGTGCGTATTGATGCTCGAAATGCACCGGGCTGGCTACATTGACGCGGCGACATTTCCGAGGATCTGAGATGACCAGACCGGCTATGATCGCTGTCATCCCCATCCCGCGGCGAGTGCTAGATATGCGCGATCGGGCGCACGGTCTTATCGATGCTCGCAATCGGGCCGCTGCAGCACAGCTCGCGGGAGAGCATGATCTAGAGCCGACGCCGTCCATCGCCCAGCCGTGTTCGACGGTCTTGAGCGTCCAGCGCTGCAGGGGTTGGCTTGCCAATATGACACCCCGTTCGTCGCGCGGCTGCAGCGCGGGCGCGGAAAGCGGCTTAGGGCTAGTCGTTGTGCAGGCAATCGTCGCATAGCCCGTGCCCACCGGCAGATGCCAGCGCCGTCGAAAATGGCCGGTGGCAATGGATGCACTCTGCGTCGTGTGTTCTGACGTCTCGAATAGCCTGCTCAGCGGCCTTTTTCGCGGCGCCTGTGTTCTGCCTCAATCTCTTCCTTGGTGAATTGTGTCATGGACGGCCTCCAGGCGAACGATGCTTGGTTTGGCCAAATCAGGCGAGAGCGCTTGAAGCGCGTTCGCTAACTACTCGAGACTCGCCCCGGCCGACACTGGGGATTTTCCTGTCCCCCGGTCGAGCTATGCCTCTCCCGCGTATGGCACGACCTGGTCCCAATCTTGCGATTCTTCGCCACTGGTCATCGTCTTTAACAGCGAGCCAAAGTTTGGCTCGTAGAACACCCCCGACGTGGAGCGCAAATAGTCTATCAGTGCCAAGGAATGCGGCGGCGCTGACCATTCAGGCGCCTCCCGCATATAGGCCCAGTTGGCCCTCTCGGCGACGGGGGTGGCGTACTCCTCGGCGAGCTCGTCGCCCTCGGCACAAATGAACAGCAACGCCTGGCCGGAGTTCTTGTGACGCAGCTCCCACCACCCGCGCATCACGTCGCCACGGTGTGGGTCATACATCGGCACCAATAGTAGGCCGTTGCACTCACGTGCCTCGGCTTCATTGGGCCACATCCCGCGCAAGTCGGGGTGGTTTGGGTTGCGGTGTCGATACACCCACTGCCAGGTGCTAGCCATTTGCGCCTCCTGTTTTGCTCGTGAAATTACAGAACCGAGTCCGGTCGGCGTCAAGTGCTTGTTCTTCATTTGTTCACATCGTATAGTGAGGCGCTCAGACGATTGAGGCCGGCATGACCATTGCAATCCGCTTGAACACCGCAGAACAGATCCGGAGGGCGAAGGAAGCCCATCCGAGAGCGACAAAGGAGGAATTGGCGACAAGCTTGGGTGTCACTGTGAGCCAAGTCAAAGCTGCGCTGGCGTATCGCCGGCCGGGCCAGAGTCGCAGGTCGTCACTCCGAGAATGAGTATGACTCGAAGCCGCCGACGACTTGAGGCTTGCAGGCTCAAACACGCCGCCGAAGAGGGGCGGGCAATCATCTACTCCTGCCAGGCCTGCTGAAACGAGACGGCCTTTCTGGCCACGGACGTTTTGGACCTACACGGCGACGCCCTTTGCGAACATCTTCATTCATGACCGCGGGGAGACACAGGAACACGGACCGGACCTCTTCCCGGCAGCCTCCATCACACGCCTTGCGGCACAATCGAACTATGTCGGGCCGGGTCGCGTCTTCGGATCGGCTTCCAGCACGCCCGAAGATCTGCCCCTAGTGCGTCCGTTGTCGGACAACGAGTTCCAACCGTGGATGCCGCCGCGACACAAGAACGGCTACCGGCCGCGATGGCAGGGAGAGGATCGTGTGCCGGACTCGCTCGCAGAAGCGATCCGTTCCTTCGTCTATGCCTGTGCGGTGCGGAAGCTGCGCGGGCAGGGCAGCAAACACTCCTCGATGCTCATCCACGTTACCCAACCACGCGGAACATGTTGAAGGCGGAAGCTTTGCCGCAGTGGGTCAAGCTCTCGCCAGAGGACCGGATGAAGGTTCTGCCTTCTATAACCGGGTATCGCGCCTACCTGGCCAAGAACAGCGATCTCGAAACCATCCATTTTGCCGGTATCTGAGCTATCGGCGCTTTAGGGGCTATGCCGAGGCCGCTGCTACAAAGCCCGAAAGCATTGAGACATGGCGGGACGTCTGGCAGAGGCGCGAGAGTTTGCCGTCTGGCCCGTTTGGAAATGGGGGCCAGTGCCCGGTCATGCCGGATGCCGCGTCCCCATCGACCTTATTAAGTCGGGTGATGACACCCTTGGCAGGAGGTCAAGGCTGCATGAGTGCCCCCCACCAAGCGTGATTTGAGTTCCGCTTTCGTTCTCACTACAGTTTTTTTACCGGGCGCACTCATTTTGAAGGGCAGGAGTGGTTGCTATGGCCGATACCTCAATCGAATGGACGGATGCGACGTGGAATCCGGTGGCTGGCTGCACCATTGCCACGGCAGGCTGCACCAATTGCTATGCTATGAGGATGGCGGCCCGCCTCGAGGCCATGGGCGTAGAGAAGTACAACGGCCTTACTCGAAAGTCGGGTGGGCGGGCGAAATGGACCGGTCGAATAGCGCTCGATCAAGCCGCGCTTGATGTGCCGATGACATGGAAAAAGCCCCGTAGGGTCTTCGTCAATTCTGGCCTCCGTTCACGATCTGGAGCCCCTTAACCGCTGTAATGTGGCGGGCGCCGGTCTCGGCGTCATGCCTGACCTCAATCTCGTCGACAGTAGCCACAATGCCATTGTTGTAGGCCATGAAACGATCCGGACGCGTGCGAAGCGTGTCGCGAATCCCCCGGTTCACCTTGCCCCTTGCCTGAAGGAATGATCGGACGTTCTTCTCGAGAAGTAGCGGACCATATCTGTCATAGAGCTGGAAGAGGATCTCCCCGGGTATGAGGGCGAGATAGGCGTCGTAGTCTTGGGAAATCTCTGGCGCGTGAAGGCAACGAAGCCCTTCGTCGGAGTAGATCGTGAAATCCACCACGATCTCGTCGCGGGGCAGCCCTGCCTGAACCAGCCGGTAGAGCCTCTCGATGTCCACGACTTCGAATACAACGAGAAAATCCGGCCGGAGCCGGATCGGGAGAACGCTTTCGCGAGGGCAAGTGGCGGAGAGGAAGGGAAACGGCGCCACTCAACAAAATCAATGACTTACGCTGTCGCAATCGAGGCGTTTTGTCACCATTTGTGACTTCACTTTTGTCGCCTTGCCGCGCGCCCGTCAACATGGAAAATTGATAATGGCGGGGTGAGCTGATGGTCAGACGATTCGTAATATTGAGCGCGACGCTGGCGCTTGTTGGATGCGATGCACAATCGGAATCCTTCACTCTGTATCGCGACAGCCCAATCGATCCTTCAATGCGAATTCACATTTCGACTTTCGATAGTTCGGAAGGGGCTGATTACAATCAAGAGAATTGTCGGCTTGCGGCAGACCTATTCGGGCAACAGCCGGGAGTGGTGTCGCGCTTCTGGTGTGAAAAAGGCCGCTTTGAGCGATGAGGGTTCTGCGTTTTCTCGGCCAGTTGTTTCTAGTATCTGCGGGCATCGTCATCGGAACTTTCTACGTCCTAACCAATCACTCGGTAACGCAAACGGCGCTTACCTGCACGGGCACCTGGGTGCGTGGAGCAGACTTCATTCGAGGCCGCCCGGAAACTGTTATGGCGGTGATCGAGGAATATAGGCCGTGGGTTTTTGTGGACAGACAGCGATGGCAATGTGCGCGCCGAGTCTAGGGAAATACCAATGGCCATCTACTTCCCTCATATGCGCAGGTTTGGTGCAGAGCCAATGGTCAACTACCAGTTCAGCAAGGATAGCGGTGGCCCGATATTGGGCGGCTATCGCGGATCCTTCAGGGAATTAACACTGCAGTTTACTGAGGACACTGTGTTCGACGGCAAGTGCTAAGCTGTGAACAGAAACCGAACAAACTTGCGGCCTTTTGCGTTCTATGACTACGGTTACCGTATTGCTTTTGAGGGATGCGGATGGCCGGAAGCCAAGTCTGGAACAATATTGCAGTGGCTCTTGGGGCGGAACCTCGAGAGCACCCAGTGCTCAAGGGGGCGTCTGGACTTGAGCACACATTCCTTTCAATTGCCGTCGATGACGCGACAAAACGAATAATACTAGTGTCGAGCGAGCCAGACTCAAGGATGGCCGCTCTCACGCAAGTCGATGTCCAAGCGGCGATGCCAGACATGCGCATCTTAGTAGCTCGACCCATTCTCCTCGATCTAGGTGTCTTGTCGCGGCAACTTGTCGAAAAGATCGGCTCCAATCAATTTCACGTCGGTAAAGCTATAGCTGCGATTGACCGGTTCTCTAAGCTACCGAAGTCGAAACAGGACAAAATATTGACTTCCGCTGTCGGCGTAGGCTTCGATAGGTTGAAAGTTGCTTTCGAGCACGTTTCCCTTCCAATGCTAGCGCAGTTTGTTACTGTCTTGCAGCAGGCCGCCAATTTTGATTGGGAGTCCGCCATAACTGCTGCTGCCGAGAAGAATCCAAATGCAATAATTAGCTTGGCAGGTCTTACAGCGATCGACAACATGGCGCTTGATCGGAAGAATGGGATTTGTCCCATTCCGCTGTATGAGCTTGACGAAGCCGAGTGGAGAACGCTCTCGACGTCGAAAGATGTTGGGGAGGTGAAGGAACGGCTCGAACGGATGGGTGTCTATCAATACTTTTTCCCACCCGAAGATGATTTGGCGCTTGGCTTCATCGATAAGGGCCTCTCGGGCGCGGCGGCGCTGCAGAACGCAGTTACAAAGACCCAGGAGCTGGGCCATCAGATTGCTGCGCCCACACTGACTACGGCCGCTGGCGACGTTCGCGAGACCGTCGAGCAGTTGCAGGAGCTCGGCTATGTTGTTGAAGGCGAGTTTGGATATGAGGTTTCAGCAAGCGGCGAAACGCGGCGCGCCAACTTTAAAATCCGTCCACAGGAGAGCCTGTTCTCCAAAATCCTTGGTCGGGTCAGTGTAGGCGTGACCTTTGACCCGACCAAACTCGGTTAGGCTGTTGCTGTCTCGGCCTCGATGATGCCACGCCACTTCGCCGGCCAGATGTTGAGCATGCCGCCCAACTGGTCGGCGACCATATATTCCTCGACCTGGCCGGAGAACGGGCAAAGCTTGACGCCCAGGCGCTGCCGGAGCTCATCTTTAATCGAGAGCCGGAAAAGCAGGTCGGCCCATGTCGCTGTCGAGAGGTAAGTCGGTTCGTCGTAGTGCATCGTATGCCCCCAATCGGTGATGCAGGGAATCATCGCGGGGAACCGACTCGCGGTCAACGATTTTTATCGTTCTATTTCAGTATGTTAAAGTAAGTAAACTTATATTTATCTGCAACTCAGTTGCGGCTCTCGCGCGAACTTCTGTGATTTTGATGAAACGCCGATAGATCGTTTCTCGTGTTACTGATAGGGCTTGTTTATGGAGACGCTTTTCTACACCATGATGCCATTGGCGGCGACGGGGTTCGCTTGGGTGGCTTATCGTCATCCGGCGGAATATGGCAAGGTGAGCGGCGTCATTATTCTATTAGGCCTCGCTGTGCTGGTCGGCATTGCGGGATTCTCCATCGGCTGGAATTCCGCCGTCGCTAGGGTTGAGGATCAAGCGACTGACATTCCAAAAGCGATGCCAGAGTATCTCTGGCTAATTCTCTATTGGACAATGGGCGTGATCGCCTACCTGCACCTGCTGCAATTGCTGCCCATCATTGGAATTAAACACAAGCCGGACTAGGCTTCGCCAGTCCGGGCACTAGACCAACCGTCCAGTCCTGCTCGGCTAGAGCGCGCAGCGAGCTCGAGACCATCCCAACCTTGTCGGTGCCGAGCGCCGTGACCGTGCCGGAGCGGGTCTTACTGAAATAGGCCGTCCAGCCATCGGCGTCATAGAGCTCGGCGACCTTCACCTGGCGCGAACCTGCATGGCCTTTGATCTTGCCGCCGGCCGTCGCCAGGGCACGCTTGAGGGCGTCGAGCTCGACCATGGTCGCCTGGTCGAGGCAGACGACACCATGGGCGTGCAGCCGGCCGGCAGGGCTGATCTCGAGCTGCACCGCGAACGGAAGCACCTTGCCGAGTTCGACCTTCATGGCGCGGTTGATGTAGGTGGCAAGAAGGCCGGCCGGGTCCCTGGACGCGCGCAGGGCCTCTTCGCGTGCCTGGGAGAGGTTGAGCGTGATCGCGGCGCCGTTCCTGGTCTGGCTGGAGCGGATGGCCTGGGCGAACTTGTCGGCCGGCGTCGAGCGTGACCAGGTGGTCGAGCTGATGACGGTTGGCAGCTTGAAGGGAGAGGCCGGGGTGCCGAGCAGGTGCGAGAGGGGTGACGGCTGGCTGGTGCGCAGACGCTTCCACAAGGGGATGATCGGGGTGGGCTTGGTGGGGGTGTATGGAGGGGTAAGGGAAGCTACTGGACAAACACCAGCACCATGGGCCGGAGAGGTCGGCGTTCCCTGGGCAATCGCGGGATTTTCGGCGCTGGAATTTGTCGACGTTTTCGTGCCGGCCGGGGTGGTGGCGTCGTCGGCGAACAGTCCCTCGAGCTCGGCCAGGATCGCCAATTCCTCGGCGCTCGGCGTGATGGTGGCGGCGATCGGCGCGGGGGCAAGCTCGGGAGCCGGTGCAGCGACCGGAGCGGGCGACGGCTCAGCCAAGAGCTCGGCCAGCATGGCGTCGAGGTCGGCCAGGATCGGATCGACTACAGTGGGTTCGATGACAGGTGCCGACCGACCCACGACAAGGCGCCGAATGAAGTCGACAAAGCGCACCAGTCCGCGTCTAAATCCTTGATTTTCTTTCTGAATTTCCATACTATAGAACTGTTCTCTCCTGAACCGAACTTGTAAGTGCAAAGCTCTCGCGATGGCCGTCGCGGGAGCTTTTGTTCAGCGCGTCCGTTGTGCGGAATGCGCCGTTCATATCAATCGTTATAGCGTTCAGGCGGTCGCGACTGCGCGAACGATGTCAGCAAGCTCGCGGGCGATCGACGGTGCCAAGGTGCGCTCCCCCCGACCCCCCTCCCCCACGATCTTAATGCTGGTGCCGCGCCGCGACACGCCGACGTGCTGCTCGGCGCCACTCATAGCTAGGTTGAAATCGCGCAACTCCTGCGAAAGCTGGTTGAGGGCATCGGCGTTCTCACGGTCGAAGGCCGCATAGCCGTTCGGTGTCTTGGGAGTTGCAAAAAGGTAGAGCGTTGTAGCGAAAGCCTGAGCGAGCTCGTGGCCAAAGACACGCTTGAAGTCGCCAAAGTCGATCTCGACGTTGTCGCCCTTGCGGATCACGTCGATCGTCGGAATGGCGCGGTCGAGGTTATCGGCCTTGATCTGCTGCTGCACATATTCGCCGATGAGGTCGAGAACACCGGGCGCAGCCCGCGCTTATCGCCCCGGTTGGGCGTGGCGGTAACACCATAGATGCGGCACATGGGATTGCGCTTGAGCGCGGTGTCGATGATGCGCCGATAGCTGTCCGCCGCCGCGTGATGGGCTTCGTCGATCACCAGGAGGTCGAGCGCAGGGATCTGATCGAGATTGCCGGCGCGTGCCAGCGTCGGCACCATCGCAAAGGTAACCTGTGCGCCCCAGGATTTCTCCCTGGCGTCAACGACCGAGGTCGTAATCGTCGAGTTCACCCGACCAAACTTGCTGCGGATCTGAGTTGTCAGCTCGTCGCGGTGGGCAAGCACGCAGGCCTTGGCTTCGGTCTCGGCGACGATGCGCCCAGCGACAGCAGAGAGCATGATCGTCTTGCCCGCTCCCGTCGGGGCGACGCCCAGAGTGTTCCCATGTTCGCGGAGCGCGCGGACGCTTCGCTCGACGAACTGCTTCTGGCGGGGGCGCAACAGCATGGCGGCGGCCTCACTGCGCCCAGGACGGGCGCACACCCGGCTGCGGCATTGAAGTGTGGGCAGGCTGAGATTGAGGCTGGAACTGCGGCGGCTCCACCGTACCGGCCGCGCCCATGATGGCGGCGTATTCCTTGTGGTCCGGCGTCACCGCCGCGCGAACCTCGTTCTTCTCGTCGCCATTGGTGTCTGTGCCGATGTCGACCTTTGCGACGAACTCGAGCCCGTCGAGATCGGCGAAGCTGCTGATGCGGCGGGCAGCCTGCGCCTGTGCAGAAATGTCCTTGTCCGAGATGCCGCGCGCAGAATTCAGCATGCCGCGGATCAGGCTGCGGCCCATGTTTGCCCAATCCGGCCCTTTTGGGCTGTAGAGCCCGATCAGAGTGAAGATCTTCCGTCGGGCATAGGGCCCTTCGAGCACCGTGAACTCGCCCGAGAGATAGACCGAACCGGTCGTTCCCCGCGTGGCGTATCCACCGGTCCAGCCCTGCGCCGGGTCGTCGAAGCCGCCCGGGCGGATCGTCAGGCGGACCTTGGCCAGCGTGCCCTTGGGGATGATGTTGGTGTTCTGCTTGGCGTCGTTGAAGTCGTTCCAGGATCCAGACATGGCTGGGCTCTCCTCGTTCAGGCGGTTTCGGAATGGGTGTCGGTGGCCGGAGCGGCGGCGGTCGGTGATGGGCTGCGGTAGTCGAGCCGCTCGGAGGCGGGTTTCACCGATCCGCGGATCTTCGCCATGAGACGGCCGAGATGCGGCTCCTCAACAGCCAGGAGCCGGCCGGAGCGGTCCTTCGCGGGGAAGTTCCAGGAATTGATGGTCTGGCAGACAAAGGCTCGGTATGGCGTGCCGGCCTCGTCCTTGATCTCGGCCATCGTCAGGACTTCATCGACGATGCCAGGGAGCTCGAGGCCGGTCTTGGACCCGTCGATCTGCGCCGAGAAGACGCGCCGGTTGAAGTCGTCGAGCTTCTCGTCGAGGATCCCGACGAACCAGACGTTCTTCGCTCGCGTGTGCTGCAGATGGGTGAGCCACGCAATCATCTCGCGGCCGTGCAATCCGTATGCGCCGCGGATGTCGGGCTTGCCCGTCTTTTCTGAAAAGGCTTCGGGTTGACCCTTGCACCACTGGAAGCAAAGTCTGGCCGCCACGGTGATCGAGTCGATGAAGATGGTCTGGTAGCGGTCCAGCGCCGCCGGATCGCCGAAGCGCTCGCACACTGCAGCGTGATGGGCCTCGCTGTAGACCTGGTCGTCTCGGAGCGCTGGATTGGGCCCGCCAATGAAGACGGCGAAGTCACGGCATTCGGCCCATGTACGCGGTCGGACGCTGTCACCAGACCAACCTTCGATGGCGAGGTCGCCCGCCTCCAGATCGATGAAGAGTGTGGTGGCTGGATCGAGCGTCCACAGCAGAGTGGTCTTGCCGATGCCGGACTTGCCGAAGATCGCGCCCTTGATGCCGCGCGGTTCGGCGAGCCGCTGATCGGCCGAGATGATGGGGAGGGTCATTTCATTCCTCCCCGGCCCGGATGAGCCTGAAGGTCATCTTGCCAGTACGAACGGTACGAGCCGGTTCGAAGATCTTGCGGATGTGAGAGGGCCAGGCTGCGTAAGCGCGCTCGGTGATGTCGAATTTCGTCCTGACGTATTCGGCAGGGTCTTCGCCAGCGGCTCTGATCTTTTCGACGAGTGCGGCAAGGATATGCTGATCCCAGTCGACCCTCTTGGGCGTGGTCACGGCAACGACGACGCCGTCCTCGTCCGCAAGGCGTACGGTGCCGGTGTCCTTTGCGGCCTCCAGGCGCGCCATGGCGGCGCGGTCGGTGTATTTGACTGCGATGGCGCCGTTGAGCCACTCGCTGATCGCCTCGGCGGAGCGCAGCCGTTCGCCAGCTTCCTCCTGCAGACGCGCCAACTGCTCGGCCGGCAGAGCGGCGATGTCGCCGACCGGCATGAGCCCGAGATCGTCAAGTGAAATGCGGTTGGAATCTCTCATCGCGGCACCCCTCACGCCGCAGGATAGGTGAAGGTGCGGGCAGTGCTCGCGCGGATCTGCTCGCGCTCGTACTCCTCAATGTCCTCCAGCCGGTACACGACCCGGCCGCCCAGCTTGACGAAGCGCGGGCCTTCGCCCGTCCACCGCCACCGCTCGAGCGTGCGGTGCGAGATGTTCCAGCGCGCAGCCAGATCAATTTGGTTGAGGTGTTTCGTAGCCATCTGTCTGTCCTTCGGTTCCAGTCGAAAACCTGCGGAGAGGATGGCGAAGGATCAGAACTGCGTCGTCGGGACGGAAAGTGGATCGTCAGGGGATGAAATAGGATGATTTTCCCACGCCGAGGCGGATGGCTGGGGGATGTTGATCAAGCAAGCCAGGCTCGTTGAAAGCGAAAAGCCCCGCTGAACCGGGCTTCTTGGTGGGGGGATCAGGAGAACTTAATGTTGAGCCGATATCGGCCGCGCCGATCGGACTGGATGAGCTTGCGCCATTCCGGCTGTGTCTTGAAGAGATCAGACAGCCGGGTGCAGGAGGAGCCGGCATCCGCCAGCACCGCCTTGCCGTGCTGCCATGGGCACCCGTTCATGGCGGCGTCATGGAGGATTTTCACGACGCGAGCCTGGAACTGCCCGAGCATGTAGGTTCGCTCTCCGAGTACCACCTCGCTGAAATCATCCCTTTGCTCGAAGACGATCTCGGAGCCGCGCCCC
This sequence comes from Devosia subaequoris, assembly GCF_014197055.1. Taxonomy (GTDB): domain Bacteria; phylum Pseudomonadota; class Alphaproteobacteria; order Rhizobiales; family Devosiaceae; genus Devosia; species Devosia subaequoris. The sequence goes on along the minus strand of NZ_JACIEW010000009.1, from coordinate 13,461 downwards.
GTGCCCGCCAGTCCGTGCTTGGCTTCAGCCCGATCCCGCTCATCTCGCCGGACAACTAGTTCATCCTGCTTGATCAGGATGCCGTTCTCCGGCTGCAGCACCACGCAGTAGCGGCCAGAGGGAGCATCGAAGCGCTCCACGCGCAGCGCACCCTCGTGGAACAGACGATAGGCGTCGTGAGCCCTAAGATCCTGAAGCCCGTGAAATAGATTCTGATCTTCGGGGATGCTGCACCACTGGCCCTTATCCACCTCCTCGTAGATGCCTTGTTCCAGGCGAACGCCATAGAGGCGCACCGAGACTTTAAGCAGTCCGTTTTCGGCAAGGTAGACCAGATCGCGGTGAGGCAGTTCCCACCGCTCCTCCAGCTCTTCGAGCGCAAAGTACTCCTTCTCGATGCCTGCCATGCGACGGACTCGCCCACTACCATTCGTTCCGTGTTTGTTCTATTTCCTTGACGCGGACGAATCAATCCGTCTATGTCCACATTATCCACATTTTGGATGGTCCAGATGCAGATGAAGCTCGCCGAACGGCTCAGGGCACGCGCTCAGCAGTTGGCAATGAACGCGCGCGAAGTGGCGGAACAGGCCCGCGTGAACCGGTCGTTCGTATACGACATCATGCGCGGACGGTCGGAGCATCCCAACCTGGAAAAGCTCGACAAGATTGCAAGGGTACTCAAGGTCGATCGCAGCTGGTTGCTGCATGGCAGGGGCGAAGTAGAAGGCGAAGAGCCCGTAATGGGCGAAGAACCGGACGGGTTCGTTGCCATCCCCTCAGTCGAGGTCACTGCCTCGATGGGCGGCGGGAAGCTCGTCGCCGACGAGGTGGAAACCGGGGAGCCCTATCACTTCAAAAGCTCGTGGATCACCCATAACCTGCGCGCCAACCCGGCGAACCTGAGGATCATGCATGTCGAAGGCGACAGCATGATGCCGACCCTTCACGACGGAGATGTCGTCCTCGTCGATCTCGGTCGCGCTCTCCCAACTCCACCCGGCATCTTTGTGCTGTTCGATGGAATGGGCTTGGTCGCCAAGCGACTGGAACATATCCCCAACTCCGACCCACCACAGGTCCGCATCATCTCGGACAACACGTTCTACAGCCCCTATGAGCGGACGGCCGAGGAGATCAAGATTATTGGACGGATCAGGTGGTTCGGGCGAGAGATTTGATGGGAGAAACGCAGTGCCTTCATACACATCACCGCAGTTGGCGCTGGAGCACATCTACACGCGCGATGATCTGAGAGGCATCTTCGGCATCACGGATGCAACGCTCAACACCGGTGTTTTCCGGCCGAAGGACACTTCGTCCATCTGGCTCTTCATTACCGAGGAGAAGACATCGGATCGCACGCAGTACCGCGACCGCCTCGAAGGAGAGACCCTGTACTGGCAGGGGCAAACATCAGGCAGAACCGATGCGCTCATCATCGAGCATCAGCCCCGCGGCCTCGAACTGCTAGTTTTCTTCCGCAGGCGCAAATACGAACACCCCGGCGCCGGTTTCCGCTACCTTGGTCCATTCACTTACGTCAGCCATTCGGGAAGTTCTCCGACAAGCTTCGTCCTCAGGCGGCAAAATCAGGAAATCGCTGTCATCCGGCCCGAGGACGCCGATGATGAGGCGTTTGATCCCTCCAGCGTCGATGATGCGAGGCAACGAGTGCTGCGCTCGATTGCACAGCGCCGCGGCCAACGGGCGTTTCGCGACGCTCTGATGAGCGCCTATGGAGGGCGCTGCGCGATAACTGGTTGCGCTGTCGCAGACGTCCTCGAGGCGGCGCACATTTATCCATATCGCGGAGCGGCCACGAATGTCGTTTCGAACGGGCTTCTCTTGCGGGCCGACTTGCACACGCTGTTTGATTGCGGCCTGATCGCCATCGACGCCGTCTCGAGAACGATTCTGGTTTCTTCACGGCTTAACGACAGCGAGTATGGCGAACTTCACGGCCGAAAGCTGCGCTCGCCGCAAACTTCAGCTCAATTGCCGAATGAGGCCGCCCTCAACATGCACCGAGCTTCAGCGGGACTCTAACGCAGTCCTTGCCACGGGCGGCGCCGTCGTCGTTCTCATCGTTGCGCCCGCCGCCAACCAGCGTCTTGCGCTTCAGCCTCGCTGCAGAACCAACGCTCTCCGGCACGCTCGTTGATCTGAGTTTGGTCATAATCGCGCATGCCTGGAATGTGATAGATCTGCTCGCCACTCCTGCTGATGTTGCCCTTGATGCCGCAGCCGTCCGACGTCACCGGCGCAATCAGAGGAGCGACAATTGAAGAGTTCCGTTGCTCAGCCCGCCACTCCCATGGCGGCTGAAATTCGCCCTGCCAGAGCCCTGCTTTCGCGGCGGCGGCCACAGACTGCTCATTGGCATAGGCGCCGCTACTGTAGCGCGGCCAGTCCAGAGCCATGCCGGCGCGCACCAGCGCAGCTGCCACGTTCACTCCGTCCGCCCGGAAGCAGTCGCCCACAACCCTACCGTACTGGTCGCGCTCCACGAACTCGCAGCGGAGAGGTCGGGATTGAGCCAGCAGTTTGTCGAGTGCGCCTGCCGCAATGGCTCCGCAGCGGTATGATCGCTGATGCTGGTCTTGGCAGAGTTGCGATGATTCCGGCGCGTCGATGCCGTTGATCCGGACGCGTTCGCCGGCGATCTCGATTGTGTCGCCGTCGATGACCGAAGCACGACCAATCAACGGCTGGACGCTCTCGGCGCCATGCGCCGATACTGCCGGACTTGCAACAAACGCCAAAGCGGCAAAGATGAACGGCAAGAACGCTGGTGGGGTCATTGGGATGTTTTCGGCTATTTCGGAATGGTTTGAAAGACGCCGTGAACTAAGGCGGCTTTGTCGGGATGATGCGCGTCAGCTTATCAACCGGAATCCACTCACTGCCTATTATGATGCGCAACGTGCCGCCGCTCGCGCGCGATTTTCAGGTGATGGTCGTGCATTTATGCATTGGGCGCGTGTCGCGGCCGAAGTCGCGCGAATCAGCGACGCGCCAATGAGCTTAGAAGTTGTCGAAGCGATTGTTGACGAGGAAGAGCGTAGAGCCAAGTCCTCGTAAGCGGATTGCGCAGCACCGCTCGACGCTGCTTTTGTTTTCTAGTGGCTACTCTAACGCGTTGTTTTTGCTGTTCTTTCCGACATTTGCGTGGTTGCTTCCCTGCAAGACGGAGGCAATCGAAAGCATGAATCCACTTTCCCCGGACCGAATGAGCCCAGCTGAGCGTCGCGCAGCACTTTGCGCGATCCTCGGCCGCGGACTCGTCCGGCTGCGTATGCGCGAGCAGACGCAAGTCTCTGACGATACTGGAGAAAGTTGCCTACACTTGTCGCCCGACCAATGCCGTCATGCAACCGCAACTCAGCGGAGCAACGCATGACCAATCTCGATCCGATCCCCGCGCGCCTGGCCGCGCTGAAGACCACGCCGACTCCCGAACTGAAACAGCAGTGGCGCGAACTCTTTGAGTCCGAGCCGCCAGCCTTCAACCGTCGCTACCTCGAGAGCAGGCTGGCGTATCGTATCCAAGAGCTCGCCTACGGCGGCTTGAAGCCGGAGACGGTGAAGCGCCTTGAAGCTCTTGGCGAGCAGCTTGATGGCGGCAATATCACCACCCGCCGCATCCGTGCCGATCTCAAACCGATAGCGGGCACGCGCCTTCCGCGCGAATGGCAGGGCGTCGAATACATCGTCACGGTCACCGCTGACGGCTTCGAATGGCAGGGGCGGCCCTACAAGTCGCTGTCCGCCATCGCCCGCGCGATCACCGGCACGCGTTGGAACGGTTGGGTATTCTTCGGCCTCAAGAACCACAGGGGGCGGACGTGACAAAGTCGCTCGACAAATCGAAGGTCGTCCGCAAGCTGCGGTGCGCCGTCTACACCCGGAAATCGTCTGAGGAAGGGCTGGAGCAGGAGTTCAACAGCCTGCACGCCCAGCGAGAGGCCTGCGAGGCGTACATCGCCAGCCAGCGGTCCGAGGGCTGGGTGCTGGTTCGTGATCAGTATGACGACGGCGGCATCTCCGGCGCCACGCTGGAACGACCCGGCCTCAAGCGATTGATGGCCGATATCGAAGACGGGCTCGTGGACGTGGTCGTGGTCTACAAGATCGACCGCCTCAGCCGCTCGCTCGCCGACTTCGCCAAGCTGGTCGAGGTGTTCGACCGTAACGGCGTGACCTTCGTCTCCGTCACCCAGTCGTTCAACACCACCACGTCCATGGGGCGGCTGACGCTGAACATCCTGCTCTCCTTCGCGCAGTTCGAGCGCGAGGTGACGGCCGAGCGCATCCGCGACAAGGTCGCGGCCAGTCGGAAGAAGGGGATGTGGATGGGCGGGGTGCCGCCCTCCGGCTACCGCGTCGAGAACCGGAAGCTGGTGGTAGACGAAGAAACCGCCGCGCATGTGCGCTGGATCTTCGCCCGGTTCCTCGAGATCGGGTCCTGCACCGAACTGGCGCGGGAGGTCGGCGCACGCGGCATCCGCACGCCGCGCGGCAACCGCATCGACAAGAAGTATCTCTATCGGCTTCTCTCCAACCGCGCCTACATCGGCGAGGCGGTCCACAAGGGCGACAGCTATCCCGGCGAGCACGAAGCGATCATCGACCGCGAAACTTGGGACAAGGTTCATGCTATCCTGCAGGAGAGCCCCCGCAAGAGGGCTGCCCGGACTCGCGCCGACACGCCAGCGCTACTGAAGGGTCTGTTGTTCGGTCCCGGTGGCGCCGCGTTCTCGCCGACGCACACCCGAAAAGGCGACCGGCTCTACCGCTACTATGTCAGCCAGACGGTGCTGAAGCACGGCGCGGGGGCGTGTCCCATCGGCCGCGTGCCTGCGGGCGAGATCGAGGCCGCCGTCATCGACCAACTGCGTGCCGTCTTCCGCCAGCCCGAGATTATCGCGGGCACGTGGAAGGCAGCGCGTGCTCACGCCGCCGACATCACTGAGGCTGACTCTCGCGCGGCCCTGCAGCAGCTCGACCCGCTGTGGGACAAACTCTTCCCCGCCGAACAGGCCCGCATCGTGGCGCTGTCGGTGGAGCGGGTCGACATCGGCGTGGACGGCTTGAACGTCCGGCTGCGCGTGGACGGCCTTAGTGGCCTCGCGCGCGAGATGCTGGCCGGCGACATCGGAGAAGCCGCATGACCCGCCGGGCTCCGATCCCCGAGACGGTGACCCTCCACGTACCGTTCCGCGTCGTGAAGCGCGGCGGTCGGAAGGAGATGCAGTTGCCGGAGGGAGCCGTGCAGCCAAGGCGGGCCGACAACACGCTGGTCAAGGCGCTGGCCCGTGCGTTCCGCTGGAAGCGGATGCTCGAGTCGGGAGACTTCGCATCGATTTCCGAACTGGCAGAAAAGGAAGGGATCGCCTTCACCTACATGGCGCGCGTCCTCCGCCTGTCCTTGCTGGCGCCCAACATCGTCGAGGCGATCCTGGATGGCCGACAGAAACCGGAAGTGACGCTGGCGCGATTGCTGGCGCCGTTTCCGGTTGAATGGTCATGGCAAACATCGGATAGATAACACAATCCCCTGAGCACCTTCAGCATACCGTGCCGCCAACTGGGGGCAATGCAGTAATCTGGCAGGGGCATCGAATGGCCATCAAGAAGAGCGACATCTACAGGTCCCTCTGGGAAAGCTGCGACCAGCTCCGGGGCGGCATGGATGCCTCTCTTTACAAGGATTACATCCTCACCCTTCTGTTCGTGAAATATGTCTCGGACCGCTCTGGCCAGCCCGATGCGCTGATCGAGGTGCCGGCTGGCGCATCCTTCTCCGACATGAAAGCCCTGCGCGGGTCAAAGAATATCGGCGAGGGGATGGACACCATCATTTCGCGCATCGCCGAGGAAAACGACCTTAGCGGCGTGATCGACCGGGCCTTCTTCAACGACGCAGAGAAGTTCGGACGCGGCCAGAAGATGATCAACACGCTGACCGCGCTGATCAACATCTTCAGCAGAGAAGAACTGAACTTCTCGAAGAACCGGGCCGACGGCGACGACATCCTCGGCGACGCCTACGAATACCTGATGCGCAACTTCGCGACCGAGGCGGGCAAGTCCAAGGGGCAGTTCTATACCCCGGCCGAGGTCTCGCGCGTCGTCGCCGCCGTGGCGGGCGTCAGCCGCGCGACCAGCCCGAAGCAAACCGTCTACGACCCGACCTGCGGCTCGGGCTCGCTGCTGCTGAAAGCTGCCGAGACCGCCCGCATGCCCATCACCATCTTCGGGCAAGAGATGGACATCGCCACCCGCGGCCTCGCGCGCATGAATATGATCATGCACAACCGCGCCACAGCCGAGATCGCGCAGGGCGATGTCATCGCCGAACCGCACTTCCTGGCCGACGCCCACACCCTGCAGACCTTCGATTTCGTTGTTGCCAACCCGCCCTTTTCGGCCAAGGCTTGGGCCGCCGGGCTGACCTCGGAAACGAAGTACGGCCGGTTCGACGATGGCGAACCGCCCGCCAAGAACGGCGATTTCGCATTCCTCCTGCACATCCTTGCCTCGATGAAGGCGACCGGATCAGGCGCGGTCATCCTGCCGCACGGCGTCCTCTTCCGCGGCAATGCCGAGGCAAAGCTGCGCGAGAAGATCCTGAAACGCGGCTACATCAAGGGCGTCATCGGCCTGCCGGCCAACCTGTTCTACGGCACCGGCATCCCCGCCTCGATCATCGTGCTCGACAAGTCCGAGGCCACCGCCAACCGCCCTGTTTTCATGATCGACGCGTCCAGGGGCTTTATCAAGGACGGCCCCAAGAACCGCCTGCGCGAGCGCGACATCCACAAGATGATCGACGCCTTCACGCGCGAGCAGCTGATCCCCAGCTATTCCCGCCTCGTCCCCTTCGACGAGATCGCCCGCAATGACTTCAACCTGAACATCCCCCGCTACATCGACGGCTCCGACCCCGAAGATTTGCAGGACATCACCGCCCACCTCCACGGCGGCGTGCCGGAGAGGGACATTGACGCGCTGGGCGATTTCTGGGCCGTCATGCCCACGCTGCGCGCCACGCTCTTCGGGCCGAACCCGCGCAAGGGCTACGCCGATCCGCTGGTCGTCCCCGATCAGGTACGCACGACCATCCGCAACCATTCTGATTTCGCGGCCTTCCGCGCGCAGGTCACCGCCATCCTGAACGGCTGGATCACCGCCAACACCCCACTCCTGATGGGCATCAAACAGGGCGACCACCCGCGCGACCTGATCCACACCATCGCCGAGGACATGCTGACCCGCTTCGACGCCGCCCCCCTGGTCGACAAGTATGAGGCCTATCAGCGCCTGATGGCCTATTGGGCCGCGACCATGCAAGACGATGTGTTCATCATCGCGGGCGGCGGCTGGCTGGCGGCGCGTGATCTGCGCGAGGCGCGGAAAGAGACGAGCGACGACGGCAAGGTGAAATGGCTGGAAGAGGGCGACCTGGTGGTGAACAAGGTCCGGCTTGTGGCCGATGTTATCCCGCCCGCCCTGATCACCGCGCGCTTCTTTGCGGACCTAAAGGCAGCGCTGGATCAGGCCACTGCCCGGACCGAGGAACTGGGGCGCGAGATCGAGGAACTGGCCGAGGAACACGGGGCCGAGGGCGGGCTGTTCGAGGACCTTCTGGCCGACGGGGCCAAGCTGACGGCGGGCGGGGTGAAGGCGCGGCTGAAGGACAGGGGCCTGGAGGCGGATGAAAAGGCCCTGCTGAAACAGGTGGCCCGGCTGTTCGAGGAAGAGGCCGAGGCGAAGCGCGCGGCGAAAGAGGCCGAGGCGCGGATGACCGAAGCGGTGCTGAAGAAATACCCCACCCTGACCATGGGCGAGATCCAGACCCTTGTGGTGCAGGACAAGTGGCTGGCCGACATCACCGCCGCCATCGGGGCCGAGGTCGAGGCGTGGACGGAAACGCTGACCGCACGCGTGCGGGTGCTGACCGAACGCTACGGCCAGACCCTGCCGCAGATCATGCAGGATCTGGCCGGGCTGGAGGCGCGGGTGGCCGGGCATCTGGCGGCGATGGGGGTGGCGGGATGAAGTATCGCCAGACCGTAGGAAGGACAGACAGCCCACCAAGGGGGTGGATCAAGGCGAAACTGTCAGATTGCCTGCACATGAAAAGCGGCGACATGATCACCGCCAAGAGGATTGTCGAGGTCGAGGCGTATCCCGTTTACGGTGGTAATGGCCTACGTGGTTTTACCGACAGCTTTAACCGTGAAGGCGCCCACTCGCTGATCGGGCGCCAAGGTGCGCTTTGCGGGGCAGTGCACTTCGCAGATGGCCAATTCTACGCTTCCGAACACGCAATCGTGGCGAAGGCTCTTGGGAAGAATGACCAGCGCTTTCTGACCTACGTTCTCGACGCCCTCAATCTCAATGAGGTCTCTGAGGCGTCAGCCCAGCCTGGGTTGTCGGTTGAAAAGCTGCGGAGCATCGAAATCCTTTGTCCAAAATCGCCCGATGAACAACAGGCCATCGCCGCCGCGTTGTCGGATGCGGATGGGGTGGTGGCGGGGTTGGAGCGGGTGATCGCCAAGAAGCGCCTGATCAAGCAGGGCGCGATGCAAGACCTCCTCACCGCCCGCCGCCGCCTCCCGGGGTTCTCGGGGGAGTGGGAGGTGAAGCGTATCGGTCAACTTGCAAATGGATTTTCTGGGGGAACGCCCTCAACTCAGGATCCGGCCAACTATGGTGGTTCGATCCAGTGGATCACGTCGTCAGATTTGAACCAAGCTTTGGTTACAGAGGTTTCGGGCAGGATAACAGAAAAGGGACTTCGGTCGTCGGCTGCAAAGATGGTCCAACCCGGGATGGTGTTGCTTGCCCTGTATGGCGCCACGGCGGGAGTGTCTGCAGTTTGTAACTGTGATGGCGCAATCAACCAAGCCATACTTGCCCTTGGCGCGCATGCTTGCGACGCAGGTTTTCTTTTTCACCTGCTGCAAGCATCAAAGGACCTAATGGTTTCTACTCTAACGCAGGGCGGGCAGCCGAATCTTAGCGGCGCGCTTGTTAAAAACTTCGAAGTCAGACTTCCCGCAGACAGACGAGAACAACAAGCCATCGCCACTGTCCTTTCCGACATGGACGCCGAAATCCAGACCCTCGAGTCCCGCCTCGCCAAGGCGCGAGCAGTGAAGGAGGGTATGATGCAGAATCTTTTGACAGGTCGGGTCAGGCTGGTCTGACTAGGGGACGAGTTTTTCAGGGGGGTATTTCCATGGCCATCGGCGATCCGGAACGCGCCACGCAGAACCGCATGATCGCGCAGCTGTGCGGCGATACCTCCGGGCAGACCGGCGGCCTCGGCTGGCGTTACCTCGGCGACTGGCAGAAGCGTGAAGGCAACGCCAATATCGAGCCCAGCCTGCTGCGCCCCTGGCTCTTGTCCCGCGGCCATGACCCCGAGGTGGCGACCAAGGCCATCGCCGAGTTGCAACGCGCCGCCCGGATGGACGGGCTGAAGCTCTATGAGGCGAACCGCGCCACCTATGACATGCTGCGCTATGGCGTGCAGGTCACCCCCGGCCCCGGCGAGGCCCCTGTCACCGTGCGCTTTGTCGATTGGGACAACCCCGCCGCCAATGATCTGGGCGTGGCCGAGGAGGTGGCGGTCACCGCCAAGAACCCCAAGGCCTATAACAAGCGCCCCGATCTGGTGATGTATGTAAACGGCATCGCGCTGGGCGTGGTAGAGCTGAAGAAATCCACCGTGGATCTGGGCGCGGGCATCCGCCAGACACTGGACAACCAGCGCCCCGAGTTCATCCGCCACTTCTTCACCACGGTGCAGATCACCCTTGCAGGCAACGACATGCAGGGCATGCGCTATGCCGCGATCCAGACCCCGCAACCCTATTGGCTGGCTTGGAAGGAGGAGAGCACGACCCCCAACCCGCTCGACCGCGATGTGGCGCAGATGCTGGCCCCCGCGCGGTTCTTGGAGCTGATCAACGATTTCATCCTGTTCGACGCAGGCATCAAGAAGGTCGCCCGCCCCAACCAGTATTTCGCGGTGAAGGCCGCGCAAGAGGCGGTGGCGGCGAAAAAGGGCGGGATCATCTGGCAGACGCAAGGCTCAGGCAAAAGCCTGATCATGGTTATGCTGGCCCGCTGGATCCGCGAGGCCCGCCCCGATGCGCGCATCCTGGTGGTGACCGACCGCAAGGAACTGGACGACCAGATCGAGGCGGTGTTCGGCAACACCGGCGACAAGGTTCGCCGCGCGAAATCCGGCGCCGACCTGCTGGCCGCATTGGCCGACCCGAAGGACAGGGTCGTGTCCTCGCTCGTTCACAAGTTCGGGCGGCGGGAAGAGGACGAACTGGGCGCCATGATCGCCGACATCCAGCGCGGCCAGATCGGCGCACCGGTGGGCGAGTTCTTCGTCTTCATCGACGAGGCGCACCGGACGCAATCGGGCAAGCTCGCCCGCGCGATGCGGATGATCCTGCCGGGTGCGGTGTTCTTCGGCTTCACTGGCACGCCGCTTCTGCGGTCGGACAAGCAGACATCGCTCGAGGTGTTCGGGCCCTACATCGGCACGCCCTATCGCTTCAACGAGGCGGTCGAGGATGGCGTCGTGCTGGACCTGCGGTATGAGGCGCGCGACATTGACCAGCGCGTGGCCTCTCCCAAGAAGATCGACGAATGGTTCGAGGCCAAGACCAAGGGCCTGACCCCGGTGGCCAAGGCGACCCTGAAACAGCGATGGGGCACGCTGCAGCGCGTGCTGTCCTCGAAGGATCGCCTGGAACAGATCGCCAACGACATCATCATGGACATGGAGCTGAAGCCGCGGCTCAAGGCGGGCCGTGGCAACGCCATGCTGGTGGCGGGCTCGATCCCCGAGGCGTGCCGACTGTTCGAAATCTTCCGCAATTCCGGCTCGGACCTTGCCGGGAAATGCGCCATCGTCACGTCGTACACGCGCAACGCCTCGGAATTGACCGGCGAAGAGGCCGGGATGGGCGAGACGGAAAAGCAGTACGTCTATCGCGTCTATGACCGGTTGATGACCGATCTGGGCACGGATGAAGAGGCCTACGAGGCCGAGGCCCTGCGGAAGTTCCGCAAGGAACCGGCGCAGATGAAGCTGCTGATCGTCGTCAGCCGCCTGCTGACCGGCTTCGATGCGCCGACGGCGACCTACATCTACATCGACAAGCAGATGCGCGACCATGGCCTGTTCCAGGCGATCTGCCGGGTGAACCGCCTGGACGGGGACGACAAGGACTACGGCTATGTCGTCGACTACAAGGACCTGTTCAAGAACATCGAGACGGCCGTCGAGGATTACACCTCGGGCGCCTTCGACGCCTTCGATGCGGCCGATGTTGAAGGGCTGATCTCTTCGCGGGCCGAAAAGGCGGGCGTGGATCTGATGACTGCGCGCGATGCGTGGTTCGGGCTGCTGGACCCCGTGGAACAACCCAAGGGCGACGATCAGGTGCTTGCCTATTTCTCCAGCCCGGGGGGATGGGAGGCCGATCCACAGGCCGAGGAAAAGGCGCGACGGCGGCAGGCGCTTTACAAACTGGCAGGAGCTTATGCCCGGGCGTTCGCATCCGTGGCTGACGATCCTGCGGCGTCGGGCGTGAACGACCTGCAGCTGGCGCAGTACCGCAACGAGGTGGAACGGGCGATTTCGCTCCGCGATGCTGTGCGCCTGCACAGCGGCGATGCTGTGGACATGAAACAGTTCGAACCCGCGATGCGGCACCTGATCGACACCTACATCAAGGCCGACGAATCCGAGGTGATCTCGCATCTGGACGATATCAGCCTGATCGACCTGGTGGCGAGCAAGGGGGCCGCAGTCGAGGGGGAGTTGCCGAGTTCTCTGAAGAAGAAGCGCGAGAACGTGGCTGAAGCCATCGAGAACAACGTGCGCAGGTTGATCATCGATGAAACGCCGGTGAACCCGAAGTTCTACGAACGAATGTCAGAGCTGCTGACCGACCTCGTCAAGAAGCGGAAGGACGACGCCATCGCCTACGCGGAATACCTGGAAAAGATCGCAGAACTGGTCAGAGCGGTAAAGGCGGGGCATGGCAGCGAATACCCATCGTTCATGACCACGCCGGGGCGCAAGGCGCTCTACGACAATCTCGGTCAGGATGAAGCCGCGACCATGGCGGTTGATGAGGCAATCCGAATCACGGCCCAGACGGGATGGCGCGGTAACAAGATGAAGGAGCGGATGCTGCGGCGAAAACTGCTTGAGATCCTCGATACCGAGGACGCCGTGGACAGCATCATCGAGATCATCCGGTCGCATGATGAATACTGAACTGATCGAGATCGCCGGGCTGTCGGTGGAACTGGTCCGCAAACCGATCAAGAACCTGCATATCGGGGTCTATCCGCCCTCCGGCCGCGTACGTGTCGCTGCCCCTCCGGCCATCAGCGAAGACGCCGTCCGAGTCGCGGTTGTCACCCGGCTCGGCTGGATCAAGAAGAAGCAGCGCGAGTTCGAAGGTCAGGCGCGACAACCCGAACGCCGGTACGTCTCCGGCGAAACCCATTTTTTCTTAGGCAAGCCGCTTCGGCTTATGGTCCAGACGAACGACAAGGACCGCTGTGCAATTCGTCCAAATGCTTCGGATCGCCTGACGATGTTGGTGCCAGCAGGCTCAACGCCCGACCAGAAAGCACGCTGGATGGCGACATGGTATCGATCGCAACTGCGGGAAACTGCTGCCCCCCGCATCGCCAAGTGGTCGGATCGGCTCGGCGTACCGATACCGCGCTGGGGCATCCGGTTGATGAAGACGAAGTGGGGCAGCTGCAATCCCGAAAAGGGGCTGGTCTGGCTGAACCTCGACCTGGCGAAGAAACCTCTGGCCGCCCTCGACTACGTCATCCTGCATGAGGTGGCCCATTTCGTATCACCGCGACACGACGAGCTCTTCTTGAACACCCTCGATCGAAACATGCCGGGGTGGCGACAAATCCGGTCAGACCTCAACGCGCTTCCCCTGTCGGATTGAAGCTCGCTGCAGGAGTTCGATTTCTGTTCCATCTCACGAACGCCACCGGCGTCGAAGTGTTCAGGTGCAGCGAGGATCTGCCCCTATATTTTCAATCGGTTACGGGCTCTACACCGGATGCTCGCAGTCGAGAGGTCCGGAGAATATCGGGCTTCAGAGAACCATTCCGGCTGCTGCAGCGAGGACGCCAGTGCAAAGCCAAGCGCGCATAACCCTCGAAAGCAACGGGAAAATCCGGCCGAGGCGGGATCGGGAGAACGATTCCTTGAAGGGAAGTGGCGGAGAGGAAGGGATTCGAACTCTCTGTACCAGAACCTCAGCGTTGGGGGCTCCAGCTACATCGAAGAAGCTCTGACTGCTCGTCCCAGTCCATCTCAGCTTCCGTGAGCTGGGTCACGGTCATGCCATTCGAGATGCTGCCATCGACCACCGCCTTCAC
>NZ_JACIEW010000008.1 GCF_014197055.1 Devosia subaequoris | reverse complement strand
AACCAACCAGGAATTGCTTCCCAGCCAGTTCGCAAGAACCTCGCCGTCCACGTTTCTCTTTCTTCTATTCTTCACAATGTCAAAGAGCTGACCCATCGCCGTCACCGGCTGACACGTCGGGTGGAAGCATTGCTTCCTGAATTCCTTCAGAGAACACGATGCTATCGCCGGTTGCCCGGCAGATCGTCTGCCCTGTCAGATTGCGCCGATCAGTGGGAGCAACAAGTGCTCGCGTCGTCAGCGCTGGCGGGTTGTATTCGAGACACCTAAGTCTGTCAACACCCTATTTTCGTTTTTCGTCAAAGCCGAAATTCGAAAATCTGAAACCGAAATTACTTTAGATTTCAGAGGCTTGCTTCAGTGCCCGCCGCCGTTTGGCGCCGCGCTCTTCAGCGATGAGCGGGTTATAGGGATCAGCTTTGCGCTTGGGAAGCCCCCAAATGACAAAACTGACATTTTCCTGTCCCACCACCGCCGGCGCATGTGGAAAACTCGACCAAACCACCAGTGATTTCCGGGCTTTCCGCCGCTTGTGAGAAAGTGGGGTGGGATCCGAGCCATTTCAAGCCCCCGGTCTGGAGGTGCGACACCCCCAGTTTTGCCGCATTTTTCGGTGATAGGGCGTAACCATTGCTAACGCGCGCGCGTGACTCTAGTTTGTGCGCGGCGCCTTGGCGTCCAAGCCGGCTCAACCGGCAGGGGAACCAGTACCACCACCCTAATGAAGGATGGAGCGTTGAACGCGACGCAGAGACGACGCCATGCGGCCATGCTGCAGGCGACCGGCTATGAAGACGGTCCGGCGCTGACCGTGCAGTCCACCGATGGTGAAATCCCGCAGGGGCGCGAGTTGAGCTTTTCCTGGCTCAGCGGCACCGTGCTGACGGGCCTGACCAGTGTCCTGTTGATGGGCGCCGCTCTCTATGTCTCCTTTCAGGGGCAGGACACCTTCTCGACCGCCTATGCCGCACTCAATCTGGCGGTCCCCCGGGTCGAGCAGCCATTAGCGACCGATCTGACGTCCAAGACCTCGCGCCTCCGTCCCGTGGCGGCCACCCGCTCGGACCGCGAAATCATCGAAGCCGCCACCCGCCAGATCGTTGACGGTCGCGAGATCATCCGCAACCAGCCCTTTGTGCGGATCAACGCAACCCTGGCCACTACGGCCACGTCGCTGTCAGCCGATGTACCCGCCTATGACCCGGTCGCCATTCTCAACAAGACTCAACCGCTGACCAGTGCTGCGCTCGACATCGCCACCGATGTCTATGGCACGGATGTCGATGGTGAGGTGGTCGTCAATCATTCCGCCATGCCGGACGACTTCGTGCCCACCCGTACGATTTCGGATCAGGGAGCGGCTGATTTTGTGCGCGCCATGGTCGGGGGCCCATTCACCATCGATGGCGGCGGACCGGCTCTGGCCTATGCCGCCCTGGCCCCGACCCTGCGGGATCTGGCTGCATCGCAGGCCGATGCCGTGGCCGGGGTCGCCGAGAACGTCACCGTGGTCCCCAAGACGACACTGGCGTCCAGCGAGACCCTGGGTCGCACCGAACGCTTCCTGACCGTGCGCGAAATCGGCCCCCTGTCCGATACGCTGGTCCGCAATGGCTTTACGCCCGCTCAGGTGGGAATGATCGAGCGCACCCTGGCCAATCTGATGCCTGCGGCGGGACTGCCGGCCGGCATCCGGCTGCGTATTCTATATGGGCCCCATAGCAGTGGTGCGGCCAGTCTTGTGCCTTATCGCATGTCGATTTACCGGCCCGAAGGCGCGCCCGGCGAGCGCCACATCGCCACCGTGGCGCTGAGCGACAACGGCCAGTATGTCGTCGGTCTGCAGCCCGACTGGGTCGACTTTCCAGCCGAAGATGTCGAGCAGATCAATGTGGGCAATCTGCCCAGCATCTATCGCTCCATCTGGGAAACTGGTCGCAAGCACGATCTGAGCGATGCCACCATTGAACGCATCATCGCCATGTTCGCCTATGATATCGACATGACCAAGCGCATTGCGGCGGGCGACACCATCGAAATTCTCGAAACCGGCGATACCGGTGAGGGCGCCGCGGAAGAACTGCTCTATGTGGGACTGACACTGTCCGGCACCACGCGCCAGCTCTATCGTTTCACCACTGATGACGGCGCGGTCGATTTCTACGATCCCAACGGTGAAACTGGAAAGCGCTTCCTCAATCGCCGTCCACTCGAGGGCGGTGGCACACTGCGCTCGCGCTTCGGCTATCGCATCCACCCCATCTTTAAAACGCGCCGGCTCCATACCGGTGTCGACCTGGCCGCGCGGACCGGCACCCCGATCTATGCCTCCGGGGATGGTGTGATCAGTTACTACAAGTGGCAGTCCGGCTATGGCAACAAGGTCGAGATCCAGCACGTCAATGGCTATGAAACGGCCTATGGCCACATGTCCCGCTTCGCTGACGGCTTGAGCGTGGGCTCACGCGTGCGACAGGGCCAGGTCGTCGGCTATGTCGGCTCAACCGGTCAGTCGACCGGCCCGCATCTGCATTTCGAAATCAAGATCAACGGCAATCTCGTCGACCCGCTCAGCGTCAAGTTGCCAAAGGACAATGTCCTTGCCGCGCAATATCGCGACGAATTTGACCAGACCATCGCACAGATCAACGACCTGATGGCCCGCGACCCCGCGCCGGTGTCGGTCGCCCAGTCGAACTAACGGCTACGCCCCCTATTCCGGCCGCGTCACATAAACTGCCAGTTCATTGCCACCGGGTTCGCGGAAGTGGAACCGCCGCCCGCCTGGGAAGTCGAACTGGGCGCAGGTCACAACGCCACCGGCCTTGATCACCCGCCGTTCGGCGTCGTCCAGATCCTCGGTGCGGATAACGGCCATGCTCGCCTCGACACGCCCGGCCGCCTGATCCACTCCACCATCAATACCGGCACCTTCCAGCCCATCATAATCGGGGCCGTAGCTGGTAATGCCCCAGCCAAAGGCGGCGCGGAAAAACCCGCTCGTGGCCGGCCGGTTTGTGGAGGGAAACTCGATATAGTCAATGCGATCAGCCATCTTGCGCCACCCCCCGGATTTTGTTCTGCTTATGTTCTAATCTGAAAAGTTGCCCACTTGCAAGCCGAAGGTGAAAAGGGCCGGTCCAGAGAACCGGCCCTTCCTCATCAATCCTGGTCGACAGGGCGATTAAGCTGCCGCGTCGGCTTCGGCATTGCCGCCCGGCAGCAGCACGATGCCCGTGTCATTGGCGTCGACCGTCACCCGGCCACCATCACTGACCTTGCCCGAGAGAATCTCCTCGGCCAGCTCATCCTGGACCGCACGTTGAATGACGCGCCTGAGCGGGCGGGCGCCATAGGCCGGATCATAGCCCTCATTGGCGAGCCATTCGCGCGCGTTGGGCGTCAACTCGAGCGTAATATCGCGATCCTTGAGCAGAGCCTCGAGCCGCCCGAACTGGATATCGACGATATTGCCCATATGCTCGCGCCCGAGGCGGTGGAACAGCAGGATCTCGTCGATCCGGTTGAGGAACTCGGGGCGGAACGCCGCCTTGACCGCGTCGAGCACCTTGCCACGGGCCAGGTCAACCGGCTCGTCATCCTTGAGCTCGACCAGATACTCGGCACCCAGGTTCGAGGTGAGAATAACAACCGTATTGCGGAAATCGACCGTACGGCCCTGGCCATCGGTCAGCCGGCCATCGTCAAGCACCTGCAGCAGCACGTTGAAAACGTCCGGATGGGCCTTTTCGATCTCGTCGAACAGGATCACCTGATAGGGCCGGCGCCGCACCGCTTCGGTCAGCACGCCGCCTTCGTCATAACCGACATAGCCCGGAGGCGCGCCGATCAGCCGGGCAACCGAGTGCTTTTCCATGAATTCGCTCATGTCGAGACGCACCATGGCGGTTTCGTCATCGAACAGGAACTGCGCCAGCGCCTTGGTCAACTCGGTCTTGCCCACGCCTGTGGGTCCAAGGAACATGAACGAGCCGATCGGTCGGTTCGGGTCCTGCAGGCCGGCGCGCGAACGCCGCACCGCCTTGGCAACGGCTGCCACCGCTTCGGACTGCCCGATGACCCGGGCACCCAACGAGCTTTCCATATGCAACAGCTTTTCGCGCTCGCCTTCCATCATCCGATCAACCGGAATGCCGGTCCAGCGCGACACCACCTGGGCGATATCGGTGGGCTCAACAGTTTCCCTGGCCATCACCGGGTCAGGCTTGCCATCACCTTCCGCGTCATCGGCCGTGGCGAGCCGCTTTTCCAGATCCGGGATCACGCCATAGGCCAGCTCTCCCGCCTTGGCCAGGTCACCCTGACGCTGCGCGATCTCGAGTTGGCTGCGGGCCGCGTCGAGCTCTTCCTTGATCTTGGTGGAACCTTGCAGGCGTTCCTTTTCCGCCAGCCACTTGGCCGACAGGGTTTGGGCCTGTTCTTCCAGGCCCGCAAGATCATGTTCGAGCCGTTCGAGCCGGGTCTTGGACCCCTCGTCGGTCTCTTTCCTGAGCGCTTCGCGTTCGATCTTGAGCTGCATGATCTTGCGATCCAGCTCATCCAGCGCTTCGGGCTTGCTGTCGACCGCCATGCGCAGCCGCGCCGCCGCCTCGTCCATCAGGTCGATGGCCTTGTCGGGCAGGAAGCGGTCGGTGATGTAGCGGTTCGACAGCGTCGCCGCGCTCACCAGCGCCGAGTCGGCAATGCGAATGCCGTGATGCAGCTCATATTTTTCCTTGAGGCCACGCAGGATCGAAATGGTGTCTTCCACCGTCGGCTCGGACACAAAGACCGGCTGGAAGCGCCGCGCCAGAGCCGGGTCCTTTTCGACATGCTTGCGGTATTCATCCAGCGTGGTCGCACCCACGCAGTGCAACTCGCCGCGCGCCAATGCAGGCTTTAAAAGGTTGGACGCATCCATGGCGCCTTCGCTCTTGCCGGCGCCCACCAGCGTATGCATCTCGTCAATGAACAGGATAATCTGTCCCTCAGCGGCCTGTACCTCGGAAAGCACCGACTTCAACCGCTCTTCGAACTCGCCGCGATATTTCGCGCCGGCAATCAGCGCACCCATATCGAGCGCCAGCAGGCTCTTGCTCTTGAGCGATTCCGGTACGTCGCCATTGACGATCCGGATCGCCAGACCCTCGGCAATGGCGGTCTTGCCCACGCCCGGCTCACCGATCAGCACCGGATTGTTCTTGGTCCGACGGCTCAACACCTGAATGGTGCGACGAATTTCCTCGTCGCGCCCGATCACCGGGTCGAGCCGGCCTTCGCGCACATCTTCGGTCAGGTCACGTGCGTATTTCTTGAGCGCATCATAGGTGTTCTCAGCAGAAGCATTGTCCGCCGTGCGACCCTTGCGAATCTCCTCAATGGCCGTGTTGAGCCCCTGCGCGGTCACCCCGGCCGAACTCAGAACCTTGCCAGCGTCGCTATCCTTCTCGATCACCAGTGCCAGCAGCAGCCGCTCAACCGTGACAAAGCTGTCACCGGCCTTCTGCGCCGCCTGTTCGGCAGTATCGAAAACCTTGGCAAGCTCCCGGCTGAGATAAAGCTGCCCGGCATCGCCGGAGACTTTCGGAATTTTGTTCAGCGCCGCCTCAACACCGGCCCGTGCCGCCTTGGGGTCACCTCCGGCCTTGCTGATCAACCCATTGGCCATGCCCTGGTCATCATCAAGCAAAACCTTGAGCAGGTGAATCGGTGAAAACTGCTGATGACCCTTGCCCAGGGCCGCGGTCTGTGCACTCTGAATGAAGCCGCGCGCCCGCTCGGTATATTTTTCGATATTCAATGCAACTCTCCTTGTCTCGCCCGCCACCCGGCCCAGCTATGGCACCGGCATGACGTCGGAAGCGTCGTTCGAACCATGCCCGTAATGGCGCATTGTTCGACTTAGATGTAGGTCATTCGAGCGCGAACAAAAGAGGTGCGTTCCGGAGAATCGTTCCTCCCCGGCGCGGTGTCGATAGTCGCAAACAAAAATGCCGGGCGTCGGCCCGGCATTTGCTTGTTTTCAATTCGTCTTATTCGGCGGCATTGCCTGTGAGGAAAGCCGGCAGTTCCGGTGCCGGCTCGGCCTCGGACTGCGCGCCATTGCCTTCGGCCGACGCGGCGCCGGCCTCGCCACCGGCATTGCGGCGGCGGCGTGGGCGACGTTCACGCGGCTTGCGGGCGGGCTGGTCGCCCTCTCCTTCGGCCGGCGCGGAAGCGTCGGCCTCAGCGGGCTTGTCACCTGCAGGGGCAGCGGCCGGAGCCTGCTCGCTCCCGCTGTCATTATTCTGCTGCGCCGGCTGGGGCGGCTGCGGTGACGAGAAGCGCGAATTGACGTCATTGCCGTCATCTTCGAACTCGGTCTCGTCCTGGCTCTGTCCCTCACGCGGGTTCATCGCCTGCTGGGCAGAGGAAACGATACGGAAATAATGCTCGGCATGCTGCAGATAATTCTCGGCCATCACCGAATCGCCCGAAGATTGAGCGTCGCGGGCGAGCTGCATGTACTTCTCGGCCACGTGGGAGGCATTGCCGCGCACCTTCACGTCAGGTCCGTTGCTTTCATAATTGCGCGACAGCGGATTGACATGCTTGCGTCCGCCGTTCCGGCCACGCTGCCGGTTCTTGTTCTGGTTAGGTCTCATCGGGTCGCTTTGTCTAACTCTAAAAAGCTAAGCGTCACATCAACGGGCGGACCGGCACAAAAGGCCCGATCTGGCCCTGATTCCGTCGGCGGTAAGTGCGCACCGGGCGAAATCTCATCTGGCTTCATGAAGACCGAATGCGGTCGGCAACGACCCTGGACAAGTCCATCCCGTCCCTCGCGTCGTCCCGGTCTTTCGGAACCGCGCTGCACTAGCAGCTCACTGCATTTCGGATCGGGTGTGATCGCTGCGGCGCCCATGATGCGCCATTGACAGCAGTTACAAACTAACCGCTTTCGCTCGGTTTGACTAGCACAAACTGCACTTCGGTCAAATCGGTTGCTTCAGCTGCCCTTTAAATGCTGCCCTGAAATTACACGGTCAAGGCCATTGAGGTCCTTGTGAACGACAATATCGGCAAAACCATGTTCCGCGAACAGGGCGCGGATACTGCTGCCCTGATCGTACCCGATTTCCACCAGCACCTGGCCGCCCGGTGACAGGTAGTCCCGCGCGTTTGCCGCAATAATTCGATAGGGGGCCAACCCGTCCGGTCCGCCATCCAGCGCCAGCCGCGGATCGAAATCTTTCACCTCGGGCGCCAGCGTCTCGAGCACGGCACTCGTGATATAGGGCGGGTTGGAAACGATGAGATCGAACTTGTCTTCGCCGCGCCCATTGCGGGAACAAGCCTCGAACCAGCTCCCCGGCGCAAACCTCAATCGATCCGCCACGCCATGCCGCGCCGCATTGATCTGTGCCATCTCCAGCGCCTCGGCGCTGATATCGCTCGCCAGCCCAATGGCATCGGACCGGTTAGCCAATACCGCGATAGGGATGCAACCGGTTCCGGTTCCCAGATCAAGCAGCCGTCCGCCCACCGGCAGCGCCTTGATCGCGAGCTCTATCAGGAGTTCAGTATCGGGCCGGGGCTCCAGGGTCGCGGCATTGAGGGCAAAGGCGAGCCCGAAAAATTCCCGCTCGCCGATAATTCGCGCCACCGATTCCCCGCTCATCCGCCGCTGCAGCAGCCCGGCGACCCGCTCGGCATCCGCGTCGGCGACAGGCTCCTGTTCGCGCGTCGCCAGCGCCAGCGCGTCCAGACCCAGCGCATGGCCGGTGAGCAATTTGGCGTCGAGCGCAGCGGTTTCGAAACCGAGCCGGCCCAGCACATCACGCCAGCCGCGCCAGAGTGCGCCGATGCGAACCGGCTCGCTCAGTTGCCTTGCTCCATGGTGGCGAGCTGGGCCGCTTGATGTTCGGTGATCAATGCTTCGATCAACTCATCCAGCGCCTCGCCGGTGATGACCTTGTCGAGCTTATAGAGCGTTAGATTGATGCGGTGGTCGGTGACGCGCCCCTGCGGGAAATTATAGGTGCGGATGCGCTCTGATCGGTCGCCCGAACCCACCTGCCCCTTGCGCTCGGCCGAACGGGCATTGTCACGCTCTTCGCGCTGCATTTCATAGAGCCGCGAGCGCAACACGATCATCGCCTGGGCCCGGTTCTGGTGCTGCGACTTCATGGCCGAAGTCACCACAAGCCCGGTCGGGATATGTGTGATGCGCACCGCCGAGTCGGTGGTATTCACGTGCTGCCCGCCGGCGCCCGAGGCGCGCATCGTATCGATGCGGATATCCTCATTTCGGATTTCGATGTCGATGTCTTCGACTTCGGGCAGCACCGCCACGGTCGCCGCCGAGGTGTGAATACGGCCCGAGCCCTCGGTCGCTGGGACTCGCTGTACCCGATGCACACCGCTTTCATATTTCATCCGGGCATAGACGCCCTTGCCCGACACATTGGCGATGATTTCCTTAAAGCCCCCCATTTCGCCGGGACTCTCTTCCATCACCGTCACTTTCCAACCATGTGCGGACGCGTAGCGCTCATACATGCGGAACAGATCACCGGCGAACAGCGCCGCCTCATCGCCGCCCGTACCGCCGCGGATTTCCAGAATAATGGATTTCTCGTCCGCCTCGTCCTTGGGCAGCAGCATGATGCGGATCGAGTGCTCTAGTTGCTCGATGGACTCATCGAGCGCCTCGATCTCCATCTCGGCCATTTCGGCCAGTTCCTTGTCGCCACTCTTGAGCAGCGCTTCGGCCTCGGCGTAATCCTTCTGCGCCTTTTTGTAGGCCGTGATCTGCCCCACGATTTCGGACAGGTCCGAATGTTCCTTGGAGAGCCTCGCCAGTTCATCCGGACTCGCGCCCCCGCTGAGCGCGGCTTCAATATACTGAAACCGCGTTTCGAGAGCGTCGAGCTTGTCCTGGGGCAGGTTGGGCATTCTTGGTCTTTCAGCGTGGCAACCGCGTTCTTGTTTGTCATCCCGCCGCAGACCGGAATCCATCTTGAGAACGGTCGCGCTGGTGTCTCTCAAGATGCGCCCCGGTTGGTAGCCGCGGCGACACGCCGGGGTGTAATGACCCCGGGCCGCAACATCAAGCGGCCAATGCCGCCCCTACCCCATGGGCAGGTTCTGCTTATCCGCCCATTCGGTCAGCAAATTGCGCACCGAATGGCCATTGGCCCCAACACTGAGCGCCTCGGAGATAGCGGCCTTGACCGGCTCAAGTTCGAGATTGAGGATCATTTCCTTGATCGGACCGATCGAAGCAGGGCCCATGGACAGCCGCGTCATGCCAATGGCCATCAGCGCCAGCGCCTCCATTGGCTTGCCAGCCAGTTCGCCACACATCGTGACGGGCTTGTTGTGCCGCGCCGCCGCATCGACCACCAGCCGAAGGGCCCGCAGCCGAGGCAGACCAATGGGGTCATAGGCTTTTGAGACACGCGGATTGGCCCGATCGGCCGCTGTCAGGAACTGCACCAGATCGTTCGAGCCAATGGAGACAAAATCGCTTTCGGGCATGATCTGATCGAGCTCGAACAGCAATGACGGCACTTCCACCATTGCCCCGATCTCAACCTTTTCAGGCACGGCTTGACCGGCGCGCTTGAGCCGGTCCATTTCCTTGCACAGCACTTGCTTGGTCTGCCGAAACTCGAAGGTTTCGGTGACCATGGGCACCAGAATCTTGAGCGGACGGCCCCGCGCGGCCAGCAGCAGCGCCCGGATTTGCGTGCGCAGCAGGCCCGGTCGATCCAGCCCTAGCCGGATAGAGCGATAGCCCATGGCCGGGTTCTCCTCGGCCGCAGAGCGCAGATAGGGCACTACCTTGTCGCCGCCAATATCCAGCAAGCGGAACACCACCGGCCGATCCCCGGCGATTTCCATCGCCTCGGCATAAAGGTCGACCTGCTCCTGCAGACGCGGCAAGCGGCTCGCGATCATGAACTGCAATTCGGTGCGGAACAGTCCCACCCCGGTCGCGCCGGTATCATCGAGCATGGGCAGGTCTGCCACGAGGCCCGAATTGTGCAGCAGTGTGATCTCGACGCCATCCTTGGTAACGCTCGGCCTGTCCTTGAGGGCGGCATAATGCGCGCGCCGCCGCGCCGAGATCCGGACCTTGTCGATATAGGTCTGCTCGATATCGGCCGTGGGCCGCAAATGGACCTGGCCCAAGGGACCATCGAGAATGATGTCGTCGCCCCCTTCGCACATGGAGACGATCGATTGCGCCTGCCCCACGGCCACTATGCCGAGCGAGCGCGCGACAATGGCCACATGCGCCGTGGCCCCGCCCTCTTCGAGCACCACGCCGCGCAGTTTCTTGCGGTCATATTCAAGCAGTTCGGCGGGCCCCATATTGCGGGCCACCAGAATGGCGTTCTCCGGCAGATCGCGATGCGCCGGCTGGTTGGTGTTGGTCAAAACCCGCAGCAGGCGATTGGCCAGATCATCCAGATCATGCAACCGGTCGCGAATATAGGGGTCGGTCTGGCGCTGCATGCGGGCCCGGGTGTCGTTCTGCACCCGCTCGACCGCCGCCTCGGCTGAGAGCCCGTTATCGATCGCCTCGACCAGCCGGTTCACCCAACCCCGATCATTGGCGAACATGCGATAGGTTTCAAGAATTTCCCGGTGATCCGAGGTCGGCTGCATGTCGCCATGGTCGAGCATCGCATCGATCGAGACCCGCATCGAGGCCAGCGCCGCGTCGAGCCGCTGCTTTTCGGCATCGGTGTCTTCAGCGATGAAATTGGTCACCACGACACGCGGATCATGCAGCACGACTTTGCCGAGCGCGATACCATCGGTGAAGCTGACGCCGTTGAACATGCGAGGTCGCCTGAGATCGATATCCGATCCTGGCTTGATCAGATTGTCGAAATCGCTGGTAGCGATCATCTCGGCCAGGATTGTGGCCGTGGTCAGCATCGCCTCGGTTTCATCCTCGCCATAATGGCGCCGGTCGGCATTCTGCACCACCAGCACGCCCAGCGTCTGGCCGGCCCGCAGCACCGGCACGCCGAGGAAGGAGTTGTATTTTTCCTCGCCCGTTTCGGGCCGGTAGGCAAAGGCGGGATGGCTGGTGGCGTCGTCCAGGCTGAGCGGCTCGGCCTCGGCGGCAATCAGGCCCACCAGGCCTTCGCCCAGGCGCAATGTCGTCAAGTGGACCGATTCGGTGTTCAGCCCGCGCGTGGCGAACAACTCAAGTGCGCCGTCATCGCGCAGCACATAGAACGAGCACACATCGGCTCGCATGTTCTCAGCGATCAGGCCCACGATTTTGTCGAGACGTTCCTGCGAAGCCAAGGGCTCCGCCATCGTCTCGCGCAACTGCCGCAGCAGCACCCTGGGGCCGCCTATGGTCGTGACCATGCCTCTCCAAGGCGGCCCGCAAAGCCGCCCCCCTATTTGAAGGACGCGGCCCGTGTCCCCTCGACTGGGTCAGGCGTCCTGTCTGTCCAGACCGTAATAGGTGTGCAAGGCGCGAACCGCAAGCTCGGCATATTCTTCATCGATCAACACCGAGGTCTTGATTTCCGAAGTGGTGATCAGCTGGATATTGATCCCCTTGTCGGCCAGAGCCTTGAACATCGAGGACGCAACACCGGCGTGAGAACGCATACCCACGCCCACCACCGAGACCTTCGCGCCGCCCTTGGAGCCGGAAAGACGCGCATATTCAAAGCGTCCGCCATTGTCTTCCAGCGCCTTGACCGCCTTGTCATATTCGCTGTCGGGCACGGTAAAGGTGATGTCGGTGGTCGCGCCATCATCGGCAATGTTCTGCACGATCATGTCAACGATAATGCCTTTGTCAGCCAGCGTGCCGAAAATGGCGGCGGCGACACCCGGACTGTCCTTGACCTTGCGCAGGGTGATCTTGGCTTCGGCCTTGGCGAGCGTCACGCCCGAAACGATCTGCTTTTCCATGATCTCATCCTCATCGCAGACAAGCGTGCCGGGCACACCCGGCGTCCCATCGGGCGCGATCTGCGGCGCGTCCGGGTCATCGAAACTGGAGCGGACGGTCAGGCGGACCTTGTGCGCCATGGCCATTTCCACCGATCGGATCATCAGCACCTTGGCGCCGAGCGAAGCCATTTCCAGCATTTCCTCAAAGGAAATCTTGGTCATGCGCTGCGCCTTGGGCACGATGCGGGGGTCGGTCGTGTAGACACCATCGACATCGGTATAGATATCGCACCGCTCCGCCTTGACCGCAGCTGCCACCGCGACCGCCGAGGTATCCGAGCCACCGCGCCCGAGCGTTGTCACGCGGCCATGCGGTGAAATGCCTTGGAAGCCGGTGATTACCGGCACCCAGCCATCGCTCATGCGTTTGTCGAGCTCGGTCGGGTCGATATCGGTAATCCGCGCCGCACCGTGGGAATCGTCGGTATGAATGGGGACCTGCCAGCCAGCGAAACTGCGCGACTGGATGCCCATTTCGCTCAAGACAATAGCCATCAGGCCCGCCGTGACCTGCTCGCCCGAAGCGAGCACGGCGTCATACTCGCGCGCATCGTGGAATTTGGAAGCCTCGTTGACCCAGCCGACCAGTTCATTGGTCTTGCCGCTCATGGCCGAAACCACCACGGCAACTTCATTGCCGGCCTCGACCTCTCGCTTGATATGGCGCGCCGCATTGCGGATACGCTCCACATTGGCCACCGAAGTGCCACCGAACTTGACGACGATACGGGCCAAGACAGTTTCCCCGCTGATCCGCCGAACCCGGCGTTACGCTTTAATGTTGGGCGCGACATGCCACAAAGCCGATGCGCAATCAATGGGCATCGGCGACGCAATGCCCCTGCGACAGGCCGTGCCTTGCTCCTGCCCTCGCCTGTAGGTCATATGGGTGCACAAGGAGCTGCCGATGTCCCAGACCACCGTCAACGACGCCGAAATCGCCAAATTCACGGCCATGGCCGAGCAATGGTGGGACCCCAAGGGCAAGTTCAAGCCGCTGCACAAGTTCAATCCGGTACGGATGAGCTATATCCGCGACCACCTAATCCGCCATTTTGACCGCGATCCGTCCATATTGCGTCCCTTCCAAGGTCTGCGCATTCTCGATGTCGGTTGTGGCGGTGGCCTCTTGTGCGAACCGCTGACGCGGCTGGGGGCGACGGTCACCGGCGTCGACGCGGCAGAGCGCAATATCGCCATTGCGAAAATTCACGCCGAACAATCAGGGCTTGAGATCGACTATCGCGCCACCACCAGCGAAGCCCTGGTCGCCGCCGGCAAAAGCTTTGATGTGGTCCTCAACATGGAAGTGGTCGAGCATGTCGACAATGTCCCGCTCTACATGAAGAGCTGCGCCGACCTCGTCGCGCCCGGCGGGCTGATGTTTACCGCCACGCTCAACCGCACGGCCCGCTCCTGGGCCCTCGCCATCATCGGCGCTGAATATGTGCTGCGCTGGCTGCCGCGCGGCACCCATGACTGGAAGAAGTTCCTCACCCCCGAGGAGGTCAACGCCCAATTGCGACGCAACGGGCTCAAGGTGATCGACCAGACCGGCGTGACCTTCAATCCGCTGGCCGACGAATGGCGCGCCTCCCCCGACATGGCCGTTAACTACATGGTGCTGGCCGCCCGCCCGGCCTGAGCCGCCGCAAGGCCGGCCGCCTGGGGGAGGCGACCGGCCCGCTACGGCCTGACTGGAGGCAGAGTCAGAACACGTAGACCATCAGCGTCGCCCCCTGCTTGTGCACACCCAGCACGTGACCAGGACGGTATTGGGTGCGGCTGAGGGCGGCGTTGATCAAGGGATCCTGCGCCACCGCGCCAATCATGCGGTGATATTGGCCATTGGATGCGAGCCAGTTGGCCATCTGGCGACGCATATCGGCACAGACCTTGATCGGAATGAGCTGAATGCCGCTGGCCCGGTTCCACCCGCGGGTCGAGCTTTTCTGGAACAGCGCCATCAACTGGCTCGGATTGGCATTGTTGGCGCAGACCGCCGTGATGCCGGCCGAAGACGGCGAAGACGAATTTCCGCGATTGCCGAAAATGAACCAGCCGCCGTTGGTGCCGTTATTGCCATTGGCTCCGGTCGCGCCATTGGACCCATTGCCACCGTTACCGCCATTGCCGCCATTGCCGCCATTACCACCGCCCGAGCCGGTGCCGACATCGACGCGGATGAGGCTGTCGGAGCCACCGACATTCACATTGGCTTCGACACCGCCCAGATCGGCGTTGACGTCGGCAATGCCTTCCGAGCCCATCACCGAAGCATCCACCACCGGCGAGGTGCCGCCACCGACATTGGCGGTCAGGGCGCCACCACTGCCACCCGCGCCGACATTGACCAGCCCGCTATCCCCGGCATTGCCCGAATTGACGGTCACCAGCGCGCCGCTGTCGCCATCGCCAACAATGCCCAGCACGCTGCCGCCGCCCGAACCGCCGCCACCCAGCAGACCACCGGCCGAGGCTATAGATGGCATCAACACAACCGACACCATAACGGCTGCAATCATACGCTTGTACAACATGATCATCTCCCAATAAGCGGTGGCCCGAGCCACCATGGGAGAGATCATCACGGGCACAAAGGGCGCCGTAATCCGCAGTTCTACCAAGTCCGCCTGGCAAGTTTGCTGAGGTGGTAAACTGTGGTGGTTAAAAAGAACGACAGCAAGATGCCACGAGAATCCCGCACCATCCGCCGGAAACACTTCTTGTGCGTAGGCGTATGTTACACGACCGCAAAGCAAATCTATCAACGCAAGAATGGACCGGCATAAACAATTGCCCTCCATTCCACGCGGGAATGAAGGGCAGGCATCTTGGTTCCTTGGTCACTCAGGCCTTGAGCAGATCCTTGCGCCCGACCGAGAGCACCAGCCGGTCTTCTTCCACCCGATCGATATGCTCGGGGAAGATATAGCGGTCCGAGGCGAGAAATCCGTCAGCATCAAGCCGCACGAAGCCCTCGCGCAGTGCCTTTTCCTGCATTTCGCGAGGCAGGCCATCATCGGGGTGAAACAGATCGGCCAACAGTCCCGTCAGATCATTGCGCTGCCGGTCCAACACCGGGCTGACGCCCGCCGCATCCACATCCGGAGCGTCCGGCGCTTCGTCGGTGCTGCGAAAGGCCTCCACCGTGCCTATGGGCTGCATGGCATTGTCCACGACACGCATGCCTTCATGAATAGTGGCTGGAATGGCGTCCATGGTTTCCTCCTTTGCTCATTGGAAAACAAACGCGGCGCGCGCGGCCCCGTTCCACCGGCCCAATCCGAAGGGGCAGAAAGAAATGTGAACACGCGGCCGTGAACCTGTTCCGCCTGTTGGCGTTTTAGTTCCGCGAACAGGAATGAAAAATCGATGAGCAAATTCGCCGGCG
The DNA here is from genome assembly GCF_014197055.1 of Devosia subaequoris. Lineage (GTDB taxonomy): Bacteria > Pseudomonadota > Alphaproteobacteria > Rhizobiales > Devosiaceae > Devosia > Devosia subaequoris. The sequence goes on along the minus strand of NZ_JACIEW010000008.1, from coordinate 148,435 downwards.
CCATTATTCTGGTGCTCGGGGCCATGAGCCTCCCCATTGTCGCCCAGGACGTGCCCGCCAATCGGGACGAATCCATCTTCGTTTTCGGCGGGCCGATGAGCAGCGGCTTTTTCGGCGATGCCCTGACGTTCTGGAGCAGCGGCTATGAAACCAACGCCTTCCTCGGCGCCGGCTATCAGCGGTTCTTCTACGAATATGAAAGCTTCGCCTTGGGCCTTGAGGCAGGGCTGGGCCTGCGCATGGGCGTCGGCGAGACCAGTTCTGCCGAAGCCTGGGCGGGCCTGGTAGGTCGGCTGACTGAAGTCGAGCTGGGGCCGCTCAACATAACCCCGTCGATCACCGGCGGTTTCTCGGTCGTCACCGACACCATCGGCGTTGAGACGACCCGCACCGTGGCCTCTGGCCAGAGCGCAACGGTACTCTATTACCTCGCACCGGAAATTGCGGTTTCGCATGACGATCACCCCGAATGGGAAGCCTTTGGCCGCATCCAGCACCGCTCCGGCGGCTTCGGCACCATTGCCCATATCGACGGCTCCAACGCGGTGACGGCCGGGCTGCGCTACAAGTTCTGATCCATGGGCCCGCAGACACCCTCCTTGGCCTGACCGACCACAGCAGCACCCCAACCGTACGCTTCGGTACGGTTTGGCCTTGACCGCGAGCCTGCTTTTGCGCGATGACCGTGGCCAATAGCGAGGTTCCTAAGCCCTATGGACAAGTTCACCACCCTGACCGGTGTCGCGGCGCCCCTGCCGATCATCAATATCGACACCGACATGATCATCCCCAAGCAGTATTTGAAGACCATCAAGCGGACGGGTCTCGGCACCGCGCTGTTCTCCGAGATGCGCTACCATGAGGACGGCTCGGAGAACCCCGATTTCGTGCTCAACAAGCCCGCCTATCGCAACGCGCAGATCATCATCGCCGGCGATAATTTCGGTTGTGGTTCCAGCCGCGAACACGCCCCCTGGGCGCTGCTCGATTTCGGCATTCGCTGTGTGATCTCCACCAGCTTCGCCGACATTTTCTATAATAACTGCTTCAAAAACGGCATCCTGCCCCTGGTCGTGACACCCGAGCAACTCAAGCTCCTGCTCGATGATGCCGAGCGCGGATCCAATGCCACCCTGACAGTCGACCTCGAAGCCCAGACCATCAAAGGCCCCGATGGCGGCACGCTCAATTTCGACATCGACCCTTCCCGCAAGCAGATCCTGCTCGAAGGTCTCGACGACATTGCCGGCACGCTGAAATCGGATCCCTCCATCTCCGCTTTTGAAGGCAAGATGGCAGCCGAACGTCCCTGGCTCTAACCTTTAAGCAAAGAGACAGAATTGGTTCAGCGCGTTTCCACCGGCTCCCCCTTTGAAGCCACCTTTGGCTATTCCCGCGCTGTGCGCCATGAGGACACTGTCTATGTGTCCGGCACCACCGGCTATGATTATGCCACCATGACTATGCCCGAGAGCGTTGGTGAACAGGCAAAAAATGCGTTGGTCACCATCGACAAGGCTCTTAAGGAAGCGGGTTCCTCCATCCAGGATACCGTCCGCGTCGTCTACTATGTTGGCGACCGCTCCTATGTGGACGAGGTCGTTGCTACCGTCGGCCCGGTCTTCACCGATATCCGGCCCGCCGCTTCCATGCTCATTGTGCAGATGATCGAAGAGGGCATGAAGATCGAGATCGAGGTCACCGCCCGCATCGGCGCGGCCGCCAGCCACGCCTGATCCCGGGCGGGGCGATGAACAGAAAACAGATTGCCCTCACTTTTCACGCAGCGCTCCTTATCGGGGCGCTGTTTTTCGTGGTGCCCTCGCTGACGGCCTGGCACCCGCAACACGGGTATCTTTTCACCCTGACCTTCTACTGGCTGTTCTTCTGCCTGCCGGTCATCGGCTGGCATGCGCTCGAAGGCAATGACGGACGGCTGTTTTCCGAAAGACTGCGCTGGCGCGACTGGTGGATCATTCCGCTCTTGCTGGTGCAGGTCGGCATTGTCGCACTGGCCAATTTCGTACCCAACACCTCGATCCTGACTCATGGAAGCATGTATCTGGCGCTGCTGATCGCCGCCATCAACGGCCCGCTCGAGGAGATCGCCTGGCGCGGCGGCTTTCTCGGCACATTTCGGGACAAGCCGCGACTTGGCTTCTGGCTCGGCTGGGCCCTGTTTACCGCCTGGCATATCCCCCTGGCTCTCAGCCATGGCATTGTCTTCGACGGCGGAGCACTGGCCCTTATCGGTGGGGCATCAGCCCTGGGTCTTTTCTGGAACTGGGTCACCTGGCGCACCGGCTCGGTGTTTTACGTGAGCCTGGCGCACATGCTCACAAATGTCTTTGCCTTCTGGGTGCTGTTCGCGCGGAACGGATTCGCCTGAAGTCGCCTTGCGCAATCGCCTGAAAACCTTGTATGTCGGCACCAAATTCAGGTGTACCCACCAGTACGGCGAGGAGCTTATCCAACATGGCCACCCATTCCCTTTTCCTTCTGCCCGGCGACGGCATCGGCACCGAGATCATGGTCGAGGTGGAAAAACTCATCGCCTGGACCAATGCCGAGGGTCTGACCGATTTCTCGACCGATACCGGCCTGGCTGGTGGCGCTGCCTATGACGCCCATGGCGTGGCCATTACTGACGAAGACGTCGCCAAAGCCAACGCCGCCGACGCGGTGATCTTCGGCGCGGTGGGCGGTCCTAAATGGGATGACGTTCCCTATGAGCACCGCCCCGAAGCCGCCCTGTTGCGCCTGCGCAAGGAATTGGCCGTGTTCGCCAATCTGCGCCCCGCAATCTGCTATCCGGCCCTGGCCTCGGCCTCCTCGCTCAAGAAGGAACTGGTGGAAGGCCTCGATATTCTCATCGTGCGCGAACTGACCGGCGGCGTCTATTTCGGCGAACCCAAGACCATCACCGATCTGGGCGACGGCCAGAAGCGCGCCATCGATACCCAGGTCTATGAGACCTATGAAATCGACCGCATCGCCCGCGTCGCCTTCGACCTGGCCCGGACCCGCGGCGGCAAGGTCCACTCGGCGGACAAAAAGAACGTGATGAAATCCGGCGTTCTCTGGGACGAAGTGGTCCGCAATGTCGCCAAGGACTATTCCGATGTCGAGCTGCACCACATTCTGGCCGACAACGCCGCGATGCAGCTCGTCCGCACCCCCAAGCAGTTCGACGTCATGGTCACCGATAACCTGTTTGGCGACATTCTCTCCGACGTTGCGGCCATGCTGACCGGCTCGCTGGGCATGCTGCCCTCCGCCTCGCTCGGCGCCCCCGATCCGGCCACCGGCAAGCGCAAGGCGTTTTACGAGCCCGTGCACGGCTCGGCCCCCGACATTGCTGGCCAGGGCATTGCCAACCCCATCGCCATGATCGCCAGCTTCGCCATGGCGTTGCGCTATTCGTTCAACATGGTCGAACTTGCCACCCAAGTCGAAAACGCCATCTCCGCCGTCCTCAGCGATGGTCTGCGCACCGGCGATATCGCACAGGACAATTGCAGGACCGTTGGCACCGAGGAAATGGGCGCAGCGATCCTGGCGAAGCTCAAAGCCTGAGACAAAACACCCATCACAAACAGAAAAGCCCCGGTGTCACCACCGGGGCTTTATTATCTAGGCAATCGCCAGAAGCTTATTCGGCCGAAGCAGCTTCTTCTGCCGGTGCGTTGGCAGCGGCTTCGCGGGCAGCGCGTTCTTCGGCGCGTTCCTTGGCCTTGTCGCCGGGCACACCCTTGTTCGGGTTGTTGCGGGCCGGACGCTTGGAAATACCGGCAGCGTCGAGGAAACGCAGCACGCGGTCGGTCGGCAGTGCACCATGCGAGAGCCAGTGCTGCACGCGCTCGGCGTTCAGCACAACGCGGTTTTCGGCATCCTTGGCCAGCAGCGGGTTGTAGGTGCCCAGCTTTTCAATGAAGCGGCCATCGCGCGGCGAGCGCACATCGGCAACCACGATGTGGTAGAAGGGACGCTTCTTGGTGCCGCCACGGGCGAGACGAAGCTTGAGTGCCATTTTGTCAGTCCTGTCAGTTCGTTAGTTTGTTGAAACGGATTATTTCTTCTTGCCCAGGCCCGGCAGGCCAGGGAAACGGGGGGCTCCGCCGAGACCCGGCAGAGCCGGTCCGCCGGAGGATTTGAGAAGCGCATTGACGTCGCTGGGCAGCGATTTCTGTGCTGGCACACCAGCTGACGGCAGACCCTTCAATTGTTCAGGGTCGACGCCAGCCTGACGCGCCATGGCTTCAAGCTGCTTGGGATCCATCTTGGAAAGATCGGGCATGCCGCCCATCATCCCACCCATCTTGCCGCCGAACATGCCGGCCAGCGAGCCCATGCCGCCCTTGGAAACCTTCTTCATCATGTCCGCCATCTGGCGGTGTTGCTTGGCCAGCTTGTTGATTTCCGAGACCTCGACGCCCGCGCCGGCGGCAATGCGCTTGCGGCGGGAGGCATTGAGCAGGTCCGGATTGGCCCGCTCCTTCTTGGTCATGGAATTGATGATGGCGATCTGGCGGTCAAAAACCTTTTCGTCAACATTGGCGCCCGCCATGGCTTTCTTGAGCTGGCCAGCCCCGGGCAGCATGCCCATCAGCCCGCCCATGCCGCCCATCTTCTTCATCTGCTGCAACTGGCTGCGCAGATCCTCGAAGTCGAAGGCACCCTTCTTGAGCTTCTCCGCCATTTTCTGGGCGTCTTCGGCCGACACATGCTCGGCGGCCTTTTCGACCAGCGAAACGATGTCGCCCATGCCCAGGATGCGGTCGGCGATACGGCTGGGGTGGAAATCTTCCAGCGCATCCATCTTTTCGCCGACACCGATCAGCTTGATCGGCTTGCCGGTGGCCGCGCGCATCGAGAGCGCCGCGCCGCCACGACCGTCGCCATCGACGCGAGTCATAACGATGCCGGTGACATCCAGACGTCCGTCGAAACTACGCGCCACATTGATCGCGTCCTGGCCGGTCAGCGCATCGACGACAAGCAGGATTTCATGCGGATTGGCGATGTCCTTGATGGAAACGGTTTCTTCCATCAGCTCTTCATCGATATGCGTACGGCCCGCCGTATCGAGAATGAGCACATCATAGCCGCCCAGCCGCCCCTCGCGCTCGGCGCGGCGGGCAATCTCGACGGGTGTTTCACTGGCAACGATCGGCAGCGTGTCGACGCCGACCTGTTCGCCCAACACGCGCAGCTGCTCCATGGCCGCCGGACGGCGCGTATCGAGCGAGGCGAGCAAGACCTTCTTTTTCTGCCGGTCCTTGAGCCGCTTGGCGATCTTGGCCGTAGTGGTGGTCTTGCCCGAGCCCTGCAGGCCCACCATCAAAAGAGTGACCGGCGCGGGGGCATTGAGGTCGATGGTAACGGCATCGGACCCCAGGACCTGCACCAGCTCGTCATTGACGATCTTGACCACCTGTTGGCCCGGTGTCACCGAGCGGGTGACTTCGGCGCCCACAGCGCGTTCGCGGACCTGCTCGACAAAGGCGCGCACCACTTCAAGCGAAACGTCGGCCTCGATCAGCGCCCGGCGGATTTCGCGCATGGCGGCGTCGACATCGGCAGCGTTCAGCGCGCCGCGTCCACGCAGTCCCTCGAAAATCTTGCCAAGCCGGTCGCTTAAGCTATCAAACATGTCTCGTCCTTTTCGCTCGCGGGCCAATCCCGCAAGAGATAGGGTCCAAATGGCCAAATGCAAAACCCACCCGCGGGCGCAACGCGCTGGCGGGTGTTGGCCTCCGGGATCGGTTTATACCTTAAAGGGTCCCGGTCGGCTGGTCAGGAGCAAGAAGCCTGATGAACGGGCTGGCTTTAGTTCAAAGCCGGGGCAGAGTCAAGAAAGAGCGCTGATACTAGTGCCCGTGCCCGGCCAGACGCATGAGTGCTGATCGCAGACCTGCCGGCAGGGCCAGTACAAGCCGCTTCAATGACGGTCGCAACAAGACGTCCCAGACCCGGAACATCGCCCAGCCGCGCCGAGTGAGCGGCAAGGCATAGTCGCGCACCACGATGGTTTCGGTGGCAAAGGTGAGCTTATACGGCATCGCCGGCACACCCAGATCGCAGCCCTTCAGGCCCTGATCGGCACAGGTGCGGATGATGTCGCTCAGTTGCAGCTTGCCCGGGCTCTCGTCGGAATGCGAAAAATCGCGATTGGCCACATAGGCGTAGTAGCGCCCGCCATGCACGAAACCCCATTGTTCGGCCAGGGGCCGCCCCTGGTGTTGCAATGAAAATGCGCGCAACTCGATGTCTGTGCGTTCCACCAGGCTCGTGCAGAAATCGCGAAACCCGCTGTCGCGGAAGGCACGTGAGGTGAGCCCCTGTTCCTTGAGCCGCTCGGCGCGGCCCTCCAGCGTACGCTCGATCAGCGCCTGACGCTCGGCAGCATCCTCTATGATCTTGTGTTCGACCGGTCCCTCTCGCTCCAGCCGGTTCCGCGCATTGCGCATGTTCTTGCGTGTCTTGGTCCGAACTGTCGCAAAATAGCGGGCGAAGTCAGCAAAGCCATCAAGGGCTACATAGGGCGCACCCTGTTCGGCACCAGTCCGGATGCTGATCTGCGGCAGGCCCTGGGCCAAAGCAGACCCATCACGCACCTTGAGCAGGCTGATCCCGTCGCTGGGGACGGCAGAGGCAGCCGCCCGCAACAGGTGGGCAACCACCGGGCCCGCGTCCCTATCGGCATCGACCAGCGCATCGCTGGTCTGGGCAAAGCCATGCCCGAGCGGCACGAGCAGAGAACGGGCGCCGGTACGAATGCGCTCAAGCGGCAGAACCCCGACCAGCCGGCGACCATCCGATACCGTGGCAATCACCGGATCAAAGGCGGCATTGCCCCTCTCGCGTTCGAAATCGAAGATGGCGCGTGCCCAGCCCAGGCTTTGGAACAGGTTGAAACCCGTGCCAGGCGCTTCCAGGCCAAGCCAACGATCGGCAATGGCTTCGATCCCGGCGCGGTCCCGGATGGTGGACGCGGCAAGCCCGTAGCTGATCGCCTGCGCGCCCCGGGCGCGACGGTCGTCCTGTCCGGCAAGCGCGTGCGCTGCACTCATTTGGCGAATGTATGCGCAGCGATATCGCGCACGCCTTCAGGCGCCATCGGGTCGACCTGAAAGTCGACAGTATAGACCTTCTTTTTCTGCGGATTGAGCGGGGAAAACTTCACCGCCCCAGCAATAGCCAGCTTGGTGAGATAGCTCAGGCCCGTCACGTGCTGGCCGAGCTTCTGCATCCCCAACTTGTTGCGCAGCACGCCATTGGCATAGTTGACCGCGTAATGCTTGCGCAGATCGTCGGTCCAGTGCTCGGTGGTGAAACTGACATTGAGCATGCCGTGATTGACCACGCGATGTGGCCCATTAAGCGGCCAATGCAGCATTTGCCCTGCTTCCAGATCATAGATCTGGGCAAAATCATCGAACCAGGGTTCGAACGGCATGTCGGTTTCGCGCAATTGTCCCAGGATCAGCTTTTCCAGCGCCGGCTGGGAAATGAAGGGCGCCTGGGCGGGATAGACATAGACCTTCTTGGTACCACGCACTTGCCACAAGCTCTGGCCCGGCACGTCGGAATGGTACTTGACCGAGACATTGGGCGACGAGATCAGAATGGTCAGGTTTCGCTTGTAGCTCGCAAAGCCGGGCACGCGCTCCTCGAACTCGCTGTAGAGGCTGTCCAGCAATGCGCCATAGGCCGGGTTGGTCTTGGCGGGGGCGGTCAGATTAACCCAGATATTGCCGGTCTTGACCGTCTCGATCACCTCGGCGCCCGAAAGCCCCTTGATCTCACCCTCGCGCCGCTTGGGCGGATTGCCCGGCGTCTTCTGCGAATAATTGACGTGATAGGCTTCGCGCGGGCTGTTCTCGATCAACGCGGCCAGCGCCTCATCGGTGAACAGCGGCGAGTCGGCGAGGCGGTGCTGTAAACGCAGCGCCTGCTTGCCCCAGATCTGAGGATAGTGCGACTGCCAGTCGGTAATGATCTGGTCCGAGATGAGTGGCATGTTCATCGGCAGAACTCCCAAGGGCTGCACGGACAAAATTCTTCGCCTGTCACACTATCTCATCGCCGTCCCGAAGCACCCCAAAATTGCGGCTCTGGTTAAGGGCCTGCCTAACCCAAGTGGTTAAGATGAAAAGAAAATTGAAACGACTCACACTCATAAGCGACCGACCGAAGCCGGCCCAGGCAAGCCGCCGGACTGGCATTTGAAGGCCAATTCCGCCATATAGGACGACAACGCTGCTCCATAGGCGGCAACAGCACGGAATTGCGAGTTGAGCGACGTCCCCTTTTTGAAGATGAACGGGCTGGGCAACCAGATCATCGTGGCCGACCTGCGCGGAACCAATGCGCGCGTCACGCCCGAGGCCGCCATTGCCATCAATGCACGCGCCGAAACCCGGTTCGACCAGATCATGGCCATTCATGATCCCAGGACGCCGGGCACCATCAACTATGTTGAAATCATCAATTCCGACGGCTCGCGCGCCCAGGCCTGCGGCAATGGCATGCGTTGCGTGGTCCAGGCCCTGACGGCCGAACTGGGGCGCCAGCGCTTCACCTTTGAAACCCTCGCTGGAATCCTGTTTGGCGAGGAAACCGAAGACGGCCAGATCACTGTCGACATGGGCTCGCCGAAATTTGCCTGGTACGAAATTCCCCTCAGTGAGGAATTTGCCGACACCCGCTATGTCGAATTGCAGGTCGGCCCCATCGACGCGCCGGTGCTGCATTCTCCGTCCGTCGCATCCATGGGCAATCCCCACGCGACCTTCTGGGTCAAGGACGATGTGTGGAGCTTTGCGCTCGACCGCTTCGGGCCGCTGCTCGAAAACCACCCGCTCTTTCCCGAGCGGGCCAATATTTCCATCGCTGAGGTGGTCCGGCCCGACCACATCGTGCTCCGGACCTGGGAGCGCGGCGCCGGCTTGACCCAGGCCTGCGGCACGGCCGCCTGCGCCGCGCTGGTGAATGGCGCCCGCACCCGGCGCACCGCCCGCAAAGCCACGGTCACCGTGCCCGGTGGCGATCTGATCGTGGAATGGCTCGACAATGACCACGTGACCCTGACCGGCCCGGCCGAGTTCGAATGGCGCGGCAACCTGAACCCGACGACAGGTGCCTGGACCCGCAGCGAGGCGGCCTGATGGCCATTGAAACGCTGACATTCGGTTGTCGCCTCAACGCCTATGAAGGCGCGGTGATGAAGTCGGAGGCCGAAAAGGCAGGCCTGGACAATGCGATCATCATCAATAGCTGCGCCGTGACTGCCGAGGCGGTCCGGCAGGCGAGGCAAGCCGTGCGCAGGGCCCGTCGCGATAACCCGGAAGCGCGCATCATCGTCACCGGCTGCGCCGCCCAGACCGAGGCCCGGTCTTTTGGCGAGATGGACGAGGTGGACCTGGTCATCGGCAATGCCGACAAGCTCAAAGCGGACAGCTACAAGCCCGTGGTTTTTGGCACGCCGCTCAATGACAAGGTGCAGGTCAACGACATCATGAGCGTGCGCGAAACCGCCGGGCACCTTATCGAGGGCCTGGATGGACACACCCGCGCCTTTGTGCAGGTGCAGAATGGCTGCGATCACCGCTGTACCTTCTGCATCATCCCCTTCGGCCGCGGCCCGTCGCGCTCCGTGCCCATGGGCGTGGTCGTCGAGCAGATCAAGACGCTGGTGGCCAATGGCTGTGGCGAAGTGGTTCTGACCGGCGTCGACATCACCTCCTATGGTCCGGACCTGCCCGGCGCTCCCACGCTTGGGCTGCTGATCCAGTCGATCCTGAAACATGTCCCCGATCTGCCACGCCTGCGCATTTCCTCGATCGACAGTATTGAAGCGGACCCCGCGCTTTACGAAGCGGTCACCGACCAGCGCCTGATGCCGCATCTGCATCTCTCGCTGCAATCGGGCGACGACATGATTTTGAAGCGCATGAAGCGCCGGCATCTGCGTGACGATGCGCTGGCGGTTGTCGAAAAGCTCCGCTCGCTCCGTCCCGACATGGTGTTTGGCGCCGACATTATTGCCGGCTTCCCGACCGAAACCGACGCCATGTTCGAAAATTCGCTGCGGATCATCGCCGATGCGAACCTGACCTATATCCATGCCTTCCCCTATTCGCCCCGTCCTGGCACCCCCGCGGCCCGCATGCCGCAGGTGAGCAAGGCCGTAGCCCGGCAGCGGGCGACCCAGTTGCGTGTTGCGGGCGAAAAACAGTTTCGCGCCCTTTGCGACAGCCGCATCGGGCAGACAGAATCTGTTCTGATGGAACGCGGTGGCCTGGGACGGACTGAACAATTCATTCCCGTGCGCGTTGCCGGAACCGAGGCGGGCGATCTGCTCAGCGTTCGGATTTCCGGCCGCAGCAACGACGGGCTGGCCGGCGAGCTTTTGCCGGCCGCCGCGTGATTATCAAGGACATCGCATGAGCGAAAAGAAACCCGGCTTCTTCCAGCGCCTGTTTGGCGGCAATCAGCCCGAACCAACCCCTGCGCCCGAAGAGACTGTTCCGGAAACCCCGGTGACCCCGGACGCCATTCCCGACGTGCCGGAACCGGAGGCCGAGCCGCCAGCGCCAACCGAGCCCACGGACGCCCCCCCGGCGCCCGAGCACGATCTGCCACCCGGACCTCCGGAGACCACACCCGATTATATTGAGGACGTCGAGGACAATCTGGCTGCCGCCCCACAGGCGGTGGGAGAGCCCGAACAGCCCAAGGGCTGGTTTGCGCGCCTCGCCTCCGGCCTCAAGCGCTCTTCGGATAACCTGACCAGCTCGATCACCTCGGTCTTTACCAAGCGCAAGCTCGACGCAGCCACGCTGGACGAACTCGAAGACGTATTGATCCAGGCAGATCTGGGCATCGATACGGCCATCGCCATCACCGAGACCCTGCGCCGCGACCGCTTCGACAAGGATGTTTCAGGCGAAGATGTGCGCGCTGTTCTGGCCACCGAGGTCGAGCAGGTCCTTGCCCCTGTCGCCCAGCCCTTGTTGATCGACAGCAGCAAAAAGCCGTTCATCATCCTGATGATCGGGGTCAATGGCTCGGGCAAGACCACCACGATCGGCAAGCTGGCGCAAAAATTTGCCGCCGAAGGCAAATCGGTCATGCTGGCTGCGGGCGACACCTTCCGCGCGGCAGCAATCGAGCAATTGCAGATCTGGGGCGAGCGCACCGGCGCCCAGGTCGTTGCCCGGCCAACTGGCGCCGACGCCTCCGGCCTCGCTTTCGACGCTGTCACCCAGGCCAGGGCCGAAGCGCACGACGTCCTGATCATCGACACCGCGGGACGTCTGCAGAACCGCGACGAGCTGATGAACGAGCTGGAAAAGATCATCCGCGTCATCAAGAAGGTCGATCCTGAGGCACCGCACGCGACCCTGCTCACCCTGGACGCGACCACGGGCCAGAATGCGCTCAAACAGGTCGAAATTTTTGGCCAGCGCGCCAGCGTGACCGGCCTCGTCATGACCAAGCTCGACGGCACCGCCCGTGGCGGCATCCTCGTCGCCATCGCCAGGAAATTTGGCCTGCCGGTGCATTTCATCGGTGTGGGCGAAGGGGTGGGCGATCTGGAGCCGTTTGAGGCGCAGGACTTCGCGCGGGCCATCGCTGGGCAGGAATAGACCTGCCATCTGCCCGGCAGGAGAAAAGACCGAAGCGGGCAGCCAAAATCTGACCACTCTTGTCCGCTACTGGCTTGCAACAGGGCGCCGCACCCCTCACATTGGCGGCAACACACGGATTGTCGAATGAGCGAAAAAGCCGAACCCGAAATCAATTGGGACGAAACGCGCCCCCAGATCATCAAGCTGGCGCTCGAGCTGGGGCCTCTGGTGATATTCTTCATCATGAATGGCCGCGCCGACATTTTCGTCGCCACAGCATGGTTCATGGCTGCCATGGTCATTTCACTGGCGCTGAGCTGGCTGATCCTGAAAAAGGTCGCCGTCATGCCCTTGGTCACCGGCGTCGTGGTTCTGGTCTTTGGCGGCCTGACCCTCTGGCTGCAGGACGACACCTTCATCAAGATCAAGCCCACCATAACCAACACGCTGTTTGCGTCGGTGCTGCTGGGCGGGCTGATATTCGGGCAATCGCTGCTGAAATATGTCTTCGGCGATGTCTATAAGCTCAAGCCCGAGGGCTGGTGGAAGCTGACCCTCAATTGGGGTCTGTTCTTCATCGTGCTCGCCGTGCTCAATGAAGTGGTCTGGCGCAGCTTTTCGACCGACTTCTGGGTGGCGTTCAAGGTCTGGGGCATCATGCCGCTGACCGTCGTTTTCTCGATGAGCCAGCTTCCGCTGCTCAACAAATATGCACCCCCGGCGGAACCGGCAAAGGTCCCGCCAGTGGTGGTGGAAAGCTGAAATTTAGCCGAACAGGCCCAGCACCAGCCCCTGCACCAGCAGGGCTGCCAGGATATAACCACTATCGATGACGGTCAGCGACCAGGGCCGGCCCTGGTAGCGATGGTTGAGGATCATCGAGGTCAGCACAAAGCCCAGCCACATCAGGAAGGCGATCTGCAACCCGTGACCGATGGTCATCGCGCCGGCCAGCGGTGGCGTCAGCACGGCCAGGAAATAGGCCATGACCAGTTGCACGATCACCGACCAGACATAGGGCATGAAGTCCTTGGGATCGATGTCCTCTCTGGTTCGGCCTGAAGCTGCCATCCATTGCTTGGATAATACGCCATACCAGACCGCACCCAGCGCCATGCTGGCCACGGTCGCCAGCACGATGGCCAGCCAGTTGACAGCTAGAAAGTCCATTTCCATTCCCCCTCACATTAATTGCGCCCGCTGAGCTTAACTTGCGTACGCGCTATAGGATAGAGGCCAGGAGGATTGGTACCGGAGCCGGAGATCGCCCTTACGCGGGCGTTTCAGCCTGCGCATCGGCGCTCTTGACCGAGCGATGATCGTCTTCGATCAGGCCGCGCTTCCAATAGCTCGATATATAGAGCTGGTCCGTCCCCAAATTGCGCTCTGCGCGCAGATAAGTGCGTAGATTGCGCATGGCTTCAAATTCGGTGGCGACCCAGGCGTAGGTGAGGGTTTCCGGCCACGCCAGCGCGCGCACGGCATCGGCCAGCAGCTCCGGCTGGCTTCCGGGTTCGGGGTTCACCAGCCAGTGCAGCCTGACATTATTCGGTACTGCCAGTTTCTGGATGTCATCCTCGTGCTGGATTTCGAGGAAAACATCGCCACTGGCGTCCGGTCCCAGCGCTTCGAGATTGACCGAAATAGCCGGCAGCGCCGTCATGTCGCCCGCAATGATATAGTGGCCATTCGCCACCGCAGGCAGCGGCTTGGGTTGGCCCGGGCCACCTGCCTCCAGGCTCATGCCCGGCCGCGCATCGAGCGCCCAGCGCGTCGCCAATCCGGCGGCATCCTTGTCGCCATGCAAGGCAAAATCGACATCAATGACGTTCTTGTCCTGATGGCGGATCGTATAGGTGCGCACCGCTACCGCATCGCCCTCAAGCGGGATGCGCAGCTTGAGGTAGCCACCGGCAAAGCCTTCGGGAAACGCCGTCACCTCTGGACCGCCGAAGCGCACGCGAAACATATTGGGCGTGACATGACCTGTCTCGACCACTTCGAATCTACGTATCTGCTTGACCATGACCGTCTCCATCTCATTGAAGGACGACTTGCCACTTTATTGTTGATTAGACAAGTCAGCTTATGGGCGGCCATCGGAGCGATTTCCCCTGCGGGACGGCGGCCCGCCCTACGAGCATAGCTCTCCGGGCCTTGTAGCCTTAAATCGCTTCACTGAAGCGATCTCCTCTGCGGGACGGCTACAAGCCACCCATTTTGCTAATCAATTTCCATTCCGCTTCGCTGACCTTGGACACTGACAGGCGCGAGAGTCGCACCAGTTCGACTTCGGCCAGTTCAGGCGTCGCCTTGATTTCAGCCAGGCTCACCGGGCGTGGGAAGGGCTTGACCGATTGCACATCGACGCATTCCCACACCACTTCACCCTTGGCGTTGAGTTCGGCCGTGCTGTCGGGATGTGCGGGCTCCACGATCTTCATGATGCCCACGATTTCCTTACCGATATTGGAGTGATAGAAGAAGGCTTCGTCGCCTTTCTTCATCTCGCGCATGTTGTTGCGCGCCGCATAATTGCGCACCCCGCTCCATTCCTCGGTTTCGCCCTTGGCCGTCTTGGCAACCAGATCGTCAAAGGAAAAGACATCTGGTTCGGACTTCATCAGCCAATAGGCCATCTGACTACAACTCCACGCCGGTGGTATTGACGGCAATGCGCCAACGCTTGACTTCATAGCTGGAGAACACGCCTGCCGGAACGAACGGGTCTGCCGCCGCCAGCGCTTCGGCCTCGGCCAGATCGACGGCTTCGAATACCACGATCGAGCCTTCCGGCTGTTCCTCGGCATTAAGCAGCGCCCCGGCAAAGACCAGTTTCTTGCCCAGTGAATTGAGATGATCCAGATGCGCCGGGCGTGTATCGAGCCGCGTCTGCAATGCGCCGGGCGCATCCTTGGCGATCATGGCGAACAGCATGTCAAATTTCCCTTTTGAGTGGGCGGGACATCAGGCCCGCAACTATGGTGGCGATATCGGCCTTGCCGGCCACAACTGCATCGACCGCGTCGATCAGCGGCGTATCGATTTGAAGACTTTTGGCCAAAGCGGCTGCAACCGGCGCCGTCGCCACGCCTTCGGCCAACTTGGCCCCGGAAGCAACGATTTCTTCGGTCGAACGACCGGCCCCCAACGCCATGCCGAACTGGTAATTGCGCGATTGCACCGAGGTGCAGGTCAGGGTCAAATCGCCCAGCCCGGCCAGCCCGGTCAGCGTATGCGCCGAACCGCCCATGGCCGTCACGACCCGCGCCATTTCGGCATAGCCACGCGCAATCAGCGCCGCTCGTGCCGAGGCGCCGAGACTGGCACCATCCACCGCGCCACAGGCCAAGGCATAGACATTCTTGAGTGCCCCGGCGATTTCCACCCCGATCCGGTCATCAGCCGCATAGGGCCGGAAGCTGGGCCCGGCCAGCGCCGCCGCCAGGTCCGAGGTAGCGCTGGCATCGTCCCCGGCAAGGGTCACCGCCGTTGGGCGCCCCGCCGCCAGGTCGGCTGCAAAGCTGGGGCCGGAGAGCACATAGGGCACGGCCTCAGGCGCCATATCGAACAAGATTTCGCTCTGCCGCGCCAGCGTGCCGGTTTCCAGACCCTTGGCCGAGAGCACCACCGGGCGTCCGGCCAGCAAATCTGGTTCCAGCCCGGACAACAGCGTCCGCGTCGATTGCGCCGGCACCGCCAGGATTACGATATCGGCCCGCTCCAAGCGGTCGGCTGCTACAACACCTGCCAGCAGAGCCTGGCCAGGCAGCGCGGTCGCATTGACATGAGCCCGGTTGATCGCCTCGGCCTGTTCGGCTGTCCGCACCACCAGACGGACCACTCGGCCCGCCATGGCAGCCGCCTGCGCCAGGGCCGTGCCCCAGGCGCCGCCGCCGATCACCGCCACGGTTTCAAGCGGCATGGCCATCTACCTTCATGCCCGGGGCATCGAGCGGCCAGCGCGGTCGCGCCTCGACCGCCAACCCATCGGTCGCGCCCAAGGCAAACCGTTCCGCACCGGCCCAGGCCACCATGGCGCCATTGTCGGTGCAAAGCGCAATCGGCGGCACGACCAGGCGCGCGCCCATTTCCCGGGTGACCGTTTCAAGCGCTGCCGCAATGGCGCGATTGGCCGCGACGCCACCAGCCACCACCAGTTGCGGCTCGGCCTCGGGCAATTCGGCACGGAACCGTTCCAGCGCCTGGCGCGAGCGTTTGGCGACGATCTCCGTTACCGCCGCCTGAAAGCCCGCCGCAATGTCGGCCACATCCTGCTCGCTCAGTGGCGCCAGCGCCTCGGCCTGTAACCTTACCGCTGTCTTGAGCCCGGAAAACGAAAAATCCAGCCGCTGCTCGCGCAGCAGGGGACGCGGGAACTTGAACCTGGCCGGATCCCCCTTGGTGGCGATTTGTTCCACCGCCGGCCCGCCGGGATGCCCCAGGCTTAGCAGCTTGGCCACCTTGTCGAAGGCCTCGCCCAGCGCGTCGTCGATCGTACCGCCCCAGCGTTCATACTCGCCAACCCCGCGCACCAGCACGAACTGGCTATGCCCGCCCGAGACCAGCAGCATCAGATAGGGGAATTGAACCCCATCGGTCAGCCGCGCCGTCAGCGCATGCCCCTCGAGATGATTGACCGCGATCAGTGGCTTGCCCAACGATGCGGCCAGCGCCTTGCCGGTGGTCAGCCCCACCAACACCCCGCCAATCAGCCCCGGCCCGGCCGTGGCGGCAATGGCGTCGACATCCTTGAGTGCAATGCCTGCCTCAGCCACCGCCTGGGCGATGATATGATCGAGCCATTCGACATGGGCCCGCGCTGCGAGTTCGGGCACAACCCCACCAAAGGCAGCATGTTCATCGAGCTGAGAGCGCACCACATTGGAACTTATCGTACCCCGGCCCGATTGATCTCGTACGACTATGGCTGCGGCGGTTTCGTCGCAGCTTGTTTCAATACCCAGAATGATGGCTTGCGCTTGCCCGGTCACGACGAACTGGTCTACTCCAAATGAGCCTATCGCGTACACTAGGACCGCCTGATTATGCAATCGCCCACCCCCTTCGCCCGGATCGGAACGCGCGGCAGCCCCTTGGCGCTCGCCCAGGCCAAACTGGTGCGCGATCTGCTCTCGGAAAACCACGGCATCGCCCAGGACACCATCGAGATTGAGGTGTTTTCGACCGGCGGCGACCGCAGCCAGAAGGAAAATACCACCCTTTCCGACATTGGCGGCAAAGGCGTTTTCACCAAGGAAATTGACGAAGCCCTGCTCAGCGGCCGTATCGATATCGGTGTGCATTCGAGCAAGGACGTGGCCACGGGCTTGCCCTCTGGTATCCGTCTCGCCGCCTTTCTGGAGCGCGAAGATGCCCGAGACGCCTTTATTTCGGTATCCGTAAAAGGCATCGACAACCTGCCCGAAGGGGCACGATTTGGAACCTCGTCCATCCGCCGCGCCGCACAGGCCCTGCGCCTGCGGCCGGATCTGCGCATCGTGCCTTTTCGCGGCAACGTACATACCCGTCTGCAAAAGCTGCTCGACGGCGTTGCGGACGCCACCTTGCTCGCCATGGCCGGTCTCAACCGGCTGGACGAGGGCCACCGCGCCACCGCCATTCTCGATCCGGAAGACTTCATGCCCGCGCCTGCCCAAGGCGCTATTGGCCTGGCCATCCGGGAAGGTGACGACCGCCTGGCCGACCTCATCGCGCTGCTCGACCATGCGCCGACGCACACTGCCATCACCGCCGAACGCACCATGCTCACGGTCCTCGACGGGTCCTGCCGCACTCCGGTCGGCGCGTTGACGTTGAACGAGAACGGCCTGCTCACCCTCAAGGGCGAAATTCTCAGCCTCGACGGGCAGACCAGTTTCCGCGCCACCGCAGAAGGCCGGGATCCTGTGGCCCTGGGCGAAACCGTCGGCCGCGACCTGCTCAGTCAGGCAGGACCGGACTGGCTCAGCCAATGGTCAAGCTGATGCGCATGCTCATCACCCGACCCGAGCCAGACGCCCAGGCCACCCAGGAACGGCTGGCGGCGCTGGAAATTGCGGCCGATACCGTGCCGCTAATGACGCGCCAGACGCTGCACGCCCATTTGCCGCCGGCCGAGGGCTTCTCGGCTCTGGCACTGACCAGCTCCAACGCGCTGCGCGCCCTGTCCGAGCTGAATGCGACCGCTGAATTGCGCGACAAACCAGTCTATGCCGTGGGCGACCGCACCGCCCATGAAGCGCGCCAACTCGGATTCGAGCAGGTTGTCGCCGCCGATGGCACGCTTGATTCGCTGGTCACCACCATTGCCCTGGCCCGGCTCGACGGTCCGGTCTTTTACCCTGCCGGCAGGCATTTGAGCGGCGACCTCGCCCACGCGCTCGCCCCGCACGGGCTGATGGTCGTCACCACGCCGGTTTATGAGATGGTGGCCGAAACCACCCTGCCCACGGCCATCGCCGGCCAATTGGCCGAAGGCGCCTTTGACGCAATCCTGTTCTATTCACGCCGCACCGCTGAAATCTTCTGCACCCTGGGCGCTTCGGCCATTCCCGAACCTGCCCGGCGCAAGCTCCCCGTCATCTGCCTGTCAGAAAATGTCGCCGCGCCGCTGATCGAACATCACTTCAGCCGCGTTCTATTGGCAGACCACCCCAGCGAAGAGGCAATGATGGCGCTCGCACTGGCTTTTGCCCGCGAGCAAACTGGGCCATGATCGGACGGAACGAGAGGAAGGGCCATGGCTGAGACCACCGGCAAGCAAACGCCAGACACCGACCCCAAGGCAACCGACAAGCCCGCGGATAAAACCGCTGGCAAGTCCGGACCGGTCAGGCCGCCCGTATTGGAAGGCACGGCCAAGCCGACCGGCGGCACTTCGTCCGCCGAGGCGACCAAGCCCACAGCTGGCTCCACCAAGCCGAACAAGCCGGCGCCGGCCTCTAGTGCAAAAACCAAGAGTGAGCCTGCGCCAGCCTCGGGCGGCAGCGGCGGCATCTGGCTGGCTGGCCTGGTCGGCGGCGCCCTCGGCCTGGGCGCGGCTTATGGTCTGGCCTGGTATGGCCTGTGGCCGACCCCGGAACAGGCCGCCCCACCTGCAGATCCGCGCCTTGCCCAGTTTGCCAGTGCCATTCCTGAACTGGAAACGGTGACCGGCACGCTGCAGGACGAGCTTTCGACCCTGACGGGGCGGGTCGGCGCAATTGAATCCAGCCTGGCAGACCAACCGACCAGCGCGATCGACACCAGCAATCTGGTCACAACCGAAGATCTTGCCGCGCTTTCCGCTCGGCTGGACGAACTGTCCGCCGGCGCCACGAGCGACACGGCCGCCCCGGAGAACCTGAGTGCGATCGAAGCCGAACTCTCGGCTCTGCGCGCCAGTGCCGAACAAACCACAGCCCAATTGGCTCAGGCGCGGGACGAACTGGCCGCACTGGCCCAGAGCACGCGCGAAGATGCCGGCAATGGCGTTGCCGCCGCACGCCTGCCATTGATTTTCTCGTCGCTGGAAAGCGCCTTTGACGCCGGCCGGCCCTATGAGACCGAACTGGCCGCTTTGCGTCAGGCCCAGCCTGACTATCTGGTGCCTGAGGCCATCGCCGGGCGCGCCGCGACGGGCCTGCCGCAACCCGGTACCATTGCCCGCCAGCTCGACGCGGTGCTGCCGGACATGCTCGCCGGGCGTCCGGCCGGAACTGACGCAAATTGGCAGGATGCCAGCCTCGACTGGTTCCGCGGCCTCGTCGCCATGCGGCCCACCGGGCCAGTCGAAGGGGACAGCCCCGACGCCATCATCGCGCGGCTTGAAGCTGCCATCGCCGCCCGCGATTTTTCCGCCGCACAATCCGAGATGGAAGCCCTGCCCGCCTCCATGCGCGCGGCCGCCGGCGATCTTGCCGACGACATCGCCCACCTCGCGGCGGCAGATGAATTCCTCGCCCAATTGCGTGAAAGCGCCCTCACCGGGGAGAATGGTGCATGATCCGACTTGCTTCCTGGATCATCGGCAGCCTGATCATTGCCGGCATCGCAGCCTGGGTAATCGCCCTGCCCGGCACGCTGACGCTGGAGCTGGCTGGCTACCGCTTGCAGCCGCGCCTCGGGACCGCCGTGGTCATCCTGCTGGTGGCCGCCGCCCTCGTCATCGCCATCTGGGCCGTTACGCGGCGCATTATCGGGGCACCCCGGGCCATGGCAAAGCGTCGCGCCGCCCGCCGCCGCGAACAGGGCGTCGACGCTCTCTCGGACGCCGTCATTGCCCTGCAGGCCGGAGATCCGGCCCGCGCTCGCCTGCTGGCCCGCGAGGCCCAGGCGCGCTTGCCCGACAATGGCGCCGCCAAACTGCTCGAAGCCCGCGCCGATCTCGCCCTGGGGGACATGCCGGCCGCGCGCGAGCACTATCGCGCTCTGATCGCCAGCGAAAACACCGCCGTTGCGGCCCTCACCGGCCTGTACGATCAGGCCCGCGCCCAGGACCGGCCGGACGCGGCCCTGACCTTTGCGCGCAAGACCCTCACACTGGCGCCGGAGACCGATTGGGCCAGCCAGGCCGTGTTCGACGATCTGGCCCGTCGCGGCCAGTGGGCCGAAGCGGTCGGCATGGTCAATGCCGAGCCTGCCGCAACGCGCGAGGAAAAAGCCAGAAAGCGCCGCCGCCAGGCCGTGATCGAAACCGCCCGCGCCCGCGAAAGCGAATTGAGCGAGCCCAATAGTGCGCTCGAACATGCGCTGACCGCACTCAAGCTGGTGCCCGATTTTGTGCCTGCCGCACTGATCGCCGCCCGCATCTATTCCAACCGCAATGAAGCCCGCCGGGCCCAGAGCCTGTTGCGCCGCATCTGGCGTGCCACCGGCCATCCCGATGTCGCAGCGCTCTATGCTCATTCCCAACCCGGCGCCTCGGCGGTGGATCGGCTCAAGCGCCTGGGCGAGATCATCGAAATGCCGCCCCCGCATCGCGCCGCCGGCATGGCCATGGCCCGCGCCGCCATCGACGCTTATGACTGGGCCCGTGCCCGCGAGGCCCTGGCGCCCTTCGCCGATGCCGAGGCGACCCAGGGCGTCGCCAGCCTGATGGCTGAAATCGAGGAAGGCCAGAATGGCGACCAGGGCAAGGCCCGCGAATGGCTGGCCCGCGCCGTGCGCGCACCGCGCGACCCGGCCTGGACCGCCGATGGCATTGTCAGCGACGAATGGGAGCCGGTCTCTCCGGTCACCGGCCGGTTGGATGCGTTCGAATGGAAGGTGCCGGTGGCCAGCAATGCACGCCCGCAAGTGACGTCCTCGTCCCCAGCAGCGGCGGCGCCGACCTTGTTGCCGGCCGATCAATCCTTACCCCTTGCGCGCACCGAAAACGCCCAGTAAAAGACCCGCCATCCACTTGGGGCCACGCCCCATTGGAGCGCCGCCTTAGCTCAGTTGGTAGAGCACATCATTCGTAATGATGGGGTCACGTGTTCGAGTCACGTAGGCGGCACCACTTCCCAGAATATCTGTTCGTCCGGCAGCTAGCCCTGCGCGCCCTCAAGCTGGCGCAGACGGTGCGCCATGCGCGCCGTCGGGGCAATGGCCGGCACTTTCAGGCTCTCGGGTGCAAATAGCGCCGCGCGTTCTTCATGGGTCGACATGAAGAAGGGGAAGCGGGACATGACCTTATTGTAGATCACCTCGACCCGTGCGCCGAACAAACAGACCGGAAAACTCAATTCGCCCCAATGGCCAGCGCCGGCCATCTGCTCGAGACCGAACACCCGCCGGTAGAACGGTCCGTGCTCGGATCGCACCGAGGAAATGCAGTGGGTGGCCTGGAAATACTCGCAGGCCATCACCGCCATGCGCAGGGTCAGATAGGGTAGCGCCGGAAATTCGAGCGAGGCGTCGTGGTCGGCGGTGAAGCGGCTGGGATCGATATAGAGCCCCCCGTTTTCGAGCAGGCCACCCAGCACGTCGGGCCAGATCAAGCGGCTCGGCGAGGTCGGCTGCTCCGCACTGACCGCATGCAGTCGGATCGAACTGACCAGGCGATCGTCGATATAGATGCCGAAACAGTGGCAATTAGGCGCGTCGTCAAACTTGTCACGCGTGATCTGTTGGGAATTGATCGGGATAAAATCTTCCCGTCGATACGCCTCATAGCGCAACCTGTAGACCGGATCGAACTGCTCCTGCACGGAGACGCGGCGATAATGCACGCGATCCAGAAGGTCGATCAGACTGGTGGCAAACTGCGAGGTGGCACCCGCTGCCCTATCCATTGCCGCACTCATATACCAATACCATTCCGCGATCGGATGGCGCCACTTTAACCTTTTGTTAGGGATTACCGCATGCGGAAAAATCACAAGGGGATCGGCACTTAGGCGCCAATGCGGGCAAAAGATAATGGTTATCAGAACCTTAAAGCAGGTTAACCATGTTTACGTTTTGCCGGGAGCAGCGGGCTGGTTTGGCTGTTTAAGTGGCTGATCAACTCGGCAATATCGCGGGCCGGCAAGGGCCGGCTGAAGAAATAGCCCTGCACCTGCTGAATGCCGGTATGCTTGAGCATGGCGTGGAGTTGGTCTTCTGTTTCCACGCCCTCTGCCACCACGGTCAGCTCCAGGTCGCGCCCCAGCCGGGCAACATTGGCCAGAAGACTTAGCGCGCGCTCGTCTTCAGCAATATCCTGGACAAAGGAACGATCGATCTTGAGTTTGTTGAATGGCAATGCGCTGAGATAGCTCAGCGAGGAATAGCCCGTACCGAAATCGTCCAGGGCGATCGAGATGCCGCGCGCCGACAGGCTCTCCAGCACGCTCTGGGCCAGAGCGGTTTCCTCGATCACTGCCGTCTCGGTCACTTCCAGTTCCAGCCGCGGCGCTGATAAGCCGGACTCGGCCAGAGCTTCATCAACCAGGCCAGGCAGGTCCAGGCCTCGGAAATCGCGTCCCGAAACATTGACCGCCACGCCGATCTCGCCGGCCCATTGGCTGCATTCGGCCACCGCACTGCGTACGACGAAGGCCGTGATCTCGGAAATAATGCCCATTTCCTCGGCCAGAGGAATGAAAGTGGCGGGCGGAATTGGTCCCAATTCAGGATGGGTCCAGCGCGCCAGCGCTTCACAGGACACCACGCGATGACTGGAGATATCGAGTAATGGCTGAAATACCAGCGACAATGCGCCCGCCGCCACCGCTTCGCGCAGATCGGCCTTGAGCCGCTGGCGATAGTGATAATCAATATCCATCTGCTGATGGAAAAGCTGACAACGACCTTTGCCTTCACCTTTGGCAGCATAAAGCGCCAGATCGGCCTTGGTCATCAATTCATCAAGCCCTTCCCGGCTGGTTCGGCTGATGACCATGCCAATGCTGACCTGCACCGAGAGGTGGTGACCATCAAGGATGAAGGGCTCGTTAAACGCGTCGAGCACGCGCCTGGCGCCGGCGCGCGCGCTTTCAATGTCGGCACCTGACAGGGCGATGAACTCATCGCCCCCCAGCCGCGCCAGCGTTGTGCCGTCCGGCAGCCCTGCGCGGAGCCTGTCGGCAGCCTGGCGCAGCAATTTATCGCCAACGACATGGCCAAAGCTGTCATTGACATGCTTGAACTCATCGATATCGAAGATCATCAGGACGCTGGACGTCCCGGTCTCGGCGCGATTTTCCAGCTCATCAAGCGCCAATTCGCCAAAGTGATTGCGATTGGGCAGATTGGTCAGCGTGTCGTGACGCGCCACGAAGCTGATGCGCTCTTCGGCCTCGACACGCTCGGTGATATCTTCGAACAGGAGCACGCTGCGCTTGCCGCGCGAACTGACGGTCACTTCGTAATACTGCCCCGGATCGAGCGAGAGCAGCACCTTGCCCGAGGCCCGGCGCGAAATCATGCTGCCAAGCTCTTCAACCGCCGTACGCGACACCCGATTGCTCGCCCCAAGCACCGCCAGCACTGAGCCGAACGGCTGGTTGGCGAGCTGTCGAATTCCCAGCAAGGCAAACACCCGGCCGGCCCGCTCATTGGCAACGGTGACCAGGCCGTTTTCATCGAGCATGCACAGCCCGTGTTCCAGCGTGGTGATGGCGATGTCGAGCTCGGCTGCCAGGCGCGAAGCCTCGACCCGTCCATGCACGGCCGAAAGCAGGATGGCGCGGATATCGCCGGCCAATTTGCGGAAGCTCGACAGCAGCACCAGCAGTAGCACCGCTAAAATTGCGTGATATGCGTCGCCATGCCCGGCCAGACCGGCGCCCATTGGCACGATCACGCCCAGCAATTGCAGGGTCACCAGCCGGTCGAGGCCGAAGTTACGGGCGCAGATCCCCACCATCACGGCAATGGAGAGCGAAATGCTGGCCAGTTCGGCAAACGGATCGTTGACCAGCCACAGCGCGAACAAGCACCACAGCCCATGCGCCAGGGCCAGGGTCGCCCCGGCCAGCGTGGCGCGGTCCTCCCAGTGCTGCGCGGCCATCGCGTCGTCACTGTCGATGGCGGCCCGCCAGAAGGCGCGCATATTGAAATAGCGCACAAGGCCGAGCAGAATAATGGCCAGCGCCACCGCGTAAAGTGGCAGGGATTGCGACCGCCAGGCGGTCAGCGCGGCCGTCAGCCCGCTGGCAAAGGCACCAGCAAGCATCGCCCCCCGGTCTCCATAGACCGAGCGGACGATGGACACATAGTCCAGGGTCGGCATTGTCTTTCTGGCTGAACTCAGCACGGAAATTTCCCTATTGTCACGGCATTTGGGGGGACGAGGCCTTAACAAGCCCTTGCAATCGCGTTGATTGGTCGCGGCGATTTGGACCGCAGGCTGAATGCCAGGTTAATATTGCCGCGTCTGGACCGGCCAGTGGCGCCGGAGCCTTGTTTCATCTTCATGCGTTGGCCAGGCACGTATCTTGGATCGGAGGCCATCATGGTCGAAAAACTCTCCCCCGCAGCGCGGGAAGCGGCACTGGCATCGTTGGGCGGCTGGTCTTATGAACCAGCCCAGGACGCGATTGGCCGCGCCTTCAAGTTCAAGGACTTTTCCGAGGCCTTCGCCTTTATGGCCCGGGTGGCGTTATTGGCCGAAAAAGCCGGGCACCACCCCGACTGGTCCAATGTCTACAACAAGGTGTCCATCCATCTCTCGACCCACGACGCCGGCGGGTTGAGCGAAAAGGACATTGCCCTGGCCAACCAGATCGATGCGTTGCTCGTCTAGACAATCTTCATAAAAATAAAGTAGAACAAGGGCTTATAGAACTTCGGAATTCTGAAGTGCCGGGCTGTCGCAGACCTGGTCTCAATGAAAATTGCGCCCGCCAGGCAGGGCCGAATAGGCTCTTCGGCGCGCCATCTCCTCTTCCCGGTTCACCTGCCGGTCGCGGCTCTGGCTGCCCGGCGGGCCGGATTTTCCTTCATCGGCGCGGGCGACCACGGCATCGCCCATATCCTTGCCATGGGACAGGTCGAGCAGGTGCGGGGTCAGATCCTCCATATCCTGGGCGATCACATGAATAACCCCCTGCTCGGCCTGCACCTTGCCGCGCACCGCCAGCATGCGGCTTGAGAGCAGCACCTTGCGCAGCCGCTCATCCTCGAACAGCTTGGGCCAGACCACGATATTGGCCACCCCCGTTTCGTCCTCGAGCGTGGCAAAGATCACCCCGCTGGCCGTGCCGGGCCGCTGGCGTACCAGCACCAGCCCGGCCACCTCCACCACGACATCATTGGCGACATGGGCGAGATTTTCCGCCCGCGTGGTGCCGCGCGCCTGCAATATGGGCCGGAGGAACTGTACCGGGTGACCCTTGAGCGAAAGCGAAAGCGTCGCATAGTCGTGGATCACCTCTTCGCCCGGGGCCATCAGCGGCAGCCCGGCCGGCTCTTCCTGGGCTGGCGCCACCGCCGGTTCGGCCGCAAACAGCGGCAGGGTCTCGGCTCCATAAATACCCACCAGCCCCTTGACCGCCCACAACGCTTCGCGCCGGTTGAGCCCGAGTGACGCGAAAGCATCGGCTCGCGCCAGTTTTTCCAGACTGGCCACCGGCACCCCGGTGCGCAGCCAGAGATCGCGGATCGAGCTATAGCCGCCCTGGCGCTGTTCCACGATGCGCATGGCATCCTTTTCCGCCAGGCCCTCGACCTGCCGCAGGCCCAACCGCAGGGCTTTTTTCGTCCAGATATGGCCGCGCATTGGCGCATGCCGCGGCCACAGATGCGCATCAACATCCCAGCCGCCGTCTTCGAGCGTGCTGTCATAGGTCGAGCAATTGACATCGGGCGGGCGGGTCTCCACGCCATGCTCGGTCGCATCGCGCACCAATTGACTGGGCGCATAAAACCCCATGGGCTGCGAATTGAGCAGGGCGCAGGCAAACACATCGGGATAATGGCATTTCAGCCAGCATGAGGCATAGACCAACAAGGCAAAACTGGCCGCATGGCTTTCAGGAAAACCGTATTCGGCAAAGCCCTGGATCTGGGCAAAGCTCTGCCTGGCAAATTCGGGCGTATAGCCCTTGCCGATCATGCCACCGATGAAGTCATCGGCAAATTGAGCCAGCTTGCCGGTGCGCTGCCAGGCCGCCATGGCCCGGCGCAACTGGTCGGCCTTGCCGGGCGAAAAACCGGCTCCCACAATGGCAATCTGCATCGCCTGTTCCTGAAACAGCGGGATGCCAAGCGTGCGATACAGCACCGCTTCGAGTTCGGGGCTGGGATATTCGACCTTGTCGATGCCTTGGCGGCGCCGGAGATAGGGGTGCACCATATTGCCCTGGATCGGTCCGGGCCGGACAATGGCCACCTCGATCACCAAATCGTAAAAGACCACGGGTTTGAGGCGCGGCAGCATGGTCATCTGCGCCCGGCTTTCAATCTGGAACACCCCGACCGTGTCGGCGCGATGGGTCATCTCATAGACCGGCTTCGCCCGCTCGGGGAACTCGAACTCCTCATTCTGCAACTCGGCCAGCTGCACCTTGTGCCCGTAATGGGTGTCGATCAAATCGAATGCCCGCCTGAGGCAGGTCAACATGCCCAGGGCCAGGATATCGACCTTGAGGATCTTGAGCGCATCGATATCGTCCTTGTTCCACTCGATGATGGTGCGGCTGTCCATCGCCGTCTTGCCGATCGGCACCAGGGTTTCAAG
The DNA here is from genome assembly GCF_014197055.1 of Devosia subaequoris. Lineage (GTDB taxonomy): Bacteria > Pseudomonadota > Alphaproteobacteria > Rhizobiales > Devosiaceae > Devosia > Devosia subaequoris. The sequence continues at coordinate 121,669 of NZ_JACIEW010000008.1, read as the reverse complement.
GCTGTCCCGGGTGATCACGAACCCACCTACGTGCTGGGAGAGGTGGCGCGGAAAGCCCCGCAAAACCTTGACCACCTCGAACATCTGCGCCAGTGCCGGATCGTCTGGATTGAGCCCCAGCCCCGCAACGCTTTTCAGATCCACTCCCGATCCCCAGCCCCAGTGAAGCCGGTTGAAGGCACTGATCGTATCCTCGGAAACACCGAACACCTTGGCGGTTTCACGAATTGCACTCTTGCTGCGATAGGTGATGGCATTGGCCGTCAGTCCGGTCCGCTGCCCTCCATATTTCTGATAGATGTACTGCATCACCTCCTCGCGTCGCTCATGCTCGAAATCGACATCGATATCGGGCGGTTCGTCGCGTTCGGTGGAGATGAAACGGCCAAACACCAGATTGGCCTTGTCTGGATTGACCTCGGTGATTTCCAGGCAATAGCAGACCGTGGAATTGGCCGCCGAGCCACGTCCCTGGCACAAAATGCCTTTTTCATGCCGGGCGAATTGCACGATGTCGTGCACTGTCAGGAAATAGGCGGCATAGCCCTTATAGGCGATCAGGCACAATTCGGTCCAAAGCACCTTCTTGAGTGTGTCGCTCACTCCCAGGGGAAAGCGCTTGGCCGCACCCGCCCAGGTCAGCCGCTCCAGCGTCTGCTGCGCGGTTTCGCCATTGCCCACGGTTTCCTCGGGATAGTTGTATTCGAGCTGATCGAGCGAAAAACCGATCCGGGCGATGAAAGCCCGGGTCTGGGCGAGGGCGTCGGGATGTTCGGTAAACAGCCGCGCCATTTCCTGCGGGCTTTTCAGATGCCGCTCGGCGTTGACCGAGAGGGCCAGCCCCGCCTGTTCCAGGGTCAGGTGCTCGCGAATGCAGGTGACCACATCGAGCACCATGTGCCGGTCTGGTTCATGATAGGCCACATCATTGCTGGCGATCATCCTGGCGCCATGCCGCCGCGCCAGCGCATCCACGCGGTTGAGCCGGGCGCGATCGCCGCCATCGAAGCGGGCAACACCGGCCACCCAGACCCGACCTGGCGCCTCTTGCGCTAGGCGCTCAAGAGTCCGCTCCGTCAGGCCCCAGTCCCCCTCATGGGGGGTCAGGATGAACAACTGTCCCTCGGCGTAGTGGCCCTGGTCGTGCTCCGGATCGGTGCTGGCGAACAGGTCGTCGAAGCGGAGTTCGGGCGCGCCCTTTTCGCCACGCTTGTTGCCAAGGGTCAGTAGCTTGCACAGCCGCCCATAGGCCGCCCGGTCCGAGGGATAGGCAACGATATCCGGCGTGCCGTCCGAAAAGCACAGCCGCACCCCGACCAGATAACGGAAATCGGGGTTGATCTCTTTGTTGTCCCGCGCCGTCACATAGCCTCGCACCACCCCGGCAAAGCTGTTGCGGTCACACAGCCCCAGCGCTGCCATGCCCATATGCATGGCGCTCGCCACCAGCTCTTCGGGATGCGAGCCCGAGCGCAGGAAGGAAAAATTGCTGGTGGTGATCAACTCGGCATAGGCCGGGACGGCGGCCCGGGGCTGGGTCGGCGGGGCGTGGTCGGGCCGGAGCTGGATGACCTGGCTCATGGGAACACCCCATGCAGATACCAGACCGGGTGCACCGCGCCGCCATAGAGCCCCTGGCGGAACACCCAGAACCGGTGCCCGTCTCCATCCTCGACGATATAGTAATCCCGCATTCCCGACATCGGATCGAACAAGGACAGCTCAGGCGTATAGGGCAGCGGCTTGGGCGTTTCGCCCGGCGCAGGTGGCTTGGGCCGCTCGGCCGGAACCAGCTTGAGCCGCTCGCCACTGCGCCACCACTCCGCGCTGATCCGCTCGGGGCCGGCCGCCTTGACCAGGCGATAACGCTGCCGCCGCCAGATCATTGCGGCCGGCAGTCCATCGGGCACTTCAGCGCTGATGGCCACGGGCTCGGGCTGTGGCAGCAGGCGCAATGGCCGCTCGCGCGCGCCCGCTCCGGCGGGCTGCACCTGGGCCTGCTGGGCCAGGGCCGGCACCAGCCGCGCCGCCCGTTCCGGAATATGGCTGGCCACCAATTCGGTCTTGAGCACGCTGAGCGGCCCCAGCCGGCTCGCCAGCCTGTCGGTCAGCTGCTCGATATCTTTTGCGCCGTTATCGGTTTCGAACACCCCGACCTGACCGGGCTCAAGCCGATCAAGCGACGCGGCCGCCAGCCGCACCAGATCGATGCCGAAACCGGGATCGTAATTTTCCTGTTCCAGCCGCTGGGCGCGATGCCGGAACAGGCTCGCAATATGCCCCGCATCGCGCGTCAGCCGGGCGGCATTGAGCGACAGGGTCATCACCTTGTGGTCGACCCGATAGAGAAACAGATGAAAACCCTGCCCCCCGAGTCCCTCGGTTTCCAGCGCCTGCGAGAGCTCCTGCGCCAGACCTTCCATGGTCAGCAGCACATCCTCCAGCGTGGAGATGGGCTCGAAGAATTTGCGCTCCACAAAATGCTCTGCCGGCGGCAAGCGGGGCGTCATGCGCTCTTCGATGTGCCCATAGGCCTGGTCGAGCCGCAGGATCAGCGAGGCACCGAACCGCGCCTGCATGGGTTTGCGCGGTCGGCTCCGCAGGTCGCCAATGCGCGTCAGCCCCATCTGGGTGAGCAGGCTGATCTGTTTTTCATCGAGCCGCAGCGCGGCGACCGGCAAATTCTCGAGCGCATCGCTCAACTGCTCGGACCCGACGATGCCGCCCGACCCGAAATGGCTCAGCGCCCAGGCCGCGCCAATGGTCGGGGCAATGGCGCCCGCAACGCTGTAATCAAGCGCCCGCAGCCGACCCAGCACCATGGCCAGCATGGCCGCCTCGCCACCGAACAGATGCGCCACCCCGGTGATATCGAGGACCAGATCGCCAAATGGCGCCTTGTCCTGCAACACGCCGACCAGCGGGCTGGCATTGGAATGCCAGTCGGCAAATTCGGCAAAGGCGGAAGCCAGAAAAGCGGTGTCCTGCTCGAGCACGGTCAGGCCGGGCAGCAGGGCGCGGGCATCGGCAAGAGCCTGCCCGAGCCGCAGGCCTGCGGCCTTCGCCTGCTGGTCCATGGCCACCAACCGCAGCCCGCCCTTGATCTTTTCATACAGCGCCAGCGGCGCCTTGAGGCCGGGATCAACCCGTTTGAGATATTGGGTCGCCCAATAGGGCAGGTGAAGGCAGAGAAACCGGCGCTCCGGGAGGATGCTGGCGGGTTTTCTCAGTTCGGTCTGGGAGGGATTTGAACGCATTTCCTGTCCACTCCAATATCCATTCGCGTGTGCTTTGGCCGGTATTGCCCCTTTCGAGTGTGAGGCCCCAACGGGCCGGTCCGGGTGCCCGGTCATCGAACGGCTTGCGCCCCGACTGGTGCGGCACCAGATGCCAGCGCAGATGCGCTGCACTGGCCGGTCTGTCCGCGCCATAGCGCAACAGGAATAGCGATGTGCCGCTTTCCGCCGTACGCAGACTGAGACGTCTGCTGGCGGTAAAATCGAGCAGCTCGGGCGCTCCGCCAATATCGGCGACAATGCCGGCAACCGCCCGGCAAGCCAGCGCCTCCTCGGCCACCCAGAGCAAATCCTGCATGTCGCTGGTCCGCACGATGACAAGCTGGGCCGGATCCAGACCAAAACACGACAGCCCCGGCCCATAGGGCAGGCCGAAGAACTGTCCATCAGCGGCAAGCTGGAGATAGAGCACCGCCAACCGCTTCGGGGTGAACAGGGTACGGACCTGCCCCAGTGCAAACCCCAGGCTCGCCCCGCCATTGCGCACCGCATCGGTGCACACATCCTGCAACAACCCACCCGGCAGGCGCGGAAAACCATCCGCCGCCTCGTCAAAGGCGCTTGTCCGCATCTCGGCCAGCGCCGGCTTGCGCTCGATATTGGCAATAGTGTCCCGCAGCGCGGCAAGGCGCTGTTGGCGATCCTGGGTCTGCATGATGCTATGAGCTATATGAACAAAACAGGAACATTTAGACTCCGAATCTTTCCGGAGTCGAGTCCCTTTTGTGCTTCCCGGTGTGGCGGGGCTGCACCAGCCCGGTCAAGACCGCGTGAGCGCGCCAACAACCCCATTGAGCCGACACCACATATGGCTAAGTCTCAGTCTGTCCGCCTCCCGGCGCGCAGCAACCCGCTTTATTTCACACCCCCGAGGAAGGCTGACCGCCATGTTCGAGGCCCTGACCCGTCTGTTCGCAAAGCCCGAAGCGCCTGCCGATCTGCACGATCCCAAGCTGGCCGTCGCGGCCCTGCTGGTGCATCTGGCCGCTGTCGACGGCTCCATTCACGAGAACGAACGCTCAGCCATTCGCGCCGCCCTGATGGATCATTATGATCTGGATCAAGCCGCCGTCGACAAGCTGGTACGCGAAGCCCAGAAGCGCGATGCCGAGGCCGTGGATTTCTACAAGTTCACCAGCGGTCTCATCCAGCTCGACATGGATGATCGCATCGAGATCATCCGCATGATGTGGACCGTGGTGTTTGCCGACCGGCAGAACCACGAGCTGGAAGACAATATGGTCTGGCGCATTGCCGAACTGATCGGCGTCTCTACCCGCGACCGCACCATTCTGCGCAATCAGATCCGCGGCAAAACCGCCGAGGCCACCGAAGAGGGCTGAATGCGCGGACCTAATAGCCCCCGAACGCCCCGATAATCTCGATCTCGTCGGTCATGCAGTCAAAATCGCCGGCTTTGTCGGCCGCTTGCCGCGCCAACTCATTGGCGTTGGCATTGGCGCGGGCATCCACATAGGCGATGTGGCAGCTATTGCCCTCTGCAATCTGGCTGACCACCAGCACCTGCCCATGATCTTCGCCGGTTTCGGGATGGGCGGTGTGGTAGCGCACGATGGTGGCGATGGGGAACCAGCGGCCAAGCGCATTGGACAGCCGCCATTCCAGCTTTGCCCCCAGATAGTTGAACGGCGGTAGAGTCTGGAACCCGACCCCGTTTTCATCGGCATCAAAACCATAGCTGAGCGAAAACCGCAGATCGCCCTCCTGCACCAGCAGCGGATAACCCTTATAGCCCGGACAGGCCCAGCTCGCCCCGAAATCATCGGCCTCCAGGATCAGGCATTGGTCCAGGTCGAGATCGGTATAGGCGCTGGTGAAGCCGGACTGGGCCAAGGCCGGCGACACGACCAAGGCCGCAAGCAAAGCCGGCACGATACTATTGCGGATGACAGACAAGGCCATTGAGCTAGTCTCCTGATTGAAAACATCTTGGCATGATCGAAATCAAATCACCGCCATGATGAACCTGCTATAATAACAGGACAAGGAGACGGCATCATGTACAAGAACCTGCTGATTGCAACGGACGGCTCCGAGCTTGGCAACAAGGCGCTCGCCGCCGCCCTGGACCTGGCCCGGCAGAACGGCGCCAACCTCACCATTCTCACCGCCACCGACCCGGTCGCCACCGGCATTGGCTCGGGCGGCTTTGGCACGATTGATGCGGGGCCCATCCTGGCGCGGCTCGAAGAAGCCTATGCCACCGAAGCCGCCAATCTGCTCGCCGCCGCCCGCCACAAGGCTCAGGAAGCCGGCGTCTCGGCCGAAACCCTGCACCTGCCGCGCCATCGCCCGGCCGATGGCATTCTCGAAACCGTGTCGGAGAAAGGCTGTGACCTGATTGTCATGGGCTCGCATGGCCGGCGTGGGTTCAACCGGCTGCTGCTGGGCAGCCAGGCCGCCGAGGTGCTGGCGCGCGCCACCATTCCGGTGCTGATCGTGAAATAAACCCCGCTCTGCACAGTCAGTGCGGCGGATTAGTCCCTTGCCTTTGAGAGCCATTATGGGCAGAACCTGCCCGCAACACCCTCCCCTCTCTCGGCAAGTGTAGAAGCTATGAATATTGACGCGATCCCAACCGGCAAGAACCCGCCCGACGAGCTCAACGTCATCATCGAAGTGCCGCTGGGCGGCGAGCCGATCAAATACGAGATCGACAAGGATTCGGGCGCCCTGTTCGTCGATCGCTTCCTCTATACGCCGATGCGCTATCCCGGCAATTACGGCTTTGTGCCCCATACGCTGTGTGGCGATGGCGATCCGCTCGACGTCATCGTGATGAATTCGCGTCCGCTGGTGCCCGGCGCCGTGGTGCGTTCGCGCCCGGTCGGCGTGCTGTTCATGGAAGATGATGGCGGCCAGGACGAAAAGATCATCGCCGTGCCGGTGTCCAAGCTGACCCGCATGTATGACGCCATCCAGGATATCGGCGACATGCCCGAAATCCAGCTCGAGCGCGTCAAGCACTTCTTCACCCACTACAAGGATCTCGAGCCTGGCAAATGGGCCCGTATCGACCGCATAGGCGGCATCGAGGAGGCCCGCAAGGTGATCCTCGATAGCATCGAAATGGCCAAGAAGGCCTGATCGAAGATCTCTTCATAAGGCGGCCTCCGGGCCGCCTTTTTCACGATCTGTCGATCTGTTTGCGCAGCGCGTTGACCTCTTCGCGCAGGGCCCGGATCTCCGAGAGCATCAGCGCAGAATCTTCATGCAGCGTTTGCCGGTCCGCCGTGGCTGTGGCCTCGGTTTCCTCCTGCATGGCTGAGACGATCACGCCGATAAACAGATTCAGCACCGCATAGGTCGAGAGCAGGATAAAGGGCACGAAGAACATCCAGGCATAAGGATAGGCCTCCATCACCGGCCGCACGATGCCCATCGACCAGCTTTCCAGCGTCATCACCTGGAACAGCGTATAAAGCGAAGCGCCCAGATGCCCGAACCAGTCGGGGAAGGCGTCGCCGAACAGATTGGTCGCCATCACCGCGGCCACATAAAACAGCATGGCCATCAGGACTACGATCGAACTCATGCCCGGCAGCGCCGCGATCAGCCCGCCCACCACGCGCCGCAGCGCCGGCATCACCGAAATCAGTCGCAAGACCCGCAATATGCGCAGCGCCCGCAGCACCTGGAACGGCCCGGCCGCCGGGACCAGCGCGATCGCCACCACGGTAAAATCGAACAGGCTCCAGGGATCGCGGAAAAAGCGCGGCCCGAAAGCGTAGATGCGCAAGGCAATTTCGATAACGAAGATTCCCAGGATCACCGCATCGACGGTGTGCAGCACCGGCCCGTAGGCCGCCATGATGCCCGGCTCGGTTTCCAACCCCAAAACGATCGAGTTGAGCACGATGATGGCAATGATCGTCTGTTCCCAGCGCCGGGAGCTGAGCAAGGTGACAAGAGCCTGACGCATGGTGGCACGAACTCCCAGTAAAAACAGCAACAGGCAGTAGCGCAGCCCCCGGATTCGTCAAGCGCCCGGACTGCGTTGCCTAGCCGCGCAGACCGATCAGGGCTTCAACGACCGCCCTGCCGTCCGCGCTGTGCCATTCGGCCGGTCCCTGCAGCACCGCCAGCTCGCACCCTTCCGGATCAAGCAACAAGGTTGCCGGCAGGCCGATGGCTACGGCCTCGCGCTTGAGCCGCTCGAACGCCGCAAACGTGCTGTCGGCGTAAAGCGGCAGGTTGGCGAATTGCCCTTCATCCAGAAAATTCTGCGCTTTTTCCAACCCGCTTTCGCCAATATCGAGATTGATCGGCAGCACCATGAAGCGGTCCGAATTGTATTCGGTGGCGATGGCATCGAGCGCCGGCATCTCTTCGCGGCATGGGACGCACCAGCTCGCCCAGAAATTGACCAGCAGCGCCTTGCCGGAAAAATCGGCCACGCTCATCGGCGTTCCCGCTGCGTCGTTGAATGCCATGTCGGCATAGCCACGCCCCTCGCCCGTGCCGTTGAGCGCCGCCAGCTCACCCACTGCCGCCGCGTCGATGATCCGGGCCGCCGCCTGCTGCACCGGACATTCATTGGCGGTCCCGGCATTGCCCAGCATCAGCCATGCCGTTATAGACCCAGCAACAACGACCACCCCCGCCGCAATGGGCAAGGCCCAGGCAAATGCGGATCGGGGGCCTTTTGAGCGGGTAGTTTCCATGGTGTCTCCGTCGGACAAGGCTCTGAGCAACAAAATGTGGGGCGGCCGCTTTGCCGGAGCGCCCGATGCCATCATGGAGGAAATCAACGCCTCCATCGGCTTCGACCAGCGCCTCTACCGCCAGGATATTGCCGGATCGAAGGCCCATGCCACAATGCTTGCCACGAAGGGCATTCTGACGCAGTCCGACCGCGACGCAATCCTGGCCGGTCTAGACGAGGTTCAGGCCGAAATCGAGCGCGGTGAATTCACATTCTCGCGGGCGCTCGAAGACATCCATATGAATGTCGAAAGCCGGTTGCGCGAAAAAATCGGCGATGCGGCCGGACGCCTGCACACCGCCCGCTCGCGCAACGACCAGGTGGCCACCGATTTCAAGCTCTATGTGCGTGACTATATCGACACCCTGGTGCGTCAGATCAAAGCGCTGCAGCTTGCGCTGGTGACTCGTGCCGAAGAAGAGGCCGAGACCATTCTACCCGGCTTTACCCATCTACAGAACGCCCAGCCGGTGACCTTCGGACACCATCTGCTTGCCTATGTCGAAATGCTGGGCCGCGATGCCGGACGGCTTGAGGATGCGCGCGCGCGCCTCAATGAGAGCCCGCTTGGCTCAGCGGCCCTGGCCGGCACGCCCTACCCGATCGATCGCGAGATGACAGCGACCGCATTGGGCTTTGATCGGCCCACCGCCAATTCGCTCGACGCCGTCTCTGACCGCGACTTCATTCTCGAGGCCCTGTCGGCCGGTGCGATCTGCGCCATGCATCTGTCGCGCTTTGCCGAGGAAATGGTAATCTGGTCTTCGGCCCAGTTCAGCTTTGTCAAACTATCCGACAAATTCACCACCGGCTCCTCGATCATGCCGCAAAAGCGCAATCCGGACGCTGCCGAATTGGTGCGCGCCAAGATCGGGCGCATTTTAGGGGCACTCAATTCCCTGCTCGTGGTCATGAAGGGCCTGCCGCTGGCCTATTCCAAGGACATGCAGGAGGACAAGGAAGTCGCCTTCGATGCGCTCGACGCCCTCTCCCTGTCACTGGCGGCCATGACCGGCATGGTTACCGATATGCAGCCCAATCGCGACAAGATGCATGCCTCGGCCTCCGCCGGCTTCTCCACCGCCACCGATGTCGCCGATTGGCTGGTGCGCGAGTTGAACATTCCCTTCCGCGACGCCCATCACATTACCGGCCAGGTTGTTTCCATGGCCGAGCAGAAGGGCTGTGGCCTCGAGGGCCTGACCATCGAGGATTTCAAGCAGGTCGATGAGCGCATCGACAGCCGCATCCACAAGGTCCTCACCGTCGAGGCCTCGGTGGCCGCCCGCGCCTCCTATGGCGGCACCGCCCCGGCCAATGTGCTGGCCCAGGCGGCCCGCTGGAAGACCGCGCTGACCGGCGAAACCCATGAACCGCGCCCGCTGAAGACCAAAAAGCATGGCAGCCACGGCGACAGTGGGGTTGAGTAAGCCCGGCACTTGCGCCACTCTCCTCCTCTCCCCATGCGGGAGAGGGTAAGGGGCCGGAAATGACGCGTATCCCGCGACAGATGCGCCTGAGTGCGCGCCATGTGGCCTATCTCCAGCCAGACGAGATCTTTGAAGCTCTCCCCGCCCCGCCACCCGGCATGCGGGAGGCCACTGCGGAAGACCATCTGGCCACCATCACCCGCCTGTTCGACGGCCCCGATCATCACGATGAAATCTGGGTTTTCGCCTATGGTTCGTTGATCTGGAAACCGGCCTGCGACTACATTGAAATGCGCACCGGCCTGCTGCATGGCTGGCATCGCGCCTTTTGCCTTGGGTGGAACACCCGTTTTCGCGGCAGCGAAGAAAACCCCGGCCTGATGCTGGCGCTTGACCGTGGAGGCTCGTGCAAGGGCGCGCTCTATCGCCTGCCGCCCGACCGGCGAGACGAATGCCTGATAAAGCTTTTCGAGCGCGAAATGGGCTGGGTGCCCACCGCCTTTCCACCGCGCTGGGTGAAGGTGCGGACCGGCGAACGCGTCATCCGGGCGCTGACCTTCTGCATCGACCGCAATTCCGGCCGCTATGTTTCTGGTCTTTCCGAAGCCGAAATCGCAGATGTACTGGCCCGCGCCACTGGCACCCGCGGCTCGATGGCCGAATATCTGCACGCCACGGTCGACCATCTCGAGCAGATGGGCATTCACGACCCCCACCTCTGGCGACTGCAGCACCTGGTCGCCGAACGCATCGAAGCCGCTTATGAGGCAGATCGATAAGTCTGGCTTTCGTTTTGATCCTGCCTGGACTAGAGGTGCCTGCAACGAGGACAGCGTCGGCGATCCGTTCACCTCCGGTGATCGCATGGTGGCTGTAACGACCCAACGGGGCATAGTGTGGTTCATCACTTCAATCATCGCGACGGCGTGCTTTTCGCCGAAGACGTCAATATCAACGACCTCGCCGACAAGGTGGGCACGCCATTCTATGTCTATTCTAGCGCCACGCTGCGCCGGCATGTTCGTGTGGTGCGTGACGCCTTTGAGGGCATTCCGACGCTGATTGCCTATGCGATGAAGGCCAATTCCAACCAGGCGGTACTCAGGCTCATGGCCTCTGAGGGCTGTGGCGCTGACGTCGTCTCGCTGGGCGAACTCGAACGCGTGCTGGCCGCCGGCTTTGCTCCGGAGAAAATCGTTTTTTCCGGCGTGGCCAAAACCATTGCCGAAATGCGCCGTGGCCTTCAAGTCGGCATCAAGTGCTTCAATGTCGAGAGCGAGCCCGAGCTCGAACGGCTCTCGATGGTCGCTGCCGATATGGAGCTAACGGCCAAGGTCTCTGTTCGCATTAACCCCGATGTCGACGCGCGTACCCATGCCAAGATCTCTACCGGCAAGAGCGAGAACAAGTTCGGCATTTCCTACAAGCGCGCCCGCGAAGTCTATCGTCGCATCGCGCAATTGCCCAATATCGAAGCGGTGGGCGTCGACATGCATATCGGCAGTCAGATCACCGATCTCGAGCCCTTCGACAATGCCTTTGGCCTGATGGCCGAACTGGTCACCGAACTGCGTGCCGACGGCCACCAGATCGAGCATATCGATGTCGGGGGGGGGCTTGGCATCCCCTATGATCATGATCAGCAAGCTCCACCGCACCCCGAAGCCTATGCCGCCGTGGTGCGCGACAAGGTCGGGCAGTTGGATTGCGCGCTGGTCATTGAACCGGGACGCCTGCTGGTCGGCAATGCCGGCATTCTCGTAACCCGGGTCGAATATGTGAAGAAAGGCGACAAGGACTTCGTTATCGTCGATGCGGCGATGAACGATCTATTGCGTCCCACCCTTTACGAGGCTCATCACGACATCCAGCCGGTAAACCCGTCCAACCTGCCGCCGATCACCGGTGACATTGTCGGCCCGGTCTGCGAAACCGGCGATTATCTGGCCAGGGACCGCACCATCGCCGGAGTGGAAGAAGGCGATCTGCTCGCGGTGATGAGCGCCGGTGCCTATGGCGCCGTCATGGCTTCGACCTACAACTCGCGGCCGCTGATCCCCGAGGTGCTGGTTGACGGACCGCGCTGGCATGTCATCCGTCCGCGCAAATCGCTCGATGAGCTGATCGCGCTCGACAGCGTGCCCGACTGGGCCTGAGCTTTTCAAAGCTTCGGTGTGAGGACCTGGGCGGCTACTGCAGCGACCGCCGCGCCAGAGGCACGACTTCTACCGGTCGACCGTTGAGCGCATCATCGACCTTTTCAAGCAGGTCGACCAGCGTGAATGGTTTGGCGATGACATCATAGATCAGGGCGTCGAGCCCATGCGCCCGCTCGCGCTGATCGGCAAAGCCGGTCATCATCAGAATGGTGACGTCGGGATAGCTCGCGCCCACCTGTAGCGCGAGCGCAATTCCATCCATGACCGGCATCTTGATGTCCGTCAGCAGCAGATCGAACCGGCCTCCCTCTGCCTCCATGGTTTCAGCGGCCAGCCCACCATCGTCTTCTGCTACCACTTCGTGACCCTTCATGGTCAGGGCACTGACGACAAAGGCACGAACGGACGGATCGTCTTCGGCAACGAGGATGCGAGCCATGATTGCTCTCCTAGTGTTGGCCACTGGCGGCCGGAACCGCATGTGTCTCTGCGGCCGGAGCCGCGGGTGTTTCGGGGACAGATGCCGCCTGGCCCTGTCCGGTCGGTTGTGGCGCCTGGTTGCGCCCGCTTGCATTAGCGCCTCGCCCGGCAAAGCTCAGCCGCACAGCGACCGCTTCGCTGGGCGGCAACGACAGTCTGGTATTGAAGGTTGCGCGTTCCCCAGCCATCAGGTCCCGCACCCGTGGCGCAACACTCCATTCATAGACCGCCTGCCCCGTCTCATCGAGCAGGCTGACCACCACCGGTGGCACAGGCACAGGGCTGTTGGACCGCCCCACGATCTGCGCCGAGACCGTCAGGACATCATTGCCGCCCGAGAGCGCCTTGAGGGTTTCGAGATCGGCAAACTCGAGGCCCACCACATTGACCCCCAGGCCGATCGATTCATAAAGCCCTGCCAGATCGGGATAGTGCTCCACAATCGGCATGCGACCGAAAAAAGCGCCGCCAACAATACTGGCCAGCAGGAACACGCCCGCAATACGCGCCCCGCGCCGCAATCGCGCCAGGGGCAGGCGGGAGGTCATAGCGTTCTGGCGGCGGGAAAATTCCTGCTGTCGCTTCTTCAGTTCTTTCGGGTCGATGCCCTCCGCCAAGCCATTGAGCGGCGGTGAACTGGTGGCAGGTCGTTTGGCCGCCACCGCCTTCTCCTCGGCGCTCATCACCTCGTCCAGCGCATCTTCTGCCAAGTCATCGACCGGCGCGTCGGTCTCATTTTCCGGCGGCGAGGCAGACACCTCGGACTGACCGCCCTGGTTCCATGCCTGATGGCATTGCGCGCACTGCACCTTGCGGCCTGCCGAGCCAATGGCCTCGAAGGTCACTTGATATTTGGTCTGGCAATGCGGGCAGGTGATGATCATCAGGCGCGCGGGTTTCCGGTCGGGTGTGCGACCCTACCCCTGCCGGAGTTAAAACTCCTCAAACCCCGCACATCACCAAATTTGTGCCGCTTTCCCCCGGCCAATGAGGTCCGCATGCCGCGTCGACGGGGTCGCGCTGCTATGATGGGCCAAAGCTGATTCGCTTTTGCACCGTTTTTATTGCCCGATGACCCGGGAGCACTGCTTCTTGATCGAATTTTCCGACGTGGGCCTGCGCTATGGCAATGGTCCTGAAATTCTCCGAGACCTGACCTTTTCGATCGAGCCAGGCTCGTTCCACTTTCTGACCGGTCCGTCCGGCGCGGGAAAGACCAGCCTGTTGCGCCTGCTTTTGCTGTCCAACAAGCCCAGCCGCGGCAAGGTGACCATGTTCGGCGAGGATGTGGGCAATCTCGATCAGGATCGGCTGCTGCAGATGCGTCGCCATATCGGCATCGTGTTCCAGGAATTCCGCCTGCTCGACCATCTGACCACGTTCGAGAACGTGGCGCTGCCGCTGCGCGTTCTGGGACAACCGGAAAGCGAATACCGGCCCAACGTCATCGAACTGCTCGAATGGGTGGGGCTGGGCGAACGCATGCACGCTTCGCCCACCCTGCTTTCTGGCGGCGAAAAACAGCGCGCCGCCATTGCCCGTGCCGTCATTGCCCGGCCCAAGGTGCTGCTGGCCGACGAGCCCACCGGCAATGTCGACCCCGATCTCTCGAGCCGCCTCGTGCATCTGTTCGCCGAGCTCAACCGCACATTGGGGACCACCATCATTCTGGCTACCCATGAATTGCCACTGCTTGACCGCTTTCCCTATCCCCGCATGGTGCTGAACAAGGGGGAGTTGACCATCCATGATTAGGCAATTGTTCGCCCTGCTGCCGCGCCGCGGTGGCGCCGCCCCCATCGTTCCGGAAAAAAGCGTCGCCGGCCGCACCCTGCTGCTGCTGGTCACCATCATGGCCTTTCTTTCGGCCGTGACCCTGGGCGGGGTGGTGCTGGTGCAGAAGTCGGCCATCGCCTGGTCAGCCGAAGTCGGCCGTGAACTGACCATTCAGATCCGCCCTGTCGAAGGCGAGGTGATGGAATCCAATCTGCGCACAGCCGTTTCCCTGGCCCAGTCGACCCCGGGCGTGGCCGGCGCCAGGGCGCTCAGCATCGAAGAAAGCCAGTCCCTGCTCGAGCCCTGGCTGGGCGCCGGCCTTGATCTTTCGGCCATTGCCATCCCGCGTCTCGTCGTTGTCCAGCTTGCTGATCCGGCTGAGGCTGACATCGAGCAATTGCAGCGCAATCTCAGTGCCATCAATGGCGCCAGCCTTGACACCCACGCCGCCTGGCGGCAGCAGCTCAACACCATGGCCGGCACGGTGGTGCTCTCGGGCCTGCTGGTGCTTGGACTAATCGGTGTAGCTACCGTATTGGCGATCATCTTTGCCACCCGCGGCGCTATGGCCACCAATCGCGAAATTGTCGATGTGCTCCACTTCATCGGCGCATCCAACAAGTTCATTGCCGGAGCATTCCAGGGGCGGTTCCTCTCCATCGGCCTGCAGGGCGGGTTCCTGGGCGCGCTCTTCGCCATCTTGTTCTTCCTCCTGATCGGCATGGCGGCCGGCAGCGTCCTGCCTAGCGAAGCGACCGCGCAGGTCGGCGTGCTGTTCGGACGTTTCCTGTTGGGCTGGGATGGCATGGCCTTTGTTCTGGCCGTCGTGCCGGTGATTGCCGTGCTCACCGCCATCACCTCGCGCATGACGGTGCGCCGGTATCTGAGCGAAGCCTCATGACCTCATGCCCTCGCCAAGCGCCTGCAGCCCCGCTATGACGGACTGAGTGCTGGCAAGGCGAGGGAGCATATGTCGATCAAGGCCGCAATTCAGGCGATCCGCACCGCGATCTTTTACGTGGTTTTCATCGGACAGACCGCGCTTCTGGCCATTGCCGCCGGAATTGTGGGGGTCATTTTCGGCACCACGCCCTTCGGGCAGGCCATTGCGCGCTATTGGTGCTGGTCCAATATCCAATATCTGCGGGTGCTGACCGGCATGGGCACCCATGTCGAGGGCGATGAGAACATCCCGCCCGGCGGCTGCATCATCGCCTCCAAGCACCAGTCCGACTGGGACATTTTTGCGATCTTTCCCCACACCGGACGGCCGGCCTATGTGGCCAAGAAGGAATTGATGCGCATCCCCTTTTTCGGCTGGGCCGCGCGCTCTCTCGACTGCATCGAAATCGACCGCCAGAAGGGTGCCCAAGCCATTCCGGCCATGATCAGCCAGGCGCGCGACGCCATCGACCGCGGCTGCCGCATCGTCATCTATCCAGAAGGAACCCGGAGGGCCGCTTTGGCGCCACCCGACTACCGCCAGGGCATTGTGCGCCTATACACCTCTCTCAACGTGCCGGTCGTGCCCGTGGCTCTCAATGCCGGACTGTTCTGGGGCCGCAACAGCCTGGTCATCTGGCCCGGAACCGCGCGGGCACGGTTCCTGCCACCGATTGAGCCAGGCCTGGCTCCGGACGTCTTCCTGCAGCGCTTGAAAGAGGCCATAGAGCCCGAATCAACCCGGTTGACCCTTGAAGCGATCGACCAGGGCATTGGCCGTCCGCCAGACGAGAAGCTGCGGCAACGCGCAGACGCCTTGCGCGCCGCCCAAAATCACTAGATATTGACGATATCACCGAACACAACCATAGATATGGTGTCAGCACCGAGCAGGGATTGACGGACGATACAGTTTGTTCTACTTTTGTTCTTCTTCTGGGGACGCGGAGGAACGGCAGATGATGCCTTCGGGAAATACGCACGGCTTGGGTGGCGACCGGACCAATGTGGTGCATTGGCAGGGACATTCTGGTCGCGACTATGGTCTGCAGCCCAGGGCTATCGACAAGTTCGCCATGGAAGAAGCCGAGCTCTATCTCATTGCAAAGGGCAGCCACGTACTCTGGGTCGGCTCGACCCAGGATCTGGTAGCCGATCCCATGAGCCGCTCGCGGTTTCGTCTGGCGCTTGATTGCGCCACCAATGTCTTCAGCCTGGCGGCGCCGGAAGATCGTCTCGCCACTATCTGGGACCTCGAACAGGCCGCACCCGCCGCAGCCCCGGTCGCTCAGGCCGCCTGATCCGACCCCGCACCCGGCAGACCCTCGGCCTGCAGCTGTCGCGCCAGGCGCATCAGAGCCCGATCATTAATGCCCAATTGGGTCAGATGGTGAGCGGTGTTGAGGACATAGTCGACATTGCGCCCGGAAATGCCGACCCCCGCGCGAATCATTGTTACCTGCTGCTCAAGACTTAATTGGCCGGCAAACTGTTCGTGGTTCTCATCGACGACATAGGTCAGCGCCCGCACCCGCCGGCCATCGGCCAGCGTCACCGGCCGCCAGACATCGCGGTAAACCGCAGTCACCAGTTCACGTGCATCGAGATAGGCACGCACCTCCGCCCAGGCGCTGGCGCACACTTCGAACGCCATCCCCCGGCATGACCCGCCCCGGGTCAGCCCAAAGACCAGCCCCGGCACATCCCGCGTGCCCCGGTGATGATGCGATATGATCGAGAGCGAGCGATGCGCCCCCCGCAATAGCCCCAATTGCGCGCCGAGAAACGAAAAGCCGGGATTCCAGATCAGCGATCCATAGCCAAAAACCCAATGCGTCTTTGCCGACGCCTCAAAATCTTGTCCATCTGCCATAGCGCAACCACTTTCCCCATTAGGCTAACGACACCAAACAAGCCGGGCAAGGACATCCGGGACCAGTTTGACCACACGGGAATATGTGGCCGTCCACGAGGGCCATGCAAACCCGCTTCTGACAAGTCCGCAGCAAGGCTATGAAGAGGCCATGAAAAAGCGAATCATCATCCTGGGCAGTCTTGTCCTGTTCGTTGTCCTGGCCTGGATCGGGGCCTGGTTGTTCATTGCCGGGCAGCTGCGGCAGCAAATTGAGCTGCAGGCGCTGGCCGACGGCGAGACAGCGCCGCAACTGGTCTGCGGCAGCCTCGACATTGGCGGCTTCCCTTTCCGCCTCGATGTCGAATGCGCGTCCGCTTCGCTGGTTTCGGGCGACCTGCTGGTCGAAATCCCCTATATGCGGGCCAGCGCCATGGTCTATCGGCCCAATCACCTGCTCGGCGCAGCAACGGGCCCGGTTGCCATCTCCGACGCGTTTACCGGTACTCGCCAGGAGGTGAACTGGACCGGGAGTGAAGCCAGCCTCCGGCTCGAAAACTGGCGCATCGCCCGTCTCTCCATCGTCGCCGACGGCGTCACCTGGACCGACCAGCTTTTTGGCGACACGCTGATCGCCGAAGCCAATCATGTCGAGGCCCATCTGCTCGACATGCCCGAGATGCACGACGCAGAGGCCGGTCGCGCCGCCCTCGCCGGCTATCTGCGGGCCGAAGCGGTGTCAGCGCCCGGTATCGATATGGATAATCTTGACGCCGAGATCGAGCTTGAAGTGACCGCCCTGCCCGATGACATCCGCAATTGGGGTGCCGTGCCCTTTCTACCCGACTGGCAACAGGCCGGGGGCAGATTGCGCATCGTCGGCATCCGCGCCAGTGACGGCAGTGCCGATCTCAACGCTAGCGGCGAACTGACGCTTGATGCCCAGGGCTACCCTACCGGATCGATCAGCATCGATTCTGCTGGTGTCGCGGAGCGTATAGCTCCCTATCTCGAGGAACCCTGGCGCACCCTGGTGCTGGGCGTGCCCGGCCAAGACGGACGGCATAGCAACCAGCTCAATTTTGCCGCCGGGGGAATGTCTTCCGGGCTGGTGCCGATCGCAGCGCTGGCGCCCCTGTTCTAGGGAACGAGCCAGCCCGACAGAACACGCCAGCCACTGGCCGGCAGGAGAGCCTCAAGCATCGTCCCCGCCGCCGTGTTCACGCAAATAGGATACGTCCGGGCTTGGTGGCGTTTCGTGCGGACGGCCGAAATCGGGCGCCGCGGTTTCCTGGCCGGCATCAATGACCGAGCGACGGATGGCGCGGGTGCGGGTAAACATGGTTTCAAGCGCGGCGCCATCGCCATTGCGCACCGCGCGTTGCAGCACTGACAGATCCTCGCTGAAGCGACCCAGCATTTCGAGCACGGCATCCTTATTGGTCAGAAAGACGTCGCGCCACATCACCGGATCGGAGGCGGCGATACGCGTGAAGTCGCGAAAGCCCGAGGCGGAAAACTTGATCACTTCCGACTGGGTCGCCGCTTCAAGGTCAGCCACCGTGCCCACGATGTTGTAAGCCACCAGATGCGGAATATGGCTGGTGATGGCCAGCACCATGTCGTGATGGGCCGCATCCATGCATTCCACCTTCGAGCCCATGGCTTGCCAGAAGCGCACGAGCCTGTCCGTGTCGGCCTGCGGTACACCTTCAGTGGGGGTGAGGACGCACCAGCGCCCGGCAAACAATTCCGCAAAGCCCGCCGAGGGGCCGGAATGCTCCGTGCCGGCAATGGGATGGCCGGGAATGAAGCTGACGCCGTCGGGCACATGCGGCCCGACCACGCGCACCACATGCTCCTTGACTGAACCGACATCGGAGAGGATCGCGCCCGGTTCCAGATGCGGCCCGACAGCCTCGGCCAACGCCCCATAGGCGCCAACCGGGGCGCAAAGAATGACGAGGTCCGCGCCGCGCACGGCTTCGGCGGCATCGAGTGTATAGATATCCCCCAGCCCCAGCTCGCGGGCTTCATCCAGCGTTTCCTGGCGGCGGGTGGCGACAGAAATCACGTCCACCAGCCCCTGCCGCCGTGCCGCCAGAGCAATGGAGGAGCCGATCAGGCCAATGCCGATCAGTGCCAGCTTCTTGAAATGCACGCTCATTGAGTCTGGTCCATGGATTTGAGCACTTTGGCGACGCCGCGCATGGCCCCTTCGGAGCCAATGGAAATGCGCAGCCCGTTGTCTATGCCATAGGAGGCGCCGATTTCGCGCACGATATAGCCGGCATCGGCCAGGGCGACGAAGGCGGCGGAGGCCGTTTCGGACGTATCGAACAGTACCATGACAAAATTGGCCTGGCTGGGCACGACACGCATGCGATTGCCTGCCAGCTCTGCGCTCAGCCAGTCGCGCCAACGCGCATTGTGCGCCTTGAGTTTTTCGTTGAATTCCGTGTCGCGGGTTGCAGCAGCTCCCGCCATTTGCGCCGGCAGATTGACATTGAATGGTCCGCGAATGCGGTTGACCGCATCCACGATATGGTCGGGGCCCACCATCCAGCCAATGCGCGCGGCGGCTAGGCCCATCTTGGAGAAGGTGCGCACCATAACGACGTTGACCTGGGTCCGCGCCAGATCCAGCCCTGTTTCGAATTCATCGGCGGTGACATATTCGGCATAGGCATTGTCTATCACCAGCAGGATATCGGGCCGGAGGCCGGCATGCAGCCGGCGGACTTCGGCAGCATTGAGATAGGTACCGGTGGGATTGTTGGGATTGGCCAGCCAGAGCACCTTGGTGCGCGCGGTCACGGCGGCGAGTAGCGCATCAACGTCGGCCCGATAGTCGGTCTCCTCGACCATGACGATGTCGGCACCGGCAGCCTTGGTAATGATGGGATAGACCGAAAAGCCGTACCGGTTCATCACCGCCTCGTCGCCAATGCCCAGATAGGTCTGGGCCAAGAGGTGCAGCAGATCGTCCGAGCCATTGCCGCAGACAATGGCGTCAGGATCGATGCCATGCACCTCGCCCAACGCCTCGCGCAGCACGCGCGACGAGCCTTCCGGATAGATCTCGAGCCTGGCTGCGCCTTCGAGCATGGCGGCCAGCGCCTTGGGGCTGGCACCGAGCGGGGACTCATTGGCCGAAAGCTTGATGGTCTGGCTGCCCGGCGCGCCAGACTTGCCCGGCAGATAGGGCGCAATATCGAGAATGCCGGGCTGGGGAATGGGACGTTTCGGTTCGGACATGGCGCTGTTCATCAAGGCATTGAAACCGCGCGGACCATAGGCAAAGCCAAAAGCAAAGGCAAAGCCTTCTCGCGTGCAACCGCCTGCGCCGCCCGGGCAGCAAGACGCGCTAGTCGTTGTCCCGACCAAACAGCTTTCGCAATTCGTCCTTGGCCTGTTCCAAAACCTTTTTCTGCTTCTCAGGCAGGTTCTTGCCTGCCCTGTTGATATAAAAGGTCAGCATGGACATGGCAGAACGATAGGGCTCGGCCTTGCGCCGATCGCTGCTTTCCGCCGAGCGCTTGAGCGATCGGGCGATCGCCTCGGGATCGTCGCTTTCAAATATGTGCTCTTCGAGGTCGAGCGCATCGCTGTGCTCGGTTACATCTTGCGACCACTTCTCGCTCATGTGCACCTCCTGATACTGGACGATCAACCGGAGGCCGCCGGTTTGGTTGCTTCACGAACTCCTGGCCGTGGCCGTGCTCATGCCTGGCACCCGGACATAGCGCGCCGCCCGTTTGCGGCGGGGCACGGCGGGGAAGGCTTCTTTGCGGGCGCGGATGCAGATGACCCCGCTCATGGCCGGGCCTAGCAGGCGTCCGAAGCGCTCGAAAAAGCGCGGATATTTCAGCACCAGCCGCGACTGGAACGGCGGCAGGAACAGAGCATCGCGCCAGGCTTCTGGCACGAAGCTGTGGTCGCGCAACAGCTTGTCGAGTTGCCCGCCCGAGTAGGGATTGCCCTGGCCAAAGGGCGTGTTGTCGCGCTGCGCCCAGATGCCCCGACGGCGCGGCACCACCAGCAACAAATGGCCATTGGGCGCGGTGACACGCCAGAGCTCGCGCATCAGCTCTTCGGCGTCTGCCACGTGCTCAAGCGCATGAATGGCTACTGTCAGGTCGATGGCGGCGTCGGTCAGCGGCATTTCCAGCGGATCGCACAACACTGTGTGCGATGGCCCCTCGCGCGGCCAGGCTGAAGCACCTTGCCGCTCGGGCATGAAGGCCAGCACCCGTTCGGCGTGCTTGAGCGTAAAGCGCAGATAGGGCGTCGCAAAACCCAGGCCCAGAATGCGCCGCCCGGTCACGTCACCTGCCAGCTCCACCACCTGTTCGCGCACCAGCGCGCGGGACAGACGCCCGAGCGGGGATTTGTAATAGTCGATGAGCCGAACGACATCAGTGGTCATCGTGCGAACTTGCCAAAGCGCCGTGATCTTGTCCAATGCGGCATTGTCATTGTGCAGCAGCCTCCCTAGCTTGCGGGCAGATTCCAAATTCAAGGAGACAGAATATGGGCCTGATCGTGGACGTATTCGCCGCCCGCAGCGACAATTTCGGCTATCTGGTGCATGACCAGGCTTCGGGCCGGACGGCCGCCATCGACGCCCCCGAGGCCGGCCCGATTCGCGACGCATTGGGGCAGCGCGGCTGGACACTGACCGACATTTTCATCACCCACCACCATATCGACCATGTCGAGGCGATTGCCGAACTCAAACAGGCGTTTGGCACCCGCGTTGTGGGCCCGCGCGAGGAGGCCGACAAGATCGAGGGGCTCGACGAACTGGTGGGCGATGGCGATACGCTTGAGCTGGGTGAAAGCCGCTTTTCTGTGATGCTTACGCCCGGCCATACGCTGGGACATATCGTGTTCTACGATGCTGCAGGGGGACATCTGTTCTCTGCCGATGCGCTGTTCTCGCTTGGAGTAGGGCGCATGTTCGAGGGCACGCCGGGGCCGATGTGGGCCGGGCTCAAGCGCCTGCGCGACCTGCCCGACGAGACGCTCGTCTATTGCGGACACGAATATACCCAGTCCAACGCCAAATTCGCCCTTTCCATCGACCCGGACAATGCCGCTCTCAAGGCCCGGGCGGCCGAAGTGGAGAGCCTGCGCGCCGCCGGCCGGCCCACCATTCCATTCAATCTGGGCGAGGACAAAAAGGCCAACCCGTTCCTGCGGGCCGATGCGCCAGAACTGGCCAGATATTACGGCCTGGAAGGCGCCGATCCAGCCGAGGTTTTCGCCGCCATTCGCAAGGGTAAGGACAATTTCTGACCCCTGATCCACGTCACCAAGCTGCAGGGCCGCTCGTCACAAGCGGCCTTTTTTTTGTACCCATTAGGCTGTGAACCGATCACATTTGCGGATCGAATTTCGTTAACAGACTGTTACCATCTGGCATGGCGCTTGCCCCTTAGCGGGTATGACGCCGCAGGGTCTGTGCCATTCCGGCACAGGGCGGCCCACAATGGTACAGTCGATGTCCGATCTGGCACAAAGCGAAACAGTTTCCACCGCCCTGCCCGTGGCCCAGAGCCCGGCCGCGACGCGTCCCTCGCTGGCTTTTTCTGCCCCGACTGCCGCCTTTGTCAGCCAATTGATCGCCGCGCGCGCCCGTTTGCCCGGTCAGCGCGCCCGCCGCAATGGCACCTGCGAGGGGGCGGTGGGCGCCTATGGGCAAACTGCCCGGCTTACCCAGCGGCGCATGCCGCAGGGCTATCGCAAGACCGTAGTCGCCTAACACCGGCCAGCGACTCAGTTCATCGACACGTCACGGCTGGCCGAGGTGATCGACACGGTGAAGCCGGCCACCACGTCGATCAGGCTCATCACCATGAGCAGGAAAAAGACGGAGCTCGAGGCCGCACCGACCAGAAGAAATTCGACCAGAAAGGCGACGAAAACCACCATCGAGAGCATGTGCTCGATGATCGAGGAGCGCGCCGTATTGGTGGACTTGAGCACCTCGAAAAACAACAGAATGATCCCGATCACCAGCAGGAAGTCGCCTGCGCTGATCGCCCAGGGCATGCCCGACGGCATGGGGATGGAAAACAAGCCTGCGCCCCAATTGGTCGGATTTCCGCCAAACAGGAGGAACACAACGACATTGTAGATGAAGAAGGGCAGCACCAGCAGCGGGATGACGAAGCCATTATTGCGTGGTCGCTGGCCGCGCTGGGTTGGCAGGACGACGGTTTCGCTCATGGGTGCTCTCCGGTTCGACCCGCGCACCATGCCAGAGGATCCCGAGCAACAAAAGACGCTGCCATTCGCAATGAATGTCGCGCCCTGTCTAATGGACCCGGTGTCAATCGTCGTACTGCCGAGTTCAGCCGGTCCGGCGAACACGCAACAGGAGGAAGACTTATGTCCAAGGGCAAGAACACCGTTTGCATCTGGTACGACACGGGCGCCGAAGAGGCGGCCAATTTCTATGCAGCCACCTTTCCCGATACCCGGGTGACCGGGGTTCATCGCGCACCGAGCGACAATCCCTCGACCAAGGCTGGAGCCGTGCTCACAGTTGAATTCACTGTGATGGGCATCCCCTGCCTCGGGCTCAATGGTGGCCCGGCCTTCAAGCACACGGAGGCTTTCTCCATGCAGGTCACTACCGAGGACCAGGAAGAAACCGACCGTTACTGGGACGCCATTGTCGGCAATGGCGGCGAGGAAAGCATGTGCGGCTGGTGCCGCGACAAATGGGGCATAAGCTGGCAAATCACCCCTCGCGCCCTCTCCCAGGCAATGGCTCAGGGCGGCGAAGCGGGCAAGCGGGCCTTTGAGGCGATGATGGAGATGAAGAAGCTCGATATCGCCAGGATTGAAGCGGCGGTGCGCGGCGAATAACGGCGCCTAAGCAGGCCGGAGTGAACCCGGGCTGAGGCGATTGTGATGGAACAGCAGCTAGCCTCAGCGCTTGACTGGCAGGTTTATCAGCATTCAAGTCAATCATGCGCCCCGATCCAAGCTCTGCCCTCGCTGAATTCATTTCCGGCCCAGATTTTCCCTGCGTCGGCGCCAAGTCGGCGCTGGGAAAAGGGCAGTTGAAGACCTTTGTTGCCCGCAGCATCGACAGCGCCTGGAACGATCTCGATATTCAGGACCAGCTTATGCAATTTGCGTGGGCCTATAAGCAGCAGCCCACCCTGTTCACCAGCTATGCGGTGATATTCGAGGGGCCGCTCGGCCTCGATGAGGCGGACTTTGAAAGCTGCCTTTGGCAAAGAGTGCAGTCCCTGACGGAAAAGGATAATTGGCGAGGCCAGCGCCCCGATTCCCGTGTCAGCACCGACCCCGATGATCCGCATTTTTCGCTGAGCTTCGGCGGTGAGGCGTTTTTTGTCGTCGGTTTGCATCCACGTGCGAGCCGTCCGGCGCGACGGTTTGCCTATCCCACAATGGTCTTCAACCTGCACGATCAGTTCGAGACCCTGCGCGAGCAGCAACGATACGAAAAATTGCGCAGCTCGATCCTGGAACGCGACATGGAGCTGGCAGGGAGCCTCAATCCGATGCTGGCTCGCCACGGCACGGTGTCCGAAGCCCGCCAGTATAGCGGGCGGGTCGTATCGCATGACTGGCAGTGTCCCTATCATCGCGGTGCCGCAAAGCCTGCGGCAGTGGATCCCCTGGCTGCAAAGGAACGCCATTAATGCCCGAACACGTTATCCCACCGCGCTCGGGCAGAGCATTCGAGCTGGCTGCCGGCCAGGTGCTGAGCGTAATCGACCCGATGGGTGGCCAGGTTGCTGACCTTCTGGCGATCTCACTGGCCGATACACGGGAAATGATATCCTCGGGCAGAACCCTCGATTATGCCGAGACGATCTATCTGACCACCGGCCACAGTCTTTACTCCAACCGCTCCAACGTGATGCTCGACATCATCGAAGACACGGTGGGCCGGCATGACTTTCTCCTCACCCCCTGCAGCGAAGCGACCTTCCGGCTCTGCTATGAGGACGAGCCGCCCCATCAGGGGTGCCACGGCAATCTTCATCACGCGCTGGAGCCTTGGGGCATCGACGAGGATGCGATCCCTGTGGCGTTCAACTGCTTCATGAATGTGCCGGTGGATGGCGAAACGGGGCGTTTCAAAGTGCTGCCCCCGCTCAGCAAGGCGGGCGACTATATTCGCTTCCGGGCCAGGATGAACCTCGTGATCGGCCTGACCGCCTGCTCCGCCCCGGCGAGTAATGGGGGCAGTTTCAAGCCCATCCACTACCGCATCGAAGAGGCCTGAGCGCGCGCACCCGCACGACCCTAGACGGCCAGGCGGGTGCGCTGCTGCGGTGAGGGAAACGATCAGCCCTTGAGCTTGAGCGGCCCGACCATCTGCTCGGGCTTGACCTCGGCGTCGAATTCCTCGGCCGTGAGCAGCCCCAGATTGATGGCTTCTTCCTTCAGCGTCGTGCCGTTGCGATGCGCGGTCTTGGCAATCTTGGCCGCGTTATCGTAGCCGATTTTGCGGTTGAGTGCGGTCACCAGCATCAGCGACTGGTCGACCAGCTGCTTGATGCGCTTGTTATCGGGGGCGATACCAACGGCGCAATTGTCGTTGAACGACTTGGCGGCATCGGCCAAGAGGCGCACCGACTGCAGGAAGTTGTAGGCGATGACGGGCTTGAACACATTGAGCTCGAAGTTGCCCTGGCTGGCGGCAAAGCCGATGGCCGCATCATTGCCCATCACCTGAGCCACAACCATGGTCATGGCTTCGGACTGGGTCGGGTTGACTTTGCCCGGCATGATGGACGAGCCCGGCTCATTTTCCGGAATGGTGATCTCGCCCAGCCCCGAACGCGGACCGGAGGCCAGCCAGCGTACATCATTGGCGATCTTCATAAAGGCGGCTGCGAGTTGCTTGAGCGCGCCTGAAGCACTGACAAAGGCATCGTGCCCGGCCAGCAGTGCGAACTTGTTGGGGCCGGTGACAAAATCCCGTCCGGTCAGCGCGGCGATTTCCTCGGCCACGGTCACGGCGTAGTCGGGATGGGCATTGAGGCCCGTGCCGACGGCGGTACCGCCGAGCGCCAATTCCTTCAACTGCGGCATGGTGGCCTTGATGGCGGCCAGCGCATAATCGATCTGCGCCACCCAGCCCGAAATTTCCTGGCCCAGGGTCAAGGGCGTAGCATCCTGGAGATGGGTGCGGCCGATCTTGACCACGTCCATATATTCCTCGGACTTGGCGTTGAGCGTATCGCGCAGCAGCAGCACGCGCTCATAGAGATAGCCCTCGACCGCCTCGACCGCCGCGATATGCATGGCAGTGGGATAGGTGTCGTTGGACGACTGGCTCATATTGACGTGGTCATTGGGATGCACCGGCTTTTTCGACCCCATGGTGCCACCGGCCATTTCAATGGCGCGGTTCGAGATGACCTCGTTGACATTCATGTTGGACTGGGTGCCCGAGCCAGTCTGCCACACCACCAGCGGGAAATGATCGGCCAGCTTGCCCGAAATCACCTCATCGGCCGCGGCCACGACGAGATCACGGGTCGCCTCATCCATCAGCCCCAGCTTGTGATTGGCCTGCGCCGCAGCTTTTTTGAGGATCCCAAAGGCGGTGATGATCTCGGTGGGCATCTTCTCCCCGCCGATATCGAAGTTCTGGAGGCTCCGGGCGGTCTGCGCGCCAAAATATTTGTCATTCGGAACCTCGATCTGGCCCATGGTATCCGATTCAACGCGCGTGCTCATCCTTGCCCCTGGCTCCTAATTGGCCGCTTCTGTGGCGGCAGAAAAACAAAACGGCCGACCCTTTTGGGGGCCGGCCGTCGAGATATCAGAAAAAGCGCATCAGCGCTTGCTCGCCTTTCGGCTTACTTCTTTGCCGCGAGGATCTGACGGCCGCGATACATGCCGGTCTTGAGATCCACGTGATGCGGACGACGCAGCTCGCCCGAATCCTTGTCTTCGACATAGGACGGGTTGGCAATCGCGTCGTGCGAACGGCGGAAACCGCGCTTCATCGGCGAGGTCTTGCGTTTTGGCACAGCCATGGTCGGTACTCCGAAAATCAAAATCGTTGCGCCGCCAAAAGCGGCCAGAGACGTGTCTCTGTCAGGATTGGTGGGGTCTATAGAGGAGAAAACCGGGCTTGGCTAGGGGGTTTCGCACCGCAAGTGCCGACAAAACAGACTCGTGCCGCCCTCACAGCGCCAACCGCCCATTCTGTCCGACACAGGCCGCCCGCTCACCATATTGGCGAGCCCGGTTCTCGACAATGCGCGCCACCCGCAACAGCCCCGCAGTGGGGCGGGCCGGATTGCGCAGGATGGGATTGGGCAAGGTGACGGCCAGCAGGCTGGCAGTCTGCCAGTCCAGATTTTGCGGCTCGCGGCCAAAGGCGCGCAGCGACCCGGCGGCGGCGCCAAACTCGCCCTCCGGTCCCCATTCGGCAATGTTGAGATAGATCTCCATGATCCGCTTTTTGGGCAGGATCAGGTCGATATAGAAAGCCAGCGGCACTTCGAGCGCCTTGCGGATCACGCTTTGCTGGTTCCAGAGAAACAGATTGCGCGCCACTTGCATGGTCAGCGTCGAGGCGCCTCGGGTTTCCCGGCCCGCGAGATAATTGTCCACCTCGATCCGCAAAGCGTCGACATCCACGCCCCAGTGACGGCAGAATTGCCCGTCCTCGGACAGAATGATCGAGGCTTTCAGCCGATCGGAAACATCTTCGATATCGCGCCACTCGCGCGTCACGGTCTGGCCGGTCAGCAGCCGCGACAGCATGGGTACGGACACCGGTTGCGCCACCAGATAGACCGGCGTCAGAACCAGCGGAATGGCGAGCAGAACAGCCAGAATGCCGAGAGGAATGCGGAGAAACCGCCAAAGGGTGTTTTTGCGCCGAGCCATGACGGCGTGTGTAGCGATCAGGACCTTGCTGGCCAAGCCCTTTCACCCCCTTGCCGCCCCTGATCCAAAACGCTAGCAACACTGCCATGTACGACTTTTCCGCCGACAGCGCCGATTGTGCCCGGGCCATCGAGGCCGGGCTTTCAGATTACCTCTCTGGCGCGCGACTCTCCGGCCCCGGACCGGCGGCGGACCGCGTGGTGGCGGCCATGCGGCATGGGAGCCTAGAGGGCGGCAAACGGCTGCGTCCGCTCCTGTTGCGCCAGGCCGCGGCGATCTTTTCCATACCGCGCGAAACCAGCCTGCTGGCCGGCATGGCGGTCGAGATGGTGCATTGCTATTCGCTGATCCATGACGATCTGCCGGCCATGGACGACGATGATCTGCGGCGCGGCCGCCCTACCGTTCACAAGGCCTTTGACGAAGCCAGCGCCATTCTGGCCGGTGATGCCCTGCTGACTCATGCCTTTGCCATTCTGGCCGACCCGGCCTGCCATGCCGATGCCGAGGTACGTATCCGGCTGGTGGCCGAACTGGCCGCGGGCAGCGGGGTCGGCGGCATGGTGGGTGGACAGATGCGCGATATCGAAGGCGAGCAAGGCGGCTTTTCCGAAACCGACATTGCCACCATGCAGGCGATGAAGACCGGCGCCCTGATCCGCGCCGCCGTGCGCATGGGCGCGATTTTGGGCGGCGCCGACCCGCGCGCCCTCTCGGCGATGACCGCCTATGCCGAAGCTGCCGGACGCGCGTTCCAACTGGCCGACGACATTCTCGACGTGACGGCGACGCCCGAAGCCATGGGCAAGGCGACCGGCAAGGACGCAGCCCTGGGCAAGCAGACCGTGGTGGCCCGGCTTGGCCTCGATGGCGCCCGTGCCATGCTCGAGGCCATTGTCAATGAAGCCATTCTGGCTCTCCGCACGTTTGGGCCCCGGGCGGACGGTTTGCGCGCCACCGCTCGTTATTTTGCCAGCCGGGAGAACTAGGCGATGGCCATTCTGCAAAGCGTCAATATCGGCCAGACCCGGCCCATCCCGACCAAATCGGCCAAGACCGGCATCTTCAAGGAGCCGGTGGACCAGGATGTGCAGGTGGAAGTTACCAAACAGGGCTTGACCGGCGATGCCATCATCAACCGCAAGCACCATGGCGGCGTCGACCAGGCCGTCTACCTCTATTTTGCCGACGACTACGCGTATTGGGAACAAGCGCTCGGACGCGAGATCACGCCCGGCACCTTTGGCGAAAACCTCACCATTGGCGGAGTCGAAGGACGTAGCGTCTGCGTTGGCGACCGCTTCGAGATCGAGGATGTGGTGCTTGAGGTCACCTCGCACCGCACGCCATGCAATGTCTTTGCCGTCCGCATGGGCAGCCCGGGCTGGGTCAAGCAGTTCTTCAAGGCCGGGCGCCCGGGCGCCTATTGCCGCGTCATCAAGACCGGCCAGCTTCGCGCCGGAGAACCGGTGATCCACGTACCCTTTGCAGGCGAACGGATCAGTGTCAGCCAGTTGCTGGCGCTCGAAGGCCAGCGTGATATCGATCCCGAACTGATCCGCCGCCTGCTCAAGACCCCCATTCATTACAAGATGCGCGCCGATTTCGAAGAGCGCGTCGCCCTCCTGTTCTGAGAACCATGCCATGAGCCTTGATACCGTCCGCGCCGATCTGACCGCCCGCGCGCCCGACCTTTCGGTCATCGTCACCAGCGACTCCACAGCCACCGTGCAACTGGCCGCGCAGGTGCACGGTGTCGAGCCCGGCCAGATCGCCAAGACGCTCTGCATCCGCGTCAATGGTGATGAATTCCTGTTGGTCACGCGCGGCGACGCCCGGCTCGACAATCAGAAGTCCAAAGCCGCCTTTGGCGGCCGCCCCCGCATGCTGGGCGCCGAGGATGTGCTGCGCCTGACCAGCCATCAGGTGGGCGGGGTCTGCCCCTTCGGCCTGCCGGCCCCGCTGAAGATCTTTCTCGACACATCGCTGAAGATTTATGATCTGGTGATCCCGGCCGCGGGCGACACGCATTCCTCGGTCAAGCTCAGTGTGGACCGGCTCGCCGAGCTGTGCGGCGGCAAATGGGTGGATGCGTGCCAATTGCCGGACTGACCCAACGCGCCGAGGATTTTATCACGCAGCGCCTGACACTGCGGGCCCTGCCCTTCCGGCCGGACATTTCCATCTACACACCAACCGCGCAAAGCGGACTGGTCGGCTGGCTGGCCAGCGAGGGGCTGGACGAGGGTCCGCCCTATTGGGCCTATGCCTGGGGCGGTGGCGCAGCGCTGGCGCTCTATCTGCGTGACCATCCTGAAATTGTTGCCGGCAAATCCGTGCTCGATTTCGGCGCCGGATCGGGCCTGGTGGGCATTGCTGCCGCCAAGGCCGGCGCGACCAGGATCTGGGCCATGGACACCGATCCGCTGGCCCCGGTTGCGCTGGAGCTCAATGCGGCGGCCAACCAGGTCGATATCGCGTTCTGGGACCAGCCCGACCTGCCCGACACCGGGATCGTTCTGGCCGGCGACGTGTTTTATGATCCCGCTATCGTGGCCCAGACGCTGCCAGTGCTTGAGACGGCGGCAGGGCGAGGAGCGCGCGTGCTGGTGGGCGATCCGTTTCGCCGCAGCCTGCCGCTCGACCGGCTCGAGCAATTGGCCAGCTATGAAGTGGATGATCTGGGGGGCAACGCACCGGTACGCGCCGGGGTATTTGCCCTGCGCCCCTAGATTATCGGATACGCCTTGCCGGCCTTGCCCGGCTTCGCGCCAGGGCCTATATCGTGCCGGCAAGCGAGGACGGCCTCCCCCATTCCCGGGATCAGCGTTCGGGACGGCCCGGAACCCTTTTGAGGGATCTCCATGCGCACCACCGCAGATCGCATCCGCCACGCCCTGTCTTTCGAAATCATCGGCATCCTGCTGGCCACGCCTTTAGGGGCCCTTTTCTTTGGCCTGCATGGCGGAGACAGCGCCGTGATCGTCATCGGCAGCGCCACCGTCGCGATGGCCTGGAACTATGTGTTCAACCTGCTCTTCGACAAGGCTTTGAACCGGCTGGCCGGCACCACCCTGAAGACCGGCCCGATCCGTATTCTGCATGCCGTAATGTTCGAAATCGGCCTGCTGCTCATGCTGATGCCGCTGATCGCACTCTATCTGGGCATTACGCTCTGGCAGGCCTTCGTCATGGATCTGGCGTTCGCGCTTTTCTACATGGGCTATGCGCTGGTCTTTAACTGGGCCTATGACCGCCTGTTTCCGCTGCCCGAATGGCAATCCGAACGCGGCTGACGCGCAAAAAAGCCAGCCGGTTGCCCGGCTGGCCCTGTTCGTCATGGTCCCTGAATTAGCGGACGCGATAGGACGAAATGATATCATTGTTGCGTCCATCAAGGGACGAACGGCTCTGATCCAGCACGGCGCAGCGGCCGCCGAAATTAAAGTCCTCACAGACCTGGACCTGAGCATCGCCCCGCACCCGGATGGACGAGATACGGTCGTTGAAGCTGCTCAAACGGGGATCCCCCTCGCCGGGGCTGGCACAGAAGCTGGCCCCGCGATAGTCGAAGTGCTCATAAAAGCAGACCTCGCCGCTGGGTCGACCCGGACGCGGATCGAAGCTGCCACCATTGCCGATCGAGAACGAGAAATTGGGGGTACTGATGCTGAAATTGACGTCGGGTCCGTCGCTCTGATTGTTGCCGCCGCCGCTCACATTGGCGAGATAACGGGCCGATACCCAGCCGTCCGGGCCATTATGATTGATGCGGCACCAGCCGGATTGACACCGTTCGACCTGCACCCGTTCGCCACGGTCGAGCACGTCAACGGCGCGGTAGCCGGTACCCGGACCAGAGCGAACGTTCAGCGCCACGGTGGCGCGAGCATTGCCGGAAATGTCGGCGTTCGAACCGGAATTCTGCTGCCCCCCACTGTCACCGCGATCAGTGAGATAGCGCGCCGAAACCCAGCCATCGGGACCATCATGATTGATCTGGCACCAGCCTGAGCGGCATTGTTCGACATCCACATTTTCGCCCTGATAGAGCACATCGACCACGCCATAGCTTGTGCCGGGACCCGAGCGAACGTTGAGCGACGCGGTCGATTGAGCGGCTTGTGCAGCCGCCATGCTTGCAAGGCTTAGCCCCAGTGCCATGGATACAGTCTTGGTGAGGGATTTGGCTGACGACATTGTTCTTTCCTCCTGGATCGGTTGGTTCCGCCCCTAGGAAAGGCCAATTGCCAAATCTCCCCGGAGTTCCAGCCTCACCAAAGCGTGAAGAGCAATATCTTATCCCAAATAGGAGTGCCGCCGCTGCACCGGCATGCCCTATTCAGCCGCGTCCTGTTCGCCGGAACCGAATTTGCGCTCGATGTAATCGGCCACCATGGTTTTGAACTGATCGGCCACATCGGCACCCCTGAGCGTGGCCACTTTCTGGCCATCGACAAAGACCGGAGCCGCTGGGGTTTCGCCGGTTCCGGGCAGCGAGATACCGATATTGGCGTGCTTGCTTTCGCCCGGGCCGTTGACGATACAGCCCATCACCGCCACCGACAGGGTTTCGACGCCCGGATAGCGCTCGCGCCACTCCGGCATCGAGGTATTGAGGTGGTCCTGGATATCCTTGGCCAGCGTCTGGAACGTGGTGGAGGTGGTGCGCCCACAGCCCGGGCAGGCAGCCACCACCGGCAGGAACTGACGGAACCCCATGGTCTGCAGCAGTTCCTGCGCGACCTTGACCTCGGTGGTGCGGTCGCCGCCCGGCTCGGGGGTCAGGGAAATGCGGATCGTGTCACCGATCCCCTGTTGCAAGAGAATACCCAGCGCCGCGGACGATGCGACAATACCCTTCGAGCCCATGCCGGCTTCGGTCAGTCCCAGATGCAGGGCATAGTCGCAGCGCGCGGCAAGATCCTGATAGACCGCAATCAGGTGTTGAACATCGCTCACCTTGGTGGAGAGCAGGATCTTATCGCGCCCCATGCCCAGTTCTTCGGCCCGCTGCGCCGATAGCAGCGCCGACTGAATGATGGCCTCGCGCTGCACCGCTGCAGCAGAGATCGGCGTGTCTGACGCCGCGTTCTCATCCATCAGCCTGGTCAGCAGCTCCTCGTCGAGCGAGCCCCAATTGACCCCGATGCGCACCGGCTTGTCATAGCGGTTGGCAATCTCGATCAGCGTCGCAAACTGGGTATCGCGCTTGGCCTTGAAGCCCACATTGCCCGGATTGATGCGGTATTTGGCCAACGCTTCGGCGCAAGCCGGGTGATCGGTCAGCAATTTGTGGCCAATGTAATGAAAGTCGCCCACCAGCGGCACGTCATAGCCCATGGAGGCCAGGCGGTCGCGGATGATCGGCACGGCGGCGGCGCTTTCATCGCGGTCCACGGTGATGCGCACGATTTCCGAACCGGCGCGGGCCAGCTGCATGACCTGGCGAACTGTCGCATCGATATCGGCAGTATCGGTATTGGTCATGGACTGCACGACCACGGGGGCACCGCCGCCCACCATGACACCACCCACATTGACGCCCACCGATTGCCTGCGCGCTGCCGGTCCGGCCATAATATCACCTCGCGTTTGCGCCACAGATAAGCCCCCAAGCGTAGAGACGCAATGTTACGCTTGCGTGATCGTGATCGCAGCAGGCTTGAACCCGGGCCCGGTGCACCCATCTATCGTTCATGTTCAAGATGCTTGTCCCCCGCTTCATTCTGTTCCGCAAGGAAGTCGTCCAACTCTGGAAGGCGTTTCGTGCCCCGGAAACCCCGCTCATGCTTAAGGCGGCAACGGTTTTCGTGGCCTTCTACCTGCTCAATCCGTTCGACATCGTGCCGGACTTCATTCCCTTTGCCGGCTGGATCGATGATCTGGTGCTGGTGCCGATGATGGTGAGCTGGATTGTGGCCCGTTTGCCGGTCCCGGCCGAAGCGCGGGGTCGCAGCCAGGGCCCAACCGTGGATGGCAAGGCCCGCCGCCTCTGATCCTTTTTGGGGCCCGCAAAAGCTGACCAGGCACTATCCTGCCGCGCAGGTTGGCACACTCTGTTGACGCCGTGGTCCTTTCTGGCGGTCAGAGCGTGCCGAGTCGCAGCACCTGGAATGTGCCAACGGCAATACCGTGCCGAACCATCGGCGCGGTTATTGCGTTGCCATCCCGTGAATGCGGCTGCGCCGCCAAAAGCCACGGGAGCTGGCATGAACTGGCAGGAAATGTTTTACCAGAATCCGCAGGGGATCGTGCGCACGTTGATCGTGGGCGCGCTGGCCTATATCGCCCTGGTGCTGTTTCTGCGGATCTCCGGCAAGCGGACGCTGGCCAAGCTCAACGCCTTTGATCTTGTCGTCACTGTCGCCTTGGGCTCGACGCTATCGGCCATCCTGTTGCAGGAATCCATTGCACTGGCCGAGGGCCTGACGGCTTTGGGGCTTCTGATCACGGCGCAGTTCCTCGTCACCTTTTTCTCGGTGCGTTCGTCGCGCTTCGCCAGCCTCGTGCGCAGCGAACCGGCCCTGCTGGCCAAGGATGGCCACGCCCTGGAAAACGCCATGCGGCGCGCGCGGATCACGCAGGACGAGGCCTTGTCGGCCATTCGCGCCAATGGCGGCAACGACATGAGCGACGTCGATATGCTGGTGCTGGAAAGCGATGGAACGATCAGCGTCCGATTGCGGGGCTGAAACAAGCAGGCCGCGGATCGCTCCGGGCCCCATCTCAGCCACTCCAGCAGGTCCTTGGGTGTGGATTTGGTGGCCGGCCTGCCTTCTGCTGGACGGAAACAACCGCATTCCAGCCAGTTTGACTTCGCCCCGGATATCGGCATGATGACCGCCATGTACGCCAGTCCAGTAAATCCACGCCGGTTTTTGACACGCCTCACACAAGCAGGCTGATGGCCTGGTGTTGCGACCTGCCCTGAGGCAAGCGCGACACCAGGACGGACAATCCATCTCCCAATTTTCCGACCTGCCCACTCCGTGCGTTCTGCGCATGGAGCTCGTGCGCACGTCTGCCGAGGCGACTGACATGACATTCAAGTATTCTGTGACCCTGCCCATTAGCGGTGGCAACAAGCTGCGCCGGTTCCGCGAATGGGCCGACGCTCATCTGCCCGAGTTGAGCTACAGCCTGCCACACCAGACACCGATCAAGACCGAGACGATGACCGTGCGCCTGTTGACGCTCGATGATCGCGCGCTCGTGCTGCGAACCTTCGCCAGCGCCCCACTGAATTGACGGGGAGCACAGCCATGCAAATCCTGCGCTATTGCCAATCATGCGCCGGCCCGCGCCCCCGGGCGGCGCGGCGATGTCCCTGGTGTCAGCGCTCCTACGACCTGCCGCCGGGCCCGCCTGAGCATCTGTTCGCAAGTTTTGACCGCCGGGCGACCGCGTCGCGGGGAAGCAAGCCATGACGACGATATCTTTGGCCGAATGGACGGCTTCGCCCGAAATCGTGATCGGCGAAGCCGAGCACAAGCGCCTCACCGTTGTCGCCCTGACCGACCTAGGCGAGCGCGGCGACAATACCGACTTCCTGCTCTACGAGCTGGATCGCGCCAGGACCGTGCCTGACGCTGCCCTGCCGCCTGACGTGGTGCGCATCGGCAGCATCATTCGCTACCAGCCCGTGCCGGGGCCGGAGCGCATGGCCAAACTGGTGATGCCGGAACGCGAAACACATGCAGACGGCTATCGCCTCTCGGTCACTTCCGAGCATGGTGCGGCACTGATCGGCACGAGGCCCGGGCATGTCATGACCTGGATCGGCCTGGATGGAGAGGTCCGGCGGCTTGCGGTGATCAATGTGGCCAATGCACTGCCGCCACCATCCGGCCCGGGGCCGCACGCCGCCTGAAGCAATAAAGAGGCCCGGATCGCTCCGGGCCCTTTTCAGCTACTCCAGCCGGACCAGCAGGTCCTTGGCGTCGATCTGGTCGCCCGGCTTGATCAGCAGTTCGGCCACGGTGCCATCGGTTTCCGCATGGATGGCGGTCTCCATCTTCATGGCTTCAATCGAGCACAGCACGTCGCCGGACTTGACCGACTGGCCCTGCTTGACCGCCAGGGTCGAGATGACGCCGGGCATGGGCGCACCGACCTGTTTGGGATCGCCCGCAACCGCCTTGGCCCGTACGACCACATCACCGGCCTTCAGACGATCCGGCACAGTGATGGTGCGCGGCTGGCCGTTGAGATCGAAAAAGCACCGCACTTCGCCTTTTTCATTGGTCGGGGCGCGGCCCTGATAGGTGACGACCAGCGTCTTGCCCTTTTCGATGTCGACCAGCAGTTCGTCGCCTTCCTGCAGCCCGTAGAAATAGGCCGGAGTCGGCAGCACCTCGGTCGGGCCATACATCTCCTGGGTTTTTTCGAAGTCCGAATAGACCTTGGGGTACATGAGGTATGAAGCCAGACGATAATCATCGACCGGATGCCCGACCTCCTCGGAGATCTTTGCCCGTTCCGCCTCGAGGTCGACATCCTTGAGGTAAGAGCCGGGGCGCTCGGTCAGCGCCTTCTTGCCCTTGAGAACCTTTTCCTGCAGCTTTTCAGGGAAGCCGCCCGGGGGCTGACCCAGATCGCCGGCAAAGAAACCGACAACGCTATCAGGAAAGGCAATGTCCTTGTCCGGGTTCTCGACATCGGTCCGGGTGATACCGGCCGACACCATGGCCAGCGCCATATCGCCCACCACCTTGGAGCTTGGCGTCACCTTGACGATGTCGCCGAACATCTGGTTGACGTCGGCATAGGTCTGGGCAACTTCGTGCCAGCGGGTTTCAAGGCCCAGCGAGCGCGCCTGTTCCTTGAGATTGGTGAACTGGCCGCCCGGCATCTCATGCAGATAGACCTCCGAAGCGCCGCCCTTGAGATCGCTCTCAAAGGCCCGGTACTGGGTGCGCACCGCTTCCCAATAGAAGGAAATCTGCCGGATGGCCTTGGCGTCCAACCCCGGATCGCGGTCGGTATCGGCCATGGCGGCGACCAGCGAACCGAGCGTGGGCTGGCTGGTGGTGCCCGAAAGGGCATCCATCGCCGCATCCACCGCATCCACGCCTGCGTCCACCGCCGCCAGCACCGTCGCCGCCGCGGCGCCCGACGTGTCATGGGTATGGAGATGAATCGGCAGGCCGATCTCTTCCTTGAGCGTTGCGATCAGCTTGCGGGCGGCCGCCGGCTTCATCAGCCCGGCCATGTCTTTCAGGCCCAGCACATGCGCGCCGGCGGCTTCGAGTTCCTTGGCCAGCGCCACGTAGTATTTGAGGTCATATTTGGACCGGTCCGGGTCCAGCATGTCGCCGGTATAGCAGACCACGCCCTCGCAGACCTTGTTGGCCTCGATCACCGCGTCCATCGAGACGCGCATGTTCTCGACCCAGTTGAGGCAGTCAAAGACGCGGAAGACGTCGACGCCACCTGCGGCCGCCTGCTTGACGAAGAATTTGACGACATTGTCGGGATAGTTGGTGTAGCCCACCCCGTTTGAGCCGCGCAGCAGCATCTGGGTCAGGATATTGGGCGCGCCTTCGCGCACCTGTCGCAGCCGTTCCCAGGGATCCTCATTGAGGAAGCGCATGGAGACGTCGAACGTCGCCCCACCCCAGCATTCAAGGCTGAACAGGTTCGGCAGACCGCGCGAATAGGCCTGGGCGATCCGGGTGATATCGAAAGACCGCATGCGCGTCGCCAGCAGCGACTGATGCGCGTCGCGCATGGTGGTGTCGGTGAACAGGACCCGCTTCTGGTCCTTCATCCATTTGGCAAGGCCCGCCGGGCCGTCGCGGTCCAGCACCTGCCGGCTGCCTTCGATGACCGACAGCGCCGGGAATTCGGGGACCATGGGCGCCGCCGCATCCTCGGGCGGGCGCGGGCGGTCGCGCACTTCGGGGTGACCGTTCACCGTCACGTCGGCGATGTAGCTCAGCAGCTTGGTCGCGCGGTCCTTGCGCGGCTTGAAGTTGAACAGGTCCGGCGTGGTGTCGATGAAGCGCGTGGTGTAGCGATTTTCGACGAAATCGGCGTGCGTGATGATGTTCTCAAGGAACGCCAGATTGGTGGCGACGCCGCGAATGCGGAACTCGCGCAGGGCGCGATGCATGCGGGCAATGGCTTCCTCGGCGGTGGGGGCCCAGCAGGTGACCTTTTCCAGCAGCGGATCGTAATAGCGGGTGATCACCGCGCCCGAATAGGCCGTGCCGCCATCGAGCCGCACGCCAAAGCCGGTGGCGCCGCGATAGGCGGTGATGCGGCCATAATCGGGGATGAAGTTCTGCTCTGGATCCTCGGTAGTCACCCGGCACTGGATGGCGTTGCCGTTGAGCTTGATGTTCTCCTGGGTCGGCACGCCTGACTCGGGGGTGCCGATGACCGCGCCGTCGAGCAGA
This sequence comes from Devosia subaequoris, assembly GCF_014197055.1. GTDB lineage: Bacteria > Pseudomonadota > Alphaproteobacteria > Rhizobiales > Devosiaceae > Devosia > Devosia subaequoris. Next base: position 83,703 of record NZ_JACIEW010000008.1, on the reverse strand, counting down.
TGGATCTGCGCCTTGACGATGTCGATGCCGGTCACTTCTTCGGTGACGGTATGCTCCACCTGGATGCGCGGATTGACCTCGATGAAGTAGAAATCGTCGGTATCGGCATCCATGAGGAATTCGACCGTGCCGGCGCCGCGATAATTGGCGGCCTCGCCAAGGCGCACGGCGGCGTCGGTAAGGTTTTTGCGCACCTCTTCGGACAGATACGGTGCCGGGGCCCGCTCGACCACTTTCTGATTGCGCCGCTGCACCGAACAGTCGCGCTCGAACAGGTGCACCAGATTGCCGTGGTCGTCGCCGATAAGCTGCACCTCGACGTGGCGGGCGCGCTCGATCAGCTTTTCGAGATACATCTCGTCTTTGCCGAACGCCGCCTTGGCCTCGCGCTTGCCCTCGGAGACCTCGGCCACCAGCGTGGACTCGTCCATGATGCGGCGCATGCCGCGGCCGCCGCCACCCCAGCTGGCCTTGAGCATCAACGGATAGCCGATCTCCGCCGCCATTTTCTTGACCGCGTCCATATCGTCCGGAAGCGGCTCGGTCGCCGGCACCACCGGCACATTGGCGCTGATGGCCATGTTGCGGGCGGCAACCTTGTTGCCCAGATCGCGCATGGTCTGGGAGCGCGGGCCGATGAAGATGATGCCGGCATCCTCACAGGCATCGACAAATTCCGGGCTTTCCGAAAGCAGGCCATAGCCGGGATGGATCGCATCGGCGCCCGAGATGCGCGCAATGCGGATATATTCCTCGATCTGCAGATAGGCTTCGACCGGGCCTTTGCCCTTGCCGATCAAATAGGCTTCGTCGGCCTTGAACCGGTGCAGCGCCAGCTTGTCTTCTTCGGCATAGGCCGCGACGGTCTTGAGACCCAGTTCATTGGCGGCGCGGAATACGCGGATGGCGATTTCGCTGCGATTGGCGACGAGAATTTTCTTGATGGGCATGGATGTCCGTTCCGAGCAGGAGGGGCAAAGGGCCTGTTTTCAGGCCCGGCTCAGCGCTGCAACGGAAGGGGGACGGTGGCCCGCCTGACCGCCGCAGTCGTATCAGTCTCAGTTCTGGCCGAGATATCCGGCCAAATGGCTCATGTCATAACCGGCCTCGGCCGCCTGGGCGATGATCTGGCTGGCCGGGGCTTCCCCCGCCTGACTCAGCGCCCACAGCGTGGTCGACCGGGTCCCCGAACGGCAGAAACAGAACACCTTGCCGTCGCTCCCCTCAAGCACGGCCTTGGTCTGCGCAACCATTTCGGGGTTCACGCCGTCGCGGCCCAGCGGAATCGCATGATAGGAAAGACCCGCTTGCTTGGCAGCTGCCGCGATCTCGGCACCGGCTGGCTGGTCGGGCGCTTCCCCATCGGGGCGATTGTTGACGATGGCAGTAAAGCCGAGATCCTTGAGCGTTTTCACGTCTTCCGGCTGGATTTGACCCGACACGCTGACGTGATCGTTGATCCGCTTCAATTCCAAGGCTCGATACTCCCATAAGCCAGAGGCTGCGACGGCCCGTTATAGCCACGTGGCTGCCGGTGACGCAACTGGCACGGGCGCAAAGCTGTCATATGGCTGTCAGATTACCTCAGGCGGCGCAGATCATCTTGTCGCGGACCAGCGGCTGCGGCCGGCCCAGATGAAAGCCCTGCAGGCAGGTGCAGCCGGCGGCGGTCAGTGCCTGGGCCTGTGCCTCGGTTTCAATGCCCTCGGCCACCACCTGAAGCGAGAGGCTGCGGGCAATATCGCAGACCGCCGAAACGATCATGGCGCTGACCGGATTGGTGCTGAACTCGGCCACATAGGCGCGGTCGATCTTGATGATGTCGAAAGAAAAATCGCGCAGATAGTGCAGGCTGGCATGGCCTGCGCCGAAATCGTCGATGGCGATGCGCACCCCCATGGCCCGCAATTCGGCCAGGGTTTCCATCTCCACGCTCCCGGCGGTGAGCGGCGCGTTCTCGGTGATCTCGACAATGATGTTGGCCGCCAAGGTACCTGTTTCCATCAGAATATCGGCGAAGGCCTCGGCGAATTCGCGGCGGCGCAACTGCTTGGGCGAGACATTGATGGCAATGGGACGGCCCAGACGCCGCTGATCGGTGCAGGCCCGCCGCAGGACCCACTCGCCCAGCCGGTCGATCAGATTGCTCTGCTCGGCCACTTCGATGAACTGGTTGGGGGCAATGGTGCCGCGCACCTTGTGCCGCCAGCGCACCAGCGCCTCATAGGAACGCACCTGACGGGTCTGGCTGTCGAGCACCGGCTGATAATGCAGCTCCAGCTCGTCCAACAGAATGGCGGCGCGCAATTCGCGCTCGACAAAGCGGCGGTGCCGCTCATCCCCCAACATGTCCGGATCGAAGGGCACGACGCAGCCCCGGCCGGTCTGCTTGCCCTTGTAGAGCGCCAGATCGGCGATGGCGATCAGCTCGGTCGGATCGTCGCTGTCAAGCGGCGCCAGTGCCACCCCGATGGTTGCCGACAGCCGGGTCATGCGACCGCCAATATTGTGCGGCTGTCCAAGCTGGCGCAGCAATCGCTCGCCGAGCCGGCAGAGCGCCGGCTTGTTATCGTGTCCCGGGATTAACACACCGAATTCGTCGCCGCCCAACCGCCCGATAATGGCGCCCGGCATCAACATCTGCATGTCGCGCACCAATGCCTTGAGTGCGGCATCGCCCGCGCCATGTCCGGCGCTGTCGTTGAGCACCTTGAGATTGTCCATGTCGATCTGCAGATAGCCCAGCGCCCCGAGCGAGCCATGATGGGCCCGCGCATTGAGCTCATCAAGGAAATAGGACCGAGTAAAGGTACCGGTCAGCGCGTCGCGATGGGCCATGTCGATCTGTGCGGTCATCGCGCTTTCAGCCTCGGATAGGCGCCGACGCATCAGCCGGTGGGCGACCGACATGATGAGTGGAATAGCCGCCGACAGCATCGCCATGGTGCTGATGAGATAAGGTGGCGCGGTCCCGGTGATCAGGCAAACAAGGCTGAGCACCACCAACAGCCCAGCCACCAGCCCGACGGCCAGGCGCAGCCTGTGATAGGCGTCATTGACGTTGGCAAAGGCAGGGCGAATACGCATGCGGCAAGACCTGGTCGACAGAAAGTAGCGGCCGCGGCGACAATTGCCCAGCAAGTCTGAACGAATGCTAAATAGCTGAAATTATGACAATAATTCATGTTTAGAAGGCAGAAGGGGCGGCACGCTAGCCATCGTCTGCGACAGATCGATGACAAGGCGCGCCGCCCCTTGAAACACACTTAACGAAACGCTGACGCCTCAGCCCTCGTTGACACCCGGCGTATAGCGGGCAAGGGCGCCAATGACGCGCTTGGCCGTGACGCGACCAATCTGGGTGCCCTCGTCGTTGGTGACACCCACCCATTGGTGCTCGGCGAAATAGGGCAGAACCTCTTCGCAACGCGCCGTTTCGGGCACGGTGTATTCACAGGCCTCGAACTCGCCGCGCTCCATGATGGTGCGGACATGAATCGCGCGGGCCTTGTTCACCTCGCGCACGAATTCCTCGATGTGCTCATTGGCAGGCTTGAGTACGATGTCCTCGGGCTTGCCCTCCTGCTGCACCGCGCCATCCTTGAGCACGGCAATGCGGTCGGCGATCTTGAGGGCCTCGTCGAAGTCGTGGGTGATAAACAGGATGGTCTTGCCCAACGACTTCTGCAGTTCCACCAACTGATCCTGCATGCCCGAACGGATCAGCGGATCGAGTGCGGAAAAGGCCTCGTCCATCAGGATGATATCGGTGTCGAGGGCCAGCGCGCGGGCCAGGCCCACACGCTGCTGCTGACCGCCCGACAGCTGGCGCGGCCGGCTCTGTTCATAGCCCGACAGCCCCACCGTATCGATCCACTTGGCGGCCCGCTCAAGGCGCTCGGCCTTGGGCACACCGCGCACTTCCAGGCCATAGGCGACATTGTCGATCACCGAGCGGTGCGGCAACAGGCCGAACTTCTGGAACACCATGGCCACGGTGTTGCGCCGATAGGTCCGGAGCTCTTCCAGGCTCATCTTGAGCACATCGGTGCCATCAACGATGATCTCACCCGCTGTCGGCTCGATCAGCCGGTTGACGTGGCGGATCAGGGTCGACTTGCCCGAGCCGGACAGCCCCATGACCACAAAAATCTGGCCGCGGGCAATGTCCAGTGAGACATTGTCGAGCCCGACCACGTGATTGGTTTCGGCCTGCACTTCGGTCTTGGACTTACCCGTACGGAGCAGTTCCAGCGCGTTTTGCGGATCATCACCGAAGATCTTGGTGACCCCGCGCATGCGAATGGCGAGATCCGTGTCTTGCTTGATTTCATTCATGTTAGCGGGTCTCCGCCAGGCCGATCTTGGCCTGGAGCTGCTTGCCGAAGGACTGGGTGATGCGGTCAAAGATAATGGCCAGGACCACAATGCCGAGACCGGCGAACAGGCCACGGCTGACCTCAAGCCGGCCAATGCCCTGCAGCACCTGGTAGCCCAGGCCGCCGGCACCAATCATCGAGGCAATCACCACCATGGCCAGCGCCATCATCGTGGTCTGGTTGACCCCGGCCAGGATGGTGGGCAGCGAGAGCGGAATCTGCACGCCGAACAAGCGCTGGCTCGGGGTAGTACCAAAGGCCCGGCTGGCTTCCATCACCGCCGGATCGACCGAACGCAGGCCCAGATCGGTGAGGCGCACCAGCGGCGGCGCCGCATAAACGATGGTGGCGATCAGCGCCGGAATCTTGCCTGGGCCGAAAATCATCACGGTGGGGATGAGATAAACGAAGCTGGGCATGGTCTGCATCAGATCGAGCAGCGGCGTGACGACCTGGCGCACGCGCGCCGAGCGGCTCATCCAGACACCGAGCGGAATAGAGAAGAGAATGGCGGTGATCGTGGCCGCGATCATCAGCGCCATGGTGGTCATGGCGTCTTCCCACAATTCCATGATGCCCAGGAACAGCAGGGACACCAGAACGATCACGGGCAATTGCCAGCGCCGCGTGGCCAGCCAGGCAATGCCGACCAAGAGGGCCATGATCAGCCACCAGGGCGTGGCGATCAGCACGTCTTCAATGAAGTTAAGCAGCATCAGCAGCGGATAGGCCACTGCCTCGAACTCATCACTCCAATTGCGCACCACCCAGTTGAGACTGTCGTCAATGGCCCGGCGCCAGGGGCGGGTATCGATTATTTCTGGAAACATTTTTGCTCTTTCTTGCAAAGAAAAGCGGTTTCGACGTGCGATCCCGAAGCCAGCAAGGGGTTGGTTTGGGGATCGAACGCACAAAGCGGCCGGGTCTGCACCCGGCCGCTAAATCGCTAAGTCAGGGACTGGTCTTAGCCAATCGCGGCAAGCACCTTCTCGGCGACCTCGGCCGGGACCCATTCGGTCCAGACGTCCTGCTTGGTCTCAAGGAAGTTCTCGGCAGTCTCTTCAGCATCGGCCTGGTTTTCGTCACCATAGACCAGAAGCTCGGAAATCTGCGCGTTGGTCAGGCCGACCTTGGTGAAGTACTCGGCAACGGCCGGCGCTTCTTCCTGGATCCAGGCGGCTGCACCGATAACGGCGGGGCTGGACGGATAAGCGGTCACGCCGGCCGGCTCGTCGCAGTCCGGATCGGTGTTGCACTTGTAGACGTCCATGTCCGCTTCGCCGATATCAAGCTGCACGGCCGGATACTTGCCCAGGATCGCAGTCGGACCCCAGTAGTAGAACAGGATCGGCTCTTCGCGGGTGAAAGCACGGGCAATGGAGGCATCGAGCGCACCGCCCGAACCCGGCGAGAACAGGTTCCAGGTCTCTTCCATATCGAAGGCCTCGAACAGCGCCGAAGTGGAGAGCTCACAAGCCCAGCCTGGCGGGCAGGAATAGAGACGTCCCTGGCTGTTGTCTTCCGGATCCGGGAACAGGTCTGGACGCGCGATCACGGCTTCCGCCGTGGTCAGCTCGGGATTGGCATCCTGGGTGTACTGCGGAATGAACCAGCCTTCGACCGTACCATCGGTAATGGCGTCGGACAGTTCAACCACGGTGCCTTCGGCAATGGCTTCGGCCCAGGGCTCTTCGATCGCGCTGGTCCAGAGCTCGGGCGCCACGGCAGGGGTGCCGCGGGTCATCATGGACGAAGAGGTCGGCACGGTATCACCAGCCACGATCTCCACATCACAGCCATATCCCTGTTCCAGGATCGTCGCATGAATATGCGCCAGGGCTGCGGCGGAGGGCCAGGACATCTCGGCAATATCAATAGTGCGATCGGTGCCGCACTGGGCAGCGTCGGCTTCCTGAGCGATGGCAGGAAGGCTGCCAGCAGACAAAAAGGCAACAGCGATCGCGGCGGCTACGCCACCGGATTTCAAAATCATCAGGTATGCTCCTGCGGTTGTGGAATGTACCAAACTTTAACGGTGGCAGAATTATGTGTCAAATCGGCCACTATTTGAGCACCGACAGACTTATTGCGCACGATTGTCTTGTCAACTAGACTGAGGCACTTGGCGCGATGACTGAAATAGCGCCACATCTTGATTGCTCAAGATGCCAACGGGTAAAAATTCGACTGAATCAAGTCAAAAAAAATCATGCCGGCAGCCATCTCAAAGAGGCGCCCCGACCCAGTCGCGCCAAAGCGCGGCCCGTTCGCTCACGAAACGCTCGGCAATCGCTTCGATCGTGGCCCCGCCCGCATTGAGCTGGGCGAGCAGATCATTCATCTCGTCGAGCGGCAGGCTGGCGCGTTGGAAATAGCGCGCAATCTCGGGCGTCTGGGTAAACACCCGTTCGACCAGCGCGATCACCACCGTGTCGCTGGGAAATGCCGAGGGCCGGGGATCGGCGCAATCGCGCTCGGCCAGGCACTGGGCGGCCGCCTCGTCATAGGCACCCATGTCGATGGCCGTGAAGTCGAGCTGGGCGAGAATGGCATTGGGCTGCCAGTAGTAGAACAGGAACGGCTCGCGCCGATTGAGCGCTTCGGCGATCAGCTGATCCATCTCCAGCCGGTTGGCCGGCTCGACGATTTCGACCAGCCCCGAAAGCCCATGTGCGGACACCAGATTGCGGTTGATGACCGAACAGGCCCAGTCGAGCGGACACGAAATGAAGCGCACGGGTTTGTCCTGCTCCAGTTGCGGCAGGACCTCGGCCAGACCGGATGCTGTCGGGGCAGCGCTGAAACTGTCCGCCAGGGTCGCGGGCATGTACCAGCCCTCGAACTGGTTGGTGGCATAGCTTGGCGCCGCGCTGCGCACCATCTGGCCCTCCATGGCACCGTTCCACAGATCGGCAATGCGGTTGATCCAGAGTTCGGGCGCCACCTGCGGCTGGCCGATCGAGCCCATGGAGGAAGCGGTGGCGGCCTGATCGCCCGGCACCACCCGCACCTCGCAATCGAATTCCGCGCTCAGGATACGCGCATGGATTTCGGCCAGCAGCGCCGCAGACGGCCAGCTCATCCGGGCGATAGACAAGGGCCGGTTGCCGCAGACCGGGGCCGGCGCGGTCCCCTCTCCGCCCTCACTTTGCCCGCCTATGCTCGAACCGGCCGCATCCTGAGCGCTATCGAGCACCTCGAACTGCGCCCGGGCCGGCTGCACCAACAGGACCAGGCCCAGCATGGCAATGACACGGCAAAGATTGGGCATAGTGGCTTCCTGGCGACCGTTGGCAGATTGAACCCAAGTCTTGCCCGCGCCGGGCCCGTTAAGCAACCGCAACGCCTATTGGAGTTGGCGCGCAAACCCCGGTGACATGGCGACCAAGAGTGTGCAACAGTCCCCTCCGGCGGGGCGTATGAGACGCCCCCCATCCTGTTGTCGCGCCGCAAGAAGGGGGTCACCAAGACCACCCGGCACGCAACCGAAAAAGAGGGACGTGAATGTTCAAGAAAACCCTGACCCTGGCGGTCGCCGCCTCTACCCTGATCATTGCCGCTCCGGCGCTGGCCCAGGAAGTCAAGCTCGGCTTCCTCGCCGACGTGACCGGCCCAATCGCCGGTTTCGCACCGGGCATGGTGGACGCAGGCAATCTTGCCATCACCAATGTCAATGACCAGGGCGGCATTCTGGATGGCCAGACCCTGACCTCGGTCCTGGCCGATGGCGCCTGCGACGGCGGCACCGCCGGTCCGGCCGCTGACCGTTTGGTCAATGCGGAAAACGTGGTCGCCATCTTCGGCGGCTATTGCTCGGGCGTCACCATCGCCGGTGCCAATGGCTCGGCCATTCCTGGCAATGTCGTGATGATCTCGCCATCCTCGACCGCACCGGCCGTTGCCGAGCTCGACGACAATGACCTGATCTTCCGCGACGTGGTTCCGGACTCCATCCAGGGCGTCAAGGCAGCCGAGCTGCTGCTGGCCCAGGGCATCAACGAAGTCGGCCTGACCTATGTCAACAATGACTACGGTTCTGGTCTCGCCGGCGCCTTTGAGGACGCCTTCGTGGCCGGCGGCGGCACCGTGCTCGCCAATGTCGCCCATGAAGACGGCAAGGCTGACTATCGCCCCGAAATCGGCCAGATCGAAGCCTCCGGCGCCACCACGCTGGTCATCTATGGCTACGAAAATGCCGGCGGCGGCGCCATTCTCAACCAGGCCGTTGAAGCCGGTTCGTTCGACCTGTTCGTTGGTGGCGACGGCATGGCCGGTGAAGCCCTGCTGGCCAGCCGCGATGCGGCCAGCCTGGAAGGCATGATCCTGACCCAGGCCGCTCCGGCCGAAGGTCCGGCCTTCGATGCATTGGCCACCATCACCGAGGCCGCCGGCCAGGACGCCAATGGCACCTACGTGACCAACTCCTATGACGCCGTGTTCCTGCTGGCCCTCGCCATCGAGAAGAACGGTTCAGCCGAGCGTGAGGGCGTTTCCGCCGCACTGCGTGAAGTCGCCAACGCACCGGGCGAGACCATCCTGCCGGGCGAATGGGAGAAGGCCAAGGAGCTGATCGCTGCGGGCACCGACATCAACTACGAAGGCGCCTCCGGCAGCATCGAGTTCGACGATGTCGGCGACGTTGCCGGTGCCATCAACTACTTCATGGTTGAGGGCGGCGAAGTGGTCAACAAAGGCCTGATCGAGTAGCATGACGCCATCCGACGCATAGCGTCGGCGGTAGAGCCCGGAGCGCTATGCGCGCCGGGCAGTACCTGACAAATCCAGCGGCTCGGGAGCGATCCTGGGCCGCTTTTCTTATCTCTGTTCCGGGAGCGGCCAATGGACGAGCAATCCCTGAGCTTTTACGCGCGCCATGCCGAGCGTTATGCCAGCCACCGGACGCGCCCACCGGTCATCGACTGAGCCGTTTTCTCCACGCCCTGCCGGCAGGCGCCCGCATATTGGAGCTCGGTTGCGGCAATGGCATGGACGCAGCCCGTATGCTGCAGCTTGGCTTTGACACCGACGCCACCGATGGCACGCCCGAAATGGTCGCCGAGGCCCGTAAGCGCATAGATCACAGGGCGCGCCTATTGCGCTTCGAAGACATTGATGCGGAGGCCGCCTATGACGGCGTCTGGGCCAGTGCCAGCCTGCTGCACGTCCCGGCACAGGACTTGCCAGACATTCTTGGCCGCATCCACCGCGCCCTGCGGCCCGGGGGCCTTTTCGTCGCCAGCTACAAAGCTAGCCATGGCGAGGGGCGAGACCATTTGGGCCGGTATTACAACTATCCCACGATAGACGGACTAGAGAGAGCCTATCGTGTCGCGGGCTGGATTGATCCGCACCTCGAGGCGGTCATGGGCAGCGGTTTTGACGCGCTGCCCACACAATGGCTCTGGGTCACCGGGCGGCGCCCACCGGCCTGAATGCTCAATTGGTGCGGTGCACCACCTCTGGAATCAACCCCTTGGGGGCAAAGCGCAGGGCGACGGTGATAACCACGCCGAGCACGAAGACGCGCATTTGCAGGGCCCGGCTGTCGATCTCGGGAATGGCGCCCCAGCCGATCTGCTCGGTCAGGGCCGAGAGATTGAGGAAGATGAGCTGCGCCAGCGGGTCGGACACCACCCAGACGATGTAGATCAGGAAGGCCCCCAGGACCACGCCCCAATTGTTACCGGCGCCCCCGACAATAACCATGACCCAGATCATGAAGGTATGATTGATCGGCTGATAGCCGGAGGGGTCGAAGATCTGCGTGAAGGTGGCCAGGATCGCCCCGCCAATGCCCATCAGGATCGAGCCGAAGACGAACAGCTCGAGCTGGCGCCCGGTGACGTCCTTGCCCATGGACGCGGCCGAGATGTGATTGTCACGGATGGCACGCATCATGCGGCCCCAGGGACCACCATAGGCGCGCTGCACCAGGACGAACGCAACAACCAGGACAATCACCGCCAGCACCAGGAACATGACGCGGGCAGCGACGAAACTGTCCGCAATGGCCATACCATTGGCTTGCAGCGCCTGCGGCAACGGCGTCGGCCAGGGCATGGGCGACACGGTCATGGTGCCACGCGTCAACCAGTCCATGTTCTTGATCAGCGCGCGCAGGATTTCGGAAATGCCAATGGTGGCGATGGCCAGGTAGTCGGTGCGCAGCCCCAGGCTGATCTTGCCGATGAAAAAGGCAATGACGGCCGAAACCAGGCCGCCAAACAGCCACCCCAGCACCGGATGCAGACCCAATCCGCCGACAAAGCCGGCAGTGTCCTCGATATAGGCGGCGGCCGGGTTAATTCGGCTGCGATAAAGCACATAGGCGGCAAACCAGGCCAGCACCACCAGGACGGTCTTGAGCGTGCCGGTAATGCCGATGCGATGGCTCTGGCGCACCGCCATCACCAGACCCAACCCGACAAGGAAGGCGATCAGGGCGCGCCCCAGCAGCATCGGCCCGTCGCTATTCCAGAAATCCATATTGACCGGGTAGGACAGGAAAACAGTCGAAGCGCCGCCCACCATGAGGAAGCCCATGATGGCGAAATTGAACAGCCCGCCATAGCCCCACTGAATATTGAGACCCAGCGCGATCAGTGCAAAGCCGGTCGCCTGGACCAGGATCAGCAGCATGGAGGCCGTGCCCTGGATGACGCCGACCGCCACCACGATCAGGAACATGGCGGCAAACAGCATCAGGCCGCGACGCAGCGGGCTGTCCCAGCCCGCACGGGTGTTGGGGGACGCAGCGCTCATGTCGACGCTCCCTTGAAGATACCGGTGGGCCGCACGAGCAGGGTGATGACCAGGATCACGAAAGCCACGGTGAGTTTATATTCGGTCGGCACCAGTGCCAGATTGGCCGGCAATTGCATGGCTTCGGGCAGCACGCCATTGAGCGGCCGCAACACGGCTGTCCAGTTGAACACCGCCAGCGTCTCGGCAAAGGCGATGAGGAAGCCGCCCACAATGGCGCCATAAGCATGGCCCAGCCCGCCCACGATCGCCGCGGCAAAGATGGGCAAGACGATGTTGAAGGCCAGATCCGGCATCAGCGCCACATCGAGCGCCAGCATCGTGCCGGCCACGCAGGCCAGCGAACCGGCAATCACCCAGGTCACCCGCACTACCAGGGCTGTATTGATGCCCGATACCTGCGCCAGCGCGGCATTGTCGGCCATGGCGCGCATGGCCTTGCCCAGCCGCGAGCGCGTCAGAAACAGGTGCAATGCCACCACCAGCAGCGCGGTGACGATGAACATGAGCAGCTGCGGCTCGGTAATGCTGATCGGCCGCGATCCACCGGCCCAGCTCATGTCGAGACGGAAGATTTCCTTGGGCTGGCCCACATAAATGCTCTGCGTGCCCGAACCAAAGATCAGACGCACCAGACCCTGGATCATCAGCGTCACACCGATAGAGGCGATGAGCAGCGTCACCGGCTTGGCGCCGCGGGCACGCAGAGGTGCATAAAAACCCTTGTCGATACCCAGCGCGATCACCGCCGTGATCACCATCGCCACGGGCAGCACGATAAACCCCAGGGGCAGCGGCAGCACTACGCCCATCGCCGCCAGCGCCGTTGCCAGCACAAAGGCGATAAAGGCCCCCATGGTCATCATGTCGCCATGGGCAAAGTGGGCAAAGCGCAGAATGCCGAAGATCAGCGTCACGCCGATGGCGCCCAGCGCGTAGATGGAACCCAGAACGGTGCCCGAAATCAGCACGCGATTAATGAAGAAAATCAGCTCATCCACCGCTCAGCCCCCCAAAAAGCTTTTGGCGACTTCGGGGTCGGCAATCAGCTCTGCCCCGGTGCCGGTATAGCGGTTCTGCCCGCCTGCGAGCACAAACCCCTTCGACGCAAAGGCCAGGGCCTGGCGTGCATTCTGCTCGACCATGAGAATGCCCACGCCCTCCTGGTTGACCCGCTGGATGGTCTCGAAAATCTCGATCACATAGCGCGGCGACAGCCCGGCCGAGGGCTCGTCCAGCATCAGCAGGCTCGGCTTGCTCATCAAGGCCCGGCCCATGGCCACCATCTGCCGCTGGCCGCCCGACAATTCGCCTGCCGGCTGGCGGCGCTTTTCGGCGAGTACCGGGAACATGGCATAGACCCAGTCCATGGTGTCAGAGAAGTCGTCGGTGCGGGTAAAGGCGCCCATTTCAAGATTCTCTTCCACGCTCATGGACGTGAAGACGTTCTTTTCCTGCGGCACGAAGCTGAGGCCCTTGGGCACCAGCTTGTCGGGCAATGAATTGGCGATGTTCTCCCCGCCAAAATCGATGGTGCCGCCAGTGACCTTGAGCAGACCGAAAATGGCCTTGAGGGTGGTCGACTTGCCCGCGCCATTGGGGCCCACGATCACCCCGATATCGCTCTTGTCGATGGCCATGTTGACGCCATTGAGAATGGGCGCGCCGCCATATCCGCCGACGACGTGTTTGAGCTCGATCAATGCCATTTACGCACCCTCCACCGGCGTGCCGAAATAGGCTTCGACAATGGCGGGGTTGGCACGGATTTCGGCCATCGGGCCTTCTGCAATCTTTTCACCCTGCGCCATGACGATCACCGGATCGCAGAGCCGTCCGATCAGATCCATATCGTGCTCGATGACAAAGAAAGTGTAGCCCAGCTCTTGATTCATTCGCTCGATATTGGAGGCCAGATCATTCAGCAGGGTCTTGTTAACGCCCGCAGCCACTTCGTCGAGCAACACCGCTTTGGCGTCGACCATCATGGTGCGGCCCAGTTCGAGCAGCTTTTTCTGTCCGCCCGAAAGATTCCCGGCCAGCTCGTCGCGCACATGACCGAGCTTGAGAAAATCGATGACATCAAGTGCCTTCTTGCGCACTTCGGTCTCGCGGCTCTTCACGAGGCCCGGGCGGAGCCAGGTTTCGATCAGGTGCTCGCCCGGCTGGTCACCGGGCACCATCATCAGGTTTTCTAGCGCCGTCATCTGCGAAAATTCATGCGCAATCTGGAAGGTGCGCAGCATGCCGATGCGGAACAGCCGGTGCGGCGGCAGGCCGGTGACGTCTTCGCCATCGAAGATCACCTGACCCTCATCGGGCACGATATTGCCGGCAACCATATTGAACAATGTGGACTTGCCCGCGCCATTGGGGCCGATCAGCCCGGTGATCGAGCCGCGTTTGACCGAGAGCGAGCAATTGTTGACGGCGGTGAGGCCGCCGAAATGTTTCGAGACGTTGCGAACGTCAATAACCAAGTCTGAGGACAAGTCGAATTTAGCCCCGGTTTCCTGAATGCCTGTGTACCCGGTTCAATCCGGGCAATTTTGGGGCATCTGCTCACAACGAGCCGGCAATATCAACCTTCAGCCACCCCTCAGACCGCCGCCAGCACCGCGTCTGCTGTGGATTTGTTGTTGGCCAGGGGCACATCATAGAGCGTCGCCAGGCGCGTCAGCGCTTTGACGTCCACATCATGAGGCTGCGCCGAGAGCGGATCGATAAAGAAAATCAGCACATCCAGCCGCCCCTCGCAAATCATCGCGCCCAGCTGCTGATCGCCCCCCAAAGGACCACTCTTGAGCAGGTTCACTTCCAGCCCGGTGGCCGCCGTTATCCGGCTGCCGGTGGTGCCGGTGCCCCAGAGCTCGTGCTGGACCAGCTTGTCCTTATGCGCTTCGACCCAGCGGCAGAGGTCATCCTTCTTGTCGTCGTGAGCCACCAGACCGATGCGCGCCATTGCCAATGCCCTTGTTGAATTTCGCTGGTGTCTTCATGCCCGCCAACGCACAAAAGGGCAATGGAGGCCGCTGCTATCCCGCGTGCCAATGGGCGGCCAGGGCAGTCTGGTCGTGATCGGGAAAGGTCACGGTCTCCTCCGCCGCCGTTTCTTCCGACGCGAAGGCGGCCACAAGGTCGGCGAAGGCATCGCTCGTCAGCAGGGCGTCTCGCACACCCTCCATCGCCGTCTGGCTCTTTTCCCTGTCCGCACTCAGCGCAACGCCGAGTTCATGCGCTTGCGCAGCCATATCGCTAAGACAGGCAAGCTGCTCGCGCGCTGTCCTAGCCGCGGGGGCGATGTTCGGTAAATTGTCGGCCGCTATGCCGTTCAGGCGCTCCAGGGCGGTGCACAGCGCGGCAACGCTGCGGGTCAACTCCTCCTGCCGGCCGGCCGATTGCACGCGATGCGCCCGAAACTGGCCGGACAGCCGACCAAGACCGGCAGACAGGGCGCGCACGGCCGCGTCCTCACCCTGAGCGGCCAGCAATTGCGCACTCAGATGCAGGGCATCGAGCTGTTCGGCAAAACCATCCAGTGCTGCCTGTTGCGCCGCGTGCGCCGCCTCGACCGTCATCGCTGATTTGCGCAGCCCGGCGCCCTTGCGTTGCACAGCCTTGTCACGGCGCATCGCATCATCAAGGGCCGCGCAAAGCTCATTGGCAAGCGGGACCTGCTTGGCCAATGTGTCGGCAAGCGCCGCCCCGCTCTGCTCTTGTTCCTCCCGCGTGTCGGTCAGCGCTGCAGCATGCGCCGCCACATCTCCAGCGACCTCGCGCAGGGCCGCGTGCGACCCCTCGAGTTCCGCAATGAGCGCAATCACCTTGTCGGCAAGCCGCTCGGCTCCTGCGTAAAGCGGCGCCAGATCGGGGTCTGTCGGCGCGGCGGCGACCTCATGCCTCTGGCCGTCGGCTGCCAGTTCCAGGGTCTGCCCGGCCTGCTCTACGGCCTGGCGCAGCCGTTGGCGCTGTGCCTCGACCCCGTTGAGACCGTCTTCGCGCAGCTTGGCGATATAACCCGACAAGCTGAGGTCAATGTCGAGCAGCACACCGCTCAAAAGCGTCGACAGGCCCTCGGCCATCGCCTCTGCCACCCGCAAAACTCCAGCCTCATCGGGCCTTCCGAACAGCCCCAGCGCGCCCCGCCCGGACTGCAGCGCGGCCGCCATGCCATCCTGAATAACCCCTTTGACTAAACTATCGACCAGGCTGGCATAACTGCCCACATGCCAACGTGTCTCGAGCCCGATGCGGGCGTGACGCAGCCCCATGCGCCGCGCGGCTTCAGCAAAGCCGGCATCGAACCGGCCCGCCGCCAGCGCCCGCCAATGCTCGGCCAGGCCCTCGCCATTGCTCTCAAGCCGCTCGCGGCCATAAAGGAAGCGCGCTGCGCTGGAGCTCGTGGCGACCTGCGCCGAGAAGCGCTCAAGGGCGATCTCGACATGGCGTTCGACCAGATCTGCAATCGGTGCCAGCCGGGCCTCCACATCATTGTCGAGCCCGACAAATGCGAGCCTTTGCGCAAAAGTGTCCTGCATCCCTGCCCCCGGTTGACCGCGCTGTTCCTCAGCACCGATCAGACCCCTGCGGGGTAAACATCATGGTTAACAAATCCCTATCGGGATCTACTTATGCCGCTAGAGCTTGAGTGCCACAGCTTCGGCCACCAGCATCACAATTGCCGTTTCGGGCACCGGCTCGCCGGGATAAAGCCACAAAAAACGGCCCTTCTTCAAATGGCTGCCCTGAAGCAAACCATCAGCATCCTCGAGCTGTCTGCCATTCTCGAAATAGATCGCCACCCGATCCTCATGTGGAAAGACGGCACAGACCAGTCCGGCGACGTCGTGCCGGAAATTGACTGACCGCCAGCCGAGCTTGACGCTTCCAGCCAGACCCGCCACGTTCTCCAGCAGCCGGACCACGTCGTGGCACAGCTGTCTTGCGGATTCGGGTTGCTGGGCCAGTATTGTGTCAAGCTCGGCCTGGTTCATAATCAGGCCGCCAGCCGAACAGCGCTGTGCCGCATGACGACGCTGCCGGGGTCGATCATCATCATGGCGTCGAAATCCTGCGTAATCCGGCTCATCTCAGCCGCCGCCATCTTGGCATCGGCGTCGCTGGCCCACACCACCATGTCGATCCACTGCCCGTCCTCGCCTTCGCTCAAGGTGCGGCTGACAAAACCGGGCTGCCGCTGAGCCCAGCTGTTTACAGCATCGTTGGCCGCAAGAAAGGCCTGGCGATCGGTGTTTGCGAGACGAAAGGTGACAAGTTCAAGTATCTGCATGACGCACTCCAATTTGGAAACGGCAGGACCGTCCGCCGTACGCGTTCCTCTCGCGCCGTGCTGTCAGCTTGCGTCAGTAGTCTGGCCTGGCTCAGCCGGGTAAGAAACGCCTAGAACTGCGTCCAGTCGGTCGCCAGTGCCGCATTGCCGGCGGATTGCGATACGGCTCGAAGTCGCGGTGGCTGAGACTTTGCGGGACTTGGCTGCGCCTCAGAATGAGCCCAGCGGAACACCGCAACGATCCGGTCCAGCTCGGCCGCCTGAGCCTCGGTCTGCTCGATGGCGGCATTGGTTTGTTCCACCAGCGCTGCATTGTGCTGGGTCATCTCGTCCATCTGCCGGACGGCTACGGCCACTTCTTCGAGCGCGCCGGACTGGTCGCGATTGGCAGTGGCGATCGCGTCGATCTGCACCGCGCTTTCTTCCGCCCCGGCCAGAATGTCATGCAGCTGCTCGGCGGCGCGATTGACCAGTTGCGCCCCGCTGCGCACCTCGCCTGCACTGGCTTCGATCAGCGCCTTGACGTCCGAAGAGGCGCTGGCCGCGCTCTGCGCCAGCCGTCGCACTTCCACGGCCACCACTGCAAAACCCTTGCCGGCATCGCCCGCGCGGGCCGCTTCCACGGACGCATTGAGCGCAAGCAGGTTTGTCTGAAAGGCGATGTCGTCGATCATGCCAATAATGTTGGAGATCTTGCCCGATGACGTCTCGATGGCGGTCATGGCCTTGGTGGCATCGTTCATCACCGCCCCGCCGTCTGTGGCATTTTGCGACACAGAGCGCGCCTTGTCGCTGGCCCTCGCCGCGCGCTTGGCGTTGTCCGCCACCGCACTCGACAACTGCTCCACCGCCGCCGAGGTTTCCTCGATCGTGGCCGCCTGCCTGGTGGTGCGCCCGGACAGATCATTGGCGCCCGAGAGGATTTCTGCGGTTGCCGTGCGCAACGTGCCCGAGGCTCGGCGCAGCCCTGAAACGATCTCTTCAAGCTGTTCCAGCGAGGAATTGAAAGCCAGACGCAATTGTTCGTACTGACCGGTGAACTGGTGCTCGATCCGGCTGCCAAGGTCCCCCTTGGCCATGCGTGCCAGGCTCGAGGTCAGTTCGGCGATGATGCCCTCGGCCCGTTTGCGCTCGGTGATATCGGTCGCGAACTTGACCACCTTGACCACCCGCCCGGCGGCATCGAGCACCGGATTGTAGCTGGCCTGGATCCACACTTGCTTACCATTCTTGCCCAGGCGCTGGAACTCGGCGGCCTCGTACTGTCCTGAGCGCAGGCGGTCCCAGAACTGAGCATAGTCACTGCTGCGCGCATAGTCCGGATCACAGAACATGGAATGGTGTTGGCCCACGATTTCGTCCAGGCGGTAACCGACGGTAGCCAGAAAATTCTCGTTCGCCTCGATGATGGTGCCATCGAGGTTGAAGGCAATCACCGCCTGCACCCTGGAAATGGCCGCGATCTGCGCCGCCAGATCAGCCGAGCGCTGGGTCTGCTCGGTAATGTCGGTGGCAAACTTGATGATCTTGATCGGCTTGCCGGCAGGGTCGAACACCGGATTGTAGCTGGCCTGGATCCAGACTTCGCGCCCTCCTTTGGCGAAGCGCTGAAAGGCTGCCGACTTGAACTGGCCCTCTGCCAGATCGGCCCAGAAGCTCTTATACTCGGCGCTCTTGGCATAGTCGGGATCGCAGAACATGGAATGATGCCGGCCCGCGACCTCATCCAGCCGATAGCCCATTGCATCAAGGAAGTTCTGATTGGCCGTGATGATCGTGCCATCCAGCGCGAACTCGATCACCGCCTGGCTGCGCGAGATCGCCGCAACCTTTGCCGCATTGTCACGATGGCTTCTGCCAAAGGAGATCTCAACCATGTCTGCCTCTCAACCCCTGCCACCCAAACAGCAATGGACGGCCTCGACATCAAGGCTGCGACCGGAAAGTTAACAACAGCATATATTTAGATGTAATGATTTGCCCTAAGTCGGGACTTTTCGGAAAATCTCTACTGCTTACCTTGACCTGTCTGATGAAATTCAGAAGCTGGATACGGAAATATACCAATACTCCTACCTCATCAGTTCGCACATCCGAGCAATATTTGAAGTAATCTGCCTCGATAGACAAATGGGCCGGCGCCCATCGCTGGACACCGGCCGGGTCAGATCGTTTTTCGGCCTTCCATCAGGCCAACCCGATAAAGTTGTTGCGGCAACAAAAAAGGGGGCGCCGGGCGCCCCCTTGACTTCATGCGGTGCTGCTCAAGCTCAGAATTCATCCCAGTCGGCTGCGATGGCCGCATTGCCCTGGCTGAGATAGGCCCTGGCGGCCTTCTGACTGGCCTTGGCTGGCGCGGGATGCGCCTGACGCCGGGCCGTCGCCGGGGGCGCCATCAGGTCCACGCTGGCCTGATCGATGGCAAAAATGTCCACGATCCGGTCGAGTTCTGTCGCCTGTGCCTCGGTCTGCTCGATTGCCGCGTTGGTTTCTTCCACCAGTGCCGCATTGTGCTGGGTCATCTCGTCCATGGTCCGCACGGCCGCAGTCACTTCCTCGATGGAGGTGGCCTGCTCGGCGCTGTCGCGGGCAATGGCTTCGAGCGACTGGGTGTTCTCGCGGATGGCTTCGAGCATGCTGGCCAGCTTGCCGGCGGCTTCACCCACCAGCTTGGAGCCGGTGGTGACTTCGCCGCTCGACTGCTCGATCAGCGCCTTGACGTCCGAGGACGCGCTGGCCGCGCTTTGCGCCAGACGCCGCACTTCCACGGCGACCACGGCAAAACCCTTGCCGGCATCACCCGCACGGGCCGCTTCCACCGAGGCGTTGAGCGCCAGCAGATTGGTCTGGAAGGCGATATCGTCGATCATGCCGATAATGTTGGAGATCTTGGCCGAGGAAGCGGTGATGCGTTCCATGGCGTCGTTGGCCGCATCCATGACCTGCCCACCCTCTTCGGCGGTGCGGGTCACTTTGGATGCACTGGCGCTGGCCTGCTTGGCCCGCTCGGCATTGCTCAGGACGGTAGAGGCAAGCTGCTCCATGGCCGCCGAGGTTTCCTCGATGGTCGCGGCCTGCTTGGTGGTGCGTTCCGAGAGATCATTGGCGCCCGAGAGGATCTCGCCGGTCGCCGATTTGAGCGAACCGGAGGTCCGGCGCAGCTGCATGACCACTTCGGTCAGCTTCTCGCCCACCGCATTGATGTCGGATTTGAGCTTGGCAAAGGCGCCTTCATACTGACCCGTCATGCGGCGCGTCAGATCGGTATTGGCCATGGCGCCAAGCACCTCGCCCACTTCGGCCACGCTGCGATCGAAGGTCTCGACCAGATTGTTGACGCTGCCGGCAAGGCTGTTGAGCTCGGCATCGGGGAATTCGGCATGCACGCGCTTGGTGAAGTCGCCCGAAACCGCAGCATCGACCACCTCGCCAAACGCGGCCTGCAACTCGGTCATCATCAGCCGGCGCTTTTCTTCATCGGCCACGATGCGCGCAGCTTCGGCCTCGGTCATCTGGCTGACGCGCAGGCCGTTCTCGCGGAACACTTCCACCGCACGGGCCATGGCACCCACTTCATTGCCCTTATCGGTATAGGGCACATCGATCTCGTAATTGCCCTGAGCCACCACATCCATGGTCGCCGCCAGCTTGGGGATCGGCTGGGTAATCAGGCGCGAAGCGAAAAAGCCGATGGCCCCAAACGCGACAACGGCCGCGCCCCCGACTACGCCGATCAGGTTGAGCACGGAATTGGCCGCAGCCTCCACCTGGGCCATGGGCGTGCCAACAAAGATGGCACCCATCACCTCGCCGCTGGTCTTCTGGATCGGCTGCAGGGCGGCATAATACTCGACCCCATCAATATCGATGGCGCCCAGCACCATCTCCCCGGCATTGAGCCGGGTGACAGCATCGCTATTGGCCGCCAGCGCCCCGCCCACGGCGCGGGTCTCCGCATCCGCCATCAGGCTGGTCGTCTTGGCAACCATGTCCCCGCTTGCCGAGTCGGTGACATAAATGGCCGCGTCCTGTTTGGTCACGCGGGTGACCGAGTCGATCACTTCGGTATCGTAGAAGGGCGGTATGGCCCAGCTCTGGAAGGAGCCGATGGCGCCCTCTTCGTTCCAGGTCAGCACGGAACCGGAAATGCGGCGCTCGAGAATCGTGGCGGCCACGCCCAGATTGGTTTCCTGCTGCACTTCGCTGTCCGCCATGGACTGTGCATGCAGGTTCAAATAAATCGCGGTCGAAACCGCGGCGATCGAGCCAATGATGGACAACATGACCAAAACCATGATGGTGGTGGTCATGCGCACATTTCCAAAAAAGCGCGCAATTTGCTTCATAGCGGTTCTCCCCCGTTCGGACCCGGCCTTCCTTCTGGAAACACTCCCGGAACCGGCCACAGGCGAAACACGCTATGAGAAACAGTTTACCGAAAACTGTACGGATTTTTCCGGAACCGATTTTGACCGCCATTCCGGGACAAAAAATGTGCAATTCGACACTTTTTTTGCCCGGTCTGACCGCAGGGACGGGTCGGAAACAGATACCATTGCCCTCCATCCGCACCGCGCCCGCATCTGATTCTGTCCGCGCGGGTGCGCCTAGAACTCGCTCCAGTCCGGCTCAAGCGCGGCGTTTCCCTGAGCCAGATAGGCCCTTCCGGCGGTCTTCACACGCGCCTTTGCGCTGGCCGCCGCCGGCAAAGTCGGCGCAGTTGCTTCACCCACATGGAACACATCGACGATCCAGTCGAGCTGGGTCGCCTGGGCTTCGGTCTGTTCGATTGCGGCATTCATTTCTTCGACCAGCGCCGCATTGTGCTGGGTCATCTCGTCCATGGTGCGCACGGCGGTATTGACCTCCTCGATGGACGAGGCCTGTTCGCGGCTTTCATTGGCAATCGAATGCATCAGGTCATTGGAGGTGCGGGCCGCTTCGAGAATGGCGGTGAGCTTGGTCGCCGCATCGGCCACCAGGCGCGAGCCGCCCTTGACCTCATGGGCGCTCTGCTCAATCAGCGTCTTGACCTCGCTCGAGGCCTGCGCGGCGCTCTGCGCCAGGCGCCGCACTTCCACGGCGACCACGGCAAAGCCCTTGCCCGCTTCACCGGCCCGCGCCGCTTCCACGGACGCGTTGAGGGCAAGCAGATTGGTCTGGAAGGCGATGTCGTCGATCATGCCGATGATGTTGGAAATCTTGCCCGAGGAGGTCGTGATCCTTTCCATGGCATCGGTCGCCTCGACCATGACTCGCCCGCCATCCTCGGCGGTCTGGGTCACCTGGGCCGCGCTGCGGCTGGCATCCTGCGCCCGCTCGGCATTGGTGAGCACGGTGCTGGCAAGCTGTTCCATGGCCGCCGAGGTCTCCTCGATCGTGGCCGCCTGCTTGGTGGTGCGCTCGGACAGGTCATTGGCGCCGGAAAGGATTTCACTGGTCGCGGTCTTGAGGGTGCCCGACGTGGCGCGCAACTGCCCGACCACTTCATTCAGCTTGTCGGCCACCGCATTGGTGTCGTCCTTAAGTCGCGCCAGCGCGCCTTCATAGTCGCCCTCCATGCGGCGAGTGAGATCGGTATTGGCCAGGGCCCCGAGCACTGCCCCAACCTCGCTGACACCGCGATCGACGGTGGAGACCAGATTGTTGACACTCGACGCCAGCACGTTGAGCTCCTCGTCGGGGAACTGCGTGGCGACGCGCTTCCCGAAATCGCCGGCCACGGCGGCATCGACCACCGCGCCAAACGCACCCTGCAATTCTGCCATCATCTGGCGGCGGTTTTCTTCGTCCGCAACGATACGCGCAGCCTCAGCCTCGGTCATTTCGCTGACGCGCAGGCCATTTTCGCGGAACACTTCCACCGCACGGGCCATGCTGCCAACTTCATTGCCCAGCTCACGATAGGGCACTTCGGTGTCATAGGCCCCTTCAGCGATTGACCCCATGGCATTGGCGATGCGCGGGATTGGGCGGATGATAACCAGGCTCACCACATAGCCGATACCAGCCAGCACCAGCCCGGTGGCCAGGGCGATCACGGCGAGGAACCCCATCATGTCGGCGACCGATTGCTCGATGGTCGCCATTGTCTCGCCGACAAACAGGGCCCCGGCGAGCGCCCCGTCTTCCCGGTTGACCGGAAAATAGGCCGAATAATAGCGCTGCCCGGCCAGCTCTTCCTCGCCGAACCAGCCTTCGCCCGCACTCAACGCCGCCAGCACCGGACCTTCGGGGTCGATGGCGCGACCCTTCAGGCTCTCCCCGTCCGCGCTATGCAGCGTGGTGGTGTTGTTGACCAGCGCGCCGCTGTCCTTGTCAGTGATGTAGATGGCGGCCTCGGCCCCGGTGACACGGGCAATGCCGTCGACCAGCTCGGTATCGAAGAAAGGCAGCAGCGCCCAGCCCGTCACCTGGCTCATGGCGCCGTCCTCGGCCCAGTGGACCACCGTTCCACCCTTATTGTTGGTAGCTGCGGCAAAGATGGTTGCCGCTGTCTTGAGATTGCTGTCCTGCCGATCCCGGCCTTGCTGCATCATCGTCGATGAGAAGCTGAGATAGACCGCCATGGCCACCACCGAGATGGACACCACGATAGCCGCCATCACCAGACCCGAGATCTGGAACCTCAGACTCAAACGACCAAACAGACGAGAAGCCAGACCAGACATGCTTGCCCCCAAGCGTTGCACTTTGGGGGACAGCATAGAAGCCTCAAATTTAATCAAGTATTACAGTAACTTAGTCGCCATGCATTTTCATTTTGCAGGCACCGCAGTGTAAATTTGCGGCCTGAATCACCCGATAATGCCCTTCCCTTTACAGAGTTGGGGAGACTTTTTCAGAGTAGCCACCCCATTCTGACGCCACATGCCGGCTCTGCGTGCCTAGAATTCGTTCCAATCGGCATCGATCGCGGCATTGCCCTGGCTGAGATAGGTGCGGCTGGCCGCCTTGAGTCGGGAGGTGGGCTTGGGCGCCAGGGGCATCTCGGCCACCGCCGCCCGATCAGCGGTGCGGGGAGAGGCATCTGCCTGTTCGTCTACCCGAAACACTTCGACAATCTGGTCGAGCTGGGTCGCCTGGGCTTCGGTCTGTTCGATCGCCGCATTCATCTCCTCGACCAACGCCGCATTGTGCTGGGTCATCTCGTCCATGGTGCGTACGGCCATATTGACCTCCTCGATGGACGATGCCTGTTCACGGCTTTCCGAAGCGATGGAATGCATCAATTCGTTTGACGCGCGCGCCGCCTCGAGAATGGCATTCAGCTTGGTCGCCGCATTGGCCACCAGGCTCGACCCGCCTTTAACTTCGTCGGCACTCTGTTCGATCAGCGCTTTCACATCGCTCGAGGCCTGTGCTGCCGATTGCGCCAGACGTCGCACTTCCACAGCGACCACGGCAAAACCCTTGCCGGCCTCACCGGCACGCGCCGCCTCCACCGACGCGTTGAGCGCCAACAAATTGGTCTGGAAGGCAATGTCGTCGATCATGCCGATGATATTGGAGATCTTGCCTGATGAACTGGTGATCTTTTCCATTGCTTCGGTTGCGTCGGCCATCACCTGCCCGCCCTCTTCGGCGGTACGGGTGACCACGCTGGAGCGCTGGCTGGCATCCTGCGCCCGCTCGGCATTGCTAAGCACCGTCGTCGCCAACTGCTCCATGGCCGCCGAGGTCTCCTCGATCGTTGCCGCCTGCTTGGTGGTACGTTCGGACAGGTCATTGGCGCCCGAAAGGATTTCACTGGTTGCGGTCTTGAGGGTGCCGGAGGTGGCCCGCAACTGTCCGACGACATCGCTGAGTTTTTCGGCCACCGCATTGGTATCTGATTTGAGCTGCGCCAGGGCGCCCTGATATTCACCCTGCATGCGGAGGGTCAGATCTGTATTGGCCAGGGCGCCAAGCACCGAGCCGACTTCGGTCACGCCGCGCTCGAACGTCGCCACCAGATTATTGACACTGCTCGAAAGCGCATTGAGTTCGGGATCGGGGAATTCCACATTGACGCGGCGACCGAAATCGCCGGCCGCGGCCGCATCGACCACCACGCCGAACGCATCCTGCAATTCGCCCATCATGCGCTGGCGGTCTTCCTGATCAGCCACGATCCGCGCCGCTTCGGCCTCGGTCATCTGGCTGACCCGCTGGCCGTTCTCGCGGAACACTTCCACTGCACGCGCCATGGCGCCGATCTCGTTGCCGCGTTCGACAAAGGGCACTTCGACCGTGTAGTCGCCTGCGGCAATGGCATCCATGGTTTCGGCCAGCCTGGGGATTGGCCGGGTCAGGAGGCGCGAGGCCAGAAGTCCGATCAGCCCCATCACCACGAGCAACACACCGGCCATCGCCGCCAGTCCCGGCAGCGCCGCATTGGCAGCCGCATCGGCCAGCGCCACATCCTTGCCCACCCAGAAGGCGCCAAGCAAAGTGCCATCGAGCTTGTGGATCGGATAGGCCGCCGCATTGTAGGTTGTGCCTGCAAGCGTCATCTCGCCATGGAACGCGGCACCCGATGTCAGCGTGGCGGCGGCCGGGCTGGCTGGGTCAAGCACGAAATCGGTCAGGCGCTCGCCTTCCGCCTCGGCCTCCAAGCTGGTCGACTTGGCGACGAACTGCCCTTGCTCATCGAGGCTGAACACGATGGTTTCGCCGCCGGTCACCTGGGTGACCGAGTCCACCGCGCCCGTGTCGTAGAAATAGGGAATGGAATAGGTGGTGAAGCTGACAATGCTGCCATCCTCCTCCGACCAGGTCAGTACCGATCCGGACAGGCGCTTTTCAAGGACCGTCGCGGCCGTCTTCAGATCTGCGTTCTGCTGCGCAATGGCCTGTCCCACGGCTTGCCCGCGCAGGCTGAGATAGGTGCTTACGCTATAGGCGACGATGGTCACCATGATGCTGGTCAACAGCAAGGCAGCAATGGCTGTGGTCATGCGCATGTGGCGCCAGCCCGTCAGAATTTTCATGGTTTCCCCCTCCCAACCCGGTGCCGAAGTCCTCTTCCCCGGCGGCCACACGCTATCCCCTTGAGGCTTAACGATAGGTTGATCTTGTATGGTAGTTGTTCGCGCCTGAAAAAAGAGCGCCCGAAAGCGCCCTTTTCAACCCCGGATTAGAATTCGCTCCAGTCGGTATCGACGGCCGCGTTGCCCCTGCTCAAATAGGATTTCGCTGCCGTGCTGAGCTTGGCCTGCAAACCGCGTGCGCCCTGCGCAATCGTTTTGACCGCGCCTTTCGCCTCTGCCGGTGAGACAATCGGTGCCGGCCCGGCCCCCTTCTGCTCCAGGGCGAAAATGTCGACGATTGTGTCGAGCTGAGTCGCCTGGGCTTCGGTCTGCTCGATCGAGGCATTCATTTCCTCGACCAGGGCGGCGTTGTGCTGGGTCATCTCGTCCATGGTGCGGACCGCGGTATTGACCTCGTCGATAGAAGACGCCTGTTCGCGGCTCTCACGGGCGATATTGTTCATCAATTCGCTGGAAGAGCGGGCCGAGGTGAGAATTTCTTCCAGCCGACCGGCCGCATCGGCCACCAGCTTGGAGCCGCCCTTGACCTCGTCGGCGCTCTGCTCGATCAGCGCCTTGACGTCGCTCGAGGCCTGCGCGGCACTCTGGGCCAGGCGCCGCACTTCCACAGCCACCACGGCGAAGCCCTTGCCGGCCTCTCCGGCGCGCGCCGCTTCCACGGAGGCGTTGAGGGCAAGCAGATTGGTCTGGAAGGCGATGTCGTCGATCAGACCGATAATGTTGGAGATCTTGGCAGAAGACTGGGTGATGCGCTCCATGGCCGCCGTGGCCTGGCCCATGACCTGGCCACCCTCTTCGGCGGTATGAGTCACCCCGGTGGCAACGCCGGAGGCCTGTTTGGCGCGTTCGGCATTGCTGAGCACGGTGGCGGCAAGCTGTTCCATGGCCGCCGACGTCTCCTCGATGGTTGCCGCCTGCTTGGTGGTGCGTTCCGAGAGATCATTGGCACCCGAGAGAATTTCACCAGTGGCCGTCTTGAGCGCCCGAGAGGTGTCGCGCAACTGGCCCACAATATCGGTGAGCTTGTCGGCCACCGCATTGGTGTCGGCCTTGAGGCGCGCAAACGAGCCCTGATAGTCACCCTTCATGCGCTGGGTCAGATCGGTATTGGCCAGCGCCGAAAGCACCGTGCCGGTCTCGCTGACGCCCCGGTCGACGGTCTCGACCAATCCGTTGACGGAGCGAGCCAGCGTATTGAGCTCGTCATCGGGGAACTCAGCGGTCACGCGCTGGGAAAAATCGCCGGCAATGGCAGCATCGACCACCTGGCCGAAGGCCCGCTGCAGATCTTGCATCATGGCGGCCCGCTCGGCCTGACTCGCCACGATCCGTGCCGCCTCGGCTTCGGTCATCTCATTGACCTTGAGGGCGTTTTCCCGGAACACCTCGACAGCCCGCGCCATGGCGCCGATCTCGTCGGCCCGGCGCGCGCCCCTGACCTCGACCTCGAGTTCGCCATTGGCCAGCGCGTCCATGGTATCGGTCAGGCGCGAAATCGGCTTGCTGATCGAGCGGGCAAAGAAAAATCCGATGACCGCGGCTATGGCCAGCAGGATCCCGCCCACAGCGAGCGTCATGTTGCGCATCTGGACGACAGCGGCATAAGCCTCGTCTTCCGGCTGTACCGCGGCAATCGCCCAGGTGACGTCATGCACACTCACCGGCTGGGCCCGCACCACCATCGGTGCGCCACGATAATCGGTGCTCAGACCCTCCCCGTTTTCGCCGGCAAAGGCCCCGGCGATGACATCGGAGGTGAGGCTGGTGGCCAGCACATCGGCCTCTTCGGTGCGCGGGGATTCAGAGCGCAACAGGCCATCCTGGCCGACCACGACCACTTCCCCACTCCGCCCCAGCCCCGCAAGGCTCGAAACGGCTGTACTCATCGCCTCGGGCGAGATCGCCAACACCATGACGCCGGTGCTCTCATCGCCGCTATAGATCGGCATGGCCATGAAGCTTTCCGGCGTCGCGGTGGGATCATAGGTCGAAAAATCGACAAAGGCTGCTTCGCCCGGGCCCAGATTCTTCGCCGCGGCGAAAGCCTGACCGAGACCTGAGGCGGCAGCATCTCCTTCATTGACGACATTGGTGGCAAAATCGGTGTTCTTGGCCACCGAATAGACGACGTCACCAGCCGCCGAAATCATCAGCACATCGGTATAGCCACGCTCAAGCATGAGCGTGCGAAACCCGGGATGATAGCGCTTGTGCACCGGATCGTAGCTCGCACCCATGATCCCCACGCTGTCGACCGCGGCGCGATCTTCGGGGTTGGGGCTGTCGGTAACATAGGCCTTTTGCAGCTGCGCGGCAGCCCTCTCCTTGAGCCCCATGCGCAACTCGTCGAGCGAACGGGTCATGTTCTGCATGGCCGTAACGGTATCGGAGCGCTGCACGAAAAGCCTCAGATCGACCTCGGCGCTGGAATAATAGTCGCTGACCAGCGCGCTGGCCGTATTGAGCGAGGCCTGCATGGACTGGTCGCGCTGTTCCTGAACGGTCCCCAGGCCGATCAGATAGCTCGCAATACCCACGCCGGCACTGACAACGAGCGCGGACCCCACCAGGGCCAGCGGCAATTTCTGGGCAATCCTGAGTTGCGGAATGAACTTCATACTTCTATTTGCTCCCCCAACGGCGACTGCTTCCTCTAGGCAGCAACAGGCCGGGCGGCCCATGCGCAGGCAGTCACGCAACGCGAACGCGCTGTCATGAAAACGATACCGGCACAGGCTTAATCATCTCTTACGGACAAGTGCGGAGCGCCCAATTATTAGGCAATCATCTGTGAGAACAGTGTTTTTCAATGAAGAACGCCCCCGCTGCG
Organism: Devosia subaequoris; assembly: GCF_014197055.1. Classification (GTDB taxonomy): domain Bacteria; phylum Pseudomonadota; class Alphaproteobacteria; order Rhizobiales; family Devosiaceae; genus Devosia; species Devosia subaequoris. The sequence continues at coordinate 55,410 of NZ_JACIEW010000008.1, read as the reverse complement.
AGAGCGGGGGCGTTTGAAACCTTGGAGGGCGACCGATCAGGTGAGCGCGCCGATCACCGCCTCGATCCGCTTCTTCATGGTCGAAGCATCAAACGGCTTGATGATGTAATTATTCACGCCAAAGGAAATGGCTTCCTTGACCTGTTCCTTGTCCGATCGGCCCGTCGCCATGATAAAGGGCATGGCCTGTGTTCGGGGGTGCTTGCGGATCACCTTGAGCAGGGTCAGCCCATCAATATCTTCCATGTTCCAGTCGGAAATGATCAGATCGACGTTGGACTTTTCGAGCTTGCCCAGGGCATCGCGCCCAGATTTGGCTTCGATGATTTCCTTGAACCCGAGCTGGGTCAGGATGTACTTACAGATCCCGCGCATGGACTGCTGGTCATCAACGATCAGGACGCTCACAGCGCTCGCTTTTGGCATGGTTATTCTTACCTCTACGCGCCTTCGGCCTTCGGGCCGCACTTGACTCAAACTCTATGGGTCAAGCGTTACAATTCTCTCAACTGCGCCATTGGCATTCTCGCTTGGCCGTTCACGCGGCGTTTTTGAGCTTGACCAGCGCTGTGGCCAGCTTGGCAGCGATCTGCTCGACTGGCGCCTGCTCGACCACCGCACCTTCCTCGAAGGCGACGCGCGGCATGCCATAAACCAGCGCCGAAGCCTGGCTCTGCCCCACCGTATAGGCGCCTGCATCGCGCATCAGCTTGAGCCCCCTGGCGCCATCGCGGCCCATGCCGGTCAGGATGGCGCCCACGGCCATCGGCCCCACCGTCCTGGCCACCGACTCAAACAGCACATCGACGCTGGGCCGATGCCCGCTTTCCAGCCTATCCTGTTCAAGGCGACATTTGAGCTGTCCCGAGGAGCGTTCGACCCGCAGGTGATAATCGCCCCGCGCCACATAGGCGTGACCCGGCTTGAGCGCCATGCGATCCTCGGCTTCCTGCACTTTAAGCGCACAAAGCTCATCCAGCCGCGCCGCAAAACGCCCGGTGAACCCGGCCGGCATGTGCTGGGCAATGACCACCGGCGGACAATCGGCCGGCAGTTCCGCTAATACGGCGCGAATGGCTTCCACCCCGCCAGTCGAGGCGCCGATGGCGATCAACGCCCCTTCAGGCGCAGCAGCGGTCTTGAGCGGGATCTTGCCGGTTTTGGGCACCTCGGCCCGGCTGGCCGACCGACCCCGCACATCGGACTTGGCCGCAGCACGGATCTTGTCGCGCAGGCCCACACCGAATGCATCGAGCCCGCCGGCGAATTCGGCACTCGGCTTGGCGACGAAATCGACGGCACCCAGTTCGAGGGCGAGCAGGGTTTCGCTCGCTCCCTTCTTGGTCAGCGTCGACACCATCACCACGGGGGTGGGTCGCAGGCGCATCAGTTTTTCAAGAAATGCCAGCCCGTTCATGTTGGGCATTTCGATATCGAGCGTCACCACATCGGGATTGAGCGTCTTGATCTTCTCGCGCGCGTCGATGGGGTCGGTGGCGGTGCCCACCACATCGATATCGCCATCCCGCGTCAGCATGCGGGCGAGAACTTCGCGGATAAGTGCCGAATCGTCGACGACCAGAACCTTGATGCTCATCATGCAGCTCGCTTGTTCAGTTTTTCACGCGACTGGTAGATCGTCTTGCCCACCAGTCGGAAGCCATCGCCACCTGAACCCAGGTTTTCCGAGTGGCCGATATAGAGATAGCCTTCAGGCGCGAGCAGCTTGCAGAAGCGTCCGAACATCTCACCTTGAGTTGGCTTGTCGAAATAGATCGCCACATTGCGGCAGAAGATGGCGTCGAATGGCCCCTTCATCGGCCAGGCGCCGATCAGGTTGAGCGGTTTGAACGAAACGAGCTCGCGTACATTGGCGGGAATGCGAATTGCGCCGGCCGTGCGCTCGAACGGACGCGCCCGCTCCGGGCTCAGGCCATTGAGTTCGCTTTCCGGATAGACCCCGCCCGCCGCCTTGGCCAAAACCGCCGTGTCGATGTCCGTGGCCAGGATCTTGAAGTCCCAGCGTTTGAGCTCGGGAAAGGCGGCAAGCAGATCCATGCCGATGGTATAGGGCTCCTGCCCGGTTGAGCAGCCCGCCGACCAGATGCGCAGTCGCGTGCCGCGGGGACGCTCGGCGATCAGCTCGCCCACATAGTCCCGCAAATGGTCGAAATGGTGATCTTCACGATAAAAGCGCGTCAGATTGGTGGTCAGCGCGTTGACAAAATCCTGCCCATCCTTGTCCGACCCGCTGCGTTCCAGAAAATCGACATAGGCGTCGAAACTGGGCAATTGCAGCGCGCGTAAGATCTTGGAAAGCCGGGACACGACAAGCGTGCGCTTGGCATCGCTGAGCGCGATACCGGCGACGGAATAGACCCGTGCCTTGATACGAGCGAATTCCCGCTCGCTGAGGGTATATTCCCCCTGTTCCATGCAACCACCCTTTTTGCCCCGGACTTCTTCCGGCTTAACTGGCGGCGCGCTGGTCGAACGCGATCTCCTGATCGGCTATCTCGACCACCGGCCCTGGCGACGCCAAAGACACCGAACGGGGTCCCCTCGTCTCCTCTTTGGCCGAGATAGTGGCCGGCTCATTGCTTAGATTGCGTAAATTCTCCTGCAATTGGGCGGTGATTTTTTGCAAGCCCCCGGCCTCCTCGAGCCCGATCCGGGCCTGGGCCCTGCCCTTGTCGGCGATCACGCGAATATCCTTGGCGCTGCGATTGGTGACCTGGGCCAACTGGCGCACCTCATCGGCCACCACGGCAAAGCCTGCGCCCTTCTCCCCGGCGCGCGCCGCTTCCACCGCCGCATTGAGGGCCAGAAGATTGGTGCGGAATGACACATCTTCGATCCCGGCGGTCATGGTGTCGATTTCCCGCGCCATGCGATCGATCTCGCTGACCAGCGTGCGGGTGCGTCCGGCTGCTTCTTCAGCCTGCCGGGCCAGGGATTGCGCCGCTTCATTGCGTGTTTCGGCAGCGGCCCGCTCGGCCTCGAGCACAGCCATCTTCTCGACGCCCGCAGCCAGTGCCGCACGCGCTGTTTCCGCCGATTTTTCGGTGGCGGCCGCCCGCGCTTCAAACTGGGCCAGCAATTCTTTGACCGAAGCGAGCCGAGTTTCGAGCGCCACGCGGGCCTGGGCCTCATCACGCTGCTGTTCGTCCAGACCCGAGAACAGCTCGATCACCATTTGCGCCTCGTCCGCCAGAGGCAGGTCCTGCACCGTAGCGGTCTTGCCCTCCATCACGGCCCGCAATTGACCTACCCCATCATCCAGCGCCGCAAGCGCCGTATTGATCTCCCGCAGCACGGGCTGGCTGGCCGCCGCATCATCCTCGAATCGGAAACCGGTACGGCCCTGCCGGAGCGCTTCAAGCATCAGGTCGAACCGGTCATCCTCGATGAAATAGCCCGCCGGCTGCAATTCCAGCGCATATCGCCCCGATGGCAAGGGCAGGCGCTGGGCCACAAAGCGCCGCTGATCGAGCAGCACCAGCGCTTCTTCGGGGGCACCGCCGCCCGTTTCAAGATAGCCGGCGCCGAACAGGCCATCGAGGGTTTCCCCTTCCCGCGCCCCTGGCGCCAGGCGTTCCATGCCGCGGCTGGCGGCCAGAATGACGCCATGCTCGTCGACCACTAGCAGCGGCGCCTCAAGCATGCCGATGGCGGCGCGAAAATGATGGGCCTTTTCGAGTCGCTTGCCCAGGCGCGCGACAATACCGCCGATGGACAACGCCTCGCCGGATCGGTCGGACAGACCCGCCGCCTGGACCATTGCGGCCAGACGCTGCGCTTCGCGCTGGTCGAAGAAATAGCCGCCGGCCAGACACCCGGTGACGCCAAGGCCCACCAGGCTCCCCACTGCCGTGAACCATGTCACGCCCGGCCCCACGGCCAGCAGCAATCCGCCCGCACTTGCGCCCAGAAATGTCCAGAGGCCGGATGCGGCCAGCATGAGTCGCAATCCCCGGCGGGGGGCACGCGAATCAACACTAAAAACGGCACGGTCCGACATGGCCGGACCCTATCCGAATAATGGTTAATCAAATCTATAAGGTTAGGCGCAGCAGTAAGACTTTCGTAAGCCCGCCCCGGGCACGCCAAGAAGCGGCCAGGAACTAGAACAGTTCGATATCGTCCACCGGTGCCGGCACCACCACGCGGCGCCGAGCGATCGCCAGTTCTTCTTGTGCCACATTGGCTCCGGCATCGCTGTCGAGCCGCTTGACGAAGGCCCGCCCGGAATGAGGTTTGAACAGCACGCGGCGGGCAAAGCTGCCGCCCAGATCCTCGCTGGTAGCCACATAGCCTTCATCAATCAGGAACTGGCGCACGAATTCGATGTTCTTGGCACCGACATCATCGAGCGCCGAGTTGATCTTGCCGCCCCCGAAGATTTTGATTTCGAGGTTGGCCTTGCGGCCCGAGCCCTGCGAAAGCACCTTGTTAATCAACTGCTCCATGGCAAAGGCCCCATAACGGGCGGACGCCCCGTAGCGGTCTTTGGCCGATCCCGACTGCTCGGCGAGCAGGAAGTGATTCATGCCGCCAACCAGGGCCGCCCGGTCACGGACACAGGCCGAAATGCACGACCCCAGAACGGTTGAGAAGGTCACGTCGGCAGCGTTTGAAACATGGCAATCACCTTGGTGAACCGTCGTCACCACGCCGCGGTCGAACTCGGGTGGCAGAGTATTGGTCGGGGGCATGTCGTCTTGATTTACCTCTGCGGGCGAATTGGTTCGGATGGTAGAGGTAAACTCGTTAGCCAATTGCTAACCACGACCTACGAGTTCGCTGGCTATGTCCTATCGAGCAAGGAGAGGTTTAGAAATTGCGCTATAGGGTTGTGCGATCAGGGCCAGGGAATTTTTAATGTCACTGCAGAAACTCGCACGAGAATTGGACGAGACGGCGCGGCAGACCGCTTCCATGCTAGAAGGCATCACCGAAGCGCTCGAATTGCTCGCCGAAAAGCAAATCAGCAAGGACCCGAGCGTTCGGGAAGCCGTGCAACTGATCATCACAGCCCTTCAGGGCCAGGACCGAATCGAGCAGCGCTGCCACAATATGGCTCTGGCCGTGCGCCAGTTTGCGCTTTTGCCACCCACGGCCCCGGACAGTGTCTATGATGAAATCTGGGCCAGCCTGACGCTGGACGAATTGCGCGTACCGGCTCTGTCCGGCATCGCCGCCCATTCCGGCCATGGCGACGCCGAGCTGTTCTAGCTCCTCCGCTTCGGATTTTTTATCGCGCTGGCGCCTCGTGCGCCTTTTTGTGGTTGGAGAGGTACGAACCTCAGACAAAAAGGGCGATGTACCCCTTTTGGCCGCTAAATCAGCAAGTCGACTTCCGCGCCATTGATGGGCGTTTCGGTCGGCTTGACGGTGGGCACGGGCGAGCTGGCATTGTGCGCCTGGGCCTGCCGCAGTTCAGCGCGCAGACGGGCCACCTCGAGCAGATGCCCATCTTGCGGGCCACCACGCTCATACACCATGCGGTTGATCATGATGGACGGGGAAATGCCGAGAGAGCGGCCCATGGCATGGCCTCAGGCCTGCCTGTCGATCTTGAGGCCCTGGCCGGGCGGTGGCGCCGGCGGAGCATCCAGGGCCGTCTGCATCAACGAGTTGAGCAAATTCGATTCCATCTCATGGGCCTTCTTGAACACGGCAATCTGTACCGAATTCTGCGTCAGCGCCGTTTGTGCGGTCAGCAAATTGGTGGAAAGATCGGTGTTCAACGGTCCGGTCCTGATGCTTGGGTCGAGGCCAGACTAGTTAAGCCGGGTTAAGACTTTATTGGCTGCTTGCCCGCATTTGCGGACAATTGAACCTAGCGCCCACCAAATAGCGGCACATTGCGACTCTTGAACAGCGGGGCCAGCACAAGCCCAGCGGCGAACCCACCCAGATGCGCCCACCAGGCGACCGGCTCATCCGAGCCCATGACGACAAAGAAAAGCTGGGTGGCGATCCAGAAGCCGAGCATCCAGAAGGCGGGCACCGGCAGCGGAATAAGCCAGACAATGCGGGCCAGAACGAAGACCCGGGCATGGGGATAGAGCAGGATATAGGCTCCCATGACCCCGGCCACGGCGCCTGAAGCGCCGATCAGTGGACCATTGCCATCGAGATTGAACAGCAGGTGCGCGAGAGCGGCCAGAACCGCGCAGGCGAGATAGAAGATCAGGAATTTGAAGTGCCCGAAGGCGTCTTCGATATTGTCGCCAAACACCCATAGAAACAGCATGTTGGAAAGCAGGTGCATCCAGTCGGCATGCAGGAACGCGTAAGTGACCAGGTTCGCCCAGTCGGGCAGCCAGGGCACGGGCTGGGGATAGAGATCGCGCACCACGATCGGGATCATGCCGAAATTGATGGTTGCCTGGTCAAAAGCTGCCGGGGGCAGGACCGACTGCACCAGGAAAAACAGGATCGTCACGCCCATCAGCCCATAGGTGACGAAGGGGAAATCGACATGGCGGATAGGATTGGTGTCATGCAGGGGCAGAAACAGGGCCAGTCTCCAATGCTGCGCGAAAAGAGCTGGGCGGCTCAGCCTTTTGCCACGTCGCCATAATTGCCCGGCACCCACAAGACGTCGCCCGCGCCATTGTCATTGGCCACGCGACCAAGCACGAAAAGCAAATCGGACAGCCGGTTGAGATAGCGCAACGCTTCCGCACTGGTATCGGGTTCGGCCTCAAGCAGCGCAGCAACCAGCCGTTCGGCCCGGCGGGTCACCGTGCGAGCCAAATGCAGCGAAACCGACAAGGGCGTTCCGCCGGGCAGGATGAAGCTGGTGAGCGGTGTGAGAGCGGCGTTGAATTGATCGATCTGCTGCTCGAGCCAGATCGTCTGGACCGGGCGGATGCGCAGGCTGGGATATTCGGCATCGGGCGCATCGGCACCCGGTGTCGCCAGATCCGAGCCGAGATCGAACAGATCGTTTTGAATGCGTGCGAGCACCGCATCGATGCGCGGTCGGGTGGCAGCAGTCAGGCGTGCCTGGCCGACAAAGGCATTGGCTTCCTCTACCGTTCCGTAGGCCTCGACCCGCAGATCATGCTTGCTGCGGCGCGGACCGCGCACCAGCCCCGTCGTGCCGGCATCGCCGGTACGGGTATAGATCGTATTGAGCTTGACCATGATGCCCCCCAAGCGCCCGATCTAGCCGCGGCCAAAGAAGAAGAGCGCACCCAGGAGTAGGACCAGGGCCACACCTTGGCCGATGACGCGCAGGCGCATCAGGCGCTGGCTGGTATTGCCCGGGCCGCCCTTGAGCATGTTCCAAAGGCCCATGCCCAGAACAATGACGACGAACAGCAGGGCCAGAGCGATGGCGATGTTAACTAGGGTTTCCATGATAGCCTTAACGTAAGGGAGGCGAGATTGGATCGCTCTTGATATAGGCGGTCAGACCCTCCGCGACAGCATCATAAATGGCACGAATTCTGTGCGAGGTGAACAATTCCCTGTGCGTTGTGAGCCAGATGGGCAAAGGCGGGATGGCCAGGTCCAGCGGCAACACCACCAGCCCCGGTGTGCGGCGCGCCAGATTGAGTTGCGCAAAGCCGGTGCCCAGGCCTGCCCGCAGCAATTCCCACAAATGCGGCTGGTCGTCCGAGCGCACAGGGAAATGGTCGCGCGTCACCTCGAACCCCAGCGACCGGGCATGACGGATCACCGCGTCGGCCCGGTCGTAACCCAATAGGTCATGATCCCAGAGCTGGTTGAGCGTGGTGGGCGTACCGCGCCGGGCCAGATAGCTCTCATGGGCTACCGGGACCAGCGGAATGTCGCCCAGATGCCGGGTAACCAGTTCGAGCTGGGTGGGCCGGAACATGCGCACGGCGATATCGGCCTCGCGCATCAACAGGTTTTCCGCTGAATCAGTGGGCACCGATTCAATCGCGATGCGCGGATGGGTGCGGCGAATGCCGGCCAGAATCTCTGGCAGCACATAATTGGAAATCATGGTGCTGGCGGTCAGTCGCACAGTGCCGCCGGCTTCGTCCTGGGCGCCGGCGGCCAGGATCGAGGCTTCGGCAAGGGCAGAGCGGGCGCGGTCAACCGAGCCATAGAGCTTAAGAGCGGTGGCATTGGGCTTGAGGCCGGTCAGGCTGCGCTCAAAGAGTGAAAGGCCCAATGCGGCTTCGAGCGCCTCGATATGTCGCCCAAGCGTGGGCTGGCTGAGCCCCAATTGGCGCGCGGCAGCCGAGAGTGAGCCTTCGGCAATCACCGCCGCAAAGCTGCGCCACAGGGACCAGTCGGGGGTACTATTCATTATTGAATGTTAAACCGAGAAATTTGCGCAATCGCCATTCGCCAGCGTAGCGTTCATCTTGCTCGCCAGCAACAGCAGGGAGCACGAAATGCAAAACGGAAAAGTGACTATTCTGGGCAGCAATGGCCATATCGGCAATGCGGCGATGATCGCCTTCCGCGATGCCGGCTGGGAGGTGACCGGCTTGGGGCGCAGCAATCGCAAGCCGGTCACGGGCACGCATTTTTTCAAGGGTGATGCGGACGAGGTCGCGGCGGTCCGCGCGGCGATTGCGGAAGCCGATATTGTCGTGCAGGCGCTGCATCTGCGCTACGACCAGTGGGGCAACGGACGGGCCGAGAAGCAATTGCAGGTGGTGATCGATGTCATGGCGGGCAGTGGCAAGACGCTGCTGTTTCCCGGCACGATCTACAACTACCGCGCTGGCGACCGCACCATTGCCCCTGGCCTGCGCCAGAGTGGGGAAAAACCGCGCGGCGAAATCCGCATCCGGCTCGAGCAGATGCTCCGCCAAGCGGCCGAGAACCATGGGTTTCAGGTGATCATCCTGCGGGCCGGGGATTTCTTCGGGCCCGGCAATCGGGACGAATGGTTCGATGCGGCCATGCTGATGGACTACGCCAAGGGGCGGCTCTACCATCTGGGCGACCTCGAAACACGCCATAGCTGGGCCTATCTGCCCGATCTGGCGCGCGCCTTTACTGTTCTGGCCGCGCGGCGTTCCGAGATGAAGAGGTTCGAGAACTTCCATTTTGCCGGTCATTGGGTGAGCCATGGACAAATCATGGCTGCCATACAGAACGTCCTGCCCGGGCCGGTCAGGATTGCGCCGCTGCCCTGGTGGATGCTGCGCGCGGCGGGCCTGTTGAACCCGGTGATGCGCGACATCTATCGCATGCGCTATTTGTGGCTGAACGAAATGGAGCTGGTCGATCCGCGGCTCGATAGCTTGCTCGGTCCCGGCTTCACCACGCCCATTGAGACGGCTGTTGCCGAGACGGTCACCGAATTGGTCGCAGACCGGTCGGCTGCTCGGCACGCGGCCTGAGCCTGGGAGATCATGCGATGAAAGACGTTATTGTCTGGCAGCGGGTCGAGGGCGGATTGGTGTTCATCGCCGCGCTGGCGTTTTACGGGCAGATGACGCCGGTATTGCCCTGGTGGGCTGCCCTGCTGGTGTTCTTTGCGCCGGATTTGAGCTTTTTCGCCTATGGGGCCGGAGCCAAGAGCGGGGCCTGGATTTATAATCTGGCCCATGTCTATGCGCTCGGGGTCGGACTAATGGCGCTGGGCGGGCTGCTGGGCTTGCCTTTGCTGTCCGCGCTGGGCGCGCTCTGGCTGGCCCATTCGGGGTTTGACCGCATGCTGGGTTATGGCCTGAAGGCCGAGACCGGTTTCAAGGACACCCATCTGGGACGGCTGGGCAAGACAGGCTAGAGGCCAACCGCCTGCCGCACATCGTCCGGCGTCCAGCCCTGGGCCCGCAGATCCGCCAGGCTCTGCGAGCCCTTCGACTTGGAGAGTTTCTGCCCGTCATCTCCAAGCAGCAGGCGGTGGAAGAAATAGATCGGCGTAGGCAGGCCGAGCAGCATTTGCAGCAGCACATGGATATCGGTCGCCGCTTCGAGGTCGCGGCCGCGCGTGACATGGGTAATGGCCTGAGCGGCATCGTCGACCACCACGCTCAAATGGTAGCTGGTCGGCGTGTCCTTGCGCTGCAACACCACATCGCCCCAACGCTCGGGCCGGGCATAGCGGATTTGCGGCCGGTCCAAGACGCTCGGACCAACGACGGAAAAACTCAGCATGCCCGTGCGGGCCATGGCCGCCTCGGTGTCGAGCCGGAATTGCACCGGGTCGCCCCGTTCAAGCCTTTCAATGCGCTCGGCATTGCTCAGATGCCGGCAGGTGCCGGGATAGAGCGGGGCGCCGTCGGGATCGGTGCCGGTGGCGTTTTGCGCGATATCGCTGCGCGAGCAGAAGCAGGGATAGAGCAGATCCATGGCGCGCAAGCGGTTGGCCGCCTCAGCATAGAGCTCGAACCGCTCAGACTGATAGAGCACCGGCTCGGGCCAAGAGAGGCCCAGCCAAGTGAGGTCCTCGATCAGCCCCGCGACGTATTCAGGTTTGCAGCGGGCCGTGTCGATATCCTCGATGCGCAGCAGCGCGGTGCCACCCAGTTTCAGCGCCGCATCCCAGGTGACCAGCGCCGAAAGGGCATGGCCAAGATGCAGCGGACCGTTGGGACTGGGCGCAAAGCGCAGGACGGGTTTGGACATTGGGCGCTTTTTTTCGGGATGGGTGGTTGCTTTCTTCATAGGCGCCCAGGCGCCAGAACGAAAGCTTGCGGGTTCTTCAGCGCTTCGTGAGCGCGCGATGCTTTGCGCTTTATAGGAGGCTGTGCTACATGCACGCACTTCCCGCATTTTTGTCGAGCCCCATGTGCCTGCCATGAGCCTTGCGCTGAATATTGACCATTCCAGTGCCGTCCGTCCTGCGCCGACCATGCGCCCGTCGCTGATCGGCCTTTCCAAGGCAGGGCTAGCTGAGACGCTGGTGAGCCATGAGGTGGTTTCCGAAAAGGAAGGGCGCATGCGCGCCAGCCAGCTCTGGAACTGGCTTTATGTGAACGGGGTCACCGATTTCGAGCGCATGACCAATGTGGCCAAGCCGGTGCGGCAAAAGCTCAGCGACACGTTCAATCTCGACCGTCCTGAAATCGTCTCGGAGCAGGTCTCGGTCGACGGGACGCGCAAATGGCTGTTCCGTTTCCGCGATCCGGCCAATCCGCACTTGCCGGCGGTCGAGGTGGAAACGGTCTACATTCCCGAAAGCGATCGCGGGACGCTTTGTGTCTCTTCGCAGGTGGGCTGCACGCTGACCTGCTCGTTCTGTCATACCGGCACGCAGAAGCTGGTGCGCAATCTGTCGGCGGGGGAAATCCTGGGACAGATCCTGATGGCGCGCGAGCGTCTGGGCGATTTTCCCGGTGGTTCGCGTCCCGACGATGGGGGCCTGGTGCCCGGCGGGGAAACCCGCGCCATCACCAATATCGTGATGATGGGCATGGGCGAACCGCTCTATAATTACGAGAACGTCAAGCAGGCGCTGCTGATCGCCTCGGCTGGCGATGGCATGTCGATATCCAAGCGCCGCATCACGCTCTCGACCTCGGGCGTGGTGCCCTATATCGAGCCGACCGGCCGCGAGATCGACGTCATGCTGGCGATTTCGCTGCATGCCGTACGCGACGATCTGCGCGACGTATTGGTGCCGATCAACAAGAAATGGCCGCTCAAGGAGCTGCTTGAGGCGTGCAAGAATTATCCGGGCCTCTCCAATGCCCGCCGCATCACTTTCGAATATGTGATGCTCGACGGCATCAATGACAGCGATGCCGAGGCGCGTGAACTGGTGCGGCTGCTGGCGGGTATTCCGGCCAAGATCAATCTGATCCCGTTCAACCCCTGGCCCGGTTCGAACTATGGCACCTCGCCCTCAAACCGCATCGAGCGCTTTGCCGATATCGTCAACAAGGCCGGCTATGCCTCCCCGGTCCGCACACCGCGCGGCCGCGACATCTTTGCCGCCTGCGGGCAGCTCAAAAGCGAGAGCGAACGACTTTCCAGAAAAGACCGGGACGCTCTGCTGACGCTGTGAGGCCCTCGGCCCGCAAGATCGAACAGGCCATCGCTGCAGCTGATGCAGCGGCGGCAAATCGGCAGCCTTTGATCTGCCCTTTATGCGAGCGCCCCATTCCGCCCCAGGCGAAATCCAGTCGGCACCACCTCGTGCCGCGTCTCAAGGGGGGCACGCATCTAGGGACGGTACGGCTGCACCAGATCTGCCATAGCGCCATCCATGCCCGGTTCTCGGAAACCGAGCTGGCCAACCGGCTTGCCGATATCGCCAGCCTCAAGGCCGATCCGGAGATCGCGGCCTTCATCACCTGGGTGAGAGCCAAGCCACCAACCTTCCATGCACCAACACGGCGTTCGAAAGCGCGAAGCTAAGCTTATTTCCGCAGTATGACCCAGACGGCGTGGATGAGGCCGGGGAAATAGCCCAGCAGCGTCAGGAGGATGTTGAGCCAGAAGTGCAGGCCCAGCCCGACTTGTAGGAATACCCCGATGGGCGGGATGATGACGGACAGGATGATGCGGACGACGTCCATTGGCTTGGCCCCTTGTTTGCTCCTGGAACCAACGCCGCCCGCGAGACGAATGTTCCGCTATTCCCCTGCCACCCAGTCCACGCGCCAGTGGCCACGGCCTTCATCGCTCAGCAGGTTGGCCAGCGCGGGCAGAACCGCGCGCATTTCCTCTTCCAGCACAAAGGGCGGGTTGACCACCACCATGCCGGTGCCATGCAGGCGTGGCGGGGTTGAGGGCGCGCGAATGGTCAGCTCCAGCCTCAGGATCTTGGGAATGCCGGTGTTTTTGAGGGCTTTGACATAGGTCTCGACCTCGTCCGGTTCCTTGATCGGATACCAATAGGCGTAGGTGCCGCCGGGCCAGCGTTTGTGGGCCTTTTCCAGGCTTTGGGCCATGCGGTTGAACTCGCCCCTTTCCTCGAAGGGCGGATCGACCAGCACCAGCCCGCGCTTTTCCTTGGGGGGCAGATGGGTACCGAAAATGTCCCATGCGTCGAGCTGAGTGATGCGGGTCTGGAAATCGCCGGCGAAATTCTCCTTGAGGCGATTGGCGTCCATGGGATGAAGCTCGAATGCCATCAGCCGGTCCTGCTCGCGCAGCATGTGACGGGTGATGAAGGGCGAGCCAGGATAATAGCGCAGATTGCCATCGGGGTTTTTCGCGCGCACCGCATCGAGATAGGGCGCGAGCAATTCGGCCACGGGAGGAGGCAGATCGGCACCCATGACCCGGCTGATGCCGTCGCGCCATTCGCCGGTGCGCTCGGCCATGTCGCCATAAAGGTCATAGATCCCCAGCCCGGCATGGGTATCGAGCACCCGGAAGGCCGCGTCCTTGCGCATGAGATAGGTCAGAATGCGGGTGAGGATCGTGTGCTTGACCACATCGGCAAAATTGCCGGCGTGGAAGGCGTGCCGGTAATTCATGGGAGCGTGACCAGGAAAAGTTGCAGACTTTTCCGGTTCGGGAGCGCGACAATCATGCTCACTTCCGCCCTTCGGCCAGAAGAATGGTCGCGGCAAAGGCCATGAAGACGGCGGCAAAGCTCCAGTTGAGCGCCTTGCCGACCCAGGCGTTTTCCTTCAGCGTCCGGGTCAGCCATTCGGCGAACAGCACGATGGCAATGACGACGGGGATGGACACCACGACGAACTCGAACCCCAGAAACAGCAGCTTGCCGGCAGCATGGGGGTCGGCGGCCGAGACGAATTGGGGCAGGAAGGTCACGAAAAACAGGGCGATCTTGGGATTGGTCAAATTGATCCCGAGGCCGGTAAGGTAGGACTTCCGCCAGCTTGGTTGCTTGCCGGCCTGTTTGACCACCAGCATGCCCCCGCCGTCCCGAATAGCCTGGATGGCGAGCCAGACCAGATAGAGCGCACCGACAATTTTCAGCACCCAGAAGGCCGCAGGCGCGGTGACGATCAGCACCGAAATGCCGAAAGCCACCAGCATGGTGTGAATGCCGATGCCGGTAATGGCGCCCAGTACGGTGGCATAGCCATGGCTACGCCCCCAATTCATGGTGCGCGAGACGAACAGCGCCATATCTGGCCCGGGCGTGACAGCCAGCACAAAGGCGGCCAGGGCAAAGGCAAGAATAACGGGCAGATCGGGAATGAAGGCGGGCATGGCAGGCTCGGTGTGTTTTGGCGGACAATCGCACTAAACCGTTGCTGTGAACAGTGCGGCTAGACCGGCAATTCCCGACCGGCCTTGATGGTTTCCATCGGCACGTCTGTCTTGACCGACTGCACGGAAGGGATGCGCATCAGATGGTCGGACTGAAAGCGCCAATAGGCGTGCAGGTCGGTGGTGACGATGCGCAGAATTGCGTCGCACTCCCCGGTGGTGAGATAGCATTCCACCACCTCGGGGTAATTGCGCACGGTCTCGGCAAACAGATTGGTGGTTTCGGCATGCTGGGTCTTGAACCAGATGCGCGCAAAGACCGTCAGCCCCAACCCCAGCTTGGGACCATTGAGCACTGCCACATATTGGTCGATGACCCCTTTCTCCTCGAGCAGTTTGACCCGCCTCAGGCAAGGCGAGGGGGACAGACCCACCGCATTGGCCAGTTCGACATTGGACATGCGTCCATTGCGCTGCAATGCTCGCAAGATCCGGCGGTCGATGGCATCAAGCGTTTCTGACATTTTGCGCGGCGCAGCCCTCGGATGTTAGCACATTATGCCACAATGTGCGTCAATGTTGCGATGATCGCAAGTTCATTGCGCCATTTCAGGCTTATCCTGTTACCATCAAACCCTTGGGGAACACATCATGGCAAATGATATCAAGAAGGTCGTGCTGGCCTATTCGGGTGGACTGGACACCTCCATCATCCTGAAATGGCTGCAGGAGACGTATAATTGCGAGGTGGTGACCTTCACCGCCGATCTGGGCCAGGGCGAGGAGCTGGAGCCGGCGCGCAAAAAGGCCGAAATGTTCGGCATCAAGGATATCCGCATCGAGGACCTGCGCGAGGAGTTCGTGCGGGACTTCGTGTTCCCCATGTTCCGCGCCAATGCCGTTTATGAAGGCGTCTATCTGCTCGGCACCTCGATTGCCCGGCCGCTGATTTCCAAGCGGCTGATCGAAATTGCCCAGGAGACCGGCGCGGACGCTATCGCCCATGGCGCCACGGGCAAGGGCAACGACCAGGTTCGGTTCGAACTGACCGCCAATGCGCTCGACCCCTCCATCAAGGTGATCGCGCCCTGGCGGGAATGGGATCTGCGCTCGCGCACCGCGCTGCTCAACTATGCCGAAAAGAACCAGATCCCGATTTCCAAGGACAAGCGCGGCGAAGCGCCGTTCTCGGTCGATGCCAACCTCTTGCACACGTCCTCGGAAGGCATGGTGCTCGAAGACCCCGCCGTGCCCTTTCCCGACTATGTGCCGCAACGCACTGTCGATCCTGAGCAGGCGCCCGATACCCCCGAAACCATCACCATTGGCTTTGACAAGGGCGATGCGGTTTCGATCAATGGCGAAAAGCTCTCGCCGGCAACCTTGTTGACCAGACTCAACGAGCTGGGCGGCAAGCATGGCATCGGCCGGCTTGACCTGGTGGAAAACCGCTTCGTCGGCATGAAGTCGCGCGGCCTTTACGAGACGCCGGGCGGCACCATCCTGCTGGTGGCGCATCGCGGCATCGAATCGATCACGCTCGATCGGGGTGAAGCGCACCTCAAGGATGAGCTCATGCCCAAATATGCCGAGCTGATCTATAACGGCTTCTGGTACTCGCCCGAGCGCGAAATGCTGCAGGCGCTGATCGACAAGAGCCAGCAGTTCGTTTCCGGTGAAGTCACCGTCAAGCTCTACAAGGGGTCGGCCAATGTGGTGGCGCGCACCTCGCCGCATAGCCTGTATTCGGAAGACCTCGTAACCTTCGAAGAAGGCGCGGTGGCCTATGACCACAAGGACGCCGAGGGCTTTATCCGCCTCAACGGCCTGCGCCTCAAGACCTGGGCCGCCCGCAATGCCAAGGCGCGGGGCTGATCCTTCAACTGGCGGGCGCATTCCGCGCCCGCCGGTTCGGCAATTTCATGCGAGCATGCCTGTTTAATCCCTCGTTAAGCGACGGTGACTAGTTTTTCGCCAGCGTCGCGGATTGGCTTTTGGACGGGGGGTTCGATGCGCTCAGATGACGCCGGTAACATTGGGGATGTGGCCGACACTTTGCTGCTCGATGCAGCCCTGGAAAGCATTCCCTACGGCTTTTGTGTCTGGTCGCCACAGTTCCGCCTTGTCATGTGGAACGAGCACTATCGCGATTTTTACGGCTTCTCCAGGGATGCCATTTATCGCGGCATGACACTTGAGGACGTGGTGCATCTCTCGGCAAGGCTGGGCAATCACCCAGGCCAGGGCCCCGAAGCCTTCTATGAACATTATACCAGCGAATTGTTGGCCAATCGCGGTGGTGCGCGCCACAAGGCGCAGGAAATAGTCCGTGGCGGCCGCGTCATCGAAACTGCCCATGTCTACTCGGAAAAACTGGGCTGGGTGGTGACCCATGAAGACATCACCGACGAAATCGCCCGTTCCGAAAGCCAGCAGAAGCGCAAGCTGGAACTGGAGCGGCAAAACATCCGGCTCGACGCGGCGGTCAACAATATCTCGATTGGCCTGTGCATGATGGATGCGCGCGGGCGGCTGGTGATCTGCAACGAGCCCTATGCGCGCATCTACAATCTGCCCATCCATCTGCTGAAACCCGGCAGCCAGCTCGAGGACATTCTGGGCCATCTGTTCGATGAAGGCATGTCCACCGGCGGCACCAAGGAAGATTATATCGCCTGGCGCCGCGATGTGATCGCCCGGCGCGAATATGGCAAGAATATCCACGAGCTCAACAATCGTACCATCCTGATGCAGCACCATCCGATGAAGGATGGCGGCTGGGTGTCCACCCACGAGGACATCACCGAGCAGCGCCAGGCCGAGGCGCGCATCCAGCATCTGGCGCGCCATGACGCGCTGACCGACCTGCCCAATCGCATCGAGTTTCTCGAGCAGATGGCCAAGGTGGAAGCCGGTCTCAATCGCGGCGAGCAGGCCGCAGTGCTCTATATCGATCTCGATCATTTCAAGGCGGTCAACGACACGTTGGGTCATGCGGTGGGCGATGAGGTAATCAAGCAGGCGGCCGTGCGCCTCTGGGGCACGACGCGGGAAACCGACCTGCTGGCGCGGCTGGGCGGGGACGAATTCGCGCTGCTGCTCCGGCCCGTTGAAGGGGGCGATCTGGCGGCCAAGGTGGCGGACCGCATCGTCAAGGCGATGCGGGCGCCGATGAATATCGGCGGCCAGCAGATCGAGATCGGCGCTTCGGTGGGCATTGCCGTGGGGCCGGGCGATGGCACCAGCACCGATCAACTGGTCAAGAACGCCGATCTGGCGCTCTACAAGGCCAAGTCTGAAGGCCGCTCGACCTATCACTTCTTTGAAACCGGCATGGATGCCGAACTCCAGCAGCGCCGCTCGATCGAGGCGGGCCTTCGGATGGCCATGCAGCGTGAGGAATTGCGCCTGATGTTCCAGCCGCTCCTGGGACTGCAGGAAAACCGTGTCACTTGTGTCGAGGCGCTACTACGCTGGGACCATGACGATCGCACAATTTCACCAGCAGAATTCGTGCCAGTGGCCGAGGAAACCGGCCTCATCGTGCCGATCGGTGAGTGGGTGCTGCACGAAGCCTGCAAGGCAGCAGCCACCTGGCCGGGCGATGTGCGTGTCGCGGTCAATCTCTCACCGGTGCAGTTTCGTCATAAAAGTCTGGTGGCGCAGGTCAAGGCGGCCCTGCTTGCTGCCAAGCTCGAACCGATCCGGCTGGAACTGGAAATCACCGAAAGCCTGCTGCTGAGCGAGAATGAAAGCACCATTGACGCACTGCACGAATTGCGGGCCATGGGGGTACGGGTCTCGCTGGACGATTTCGGCACCGGCTATTCGTCACTAAGCTATCTGCGCAGCTTCCCGTTCGACAAGATCAAGATAGACCGCAGTTTCATGGCCGATCTGACCACCCGCGCCGACAGCCAGGCCATTATCAAGGCCGTTATCGGCCTGGGGCAGTCCTTGGGTATGTCGACCACCGCCGAAGGAGTGGAAACCGAGGAGCAATTGGCTATGGTGCGCGAGCACGGCGCCTCCGAGGTTCAGGGCTTCCTGTTCTCCCCGCCCCTGCAGCCGGCGGCCCTGGCCAATCTGCTGCATTCGGAAGCCGCCAAAGTACTGGCCAGCCGCAAGGCCTCGTAAACCGCACGCGTCGCGGTCGGTATCGGCTGGTAAACTTGGATCCACGCCAATGCAGAACTTTGCCAAGCTGATTGCCATTGCCCGCCGCGAAGCCGGCGCGATGCAAGCCGAGGATGTGGTACAGGACGCGCTTCTAGTGGCAATCGAACACGGCCGGGCCGACCTCGATGACCAGGCCAATCTGCGCTGGTTGAGCGGGGTGGTGCGCAACAAGGCCCGTATGAGCGCGCGGGCAGCACGGCGGCGGCGTCATCGTGACGGGCTCTGGCATGACACCGCGCGCACAGAGCCGGCCCCTACGGGCGCGGCGCCCGCAGAGGTTTTGGCCGACCTGCCCAAGGCCCTCCGTGTGATCGCTGCGCTGGTGCTGACCGGACACAATCGGCGCGAGATCGCCTATCTGCTCAACCTGCCCGACACCGCCCTGCGCCAGCGGATTAGTGCGCTCAAACGCCATCTGGTGGCTAAGGGCCTGGCCGCCCCGCAGGAACTAAGTGGGCTGCATCTGGATCTGGCCTATGGTCGCATTCGGGACGCGCTGTTGCCGGCACTGCTGCGTCATGGCGGCAGTTTCGCCAGTCACGACCCGGACGGACATTTATTTTTCGTGCGCCCCTCACAAACCGGCGCGCCGCGGCAATAGGCAGGTATCGGCAGGACAATTGCTGCCGCCAATCCAGAGGACGCCAATATGCTCTTCAAACCATCCGAGGCTTGCCTCGTCTATCATTCCACCGATCTTGAGCGCAGCGCCCGCTTTTATGCGGATGTGCTGGGTATTGCCTTTGAGCGCCGGGGCGCCGGCTCAGGTCAGTTCCTGTTTGCCAGGCTCAGTTCCGAATTCAGCATTAGTGTCATGCCCGGCCAGCCCCAGCCGGGCAGCAGTCCGCTGGTGACCTACACCCTGGCAGAAGGCGGCATTGCCGATGTCGTGGCGGCGCTGGCCGAATATGGCGCAACGATCGTGTCGCCGGTTGGCGACGCGCCCGATGGAAAGGGCGCGGCCTTTCTCGATCCTGACGGGTATCCGATGGGTCTTTACCAACCACTCGACAAGCCGCTTTCTCACAAGGAGACCGCCCGATGAAACTGAAGCCGAAAAGCGTCAGTGTCGTTTTCTATGTCAGCGACATCATCCGCACCGAAACCTTTTACAATCAGACCCTGGGATTGCAGCTCGAACGGCAGGAGGGCGCCGAGCCGTTCTGGCTGCAGGCGCAGATCGAGAACGGCCCGGACCTGATCTTCTTCGAGATGGAAGGTAAACGCGGTAACACGCCCGCCATCATCTTCGACCTCGGTGAAGGCGGGATCGACGATGTGGTAGCCGAACTCGCCCAGCAGGGTGTCAACATCGTTACCCCGGTTTCCGAAGCGCCCGGGGGCTGGAGCGCCGACTTTCTGGACCCGGATGGCTTTGGTCTTGGGCTCTGGCAAGCCGGGGAACTGCCGCGAACATTGAAGTAACGCAGGGCCGGATTGGCCTTGCCTCGCCTCTCTCCTGCGGGGAGGGGCGAGGCACCAGAAGCGCATCACGTCTCCCCTTCGCAACCCCGCCCTGCGTCTCCTGCGCTTGTGGAAAACACCGTTCTGCTGTAATGCAGCGCCAAATGCGCCCTAACCGGGTTTCTCTCCGGGCCGGGTGCCGTGTTTATTCCTGCATGGTTCAGCCGTTTTGTCGCCGCCTGTTTAGCGGCTCAAGGTATTGGGATCATGCCAAAGAGGCCTGACCCACATATGTCCCTGCGCAATATCGCCATCATCGCTCACGTTGACCATGGCAAGACCACGCTGATCGACGTCCTGCTCAAGCAGTCCGGTTCGTTCCGCGAAAACGAACGCGTCGAAGAACGCGCCATGGACAGCAATGATATCGAGCGTGAGCGTGGCATCACCATTCTGGCAAAGGTCACCTCGCTGACCTGGAACGATACCCGCATCAATATCGTGGACACCCCCGGCCACGCCGATTTCGGTGGCGAGGTGGAACGCATTCTGTCCATGGTCGATGGCGTGGTGATCCTGGTGGATGCCGCCGAAGGCCCGATGCCGCAGACCAAGTTCGTGCTCGGCAAGGCGCTGGCTCAGGGCCTGCGCCCCATCGTGGCCATCAACAAGATCGACAAGTCCGACGAGCGGCACCTGGAAGTGCTCGAGGAAATCTTCGACCTGTTCATTGCGCTCGACGCCACGTCCGAACAGCTCGATTTCCCGGTGCTCTATGGTTCGGCCAAGCAGGGGTGGATGGCGCTTGAGCCCGAAGGCCCCAAGGAAACCCTGGCGCCCCTGCTCGACAAGGTCGTCGAGCATGTGCCCGAGCCGCAGGTGGAAGAAGGCGCGTTCCGCATGCTGGTCACCACCATCGAGCGCAATCCGTTCCTGGGCCGCATCCTGACCGGTCGCATCGCTTCGGGATCGGTGAAGGCCAATGACCCCATCCACACCCTCAATCGCGAGGGCAAGGAAGTCGAAAAGGGCCGCGTCTCCAAGGTTCTGGCGTTCCGTGGCCTTGAACGTACCCCGGTCGATGTGGGTGAGGCCGGCGACATCGTCTCGATTGCAGGTCTTGTCACCTCGACCGTGGCGGACACGATCTGCGCCACTACAGTGGCCACGCCGATCGCTGCCAAGCCGATCGATCCCCCGACCCTGTCGGTGACCTTCCGCATCAATGACGGCCCGCTGGCCGGCCGCGAAGGCGACAAGGTGCAGTCGCGCGTCATCCGCGAGCGCCTGTTCCGCGAAGCCGAAGGCAATGTCGCCATCAAGGTGACCCCCGGTGACGACAATGACAGCTATGACGTTGCCGGCCGCGGCGAACTTCAGCTCGCCGTGTTGATCGAAAACATGCGCCGCGAGGGCTTCGAGCTGACCATTGGTCGCCCCAAGGTGCTGTTCAAGGAAGAAAACGGCCAGCGCATGGAGCCGGTAGAGGAAGTCATCATCGACGTCGATGACGAATTTACCGGCGCCGTGGTGCAAAAGCTCACCGAGCGCAAGGGCGAGTTGACCGACATGCGCCCCTCGGGCGTCGGCCGCACGCGCATCCAGCTTCTGGTGCCCACCCGCTCGCTGATCGGCTATCAGCCCGAACTGCTTTCGGACACCCGTGGCACGGCCATCTTCAACCGCCTGTTCCACTCCTTCGTGCCCTTCAAGGGCGATCTGCCGGGCCGCCGCACCGGTGTGCTGATCTCCAATGGCACCGGCCAGTCCGTCGCCTATGCGCTGTGGAACCTGGAAGACCGCGGCTCCATGCTGATCGACGCCGGCGTCGACATTTATGAAGGCATGATCATTGGCGAGCACAACCGCGAGAACGATCTCGAGGTCAATGCGCTCAAGGGTAAGCAGCTCACCAATATCCGCACTCAGTCCAAGGACGAAGCGGTGCGCTTGACCACCCCCAAGAAGCTCACGCTGGAGCAGAGCCTGGGCTACATCGCCGAAGACGAATATGTCGAGGTGACACCCAAATCGATCCGCCTGCGCAAGATCTGGCTCGACCCGAATGATCGCAAGCGCATGAGCCGCGCTGCCAAGTCGGCCTGATCGGATACCCCCTCCCAACCTCCCCCTGACAGGGGGAGGAACCACATCGGGGATATGACACAATTTGGTCAGGACCGCCGGCGAGACTCCTTCCCCTCACAGGAGGAGGTCGGGGGGGTTCTCACGGAGGCAATGACATGACTGACTGGATCATCCAGATCATCATCGATTTTGGCTATGTTGGCATAGTCCTGGTCATGGTGGCCGAATCGATCTTTCCCCCTATCCCCTCGGAATTGATCATTCCCTTTGCTGGCTTTGCCGCCGCCAATGGAGACCTCAACCTGTTCGGCGTTCTGGCAGCCGCGACATTCGGAGCGGTGGCGGGCATGCTGCCCTGGTATTTTGCCGGACGACTATTCGGCCTCGACCGCGTCAAATGGCTGGCCGACCGTTATGGTCGGCTGCTGACCATGAACGCCGGGGAAATCGACACTGCCGTGGGGTTCTTCCGCCGCTACGGGCCCATCATCGTGCTGATCGGCCGCCTGATGCCGATCATCCGCACGCTGATTTCCATCCCCGCCGGCCTTGCCGCGATGCCCTTGCCGCTGTTCCTGCTGGCCTCCACCGCCGGCGCGTTGATATGGAACACCGTTCTGACCATGGCCGGCTACATTCTGCATGACCACTACGAACTGATCGAAGTGGTGCTCGATCCGCTGAGCTATGTAGTGCTCGCCGCCGTGGTACTGCTCTATCTGTTCCGGGTCGTCACCTGGAAGCCAGCCCAAGCCGGCGAATAACGTCGCGTTTTGCAAGGCCCTTGCAATTTGCAATGGGCCAGATCGACGCAAAATGCGAATAGTTACAATCAGTTAATCTTTCGCCCCGGTTTTCCGGGGCCCGCAACCTGGCACGCTTTGTGCACTACTATTCGGGTCCGGATAGAAGTGTTCTGCGTACCGGGCCCAAAGTCATTCGGGGCATCGCATCGCGTTTTTGGTGCGATGCCCCAATGCTTCGAGCGGCCCGCCCTTGCCCCCAGCGCCAGCAGCCACTAGATAAATCGAACCGTTTTTCTGCCGCGTTTGCCAACGCCTTACCGGAGACGCCCATGCGCGCCGTGCTCGACATCATCCTGATCCTGCTGCAGCTCTATTGGTGGGTGCTGCTCATCATGATCATCATGAGCTGGCTGATCTCGTTCAACGTCATCAACACGCGCAATCAGTTCGTGGCCACGGTCTGGCAGGTGATCAACCAGCTCACCGATCCGGTGCTCAAGCCGATCCGGCGCTTCATGCCCAATTTCTCGGGCCTCGACCTGTCGCCGCTGATCGCCTTCCTGTTGATCTTCTTCATCCAGTCGATCATCGGCTACTATATTTATCCTGCGGTCATCCGCGCCGGCATCTAGCCTCTCTTGTGCACATTGCCCGGCTTTGCCCGGCAGACGGCAACCGGGCTCCTGCTATATCTCCGCGTTACGCCCAATGCCGGGCGCGACACTATTGAGGGCAGTCAGGTGCGCGCTGACGGCTCTGTGGTCCTGCGCGTCCGCGTCTCCGCCGTGCCCGACAAGGGGCGCGCCAATGCCGCCGTCATCGCGCTGATTGCCAAGGCGCTGGGTGCGCCAAAAACCTCGATTTCCCTGGTCAGTGGTGACACGGGCCGGCTCAAGACGGTGTCCGTCGCCGGCCCCGCGCCGGCTCTGTTCGCCCGCGCATCGGCGCTTGCCGGCTAGCGCTTGCGACAAAACATCGCAACTCCCATTGCCTAAACCATTATTCCCGCTAAGCTCACCTCTCAGAGGGGGCCCGATGGAGGGCGGGGATTGGACCGGGCAAAAGACCTGGCCAGCACCAGCGCGGGTCCCCGGAGGAGAACATTTCGAGGGACTTCTTATGGATCTGGCACTTTGGCTGATCGTTGCGTGCGGCGGCCTGTCTATCGTCTATGGCGTGGTGACCACTCAAGGCCTGCTCAAGGCCGATGCAGGGTCGGCACGCATGCAGGAAATCTCGGCGGCCGTGCGCGAAGGCGCTTCGGCCTATCTCAAGCGCCAATATACCACCATCGCCATTGTCGGCGTGGTCATCCTGATCGCCGCCTATTTCCTTCTCGGCATTTATGCCGCCATCGGCTTTCTGATCGGCGCTGTGCTTTCCGGCGCGGCCGGTTTCATCGGCATGAATGTGTCGGTCCGGGCCAATGTGCGGGTCGCCCAGGCTGCCGTCGGCTCGCTGGGCAAGGGGTTGGACCTGGCCTTCAAGTCCGGCGCGGTCACCGGCATGCTGGTGGCAGGGCTCGGCCTCCTGGGCGTCACGCTCTATTTCATGGTGCTGACCGCCATGGGTTTTGCCGCAACCAGCCGCACCGTGATCGACGCGCTGGTGGCGCTGAGTTTTGGTGCTTCGCTGATTTCCATCTTCGCCCGTCTCGGCGGCGGCATTTTCACCAAGGGCGCCGACGTTGGCGGCGATATGGTGGGCAAGGTCGAGGCCGGCATCCCCGAGGATGACCCGCGCAACCCCGCCACCATTGCCGATAATGTGGGCGACAATGTCGGGGACTGTGCCGGCATGGCGGCGGACCTGTTCGAAACCTATGTGGTGACCATCGTTGCCACCATGGTGCTGGCCGCCATCATCCTGCCCGAGCAATTCCGGCTGATCGGCATGGTGCTGCCGCTGGCGATCGGTGGCGCTTGCGTCGTCACCTCGATCATCGGCACCTATTTCGTCAAGCTCGGCTCGGACAACAACATCATGGGCGCGCTCTATAAGGGCGTCATTGCGACGGGCGTGCTCTCGCTCGTGGCGTTGCTGCCTGTGCTCTGGCTGATGTTCGGCGACATGAATGTTTCCATCGAGACCACCTCGAAGACCTTCACCCCCTGGAGCCTGTTCTGGTGCGGCGTGGTGGGTCTGGTCATTACCGGCCTGATCATCGTCATCACCGAATATTACACCGGCACCAATCGTCGCCCGGTCAATTCCATCGCCGAAGCCTCGGTTACCGGGCACGGCACCAATGTCATCCAGGGTCTGGCTGTCTCGCTGGAATCAACCGCCCTGCCGGCACTGACCATCATTGCGGGCATCATCGTCACCTATTCGCTTGCCGGGCTCTTCGGTATTGCTGTGGCGGTGGCGACCATGCTGGCTTTGGCCGGCATTATCGTTGCGCTCGACGCTTTCGGCCCGGTCACCGACAATGCCGGTGGCATCGCTGAAATGGCGGGTCTCGACAAGGAAGTGCGCCAGAATACCGATGCGCTCGATGCGGTTGGCAACACCACCAAGGCGGTCACCAAGGGCTATGCCATCGGCTCGGCGGGCCTCGGCGCACTGGTGCTGTTCGCCGCCTATACCCAGGACCTGATCTATTTTGCCGGGCTCGAAGATGCCCCGGCCATCTTCCAGGGCATGGGCAATCTGAGCTTCTCGCTGGCCGACCCCTATGTCGTTGTGGGCCTGTTGTTCGGCGGGCTTCTGCCGTTCCTGTTTGGCGGCATGAGCATGACGGCGGTGGGCCGCGCAGCCCAGTCCGTGGTGGTGGAAGTGCGCCGCCAGTTCAAGGAAAAGCCGGGCATCATGGCCGGCACCGACAAGCCCGACTATGGCCGGGCCGTCGACATGCTGACCAAGGCAGCGATCAAGGAGATGATCGTGCCGAGCCTGCTGCCAGTGCTCTCACCCATCGTCGTCTTCTTCGTCATCATGTGGATCGCCGGCCCTGCCGCTGGTTTCTCGGCCGTGGGCGCCATGCTGATGGGCGTGATCGTCACCGGGCTGTTCGTTGCCATCTCGATGACGGCCGGTGGCGGCGCCTGGGACAATGCCAAGAAGAGCTTTGAGGATGGCTTCACCGACAGCCACGGTGTCACCCACCACAAGGGGTCCGACGCCCACAAGGCCTCGGTGACCGGCGACACCGTCGGCGACCCCTACAAGGATACGGCGGGCCCCGCCGTCAACCCGATGATCAAGATCACCAATATCGTAGCGCTGCTGCTGCTGGCCGTGCTGGCGCATCTGGGGTGACCAGACGTCGCCTGGACTGGAGTCGAAAAAGGCCCGGGGCGAAAGCTCCGGGCCTATTGGTCCAGTCCGGAAAACTCTGGTCATCGCCGATCAGCAGATCCCGTCCATTCTTTGGGAGTGGGGAGCCGTCTCCTGACCAGTCATGGCGCCATTAGAGCCGCCCTACTGTGTGATAGCGGCTCATGTAGAGCATTATGGCAATTTTCTTGCTGCGCGAGAAACGCAGCTTCCAAGGCATCATTGCCCACTGAGCGACTTGCATTGGGATGGTTGGGCCACCGATTGTAACAGTGATGTCGATCCCCTCACCTCCCGCTCGTCGCCTGAGCGAAACGGGCCGCATACAGCCGCCCGGAAACAGAGGAAAGTTCCAGAAATGCGTAAAGTGACAGCCGGTCTGTTTCATTCCGTCGATGGCGTCGTCGAGGCGCCCGACCAGTTCCAGTTCGACAGCTTTGACGACCAGCTCGGGGAGATGCTGACCGGGGTGCAGGACCGCGTCGACACTGTGCTCATGGGCCGCGTGGGCTGGTCGGATTGGGCCGGCTATTGGCCCAAGGCCGAGCAGGATCTCGACTTTGCCCAGTTCATCAATGGCGTGCCCAAATATGTGGCTTCGAACACGCTGACCGCTGCCGACACGGCCAGATGGTCCAATTCGACCCTGATCGAGGGCGATGTTATCGACTTCGTGCGCAAGCTGAAAGCCCAGCCGGGCGGCGAGATTGCCGCCATGGGTGGCATTTCGCTGGTGCGGCAATTGCTGTTTGCCGGGCTGATGGACGAACTTTCGCTGATCACCCATCCGGTGGTGGCGGGCGGAGGCCGGCATCTGTTCGAGCCGGGCGACCCGACCACGCGGCTGGAGCTGGTGCGCAGCGACGTGACCGCCAAAGGCAATGTGGTGCAGGTCTATCGCAAGAAAGCCGATTAGCGCCGCGCTGTCCCCGAAAACGAGAAAGGGCGCCTTGCAGCGCCCTCTTTAACAATCCTGGGTCTGCTGGCCAGCCTAGCCGTCCATCTTGGCCCCGGACACGACCGCATGCAGGTCGATCAGGCCGACCATGCGGCTGTCATGGGTGACGATGCCGTTGAGCAGTTCGGTGTCGATCGAGTTACCTTCGGGCACATTGTGAATGTCGTCGCGATTGACGGTGAGGATGTCCGAGACCGCGTCAACCAGAATGCCGACCCATTTGTCGCCCACGCTCATCACCACCACGACATGGTTCTTGGTGGGCGAAGTCTGACCGTCGCCGAAGCGGGCGCGCAGGTCGAAGATCGGCACGATGGTGCCGCGCAGATTGATCACGCCACGCACGAATTCGCGGGTATTGGGCAGCGGGGTGGCACCGTTCCAGGCGCGGATTTCGCGCACCGTGGTGATCTCCACGCCATAGGTCTGCTCGCCGATCGAAAAGGCGATCAATTGCAATGTGTTCTGACCGGCAGCTGCCGTCTTGTCGCTCATGTCGTCGCGAAGGCTCAGCGCTTCCATCTTTTCTTGCCTCTTCTTCCGCCCGTCCTGGGCACTTGGCGTTGATCCTAATGCGTCAATCGACGCCAATTCCTTAACGGCGCCATGCGCCTTCTGCACTAGGCCGCATTCTGGTGGATCGGCGAGGTTCTGAGCCCCTGCACATCCACGATCAGTGCCACATTGCCATCGCCCAGTATGGTGCCGCCGGCGATGCCCTCAACGCTCTCGAAATTCTCTTCGAGCGATTTGATCACCACCTGCTGCTGGCCGATGATGTCGTCCACCACCAGCGCCACCTTCTGATTGCCCTCGGCCTCGCAGAGCACGACAAACTGGTCGTCCGGGTTCTGCTGGCTGGTCAGCTCGAAGCGCTGCGCCAGGTCGATGACCTGCACATATTCGCCCCGCACCTGCAGCACCCGGCCACCCGAAGGGACCCGTTCGAAGGCGGCGCGGCTGCACTGCATGGTCTCAACGATTGAAGAAAGCGGCACCACATAGGGGCCGCCACCGACCTTGACCAGCATCACATCGAGCACGGCCAGCGTCAGCGGCAGGCGCAGGGTCATGCGCGTACCCCGACCGGGCCAGCTACGGACATGTACCGAGCCGCCGATCTTCTTGATGTTGGAGAGCACCACGTCCATGCCCACGCCACGGCCGGAAATATCGCTCACTGCCTCGGCAGTGGAGAAGCCGGGGGCAAAGATGAGCTGGTCGATCTGCTCGTCCGTCGGCGTGATGTCAGGCGCCACGATGCCCTTGTCCCGGGCCAGGCCCAGCACGCGCTCGCGATTGATACCGGCGCCGTCATCTTCGACAATGATAAGGATATTGCCGCCCGCCTGTTCAGCCGAAAGGCGGATCGTGCCTGATTCCGGCTTGCCGGCGGCCTGGCGTTTTTCCGGACTTTCAATGCCATGGTCGGCCGAATTGCGGATCATGTGCGTCAGCGGGTCGGACAATTGCTCGATCACCGTCTTGTCGATCTCGGTGTTCTCGCCAATGGTCTCGAGCTTGATCTTTTTCGACGTCTTGGACGCCAGTTCACGCACCAGGCGTGGCATGCGGCTGAACACCGATTTGACCGGCTGGGCGCGGATCGCCATCACCGAATCCTGCAGTCCCCGCGTGGTCTGGGCCAGCACTTCGAGCCCACGCACCAATTCGGTATAACGAGCGCGCAGCGTCTCATCCATCTGCTGGGTCAGCATCGATTGGGTGATGACCAGCTCGCCCACCATGTTGACCACGCGATCCACCTTGTCGAGATCGACACGGATCGACTGCACGCCAACCGAGCGGCCGCTGCTTTCTTCGCTCTCGCCGCCACCAGTCGGCACGACGGGCTTGGCGGCGGGGGCCGAATTGGGGACAGGGGCAGGCTTTTCCGCCTTGGGCGCGGGGGCCGGTGTCGGCGCGATCTCTGCGGCAAGGGCCGCAAAGCTCAGATCCGCCGGGGCCTCTTCAAAATTGTCCTGCTGGCCGACCTCGGCGACTGGTGGCTCGGGCACAAATTCGACCGGGGGCACGACCGGCTGGACCGGTGCTGCGACTTCTTCCTCCGTCAAAGCCAGAAGGCTCGACAGATCCGGCTCGTCCGTCGCTGGCGCGGCCGAAACCTCGGCAGCCATTGCGGGCTCGTCTGGCGCAAGACCGGGCACCGTGCCAGCCTGGGCAATGACGATATCGCAATCGCCATCGACAAACTCGAACACTTCGCGAATGGCGTCCTCGCCGAGCCCCGGCGCCACCAGGGTAATTTCCCAGGCGCAATAAACGCCAAAGGGTTCGAAATCGGACAGCGGGGGCACATCGCTCATCACCGCATGCACGCTCATCTCGCCCAGCGCGGCCAGTTCGCGGAACAGCAGCAGCGGATCATTGGCCCGGGCATAAAGCGCGCGATGCGGGGTGAAACGGATTTCCCACTGCCCGTCGGCGGCCATCATCGGGGCGGCGTCGAACACATCTTCGACCGGCGCTTCCCCGGTTGGTGCCGGGGCGTCGAGATTGACCATGACTGGGGTGAAATCGAGGTCGAATTCCTCGACCATTTCTCCATCCAGATCGTCTTCCGCGGTGCCGTCCGAGGCCGTTTCGCCGCGCGCCAGCGCGTCAAAGCGGGCCTTTTCCTCGGCGCCGTAATCGGCCGGCAGCGCCTCGCCCGTCTGGGCTGCGTTGACATGGTCGGCCACGATATCATTGGCGCGGATGCACAGCACCACGACATCGTCGGTCAACTCGATACGACCGTCGCGAACATAGTCGAGCAGCGTTTCATAGGCATGGGCAAAGCCCACCAGCGCGGTAAAGCCGAAGGCGCCGGCGCCGCCCTTGATTGAGTGAATGGCCCGGAACACCGCATTGAGCCGATCCGCCCCGCGCTCGCCCTCTTCAATGACGGCGAACTGTTCTTCAAGCTCAGTCAGGAGCTCGGAGCATTCGTCAAAATAGGTGGCCTTGAAGTCGTCGAGATCACTCATTCTTACGCTTCCAACCCTTCTGGGTCCGTACTGGTTCTAGGGTTTAGTGCACGACGCGATTGATCACCGAAATCAGCTTCTCCGGATCGAACGGCTTGACGATCCAGCCGGTGCCGCCTGCGGCCTTGCCCTGGTCACGCTTGTCCTGGCTGGTCTCGGTGGTCAGGATCAGAATGGGGAGCGAATTGTGCAGCCCGGTGGCGCGCACATTCTTGATGAACTCGATTCCGTCCATCACCGGCATGTTGATATCGGTGATCACCACATCCACTTGCTGGCTCTTGAGCAGATCCAGGCCCTGCTTGCCGTCTTCGGCCTGCAGCACCTCAAAGCCAGCATTGCTCAGCGTGTGATGCAGCATGGCCAGAATGGTCCGCGAATCATCGACCGTGAGTACCCGCAACGTCATTGTTTCATCATCCCTGAAAACCGGGCACTGAGGCCCAGCCGTTCGATCGCGGCGCCCATGGCCGCGCTCGGCGCGTCAATAAAAAACTCGAAATGGTGTCTCCGGGCCGTTTCGGCGGCGCTGATCAGCAGCAGCAGCGCATTGGTCGAAACCCGCTCGACCGCACTGGCCTGAACCGTAACCGGTCCCTCCTCCAGGGCGTCGATCAATTGGTCGCGGATGCCATCAATCGAATCGAGATCGATGATTTCAGGCAAGGCGACCGTCTGCAGGTTTTGCGTAGCCATGTTTGTTAAGGTGCCCCCGGAGTCTTCTCCAAGCCGCATATTCAGCCCCAACGGTTTAAGAATTGCTAACTATGACCCGTCCGCATCGCGGCCAAACGCGCCAGCGGCGCGGTTGGAGGGTCATAGGCCCGAAGAGCTATGCTCGAATGGCAGCTCGCAGGGCAGTTCACAGGGCTTGGCCGCACCTCTTACTTCAACACAATCCTTGCCCCCGCCCCCGCACAGGGTTATCGCAGGCGCGATACCAGAACTGGACCGACCCATGCCTTCAAAGATCGCCCTGACCGGCCTTGCCCGTGACCTCGCCCAGCGCGCCGAAGCGGGCAAGACCATCCGTGTCGGCGTGATTGGCTCGGGCGAGATGGGCACCGATCTGGTGACTCAGATGAGCCTAATGACCGGCATCGAAATGGCGGCCATCGCCACCCGTCGGCCCCATACCGCGCTGGATGCCATGACCATCGCCTATGGCGAGGATTCCATGGGTAAGGTGGTCGACACGCCCAGCGCCGCGACCGCTGCCATCGAGGCAGGCAAGATCGCCGTCACCACGGCCGAAACTCTGGTCACCACCCCCAATATCGACGTGGTGATCGACGCCACCGGCAAGCCGGGCGTCGCCGCCGACTATGATCTGATGGCCATGGAACATGGCAAGCATCTGGTGATGATGAATGTCGAGGCCGACGTGACCATCGGGCCTTATCTCAAGGCCCAGGCCGACAAGCTTGGGGTGGTCTATTCCGTCGGCGCCGGGGACGAGCCGAGCTCCTGCATGGAATTGATCGAATTTGCTTCCGCCCTGGGCCTAGACATTGTCGCCGCCGGCAAGGGCAAGAACAACCCGCTCAAGCACGACGCTGTGCCCGACGATTATCGGGAAGAAGCGGACCGCCGCAACATGAACCCGCGCATGCTGGTTGAATTCGTCGACGGGTCCAAGACCGCCGTCGAAATGACCGCCATCGCCAATGCCACCGGGCTGTTGCCTGACGTACCGGGAATGCACGGCCCGTCCACCAATCGCGACGACATGGCCAAAGTCCTCATCCCCAAGGAAGATGGCGGCATTCTCAATTCCTCAGGTGTGGTCGATTTCACCATCGGCAAGGGCGTGGCGCCGGGGGTCTTCGTCATCGTCAAGGCCACCCATCCGCGCATTATCGAGCGCATGGATGACCTCCATATCGGGCACGGCCCCTATTACGGCTTCTTCCGCCCCTACCACCTGACCAGCCTTGAAGTGCCGCTGACCTGCGCCCGTATCATGCTCACCGGCAAGCCGGACATGGTGCCCCTGCCCCGCCCGGTCGCCGAAGTCTGCGCCGTCGCCAAGCGCGATCTGCAACCCGGCGAGACGCTCGATGCCATCGGCGAGACCTGCTACCGCTCCTTTGCCATGACCGTCACCGACGCCCGTGCAGCCGGCGCCTGGCCGGTGGGCCTGCTCGAAGGCGGCAAGGTAACGGCAGCGGTCAAAAAGGGCGCGCTCATCACCAGCGCCAATGCCCAGCCGGACAGCTCCACGCGGCTGTTTGCGCTGCGGCAGGAACAGGACCGCATGCTCGGGCTGAGCGCCTAGCTTACCCGTAACATACCGCCTGCAGCTTGTTGCCATCGGGATCGCGTACATAGGCGAGAGGCTTCTCCGGCGGCTTGGCTAGCCGCTCGAAGCCCAGCACGCCAAGCACAGAGCGCCGTCATCAGGCTCTAGGCTGTCAGCTCTTCTCAACTTCCTCGGCCAGCGGCAGCGGATAGCGCCGCCTTTGCGGCGGCAGGCGATGCAATATGGCGCCCATCGCCACCAGCAGCAGGCAGGCCAGGAACAGCACGACGAACAGGGTCACCGCGTCCACCCGGCCGGTCAGCGTCAGCAGGGGAATTGCGGCGGCCGGGGGATGAGTAACGCGCAGCGCCAGCATGACCAGCATCACCAGCCCGACGCAAAGCGTGGCCAGCCAGAACGGTTCGGGCACCACTGACATGGCCAGCACCGCCGCCACCGTGCCGATGAAATAACCGGCAAAGATATTGATCGGCTGCGCATTGGGCGATTCAGGTTGCCCGAAAATCACCAGCGCCGTGGGCCCAAGGGGCGCCAGCAGCAGGGGCAGGCCTGTCACCGCTGAAAGATAGCCGATCAAGGTAACCGCCGCCGCCGTGGCGGTTGTCGATTTGGCGTGTACCCGCCAGTCCTTGCGGGGTTCGTGCCGGGCCATGAATCGGGCAATCAGGGGGTGCATTGGTCAACTGCGCAGGAAAAGGGGTCCGCCCATATAGGCAAACCCCGTCCGTGCTGTCAGCCCTTGGAGACGCCAGCGCACCGCCTGCTGGTAAAACCTAGCCGTGAATGGCGATCTTTCCCTTACGGCCTGGCACACCGCTGGCTGCAACGGCTTGCGCGATGGCATCGATCGGATAGCTGGCCTCAATCGCCATTTTGAGCTTTCCGCTCGCAGCATCGGCAACCAGTTCGCCGAGCAACTGACCGATCCGCTCCGGCTTGACCGGAGGATTTGCGCCCCAGAAGCCTTTGACCGTGATGCCGCGAAACAAGAGATCGGCAGCAGAAATTTCCAGCGGCCGGGCCGTCATGGCACCAAAACTAATCAGTTCGGCGCCATCGGACAGGATACTCAGCAGCTGCGCCGCCCCCTTGCCGCCCAGAGATTCGATGCCCCGCACGATCGGCGCGCCGCCAGTAATGGCACGCACCTTTTCCTGCCAGGCCTCGCCTTCTGTCGCCACCACGGTGTCGAACCCGAGCGCTGCCATCTCCTCGACGGCCTCCGGCCGACGCACCAGCCCGAGCACATTGATGCCTAGAGCGGCGCCGTATTGCGCAACGAGCTTGCCCACCGCCCCATTGGCGGCGTTGAGCGCAATCCATTGCCCTGCCTCGACGCCCAGCGTATCGAGCAGCATCTTGGCGCTGAGCGGCATGGAAACGAGCTGACAGGCGGTGGCGTCGTCGACGCTCTCGGGGACCGGAACCAGCCGGCGTGCATCGGCCAGATAATATTCGGCCCAACTGTTCTGTGCGCTACCGGCGACGCGCTGACCGACTTGCAGGTTCGCAACTCCCTCGCCCAGCATCTCGACCACGCCGACGGCCTCTGTTCCTGGCACGGCCGGAAGCGCTGGCTTGTAGCCATATTGGCCGGCAATGGTCATCAAGTCGTGATTGTGCACGGGCGAGAGCACCATGCGCACCAGGATCTCGCCTGGCCCTGGTTCCGGGCGCACGCTCTCCTGCATGGAGAGAACAGCGTCGGGTTGGCCGAATTGGGTGTATACGGCGCGCTTCATTTTCATCTCCATTGCAATGTGCCAACCACATAGGTGGCTTAACGTTTACGTCAAGCTTGCCTTGGCAAAATCTTTTCGCTAATTCCTGATCAGAAATGTCAGGATAAGTAATGCCCGAGACCGCTGCCAACGCCCGCGCTATCCAGCGCGTCCGCCACGATACCAGACTCCGGCTGCTGACGGTTTCCGCGATTGCCGAGGTCACGCCTCTGATGCGCCGTATCCGTCTGGAAGGCGACATGACCGGTTTTGTCTCGCCCGGCTATGCCGACCATATCAAGGCTTTCTTCTTTTCCGAGGGCACCCCGGAGCAGTTGCCGCCAGTGGGCCCCAATGGCGCGCAGTTTCCGCCCGGCACCAAGCGGGAAATGCGCGACTATACCCCGCGCTACTGGAGCGTTGAGAAGGGCTGGATCGATCTCGATTTCGTGCTGCATGGCGATGGCCCGGCCTCGGGTTGGGCTGCCTCGGCGCAGATTGGTGACACGTTGGTAATCGGCGGTCCGCGCGGCAGTCAGATCGTACCTCTGGCCTTTGACTGGTATTTGCTGGCTGGCGACGAAACCGCCCTACCCGCCATCGGCCGCCGTATCGAAGAGTTGCCGCCGGGCACACCGGTGCTGGCCGTGATCGAGGTTGAGAGCAAGGCCGAAGAACAGCAATTCGACACCGAAGCCGAACTCACACTGGTCTATGTGCACCGCAACGGCGCCGCTGCCGGTACCACGAGCCTGGTGCGCGATGCCATCGCCGCTGCCAGCTTCCCGCCCGGCAAGGCCTATGCCTATATCGCAGGCGAAGTGAATATGGCGCGCGCGGTCAAGACGCATCTGCTCGACAGCCGCGGTTTTAACCCTGAATGGGTCAAGGCAGCCGGCTATTGGCATCTCGGCGTGGCGGACGCTCAGGAGGACCACTGACGTCGATCAGGCGAGTCAGCCGCACAGTCGTCCGGTGGAGGGTCTTCAGATTGGCTGTCCACCCACAGCCTGAACCGCCTTTGCCCCGCCCGCAATGCCCGCCGCAAGGCAGGTTTGGTGGGACTCACCGCGCAGCAAGGCCGCGACAAACCCGGCCGCAAAGGCATCGCCGGCGCCAGTTGTATCGAGCACCTCGACGATGGGCGCCGGCTGGTTCAGCCGCACCCCATCCCGATTCCCGAGTGCCGCGCCGAAACGCCCGCGCTTGATCACCACATGGCTGAATTGCTGGCCGAGCACACGCAACTGTGCGTCGAAATCGGCCTCCCCGGTCAGCAGTTCGGCTTCGCTCTCATTGGCAAACAGCCACTCCCCCGCGCCGACCCAGCCCAAGAACACGGCCGGCCCGACCTCTTCAAGGAATCCGGTGGACGCCGGGTCAATGGCGATGGCGACCTTTTCTTTGCGGGCAGCCTGCAACAGACGCTGTACGGCCATGCGCGGCCCGGGCGCGAAAAAGCTGTAGCCCGAGACCAACACCAGTTGCACGCCTTCGAGCAGGCTTTCGGGCAGATCATCGGGGCCGAGATTGAGATTGGCGCCCCGGTCGGTGAGAAAGCTGCGCTCCCCCGATGGATCGAGGATAGTCACCAGAACGCCCGAGGGCAGGTCCCGGTCCCCGGCCAGCGCCGGCACCACGCCCTGGCCGCGAAAATAGTTTTCGTACATGGGTCGGTCGGCGGCCCCAACCCTGGCGGCAAACAGCACATCGGCCCCGGCAGCACCCAGCCAGACAGCCTGATTGGCCCCTGATCCGCCCGGCCGGTTGCGAATTTCCGCCCGCCGGTCCGAACCGGGCACTATGGGGCCCTCGGGCCGCACGATGATGTCGGTCATCACATCGCCGATGACCAGTACCCGCGCACTCATGCCTGGCGCGCAGCGATCTGGCTCGATAGCGCCACAGCAATCTGGGCAGCGACCTTGGCGTTGTTCTTGACCAGCGCGATATTGCTTTCCAGCGACTTGCCGCCGGTCAATTCGAAGATGCGCTGCAACAGGAAGGGCGTGGTCGCCTTGCCCTTGATCCCCTGCGCCTCGGCATCGGCCAGCGCCTGGGCAATGAAGCCCTCAATGGCACTGGCCTCCCACGCGTCCGCCTCCGGAATGGGATTGGCAATCAGGACACCGCCCATGTTGAGATCGGATTGGATGGCCAGCAATTTTGCGACCTCGGCGGGACTATCGAGACGCTTGTCGACCGTGTGCCCGCTGGTACGCGCCCAGAAGGCCGGGAAATCGTCGGTGCCGTAACCCAGGACCGGCACGCCATTGGTTTCGAGCACTTCGAGCGTCTTGGCGATATCCAGGATCGACTTGGCCCCGGCGCAGACCACCGCAACGGGCGTGCGGCCAAGCTCTTCAAGATCGGCCGAAATATCGAAACTGTCTTCGGCACCGCGATGCACCCCGCCAATGCCGCCCGTCGCAAAGATGCGGATGCCCGCCAGCGCCGCAATCTGCATGGTGGTCGCAACGGTGGTGCCGGCCATGACCCCATTGGCCAAGAGCGCCGCCATGTCGCGGCGGCTGGCCTTGGCGGCCTTGTGGCCTTCTTCGGCCAGGCGCTGCAAGTCCTCGCCCGACACCCCGACGCAGAGCCTACCGTCCATGATGGCAATGGTCGCGGGCACCGCGCCATGCTCGCGCACCACAGCCTCGACCTCCTGCGCCATGCTCAGATTCTGCGGATAGGGCATGCCGTGGGTGATGATCGTCGATTCGAGCGCCACCACCGGCTTGCCGGCGGCCAGCGCCGCTTTCACATCGCCTGAAACGGACAGATAGGCCTTTGCACTCATTGGTATCGAACTCCAGATCGTCTCGGTGCCCGCCATCCGGCTGGCTGTTTACCGTGCTTGTGCGCCCCCGCATCCAGACGGTCAAGTCCGACAAAAAAACAGCGTCGGCACCGCCTTGTCGGCCCTTTGGTTTGTCGATAATTTGCCGGTGTCTTTCAGATGGAAAGGGCACTTCGCTGGCTAGATCCACAATTGATGGCGCAATATTGGCGCCTCGATATGCACCCGTTTCGGGGTCGATCGCCGCAAGACTTTGGGGCGCCTTACGGCGCCGCCCACAAGCGCATCTCCAGTTCAGTTTCATCCTATTTCCGGGGTCTGCATAATGAGGCCCCGGGGTTGAGCCGCGGCTCTAACCGCGAACCGGCGCATAGCGTCTTGAACCGGCTGTCCCTGAACACGCCAATCGCCTCCACCACGGTCCCCACAGGAGACTAAATCTGATGAAAAAATCGCTTGCCATCGCCCTTGGCGCTGTACTGGCTGCGAGCCCTGCCATTGCGCAGGAGGAGCCGGTGCTCAACGTCTATAACTGGTCCGACTATATTGCCGAGGACACCATCGCCAATTTCGAGGCGGAGACCGGCATCAAGGTCAATTACGACGTCTATGACAACAATGAGATCGTCGACGCCAAGCTGCTGGCCGGCAATTCGGGCTATGACATTGTCGTGCCCTCGGGCAACTTCCTCGAGCGCCAGATCCAGGCTGGCCTGATCCTCGAACTCGACAAGTCCAAGCTGACCAATCTGGACAATCTCGACCCGGCCGTGATGGCTACCGCCGCCAAGCAGGACCCGGACAATGCCCATGCCGTGCCCTATATGATCAACACCATTGGTCTGGGCTACAACACGGCCAAGGTAACCGAAGCGCTCGGCCCTGATGCAGATCTGGAAAGCTGGGACCTGCTGTTCAAGCCCGAGGTGGTCGAAAAGCTCGCCGGCTGCGGCGTCGCCGTACTCGACAGCCCCTCCGAGGTGATGGGCATTGCCCTGCACTATCTCGGTCTCGACCCCAATTCGGAGAGCGAGGAAGACCTGGCAGCGGCCGAAGCGCTGATGAATTCCATCAAGCCCTCGATCCGCTACTTCCACTCTTCCCAATATATCGATGATCTGGGCAATGGCGAAATCTGTCTCGCCCTGGGCTATTCGGGTGACATCTTCATCGCCGCCGATGCCGCAGCAGCAGCCGACCAGGGCGTTGAGGTGACCTATGTGATCCCCAAGGAAGGCGCGGCCACCCTGTTTGACTTCCTGGCCATTCCCGCCGATGCCCCGCATCCGGACAACGCCCATGCCTTCATCAACTACATCCTCGAGCCCGAGGTTGTGGCGGCCATCACCAACTATGTCTTCTACGCCAATCCCAACCTGCCGGCGCTGGAATTCGTGGACGAAGAGGTCAAGTCGAACCCCGGCATCTATCCGCCCGCCGAAACCATCGAAAAGGCTTTCGTGATGCAGGCGCACTCTCCCGATTATGAGGAAGTGCTGACCCGCACCTGGACCCGCATCAAGACTGGCCAGTAACAACGCATCTGTGAAGGGCGGCCCCGCGCCGCCCTTCGACCCATCGGATAGAGAGCCCCAATGGCCAAAAAGCCGCAGCAGCTAGCCATCGACACGCGTCCCTGGCGCGACACGGCCAACAACAAGCCTTTCGTGCGCATCAAGAATGTCTCGAAGAAATTCGGCGACATCATCGCGGTGCATGAGGTCTCACTCGACATCTACAAATCCGAATTGTTTTGCCTTTTGGGCGGATCGGGCTCGGGCAAATCCACCCTGCTGCGCATGCTGGCCGGCTTCGAGCACCCGACCTCCGGCACCATCGAAATCGATGGTCAGGACATGACCGACGTGCCGCCCTATCACCGGCCGGTCAATATGATGTTCCAGTCCTATGCGTTGTTCCCGCATATGTCTGTTGCACAGAACATTGCCTATGGCCTCAAGCGCGACGGCCTCCCCCGCGCCGAGATCAACGAACGCGTCAACGAGCTGCTGGCGCTGGTCAAGTTGCAGGATTATGGCAAGCGCAAGCCACATCAGCTTTCAGGCGGCCAGCGCCAGCGCGTCGCACTGGCCCGTGCTTTGGCCAAGCGCCCCAAATTGCTGCTGCTCGATGAACCGCTCGGCGCGCTCGACAAAAAGCTGCGCGAGGAGACCCAGTTCGAACTGGTCAAGATTCAGGAACAGCTCGGCGTCACCTTCATCGTGGTCACCCACGATCAGGAAGAGGCGATGACCCTGGCCACCCGCATCGGGGTGATGAACCAGGGTGAAATCGCCATGATCGGCGAACCCACTGACATTTATGAATTCCCCAATTCGCGCTTCGTCGCCAATTTCATCGGCTCGGCCAATATGGTTGAGGGCGTAGTCACCGAGGATGAGCCCGACCATGTCCGCATCCGCTCAAGCGAGCTGGGCTGCGATATCTATGTCGGACACGGCGTCGATTGCGCGCCCGAACAGCGCCTTTGGTGGGCCATCCGCCCCGAAAAAATGGTCTTGAGCCGCGAAAAACCCGCAGGGCTCCACGGTGCCAATGTGGCCACCGGCATTGTCGAGGAAATCGCCTATCTGGGCGATATTTCGGTCTATCAGATCGCGCTTGAAAGCGGCAAACGCCTCCGCGTCAGCCAGACCAATTCGGTGCGCGGCAACCCCGATGCCATCACCTGGGAAGAGACGGTCTACGTTACCTGGGATGAAGACGCCGGCTCGGTGCTGACCTCATGACGGCCACCCGCGACCC
Source organism: Devosia subaequoris (assembly GCF_014197055.1). Taxonomy (GTDB): domain Bacteria; phylum Pseudomonadota; class Alphaproteobacteria; order Rhizobiales; family Devosiaceae; genus Devosia; species Devosia subaequoris. The sequence goes on along the minus strand of NZ_JACIEW010000008.1, from coordinate 16,131 downwards.
CACCATCCCGCCCCCCCGGCGGCTCAAACCCTGGAGCGCCGTCGAGCGTGGCCTGGCCCGGGTCGGCATTACCGGCCGCATGCTGGTGCTGATCGCGCCGTTGCTCTGGCTCCTGATCTTCTTTCTGGTGCCCCTGGCGGTGGTTTTCGGCATTTCGCTGACCAGCAAGCAATTCGGCCGCCCGCCCTACACCCCGCTGCTCACCAGCGAAGACGGTATGGTGCAGCTGACGCTGCATCTGAACAACTATATCCGCCTGTTCACCGACAATCTCTATGTCGCCGCCTATCTGAGCTCCATTCGCATCGCGGCCATTGCCACGGTCATCACCCTCTTGGTCGGCTATCCCATGGCCTATGCCATCGCGCGCGCACCCGACCGCTGGCGCAATATTCTGCTCATGCTGGTAGTGCTGCCCTTTTTCACCTCCTTCCTGCTGCGCGTCTATGCCCTCACCGGCTTCATGCGCGGCAATGGGGTGATCAACCAGTTTCTGGGCCTGTTTGGCTTCGAGCCGATCGTGATGATGCAGACCGATTTCGCGGTCTATGTGGGCATTGTTTACACCTATCTGCCCTTCATGATCCTGCCGCTCTACACCACGCTGGTGAAGCTCGACGTCTCCCTGTTTGAGGCTTCTGCCGACCTCGGTGCTCGGCCCATCCACACTTTCCTGTTCGTTACCCTGCCACTCTCGCTGCCCGGCATCATTGCCGGCTCGATGCTGGTGTTCATTCCGGCCATCGGCGAATTCGTCATTCCCTCGCTGCTGGGCGGGCCGGAAACGCTGATGATCGGCCGGGTGCTCTGGGACGAGTTCTTCAGCGCCACCAATTGGCCGCGCGCCTCTGCCGTGGCGGTGGCCATGCTGGTGGTCGTGGTGGTGCCCATCATGCTGTTGCAACGCGCCCAGGGCGCAGTGGTGGAGAAATAGCATGCGCAAGGGCTGGTTCCTTCCCATCGCCGCGGCCTTGGGCTTCTCGTTTCTCTACGCGCCCATTGTTTCGCTGGTCATCTTCTCGTTCAATGAATCGAACCTGGTCACGGTCTGGTCCGGCTTCTCGACCAAATGGTATGGCGAGCTGTTCCGCGACCCGCAATTGCTTGGCGCGGCCTGGCTGAGCCTGCAGATCGCCGCTCTCAGCGCCAGCATCGCCTTGGTGCTGGGCACGCTGGCCGCCATCGCCCTGGTCCGCTTCCGCCGCTTTCGCGGAAGAACGCTGTTTGCCGGCATGGTGTCGGCCCCGCTGGTCATGCCCGACGTGATCACCGGACTTTCGCTGCTGCTGCTGTTTGTGGCCATGGAAGGATTTCTGGGCTGGCCGCAAGGGCGCGGCATGCTGACCATCGTTATCGCCCACGCCACCTTCTGCACCGCCTATGTCTGCGTCGTGGTGCAGTCGCGCCTGTCCGACTTCGACCGCAGCCTCGAAGAAGCGGCCATGGATCTGGGCGCCTCGCCGGTCCGCACATTTTTTGACGTCACCCTGCCCATCATTGCCCCGGCACTGGTTTCGGGCTGGCTGCTCGGCTTTACCCTTTCACTCGACGATCTGGTGATTGCCAGCTTCGTGTCCGGGCCAGGCTCGTCCACCCTGCCCATGGTGATCTTCTCCAAGGTGCGCCTAGGTGTGTCGCCAGACGTCAACGCGCTGGCCTCCATCATCATCGGGATCGTGGCGCTGGGCGTACTGGCCGCAACGATCATTCAGCTCAGAAGCAAGCCGAAAGACCGGCGCGTTTAGGGCCGAATTTTTCGTGACTGGACAGGCCCGCCAAACGCGGGCAAGCTCGGCATATGTTCAACGAAAGCAAAGGAGGTGATCCAGTGTCTTATGAGGTTTTGGCTCTTGAGGAAGGTCTGGGTTTTCATGTGTTGAGTGGGAGTGATCTCGACTAACCATGCACCTCCCGGCCCCTCAAGGCCGATAAGCTCAGGAAGGGCTGTCCGCAAAGGGCAGCCCTTTTCTGTTGCGCCGTTAGCCACCTGCACAGCCCAAGGCTTGACGGATGGCGCCAAGCCATTGATACCGCTGGCCGAGCAACCGCGCCGCCGCACCTGCCGATTGCCGGTTCGAGTTTGGACGCGCGACATAGCAATTTCGGGAGGCCCGCATTGTCTTCGGCCAATTTCGTACTCACCCTCAGCTGCACCGATCGCCCCGGCATCGTGGCCGCCGTCACCACCGAGCTGGCAGCGCTCAAGGCCAATATTGCCGAGAGCAATCAGTTCTGGGATCGTGAGACCGGCCGCTTCTTCATGCGCCTGGCTTTCACCGCCCCGCAGGAGGTGAGCCGCGAAACCATTGAAAAGGCGCTGAAATCGCCTATCGAGCGGTTCGACATGAAGACCGCGCTTTCAGATGAAAGCCGCAAGAAGCGCCTCGTCATTATGGTCTCCAAGTTCGACCACACGCTCCTGCACCTGCTCTACCAAATCCGCGTCGGCTGGCTCGACGCCGAGGTCGCAGCTATCGTCTCCAACCATGAAGACGCCCGCAAGATTGCCGACGACGCCAGCGTGCCCTTCCATTATCTGCCCGTCACCAAGGACACCAAAGCCGCCCAGGAAGCCCAGGTGCTCGATATCGTCAAGCAAGCGGGCGCCGATCTTGTCGTGCTGGCGCGCTATATGCAGGTGCTCTCGGATAGTCTTTCGACCCGCCTGTTCGGCCAGGTGATCAATATTCACCACTCTTTCCTGCCCAGCTTCAAGGGCGCCAAACCCTATCACCAGGCCCATGAGCGCGGCGTCAAGATCATCGGTGCCACCGCCCATTACGTGACGCCGGACCTCGATGAAGGCCCGATCATCGAGCAGGAAACCGCCCGCGTCACCCATGCGCTCAGCCCCGACGATCTGGTCGCCGCCGGCCGCGACATCGAAAGCCGCGTGCTGGCCCGCGCCGTCAAGCTGCACCTGGAAAACCGGGTCATGCTCAATGGCCGCAAGACGGTGGTGTTCGGATAGTGTTACACGCCACGCGCGCCAGGAAGACCATGTCGTCTAGACGGCGATGTCTTCGAGATTGAGCGAGTCTGCCAGGCTGGTCTGGTCCAGCACCGCGCGGGTTGCGAGCGTCACCCGTTCGAAAACGTGGCGAATTTCGCAGGCGGTTTCGTCCTGGCAATCGACGCATTTTCTGTAGGCGATCTTGGAGAGGCACGGCAAAGGGGCGATCGGCCCGTCGATCAGCCGCAGCACCTCGCCATAGGTGATCTCTTCAGGTGCCTTGAGCAATTCATAGCCGCCCATACGGCCGCGGCGGCTATTGACTATTCCAGCGCGCTTGAGCTCGAGCAGGATCTGTTCGAGAAACTTTTTGGGGATCGCCTGATCCTTGGAAATTTCACCGATCATCCGGCTCTGGCCACGACCCGCCCGCGCCAGCGACACCAAGGCCCGCAAGGCATATTTCGCCTTCTGCGATATCATCTGCTCCCCCTTGCTCCGGCCTAGTTCTTCGGTTCTGGCTTGACCGGCGGCACCTTCTTCGTCTCGTCCGCGTTTCCGTCCTCGCCCGGCTCTGGCTCCAGCTCTGGTCCCGGTTTCGCTGGCTCGGACTCGGGCGTCCCGTCTTCTGCAGAAGCCAATTCTTCCTCCGCGTCGCTGGCCGTAGCGTCTTCCACAGGTTCAGTCACGACCTCGTCGATCTCGGCGGGCGGCTCGCCCAGCGACGTGGCATCGAGCGGCACGAGAACCGACGGCGGCACCTCCGCTTCGGCTTCGGCTTCGGCTTCGGCTTCGGCTTCGGCTTCGGCTTCGGCTTCGGCTTCGGGGATGACTGCATCACCCGGCTGCCCTTGGGCAAGAGCTACTTCTTCTGCTTGCGCTGGTTCTTCTGGCGCGACTTGAGGGCTGTCCGCCTCGCCAGGCGGGGTGTCGTCAACCGGTATAGGCCCCGCGTCAGCAGTAGTCGTTGCGTCGACCTTTGTCGCCGCGGCCGCCTCTGGCGCGTCAGCGACACTCTGACCTGCGTCCTCCCCGTCCCCGGCAGGCGGCTCCTGCGCATCCGGGGGTGTCCCGTCTGCAACGGTTTCGGGTTCCGGCTCACTCAGGGCTGCTTCGGTCAGCGCGGCGCCCATGGCCGCATTGGCCAGAATATTCTCGGCAGTGGGCAGTTTGTCCTCGCCGGACATGTCGCTGCCCGGACCGTTGCCGCTGGCATCGCTGCGCAAATAGGTCAGAATGCCCCGACCGATCTCCTGCTCGCCACGGATGATCGTGGTGGCGCCCAGATTGCGCAGGAAGCTCTCTTCCTCTTCCGAATAGGCTCTGCAGATAATCGCAATGCCCGGGTTGAGCTTGCGTCCGCTTTCACAGACCGAGCCGGCCTCAAAGCCATTGGAAATGGCCACCAGGAGCGCCTTGGCCGCCCCCAGATTGGCAAGCTTGAGGACGTCTTCGCTCGCGGCATTGCCAAACACCACTTCGAAGCCTTCGGCGCGGGCGGCCGCAACGTCATGATCGGAATCCTCGATGACCACCAGCCCGCCGCCATCAGCCTTGATGCCGGCAGCCACGATGCGGCCCACCTGGCCATAGCCAACCAGCACGGTATGTCCGGTCTGGTGCGAGGGCTCGCCGGTATCGTCATCAGCGCCAGGCGCGCCGCGATCCACGGCACCCTCGCTGGGAATGTCGGTCGTGGCCGGGCCCACTGCCGCCTTTGAGGGCTCCATCCGAATGGCGGTGGCCGGCTCAGGGGCGTCCCCGCGGCGTGCCGCGACCCTGGCCTCAAGCCGTGGCTTGACCAAGTCAAGCACGAAGAACACCACCGGGTTGAGCACAATGGAAATCAGTGCGCCGGCCAGGATCAGGTCCTGCCCCTCGGGGGGCAGAATGGCCAGCGCCACGCCCATGCTGGCCAGAATGAAAGAAAATTCGCCGATTTGCGCCAGCGACGCCGAGATGGTCAGCGCGGTCGAGACAGGGCGCTTGAACAACACCACGATCCAGAATGCGGCCAGCGATTTGCCGATGACGATGATGAACACGGTCGCCAGGACAAGAAGCGGCTGCGTAACGACGATGGTGGGATCAAACAGCATCCCGACCGAGACAAAAAACAGCACCGCAAAAGCGTCACGCAGCGGCAGAGTTTCCTGGGCGGCGCGGTGCGACAATTCGCTTTCCGATAGGATCATGCCGGCAAAGAACGCGCCCAGCGCCAGCGACACGCCGAACAGCACCGAGGAGCCCAGCGCCACGCCCAGCGCAATGGCCAGCACCGCCAGACGGAACAATTCGCGGCTGCCGGTGTGGGCCGTGCCGTGCAGCGCCCAGGGAATGATCCGACGCCCTACCACCAGCATGAAGCCGACAAAGGCCGCAACCTTGAGCAGCGTCAGGCCCAATATACCCCAGATGCCGATATCGACACCCAGCAGCCGTGTGACAAAGGAAACAAATGGATCGTGCAACCCCTCGCCGCCCCCATCGAGGCTGGCAATGGCCGGCACCATGACCAGCGCCAGCACCATGGCCAGATCTTCAACGATCAGCCAGCCCACCGCGATGCGACCGCGCTCGCTCTCGATCAGGCGCCGATCCTGCAGTGCCTTGAGCAGCACCACGGTCGACGCTACCGACAGGGCCAGGCCAAACAGGATCGACCCGAACAGGCTCCAGCCCAGCAAGAGGCCGAGGCCAGCGCCGAGCAATGTGGCAAATCCGATCTGTACGACAGCGCCGGGAATAGCCAGCGCGCGCACGCTCATCAGATCCTTGAGGGAGAAATGCAGGCCCACGCCGAACATCAGCAGGATGACGCCCAGCTCCGCCAGTTCGACACCCAGTTCCTGATCGGCCACGAAACCGGGCGTATGGGGTCCCACCAGCACACCGGCGACCAGATACCCCACCAGCGGCGGCATCCTGAACCTGTTCGCCACCATGCCAAGAATATAGGCCAGCACCAGACCCGCGACGATCGTTGAGATCAGGGGGGTGTCATGGTGCATTCGCGCCTCCGGCCGGTTCGGGTTATGTCGATCAAAACAATGGAGTATGGCGGCCCGTTTGCGCAAGCTTTTATGCGTCAGAGCATATGAGCCATTCGCTGCAGCCGATGCCGCCACCAAGCTCTATAAGTCAGGTCAAGTATGGTGGAACTTTGTCCTGTGTCACCGGGCGGTCGCTGGCACCCACATGGTCGCGCTCACCCAACAATGGTAATCTTCTCGGCCGCCCGGGTGATCCCGGTATACAGCCAACGCGCCCGCTCCTCGCGGAACACGAAGCTCTCATCGAACAGATAGACATTGTCCCATTGGCTGCCCTGCGCCTTGTGCACGGTGAGGCAATAGCCGAAGGTGAATTCATCGAACTGGCGACGCTCGGGCCAGCTCATCGCGTCTTCCTCGCCGGAGAAAAACGCCTTGTGCGTCAGCACCCGCGTTTCGCCCTTGCCCTCGTCATCGGCGAGCAGCAGGCTCCATTTGCCGTTGGAGCGGCGCGTCGTGTCGGTAACGATCCATATCTGCCCGTTGAGCAGGCGTTTGCGTGGGTTGTTGCGCAGGCAAACCATGCGATCGCCCACCACCGGCTCGTGGAACGGCAGGCCCTTCAATTCGCGCAAACGGTCGTTGTAGGTCAGGCGCGTCTTGTTGCGGCCCACCAGCACCTGGTCGGCTTCGAGCACCGCGTCGCGGTCGACCTGGTCACGGCTCACCACCAGCGACTCGCCATAGCGGCCATGCTCGAGATAGCCGCCCTCACGCACGGCCATGGACAGCTGGATGATCGGGTTATCGGCCGCCTGGCGATGGATCTCGGTCAGCATGATATCCGGCTCGGTATTGATGAAGAACCCCGCGCCCTGCACCGGCGGCAACTGGAACGGGTCGCCCAGCACCAGCACTTTTACCCCGAAGCTCAGCAAGTCCGCGCCAAGCTGCTCGTCCACCATCGACACCTCGTCGATGACGATGAGATCGGCATCGGCTGCTGGGCTTTCCGGATCGAGCACGAAGCGTGGCTCGCCTTCCTTTTCCGAGACCAGGGTATAGATCAGGCTGTGGATGGTCTGCGCGCCCTTGCAGCCGCGCTTGCGCATCACCATCGCCGCCTTACCGGTAAAGGCGGCATATTTGACGCTGCGCACATCCTGCGCCAGATGCACCGCCAGGGTCGATTTGCCGGTGCCCGCCCAGCCGAACAGGCGAAACACCTGCGGACCATTGCGGTCTTTCAGCCAGGCCGATACCGCGACCAGCGCTGCATCCTGCTGGCTGGACCACACCGGCGGCATCAGCCGATCACCGTCGAGACCGTACCGACCCCTGCAATACTGCCTTCGAGCACGTCGCGCCGTCGCACCGGACTGACACCGGCCGGGGTTCCGGTCATGATCAGATCCCCCGCGCGCAAAGTCACCAGTCGGCTGAGAAAAGAGATCGTCTCGGGCACGCTCCAGATCTGCTCGCTGAGATCGCCCCTTTGCCGCTCCGCGCCATTGACCGCAAGGGTAATCGCGCCTGTTGCCGGGTGACCAATGGCGCTGGCGGGCCCAATCGTGCCGATCGGCGCAGATTGATCGAACCCCTTGGCCATGCTCCACGGGCGACCGGCTTTCTTCGCCTGCGCCTGCAGGTCGCGCCTTGTCATGTCGAGCCCGGCGGCATAGCCATAGACGTGTTCGAGCGCAGTGTGCTCGCCAATGTTGGCGCCGTCCTGGCCGATGGCCACCACCAGCTCGATTTCGTGATGCAGATCCTGGGTCTGCGGCGGATAAGCGATCGAGCCGCCCTCGATCACCACGGCATCGGCCGGCTTGGCGAAAAAGAACGGTGGCTCGCGCACATCATTGCCCATTTCCTTGATGTGCTCGGCATAATTGCGCCCCACGCAATAAACGCGCCGCACCGGGAAAAACCCGCCCCCGGCCACCGGGATCATTACCGGCTGCGGGGCCGGAAACACCAGATCAGCCACGCTTGAACTCCTCGGCATAGGGCCCGATCAGGTCGAGGTCCACCGAGCTCAGCCGGTCCTGTGCAGTAAAGGACTGGTGCCAATAAGGATAGAGCAGCGGTGGTCGGCTGACCGCGTCAAGCCGCGCCCGCTCATCATTGCTCAGCTCCAAATCTGCCGCGGCAATATTGTCGGCGAACTGCTTTTCATTGCGCCCGCCAATGATCACCGAAGTCACCCCCGGCCGACCCAGCAACCAGCTCAGCGCCACCTGGGCTCCTGAGACGCCACGCGCCTCGGCAATGGCGACGATTTCGTCGATGATCGTGTAGAGCTTGTCCCAATCGTAAACCGGCGGTTCGCGGAAGCCGCCGACATGGCGACCACTGTCCGGCCCACTATCGCGTCGATATTTGCCCGAGAGTAGTCCGCCGGCCAGCGGCGACCAGATCAACATGCCCAGCCCCTGGTCCTGAGAAATCGGCACCAATTCATATTCGGCGTCGCGACTATGCAGCGAATAATGGATCTGCTGGGAGACAAAGCGCGCATTGTGACGCTGGTCGGCCGATGCCAGCGCCTTCATGATGTGCCAGCCCGAATAGTTCGAACAGCCGATATAGCGCACATGTCCATGGCGCACGAGCGTATCGAGCGCTTCCATGGTCTCCTCGATGGGCGTCATCCCGTCCCATTCATGCACCTGGTAGAGATCGATCACATCCGTCTTGAGGCGTTTAAGGCTCTGCTTGCACTGGTCGATAATATGATGGCGCGAAAGGCCGATTTCATTGGGCCCCTCGCCCATCTTGAACCGCACTTTCGTGGCCACCAGCGCCTTCTGCCGCCGGCCGTTCTCGGCCAGCACCTCGCCCAGGATTTCTTCGGAAACCCCGGCATTATAGACATTGGCCGTGTCGTAGAGATTGATCCCGGCATCAAGGCACATATCCACCTGCCGCGCGGCGTCGGCACGGCTGGTATTGCCGATCTTTTCGGGTCCGCCAAAGGTCATGGTCCCCATGGTCAGCACCGAGACTTTGAGCCCCGAGCGTCCGAGATAACGGTATTCCATGGATTCCTCCTTTGTTCCGGCAGAGACAGGACTAAAGGGGGGAAGGAGTGGGGTCAATCTTGCCGCTGAAAATCCGCGCCCGTCTCGACTGGCCATGTCCCCGATTTCCCTGCTAGGTGGTTTCGTTCACTCGAAAGCCCTCACCGTGCGGCCCAATTCCATTCTCTTGCCCGTCCTGCTCGTCACCCTGGGCATGGTCTTTACCCAGACCGGCGCCAGCTTTGCCAAAATGCTGTTCCCGCTGGTCGGCGCGGGCGGCGCCACAGCGCTGCGGCTCACCCTGGCTGCCCTTGTGTTGATCGCCGTCTTCCGCCCCTGGCGCTTTTCGCTAGGACCCAGGCAATGGCGCGCCGTATTGCTCTATGGCGGGGCCATGGGCGCGATGAACCTCTTCTTCTACGCCGCGCTTGAACATATTCCGCTCGGCATTGCCGTGGCACTTGAATTCACTGGGCCGCTGGCCGTGGCGCTGTTCGGCGCCAGAAAGCTTGTCGATTTCCTCTGGATCGTCCTGGCCGTCGCGGGCTTTGCCCTGCTCTTGCCCTGGACCCACACCGGCGGGGACATCGCTCCCATTGGTGTCGTTTTGGCCCTGTGTGCCGGAGCCTGCTGGGCCGGTTACATCGTCTTTGGGCAGCGCGCCGGAACCGGCGGTGGCGCCCATATCGCGGCCCTCGGCGTCGGCACCGCTGCGCTTATCGCCGTCCCCTTCGGCGTCGCAACGGCGGGGGCGAGCCTCTTCGATCCCGCCATCCTGCCGCTGGGTCTGGCTGTGGCGCTGATGTCGAGCGCCATTCCCTACGCTCTCGACATGGTCGCCCTGCCCCATATTCCGTCCCGGCTGTTCGGCATTCTGATGAGCGGGCAACCCGCGTTTGCCGCCCTCTCTGGCCTTGTCATCCTGGGCGAGGTGCTGGGCTGGACCCAGATTGCAGGCATGGCAGCCATCATTGTCGCCTCGATCGGCGCCACACTGACCATCGCCCGCCGGGTCCCTCCGCCCGAGGTCTTGGAATCCTGAACCGACAGGGGCATAGTCCCGGCCATTGCGTGATGAGGGACCCCAAATGCTCTACGCCATTCTCTGCTACAATGAGGAAAACGTCGTTGCCACCTGGACCAAGCAAGAGGACGACGCCTGCATGGCGCGCCTGATGGAGGTGCAGTCCAGCATGGCGACAAAGGGCAAGCTCGGCCCGGTCGTGCGCCTGTGGAACACCGACGAAGCCAAGACGCTTAAAAAAGCCAATGGCGAGCCTGCCGTCTTTGACGGTCCCTTCGCCGAGACCAAGGAACAGTTCCTGGGCTTTTATGTCGCCGACTGCGAAACCATGGATGACGCGCTCGACTTTGCTCGAGAATTGGCCAAGGCCAATCCCGGCACCGGCTCCTATGAGATCCGCCCGCTGCGTTTCTTCGGCGACAACAAGCTGGCCAGCACCGAAATGCTAAACGTCGCCGCCGAGTAAGAGATTATCGATCAGCCGCGTTGTGCCCAGATGCGCGGCGACGGCCAAAAGTGCACCGCTGGCCCCAACCCTGGCGATGCCCCCGAGGCTTTCAGGGTCGCGTACTTCCCAATACTGCACTTTGATCCGGTCGGACTGCGCCAGCACATCGAGCCCGATCTGCGCCAGCTTTTCCGCATCGCGCTCCCCGGCCTCATAAGCTGCGGCGACCGTTTGCAGGCTTTGATGCAGCAGCGGTGCCGCCGCCCGGTCTTCGACCGAGAGATAGACATTGCGCGAACTCAGTGCCAACCCATCGGCCTCGCGCATGATCGGCCCGCGCAGGATCTCCACCGGCACATCGAGATCGCGCACCATGCGCTCGATCACCGCGCATTGCTGCGCGTCCTTCTGCCCGAATACGGCCACATGCGGCTGCACCAGATTAAAAAGTTTCAGCACCACCGTGGTGACGCCCCGGAAATGCCCCGGCCGCACGGCCCCGCACAGCGGCCCGGAAACCAAGGTTTCCTCGACCATGGTCGAAGCCCCTGTCGGATACATGTCCTCGACCGAAGGCAGGAACAATGCATCCACACCCGCCGCTTCGAGCTTTTCGATATCGGCCTCGATGGGGCGCGGATAGCGCGACAGATCCTCATTCGGCCCGAACTGCAGCGGATTGACAAAAATCGAGGCGATGACGATGTCTGCCGCCGCCCGCGCCTGGGCGACGAGGCTCATATGGCCCGCATGCAACGCGCCCATGGTCGGCACGAAACCAAGCCGGGTGCCCTCGGTCAGCTTGGCGCGCCACGCCCGCAGGCTCGCTTTGTCCCGCAAAATGAGCGTCATGCAATGAGGTCCCAGATTTGCCGGGCAATCTCGGGCTTGGCACCCAGCGCCAGTTCATGCCGATCGCCCTTGGCCGAGAGTAATATCCCGGCATTGGTGCCCACGGCAAAGCCGGTCGGTCCCGGTGCGCCCAGCTTGCTCACTTGATTGGCAAACAGGTAGTCGAGCCCCTTGGCCTTGAGCTTGCCCGCGCCATGCTCTTCGACATTGTCGGTCTCGGCAGCGAAACCGAGGAACCATTGGCCATTTGCCGCCTGTTTGAGGCTGCCCAGCACGTCGGTGGAGGGCACCAGATCAAGCGCAATGGCATCGGTAGCGCGCTTCAGTTTGCTGGCCGAGGGCGACGCCACCGAATAGTCCATTACCGCAGCGGTCGCCACGACCCCGGTCGCCTGTGGTAGCTTTTCCAGTGCCGCCGCCGCCATCTCTTCGGCGGTCCGCACTTCCACCAGATGCAACCGGTGCTCCGAACCGCGCGGCGGTACGGGGCGGACGACGCCCTTGTCGACGCCCAGCACATAGTCCACCACCGCGCCGCGCCGCAGCGCTTCCTCAGCCATGGCCGCGCCCATGCGGCCAGTGGAATGATTGGTGATATAGCGCACCGCGTCGATCGCCGTTGTCGTCGGCCCGGCGGTCATCAAAATCCGTGCATCTTGCAGGTCCAGGACCGGCGGCACCACCGCCGCTTCGATTGCCGCGACAATGCTCGCAACCGGCGCCAGCTTGCCCATGCCCACCTCGCCGCAGGCCAGAAGCCCCGACGCCGGCGCGACAACCCGCGCACCACGCTCCATCAAGCTGCGCAAGTGCTGTTGCACAATCGGCTTGTCCCACATCACCGTATTCATCGCCGGTGCAATCAGGATCGGCGCTTCGGTGGCCAGCGCGACCGTCGATGGCAGATCGTCGGCGAGGCCTAAAGCCAGTCGCGCCAACATGTTGGCGCTGGCCGGCGCAAACACCATCAGATCGGCCCAGCGGGCAAAATCAATATGCTCTGTACCCGACACATCGGGTCCAAACTGCTCGAACCGTGCCTTGCGGCCACTGAGCGTCTCCAGCACCAGCGGCGAAACGAATTCGGTGGCACTCTTGGTCAACAGGCACTGCACCTGATGCCCGGCCTTGACCAGTTCGCTCACCACATCCGCGATTTTATAGGCCGAAATCGAGCCGGAAACGGCAATCAGAATATTGCCCATTGCTCAATCGGCCCTGAGCACGAGGGGCACCGGCCCGCGCTTCGCTTTGGTCTCGGCGACATAATCGCCGACAGCGGTTCGGATCACCGATGCCACATCGGCACGCGGCTTGGCAAAGCTCGGCGGCGGGGTGATGTTGAGACCGATCAGATCGTTGATCACCAGCACCTGTCCCGCGCAATCCTTGCCCGAACCAATGCCGATGGTGGGAATGGTCAGGCTCTGGGTGATCTCGGCCGCCAGAGCCGGAGTGATGCACTCGAGCACAATGGCAAAGGCCCCTGCGGCTTCGAGCGCTTTTGCCTCATCGCGCAGCCGCGCGGCCGAAATCGCGTCCTTGCCGTGCGTGTAATAGCCGCCCATCTGGTGCACATGCTGCGGGGTCAGGCCAATATGGGCGACCACGGCGATGCCTTGGGCCACCAGCTTCTCAACCGCCGGCACCATGGCCAGGCCGCCTTCGATCTTGACGGCCTCCACCCCGGTTTCCTTGAGCACCCGCACCGCATTGACCAGTGTCGTATCCGGATCGGTCACCGCCCCAAAAGGCAGGTCGCAGACCAGAAGCGCGCGCTGCGAACCGCGCTTGACCGCGGCGGCGTGGCGGATCATGTCGTCCAGCGTCACCGGCAGCGTCGTCTCATGGCCAAGCACCACATTGCCCAGGCTATCACCGATCAGGATCATGTCGGCGCCAGACATGTCGACCAATGCGGCCATGGTGGCATCATAGGCCGTGAGCATGGCCACCGCCTCGCCGCGCCGCCGCATGGCGGCAATGTCGCGGATGGTAACGCGTTTTGACGGGGTTTGGGCTGACATGGCAGCATTCCTCCAACCCTGCACGGTCCAATATGGTCCGGGCTTTTGTGGGGGAGATAGGCCAAACTGGCACAGCGCGCCAGCCCTTCATTGGTGCTATGCGCTGCACGCTCAGCGACGGGTGGATCCCATGCCGGCCCGAACCTCGCGCCACTGGCCGGGCGCAATGCCGTCCAGCGTCCAGTCGGCCACACCCCATCGTACCAGCCTCAAGGTCGGCAGACCCACCGCCGCCGTCATCCGCCGCACCTGCCGGTTGCGCCCCTCGGAAATGCTCAATTCGATCCAGTGATCCGGCACGCTCTTGCGGAACCGCACCGGCGGGTTGCGCGGCCACAGCTCGGGCGGCGCGATCAGTTTTGCCCTGGCCGGACGCGTCGGCCCGTCCTTGAGCGTGACGCCCCTGCGCAAGCGCACCAACGCATCGTCGCTCGGCTCCCCTTCGACTTGCACCAGATAGGTCTTTTCCTTGTTGTATCTGGGCGAGGAAATCTGCGCCTGCAGCTTGCCGTCGTCAGTCAGCAGCAACAGACCCTCACTATCCTTGTCCAGCCGTCCCGCTGGATAGACGCCCTTCACCGTGACGAAATCAGCCAGCGTCTCGCCCGGCCCACCCCCGGTGAACTGCGACAGCACCCCATAGGGCTTATTGAAAAGGATCAGGCGTGCCATCGACACCAGAAAACAAGAGTAAACAATGATAGTCCGGCATGGCGACCGGAAAGCTCAAAGTCAACATCCTGAGAGAAGACTGGTGGTGCATGTAGTCCAGCCGAACCGGACTGCGCCGGTCGCGCGCCGTCGATACCGACAATGTGATTGGGGTCCGGTCAATCACCCTAGCTGCGCACCGAAACCTCTAGGCGCCAGTCGCATTACGGCTGCACAAGCTTTGAGGAGAAGTTCATGGCCAAGATCACCTATGCAGTCGTCGAACACGATGGCGGATTCGCCTACCGGGTTGGTGACGTCTATTCCGAGACGTTCGCCACGCATCAAGCCGCACACGAGGCGGCGGAAAGCGCGGCGGCACGACAGCAACTAGGCGGCGAGGACACTCAGATTCAGTATCAGGATGCTGACGGCAACTGGCGCGAAGAGCGTGCCAAAGGCGATCAACCACCAGAGGCCGAGGTCGAGGACGATCTTCCTGCGGACCTTGAGGCAAGAGACAGCAAAGGCAGGATCCTGAGCGAGGACGAACTGCCGGACCCGGACCGCGCGCCTGCCGGCGACATTGTTTCGCGCGGGGACAAATAGCTCGATGCGTCCCTACAGCGAGGCGCTTTCCTGGCAGCTGTGCGCCATGATCACGGCAGGAACCGCCTGCCCTAGATTATGGTGGCAAAGTCGCGTCCCACCAAGGAGGCGGCGCGTCCCGCTCTTCGGCGACCGCTAGCCGCCGATGCGGTGATCTCCGCGTTGTCGGCTCGATTGCAACGCTGTTGAAGCGCTGGCGTTCTGATTCAGCATGGTATGCGCTGTTCGTGGCGCTTACTTTCATGAGCAGGCGAGGAGCAACGATGTCCAACGGCGAATTGAGCAATTTCGATCTTGAAGGCCGCCTTTCTGCGCAGCGTCAGGTTTTGGCGTGGTTACTTGCCCGGACCATAACCTCGCCAGAAGCTCTATCTGATCTCAAATCCCATCTGGACCAAGCAATCCCGCCGCGAGACCATCAGGAGGACCCCGGGGCCGTTCCCGACGACGGATATGCCCCCCTCGCCGCAGCTGGCTTCGAGGTCAGACTGTTGCTCGAGCCTTTAGAGCACAAGCTGAGCGAGCGCCGGGTCCAAGCCGATAAGTGACCGCCCGGTCTCTTTGCCCTCTTAAACTGACCGAGCCGCAAGCACGTCCGCAACGGCATGCTCTCACCCGTCGTTTGGCTCAAGACTCTCGCTTGGAGGTCGAACTGCACGACAGCAAGTTAATAGGTCCGCCAGATGCCCGGTGTGCCCAGTTCGATCAGATGGCCATCTGGGTCTCGGAAATAGAGGCTCTTGCCGCCCTGATCCCAGTTCATGCGTGCTTCAACGGGGATGTTCAGCTCAGCGAGGTGGTACTCCCAATCGTCTAGCTGTTCGGCGTCGATGGCGAAGCAGAAATGGGTCGGGCCGGACCCATCATGGGGCGGGATCGTACCTCCTGCCAGCACGACTTCGTCCAGGGTTGCACCCCGCTTGAACAGCAGGAAGACGGTAGAAGCGCCTGCATCATAGGCCACGACGCGGTCGTCGCGGACAAGGGCTGGAAAGCCAAAGACCGTGTCATAGAACGCGCTGGCACTGGGGATGTCATCGACGTATATCGCCGTTTCGACAATGCGGTTGACGCCAGGTTTTGGTCGCGTCGACATTGAAATCTCCAATTTCGGGTTCGATCGGCGGAGCCGGACGGTGCCCGGTTCAAGGCAACGATAGTCAAACTCGCGGGCAAAGGCGCAGAACATCGGCAGGATGCTAGTTAGCCCTCGTCTAGACGCGACCATCGTCCCAATCGCAGCGGATCTGCGCAAGCAACCTTGGACTAGTTTGCCTCCGGCCATCGCTTCGGTCGCGATGGCCAGAAGTTTGCCTGGTTCCGCCGGGAGCGGTTACGGCAACGTCGTAACCTGTCGCTAATGCGGCGATGTTAGGTCCGGTCGAGGAGGGGCACCATGTTCAATGCGCTCAAGACTGAACTCAGCGAAGTTTTGCACCTGAGCAAGGATGCGCTACACATTCATCTGGGACTGGCGATCTATCTGGCCGTCCTGCTGACTTTGGCTCGGGGTCGCCGGCTGTGGCTGCCCTGGGTCACCGTCCTTGCGTT
>NZ_JACIEW010000007.1 GCF_014197055.1 Devosia subaequoris | reverse complement strand
TCTCTACTACGATCTGGCCGATCCCCGCTTTGCCGGCGATTACTTCCTGTCCAAGGCGACGCAGGTCAAGAATGTCTGGATCCCTTACGGAGCCTAACCTTCTTCTCCTTGCCCCCAAAGCAATTCCGCGCCCATCGGGGAAGATGGACGCGGAACCGTAGGGAGGACTGAGAAGGTGTAGACTAGATAGACTAGACCGACTGGTGTGGACGACCGAATGTCTCGAGCAGCATCGTGACGAACAACTCTCGGTCAGCATCAAGCGCAACGTGGCAGTTGGGCTCCCGCTTGGTTCGGAACTCGTGATCCACCACCGTGCGGCCGATCGTGTATTCGCCTTTGGTCTCGATGACGCAGTTCAGATGCCGTGTGGTGATCACCTCCGGACGCACAAGGGCTGCGACGCACAGCGCGTCGTGCACCGGCGCCGTCGCCGCAATGCCGGTCGGCTGGAACGTCTGGTAGCCCTTGATGCGGTGTTCGATCACACTTGCCGCCCCATCGGCCGCTGGCGTTCCAAGGGCCCGCATGGCGGCGCATTGATCAAGCGACACCAGTGCCCGATGCGTCGCGTCGAGCGGCACAAGCGTGATCTTCTTGAAACCTGCTTCGAACACCACCTGCGCGGCTTCCGGGTCGGCCCAGATGTTGAACTCGGCAGATTCCGTAATGTTGGACTTGTCGACGGCGCCGCCCATGATCATCACTTCGGAAACGTTGTTCACGAAGTTCGGATCGAGCTTGATCGCCGCAGCAATGTTGGACAGCGGGCCGACCGGCACAAGAACCGCGTCGCGGTGTTCGCCGGCAAACGCCTTTATCAGGAATTCAGGTGCGGACATCGCCTGCTTCTTGGAGCGGGCCGCAGGCATCGGCAGCTCGGCCATATGCACCTGCACGTCCTTCTTGATCGCGCGTGGCACTGGGAAGTCCGCCCGTGCGATCGGCTGACTCAGCCCTTCATAGACCGGCACGTCATCGCGACCGATCAGATCCAGGGTGCGCAGCGTGTTATCGCTGCAGTTTTCAACGGGCACGTTGCCGTTGACGGTGGTGCAGGCCACCAGGTTGAGCTCGGGATGCAGCCCGGCCAACATGATGGCCACGGCGTCGTCCGTACCGGTATCAACATCCAATATAATTTTACGCACTATGACTCCCCTGTCGTCTGACCTCTTATCTGTGATTAGCGAGAATTTGGGTAGCTGACAACTGGAGAAGCGCCTCGTCTGCAGTTGAGCAGGACGGCAACAGCCTGGCGCAAAAGCTCGGAACGGCTTTGTCACGTCGAGCTCCCGCGGGCAAAGCTCAGCTCGCGGAAAGCTCCTGTTACGCGGCCTTCGTCGCGATCTTCCATGCGTTTGCGGCATCTGCTCTGAACAGGCGCAGCGTGCGACGGGAGATGAGATGGCGCTGAAGATTGAAGGGGTTCTAACCGGCGGAGTGGCAAGCAAGAAAACGCCGGGCGGATCCGGGCGACTCGAAGCCCTGCATCTTGCGCTCTTGTCGTCGCACCGGCTGATGCGAGTTCTCGGCCGGTTGTTGGCGCGCAGGCTCTGATCGTGTCGAGCTCGTAGTCCAAGATCCCGTTTCGCAGCAGCGTAGGACTTCAGCTTATCGGTCTTGAGCACCTCAGGTGCGTAGCCCTGCTTCTTGAGCAGCTTGTGCATGAGCTTAAGGGCCGCAGCGTTGTTTCGCCTGGGCTGAACCAGCATGTCCAGCACCGCACCTTCACCGCCGGTGATATCGAACAAATCGCAACCGACCTAGGCCTGAGTTGCTCCACCCTGCGCCGTCTGTTCCGCGAGCATACCGGCACGTCGCTCAAACAATATCAGACGGACGTAAGAACGCGCCGCGCGTATGAGTTGCTCAGGAATTCAGACAAGTCGGTCAAGGCCATTGCCGGCTATCTCGGCTATTATTCGGCCTTTCATTTTTCCGCACAGTTCAAGAAAGCAACGGGCCTCGCCCCCTCAGAATGGCGGCACAGAAATCGGCTGGAAGTCCGCGGCGACAGACTTCGATGGTAAGCGTTTCTCTTGCCGAGCGGCAGCTTTCGGGAGCCGCATCGAACGGAATGAATGACCGAACTGGGGCGCAAAACGGACCTTCGAAAACGTTGATTGGTCACTTTGATCGATCAAACCTGTTCATGCGCCTTTACCGCACAACTCATTACTTGTCGTTACTTGTTGAGCTCGGGCGCCATTAATTCAGCAGGCGCGCTGACGAAGGCATCGGGGTTGAGGAATTACCGCCGCCAGAGCAGATGGCGATCAACCTCATTCAGACCCGCGGCATCGCACACGTCGTCAAAACGCGTCGTGATCACCTCGATCTGGAATCGAGCGATTTCAAGCGCTCGTTCACGAGACAGCTGGAACCACGTGGCAGCACCGACAGCACTCATGATACAGCTCATCCGGTCAACGTCCACGATCAGCATGCCTGCGTTGCTTCGTTACCGGGGCCACCCTGGGGACAGATGTCATATGCAGGGTGAGGGTGAGCGCATCACCATCCCAGAAGGCGGCGTGATTGCGGGCGTGATCATCCGTGTTTCCGACGAGAATGTTGAACATCAGGCGGCCGAACAGCTCAAGCAGCGTAAGCGCGTAGCCGGGGCCGTTACGGCCTGAAGTTCCATGGCATGAGGTCGGCGATCTGGCTGTTTGGCCAGCCGCTGGCGATGCGCTCGAGTGTTTGGGTCAACCAGGCATTTGGATCGACGCCGTTCATTTTGGCCGTGGTGAGCAGCGTGGCGATTGTGGCCCAGGCCCGGCCACCACCATCGGAGCCGGCAAAGAGCGCATTTTTGCGGGTAATGGTCTGCGGGCGGATTGCGCGTTCGACGATGTTGGAGTCGATTTCGATACGTCCATCGGCAAGGAAGCGCTCGAAGGCCGCCCGGCGGCTCAGGGTGTAGCGGATGATCTCAGCCAGTTTGGATTTGCCCGACAGGCGCGGCAGCTCCCGGTCCAGCATGGCGAACAGCTCAGCCACGATGGGGCGGGAACGTTCTGCACGGATGCTGGCGCGCAGTTCGGCACCATGACCGCGGATCTCCTCTTCGATAGCCCACAGCGGCGCCATGGTCTTGACCACGGCACCGGTAAAGGGCGAGCCGTCGCTGGCATGCAGGTCGAAGAACTTGCGCCGCGCATGGGCCCAGCACCCGGCCAGAGTCATGGCGTCATTGGCCCCGCGATCCTTGCCCAGCCGGTTATAGGCGGCATAGCCGTCGACCTGCAGGATCCCGCGATAGCCATCCAGATGCCGGGCGACGCAATCGCCGGACCGACTGTCCTCGAACCGATAGGCCACCATGGGTGGTCCTGATCCACCGAACGGTCGATCATCCCGGGCATAGGCCCACAGCCAGGCGGTCTTCACCTTCCCTGACCCCGGCGCCAGCGTCGGCAATCGGGTCTCGTCGGCAAAGACGCGCTCGCCCTGTTTGATGGTGTGCAGCACGTATTGGGCCAGCGGCTCGAGCTCAAAGCCGATCCGGCCCATCCACTGGGCCATCAGCGAGCGGTCCAGTTCCACGCCGTCCCGGGCGTAAATCTCCTCCTGCCGGTAGAGCGGCAGGCCATCGGCATATTTGCTGACCGCCACCTGGGCCAGCAGCGCCTCGGTGGGGATGCCGCCGGCAATCAGGTGATCGGGTGCCGGCGCCTGCACGATGCGGTCTTCGCCGTCAGCCCGGCGGTAGGCGTATTTGGGGCGGCGGGTGACGATGACGCGGAACTTGGCGGGGGTCACATCGAGGCGCTCGGAGACGTCCTCGCCGATGCGGACGGCCTCCAGACCAACACAGTCGGCCGGCACCTCTGGTTCGATGATCTGCTCGATGCGTTCCAGGTGCGGCGCAAAGCCCTTTCGCGGCCGCGGCGGACGGGGGGCAGCAGTTCCAGCACGCTTGTCGCGTTCGGCCCGGATCTCGCCCAGACCCGTCTGCAGCTCATCGAACACGAAGGCCATCTGCTCGGCATCGAGCGGATCGATCCGCAGCTTCTCCGAGCGTGTCCCGAACTGCGCCCGCTTGAGCATGGCAACGATCGATTCCAACCGAGCGATCTTTTCGGCGTCGGCCACCTTCGCCGCATTCATCTGCGCGATTGCCGCTTCATGGGCAGCGATCTCGGCCTCCAGCACCAGGCGCTGCTGATCGGCCAACGCCTCCCTGGCATGGGCAGCAGCGATCATCGCCTTGAGGGCGTCGACGTCATCGGGAAGCTGCTGCGGATCGGCCGGGTTCATGCCCACATAATGGCACAAAACACCCCGAATTGCCTCAGTTTTTTGCGCCAGTGAGTCAGTCTGCCGCAGGCTTTTACCCAGCCGATTGCGGCCGAGTTGCCGGCACCGAACGCACCCGTTTCCAGTCCATGCCATCGACCAGGGCCAGCAGTTGGGCATGGCCTAATTGGACGCGGCTGTGCCCGATCCGCGGCCAGCAGAACGCGGCCTTCTCCAACCGCTTGGCGTAAAGGCACAGGCCTGTGCCATCCCACCACACAATCTTGATCCGATCTGCCCGTTTTGCCCGGAACACATAGAGCGAGCCGTTGAATGGATCTGCACCGGCATCGCGAACCAGACCAACAAGACCGTCGGGTCCTTTTCTGAAGTCTACCGGCTGGCTGGCCAGGAACACCTTTACGCCCGAGGGGATCATGTGGACCGGATGACCCGAAGCACACGGCGCAGGTGATCTTCACTTACCGCGGGCCCAACCCGGACCAGCATGCCATCCACGAAAAGCTCGATCGCCGTGCCATCCGCCGTTCCTGTGCCTGCCGCGCTCCTACCCACCCGCTTTACTTTGCCCTTGTCGGCGGCCTCGGACCGCCAGCCGAACAGCTGCGATGGCAATATCCCGATCTCGCGTGCGAGCGCCGACACGTTCGCGCCCGGCTCCAGGCTCCGAGCGACCATCGCCGCCTTGAACTCGTCGGACCACCGACGCCGGCGTGCTACCGGAGCGCCTTCCAGACGATCCGGAACAGCCTCGATCAGATGGAAACTTCTATCCGCACGCATAGTCGCAGACATAGAACATGACACCCCTCACCAATCGGAGGGTGCCAAATACCGCAGCCTTAGTCGGCTAAACAGACGGGGTCAGCTTGGCGCTTACCAAGCAGCGTCGCGCGCGGCGCTTGGAAACGCAGCCGGACGGGGTGGCAGACCAAATGCCTTTGGGCTGAAACGCAAGGACGGATAATTGGTATGCTTGCTAGTTGCAGGGAATGTGTACCCAGCGCTGTCCAAGATGGCTTTGAGCCATAGCGTGAACAACTCGCTCAATGTTTAGTCCGGCCTGAAAATCAATCACTCTCGCGGGCCGCCCGGCAATCCGGTTGAGTAGTTCGTGGCATTCAATAATCTTGAGGTCGTTGAAGCCCAGGCCGTGACCCGGCGCTGGGATAAATCGATCATAGGGGTCATGATGTGGCGCAGAGATGATTGTGCGAAACCCCTGCCGAGTTGGTTCGTCGGCCGCTACATAGAGTTGCAGCTCGTTCATTCTCTCCTGATCATAGAGGATCGCGCCCTTGCTGCCGAAAATCTGAAGCGCAATGCGCCCCTTGCGACCCCAGGCAGCGCGGTTGAGCGCCATGACGCCGCTAATACCTGCGCCGACCTCGAACAGTACACTGGCGATATCAAAAGTTTCAACGGCGCGAGTATCGCCATCCCTGGTCGGGCGGGCGGCATAAGGCTTAGCTAGAAGCGCCATGACTTTGGTCGGAAGACCAAACAATATCTGCAACAGGCTGAGCGGATGCACACCGAAGTCGTCTAGCGCGCCATAGCCGGAACTGGCCTCGCTCTTCCAATAGAACTGGGCCTGGGGATCGGCCATGAAGTCTTCGTCCATCTCGAGGCGGACATGATTCACGGCACCGATGGTGTCATTTGCCAGGATGACGCTGATGTGCCGGATCAACGGGGATTGTATATAGTTATAACCCAGAACCGCCACCCTTCCAGATACTTTCGCGGCTGCAGCCATCAGTTCTGCGTCCGCCAGCGCCACAGCCATAGGCTTTTCGCACCAGACATGTTTCCCGGCCTCCAGTGCGGCAATTGCCATTTCGGCGTGAAAGGCATTGGGTGTGGTAATCGAAACAACATCGACTGCCGGGTCAGCTATGACGTCCCGCCAGTCGCCGGTGGCTTTCTCAAAGCCAAATTCATCGGCTTTCTGGCGTGCGATCTTTGCGTTGATCTCGGCCAGATGCTTGAGTATTGGCCTGCGGCCGGTGCCAAACACGGATCTAACCCCGGTCCAGGCTAGCGCGTGGCACTTGCCCATGTAGCCGGTGCCAATGAGGCCTACGCCAACTGTCGCTTGGGTGGTTCCCTCTCCGCAATCTGAAGCTTTCATTCTGTTTTTTGCCGTGTCAGTTGGGTAGGCATGCATTTCAGCTTTGCAGTACTTTTGTCCATCGGCTTCAATCGCTGGTCGCAACTTGGAGGTACTGAGAACGCGGAGCAGGATTAACGCGCCAGCGCATTTCCACTCGCTACGGATCTCAAGGTTAGTTCTTGTCGACGGGTCGGGAGCGCATGCGCGAGACCGTCTCGCGCTCGGCTCGTTTGCAGCGCATGGGAGGAAGACCGCGATCCATGAGGTTCATGTCCTCAAGAACCATGTCACCCATACGCTTGAAGGCGATGTCCAGCGCGCCTGCGCGATGAGCCGAGCGCAGGAACCCCTTAAGCTCGCGAACTGGATGATCGCTCGCCAAAGGCTCCTCTGGAAACACGTCGCTGGCTGCCACAATATGGCCCTTCACAACGGCTGCCATCAAAGCCTCAAAATCAACGACGTCTGCACGGCTGAGGAGAACGAAGGCTGCGCCTTTGCGCATGCTACGGAAGCTTTCACCACCGAGAAATCCCTCATTTTCCGTTGTTACCGAGGCAACCACAAAAACTACATCTGATTGAGACAGGACCTCCTCGAGTGATGCGGGGGTCACGTTGTTGTCGGCCAGCAGGGAGGCTGGTAACCAGGGGTCGAAGACTTTGATTTTGGCGCGGAAGCCGCTCAACAGGCGATTGAGCGCGCGACCAAGATCGCCGAAGCCAATGATTCCAACTTCGGCGCCCGACAGCAGGCGCGCCGAAGCATTTCCCTCACCGCCCCAGCGCTCCTTACCGTGGCGGAAGTCGTTGTCGCCATTGGTGATGCCCCTAAACAGGTCCAGTGCCAAACCGAGGCCCAATTCGGCCACAGGCTCGGCGAAGACGGCGCCCGTCGTGAGTACGTAGATACCGCGCTGAAACAGTCTTTCGTAAGGCATGTTGTCGATGAGATTGCTCTCCACGTTGAGCACGCAGCGCAACTGACCCAGTTTTTCCAGCGTTTGCTCAGAAATAGGGGGCTGTCCAAGTATATACTTGGCCCGCGCCAAGATGTGGTTGGGCAAAGCGGCGACGCCACTTGCACCGGTCTCCACCACCTCGTAGCGATCAAATAGTACCTGTTTTTGACCGGGAGTGAAAATGAGGTCCAGTGTGCGCGGCTCGGGCACGCTTATCACCAGCGGTTTGGACTGGCCGGTCAAGACAAACTCCTCGGCTTGGGTGTTCTGCAGTGCGCCCCGGGAAAGCGCCCTCGCGGCGCGCTTTCCCTTCTGTACGACGCAATTTTACTATTGATATTCGGCCGCGTTCTCACTTGTCACCAGCACCGTCCCGGTGTCGATCCAGGCGTCCAGTGTTTTGCCCGCCGCGAGATCCACGAGTGCCTGGATGCCAAAGCCCCCCATATTGGCTGGGGCCTGTGCGATGGTCGCGGTCATTTCGCCGGCCAGGATCGAGGCCGCCGCATCAGGATTGGCGTCAAAGCCCACCACCATTACCGAATCCAGCATTGCTGCCGCTCTGAGTGCTTCCACGGCGCCCAGCGCCATGTTGTCGTTGGAGCCAAAGATCGCCTTGATATTGGGATTGCCCGCAAGGATGGTCTCTGTCACGGAAAGGCCCTTGGCGCGGTCCCATTCAGCGGTCTGTTCGGCCACGACGTTGAGGCCACACGCTTCCAGCCCCTCTTTGGAGCCGTCGGCGCGAGCCTTGCCAGTCGACTGGCTGACGAGTCCCTGCAGGATTGCGACATCGGAGCCGGATTCGACGTTGTCACAAATATAGTTGGCGGCGAGTTCAGCACCGGCTTGATTGTCAGTGCCGATAAAGGTCACACCTTCATTGGTCCCGCGGGTATCGACAAAGACCACCGGGATGCCCGCGGCCCTTGCCGCTTCCACTACTGGGGCCAGCGCATTAGGATCGGTTGGCGCCAGGGCAATGCCGGCAACGCCCTGGGCGATGAGGTCTTCCATTTGGCTGATTTGAGCCTGCACGTCAGATTCTGCCGGGGGCGCCACCACTACGACCTCGACACCAAGTTCCTCACCCTTGGCCTTGGCGCCGGCCTCGACGGCGGCCCAGAAGGGATTTCCCGCGCCCGGGCCCTTCATGCCCAGCACATAGGGTTGCGCTTGCGCGCTTAAGATCGTTGCACCGGACATGGCAAAGAGCGCCACACTAGCAAATAGCCACTTTTTCATTCTACTCTCCCTTACGTCTCCCTCTACCTTGACTGCCGACCGGGAGACTTCTCCGGCAGCTTGTTCGTAGATTGCGCCGTGCTCTTAATGCCTAAGCGAAGCCCTTCGCCGCAGCACGTCGATATAGACGGCCACGATAATGACCAGCCCGATCAGGATTTGCTGCCAGAAGGCACTTACATTGTTGATGTTTAGCCCGTTTCGCAGGATTCCCATTATGAGCACGCCAGCCAGGACGCCCATGACGCTGCCGCGCCCGCCAAAAAAGGAAGCTCCACCGATGATAACGGCAGCTATGGCATCCAGCTCGATCCCGATGCCTGCGTTGGGGAACCCGCTATCGGTGCGTCCCGCCAGCAACAGGCCAGCAAGCCCGGCAAAAAAGCCACAGATCATGTAGACGACGACAAGCACGCCATCCACATTGATGCCAGACACCCGTGCGGCATGCGGATTGCCGCCGATGGCGTAAATGTGCCGGCCCATGGAGGTGCGGGTGAGGAAAAACCAGAGTGCGAATGCGCATATAGCAACGACGATCAAGCTGGCAGGCAGACCAGCTGGCGGAGCGAGAATGCCAAAATCGTAGTAGGCCTGGCCAACATAGCGCACTTCTGGTTGGAGGCCGGATACCGGCGCGCCGTCAGTAACCAGAAAGGTGAGCCCCCGGGCAATATTGAGGGTGCCCAAAGTCATGATGAAGGGGTGAGGAAGTCGTAGCCAGGTCAGCCCGACACCGTTGACCCACCCCACCGCGAGTCCAACCGCAGGCCCGATCAAAAGCACCAGCGGCCATGGAACGCCGGCGCGGCTTGCAATGGCAATGGTGACCATGGAAAGCGCCATCGTGGAGCCTACGGAAAGATCAATTCCCGCCGTGATGATTACGACGAGCATGCCCAGCGCAAGCAGCGCAAGGCTCGCATTCTGTTTTAGGATATTGGTGAGGTTTTGCGCGCTCAGGAAAACGTCCGGCCGAATTGCTGCAAGTACCAGCATCATCGCTAAGACAACAATTAGAATGCCGTAGTTTTCGAGAAACTTGCCCATGCTGAACCCGCCGGCCCCTAGATTGTCAGTGGAGTTGGTCATGCGCCAAGGCCTCACTGTGTCCTTTTGTGCCCATGATCCAGCCGATGACCTCGTTGCGATGGGTGGCATCAAGAGGGGCTTCGGCGAAGTTTGACCCCTGATAGAGCGCCATCACTCGATCACAGCAGTAAAAGATATCGTCCATCCGGTGCGAGATAATGATTACAGCAACGCCGTGTTCCTTCAGAGACCGGATTAGGTCCAGTACCTTGCCAACTTCCTTGATAGCCAAGGCGGCGGTGGGTTCATCCATAATGACGAGCTTGGCGTCGAAGGCGGTCGCCCGCGCTATTGCCACAGCCTGGCGCTGGCCACCGGAGAGGTCTTCCGCGTTTTGATCCACCGATTTCACGTGGATATGGAGCCGGTCGAGATGCTCGCTGGCCATGCGCCTCGCCTTGGCGTGATCAACCAGGGTCAACGGCCCAAGCTTTCTGCCTGGCTCGCGCCCCAGGTAAATATTCTCGTAGATTGGAAGATTACCGGCGAGCGCGAAGTCCTGGTAGACCATCTCGATACCGCGCCGCTGAGCTTCCTTTGGGCTGGAAAAACGAACCGGTTCTTCCTTGAACAGTAACTGCCCCTCACTGGGCACGAATAGCCCAGAAAGGATTTTCATCAAGGTCGACTTGCCGGCGCCGTTGTCTCCAACCACACCCAAGACTTCCCCCGGCGCGACTCGGAAATTCACGTCATGCAGAGCGGTGATTGCGCCAAAATATTTGGAGATACCGCGTGCCTCCAACAGGGCGCCAGTCGGCGATGCCTGCCTAGACTTCATAAACCCTCCTCGAGCACCTCGTCCTCTAAGCGGAACGTGTTAAGTGCAGCTGACCGAATTCATTCCCTTTTCCTTGCGGGCGTCAAGGGGGTGCTGCCTCGCAGCGCACGTAGCCTCCGTTGTACTCGGCGCCGGCACGCCGGTCTCTGAGCCTACAGAGAACAAATAAGACGAGCGGTTCGTCAGGCAGCGCAAATGCCGCCTCGAGAGAATGGTGCCCCCTGCCCCTCAATTCCTCGGTAGCGCCATAGCCGGGCTGTGTGACCGCTCCCAAGCTGGCACCCTCAAATGCAGAATGATCCTCAGTGGAACGCGAACGACAACTGGCCCTGTGAAAAGTCCTCAGGTCCAGTAGTTCTTGAGGGTCATGGGAGTATGCATGTTGAGATACAGATATTGCCAAAACTCTGCACAGCGATCTGGCGCAATAGTCGTCCAAATGTCATGGACTGCCACCTCGCCGCACCAATAGGCATAGACAAATGGAGCGCGCAGATCGTGATCAAGAAAAGCCAGTCGCGACCTGGTATCGACTGGATCCTGAAAGCTCGCCGCGGCAATCACCGGAACAATCTCATCCATACTCAGCCCCTGCTCGTGGCGCATCCAGGCTGCATTACAGCGCATGGCGCTGCGCAGCCGCTGCAGAGCCACGCCCAGCCGATCCTCGGGCCCCTCGATCCAGTCAATGAAGAACAAGCCGTTGTCGGCAATACCCTCAAACAGCGCACTGCTGGCTGAACTGGTGACCACCTGCGCACCATCGAGCGGCATGGTGCCCTCGGCAACCGCCTTTTCGCGCAGCGCTAGATGCACCAGATGACCCGGAAACACTTCGTGGGTAGCGAGGTGCTTAAGCGAGAAACGGGTATAGGGAAAATCAAGATTAAGCAGCACCTTGCGGCTGGGATAGTCGCAATAGGCCGAGAACGGTACGTTCCGCACACCCACTGGCTCCATCCACTCGCACGCCATAGGATACATCATTGCCGAAACGCGATTGCGCGCTTCAAGCGTTAGGGCGCTCAGTGTGTCCAGCACCTGATCGGCGGGCACCCGCGCTTGGGCTTCCCAGCGCCCAAGATCGGCCTCGAGCGCACCACCAGAAAAGCCCATTTCGTCGAGCGCCGTGCGCATGGTGACACGATAGTCCTCCAGCACCTCCGCGCCGATCAGCGTGGTTTCAACGCCGATCTGTCGCCGCAGACGCTCGGCAAAGCTGATGGGCTTGCCCGCAAAGGTGTCGATTAGGGCCAATAGAGAATCGATCATGGCCAGTACATAGTCGCGACGCAGCGCGCTCTCCGCGGCCGCAGGCACGCGCTGACGCAGGTCCTGAAGCGCTGCGGCAGCGGCGTCGTAGTTCTCGAGCGGCTTGGGCGTTACCGGCGCCACCGCCACGGGGATTAGCCCTTCCTCGTCCAAGAAGCCGTCACTGCGCGGCGTGTTGCGATAAAGCGCATCAATGCCCGCCGTTAGCTCGGCAAGTTCACGACCCAGTTCCATACCGCGCCCTCCTATTGGTGTCCGGCTATCGGCTTGGGCTGATAAGGTGCCTCCAGCTGCGCCACATCTTCCTCGCTCAGCGTCACCTCCAGCGCGGCAACGGCATCATCGAACTGATGCAGATTGGAGATGCCCACGATTGGCGCGGTAATGCCAGGCCGGCTGGCCACCCACGCGTAGGCGATCTGTGCGGGCGATCGGCCATGGCGCTCGGCCACGCCGCGGACCGCCGCGATCACAGCATCGTCCTGCTCCCGCGAGCGGTCATAAAGCGCATTGGCGGTTTTGTCGGTCTGAGCGCGGGTTGATGCGGCATCGCCGCCGCGCCCGGCCAGGCGACCGCGGGCCAGCGGACTCCAAGGGATAACGCCAATCCCTTCGGAGCGACACAGCGGCAGCATTTCGCGCTCTTCCTCGCGGTAAATCAGATTATAGTGCGGCTGCATCGAGACAAAGGGTGCCCAGCCATTGGCGCGCTGCAGGCCCAGCGCCTTCATGAACTGCCAGCCATGCATCGAGGATGCCCCCAAATAGCGCACCTTGCCGGCTCGGACCACATCATTGAGCGCATCCAGCGTTTCCTCCAGCGGCGTCTCATAGTCGAAACGATGCAACTGGTAGAGGTCGATATAGTCCGTACCCAACCGCTTGAGGCTGCCGTCCACAGCCTCGAACACATGCTTGCGCGACAGGCCGCGATCATTGGGGTCCTGACTCATGGGATTGTAAAGCTTGGTGGCCAGCACCAGCTTGTGTCGCGGCTGGTCTGCCAGCACCCGGCCCACCACGCGCTCGCTTTCACCAGCCGAATACATATCGGCCAAATCGAAGAAATTGATCCCCAGGTCGAGAGCCTTTTCCAGGATCGGGCGGGACTGCTCCTCATCAAGCACCCAAGGTGCCCATTTTGACGAACCAAAGGTCATGCAGCCCATGGCCAGCCGGGAGAGTTTGAGGCCGGTACGGCCCAAGTTGCTATATTCCATTAGTACACCGTAGCGCTCGTGGTTACCGCTGATTGTGCTGTCCGACTCCGGGCCGCCGCACCGTCTGACGCGCCTTGGCGCCCAAAATCGGTACTATCGCGTTCAAATGTGCATAGATTTGGAGCTTTGGCAAACGCTGGGACAAGAAAAGCACAAAGGGGCTTGCGCGTTGAAAATCCAGTGCTACGGTCGGGGTGTACTGAACGGATAGAACACACCATGTTCCCCATCGACGCCAGCAGCATCGACAAGTCGCTTCCCGTTCCGGTGGGCACCCAGCTGCATGGCCTGCTCAGCTACACGTTGGCTTTTGGCGGCATGAAAGACGGCACCAAACTGCCATCGGTACGCCAACTCGCGGCCGATCTGGGTATTGCGCCCATGACGGTCAGCCAAGTCTATCAGCAACTGCGCGATGAGGGCCTGGTGGAAATGCGCCATGGCCTGGGCGCCTTCACCGTTCCAGGCCGCCCCGCACATGTCGGCGATCATCAGCCCATCAATGTGCTGCGCGATGATATCGAAGCTATTATCGGCCGCGCCGAGGCTCTAGGCGTGTCAACAATGGGGCTGATCTCCATGATCAATGCCCAGTCCCAACTGCGCCGCCCCACCATCGGCCTGAACACCATTTTTGTCTGCATCTTCGAAGGTCCCGGTCGGGACTATGTCGAGCAGATCCGTCCCTGCCTGAGCGTCAACGACACCATGCAGTTGGTGACCCTTGAAAGCCTGCGCCAAGATGGCCCGCAGCGCCAAGCCTGTCGCGCCGCCGACCTGGTCATCACCTTCGCCCATCGCGAGGCCGAGGTGCGCAGCATGATCGGCCAGGAAAACGTACTCGGCCTGCGCTTCCTGCCATCGCAGGCCACCCGCCAGAGCCTGGCTGGGCTGGACCCGCGGGCCCGTGTCGCCGCTGTCACCCACTTTCAGGAATACATTGCCATCATGCGCCCCAGCGTGCGCGAATTTGCGCCGCACGTCTCGGACATCATCGTCACCTGGTCGTCCGCGGATGATCTGCGCGAGGTGCTCTCCAGCTGTGACGCGGTGATCTATGCCTCCGGTGCCGACCACATCACTGATCTGGTCCGGCCCGGCGTGCGCTGCTTCGAATATCGTCACGCGCCCGATCCTGGCGCTCTCGAAAACATCTTCGCCCCGCATCTGGCAGATCTGCGCCAGCAGCGGGTCGCTCAGGGGTCGAAAAGGGGGGGTAAAGAGGAGATGGCCCGCCTTTCCACACGACTCACCGCCGCTTCGTAAGACCAAGAAGGAAACAGGGAATGAAAAGCTTTCTTTTGACCACCAGCGCCATTGTCGCGCTGAGTTTTGCACCCATGCACATCGCCGCTGCACAGGACATGACCGAGATTGTCGTGGGCGCCGACGTCGATGCGGGCACGCTCGATCCGCGCCTGACTCGTGACACTACGGCTGCACGCACCGCTGATCTGATCTACGCCGGCCTGGTACACATCACGCCTTCGCTCGAAGCCGTACCCGACCTGGCCGAGAGCTGGGAAAACCCCGATCCGCAGACCGTTGTGTTCACCCTGCGACCGGATCTAACCTTTTCCGATGGCAGCCCGCTGACCGCCGAGGACGTGGTCTATACCTTTACCACGCTGACCGACCCTGAGTTGAGCGCCCCATCGCGCGCCCTCTATACGCCCATTACCGCCGTCGAAGCGGTCGATGAACGTACCGTCAAGTTCACGCTCGACGCGCCATATGCGCCGTTGTTGACTTATCTCGATATCGGCATCGTCCCCAAGGCTCTGATTGAGGGAGGTGCCGATCTGGCCAATAACCCCATTGGCGCCGGCCCCATGAAGCTGACCAGCTGGAACCGCGGTAGCGAGATCGTTCTCGAAGCCAATGAGAATTACTGGCAGGGTGCCCCAGCAATCGACCAGCTCACACTCAAGATCATCGGCGACAATTCGGCCCGTGCTCAGGCCTTCGAGGCCGGCGATCTGGACGTCATCCAGTCCCCGCTTTCGCCCCAGGATATCGAGCGTCTTGAAGGCGATGATCGCTTCGGCAATGTCATCACTGCCGGTCTGGGCGTGACCTATCTCAACTTCAATGTCAGCGACCCGCTGCTCGAAGATCCTAAGATGCGTCGGGCATTCGCCATGCTGGTAGACCAGGACACCATCGTCAACGACATCTATCAGGGCGTCGACGAGGTCGCCCATTCGCTAATCTTGCCGTCCTCGTGGGCCTATTCGCCCGATATCTCCCAGCCTACCTACGATCCTGAAGGCGCCAAGGCGCTGTTCAACGAGCTGGGCTGGTCCGATAGCGATGGCGACGGCATTCTGGATAAGGATGGCGAAGATTTGGCCATCACTCTGGCCACCCACAGCGAAGACCCCAACCGCGTGCAATCGGTGGAGTATCTTCAGGCCATCTTTGAGATGAACGGCGTCAAGGCGACGGCCCAGATCTCCGACTGGCCCTCTTTCTCCACCAATTATGTGCAGAAGGGTCAGCATCAGATCGCCCTGCTCGGCTGGCTCAACATTGTTGATCCGGACCGGCTGCTGTTTGCCCAGCTGACCACGGGCGGCCCGACCAATTGGGGTGGATACTCCAATGCCGAGCTCGATGAACTGCTGCAGACCGGGCGCTCCACGCTCGATCAAGCCGAACGCACCCAGGCCTATCAGGGAGCGGCGACCATTTTGGCCGAAGAGCTGCCATATTACATCATCTCGGCCCAGGGTTATCAGATGTTCTACGACAAGGACCTGCCGGTCGATGTCGAGGCCACCCCGCGCGGCAATCTGCGCGGTCTGATCGGCTTGTCTGACTAAGTGTCCTGACGACTACGGCCGGTGTCGCCTGGCGACGCCGGTCGGTTTTTCCGCATGTTGATGAGAGCGCAGATGGCATTTCACCAAATCCTGGGACACGATTTCTACGCCAAGGTCCATGCCGATATCCGCACCCGGATGGCCGCTGCCGGCATTGATCTTCTGCTGCTCGATACCAACGACGATGTCATCTACACAACTGGGTTTTCGCACTACACCACCGAGCGCCCCGTCGTCTTCGCCATCACCCAAGATGGCGCCTGGCTTCTCATGCCCAAGCTCGAAGAAGCGCATGCCGCCCACCAGAACATCGCCGCCGAACCCATCGTCTATTTCGAGTTTCCCGGTGTGGACAATCCGTTCGAGGTGCTGGGGCGCAGCTTCCCAAATCTGACCGGAACAGTGGCCTATAGCCACGCGATTTCGCTGGCGCGGGTTGGCCAGATCGAGGCCGCGTTTTCTAATGCGAAACGCGCTATCCCATCCAACCTCGTCCAGCAGATGCGTCTGGTCAAATACCCTGAAGAGATCGTCCTGCACCGCGAGGCATCGCGCATTGCCGATGCCATGGTGGTTGCCGGTGTCGGCCTGATCGCCGATGCCATGGCGTCGGGCGGCGTTCTGCCCAGCGAAATCGAGATCGAATCCTTCGTCTCGCGACACGCCATGAACATCATGCACGCCGAGCATGACGATCTCCTGCTGGTGCAGGGACTGGCCAGTGGTCTGGTCTACTCGGGCGCCCGCTCGGCTTTTCCGCACGGCATGCCCACCGGCAATCCGGTCAAGCGGGGTGAAAGCATCATTCTTTCTCTGGGCTGCCGTGTCGGTGGGCGCGCCGCCGAAAGCGAGCGCACTCTGTTCATTGGCGATCCCAGCCCGCGCCAATGCGAGCATTACGCCGTCGCATACGAGGCCCAGCGCATGGCCACCGCCGCGCTAGTCGCCGGTCACACCTGCGCGTCCGCCGATAATCTAGCCCTGGCCTATATCCGCGATAGCGGCATGGAGGAATACCTGTTGCACCGCGTGGGGCACGGAATGGGCGTGATGTTCCACGAGCCACCTTGGGTGGAGGCGGGCGACCAGACCATCCTCGAGCCCGGCATGATCACCTCGAGCGAGCCGGCTATCTTCGTCCCGAACTTTGCCGGCTATCGGCTCGCAGACACGGTGCTGATTACCAGCGATGGCCCTGACAGCATGACCCATTATCCCCGCAAAATCGAAGACGTTGTGATCGCCTGATGACCAGCCATCGTCATCCATATCCGGTCCGCAGTGTCGGCTCCGGCCCGCGCACAGCCTGGGAGCGCATGCCATGCTCGCCTACGTAATCCGGCGCCTGTTGCTGCTCATTCCCATGGCGATGGGCATGGTCGTGGTCACCTTCGGGCTGTTGCTGCTGATCCCCGGAGATCCGGCGGCCGTGCTGCTTGGCCAGGACGCCACACCCGAAGCCATCTTGAATCTGCGTAACAATCTGGGGCTCAACGATCCCTGGCATGTCCGCCTTTGGGACTATTTCGCCGAGCTGCTGCAGGGCGATATGGGTCGTTCGATCTTCCAGAGCCAGCCAGTGGCCGAGATCATCGCCGGACGCCTGGGGGCCACCATCGAGCTTGCCGTGGTTTCGCTCGTCTTGGCCACTCTGATCGGGCTGGCACTGGGTGTGATCGCCGCCATCCGGCAGGGGTCGTGGATCGACACCGCCACCATGCTGTTTGCCCAACTGGGCGTGTCCATGCCGGTCTATTGGCTGGGTCTGTTGCTGATGCTGCTGTTTGCGGTGCAACTGGGGTGGCTGCCCGCCATTGGGCGCGGCGAGCCGCTGCACGCCGCGGTCTGGGCCGCCGTCACCGGACGGCCCGATGTCCTCTGGGATTCCATCACCCATATCGCGCTGCCGGCGCTGGCACTGGCGGCCAATTCCGCGGCCATCATCTCCCGGCTGGTACGCGCGTCCATGCTCGAAGTGCTGCGTGAGGACTTCGTGCGCACGGCCTATGCCAAGGGCCTGCGCAAGGGCCGGGTGGTCATCCGCCATGCCCTGCGCAATGCCCTGCTGCCCGTGCTCAGTGTCATCGGCCTGCGCTTCGGTGCTCTGCTCGGTGGCGCGGTGCTGACCGAATCCATTTTTGCCTGGCCCGGTCTGGGCCAGCTGACCATCGCGGCTATTTCCCAGCGTGATCTGCCGCTCATTCAAGGTATCGTTTTGACCTTCGCCATCATCTACGCCTTGGTCAATCTGGTGGTCGACCTCCTCTACGCTGCGGTTGATCCGCGCATCCGGCTCGGGTGAGCGCCATGCAATTGCCAAAAGCCCTCAAAAATACCTCGCTGGTGGTCGGTGCC
Source organism: Devosia subaequoris (assembly GCF_014197055.1). Taxonomy (GTDB): domain Bacteria; phylum Pseudomonadota; class Alphaproteobacteria; order Rhizobiales; family Devosiaceae; genus Devosia; species Devosia subaequoris. The sequence continues at coordinate 211,900 of NZ_JACIEW010000007.1, read as the reverse complement.
GCTATCACCCTGGCCATCATCCTATGCGCGATCTTCGCCCCCTACGTGGCAACCCATGGCGTCGAGCAGATGGATATGCGCAACCGCTTCGCACTGCCCACGCCCGAGCACATTCTGGGCACCGATAATTTCGGCCGCGATCTCTGGTCCCGGATGGTCTTCGGAGCGCGCGTATCGCTCACCATTGCCATTATTTCTGTCACCTGCGCGGCCATCATCGGCACCGTGGTCGGCGTGGTGGCCGGCTATTTCGGCGGCTGGGTCGATCAGTTGCTGATGCGGGTCACCGATATCTTTCTCGGTTTCCCCGCCATCGTTCTGGCGCTGGCCATTGTGGCCGTGCTTGGCCCTGGTATTCTCAACGTGTCCTTCGCCATCATCATCATTGCCTGGACTGAATATGCCCGGGTGGTGCGCGCCACCACGCTGATGCTGCGTGAACAGAACTATGTGCAGGCGGCCCGTGCCCTGGGCGCCAGTCCGGCCCGGATCATCTTCAGGGAAATCCTGCCCAATGCGCTGGGGCCGATCATCGTGCTCTCCTCGCTGGGTCTGGGCACCGCGATCATCTCGGAATCCGCCCTGAGCTTCCTGGGCTTTGGCCTGCCACCGCCAACCCCGACCTGGGGCTGGACGCTGGCCTACGGCACCAAGTTCATGCGCGATGCGCCATGGCTGTCCATCGTTTCGGGCGCCACCATCATGGTCACCGTGCTCGGCTTCAACCTTCTGGGCGACGGGCTCAGGGACGTTCTCGATCCACGCCAGCTCTCACGCAGCGGATCCAAGGCCGGCAAGGCCAACAACTAGAGGAAAATTCGAATGGTAAAGTCCATCAACCAGCTGCGGCCCAAATTCACCACCAATGCCGATGGCAGCGATGCCGTGCTGTTCATGCACGAGCTGGTGGGCGAAGAGGATGGCCCCACCATCGGCATTTCGGCCGCGATCCACGGCAATGAGAATACCGGCTCGCAGGCCATTCTCGAGCTGTTCAACCTGCTCAAGGATATGCCGATCAAGGGTCGTATCCTGCTGCTGCCGGTGGCCAATCCTTCAGCCTTCGCGGTCAATGAGCGCTACGCCACCATCGACAAGGTCGACCTCAACCGCCAGTTCCCGGGCAATCCCAGGGGGACCTATAGCCAGCAGCTGGCGCATGCGCTGACGCAAGAGTTCTTCAACGTCATCGACGTGCATATCGATCTGCATAGCGGCACCGACCGGCCGACAGTGGATTATGTCTATATCTGGAATGATGAAGGCCTGTCGCGTGCCTTTGGCTCCAAGCTGCTCTATCGCCCGGTTGAAAACAAGCAGGGCACCGTGTTTGGCGGCACCACCAAGTCGGTCACGCTCGACAAGCGTAATATTCCCGTATCCGTGATCGAACTGGGCGGCGGCATTCTCGACCAGACCCCCTATATCCGCCGCACGGTCGACGGCGTGCTCAACATGCTGCGCTTCAAGGGCGCCATCCCCGGCGACATGGCGCCTCAGCCCAAACAGATCGTGGTCAATGAACTGGCTGGCATCCGGCCCAGCCAGGGCGGCTGGCTTGAACCGCTTTGCCCGGCCAATGGCGAGGTCATCAAGGGTGGGCAGCTGCTGGGTCGCGTGGTGAGCCCATACAATTTCGACGTGCTCGAAGAGATCGCAACGCCCTTTGAGAACGGCGTAATGATCATGCAGCATTTGACCCGCAATCTGGTCCAGAGCGGCGATTACGGCTTCATGGTCGGCAATCTCGACGGTGCTACCGACTAGCTCGAATCCGGCATCGCCGCTTTCGCGGCGATGTCCCTGCAAGGATCACCCATAATGACTGCTTCAACCAGTGCTGCGCATGTGCCCGTGTTCCAGGTGTCCGATCTCAATATCGAGATCGACAGCGGCACCGGTCCGTTCGCGGTCGTCTCCGATATGAGCTTCACCGTCGATGCCGGTGAGACGCTGTGCATTGTGGGTGAATCGGGCTGCGGCAAATCCATGACGGCCCTGTCACTGCTGCGCCTGCTACCCGAAGGGGTGCGGGTCGGCTCGGGGTCGATCAGGATCGATGGCGCAGAGTTCCTCGATATGGACCAGCGGCAGGTCGAGGATTTTCGCGGCGAGCAGATCGCCATGATCTTCCAGGAGCCGCTGACCGCGCTCAACCCGGTGCTCACCATTGGCGAGCAGATTGCCGAAGCGGTGCGTCAGCACCGTAGCTGCTCGCGCCAGCAGGCCCGGGCCCGCGCCATCGAGGCCCTGCAACTGGTGCAGATGCCCGATCCCGATCGTCGCGCCGTCCAGTACCCGCACGAGCTGTCGGGCGGCATGCGCCAGCGCGCCATGATTGCGCTGGCGCTGGCGTGTGATCCCAAGATCATCATTGCCGATGAACCGACGACGGCGCTCGATGTGACCATTCAGGCGCAGATCCTGGGGCTCATCTCGGACCTGCAAAAGCGCCTTGGAACAGCGCAGATCCTGATCACCCATGATCTGGGCGTGGTGTCCGAAGTCGCCGACCGGGTCATTGTCATGTATGCGGGCCGCAAGGTTGAGGAAGCCAGCATTTACGAGTTGTTCGACCATCCGCTCCATCCCTACACGATCGGGCTGATGGGGGCGGTGCCGCGGGGCGGCGCCTCCGCTCAGGCCGGGGATCGTCTCGCCGATATCGCCGGCACCGTGCCGGCGCTGTGGAACCTGCCCAAGGGGTGTGCCTTTGCGCCGCGGTGCCCCAATGCGGCGCCGCGCTGCCTTGAAGAGCGGCCGCCCTTTGAAGAAAAACGCCCCGGTCACTGGGCCGCTTGCTGGGAGCACGACGATGCAGCCTGATGGCACGCCGCTGCTGAGCGTCGACAATCTCGAAGTTCATTTTCCCATTCGCGCCGGCGTGCTGCAGCGTCAGGTCGGGGCGGTCAAAGCCGTCGACGGCGTCAGCTTTATACTGGAGCGCGGGGAAACCCTCAGCCTTGTCGGGGAGAGCGGGTGCGGCAAGTCCACCACGGGTCTGGCGCTGATGGGGCTGGTCAAGCCGACCGGCGGCCACGTCAATTTCGACGGACAGGAAATCCGCTCCTTCAGCAGCGCGGCGCTCAAGGCTTATCGGCGCCGCATGCAGATTGTCTTCCAGGATCCGTTTTCCTCGCTCAATCCGCGTCAGCGGGTGCGTGACATCATTCGCGCGCCGCTCGACATCCATGCCATCGGCAGCAAGGCCGAACGGCGTGCGCGTGTCGCCGAGCTGATGGAGCGCGTCGGCCTGCGGCCTGATCAGGCGGACAATTTCCCGCACCAGTTTTCCGGTGGTCAGCGCCAGCGCATCGGCATTGCCCGCGCCCTGGCGCTCAGCCCCGATATCATCGTCTGCGATGAGCCAGTGTCGGCGCTGGATGTTTCGGTGCAGGCGCAAATCCTCAATCTGCTAGGCGATCTGCAGCGTGATCTGGGCGTGTCCTATCTAGCGGTGTCGCATGATCTGGGCGTGGTCGAATACATCTCGCACCGGGTGGCGGTAATGTATCTGGGCCGCATCGTGGAGATCGCGCCCAAGACCGATATTTTCGCAAGCCCCACCCACCCCTATACCGAATTGCTGATGCGCTCGGCGCCATCGCATGATCCGCGCCAGCGCCATCAGTTCAGCGCCACCAGCGACGACATTCCCAGCGCCACGCGCAAGCCCAGCGGCTGCGCCTTTCACACCCGCTGTCCTTTGGCGAGCGATATCTGCAAACGCGTCGACGCTGAATTGACCACCCGCGCCGACGGCCGGCTGGTTGCCTGCCACAACAAGTAAGCCGACAGGGACATCATGACTGCGAACTATCTTTTCACTGGCGGCCGCGTGCTGGATGCCGAAGCGGGTCTGCTGCGCGATGGTCTTGATGTTCTGGTGAGTGGTGACACTATTGCCGCTGTCGGAACGGGGCTGTCGGTGCCACCCGGGACGACCGAGATGGCGTTGGCCGGCCGCACCATCATGCCTGGTCTGATCGATTGCCACGTCCATGTGGTGGCTGAAACGCTCGATCTGTGGGCCAACATGACCGCGCCCGCATCGCTGTCGGCCCTGCGCTCGGCACGGGTGATGAACGCGGCGCTACTGCGCGGCTTCACCACCCTGCGCGATCTCGGTGGCGCCGACTACGGAATGGTCCGCGCGGTGGCAGAGGGTGTCATTTCCGGTCCGCGCCTGGTGATCTGCGGCAAGGGACTGACGACGACGGGTGGCCATGCCGATTTACGCACCCGCACCGATGACCGTCCCGGCCTGTTCTCAGATCGCCTGGGTTCGATGGGCCTGATCGTTGATGGTGTGGACAACGTCCGCGCCGCCTGCCGCACCATGGTCAAGGAAGGGGCCACCTTTATCAAGGTCATGGCCAATGGCGGAGTATCGTCACCCAATGATCCGATCCACTCCATCCAATATTCCCGCGATGAAATCGCGGCCATGGTCGAGGAAGCCGACAATGCAGGACTGTATGTGGCTGCCCATGTCTATACCGACAAGTCCATCCGTCGCTGCGTCGAGCTTGGTGTGCATTCGCTCGAGCACTGCAATCTAATCGAACCGGAAACCGCACGGCTGGCAGCGCAGAACGGCTGCATAGCCGTGCCCACCCTGGTGGCCTACGACGCCCTGGCCCTTGAAGGCGAAACGCTGGGTCTGGGCGCGGCTGAATTTGCCAAGATCGAGACGGTCCGCGGCGGCGGGCTTCGCTCGCTTGAGATCATGCGCGATGCCGGTCTGCCCATGGCGTTCGGGTCAGATCTGCTGGGCGAACTGCGCAAGTATCATTGCATGGAATTCGAGATTCTCGCCAAGGTGCTTACACCAGCCGACATCATTCGTTCGGCCACAACGATCGGTGCGCGACTGTGTCGTCTGGAAGGCCAGGTTGGGGTTATTGCGCAAGGTGCATTCGCCGATCTGCTGGTGGTCGACGGCGACCCGCTTGGCGATATCGGCCTGTTGCAAGACGATGGCGCGCATATGTCCATTATTATGAATAATGGTCGCGTCGCGAAGAACTGTCTGTTTTAAGAAGAAGATAAGCACCAGCAAAATGCCGCTGGGCAGCACTCCGAGACCGGCTTCCAAGCGAGAGACGTCGTCGATCGGCTTCGAAGAGATGCTGGATTGGCCGTAGGCGAACACCTCCTTGTCGGTTTTGCACCACGCTGGACGGCATAAGAGCGGTGATTTGGCCTGCCCAGCAGGCCGCGCTTGGGACAATCCACGTCAAAAGACTGCTCGGCCAACTAAAGAGTCTGCCAGCGAGGAACGGCAGTTACTGGGAGCCCGACACTCTACGCCAGATGTCCGAAATGGGGCGCGTACCTGCCCGGCGGGTCATAGAAGCCCCTTGCCTACAATCCTTCGCGCCAGTGCCTTAGGAGGTGGCGGAGGCTGACAGGCAGGTTTCCGAATAACCAACAGTAAAACGGACAAAACACTCGGCTGGCAGGCTAATCGAGACCTCGGAGCAACCGCACAGAAGTCCCACCCTACGAATGTCGACGCCATGAAAGGGGCCGTACGAGTTTTCGTGCAGCCCAGTTCGCTCATTGCGGACAGAATTCAGGAGGCGGCGTCCTTGTTGACCCCGCCCTTCATGGCGATCGCTGTCATGCGGCGGTCACCGTCATAAGTCTGATCGAGGCATTTTTTCAACACCGCCGCGTCACCATCCAAACCGAGGCGGTTGGCAAAGGCGGCTGGGGTCCCGTAACCTGCGAGTGCGTAATGTACCATGCGCTGATACTGCGGGATGATGGCTGCATCGCGCACGTCAGCGTCCGTGATTTCGTCGGACAAGCCATGCGCGCGCGCTTCCTTCACGAGGCCTTCCATACCCTTGCAATGCTCCGCGTTCGGCTTGATGCCGTGGTCGTTGCACAGCTTTTCTATTTCGGCGATGCCACCGGCAATACCGTTGCCGCCATCGATCAGCGCCTCGGACAATTCCTCGTCTTGGGCGGCGCGGCCGAGTTCGGTCACGACTGGCAGGGACTGGGTGTTGGCGCTCCAGATGTCCTGCAGCTGCTCGAGGTAAATGTCTTTGAGCGAGTTTATCGCCATGCCGGTCTCCTTATGATTGTTAGTCAACCAACGATTAGGCCCATGGAGAGTTCCTCTGGTCGATACGGCTTGCCTGTATCCTGTGGCCCGCCCTAGGCGCCGCACTGACCGTCAGATTACGATTGGTTGCGTTCGCAGTCCTTGCGGCTACGTCAGCTATGCGCGCTGATCCGAAGGGGCTAAACGACCCGCATTGGGGCGCGTTGTTGAAGGGCAGCTACCAGCGCTCGGGCGGAGCTCTCACCGAGTAGCGATAGGGCCCACTCACTGGTTCGACTGGACTTCGTCGCCAAAGCGAGCATTGGTGTCCAATAAGCCCGGAGACCCCGGGCCCAGATTGGTAGCAGCGTCAGCATGAAGCGGACGCCCACAGATGGAGCTACCATGAATACCCAGCCTCTCTCCAATACTCAGACATGCATCCTGATCAATGCCGCCGCTCGCCCAGGCGGCCTTGTTTTTCCTCTTCCTCCAAAAGTGTCCAACAAAGGCGGAGGGGCGACCAGAGCGCTTAGAGCAATGGTTCACCGCAAGCTTGTCCAAGAAAAATTGGCAGCCGACGACGACCAGGAGTGGTCACGGAATGTTACTGGGGACCGCGTAACGCTGGTGATTGCGAAGGCCGCATTACAGATACTTGGCCTGCCCGGTCTCCCCTCTGCACAGGGACGAGGCAAGAAAGGGGACACCCCTGACCTGACGGCCGAGAATATTGCAACAACCAAGGCAAGAACAGCGGCTGGCTCTGAGCTCCAGCCTGGGACGAAAGGGGCCGCTCTGGTTGAGCTTTTGCGAAGGAAAGAGGGCGCTTCGGTTTCAGACATGATGGCGGCGAGCGGCTGGCAAGTCCATTCAGTTCGCGGATTCCTATCCGGAACAGTGCGGAAGAGATGCCGCCTTACCGTTACAAGCGAGACCATTGAAGGGATACGACGCTACAGGATCGTTGCGTAGGGCCGGGCCGTGTCAAACACTCGTGTGCAGCTGGAGATCGGTGCTCTCGCCGATCTTGAGATTGCTACCCTGCGAAACTATTGGCTCCGGTACTACGGCACTATGGCACCAAAGCATATGAGCCGGGAGCTGATGGTTCAGGCAATTGCATACCGCATCCAGGAGGAGGCGCTGGGAGCACTTTCTGACCTCAGCCGCACCAAGCTTCGCCGAAGCGATACGCCGCTGCGAGACGCGCCAGCTCGGGTCGATCGTACCATTAAGTCTGGCACGCTCTTCATTCGGGAATGGCAAGGCAGAACCATAGAGGTGATTGCCAATGAGAAAGGCGGATACCTTTATCGCGGTTCGACATACAAATCCCTTAGCGCTATCGCCAGGGCAGTCACCGGCACACGATGGTCAGGCCCCGCCTTCTTTGGTCTAAAGGAGGAGAAGCCACGTGGCACACGATAGATCGCCCCCATCTGCTGTGCCACGGCCAAAATTGCGGTGTGCCGTCTATACGCGAAAGTCGAGTGAAGAAGGTTTGGAACAGAGTTTCAACTCGCTTCACGCCCAGCGGGACGCATGCGAGGCATTCATCGCCAGCCAGGTGCACGAGGGGTGGAGACTCATCCCGGAGGCCTACGATGATGGTGGGCTGTCTGGTGGATCGATGGAGCGCCCTGCTCTCCAACGGCTCCTCCAAGATGTCCGTGATGGCCTCGTCGACATTGTCGTGGTCTATAAAGTTGACCGCCTGACCAGGTCACTCGCCGATTTTGCCAAACTCACCGAACTGTTTGATGCACACGGCGCGTCGTTCGTCTCCGTGACCCAGGCCTTCAACACATCGACCTCCATGGGGCGGCTGACGCTCAATGTTCTACTGTCCTTTGCGCAGTTTGAGCGCGAGGTCGCGGGAGAGCGGATCCGCGACAAGATTGCACTGTCGAAACGGCGGGGCATGTGGATGGGCGGCCTGCCACCGCTGGGTTACGATGGGGTGGAGGGCAAGCTCATCATCAACAGCGTGGAAGCCGACACCGTGAGACTCATCTTTCGGCGCTACTGCAAGGTTGGCTCAATCGCGCAATTGAAACACTCCCTCGATGCCGATGGCATAGTGTCTAAGCATCGTCGCTTCCAGACTGGCAAGGTCATGGGCGGCGCCAGTCTGAGCCGCGGTGCGCTCTATCAAATTCTACGCAACCGCATATACCTGGGCCAGATCGAGCACCGAGGCGCCATCTATCAGGGCGAGCACCAGGCGATTGTACCGGAACACCTCTGGAACGAGGTTCAAAGGCGTCTGGAAGAACAAAGCCAGCGGCCTCGTGGATCAAGCTCCAGAGCAACATCGGCACCTTTGGCCGGGATGATCTACGACGCCGACGGCAAACGCATGACACCCACCTACTCAAAGAAGGCCGGGCGACACTATCGGTACTATACCTCTGCACCCCTTGTTCGCGGTAGCTCCGGCGGCAAGGGTGTCCGCCTGCCAGCACCCGACTTGGAGCAACTGATCAATGGGAGCATTGCCAATCGCCTCATCGACCAGCAATGGTTGGCGGCGTTGATCGGTGAAATCGAGATCACCAACTTCCCTAGGATCATCACTGCGGCTGATCAGCTTGCAAAATCAGTGCGATGCCCAGATGGCGACTGCCCATCCCTGGACATGCCGCCATTCCTTCGACGTGTCGACGTTCGAACGGATACAATAGTCATCTCACTCGATCGGGCGGCGCTTGTAGCGGCACTTGGCGTCCCTGTGTGTGATGACATTTCCCTGCCTGATAGTCAGATGATCTGCATCACTGTCCCTGCCAAGGCGCTTCGGTGCGGCAAGCAGGTGCGGCTAATTGTCGGTGAAGCCACGAGCAAGACAAGATCGCCGGATGCACAGCTCATCCAACTCATATGCGACGGCCATCGTTGGTTCGCGGAACTTTCTCAAGGGGGGGCGAAAACAATTGCGGCTATTGCAAAGCGCGACAACCAACAAGTCTCTCACGTTAGCCGTACTCTATCGCTTGCGTTCCTTGCTCCAGATATCGCCGATATGATCCTGGCAGGAACGCAGCCCATAACGCTCACACCAGAACGCTTGAAAGCAGCGCGGCCACTACCACTCGACTGGGACCTCCAGCGTCTGAAGTTGCTCGTCTGATCGCCAATAGAGGGCGTAGCTCATCCCATTCCCATTCGCTCTTCGGCACAGTCAAAAGCCCCCAGCCCATCGACGTTTCCGCAATGGTGCATACCTCCGGATCGACGCGGAGCATGTCGGGAATTTCGCGTCTGGAGAAACCAGGCTAACGATCGCGCTATAAGGCTCAGTTTCTGAAACGGAGAGAGATTGACGGGAGGACAATGGCCCTCTAACCCGCGGAAGTATTTAACCTTCCTCTGGGGTACCAGCGTGTCGCCAGATTGTGCGAGACTGTTTGGCTGGGGCGCCAGGATTCGAACCTGGGAATGCCGGTACCAAAAACCGGTGCCTTACCACTTGGCGACGCCCCAACTTGGTGCCGGTTCCTACACGGTTCGGACGCGCCGTGCAACACGCTCTGCACCACGTGTAAAAGGTTGTGACAAGCGCTTGAACACGGAAAAGACCACAGCTATAAAGCCGCCACATCGCGGCAGGGCGGACCCGTTCGGGGCCGGCCTTTCCCGACATGTCGCGAGTCTGACGGAGTATAGCGCAGCCTGGTAGCGCACCTGCTTCGGGAGCAGGGGGTCGCAAGTTCGAATCTTGCTACTCCGACCAATCAACCCCGGCGTCTTTCGGACGTCGGGGTTTTCATTGACATATCCCCTGCGACTCTCGGCTCGAGCGAATTCAGCCTTCCTTGCGGCTGGCGCTGTGTCGGGCCACGAGGCGCGCCGGTACCACGGAGTGCGCGACCTCTGTCCGGCCATTGATGCGTTCGGTAACCAGCCGTGTCGCCTGCAGTCCCAGCGATTCGGCGGATTGGTCGATGCTGGTCAGGCTGTTCTGGGTACATGGTGTTGTCATAGCCGAAAATGCCCACGTCCTGCGGCACGTGCAGTCCCAATTCGGTTGCCACGCTGATCACTTCGAGCGCGATGAAGTCGGTCCAGCAGAAGATTGCATCGGGACGCTTGGCGCCCTGCAGCAGACGGCCGCCGGCGAACTGAACATCCGCATGACATGCGGCAAGTGCACGATGCTTATCGGATCTCAATTGGGAGGAAGACCATGGTGGAGACCAGAGCCCTCACTCTGCTGGGGGCTAGCACGCTGGGTATGCTGATGACGGCGAGCGCAAGCAACCAGCCGATCTGGTCCCAAGGTTCCCCAAAAGAAAGGGCCGGTGTTCCCACCGGCCCTTCTTCTAATCTCTTTGATTTGCTTCAGCGCTTGGCGCCGAAGAAGCTCCACAGACCGGTCACAGTCAGGGCAGCGAAAGCCATCTTGAGGACGTCCCAGACGAGGAAAGGCTGCACCGCCTTGGCAAAGGCGGAAGCAACCACATTGGTCTGGTCCACCCATGCGGCCTGACCGGCCATGGTCACGAGCCAGGTAAAGCCGAAGGCATAAAGCACAGCGGTCGCCACCAGCATGGCCCCGAACAGGGCCAGGGGACGGCCCGAGGCGCCACGGTCGGCAGCATAGCCAATGATCGCCGCCTGAGCGAGGAAGCCGATGAGGAAGCCGCCCGTCGGCCCCACGAGGTAGGCCATGCCGCCGCCGGTGGCGAAGACCGGCAGACCCATGGCGCCTTCAACGAGGTATGCGGCAACGGTGGCGACACCAATGCGCATGCCGAAAGCTGCGGCCAGCGCGGCGATGACAAAGCTCTGCAGGGTCACCGGAACTGGCCAGACCGGAACATTGACCTTGGCAGCAGCGGTAATCAGCATGGTGCCGACGAGGACGATAGCGGCATTGGTTGCCAGCTTGGCGACGTTGCCCTTGGGCTGGAATGCACCGAGCAGCGTGTTGGGCGTGGTCAAAGTCACAGCCATTTCATACCTTCCGTAATTGATAGGGACCAACCGCCTCCCGGGTGGTCGGGTCCGGACCACAATCTATTACGGTTTCGTTACACGGCACGCAATGGCCCGCACCACTCATGAGCTGCACTTCGACACTCAATTCGACGCCCAGGCGGGGGGACCCATCGCCATTGCCGAGGGCATTGTCCGGGTTACCGCGCCCAATGCGTCGCCGTTCACCTTCACCGGCACGAACAGTTTTCTTGTGGGGCATCACGAACTTGCGCTGATCGACCCCGGCCCACTCGATCCGGCGCACGAGGCCGCGCTGTTAAAGGCCATCGGCGGACGGCCGGTCGCGGCCATCCTGCTCACGCATACCCATCGCGACCACAGCGCATCGGCGAAAACGCTGGCGCAAAAGCTCGGGGCGCCGCTCTGGTTTGGCGGACCGCATCGGCTGTCACGGCCCTTGCGCCGATTCGAAATCAACCCGATCCGCAATTCCTGCGATTGGGATCTGATGCCAGACCGAACCCTGCGCGATGGAGAGACGATCCCGGCCGGCGATATGGCTGTCAGTGTTCACACAACGCCGGGGCACTGCGCGAACCACCTGGCCTTCGGGGTGGCGGGCAGCGATCTGCTGTTCTCAGGCGACCATGTGATGGGATGGAACTCTACTCTGGTATCGGTGCCGGATGGGTCGATGGCGGATTATTTCACCTCATTGGACAAGCTCACCGCCCTGCCCTATCGGCGCTATCTCCCCGCGCATGGCGGGGCAATTTCGGATGGCCCGTCGCATGCGGCGGCTCTCAAGGCGCATCGGGCAATGCGCAACCAGCAAGTGCTCGACGCCGTCGGTGGTGGCGCTCGGAGCGTTGGCGCGGTGGTCGAGGCACTCTATCCTACGCAGCCCGCCAAGGTGCGCATGGCGGCGCGCATGACCATCATGGCGCATGTGGAATATCTTGAGGATTTGGGACAGCTGAAGGTGCAACGTGGACTATTGGGGCCGCGCTTGACCTTGGCGCGCACCTAGTTCCGCTGAAAGCCGACGCCGCCCTCGCGACCGGTCTGCCCCCGATGGCGCAGCATATGGTCGGCGAGGACCAGCGCCATCATGGCTTCGCCCACCGGCACGGCGCGGATGCCGACGCAGGGGTCGTGGCGGCCCTTGGTGACGATGTCGACATCCTCGTTTTCGGTGGTCACGGTCTGGCGTGGGGTGAGAATGGAGGAGGTCGGCTTGACCGCGAAGCGACAGACGACCGGGTCACCATTGGAGACGCCGCCGAGAATGCCGCCGGCATGATTGGAGAGGAAATAGGGTCGTTCTTCGCCCGCCCGCATCTGGTCGGCATTTTCCACACCGGTGAGGCCAGCCGCCTCGAAGCCGGCCCCGATCTCGACGGCCTTGACGGCATTGATGCTCATCATCGCTGAAGCAAGGTCAGCGCTGAGCTTGCCATAGATCGGGGCACCCCAGCCTGCGGGCACCCCCTCGGCGACCACTTCGATCACAGCGCCGGCCGAATTGCCGTCCTTGCGCAGGCCATCAAGATACTCGGCCCAGAGTTCGGCCGCCTTGGAGTCGGCGCAGAAGAAAGGGTTCTGTCCCACTTGGCCCCAATCGAAATTGGCATAGTCGATCTTGTGCGGGCCCATCTGCACCAGGCTGGCTCGAATGGTGACGCCCGTGAGCACCTGGCGCGCCACGGCCCCGGCCGCGACGCGCGCGGCAGTCTCTCGCGCCGAGGTGCGACCGCCGCCGCGATAGTCGCGAATGCCGTATTTCTGATCATAAGTGTAGTCGGCGTGGCCGGGACGATACTTGTCGCGGATCTCCGAATAGTCCTTGGAGCGCTGATCGGTGTTTTCGATCATCAGCGAAATCGGCGTGCCGGTGGTGCGCGGGCCGTCGGTGCGTTCGTCCTCGAACACACCGGAGAGGATTTTCACCTCATCGGCCTCTCGGCGCTGCGTGGTGAACTTCGACTGTCCCGGCTTGCGGCGGTCGAGATCGCGCTGGATCATCTCGGGAGCGAGGGCGATGCCCGGCGGGCAGCCGTCGACCACAACCCCCAGCGCTGGCCCATGGCTTTCGCCCCAGGTGGTGAAACGGAAAAGATGCCCGAACGTATTGAAAGACATGGCGCGACCCCGTGGTTGCCAGCGTTCTAGGCAGGCCGGGGCGTCAGGTCAATCGACCGGTTCGTCCCAGGTGTTCTCGGCTGCGTGCAAGGTCATCCGCCCACCCGCAAAATGAGCAATCACTCCCTGTGGCGGCGGCCAGTTGAGCACGTCGCTGCGCGGTGCGCCCTCCACCAGATGGCGGACCACGCGCAGCACGCCGCCATGAGCAACGACCACGGCATGATGGGTCAATTCGCGGGCGAAATCGAGCAAGCGTGCAGCGACATCGTCATAGTTCTCGCCATTCTCGGGCCGGAAACCCCAATAGCTCTCGTCGCGCTCACCTGGCGCCACTGCGGCGTATTCGCGGGCAATCTCGGCGTGCAGGCGCCCTTCGAAGTCGCCGAAGGAAATTTCGATCAGCCGGTTATCGTGAATGACCGGCGGGAGCTCAATGTCGAAGGCGGCGCGCATGCGGTCCATGGTTTCCGATGCCCGGCTGAGCGGTGAGGCGAACCAGTTGAGCGACGCAGGATCTACACCGTCGCGTTCCAGCAGGTCGCGCAGCAACAAGCCATTGGCATCGGCCTGCAACTGGCCGGTGCGATTCAGCGGAATATCACGGCTGCCCTGGTAGCGCTGTTCACGGTTCCAGTCGGTTTCACCGTGGCGCGCGAAATAGAAATCTGGCCAGGAAGGGGCAGTCATGGGCACTTCCGTGCCGACCGGCACGGCCTTTGTTCGTCTGGAGTCTGTGTCCCGCTTGTGGCACACCCAAGACCGGCCAAGCAAGCGCACCGCCTTCACAGCTCACCCGTTTTGGAGTTCTCCCATGTCTCTCACCGCCACCCAAATTCGCGACGCTCTGATCGAAATTGTCGGGAGCGATGGGGTTGTGACCGATACGGACAAGATGGGTGCCTGGCTCAACGAGCCGCGCAAGCGCTTCCACCAGACCGCTGCAGCGGTGGTGACACCACCCAGTGTGGAAGCAGTTCAAAACGTGATGGCGTGGGCAAACGAGAACCATATCGGCATTGTTCCGCAGGGCGGCAATACCGGGCTGGTTGGTGCTCAGGTCCCGCTTTCGGGCCAGGAGGTGATCCTGAGTCTGCACAAGCTCGATCGCATCCGCTCGATAGACGCGGGTGCCGGGGTGATGACGGCCGAGGCCGGGGTAATTCTCGAAAACGCCCACAAGGCGGCAGAAGCCGAGGGGGCGATGTTCCCGCTATGGCTGGCATCACAGGGGTCGGCCCGGATTGGGGGCGTGCTCTCCTCCAATGCCGGGGGCGTCAATGTACTGGCCTATGGCAATGCGCGTGAACTGACCATGGGGGTCGAGGCCATCTTGGCTGATGGGCGGCTCTATCAGGGGCTCAACGCACTCAAGAAGGACAATACCGGCTATGACCTCAAGGACTTGCTGGTAGGCGCGGAAGGCACGCTCGGCATCATTACGGCCGCAAGCCTGAAGCTTTATCCCCTGCCCCAGGATTATGAGACCGCCATCGTCAACGTGGCCTCTCCCGAAACGGCGCTGGAATTGTTTCAGCTGATGCGTGAACGCGTTGGGTCGCGCCTGAACGCTTTCGAACTGATCCCATGGATTGGGCTCGACATCCAGCTTCGCCACGGCATGCTGGACAAGGACCCCACTGCGAGCGCGTCCCCCTGGTACGCGCTGATCGAACTGACCCGTATGGCCGGGACGGAGCCGGGCGCCTTGCAAGCAGCGCTGGAGGTGGCTTTCGACAAGACGCTTATTTCCGACGCGGTAATGGCCGAGGCACTTGTGGACCGCACCCGCATGTGGGCTTTCCGCGAGCAGATGAGCGAGTGCCAGAGCCGCGAAGGTGCCTCGATCAAGCACGATGTTTCAGTGCCCGTTGCCGCTGTCCCGGCGCTGATTGCCGAGGGCTCCGCAGCGGCAGAAAAATTCGCGCCCGGCATTCGCCCCGTGCCGTTCGGGCATATGGGGGATGGCAATATTCACTTCAATTTTTCGATGCCGGTCGGCGCCGATCCCAAGGCCTTCATGGCGGAATATGACGAGGCGGTGCACGAGATCATCTATGAGGTGGTGCTCAAACTGGGCGGCTCGGTTTCGGCCGAACATGGCATCGGGCAGCTTAAAACCGAGCTGCTGCGACAGGTTAAGGATCCAGTGGCGCTAGAGATGATGCGGGCGATCAAGTCGGCGCTGGACCCCAAGGGGATCCTCAATCCGGGGAAGTTGCTGGGGTAGGCTGCCGCCCCGGTCACTCCCGTGTGCCTTCTTGCACCTACCGCCCGCCCGGACCATGTCTGGGCCATGCTGCTCAAAGATATACAATTCCTCGACGACGCCACGCGTCCTGCCATTCCCAAGCTTGACGGTGTGACCGAGGCGCAAAAGGCGCCGGGCGAACACCTCAAGCAGATCCACAACCATCTGCGCGAAAATATGGTGGTGCTCGGCCGGTTGATCGAACGCGCTTCGGAAGGCAAGGCGAGCGCGGAGGAGATCAGGTCCGAAACTGCTGACCTCGTCATGGTCTCGAACTATCGGCGCTTCGGCACGCTATGCGGACAATATTGCCAGTTCGTGCATGGCCACCATTCCATCGAAGACTATGCGATTTTCCCCGGCATCGCCGCGCAGGGTCCGGCATTCAAGGCCATTGCCGACCGCCTCCAGGCCGAGCATGTGGTGGTGCATCAATTGCTCGAACGCCTGATCGATGCGCTTATCAAGCTGGCCGATGCGCCGGGCGCATCGAATTTCGAGGATGCCGTGACCGTGTTCCGGGCGCTGGAAAAAGTTCTGCTCAGCCATCTCCACTATGAGGAAGAATCCATCGGCGACGCACTGGGCTATTTCGACATCGGGGTCTAGGCCACCTTATCGGCCCCTCGATCACCTGTTCCATGCGGCACGGAGGGAGGCCGGTGTCTCAGAACAGGTCCATCTGTCCGCCGCCGCCCGCGGCCTTCTTCGGCTTCGGCTTTTGCACCGGCGGCTCAGGTTCTGTCAGATCCACCGGCTCGATCAGACCGGGATCATCGTCGCGGGCGGAATTGACCCGGGTCGAAACCGGGTGGAACTTCAGCACACCATCTTCAAGCGGCAGCGCCATTTGCTTTGCCCGATCGGCACCGTGCTCGCCCACATTGAGCCAAGCATCCTGCGCGGCTTCGTCCAGCAGGATCGCGGGCATGCGATCATGGATCACGGAGAGTTGCGGGTTGGCCGCCACGGTGATGGTGGCGACCGTGTCGACTTCCTCGCCATTGGGGCTCATCCAGACCGAGTAGAGCCCGGCAAGCGCCATGGGCTGTCCGTCGGCGCGGGTGATGTAGTAGGGCTGCTTCTTCTTGTCGGGACCCGTGTGCCATTCATAATAGCCGCTGGCCGGAACGAGGCAGCGGCCATGCTTGACCCGGTCGCGAAAGGCCGGTTTTTCGGCCATGCTCTCGGCGCGCGCATTGACCAGCAGGGGGAAATCGCGCGGATCCTTGACCCAGTGGGGCACGAAGCCCCAGCGTGCGAGATGGGCCTCGCGCCGGGCTTCAGCTTCCCAGATGGCGACGATAGGCTGGGTGGGCGCGATATTGTAGCGCGGCACGGTTTCGACGTTATTGAGAAGCTTGAACAGCTCCTCCATCATTTCGGGCGGCAGCGTCGAGGCATAGCGTCCGCACATGGCATGTCTCCTTTACCCGAGGAGAGGTAGGCTGTTGGATCACGAATCGCAAACCGGCGGACACCGTTCCAACCATGACAGATTTTCCCAACGCCGCCAGCGTTGCCCTTGTCCGCGACGGCAAGGTGCTGATTATCAAGCGGGCCTATGCGCCCTACCAGAACCTGTGGACTTTCCCCGGCGGGCGGATGGATCCGGGCGAGACCGTGGAGCAATGCGCCATTCGCGAACTGCAGGAGGAACTGGGGATCACGATCCGCAATCCGCAGCTTGCAATGGTGCAGGCGCTGGGCCGCGACGGCACCTATCGGCTGGCCGTATTCGCCACCACGGACTTCTCCGGCGTGGTCCGCCCGTCCGACGAGATCAGCGACCATAAATGGGCCGATCCGGGCATGTTGCCGGCCTTGCGCACCACATCACGGCTGGATGAGGTGATCAAAGAATGCTTCAAGGTTTTGGGGCAAAGCTGGTAGAAGGCCGGCATGGAAGTGATCGAACGAATGCTCCGACGTGCGCTGCCCCACCGCCACCCAGCCTCTCCCTCAAGGGGGAAGCTGGACGGGGGTATCCTGGCCCTGGTCCTCACCCTTCTGCTCGCCTCGCCCGCGCAGGCGATAGACCCGCTCTACCAGCGCCAGATGGAACGGCTGACCGAGATCATGGGCAGCCTCTATTTTCTCGAACCGCTGTGTGAAACGGGCACTGAGGATTGGCGACAGCAGGCTTCCGAACTGATCTCGCTGGATGAACCGGACGATGACCGGCGGCAGCGCCTGGCCGGTGCGTTCAACACCGGATACACTGCCTTTTCCCGCCTGCACCGGCATTGCACCCCCTCTTCGCGCGCGGCCCTGACGCGGCTGCTGGACGAGGCCCAGAAGCTGGCGCGGGACATTCATACGCGCTTTGCCGAATAGGGCGGCAGCCCCACTCCATGCAATTGCCTACCGGCTGTTAACCTTCGGCTTACTTCTTCCAAGAAGTGGCGCCCGCGCCATGTTATGCCCGCATCATGAGCACGCCCAAAACCATCTTCTCGCCCGCCTCAGGGATCGGCCCGTTCGACCGTAGCCAGTCGGAGCGTCAACTGGCTCTGGAATATCTGGCGGAGGCCTGGAACAGCGCCGAAGAAGACGGGCTGGAATCCGCTTCGCTCGCACATGCCTCGCTGTTCGCGGCGCTGGCCACATTTGTGAAGATGCATGGCGACGAGGCCACGGCCGACTTGATCGCCCAGCTTCCTGAGCGCATCCGCAATGGCGAATATAATCTGGATCGGATCCTGCAGTAGCGCCCTGCCACCGCTCCGCACTCAGCCGCTACTGCCCACCAGGTAAAAGATCGTGCCGCCAATGACAATGAACAGCAGCACGAAGGCGGCGATGCGCAAAATGCTGGAATAGCCGCGACCCAGAGCGACCCTCTCGGCGGCGCTCTGCCCGTTTTCGGTGATCTGGCGGTCGGTCTCTGCCCTCACATCGCCTTCATGACGGCTGCTGTTCATCGGCCTGTTCCATCAGTTCTTCGCGTCGACACCGCCGCTACTGAGCGACGCGTAGCGCATTGTCAGAGGCTGAATATGCTTGTCCAGCCATTCGGCCATCGCCAATTCCTCGTCGAGATTGGCCTGCAAGAGCGAGACGGCGTCGGCTTGGCCGCTACCTTCGGCGAGCGCTACCAGCGACTTGTAGGCGGCGATTTCATAATTTTCGAAAGCGAAATTGGCAAAGCTGTTCTTGACGATCTCATCGGGCGCCATGGTGTGTCCGATGGCCGCCATTGAGCCAGCCATGCTCAGTGCAGTATCCTTTAAGGCAGATCGGTCGCCATCGACACGCTCCAGCAACTGGTCGAGACGCTCAATCTGTTTCTCGGTCTCGCCAATATGCTGTTCGATCCGCTCGGCCACTTCGGGGTAGTGCTCGATCCGTTTGACTTGGGGACGCAGGATCGAGAGCGCCTGATTTTCCATTGCATGAGCGTTGCGCAGGCCGGTGGTGTAAATATCTTTGGTATTGGGCATTGAATGCTCTCCAGTCAAATGCCCGCCTAACGCAACAACCCCGCGATAAGCTCCATCACCTTTCACCGGCCGGCCACCCAAACTGGCGGGAGCCTAGGCCTCAGGTGCCAGCGCCTCAGAAAACCGCATGGGCTGGCCTTTTGACGGTGTTACCAGTTCGCCCTGCCACATCACCTTGTTGCCGCGCACAATGGTGCCGACCGGCCAGCCGGTGACCGTGACGCCGTCATAGGGCGTCCAGCCGGCGCGGCTTTTTACCCAGTCGTTAGTAATGGTCTCACGCCGCTTCATGTCGACAATGGTCAGGTCGGCATCATAGCCCACGGCAATGCGGCCCTTGCCGACAATGCCGAACAGGCGATTGGGGCCGTGGCTGGTCATGTCGACAAAGCGCTGCAGGCTCAGCTTTCCGTTGTTCACGTGGTCGAGCATGGTCGGCACAAGGGTTTGCACTCCGGTCATGCCCGAATGGCTCTGCGGGTAGGGATGGTCCTTTTCCTCGCGCGTGTGAGGCGCGTGGTCGGAGCCGAGGATATCTGCGACACCATTGGCCACACCTGCCCAGATGCCCTCGCGATGGATCTTGTCGCGCACGGGGGGATTCATCTGCGCGTAGGTGCCAAGGCGCACATAGGCCGTTTCGTCGAGCGTCAGGTGATGCGGGGTCACCTCGACACTAGCGACATCCTTGTGATCGGCCAGATAGACGATCTCTTCCTTGGTCGAGATATGCAGCACGTGAATGCGCTTGCCGGTCTTGCGGGCCAGATCGACCAGCCGCTTGGTGCAGCGCAGGGCGACTTCGGGCGAACGCCAGACCGGATGGCTGGACGGGTCGCCCTCAACGCGCAGGTCTTTGCGCTCTTCGAGCATGAATTCATCTTCCGAATGGAAGGCGGCGCGGCGGGAAATGGCGCGCAAAATGGCCTCGACGCCATCGTCATCGGCAACCAGCAGCGAGCCGGTGGACGAGCCCATGAAAACCTTCACACCCGCGCAGCCGGGCAGCTTTTCGAGTATTGGCAGCTCGCCGACATTTTCGTGCGTGCCGCCGATATAGAAGGCGAAATCGCAATGCATGCGGTTGGTGCCGGCGGCGATCTTGGCTTCAAAGGTTTCGCGCGTGGTGGTCAGCGGATTGGTATTGGGCATTTCGAACACCCCCGTCACCCCACCCATGACAGCGCCCAGCGAACCGCTCTCAAGGTCCTCCTTGTGGGTCAGGCCAGGCTCACGGAAATGCACCTGGGTGTCGATGACGCCGGGCAGGATGTGCAGACCCTTGCAGTCGACCGTTTCCGCCGCGCTGCCCTCGACGGAGCCGAGCGCGACAATCTTGCCGTCCTTGACCGCGATATCGGCCAGGCCCTCCCCATCCTGATTGACCACGGTGGCATTCTTGAAAATCGTGTCGTACTGCGCCATGTCTTTCGTCCCGCCGCTGGTCCATGTTCAGGGTCGGTTTAACACGGGCGTCCGACGAGGCAAGTCTCATGACAATCCATCTGCGCGCAGACCGCGCACTGTTCCGCTTTTCCGGCCCCGAGGCACATCGTCTGCTCAATGACGTCGTTACCGGCGAAATTCCCAGTACTGGCGAGGGCACCGGCGAGGCAGCTGCGGCCTGGGCGCTGCTGTCGGCGCAGGGCAAGATCCTGGCCGAGGGCCTTGCCGGACACGCGGACGACGCCCTCTGGCTCGACGTGCACCAGTCGGTCGCCGATGATTTCTTCAAGCGCATGAAGATGTATCGGCTGCGGGCTCAGGTCGTGATCGATGATCTGCGCGATACCCATCGCGTGGGATTTGCGCAGGACGAGGAACCCCAAGGCATACGGCATATGGACCGGCTGGGGCCTGTCGATATGGGCTGGCGGGTCATTGCTCCGATAGAAGCGACCGCGGACTGGGTGCAGAACGATACATCCTACCAGCAGCAACGTATCGCCCTGGGCATTGTCCATCAGGGCAATGACTTCCCTGCCAATGACGCCTTCGCCCACGATATCGGCATGGACATTCTCGAGGGAATCGACTTCGCGAAGGGCTGCTATGTCGGTCAGGAAGTGGTTTCGCGCATGAAGCATCGCGGCACGGCGCGTCGCCGTCCTGTCATCGTTTCGGGCGTGGAGGCGCCGGCTGGCAGCGCCGTTGTCGCAGGGGGCAAGGAGGCCGGAACAATCGGCCAGGTGGCGGACGGGATGGCAGTCGCGATCGTGCGGCTCGATCGGATCACCGATCCCGGCACCGTGACGGTCGACGGCAAGCCGGTCGAGATCGCCCTGCCCGTCTGGGCCGATTATCGTCTGGGCGACGCGGTTTCGGCAGACGAGTAGTCTCCATTCTCGAATCGCGCTGATCTGTTAAAGCTGGTGGCACCAGTCCACTAGCTGCGTCTAATGCCGATGTCCCGCCAAAGCACTCGTGCCTGGCAGCGTATGCTGTCCGGGCGCCGTCTCGACATTCTCGACCCCTCGCCTGTCGATGTGGAGTTGTCCGACATCGCCCATGGCCTGGCGCGCGTGGCGCGATGGAACGGGCAGACGATCGGGGATTATCCCTTTTCGGTGGCGCAGCATTCGGTACTGGTGCTCGAACTGTTCCGTGCCGCCAACCCTGAGGCCGACCCGGTGGCGCAGATGCAGTGCCTGCTGCATGACGCGCCCGAATATGTGGTGGGTGACATCATCTCACCCTTTAAGGCGGTAATCGGCGGCAGCTACAAGGATGTGGAAAAGGGCCTGCTGGCCGCTATCTTCCTGCGTTTTTCGCTGCCCGCGACCATGCCGGCTGCGGTGAATAAGCTTGTGAAGAAAGCGGACCAGGAAGCAGCGTTCTTCGAAGCTACCAATCTGGCAGGATTCGACCCGCCCGAGGCTCGACGCCTGTTCGGCGTTCCCAATCAGTCTGCCTTCGATGTCGAGGCCTTCGACAAACTCATCCGCCCCTGGCCAACCCAGCAGGCGCATGAGCGTTTTATTGGGGCGTTCGAGCAGATTAGCCGCGATATTTCTCCAGCCTGACCGGGCTGTGCACATTAACCATAAATTAAGTATGACGGTGCGGGCTCGGCACTTCATGGTTACTGCTTCGTTAAGCCAAGTGTGCCGAAGTGGAACAGTCCGGAGCGCCTGCCATGAACCTGCCGACACGCCATATGCTGATGGGCATGACGCTGGGCGCCATTTGCGCAACGGCTCTGGCCGCCATCGGACCGGGCTTCGTGCTGGAGAGTTTTGCCGACGAGATGCCAGCCGGTTTTGATACCAGCAAATTGGTGATGTTCGACGGCCGGGAATACGAGGTCGACTACGCCGACTGGGTGTCGACCGATCCGCTTTCGAGCACCACGGTGAAAAAGATCGAGGCCGGGCGGGTGAGCCATGTGAGCATCACCACTACGGCAACGGGCACATATTCCACCGATGGCCTGACCTCAAAGCACGTGCTCTATCCAGGCATCGACGTGACTGCAATGGGCCCTGGCTCGGGTACCCTTGTGCGGTACTGGACCAATGGGGATTGGTATAGCTTCAAAAGCCGCGCCGGCAATTCCTTAATACGCCTGAGCGGACCTGCCCTGCCCTGACCTTCTGTAGCGGCTAGCCGAACAGCCAACCGCGCTTGAACTTGTAGAACACATGCAGGCCAATCTGCGTGACCTTGGTCATGCGCGGGGCCCAGGCGGGTCGCACATAGGTGGCGTGATAGTGGGTCGCGTCACCCACTTCCGTCAGATAGAGCTCGCCGCTGGTGACCTTGGCCGCGATTTCCTCGGCCTGATCCCAGGGCTTACGCTCGGTGATCGTCTCGGGAATGCCATCGCAGGCAAAAGAGAACTGGCACGCATTGCGGCGGTTCTGGTTCTGGAACACGACCCCGCAGATGGTATCAGGATAACGATGATCCTTGACGCGGTTCAGAATGACCTGAGCCACTGCGACCTGGCCGCGATAAACTTCACCGCGCGCCTCGAAATAGATGCCGGTGGACAGGCACCAAAGCTCTTTGTCCGACAGGTCAGCCATCGGCTCACCCTGCAATTCCGTGACCGTCGCGGGCGCACTGGCACGTGCGTACGCCAGTTGTTCGGGCACCGAGACAGGCAAGGTGACGTCGGTAAGGGTTTCCCCCTCGGTCTTGGGCGCGATGCCGGCAATGGCGTCCAGCGCAGCGGCTGCGGTGGGGTTAAGCGAAGCGACCGCGATGCGCGGGCTAGGTTCGACATCGGCCGGGTCGCCGGCATCGGCAACATTGGTCCGCTCAATTGCGGCCGAATTTGCAGGGGCGCGCAGGGCGGCGATCTGCGTACGCGCTTGCTCGAAACTCTTTGAAATCGTCAGTGCGTCGACCGCCGGGCGCACGCGATCTGTCTTTTGCGCGCGGTTAGGACCGGTGAAGCTGGCGCTTTCGAATAGATGATTGACTGAGCCGGTAATGATGGGATCGACGCCGTTATAGCTCAGGCTGGCCTTTGCAACCTCAACGGGCTGGGGCTGACCAGGCAAGCCTGCACTGCCAAGGGGTGCTGAACCGGGTCCGAACGCTGCGCCAGCGAGACCAATATAGACTAGGGGGGCAACAAGCAGCAGCATCGCCCCTCGGGCGACAATTGCTGTTCGGCTAACCGCTCTGACCGGACGCTCGGGCGCCATCGGCCGGTGGGAAAGGGCCATATACTCTACTCAACGCTACGCAACACAACTCAGCCCGGCAAATGTGACGCTCAAATGCCGACGGTTGTGATGATCGGTTATTAAGGTTAGCGCTGGGTAAATGGGGTTCGCGGCACGCAAAGGGCGCGTTTGTGACCGTGTTGCGGCATAGGGTGCGGCAAAATGTGCGTGCTCGCTATTGCCCGCAGGCGGCGATGACCGGCGCAACCTCGTCGGCGAAATCGGCTACGCGAAAGCGGACTGTGAGCGAGCGCGTGGTGGCTGGAGTCACCCGCACCGTCAAGTTGGTCGCTCCGATCAGCCCATCAAGGAAGGCGCGCGCATCCTGCGTATTGTCGATAAGGATGGCGGTATTGTCTTCACTGACTGGCAATGTCGAGCTTCTGGCGCGCTGCAGATCATATTGCAGGGTTATGCCGGTGTCACCGCGGCCAAGGGCCGACATGGAATTACCAGCGAAGGCAAAAGCAACCTGCAGGGTATCCAGCTCGCAGAAGACGGTTATGGTCGCCGGTGCCCGCCCACTTGGCCGGGCAGGAATCAATTGCTGGGACTGCAAGGTGACGCTTACGCCTTCGGGCACGATGCCGCCGGGACGGAAGACATCGTCATAGCAAACCAGACGCTCGGCATCATTTTCGATGGGCGCGCATTGCGCACCGGATTGCGCCAGTGATGGCTGCACGAGACCCAAAAGCACTGGCAACACGAGGACAACTGCAAAACTTCTCACGTAGACCACGGCCCCTTCCCGTCTGTCCCGGCACGTTGTGGCCGGTTTTGTCATACATCGCATATAGGTATGCGATGGCAGCTATTTAAGCCGAAGCCTGGGCCAAGGTCAGCCGCGCCACCGGTACACGATAGGGTGAGCAACTGACATAGTCGACGCCCAAACCGGCAAAGAAGCGCAGCGATGCCGGATCGCCAGCGTGTTCACCGCAAATCCCGACCTTGAGACGCGGATTGGCCGCCCTGCCGCGCGCAATAGCAATGGCGATCATCTCGCCCACCCCCTTTTCGTCGATGGTGACGAAGGGGTCGCGCTCATAAACACCCTTGCGCTGGTAGGCGGCGAGGAAGGCCGGCGCGTCGTCACGCGAAATGCCGAAAGTGGTCTGCGTCAGATCGTTGGTGCCGAAGGAGATGAAATCAACCATGGAGGCAATGTCACCAGCGCGGAGGCAGGCGCGGGGCAATTCGATCATGGTACCGAAAGAAACCCGAATGCGATCAGTCCGGCCCATGCCAGCATTGTCGAGAATGGTCATGATCCGCTCGCGCACCCAGGACACCTCGGTGGCCGTGGAAACAAAGGGAACCATAACCTCGACCACCACCGGCTGTGTCTGGGTTTCGCTGGCCGCACGGGCGCCAGCGACCACCGCTTGCATCTGCATTTGCAGGATTTCGGGATAGGTGATGGCCAGGCGCACGCCGCGATGGCCCAGCATCGGGTTGATCTCGGCAATGCGCTCGAGCCGCAGGCGCAAGGCACGCACAGCCACGCCCAACGACGCCGCCGTCTCCTCGACCTCCTCATCCGTGCGGGGCAAGAATTCATGCAGCGGCGGATCGAACAGACGCACGGTGACCGGCAGGCCCTGCATGGCCGAGAACAGAGCCGAATAGTCGCCAGTCTGAAAATCGACCAACCCGGCGATGGCGCGCGACCGGGCATCCTCGTCTTCCGAGAGGATCATGCGCCTGAGCGCCACCATACGCTCGGGCGAAAAGAACATGTGTTCGGAGCGCGCCAGGCCAATGCCTTCGGCGCCGAAGCTGAGAGCGGTCTGCGCCGACTCTACGGTTTCGACATTGGTACGCACGGCAATTCTTCGGCTGGCGTCGGACCAGCCCAGCAGCGTGCCGATGGCGCCGCCGATCTGGGGCTGGGCGAGCGGCAGATTGCCCAGATACACCGCGCCATCGGTGCCGTCGATGGTCAGCCGGTCCCCGGCGTGAAACTCGCGCTCGCCAATACGGCAGATCATTTCGAGCGTATCGACGGTGAGGCTGCGCACTCCCGCGACACAGGGCTTGCCGGTGATGCGAGCGATCACGCCGGCATGGCTCGACATGCCGCCACGCGCTGTCAGAATGCCGGTGGCCGCCTTCATGCCCTCGATATCGGCGGGGCCGGTTTCGTTGACCACCAGGATGCAATGCTTGCCGCGAGCCCGCAGGCGTGCCGCGTCATCCGGGTTGAAGGTGATGACGCCGCTGGCGGCGCCCGGCGAAACACCCAGACCCATGGCAATGGGTGTCGCCTCTTCCGGTGCCTTCAGGCGCGGGTGCAGCATCAGCGCCAGGCGGCTGGGGTCAACGCGCGACACCGCGCCCTGGGGCGTCCAGACTTTGCGTTCGACCCGATCCACCGCCGCTTGCAGATCGGCCCCGGCGCTCGCCTGCACCGGTCGCGCGGACAGGAAGGTCACCCTGCCTTTCTGGATGGCGACCAGACACGCCATGTGGCGCCCCGCCTTGGCATCAAGCAGATCAACCAGCGCGTTCACATCATCGGGCAGACGTGGCAAGGGCGCACCATTGAGCGGCGCCGGCCCCATGGCCCCAGTGCTGGCATTGCGGGTCAGGAATTGCTCTATTTCGCCCCCGGCAACGGCCTGAACTAATACGATCTGACGGGCGCGATCATCCTCGTTGCGTGGCGCAATCCAGCCGCCCCCAAAAAATCCGTAGCTTTCGAAAGCCTGCTTGATCGCCTTGGCGAGGGGCCGGGTGGGGTCCACCGAATCTTCAGGCGCCGTCGGCGCGGTTATCCCCAGCCGCGCGGGGGCCAGTCCGCTATTGTGCGAAGAGGCCGAGGTGCGCACCACCAGTTGAGGGGCCGGACCGTCCTTGGAGACGAGCTTGTACAGGCATGCCACCCAATGGGTACGCAGCCGCGTATCGCGCCGTGTGCGTTCGGCCTGCAATTCCTCCCAGGCGGCGCGGGTGATGGCAATGGTGGGCACGGTGGGGAAGCCGGCTTCGCCAACGCGGAAAATCCAGCGGGACTTGCCGGTGAGCAGCTTGAGCTGACCAGCGCTCAGGTTCGCTTTCCCCGTCGCCGGGGCAATCGCAAACATTTCCTGCGCCAAACTCACCTGGAACCGTCCCGGTCACACACTCTAGCGCATATTGCCTATGCCCAGCCCCGGCTGCAACAGCACTTGACTTGCAAGTGTTGGGAAAGCATCTGATCTGGCATGGAAAAAAGGCCGCACCTCGACATTCTTCTCTGTGCCCCGCGTGGATTCTGCGCCGGCGTGGACCGCGCGATCCAGATCGTGGAACTGGCGCTCGAAAAATATGGCGCACCCGTCTATGTGCGCCACGCCATCGTGCATAACAAATATGTGGTGGAGGGCCTGAAGGCCAAGGGTGCGGTGTTTGTCGAGGAACTCGACGAAATCCCCGAGACCGAGGCACCCGTGGTCTTTTCCGCTCATGGCGTGCCCAAAAGCGTGCCGGCGAATGCCAAAGCGCGCAACATGTTCTTCCTCGATGCCACCTGCCCGCTGGTGAGCAAGGTGCATGTCGAAGCCTCCCGCCACCATGAGGAAGGACACGAGATCGTGCTGATCGGTCACGCGGGTCACCCTGAAGTGATCGGCACCATGGGCCAGCTTCCTGCAGGAGCGGTCACACTGATCGAGACGGTAGAGGATGCCCAGACCTTCACCCCGAAGGACCCCGCGACACTGGCCTTTGTGACACAGACCACGCTTTCTGTGGATGACACGCGCGAAATCGTCGCCGCCCTCAAGGCGCGTTTTCCGGCAATCAATGGCCCGCACAAAGAGGACATCTGCTACGCCACGACCAACCGGCAGGAGGCCATCAAGGCCGTGGCGCCGCTGGTCGATGCCATGATCGTGGTTGGCTCGCCGCATTCGTCCAATTCGCAGCGCCTTGTGGAAGTGGCCCTGCGCAATGGCTGCCGAATCGCGACGCTGGTCGACCGGGCCAGCGAAATCGACTGGTCATTATATGGTGACATCACCTCACTTGGCGTCAGCGCGGGTGCCTCGGCGCCCGAGAGCCTGGTCGAAGAAGTGATCGATGCCTTCGCGGCGCGCTATGATGTGCAGGTTGAGACCAAGACCACGGCCGAGGAGAACATTGCGTTCAACATTCCCCGCGTCCTGCGCAATCTGGAAGTGGCTTCGGGACGATGAGCCTTGATCTGTTCGAAACCGAGCGGCTGGTGCTGTCCGGCTGGCGGATGGACCAGCTTGACGATCTGGTGGCTTTGCACGGCAATCCCAATGTATCGCGATATCTGAGCCTGGACGGGGCGCCCTGGACACGCGAACAGGCCGAGACAGCGTTGCGCGGCTGGATCGAACTGTTCGAGACCCGGCAATTGGGCAAGCTGCGACTGACGCGCAAGAGCGATGGCAAATTCATTGGCCGCGCCGGATACGGCATTTATCCCCGCACCGGAGAACCCGAGATAGGCTACGCCCTGTTTGAAGAGCATCACGGGGCCGGCTATGCGAAGGAGGCGGCGAGCGGATTGCGGGACTGGATCTTCCGGGAAACCGCCGCGCCCCATTTCATCGGCTTCGCTGACACCAGAAACGCCCCTTCCCTTGCCGTCCTCAAAAAGATCGGCATGAAAGAAACGCATGTCGAGGTCGAGCCGAACGGGCTCACCTGCCAGTTCCATGTCTACCAGCGGCCAGACCATGCCTGATGGGGTGATCATCCATACCGACGGCGCCTGTTCAGGCAATCCCGGCCCTGGCGGCTGGGGTGCCATTCTGCAATTCGGGCCGCATCGCAAGGAACTGAAGGGCGGCGAGGTGCTGACCACCAATAATAAAATGGAGCTGACGGCGGCCATCGAGGCGCTCAATGCGCTGAGCCGCCCCTGTCGCGTCGATCTCCATACCGACAGTCAATATGTCAAGAACGGCGTGCAGAGCTGGATTCACGGCTGGAAGCGCAATGGCTGGCGCACGGCAGACAAGAAGCCGGTCAAGAATGTCGAGCTATGGCAGGCGCTCGACGAGGCCACCAAGCGCCACGAAATTTCCTGGCACTGGGTCAGGGGACATGCCGGGGACGAATTGAACGAACGCGCGGACGAATTGGCCCGTGAAGGCATGGCGCCGTTCAAAAAGAAGAAAACGGAAAGCTTTACGCCGCCGTTTTAGTCCTTTTGGGCAGCATTTTCTTGATTGCCGCCCAGACCGGGCTGATGGCGTAGCCCACCACCGGAATAAGCAGGGCGCCAAGGGCAAGGCCGATGATGAAATCCACAAATGCTGTGGCCAGCCAGCCAGCAAGGCCGGAAATGGCGGGGAATGCGCCTTCGGCCCAATGGGCTGCCGCTTCGATGATATGCTCGGGACCGGAGATGCCGAATTCATAAAGGCCATGGGCGATGATGGAGCCGCCGACCCAGGTCATAGCGGCAGTCCCGATCAGGCTAAGCGCCTGCATGAAAACCGGCATGGCGATCACGATGCCGCGCCCCGTCGCCCGACCAAAACCGGTTCGCGCGGAATTGGCGAGCCACAGCCCCACATCATCAGCCTTGATGATCAGGGCCACCGCGCCATAGACCACTACCGTTATGCCCACGCCGGCCAAGGCCAGAATGGCGGCACGGCTCCAGAAATCGTCCACCTCGATCGCCGAGAGGATGATGGTCATGATCTCGGCCGAGAGAATGAAATCGGTCTTGATCGCGCCGGCGATCTTCCGTTCCTCAAGCGTAGCTGGCGATATGGCGGTGTGCTCTATCGAGGCCTCATGTTTTTCGGCTTCATGCGGCGCGAAAAGATGAAACACCTTTTCTGCCCCCTCATAACAGAGATAGGCACCACCGATCATCAGCAGCGGCGTGATCAGCCAGGGTAGGAAGACCGAGAGCAGCAAGGCGGCTGGCAACAGGAAGATCAGCTTGTTCTTGACCGAGCCCCAAGCAATGCGCCCGACGATTGGCAGTTCCCGCTCCGCCTTGAACCCTTTGATATAGCTTGGGGTCACCGCCGCGTCGTCGATGACGGCCCCGGCAGCCTTGGCACTGGCCTTGGCGGCCTGTCCGGCGATGTCATCCAGGGAGGCCGCAGCGACCTTGACCAGACCAGCGACGTCATCAAGGAAAGCGAGGAGACCGACCGACATGACTGACCTGTGCGTTATCGTGGCGTGGAGACAGATGAACCGGACGGTCCCCGTCCGGTTCCCTTGGTCTAGCCAGAGACCTTAGCGAAATCGGCGACCAGATGCATGGTGTCGCGCAAGCGGGCCAACAGGTTCAGGCGATTGGAACGAACTGCAGCGTCCTCATCATTGACCAGAACTGCAGTGAAGAACGCGTCCACCGGGCCCCGCAGCGTGGCAAGCTCGGCCATGGCGCCTTTGTAATCGTCCTCGGCCACCAGCTCGGAAACTGCGCCGTTCACGGCATTTACGGCCGACGCCAGAGCTGTTTCCTCGGGCAGCTTGAGTGCAGCCTGATCGACCGCACCGGCATAGGCCTTGCCGTCTTTCTTTTCCTCGGCGGCCAGGATGTTGGCGGCGCGCCGGTAGCCGGCCAACAGGTTGGCACCGTCATCGGTGGCGAGCAGGGTAGAGAGAGCCTCGACACGCTGGGTGATCTGCAGAATGTCGTCACTATTGGCTGAGATAACGGCGTCGAGCAGGTCGTGACGGGCGCCGGCGTCGCGCAGCGACACCTTCAGGCGGTCATGGAAGAATGACAACAGATCCGGCTCGACCTCGAGCGGGAATTTCAGCCCGTTTTCGGTGATGATGCGGATAATCCCGAGGGCGGCGCGGCGCAACGCAAACGGATCGCGCGAGCCGGTCGGCTTTTCATCGATCGACCAGAAACCGGTGAGTACGTTGAGCTTGTCGGCCAGAGCCACCGCAATCGAGACCGGCTCTGTCGGCACGCGGTCGGTTGGGCCGAGCGGCTTGTAGTGCATCTCGATGGCATTGGCGATCGCGGCCGGCTCCTTCTGGGCGGTCGCATAGTAGCGACCCATCAGCCCCTGCAATTCGGGGAATTCGCCAACCATGTCGGTCACCAGATCGGCCTTGGCGAGCATCGCAGCCCGCTTGGTGAGATCAACATCTGCGCCGACCTTGGGGGCGATCTGCGCCGCCAGATGCACGAGGCGCTCGACCATGGCGAACTGGCTGCCCAGCTTGGCGTGGAACACCATGTTTTCGAGCTTGGGCAGGCCGTGCTCGAGCGGAATGGCCAGATCGCCCTGATAGAAGAAAGCCGCGTCCGACAGGCGGGCGCGGATGACGCGCTCATTGCCGGCGATCACCACGGCGCCGCCATCGGCGGGGATGGTATTGGCGGTGATGATGAAATTGGGTGCCAGCTTGCCGGACGCATCGCGCAGGCAGAAGCACTTCTGGTTGGCGCGGATGGTGGCGATGATGACTTCCTCGGGCAGCTTGAGGAATTCGGGATCAAACGAGCCCATCATTACATTGGGCCATTCCACCAGCCCGGCCACTTCTTCGAGCAGGCCTTCGTCATGGATCACGGAAAGGCCCTGTGCGAAGGCGAGGTTGTCGGCGTCGGTGCGGATGATGTCCTTGCGGCGATCAATGTCGAGCACCACCTTGGCCCGTTCCAGCGCGATCTGGTAGTCCTCGAACCGCTTGACGCGGATGGCGTCGGGCGCGAGGAAGCGGTGGCCGAATGTGGTCTGGCCGGACCCCAGGCCTGCCGCCGAGAAGGGCACGACGATGGGCTCGTCATTTTCGGTGCCGAAGGTGGCGGTGATGGCCCGCAGCGGACGCACCCAGTTGAAGCTGCCCGAGCCCCAGCGCATGGATTTGGCCCAGCCAAAATCGGTCATTACCTTGGGCAGGATGGTTGAAAGCAGATCAACGGCGTCGGCGCCGGGCTTTTCAATCACCGCGACATAGAACTCGCCCTTTTTCGGGTCGCTTTCCACCTTGGCCTGCTCGATGGAGCTAAGGCCTGCCGAACGCAGGAAACCATCGATTGCCGGCTGGGGTGCCCCGACTTTAGGGCCCTTTTTTTCCTCGCGCGTGTCGGGCGAGCGAGCCGGCAGGCCGGAAACGGACAGCGCCAAACGGCGCGGGGTGACGAATGCCTTCGCACCATCATAGACCAGACCCACATCGACCAGAGCGTTGGTCACGGCTTTCTTGAGGTCCTCGGCCGCGCGGCGCTGAAAGCGGGCGGGAATTTCTTCTGAGAACAGTTCGAGCAGCAGTTCGGGCATGGAAGGCAACCGGTGTTTGAAGGCGTGTGCGTGCTTAGCGTGGGGGCGGTGCGTTGTCTACCAGCCGCCGCCGCCGCCACCACCCCCGCCCCCGCCGGAAAAACCGCCACCGCTGGAACCGGACGAGCTGGCCTGGACCGGCTGGGCTGCAACCATCGCAGCGGCCATGCCGGCTGATGCGCCTGACACGGCCTTGGCGATGTTGCCCGAATTGAAGGATCGGCGGCCCGAATACCAGTGCGGCGAATAGGTGCCCTGGTCTGCATCGGCAACTGCGTTACGGGCCAGCTCAGCCTCGAAATGCTCGGACCATGGCTTTTCGACCTCCAACGCAATCGCATAGGGCAAAAGCCGCTCGAAGCGTTCGATGGTCATGGGGGGCTCATCGACAATGTTGAGCCGGTTTTTCTCGGCGGTTTCGAGATAGAGCTTGAGCCCGTCGATCTGGTCCATGAGCTTCCGCCCCTGCACGGTCGGGGCCCGCAGCAAGACCGTGAAGACAACACAAATCAGCACCATGGAGGCGGCCGCCAATGCGGCAGAGTTGATGGGGAAGCTGGTGAAGGTTCCCAGCGCCCCGCCGGCAAAATTGAACGCAAAAACCGCCACGAATACTAACGTGATGAAGCGCCGGACGGCCCCTCCGGACTTGATGGCCCCGAAAATCACGCTTCCAATCACGCCAAAGAAAATTCCCGCGAAGACGGCGATGAACAGCCAGACCGGCTCGAGCACATCGAACACCACCATCGCTACGATCAGGGCCACAGCAAGCAGGAAACCGAAACCTGCATAGCCCCAATTGTGGTTGAACCAAATCTTGCGGTTTTCGCTTCCGATGGCGCTGGTGAATTCGGTGCGCTTGGTGCCCAGATCCTTGCCATTGGCCTTGTTGAAGGTGACGGCGCCCTTGCCTTCAAAATAGGAGAACAGAATCTGTTCACCGACGGGCAGTTTGTGGTCTGGCTGCTTGCCGGTCACGGACACCGTCAGCGTCTTGCCCGGATTGCGGACGGTGACCAGCCCCTTGACGCCCAAATTGAAAATCGCGGCCGTCATGGCGGTCCAGCCCGAATTGGAGAAGCCCCATTTGTGCACGAAATGGGTCAGCGCAGGCGAAAAGTCGCGTGGCGGATGAAACAGCGGAATGATGGTGCCCTTGGGCGGATCGCGGCCCACATGCAGCCAAGCAGTGAAATTGTAAGCCAGCAGGAGGATGACCGCGAGTACCGGCAGCCAAACTTCGCGCAGGTCCGAGGCGGTTTGCAGCAGGGCGTCCATCCCTTCGGGATAGGTCACCAGGCCCTTCTGGAAGGACACCGCAAAGCTCATGCCTTCGCCGGGGGCCAGTTGCCGCAGGGTGCGGAAAATCGCGGTGTTGTCATTTTCGCGGGTCATGGAGACATCGCGGCCGGTGGCACCGGCAACGCCGGTATAGGCCGCCATATCCTCTATCACCGCCCCATCGGGCAGACGCACGCGCGCAACTGAGCTCAAAATGGGAAAGTCCCAATAATTGCCGGTGGCATTCCAATAGAGCTCATCACCGGACCCATCGGCGGTGGGGCGCGCCATGCGATCCATGGTGTACGCTATGGTATAGAGGTGTTCGCCGCGGCCAAGGAAAACGTCCGGGTCACCGATCCAGATGCGCTGGAAATCGCCCATCCGCTCGACACGGAACATTTCGGATTGGCCGCCCCGTGTCACCGCCTCGACATCGAGCGTGATGCGGATCTTGTTGCCGCTTTCCCCGATCATGGTGACCGGAATGTCGCGATAGATGCCGCGCCGGATCTGGTTGCCTTCGGCATTGACCTCGATGGTCTCGAGCACATTGACCGATCCATCAGTCAACAGTTCGACATCGGAGGCAAAGGTGCGGATTTCCTCGCGCGCCAGGGTGGGCACGGCGAGCGCAACGAACAGCGCTAGAGCGGCGATCAGACGGGGCAGAACAGGCATGGAGCTTAGAACTTCACCTGCGGCACGGCACGCTCGGCCTCGTTCTCAAGCTCGAAATATTCGGCCTGTTCAAACTTGAAGGCATTGGCGACAAGATTTGAGGGGAAGCTCTCCACCTGGATGTTCAGGTTGCGCACGGCGCCGTTGTAGTAGCGGCGAGCCATCTGTATCTCATCCTCTACGCTCTGGAGCGCGGTCTGGAATTCGAGAAAGGTGGTATTTGCCTTGAGGTCAGGATACGCCTCGGCAATGGCCAGCAGGCGGCCCAGAGCTGCGGAGAGTTCGCCTTCAGCCTTGGCCCGGGCTTCGGGGCCCGCCGCCGCAGCGCTGGTGGCCTTGGCTCGGGCATTGACCACGGCGTCGAGCGTTTCGCGCTCATGGGCCATATAGCCCTTCACCGTTTCCATGAGATTTGGGATCAGATCGGTGCGGCGCTTGAGCTGCACATCGATGCCGGACCAGCCTTCGCGCACCATCTGCCGGTTGGATACCAGCGAATTGTAGATGATGATAGCGTAGCCCGCGACGCCGACCACGAGCAGAAGAATGACCCATTCCATTTTTCAGCGCTCCCTCAAGCAATGTGGGGCGCAAACTGGCATTGTGGCTGGGGCTTTGCAACGCCGACTTGCTTGGTGGGCTTGACTTCCCGCCGCCAATCCCTAGCTTTCAGTGTATGAACACGCGCCAATGGCATCGCTGCAGCTTTCTTCACGCAAGCTATCTACCCTAGGCATGCCCGCGCCGGAGCCTGCTTAGGGCTCTTGAACAGTTCTGTTTCGCCGCCGGCGCACCGTTCTCCGTTTTTCAACTTCGTATTTCCCGCCTGCGCGGCACCCCCTTGCGCGCGCGGCCGACTTTTAGAAAGGACGCTCAAATGACTGAGATCCGCCGCGACCTGACCCCGCCCTTGACGCTTGGCCAGACCGACCACACCAAGCTCTATGCACTTGGCGAAGCCGGTCTCGACCGCAATCCGGACCTGGCCGAAGTCCTGCTCACCGAGCTGGACCGCGCCAAGGTGGTCAATGACGCCAAGCTGCCCGACGGCGTGGTGCGTATGGGTTCGCGCGTGACCTTTGAAACCAATTCGGGGCAGGAGCAGACTGTGACCCTGGCCTATCCGGTGGATGCCAATATCGAGGAAGGCCGCATTTCTGTGATGACCCCGATCGGGGTAGCGCTGATCGGCCTCAAGGCCGGCCAGTCGATCACCTGGCACGACCGCGCCGACAAGCGACACAAGCTCACGGTATTGAAGGTGGAAACGTCGGTAGAGGCTTGACGCCAAGCGGCGCGGTTTACTCCGCGCCGCCGCCGGCGGTTTGCAGCCAGGCCTCACCGCAGGCCTTGGCCAGTTCGCGGATGCGCAGGATGTAGCTCTGGCGCTCGGTGACCGAGATCACGCCGCGCGCGTCGAGCATGTTGAAATTGTGCGAGGCCTTGACGACGTGCTCATAGGCCGGAATGGCCATGGTCTGGCGATTGCCTTCGGCGCCTTTTTCGAGAATAGAGCGGCATTCCTTTTCCGCATCCTCGAAATGACGGAACAGCATTTCGGTGTCGGCGGCTTCGAAATTGTATTTCGAGCTTTCCTGCTCATTTTGCAGGAAGACGTCGCCATATGAGACTTTCTCGTCACCCTCGCGGCCGTTGAAGTTGAGATCATAGACGTTCTCGACGCCCTGCACATACATGGCGAGGCGTTCCAGGCCATAGGTGATCTCGCCCGGCACGGGGGAACATTCAAAGCCGGCGACCTGCTGGAAATAGGTAAACTGGCTCACCTCCATACCATCGCACCAGCATTCCCAACCCAGCCCCCAGGCGCCCAGGGTTGGGCTTTCCCAGTCGTCTTCGACAAAGCGCACATCATGCACGCTCTGGTCGAGGCCGATGGCGGCCAGCGAGTCGAGATAGAGCTGCTGAATATTGTCCGGCGAGGGCTTCAGGATCACCTGGAACTGGTAATAGTGCTGCAGCCGATTGGGGTTCTCGCCATAGCGCCCATCGGTTGGCCGGCGGGATGGCTGCACATAGGCGGCTTTCCAGTGCTTCGGACCCAGGGAGCGCAGCGTCGTCGCCGTATGGAAAGTCCCCGCGCCCATCTGCATGTCGTAAGGCTGTAGGATCACGCAACCCTGCTCAGCCCAGAATTGCTGCAGCGTCAGAATCAGACCCTGAAAGGAATTCTTCGGGTCCATGTGGGCGGGGCGAGAGGTCATGTCAAAAGTCCTGCATTGAAGCGGGACAAAGCTCTAGTGGGGCACGCCGGAGTGGTCAATGGCGCGGAGGACAAAGCCTGCATTGACACGCAATCTCAGTCACACGCAGATGCAGCTATGGGCGCCACTGACCGCGACATACTGGCCTATCTCGGCTATCCGGAGGCGACCCTGCTCGGAGCGGGAGGCGAAGCGTGTGTCTATGCGCTGGACGATGCGCGTGTCGTTCGCATTTTGCGCGCAGGGGCCGTGGTGGCAGCTGCCGAACAAAGGGCCAGCTTGATGGCCGAGATCAAGACCGGGGCCCGGCATTTGACGTTTCAAGTCCCATCGGTGGACCGCGTGGAGACGCTGAATGGGCGGGTCTTCAGCATTGAACCCCGACTATTTGGGCAACCGGTCTCCCAGCTCCTGGGGAGCGTGTCCGGGACCGAGCGCACCAAGCTGCTCAACGACTATCTCGATACGGCCGGTCAGATCAAAACCATATCAGTCGACCGTCCGGGTTATGGTCCACTTTTGGGCGGTCAGGGGCTGCACACCACTGACTGGACAGGCTTTCTCCGCGTCAGGCTGGAGCGCAGCCTGGCCTGCTGTCCAGCCGACCTGCGCCCGGCCGTAGCGGCGATGCGTCATCTCGAGCTGCCGGAGCCATTCCGGCCGGCGCTCGTGCATATGGACTATTTCCCTGCCAACGTGCTGGCGCATGGCAGTACCGTCTCGGCAGTGCTCGACTTTGGAGCGTCAACGATCAAGGGCGACTCACGCATGGAAGCCTGGAGTGCGGTCGCCTATCTCGACAGAGAAATCTCGCCAGAAGTAACCGATACAGACCGCGCGCTGGCAATGGGCTGGCTTGCAGAACACAATCTTACGGCCCACTACCCGAACGCCAGGCGTTGGCTAGCCGCCTACTGGTCCTTCGCAACAGACGATCTGGCGCTGATGGCTTGGTGCCGGCGCATCCTGGACAGCCGCTAGTCGCGATCCCCGTCCTTCGGTCGATAAGTGCCGTCCTCGCCGCGCTTGAGGTCGATAACGCCGGGCTTGGCGCGCTCTGCCCGGTCGCGTTCGCGGGCGACGCGCTTGGCTTCCTCTGCGTCGTGGTTGAACTTGTTAGTCCAATCCTTCCAGATGCGGCGAATGCCGAAGTAGATCAACAGGCCGAGGCCGACAAAGAGCAGAATGCGCAGGAGCATGCTTTAAGACCTAGAGACCAATCCGCGCCCACCAGGCGCGATCTTCGAAGGAGGTGGTGACGTCCTCTACCATGCCCTGAGCCGAAAATCCCAGGCGGGGCAAAGCGAAGAAGGGGCGTTTGGGCGCGATGGGCTTGAGCACCACTTCGGGGCCAAAGCGCTCGCGCAGGACGGTGTGCAGATCGCCAATGGCGTCGACAAGGCCCAGTTCCACACCCCTCACGCCGGTCCACCATTCGCCGGTGAACAAAGTATCGTCGTCGGCCTTGAGCCGTTCTCCGCGCCCGGCCTTCACATGGTCGATGAAGACCTGATGGATGTCGAGTTCGAAGCGTTTGATGCGCTCCACGTCTTCAGCCTTTTCCGGCAGGAAGGGGTCGAGCGTCGATTTGTTTCGGCCCGCCGTATGCACGCGGCGCTCGATGCCGAGCTTGTCGATGGCGCCCACGAAGCCGAAGGTTGCCATGATGACGCCGACCGAGCCCACAATCGAGGACGGGTCGACAAAGATCTCGTCTCCGGCCACGGCGATAAAATAACCCCCCGAGGCAGCAGCGTCCTCAACGAAAACCAGCACGGGCTTGTTATGCTCGTTGGCCAGATCGCGAATGCGCTTTGAAATCAACCGGCTCTGCACCGGCGATCCGCCAGGTGAATTGATGACAACAGCCACGGCGGGCGCTGATTTGATGCTGAAGGCCTTAGCCAGCAGCGGTTCCACCGTAGCGATATTGAGTCGGCCGGGACGCTGTTCGGCGGCGATCACACCCTGCAGGCGCACCACCGGAACCACGGGCGGGCGATGGATCAGGCGACTCAGCCAATTGCGCTTGGTGCCTGCGGGCGTCTCGTTCATGTGTGCTCCCTTGCATGTTCAGGACATTTAGGCAGGCGGTGGCGCCATTACCAGTCCAGCACCGCCGCACCGCGCAAAATGGCGTCGAATTCGGGGGCAAAACCGTTGCCAAATTCGCCGTGCAGGGGTCGCGACGCCAGCAATCTTACAGGCGCCCGCGAGCCCTTTATCCCGCGCACAAGAATGCGAGTGACCGATTGTGCCGGCCGCGGACAGAGCGGCAGCACGTTGATGTCGCCAAAGCGACGATCGAAGGCCGTCAGGAGGGCCGCGAGACCTTCGGCAGGATAGATGAAGATTGCCCTGCCACCGGCGCTGGCGGCTGTCGCAGCGCATTTCACCCAGGTTTCAAGACTATCGGCGTCCATGTGCCTCGCATTGGCCCTCGCGGCATCGGGCGCTCGCGTGCCCTGCCCCGCACCGAAAAAGGGGGGATTGGCAATCACTACATCGTGGGCATTATCACCAAGACCAGCGGCGCGACGCTCAGCACCCTTGG
Source organism: Devosia subaequoris (assembly GCF_014197055.1). Lineage (GTDB taxonomy): Bacteria > Pseudomonadota > Alphaproteobacteria > Rhizobiales > Devosiaceae > Devosia > Devosia subaequoris. Next base: position 173,408 of record NZ_JACIEW010000007.1, on the reverse strand, counting down.
AGAGAATGTCGAGCGCCAGCAGATCGGCACGGTCGGCGAAGCCATTTTGCACAATATTGTCCCGGGCCAACCCCAACGTCGCGTCGTCGCGTTCAACCAGACATGCCTTCTCCGCGAGCCCCATAGCCAGGGCGCTCAGCCCGGCCGCTCCCACGCCCGCCCCCATATCGAGCAGGTTGCGCGTGCCCGCAGGAACGGCGGCGCCGAGCAGGACACTGTCCAGTCCGGCGCGAAAACCGTTGCGGGGCTGCGACAGAGTGAGCCGCCCGCCCAAAAAGGCGTCGCGCGTGATGGTTTGATGTTTTACAAACTGGGCAGGCTGGTCTAGGGACATCGCAACCGGAAGGCTGGTTTTGCCCGACCATACATGGCTGGGCGCTACGGTCTCAACCCAAATTGCCCTTCAGGCATCAAGGACTTTATGGCGGTGTCAGTTCTGCCCCAGATCAATGAAGTGCCAGAGGTGAACCCGGTGGAGCGGCTGATAGCTGCCACCGCGGACGACATGGCGCGCGTCAACGCGCTTATTCTGGAGCGCGCCGAAAGCCATGTGGACATGGTGCCCGAACTGGCCCGCTATCTGATCGAAAGTGGTGGCAAGCGTTTGAGGCCCATGCTGACAGTCGCCGCTGCGACCCTGTTCGGCAAGGGCGATGGCAGCGCCACCAATTTCGCCGCCGCCGTCGAGTTCATGCACAATGCCACGCTGCTGCACGACGACGTGGTGGACGAAAGCGACATGCGCCGCGGCAAGCCGGCCGCCCGTATGGTCTGGGGCAATAAGGCCTCAATCCTGGTGGGCGACTTCCTGCTCGGCCAGGCCTTCATGATGATGGTGGAAACTCGCGACGTTGATGCGCTCGGAGTGCTGTCCGCCGCTTCTGCGGTGATGGCAGAAGGTGAAGTCTTTCAGCTCGCCAAAACGGGCGATCTCGAGACGACCGCCGCCGACTATGCCGAAGTGATCCGCGCCAAGACCGCAGTGCTGTTCGAAGCAGCCTGTGAGGTGGGCGCCATGTCGGGCGGGGCCGACGAGGCCGGTCGCAAAGCGCTGGCGCTGTATGGTCTGGAATTAGGCAATGCCTTCCAGCTTGTCGATGATGCCCTCGATTATGGCGGGCAGTCGGGTACGCTGGGCAAGAATGTCGGCGACGATCTGCGCGAGGGCAAGATGACCCTGCCGGTGATCCTGGCGCTGCAGTCCGCCAGTGAAAGCGAGCGCGCGCTGATCGCTGCCGCTTTGGGCAATGCCGAAGCCACCGACCTCGAAGTGCATCAGGTGGTGGCCATCTTCAACCGCTACGAGACGCTGAAGAAGACCCTGGAAAAGGCGCAGGAACACGCCAAGGCCGCCATCTCGGCCCTGGATCATCTGCCTGAAAGCGAGATGAAATCCATTCTGGCCGATGTGGTGGTCCACAGCGTCAGCCGCGCAAGTTAGCCCTAGAAGTTCTGGCGATAGCCGATCATCAGCCCCGAGCCGATCTGTCCAGCGACGTGTCCTGCGCTGATAGCGTGTTTGAAGCCAAGGCTGAGTGAAGCCTGGTTGGGCAGACTGGCCTGATAGGACAGCCCCAAATCGATCTCCCGACCCGATGATGCGAGCTCAGCGCTTGAGGTCTGGTTGACGATACTGCCATCGGCCACGCGCGCAACTGGCCGGGTCAATTCCACCGTGCCGGATTCGATTTTCAGGGGCTGCGACACTGACAGGGTCAGACGGTCGCCGGCGACGAGTGCATCGGCGAAACTGGCGCCGATCTCCATGCCGGAAAAGGTCAGGCCCGAAAGGTCAGAGACCAAGCTATTGCCGCCGCCCTGGCGCGCGACCGCGCCATATTCGAGGTGACCGAACAGCGACAGGCCCGGCGACATTGGCTGTTCCAGTGCCAGGCTCAGTGCACCGATGGCGCTTCCGGACCCAAAATCGAAGGCTGTTCCGCCATCGAGCCCCATCACCGCTCCCTCTTCCCCCGCCAAGGTAGCGCCGAGCCGGACCTGCCCGCTGCCGAGCGGCAGGGAGAGAGTCATGCCAGCTCCGGCCAGCGCGCCATTGTCTACCGCGCCGTGCTCGGCGGCGAAGCCATAGGTGGTCAGTTCGCCTGCCGCACCGACAGGGGCAATCGAAGCCACGAGTAGGCTTTCCCCGGCTATGGAGAGTACCGAGGTCTCCCCGCCCGCTCCGCCAAAGCCGGTCACGGTGCCGGCCAGGTCATGGGTGTGGGACAGATTAAGCCCATCATCTCCCTGATCGACGCTGGCCTGACCGGGAAGGCGCGGCAGCACAGTTGTCGGTGCTGTCTGCACCGCGCTGGCCGACGACACGGAAAAGGCGCGGTTGAGCGCATCGAACACCGCCATTTGCTGTGGCTCGAGCGCGCGGCTAAGAGAATCGCCAAAGCTTGCCGGCGCCACGATGGTGCTCTCGGACAAGCTATGGCGTTCCGCGCTGGCGACGCTGGAGCCGCTCAATACCGAGACCGAGCCGATTGGGCTGAGCGCGGCCCGAATATCCATCACGCCGTGGCCCCATTCGGTCGAATAGGAATGCGTAACACCATTGCCATAGTCGATCGTGCCGGCAAGTGGGACGCCCTGGGCGGCGAACCAGGAATTGTCTGCACTGGCCAGCAGGCGCTGCGCCCATTCGGACGGCGTCATGTCGGGAAATGCCTCGGCGAGCAAGGCGACAGCGCCTGAGACCTGCGGCGCGACAAATGAAGTGCCAAGGCTGCTACCATAAGCGCTATCGCTGCTGTTCCAGGCACCAGTGGTGATGCCGTCGCCAGCCAGACAAAATTTGGCTGCCAGACCGCAGGCCGCCGACAGCCGAACCGCCCGGGTAATGTCGCCGCTGCCATTGACCTCAAAATAGCCATTGGCTGCCGCTATCCAGGACTCCGCCAGACGCGGTTCGAAATAGGGCAAGGCGGCCATGACATCGCCGGAAGTAAAGCTGTTGCTGTTCGACAGCGCCCAGACAATGACGCCCGTGTTCTGGAAACTATCCAAAGCATCGATATAGCTCTGCCAATTGGCCGAGCCATGGCCGAGGGTGGCGTTCAGGCCTTGTGCAGTTGTGGCGCCGGGATTGTTCTTAAGGTAGGTGTCCAAGGTCAGGGACGAGACTTCGAACCCCCACGAATTGTTCTGTGCGACTGCATTCAGACTAGCGGACGCCAGAGTGCCGGCTGTGACATTGGCAATGCTGAACCCTGAGCCGGAGGGCGCAAAGGAGGTCAGGTGCAGATCGGCACCGGGTGCGACGCCGTGCATCCCCACCCCATCCTTCTGGCCCGCAGCGAGCGAGGCGACAAAGGTTCCGTGTCCCTTGTTGGGCAATATGCCGGTCTGCGTGATGGTCTTGCCGGCCAATTCCTGATGGGACAGGCGAAAGCCGTCATCGACAATGGCGATTGTCTCGCCCGTGCCCGTCAGTCCGGCGGAGTGAGCCCAGTTGACGCCATGCAGCAAGAAGGCCGCCGACTCGGTGCCAGTCGGCGTGACACCACACCCAACCGTGGCGCAGAGTGCATCGCTGGCACGGAACTCGGCCGAGGCGGCAAACGCAGCAGCTTGCGCGGCATTGAAGGTGACGCTGCGTGTGCCCCAGGTCGCGCCGGGCGCTGGCGTAAACACATAGCTTGGGACCGAACTGGACCCGCCGCCGCCCGAACCGCTGCTCGAACTGGAACTTGATGAGGACGATCCGCCGCCGGAGCAGGCGGCCAGCGCCATGGTCAGGCCGACCACCGCGATGGATTTGAGCAGGGTTGGGAAAGGCAATGCCGTCAGGATCCAGATAGCCAGAAAGCGCCGACTTCCGTCCGCACATTCAAAAATAAGATTCGCCCCCGAGATTTATTAGCAGAAGCCGCTAAGGCTCAAAACCGTCCAACCGTTTTATAGCGATCACATTTGCATCAAACAGGGGGTCAGATGGCCGGAGAGGATATCGCGGCGGCGGCGGTCCAGTATTCCGGATACCTCCGCCGAACGTGATTGGCCGCCTCATGCGCCTGACCCTCCGAGCCAAACAGGCCGAAGACCGTGGCTCCGGAGCCGGACATGCGCGACATCATGCAACCGGGGGTCTCGGCGAGTTCCTCGATAAGGATACCGATCTCTGGCACCAGTTTGACTGCTGGCGGCTGCAAGTCGTTGCGGGTTTCGTTGAGCCACAGGCCAAGCTGGGCCGGTCGCGTCAGGGGCTCGGGCAATGCCGGCAAAGAGTAGTTGTCATGGGCACGCAGGCGGCGAAAGACATCTGCGGTGGCCACAGCGACGCCCGGATTGACAACCGTCACATAGAGCCGGGGAAATGCTGGCAAGGGCGAAAGGATCTCCCCCACCCCCCGCGCCACCAACGGCCGCGAGAGCAGGCAGGCGGGCACATCGGCGCCCAGTGTTGCCGCCAGATCAGCCAGTTCCGCGACCGACACAGGCTCAGCAGCTCGGCTGGCCATGATGCGCAGCGCCGCCGCGGCATCGGCCGAACCGCCGCCAATGCCGGCGGCGACCGGCAGGTTCTTGACCAGATGCAAGCTAAGACCTGGTGGCGACAGATCCGGCCAGCGGGCGCGGAAAGCTGCTACGGCCCTGAGCACCAGATTGGTGGGGCCAGCACCGAGCCCTTTCGAGAACGGCCCGGATATGGTCAGACCGTCCTCGTCCGCCGGGGTCGCTTCGAGCTCGTCAAAAATATTAGCGAAGACGATCAGGCTTTCGAGATCGTGATAGCCGTCTTCGCGCCGATGTGTGACATGCAGCGCCAGATTAATCTTGGCGGGCGCCGTCTGAACAATGGCCTGGACCATGGGCGGGCTACTGGGTTTCGGAGGCGGGCGTCAGCCCCTCGGCCAGCTTGGGTCCAACCCGTTCAGCAACATTGCCCGTCTCGTCGACCGAGCGGGCGATGTTCCACTGGAAGCGCGCTTCGAGCTTGCGTCCAACCTTCCAATAGGCGTCGCCCAGATGGTCGTTGATCTCGGGGTCGTTGGGCAGCAGCATAACGGCGCGTTCCAGCGTTTCCACGGCCTCTTCCATGCGGTCGAGCTTGTAGAAGGCCCAACCCAGCGAATCGATGATGTAGCCATCCTGCGGCTGGGCGGCGACCGCCGTCTCGATCATTTCGAGCGCCCGCACCAGATGCATGTCCTGGTCGATCCAGCTATAGCCCAGATAGTTGAGGACCTGGGGCTGGTCCGGATTGAGATCGAGAGCCTTGAGGAAGTCGGCTTCGGCCTTGGGCCATTCCTTGGCACGCTCATAAGCAATGCCGCGGACATAGTAGAAGCGCCAATCGGCCGGGGACTCGCCGCCGGTGATCTCCAAAGCCTTGGTATAGGCCTCGGCGGCAGCCAAATAATCCTCGTCATATCGTAGCAAATCGCCCAGCACGGACACTGCATCGAGATCGTCAGGGCGCGTCGCGATGATGTTGTGGAGGCGGCGGATGGCCTCTGCACGGTCGCCGGTGGCATCCAGATTTTGAGCTATGCGTACGACGGCCATGGGCTTCATGGCCGAATTGGCCGGAATGGCGTCATAAATCTGGTTGGCGGCCTGGTGCTGTCCGGCAATGTCGAGCAATTGCCCAAGCGCCAGCGAGATCACATCGGCGCCGGGATCGAGATAGACGCCGAGCCGCAGGAAGACCAGGGCCAGATCGGAGCTGCCATCGCGCGACAGGGCCACCCCAATGCCGTGAAACATTTCGGCTGCGCCGATCTGCACGTTGGCGGCAAACACGCCAGGCCGCCGTCCGGCCTCGATCGATTCGCGGACGATTTCGATAATCGGGTGGGTCAGACCTTCGCCCTCGAAGGCGTCGAGCACGGCCACGGCCTCGTCGAAGCGTCCGGCATTGGCCAGCATGCGGGCATAGACTTCGGCCATGCGCGCCACATAGGGCTCCGCCTCAAAGGCGCGTGCGGCCAGCTCCAGTGCAAGTTCGGTATCGCCTGCGGCTTCGGCCATCAACGCGCGATGGAACACGAGGAATTCATCGAGCCCGTTGGCCCCAAGCTTCTCCATCAGGGCCTGCGCGTCGTCGCCACGATTGTCCCCGACCATCGCCCAGGCGCGCAATATGCCGGCGGTGATGCCGCTGAAACTGTCCTGCGAGATCTGGCCGAGCTGGCGCACGGCCGAACCATAGCGACGCTCCTTGAGCGCCTCGGAGGCGACGACAAGTTCGGCCAGTTCGTTAGCCGGATCGAGTTCGAGCATGCGTCGCGCCGTGGAGGCGGCCTTGCCGATCTGCCCATCGGTCGCCAGCGCCACAAAGGCTCGTTCTATCAGAATGGGATTGTCCCAGTCCGCTTGGGCCGCGTCAGAGAAATAGCGCGCGGCCTCGTCGGTCCGCAGATCTTTGAGCGCCTGCTGCCCTGCCATATAGGAGCCAGTAACACTGGGGCGGAACAGCTTGAGCATGTCCTGCGCAGCCTGCCGCAGCCCTGCGGATGCCTCGCTTTGTGCCGCAAGGGGGGTGGCCATAAGGGCAAGCATTGCAGCCACGGCGAGGCGCCATGCCGGTCGATTGGAAAGCAGGGTCACGTGCTCAAATTCTCCCTATGCCGTTGCCGGCGCGTGTGGGCGCAAAGATTGTCCGTTTTGCGACTGCGCCGCAAGGGCAGGGCCATTTTGCCCGGTCACATTCCGCTGTAGTTCGGCCCACTACCGCCCTCGGGGGGCACCCAAGTGATATTGCGGGCCGGGTCCTTGATGTCGCAGGTCTTGCAATGCACGCAATTGGCCGCGTGGATGCGGAACACCGGCGCGCCGTTTTCCTCAGCCATTTCGTAAACGCCGGCAGGGCAATAGCGCGGTGCGGGCTCGCCATAACGCGGCAGGTTTTCGCTGACTGGCACGGACGGATCTGCCAGCACGAGATGAACCGGCTGGTCCTCGTCATGGGCCAGATTGGCCAGAAACACCGAGGATGATCTATCAAAGGTCGTCTTGCCATCGGGGCGGGCATATTGGCGTGGTTTGACCTTGTCCAGAGTCTTGAGCTGGGCCGAATCAGGCGTACTCCAGCGCAGCGTGCCGAAGGGCGAAAAGCGCAGCAGGTTCTGGCACCACATATCGAAGCCGCCGAGGAATGCGCCGAGCAGTGTGCCGAACCGGCTCCAGAGCGGCTTGAGGTTACGGACCCCGGCCAGTTCTTTCTCGATACCGGTCGAAAGGACGTGATGGCCGAGATCGGCAATCCGGTCATGCTGACGCCCCGCGGCAATGGCATCGCCCACTGCGTCTGCCGCGCCGATGCCGGAAAGAATCGCGTTGTGGATGGCCTTGAGGCGCGGCGCGTTCATGAACCCGGCCGCACAGCCGATCAGTCCGCCCCCCTCGAAGGCGAGGTCCGGTACGGCCTGCAACCCGCCGGCAGTGAGCGCGCGCGCGCCATAGCTGATGCGGGTTGCCCCTTCGAGCAAGCTGGCAATGCGCGGATGAGTCTTGAAGCGCTGGAATTCGTCAAATGGCGAGAGTGTGGGGTCCGCATAATCGAGGTGCACGACCAGCCCGAGATAGAGCTTGTTGTCCTGGGCGTGATAGGCAAAGCCGCCGCCACCGGTCCGCTTGTCGAGCGGGAAGCCCAGAAAGTGGTCGACCCGGCCCGGCTGATGCCGGTCTGCCGGGATTTCCCAGACTTCCTTGATACCGAGGCCGAATTTCTGCGGGCTGGCATTCTTGTCGAGCGCGAAGTCGCCGATGATCTGCTTGGCCAGCGAGCCGCGCGCACCCTCCGCAATCAAAGTGTATTTTGCTTCGAGCGCAATGCCCTCAGCGTGTCCCGACTTGGGTTTGCCCTCTGCATCCAGACCAAGATCGCCGGTGATGATGCCGCGTACCGGGCCATCGCCGCTCCGCAGCACATCGACCGCTGCCGTCATAGGGAAAATATCGACGCCCAATTCTGCGGCCTGTTCGCCCAACCAGCGCACCAGATCACCCAAGCTGACGATGATGCCATTCTTCGTGCGCATCTGCGGCGGCACCAGCGCATGGGGGAAGGCGAAATCGGCCGATTGAGTGAGGAAGTGATAAGTGTCCCTGGTGACGTCGGGACCGACCGGTGCAGCCTTGAGCCGCCAATCGGGGATCAGCGCGTCAAGACCCACGGGGTCCATCACCGCGCCCGAAAGGATATGGCCGCCAATCTCGGCGGCCTTCTCCACGACCGTCACAGCGAGGTCGGGATGACGCTGCTTGAGACGAATGGCGGCGGCCAGACCGGACGGTCCGGCACCGACGATCAGTACATCGGTCGGAAGCGTTTCGCGATTACCGGCTTCTGCCATTGAAAATGCACCTTTAGGGCCTGATGTGCGACTGGTCGCCTCGAACGGGGTGTGACATAACGGGCCCAATGTCTCAAGATCGACCGCTCAACAATGCCGAACTGCTCTCGGTGCTCGACTGGTATCGGGCCGCCGGAGTGGATTTGGCCGTGGTTGATGAACCGGCCGATCGCTTTGCCCAGAAGCCACCTGCTCCGACCGCCATGCCGCCGCGTGCCCCTTTGCCCGGCGATGCACCCGCGGCGCCCCCGCCCCTTTCTGGTCCGGTTGGCGGCGACCCGAGCGAAGCACGCCAGTTGGCAGCTTCGGCCCAATCGCTCGACGCCCTGCGCACTGCGCTTGAAAACTACGATGGCTGCGGCCTGAAGTTTCGCGCCACCAGATTGGTATTTGCCGATGGCAATCCGGAAGCGAAGATCATGCTGATCGGCGAGGCTCCCGGTGCCGAAGAGGACCGGCAGGGCAAGCCCTTTGTGGGCCGATCGGGTCAATTGCTCGACCGCATGCTGGGCGCCATTGGGCTCGACCGCACCTCGGTCTACATCGTCAATACCGTGCCCTGGCGCCCGCCCGGCAATCGCACGCCGACGCCCGAGGAAATGGAATTGTGCCTGCCCTTCCTCAACCGGCAGGTGGAACTGGTCGCACCCAAACTGGTGATGACGCTGGGCGGCCCGGCCATGCAGACCGTGTTCAAAACCACCAGCGGCATTATCAAGATGCGCGGCAAATGGCAGGACGTGACCATCGGCTCCCATTCCGTGCCAGCTCTGCCCTCTCTGCATCCGGCCTATCTGCTGCGCAATCCGCCGGCCAAGCAACAGGCATGGCGAGACCTGCTGAGCTTCAAGCAGCGCGTGGAAGAACTCGGTCTCGCCTGACCCGCAATTCCTGACTATCCAGGGCAACTGAACGCGCTATGGTCGCGTTCGTGTGATTTGCAAGCTCTATCCGAAGGCCGAATAGCGTCATGGCTTCCGTCATCAAGATTTATGCCCTGTTCCTGGGGTCGGCCCTGCTCATGTTCGGTGGCGGCCTGCAGGGGCTTCTGCTGTCGGTTCGCGGCGCTGAAGAAGGTTTCTCGCTACTGGCACTTGGCCTGATCGGCACGGGTTGGTCGATCGGCTTCGTCGCCGGTTCACTGACGGTGCCGCTGGTCGTGCGCAAGGTGGGGCATATTCGCGCCTTCTCAGTGATGGCGGCCATCGGCACGATCACGATCCTGCTCAACCTGCTCTGGATCAATGATTTTAGCTGGATCATGCTGCGGGCGCTTTCCGGCTTCTGTTTTGCCGGGGCGGCGATGATTGTTGAGAGCTGGCTCAACGAGGTGTCCGACAACCGCAACCGTGGCACGATCTTTTCGATCTATGTGACCATCAACATGGCAGCCTCGACCCTGGGACAGGTTGCCATGTCGGTTACCGGCACGGCGGGCTACATACCTTTCGTCATCGGCGCAATCAGCTTTATCTGCGCGGTGTTGCCCACCGCGCTGACGTCGAGCCCGCAACCCCAGCCATTGCAATCGGCGCGGGTCGACATTGGCTTGCTCTATCGCACTTCACCAGTCGCCGCGATTGCCGCCTTCTCGGTCGGCATGGCCAATGGCGCATTCGGCACGCTGGCCCCAGTCTATGGGTACGAGCAGGGGCTGGATGCGAGTGGGATCGCCCTGCTGTTTGCCGTAGCGGCGATCCTCGGCGCGGTAGCGCAGGTGCCTTTCGGACGCCTGTCCGACCGCATCGACCGGCGACTGGTGCTGATCGGGCTGGCCGGATTTGCGGCCGTCGTCGGGGCGATGACCGTCCTGATCAACCCCGGCGCCGGCTGGGGCATGTATGTGCTCTTTGCCGCCTATGGCTTTGCGGCCAACCCCATCTATGCGGTGGCGGTGGCTCATGCCAACGATTTTGCCCGCGACGGTGATTTTGCCAAGATCGCCGGAGGCATGCTGCTGATCCTGGGCGTTGGCCTTGCCCTTGGCCCGGCGGTTGCCTCATTGATCATGGGGGCCTGGCAGCCTGTCGGCCTGTTCCTGGTCACGGCCAGCTTCCATGGTGCTCTGGCCGGGGCAGCCTATCTGCGGATGCGGGTGCGCAAGAGCGTGGATGCTGCTGAGCGCGCGCCGTTCCAGGCAATGAGCGATAAACAGGTGACACCCGAAACCTTTGCCCTCGACCCGCGCGCTGATATGGAGGCGGACGAGTTCACCACCGCCGGGGAAGCGCCGGTGCCAGAGGAACTGATCGAGACGCTGGAGGGTAATGGCGATGTTCAAAACGGCAAAATTTGAGGACCGGGACTTCAAGCCATTATCCATCGCCGTCATTGCCGTATCCGACACGCGTACGCTGGAAACCGATACCGGTGGCGCTCTGCTCAAGTCCCTGCTTGAGGCAGATGGGCATCAGTGCTTTGAGCGGCAGGTGGTGCGCGACGAAATTCAGCTCGTCCGCGCCGCAGTGCAGACCTATGTGGCCAACTCCAAGGTCGATGTGATCCTGACCACCGGCGGCACCGGGTTTTCCGGGCGCGACATCACGCCGGAGGCGGTCGAGCCACTATTCGATAAGCGCATGGAAGGCTTTTCGGTGCTGTTTCACCAATATTCGGCCACCACGGTGGGCACCTCCTCACTGCAGTCGCGCGCCACAGCGGGATTGATCGGCACCACATTCGTGTTCTGCCTGCCCGGTTCGCGTGGCGCCTGTCGCGACGCCTGGGAAGGCATTCTTAGCCACCAGCTCGATTACCGACACAAGCCGTGCAATTTTGTCGAACTGATGCCGCGGCTCGACGAGCGGTAAGTCGCGGCCCAACTAAAGCCAAACCGAGCTGGCGGCATTTGTCCCGCCAGCTCGGGTCGCTAGCTGCGCGACACTCGGCTGTGCGGCAAGCCGGCCAGTCTGCGCCCCTCTTCGGTCTTGAGTGAAAAGTCCGTTCCCAGGAAACGGTCTGCCTCCGGCGTCGACAGCCACGCGATCGCTTGAGCCACCCAAAGCGGCGCGATGTGGACGTTGGCGTCCAGGCGACTGACGGGGTTGAGGCCCGAGCGTCGAATGGCCCCTTGCATATCCGTGGCCACGGTACCGGGACTGATTCCCAAAGCACGAATGCCCTTGGCACGCAGCTCCAGATCGAGGCACGCAGTCAGGGCGCACAAGCCCGCCTTGCTGGCACAGTAGTGGCTCCAACCCTCCAGCGGGGCAATTGCCGCGCCGGAGCTGACATTGACGATGGTGCCGCCGCCCGCCTCCAGCATCGCGGGCAGAACCGCATGCGTAACGGCAAATGCGCCCACCAGATTGGTTTGCACAACGCTTGCCCAGGCGGCCGGATCACTGTCTTCGACCCTTGCTATGGGCTCGATAGTCCCCGCATTGTTGATGAGAATATCTATCCCACCCAGTTCCGCCCTAACTGCGCCAATTGCGACCGGTACTGCCGACCAATCGGCGAGGTCGCAGAGCACCTCGACAACCCCCGCATTTCCCGACGGAGCGGCAGGCCGCCGGTTCACCATGGCAAGATGCGCGCCCTTCCGGGCGAACAGATCCACGATCGCGGCACCAATGCCACGATTGGCGCCGGTGATCACGACGCGTTTTCCCGCCAAGGCAAGTCGCATATCGGAGCTCATCGTGCGCCACCCCGGGGCTGGATGGCATTGTCCCGGTCGTAAGTAAGGCCAGCCAGCAAGGCTTCAAGATCGGGCCGGGCATAAGGGGCGTTGCCGATCTGGACCAGGTGCAGGCGACCCTCCGCATCCACCGCAAAGGCCGCCGGTTCGGCAAAGGGGCCGGCAGCGCCTGTATCGCCAGCCGGGGTCATGTGGACCCCAAGCTCTCGCATCTGGTCAACGGACAGCCCCGCGGCGACCGGTCCATTATAGCCCGTTTCGCTCAGCAGCGGCCGTGTGCGCTCCGCGCTGTCTGCCGATGCTAGCACCAGATTAAAACCGGCCGCGGCAAAGCGCGGGCGAAGGGCTTCGGCCGCGGTGAGGTATGCCTTGCACATCGGGCAATGGGCGCCGCGATAGATGACGAGGAGGTGCCAGTGACCAGCGCCGAAGGTCATGTCCTCCCCTGTCAGCAGGGTGAGGGATATTGGCGGAAAGGCACCGCCGGGCTCGATGGAAGGCATCGTCTTGTATACTCCAGATGTTCACAAGCGCTCTGGTAGCGCGTGCAGAAATCTGGAAAAATGGACGCGATACCCACTCACTCATTCCGAAGCTGCATCAATGAAGCTCAGTCTGCTCGAATTGCTGGTGAGTGCTGCAGATGCGGGCAGCTTTGCCGCTGCCGCCGACAGGCATCAAACTGACCCCTCAACGGTCTCGCGCCAGATTGCCGCGCTTGAAAGGCATCTGGGCGGACGGTTGTTCGAGCGCAATACGAGGCATCTGTCGCTGACTGAAACCGGTGCCAATGTGCTGGTGCATGCGCGCCATATCCTGACCGAAATGGAGGCGCTTCGGGACTGCGTGGGTGAAGCGGCCAACAAGGTGCGGGGTAAAGTTCGGCTCTCGGCATCGGTGGCCTATGGCGAAAGGCGGGTGGTGCCGCTATTGGGGCGAATGCAGGAAAGGCATCCCGAGCTCAAGCTCGAGCTTGTTCTCACCGAGACCCAGCAGGACCTGGTATCGGAAGGGATCGACCTGGCCCTCAGGCACGCCCCGCATGTGTCGGGTGATGTCGTGGCGGCCCGCTTGCATGGTACAAGCTATATCCTTTGTTGCTCGCCAGCATTTGCGGCGCGACATGGCACGCCGGAGACCCTTGGCGACCTCAAGGGGTTCGCCTGCCTTGCCTATGCCCTCCCAGGCATGGGCGAGCGGTGGTTCCGACTTGGCGAGGGGAGACCGGCGGTCCCTTTCATGGTCGAACCCGCAATGTCGATCAGTTCGCCCCTCGCGCTGCGGCGCGCCTGCCTCGACGGGGCCGGTATTGCGCTTCTGGCCGACTGGCTGGTCAATGACGGTATTCGGATGAACCAGCTCATTGCGCTGCTTCCTAATGACAGGCTTTCTCCTTCGATCGGGGAGAACGCTGCGTGGCTGGTCTATCCATCGCGGCCCTATCAGCCCCGGCGTGTCCGGGTGGTCATAGACTTTCTGAAGCAGGCGCTGGGGGCGGGCCCATAAGGAAAGGGCGCCGGAGCGATCCGGCGCCCATTTTCATTTGTGGTTCGCGTCAGTGGCCGCCATGCCCGGGCGCCCCACCCTCGGGCTTGCGGATGAAAAAAGCCGCAAGAATGGCAAAGAGCGAGATGATCGCCCCTACGAGGAAAGCGGCGCGAATACCGCCGGCCAGCGCTTCCACCTGGTCGACACCCTCGGACGTCAGGGCCGCGGTGCGAATGGTCATCAGCGCCACGAACAGGGCAATGCCTGCTGCACCTGCCAGTTGCTGGATCGAGCCGAGTACGGCCGAGGCGTGCGAGTAAAGCTCCGCACGCACCGAACCCATTGACGAGGTGAATACCGGGGTGAAGATCAGGGCGAGTCCAACGCTGAGCACTACATGGCCCGCCAGCAACGCCCAAGGCGCGGTGTCCTGCCCCACCGTGGTCAGCGCCCAGAGCACAGCGGAGACCAGAATGGCGCCCGGCACAGCCAGGACCTTCGGACCGACACGGTCGTAGAGACGGCCGACTACCGGGCCAAGCAGCCCCATGATCAGGCCGCCGGGCAATAGCAGAAGACCGGTTTCGAGCGTGTCGAGACCGACCACGTTCTGGGTGTAGATGGGCAGCAGGATGACCGTGCCGAACAGGGCCATCATGGCAACCAGCATCATCGAGACTGACACGGTATAGTTGCGCGACTGGAAGACACGTAGGTCCAGCAGCGCCTTGTCTTCGCGTTGCAGGCCGAATTGGCGCCAGGCGAATAGACCCATGGCGATCACGCCGACGGCGATCGGCAGCCAGAGTGGCACCGGACCGGGCTCCCCGGTGTGGGCAAAACTCTCACCAAAGCTCGACAAGCCGTAAACCAGCCCGCCAAAGGCAAAGGCCGACAGGATAACCGAGAGCACATCGAGCGGAGCATAGCGAGGGGCCGATACATTGCGGATGCGCAAGCCACCAAGCACCAGCGCCGCAATAGCGATAGGCAGGGTAAAGTAGAACATGAAGCGCCAGTCGAAATTGGCCAGAATGAAGCCACCAATGGTCGGACCGATGGCTGGAGCGACAGACATCACGATGGAAATATTGCCCATGGTCTTGCCACGTGACTCGGGTGGCACCAGGGTCATGACGGTGGTCATCAGCAAAGGCATCATGATGGCTGTGCCCACCGCCTGAATGACCCGCCCGACGATCAGCAATTCAAGGCCCGGCGCCAGCGCACAGGCCAGCGTGCCGGTCGAAAAGATCGACATGGCGAGCAGGAACATGGGCCGTGTGTTAATGCGCTGCAGCAGGAAACCGGTGACCGGGATGACGACGGCCATGGTCAGCAGGAACCCGGTGGTCAACCACTGGGCCGCGCTGGCGGTGACGCCGAGGTCCCCCATCAGGTGCGGAATGGCTACGCTCATAATGGTTTCGTTGAGAAACACCACAAAGGTCGAGACCAGCAGGATGGCTATGACCAGGCGGTTGCGGGCGGCATTGTCGGGATGGTGCGGCGCGATCCCGGCCGTCTCATCCAAAGTGGCTTGCAGTGTCATTTGTCGTAACCCTCATCACGAATAGTGTGTCGCCCATGCGACGGCGGAAGCCGCCAGCCTTCGACACGGGGAATGCAAAAAATGTGCGACAGCGCGTGTCAGCAGCGAAAATCGGAACGCGCCGAACCAACCCGATTTCAGGCATTGGAAGGGCGGATAATTGCGGGGCGCCACGTTGCCTCATCCAAGGCGCGCTTTCCTACGCCCACCTCGGTCTACGGTAAAGTCTCGTAATGCAAGGGCGTCATGCCGATATCCGTCGCAATGCCCCACACGGTCGCCGCTTTGTTCTTGTTCTGTTCCGAGCAACCTGATAGCGTTTTCCTGCGTTGGAGGAAAGACGATTCCCTCCCGCGTCGAGGCAGGAGACAGAACCATGGCCCTATATCAGGCGCCCTCTTTTGAAGCCCTTGAACGCCTGAGCCGCAGCCGTGACGCGGATCTTGCCCGGCGCGAGCTGGAGCAGCCGGACCGCGTGCGCGGCCGTGGCGCCCAGAGCAATCGCGCGGGCCGGTTTGAGAAGCATCAGCGCGACGGTTTCGATGATGGCTGGGGCAGCAGCGTGGAGCCGATGCCGACGTTCGAAACGGTCGAGCATATCGAGCGGGCCAAGACCATCATTACCAGCAATGACAGTCCCGATATCGGCTTTGAGCGCTCGATCAACGCCTATCGCGGTTGCGAGCATGGCTGCTCATACTGTTTCGCGCGGCCAACCCATGCCTATCTGGGACATTCGGCCGGGGTCGATTTCGAGCGCGACATCTACGTAAAGGCGAATGCCGTCGAGGCGCTGCGGGGCGAATTGTCGGCGAAGAATTATCGCCCTAAGCCCATTGCCATGGGCACCAATACCGACCCCTATCAGCCGGCCGAGCGCACCCACAAGCTAACGCGCGGCATTCTGGAAGTGATGCTGGAAACCAGGCACCCGGTGATGATCACCACCAAGTCGGCGCTGATCGTGCGGGACCTCGATATTCTTACCGAACTGGCCAAGCTGGGGCTGGTAAAGGTCGCCATTTCTGTCACCTCGATGGACCACAAGCTGAGCCGCAAGATGGAGCCGCGCGCCTCCTCGCCGGCGCGGCGGCTGGAAGCCATTCGCCTGCTTTCGGAAGCTGGTATTCCAACAGCCATCTTCGCTTCGCCCATGATCCCGGCGATCAACGACATGGAGCTTGAACGCATTCTCGACGCGGGCAAGGCTCAGGGCGCGATCAGCGCGCAGATGATCCTCTTGCGTCTGCCTGGCGAAGTGCGTGACGTGTTCCGCGAATGGCTGCTGCGGCATTTCCCTGACCGCGTGCGTCACGTGCTCTCTCTGGTACGCGATACGCGAGGCGGACGTGACAATGATCCGCGTTTCGGGAGCCGGATGACCGGCGAAGGCCCTTATGCCACCCTGCTGCGCCAGCGTTTCGAAAAGGCCCGCGAACGCTACGGTCTTGATGCCAAGCTGCGTCCGTTGCGCGCTGACCTGTTCGAGGCACCGAAAATAGAGAGTCCACAGATGAGCCTGTTCTGATCTGGCGGACTCAGTACTGCGCCACACGGCGGGCATAGTTGGCCATGAAATCGAGAGATGCCAGTACGCCGCGCAGCGACAGCCAGGTTTTGACCGGCTCATCCTGCCCCAACAGCGGCACGGACAGCGTCAATGCGTTGCGATCCTTCATTTTTTCGAGAATGTCCGCACTTCGGGGACCGGCGATGAAGAACTGATTGATCGTGTTGTGCCGGGTTTCGAGCCCCGCCGCCATGGTCATCTCGATTGGCGCTTCACCGCCAAAGTGCAGCAAAATCGGGCGGGCGGGATCATACTGGCCGTTCTCCGGTGACACCGTAATGGCGATATCGATCGCGCCGTCGAGCCGATTGCGGATCAGGGTCAGTTTATAGGCGGGCAGCCCCGCGCCGTTGAGTTCCTGGCTGCCGGTGCTAGCAAAGCAGGAATAGCCATAATAGTGGGCGGCGTCCTCGTCGATGACATCGGGGCAGGCGGCCAACCAATCGCGATTGTATTCGCGCCATTCGCCATAGGGATGGTGGAAGGGTTCGGCCGAAACGGCGCCGATCAGCAGCAAAAATGCCGCAACGCCTGTTGCTTTGCGCATCAAAGTCACTCTCGCCTTTGCCCCCCGGCCAGACTCTTGTATCAGCAGATGTGTGCTTGGCAAAAGTAACTAGCGCTCCTTGCCAAGTTCACGGAACTCAATACCGCCCAAAAAAATTGAAAGATCGAAGCCCAAGCATGGCACGGCGTCGCCCATCAGAGCCTACAACCGAAACACTCTTTGCGCCCGAGGCCGGTTTTCCCGATTTCAGCCATGAAGAAATGCTGCTGGCGCGCGGGGCACGATTTGTGGCCGGCGTAGACGAAGCCGGGCGCGGTCCCCTGGCCGGGCCGGTCGTCGTGGCGGCTGTGCGACTCGATCCGGACAATATTCCCGAAGGGCTCAACGATTCCAAAAAGCTCACCGCAGAGCGTCGCGATGCCCTCTTTGAAACCATTATGGCTTCGGCAGAAGTGGCCATCGTCTCTGCACCGCCTGGCGACATTTTCACCCGCAATATTCGCGGTGCGACCCTTGCGGCCATGGCGCGAGCGGTCGCAGCTCTGCCCTGCACAGTCGATCGCGCGCTAATCGATGGGCGCGACATACCGCCCGAACTCCCATGCCCTGGCATCGCTCTGATCGGCGGGGATGGGCGCAGCGTCTCGGTCGCGGCCGCCTCGATCATCGCCAAAGTCACGCGTGATCGCATGTGCGCCATCATGGATTGCGACGCGCCCCAGTTCGGCTTCTCTGGCCACAAGGGTTACGGCACGGCGGCACATCTGGCCGCGCTCAACCTGCACGGCCCCAGCCGACACCACCGCCACGACTTTGCCCCGGTGGCAGCGCTGCTGGTGCGTGAAACGGTGATTGAGATGGCGGATTAACTCCTCGCTAACCCCTTGCGAACGCTCCATTAACCTCGCTGCCCTATAACGGTCTTGTTAGTACTGCGTTAGGGTTAAGTGTATGTTGCGTACCGCGCGTACGGCCAAAAAGGCCGATGCGGAAAGGCAGGCCACACGCCTGCCGATCGACACTATCCTTGTGGGCGATTGCATCGACCACATGAATAGTTTGCCGGCCGGCTCCGTCGATCTGATTTTCGCAGATCCTCCATATAACCTGCAACTCGAGCAGGGTCTGACTCGCCCCGACCAATCCAAGGTCGATGCGGTCGATGACGATTGGGACAAGTTCGAAAGTTTCGCCCATTACGACCAGTTCACCCGCGCCTGGATGGCGGCCGCCAAAAGGCTGCTCAAGCCCGATGGCGCGATGTGGGTGATTGGCTCCTATCACAACATATTCCGCGTTGGCGCGGCGTTGCAGGATCTGGGCTTCTGGATGCTCAACGACGTGATCTGGCGCAAGGCCAATCCGATGCCCAATTTCCGCGGCACGCGCTTTACCAATGCGCATGAAACGCTGATTTGGGCCGCAAAAAGCCAGAAGAGCCGCGTTACCTTCAACTATGAGGCCATGAAGCTGGCCAATGACGATACGCAGATGCGGAGCGACTGGCTGTTCCCAATCTGCACCGGATCGGAGCGCCTCAAGGACGAGGACGACGGCAAGTTGCATCCGACGCAAAAGCCCGAAGCGCTGCTGTTCCGCATTCTCAACGCCACCACCAAGCCCGGCGATATCGTGCTCGACCCGTTCTTTGGCACCGGCACCACCGGCGCGGTCGCCCGCAAGCTGGGTCGTCACTTTATCGGCATCGAGCGAGAGCCCGATTATATCGCGGGCGCCCGCCAGCGCATCGCGACCATCCGGCCCGGCGTATTTGAGGCGCTGCAATCGGTGACGCCCAAGCGCAAGGAAACCCGCATTCCCTTCGGTTCGCTGGTCGAACAGGGCGTCCTCGAAGTGGGTACGCAACTTTTCGATGCCAAGCGACGTTACTGGGCCATGGTTCGTGCAGACGGCTCGCTCGTCTCGGGTCCACACCAGGGGTCGATCCACAGGGTCGGCGCGCTGGTCCAGGGGTCTGAGTCATGCAACGGGTGGACCTTCTGGCACCACGAACAATCCGGACGAATGGAGCCAATCGACACACTTCGCGCCGACATTCGTCAAAAACTTGATTTGCTTTCTGCCTGATCCTGACCTCCAATCTATCCTCAGGCTCTAAAACTGGCCGCCGGTTTGCCCCGGCGGCCTTTTTGTTGGCCGTTGCCTTCCGTGCGTCCGCGCTGTAGCCCGGAGCGATGAACATCACCGTCCGCCCGATAAACCTGGACGATGCAGGGGGATTCCACGCCGCACTCGACAGCGTCGCCCGTGAACGTCGGTATCTACGCCTGACCGAAGCGCCGCCGCTGGCACGCTCACTGCAATTTATCGCCAGCAATCTTGAGAGCGGCAATCCGCAATTCGTTGCTGCCGATGGGGAGGCAATCGTGGGTTGGTGCGATATTTGCCGTAGCAGCGAGCAAGATTCAGAGCACTGTGGCGGTCTCGGCATGGGGGTTGTTGCCGACCATCGCGGCATGGGAATCGGTACCAAGCTTGTGACTGCGACGCTCAACGCCGCACGCGGCCACTTCGAACGGGTGGAGCTGGATGTCTATGCCTCCAACACCCCGGCCATTGCGCTCTATGAAAAGGTCGGCTTCGCCCTTGAGGGCCGCCGCCGCCAGGCACTGCTGCGCGATGGCGTTTACGACGATATCGTGATGATGGGTCTACTGCTCAGCTGAACCCGGCTTCCGCCAGCACCTTGCGGAACAAAGTCGGCAGCGCCTCGCCCTTGAGGGCCTTTGTCGGCGCCCACCACCCGGCATCGAGACCATCGGGCGCCACCTGGGCCGACCACACTTCCAGCTCCAGCCGGAAATGGGTGAACACATGGACCACCTGTTCATGTCGGCGCCAATCGCCTTCAGCTGGGAAGTTCGGTTCTCCCAAATCATCGCTCCAGTCCGAGGTCGGCACCTCGGTCATGCCAGCGAGCAGGCCCTTGGGCGGGCGGGATTGCAGGTAAACATCGCCAGCCGCGTCGCGCATCACAAAGGCATGGCCCTTGCGAACCGGGCGCTCTGTCTTGACGGGCTTGATCGGATAGCGCGTCGGCTCGCCCTGTCGCCGGGCTTCGCAGTCATTGTGCAAGGGGCAGACCAGACACATGGCGGCGCGCGGGGCGCAGATGGTGGCGCCCAGATCCATCATGGCCTGTGCAAAATCCCCGGCCCGCTCGGGCACGGCCAGTTGCAGGGCGCCGCGCAATGCCTCCTTGGCATCGCGCACCGGCACTTCGAGCGCATAGTAGCGCGCCAGCACCCGATCGAGATTGCCGTCGAGCACGGCAACGCGTTCATCAAAGCAGATCGCGGCGATGGCGGCGCTGGTATAGGGGCCGATGCCGGGCAGGCTCTGCAGGCCGGCGGCGCTATCGGGGAAGGCGCCGCCATGCTCAGCCACGACCGCTTTCGCACAAGCATGCAGATTGCGCGCCCTGGCGTAATAGCCAAGTCCCGCCCACTCGCGCAGCACGCTTTCGAGCGGGGTGGCGGCCAGATCCAGCACCGTCGGCCAGAGCGTGGTGAAGCGCACAAAATAGGCCTTCACCGCCGCCACCGTGGTCTGCTGCAACATCACTTCGCTCAACCACACCCGGTAGGGGTCGGGCCGCACACCCTGGCGCCGATCCGATGGCGCGACCCGCCAGGGCAGTTCGCGGGCATGGCTATCATACCAGGCGAGCACGGATGTAGAATCGATGGGATGGGGGTTGGCGAGGGGCATGGTCGAGGGATAGCGTTTTGCCTCGCATAGCGCTACTGCACAGGGATGGCAAAAGACGAACTGCCCGAACCCAAACGCCGCAACAAGACGCTGTCGGTTTCCGACGCGCTTTCGGGCGCGCTCGATCCGGTGCTGAAAAAACGTGGCTTTGCCGGGCGCGACATCATCGCCCAGTGGCGCCACATTGCCCCCCCGCCCTTCGACCAGACCACCCTTCCGGACAAACTAAGTTGGCCGCGCAGCAATCATGGAGCCGAGGGCGCCACGCTCTATTTGCGTTGCGCGCCGGGGCAGGCGCTGTTTGCCCAGCACGAAGCGCCGGCTATCGCTGCCGCAGTTAATCGCTATTTCGGTTATGTACTGGTCAATGATGTCAGATTGTCGGCCGCGCCATTCACCCCCGGTTCAGGCCTAAAGGCGCAAAAGCCGTATCAACCGAGCCAGAGCGAACTCGCAAAGGTCGGCAAGGCGACCGAGATGGTCGAAGATGACGATCTGCGGGAAGCGTTAAGGACCCTGGGTCTGGCGCTCTCGCGCAGGTCGCCCATGAAGAACCAGTAAGACTGTTCACCCCCAAGTGATGAGCGTGCCCACTTGCCGACACCATCCCTGTGTGTAGTGTCGCCCAACGAAAAATATTCAGGAGCCTGAGACGTGAAATTCAACCGCCGCGAAACAATCATCCTGGCCGCTGCCGCTTCCGCGGTGAGCTTTGCGGGCATCTCGGCATCCCACGCTGCGGAGGGCGACATCGTCGATCAGGCGGCTTTGATGGCGCCGGCAGGCGGCCTCACGGACAAGGTCGAAGGCAATCCTGATGCGCCGGTCACAGTCATCGAGTACGCATCGCCCACCTGCCCGCATTGTGCTTCCTTTCACAATACGACCTACGAGCCCTTCAAAGAGCAGTATATCGACACCGGCAAGGTCAAGTTCATCCTGCGGCCATTCGCCCGCAATGCACTGGACGCCGCCATATTCCTGCTCGCCGAGGCAGCTGGCGAAGACAACTATCACAACGTGATCGCCACCTATTTCAAGACCCTGAACGAATGGGGCATGTCCGACAAGCCGCGCGACGCCATCTACACGGTGGCCCAGCAGCTCGGTTTTACAGAGGAAAGCTTCTCGGCCGCCTTGACGAATCAAGAGGTGTTCGCCGGGATCGAAGCCCAGCGCGAGCAGGCACTGGATGAGTTCGGGCTGACGGGGACACCAACCTTCTATGTCAATGGCAAGACGCTTTCGGGAGGCAAGACGCTCGAGCAGCTCGCTGCCGAGATCGACCCGCTTGTGCCCGCCGATTTCGTTGCGCCCGCTGCTGCAGAGTCGGCAGACGACGCGATGGCGCCTGCCAACTAATACCGCCTTGAGGCGGGTGAACGCATGAAGTTCTCCCGCCTCAAGCTGCATGGCTTCAAATCCTTTTCCGATGAAACCGTGCTTGTCATGGAGCCTGGCCTGACCGGCATTGTCGGGCCTAATGGCTGCGGTAAGTCCAATCTGGTCGAGGCCATGCGCTGGGTGATGGGCGAAAGCTCATACAAGGCGATGCGCGCGTCAGGCATGGACGATGTCATCTTTTCGGGCTCCGGCAATCGTCCCGCGCGCAACAGCGCCGAAGTCACCCTCGTTCTCGACAATTCCGACCGCACAGCGCCTGCCGTTCTCAACACTGCCGACGTGCTTGAAGTCACGCGCCGCATCGAGCGCGAGTCCGGGTCGGTCTATCGCGTCAACGGCAAGGAAGTGCGGGCCCGCGACGTGCAATTGCTGTTTGCCGACGCCTCCACCGGCGCCCATTCCCCCGCTATGGTGCGACAGGGGCAGATTGGCGAGCTGATTGCGGCAAAACCCACAGCCCGCCGCGCCCTGCTCGAAGAGGCCGCCGGCATTTCGGGCCTGCACTCCCGCCGCCACGAAGCCGAATTGCGGCTGCGCGCCGCCGAAGGCAATCTCGAACGGGTCGATGACGTTATCGCCCAGGTGGAAAGCCAGCTTGAAACCCTCAAGCGCCAGGCCCGGCTGGCCAATCGCTATCGTGGCCTCTCGGGCGACATTCGCCGTGCCGAAGCGAGCTTGTTTCACATTCGCTGGGTGGCCACACGCGCTGCAGAAAAGGAAAACGAAGCCAACCAGGCCGTGCTGATCCGGCAATTGGCGGATGCGACCCATGCCGAACTCGACGCACAAAAATCCGTTGAAACGGCGGAGGCCGCGCTGACGCCACTGCGCGAGCGTGAAGCGGTCACCGGGGCCGTCTTGCAGCGCTACACCATTCTGCGCGAACAATTGGCCGAGGAAGCGCGCCGCATGGGCCAGCGCCGGGCCGAGCTCGAAGACCGGCTGCGGCAGATCACGGCAGACGGCACCCGCGAACGCGAACTGGTCGGTGAGGCTGAGGCTACTCTGGCCGCTTATGCGCAGGAGCAGACGCAACTCAGCGCTGAACAGCAGGCTGCGCAGGCCGAATTCGACTCAGCGCGCGCGGAAGCCGAGGCGGCAAAAGCTGCCGTTGCTGAAGCAGACGTCAGCTCTCGGGAGGCTGCCGAGGCTTTGGCGCAAATGCGCGCCAGCCGCGTCCAGGCCGAACGCAATCTGAGCGATGCCCGCAATCGCCGCGCCCGGCTGGCACAACAACTGGCCGAAGTCGAAGCCGACCAGGCCAGGGTCATTGCCGCCCTCGAGGCTGATGAAACGCTTGCAGCTCGTCGCTCGGCGCTGGAATCAGCACAGTCGGCCGCCGCGACGGCAGAGACCGCGGCGCTCGCTGCCGAGGAGGCTTCCGGCGCTGCTCAGGGCAAGCTCGACGCGGCCCGGCCGCGGCTGTCCGAACTCGACGCGCTGGTCACCCGACTTGAGACGGAGGCCTCAACGCTGGGCAAGATGCTCAATACCGATGCGAGCCTTTGGCCCGCCGTTGTTGATGAACTTTCGGTCGAGCCGGGCTATGAGACCGCGCTGGGCGCCGCACTGGGCGACGATCTTGAAGCCTCGTCGGATGCCGGGGCGCCGGTGCACTGGTCCATCGCCATTGATGGCAATGATGACCCGGCCTTGCCGCAGGGTGCCGAACCGCTGTCGCGCCATGTTGCCGGCACCGAATTGCTCAAGCGTCGGCTTGACCAGATCGGCCTCGTCGATGCGGTCGATGGTCCGGCGTTGATGAAGGCGCTCAAGCCAGGCCAGCGACTGGTGACGCTGGAGGGCGCACTGTGGCGCTGGGACGGTTTCGTTGCAGCCGCCGACGCCCCGAGCGCCGCCGCCCAGCGGCTGGCCCAACGCAATCGCCTCGCCGAACTCGACGAGGAAATCATGCGCGCCAAGGGCGAGCGCAATAGCTGGCGCCGGGATGTTGATGCCCTGGTGGCCGCGCTCGACACGGCTCGCCAGAATGAACGCGGCCGCCGCGAAGACTGGCGCAAGGCCCAGCATGCCATCGGCGCCGCCCAGGCAGAACTCGACAAGGCGCAACGCGCGATGGGCGACCTCGCCACACGCCGCTCGACCCTCGAAGAGGCGCAGGCCCGGCTTGCCGCCAGCGTCACCGAGGCTGAAACCATGCTGGCGGAGGCCGAGACCTCTCTGGCCGAAGCTGGCGACGAAGCTGAAATGGCCGCCGCCGCAGCAGCTGGCCAGCAAAAGCTCTCAGCCTTGCGCGAGGCGGCCGATCAAGCTCGACTTAAGCTCAGCACGGTGGAATCGGCGGCGCGCATGCGAACGGCACGGCTTGACCAGCTCAAGCGGGACAGCGTTGCCTGGCAGCGCCGCCGCGATGGCGCGCAAGCGCAATTGGCCACGCTCGACGAGCGTTTGGCCGAGACACGGGCCCAGCTCACGAATCTCGCCGAAGCGCCGGAGGGCTTCGAAAGCCGCAAGGCCCAACTGGATGACCAGATCGAAACCGCGCAGGTCGATCACAAGGCCGCCGGCGACCGCCTAAGCGCGGCCCAACTCACCTGGCGTGACGCTGAAAAGACGCTCAAGGGCGCAGGTGACAGGCTCAACGCGGTTCGCATCGAGCTGACCCGCATCGAGGAGCGGCTGAAAGGCGCCATTGCTCAGCGCCAGCAGATCGAACGCCAGGTCGAGGAATCGCTGGGCATTCCAGCGTCGAAAACACTGGAAGCCTCAGGCATACGGCCCGAGGAGGCGCTGCCTAATGAGCAAGCGACCGAGCAGAAGCTCGACCGGCTAAAGTCTGAGCGCGAGCGACTGGGCGGGGTCAATCTGTCGGCCGAAAAGGAAGCCGTGGAGGTCCAGGACAAGTTGGACACCATGGTGCGCGACCGAGACGACATCATCGAGGCCATCGCCAAGCTGCGTGGCGGCATTGCCGCGCTCAACCGCGAAGGTCGGGCGCGCCTCAACGATGCTTTTGGCAAGGTCAATGCGCATTTCCAGGAGCTGTTCACCACCCTTTTCGGCGGCGGCACGGCCGAACTGAGTTTTGTGGAAAGCGATGATCCGCTTGAA
This sequence comes from Devosia subaequoris, assembly GCF_014197055.1. Lineage (GTDB taxonomy): Bacteria > Pseudomonadota > Alphaproteobacteria > Rhizobiales > Devosiaceae > Devosia > Devosia subaequoris. The sequence goes on along the minus strand of NZ_JACIEW010000007.1, from coordinate 148,133 downwards.
GCGGGTCTGGAGATCATCGCCCGCCCGCCGGGCAAGAAGCCGCAGACCATGACGCTGCTTTCGGGCGGCGAACAGGCGCTGACCGCAATGAGCCTGATCTTTGCGGTGTTCCTGACCAATCCAGCGCCGATTTGCGTGCTCGACGAAGTCGACGCGCCGCTCGACGACGCCAATGTCGAGCGCTTCTGCAATTTGCTCGATTCGATGCGCCAGCGCACCAATACCCGCTTCATGGTCATCACCCACAATCCGATCACCATGAGCCGGGTGGACCGCCTGTTCGGCGTGACCATGGCCGAACGCGGCGTATCGCAACTCGTGTCGGTCGATCTGACGACGGCAGAGAGCTTCCGGGAAGCCAGCTGATGTGCCAATGGGCCGTACTTCGCGCCGCCTGGTGGATGCGATCGGGCGCAGATTCTCCTCACCCTGCCCTGACTCTGCCATCATCGCGGCGTGGACAGCATGCCGCACCCCCGCCTCACACCAAATCTTCTTGTTAAAACAATTACTTACCCAAGCCTCGCGCGCCTTGACACCAATTGGGGCCACCACTATGTTGCGCGCGACTTAAAAGGGCGTCCGGATTTTCCGGAGAATGACCGGCCAAGGGAGCAGCGGATGACCAGTTCGCCAGACGACCAGGGCCGATCAGACAGCGCCCAGGGGGTGACGCACGATCTTGCATCGCGTATCGCCTCTGCCAAGCGGGAGCGCGACCGGGAGGACAATAGATCCGCTCGAGATGCTTCCCCGGAGATGAGCGGTATGGCGCGCGGCATGCGCATCGGCACCGAATTCATCGCCGCGGTTCTGGTGGGCGCCGGTCTCGGCTACCTCATCGACCTTGGCCTGGGAACCAGCCCCTGGGGCTTGCTCATCCTGCTGTTGATGGGCTTTGCCGCTGGAATCCTGAACGTCATCCGAGTGGTGGCGGAAATGAATGCCGTCTCGCCTGCCCCCAAGGGTGCCGATCTTGGCCCCGAGGCGGAAGACGAAGAGCGGATTGAGAATTGATGACGCTTAGAGGGCTCCATGGCCGGTACTGACCCGATCCACCAGTTTGTCATCTATGACATCTTCGAGTTGTTCACCGTTGGTGGTGACGGCACTGAAGGGTCGGGAACGACGTTTGCCTTCACCAATTCAGCCCTGTTCATGGTGCTGACGGTAGCCACAATCGCCTTGTTCCTTTTGCTGACCACCTCCGGCAAGAAGCTCGTTCCAACACGGGCCCAGCTCACTGCCGAGCTCTTATACGAGTTTGTGGCGGGCATGGTCCGAAGCTCCGCCGGCACCGCCGGCATGAAGTTCTTCCCGCTGGTCTTCAGCCTGTTCACCTTCATTTTTGCGGCGAACATGTTCGGCATGGTGCCGTATTTCTTCACCGTCACCAGCCACATCATCATCACCTTTGCTCTGTCGATGCTGGTGTTTCTCACCGTCATCATCTACGGCTTCGTCAAGAACGGTCCGAAGTTCCTCAAGCTCTTCGTGCCGGCCGGTGTGCCGGGCTATATTCTCCCCATTGTGACGCCGATCGAGGTCATTTCGTTCCTCTCGCGTCCCATCAGCCTCTCGGTTCGTCTGTTCGGCAATATTCTTGCCGGCCACATCACCCTCAAAGTCTTTACCGGCTTTGCGGTCATGATGATTGCGGGCCTTGGCGCTTTCGGCTGGGCCGCCGCTATCCTGCCCATGCTGATGGCAATCGCCCTTACGGGCCTCGAGTTTCTCGTCGGTGCAGTCCAGGCCTATGTCTTCGCGGTCCTGACCTGCATGTATCTCAACGACGCGATCCACCCGTCCCACTAACCACCCATTCCCGGTGGATGACCCACCGGAACCCAAAAGTCGCTTGAAAGGACATTAAAATGGAAGCTGAAGCCGCAAAGTTCATCGGTGCCGGTATTGCCACCTTCGGTATGGCTGGTGCCGCCCTGGGCGTGGCCAACATCTTCGGCAACTTCCTCTCGGGTGCTCTGCGCAACCCGTCGGCTGCTCCGAGCCAGTTCGGTAACCTGATCTTCGGCTTCGCCGTGACCGAAGCTCTGGGCATCTTTTCGTTCCTGGTTGCCCTGATCCTGCTGTTCGTCGCCTAATAGCGCGACTACACCAAGATTGCCGCAGCCGGACACATTCGTTCGGCTGCGTTCCCTTCTCCGGCCTCCCGGCCGGTTGACCGGATTTAACGGGACCTCCACCAGATGGTAACGCAAGCCTACGCTCAAGAAGCGGAAACCCCAGCAGACGACCACGGCGCAGAAGCCGCGGGCGCCGCTGATGCCGTGCATGTCGAGGACGGCGTTCACGCCGATCCGACCGCAGACACGCATGCCACAACCGAAGCGCACGGCGATGCCGGCCATTCGGACGTATTCCCGCCTTTCGACCCGGCCACTTTCCCCAGCCAGCTTCTCTGGCTCGCCATTACCTTTGGCGCGCTCTATCTGCTGATGAGCAAGCTGGCCCTGCCCCGCATTGGCGGCATTCTGGACAACCGCAAGACGCTGATCGACACCGATCTGGCGGCTGCCGATGCGGACCGCCAGAAGACCGATGCTGCTATCGCCGCCTATGAAAAGGCCCTGGCGGAAGCCAAGGCCAAGGCTCAGGGCATTGCCAACGAAACGCGCGAAGCCATTCAGGCTGATCTGAGCACCAAGCGTGCTGCCGCCGAGGCTGATCTTTCCGCCAAGGTCAGTGCCGCCGAAGCCAGCATCGCCAAGACCAAGGCCGAGGCGCTCACCCATGTCGACGAGATTGCTGCTGAAACGGCTCAGGCCGTGGTTGGCCAGATCGTCGGCGATGTTCCAGCCGACAGCGTTCGCGCTGCCGTGGCCAAGGTTAAGGGGTAAGTCTGATGCCAGAATGGTTGGATAACAGCTTCTTTGCCATGGTCGGCCTGGTGGTTTTCCTCGGGCTGATGGTGTTCTTCGGCGTGCCGGGGATCATCGCCAAGATGCTCGATGGGAAGATCAAGCAGATCGAAACCGACATCGCCGAAGCCAAGCGCTTGCGCGAGGAAGCCGCTGCCCTGCTCGTTGAATATGAGCAGAAGCGCGTCGCGGCCGAAAAGGAAGCCGAAGGCATTGTTGCCGCTGCCAAGGAAGAGGCCGAGCGCCTGACCGTGGAAGCCCAGGCATCGCTGGCGGATCTGGTTGCCCGTCGCACTGCTGCGGTGGAAGACAAGATCGCCCAGGCCGAAGCCCAGGCGATTGCCGAAGTGCGGGCCCGCTCCGCAGACATCGCCATCGAAGCTGCCCGCAGCGTTCTCTCCGACGAGATGAACAAGAATGGCGGCAAGGTCGTCGACGCGGCCATCGCCGATGTCGGCAGCCGGCTCAATTAGGACCAATCCGGTCTGACAGATTTAAAGGCGGGCAGCGATGCCCGCTTTTTTTGTTTGATGTGACCGACGGCAGCCAGTCCCTCCCAACTCCCCCTTGCGCGAGATGGAAGAAGTGGTGATTGACGCCCCGGTGAATCTCCACCATGGTGCCGACAACTGCGGGAGAGACCGGCATCGCCGGCGCCGAAGGAGCAACCGCCCCGGAAACTCTCAGGCCAACGGACCGCAGTTGGGTCAACACTCTGGAAAGCAGGCTTAATCGCCTCTCCGAAGGAGCAACCGGCGCTCAGCCGGGAAATCTCTCAGGGCAAGGACAGAGGGGGCACGTATTTCCGCTTTGCAGCGGAGCCTTGACGTGTCGCCTTTGAACCCGAGTGGTGCCCATGGCTGAAGCCAGTTCCGAAGATATTTTGCGTACTCCGCTCTACGAGCGTCATGTGGCTGCCGGTGGCCGGATCGTGCCGTTCGGCGGTTATGCCCTGCCAGTGCAGTATCCCACCGGCATCATGGCCGAGCACAAATGGACCCGCGAACAGGCCGGTCTGTTCGATGTCAGCCATATGGGCCCGAGCTTTTTCACCCTCAAGGATCGCAGCGGCGATGCCCAGACCGATCATACCGCCGTCGCCGCGCTGATCGAACCGCTGATTTGCGGTGACATTGCCGGCCTCAAACCGGGTCAGGTTCGCTACACTTTATTGCTGAACGAAAACGGCGGCGCCCTTGACGACCTCATGGTGGCCCGTTCGCCCAGCTTCCCCGGCGCCCTCTACATCGTGGTCAATGCCGGTACCAAGGAAGCCGACTTTGCACTTCTGGCGAAAGCTGCGGGAGAGAAGGCGGATCTTCAGCGCGTCGATGGCAATGCACTGCTGGCGCTCCAGGGGCCCGAAGCCGTCGGCGTGCTCGCTGCCCTGGTGCCAGGCGTCGTCGAACTTGGTTTCATGCAGTTTGGTGCATTCCAATGGAACGACGAGGAACTCATCATTTCACGCTCCGGCTATACCGGTGAAGATGGCTTCGAAATCCTCTGCTCATCCGGAAACGCGCCCCGTCTATGGGACGAATTGCTGGCTGATCCACGCGTGAAGCCGATCGGTCTGGGTGCCCGCGACAGCCTGCGCCTGGAAGCTGGTTTGCCACTCTATGGCCATGACCTGGACGAAACCGTCTCCCCGATCGAAGCCGGTCTGGGTTTTGCCGTGTCCAAGCGTCGCCGCGAGTCCGCGGACTTTCCCGGCGCGCCCCGCATACTCGCCGAGCGCGATGGCCAGCTCACTCGCAAGCGGGTTGGACTGTTCGTTCAGGGCGCCCCAGCCCGTGAAGGCGCTGAAATTCTCGACGCTTCGGGCACGGCCATTGGCGTGGTAACCAGCGGCGGTTTCGCCCCATCGCTCGGCAAGGCGATTGCCCTTGGTTTTGTTCCCCCCGGCCACACTGCCATTGGCACGCAACTCCAGGTCTCGGTGCGCGGCCGCGCGCAGGCGGCCGAAGTCGTGCCCACGCCCTTCGTTCCCCATCGTTATTTCCGCAAGTCAGTCTGAGGCACCTGCCATGACCACCAAATTCACCCCCGATCACGAATATATCCGCGTTGAAGCCACCACCGGCACTGTCGGCATCACCAATTACGCCCAGGAGCAATTGGGCGACATCGTCTTTGTTGAGCTCCCCGAAGTGGGCAAAGTGCTCAAGAAGGGGGACGAAGCCGCAGTCGTGGAATCAGTAAAGGCCGCTTCAGAGATCTATGCCCCGGTCTCGGGCACCATCACCGCGGTCAATGACGCGCTCAATGGCGAGCCGGGGCTGGTCAATGCTGACCCGGAAGCTGGCGGTTGGATGTTCAAGATCGAGATCAGCGATGTCGGCGAACTCGACAAACTGCTCGATGCCGACGGCTATGCCGAACTGACCCTCTAACAATACCGGACGTCCATGCGCTACCTCCCCCACTCCGCCCATGAGCGCGCCGAGATGCTCGGCATTATCGGCGCCGCCGATATTGAGGCGCTGTTTTCCGCCGTGCCGAAAACGGCACTTAAATCGTTCAAGCTAGACCTGCCCGACCACAGCCCTGAATTCGTGGTCGAGGCGCATATGCGCGCGCTCGCCAACAAGAACCAGGCAGGCGGCGACGGCCCGTTCTTTGTCGGCGCCGGCGCCTATCGTCATCATGTGCCGGCCACTGTCGACCATCTGATCCAGCGCTCTGAATGGCTGACGGCCTACACGCCCTATCAGCCCGAGATCTCGCAGGGCACGCTGCAGATGCTGTTCGAATTCCAGACGCAGGTGGCCAAGATCACCGGAATGGATGTGGCGAACGCCTCACTCTACGACGGCTCGACCGGCACTGCCGAGGCGGTTCTGATGGCCCGCCGCCTGACCCGTCGCAGCAAGATTGTCCTTTCAGGGGGTCTGCATCCGCATTACCGGGACGTGGTCAAATCCTATCTCAAGGACGATGCGGACCTCGTCTGCCTCTCACCCTCCCCGGAGGGCCAGGGCGACATTCTCGAGCATATCGACGACACCACCGCCGCCATCGTCGTCCAAACTCCGGATTTCTACGGCCATTTGCGTGACCTCAAGAGCGCAACGGAGGCAGCCCACGCCCAGGGCGCGCTGCTGATCGTGGTGGTCACCGAGGTGGTTTCACTGGGCCTGCTTGAAGCGCCGGGCGCCTTGGGTGCGGACATTGTGGTGGCCGAAGGCCAGTCCATTGGCAATGCGCTCAATTTCGGTGGCCCCTATCTGGGCCTCATGGCCACGCGTAAGGAATTCATCCGCCAGATGCCGGGCCGGATCTGCGGCGAAACGGTCGATGCCGACGGCAATCGCGGCTTCGTGCTTACTCTGTCGACCCGGGAGCAGCATATTCGCCGCGAAAAGGCGACGAGCAATATCTGCACCAATTCGGGCCTGTGCGCCTTGGCGTTCTCGATCCATATGGGTCTTCTGGGTGAAGCTGGCTTTGTGCGTCTTGCCCGGCTCAACCATGCCACTGCGATCCGCCTGGCCGATGCCCTTGAGGGCGTCCCCGGCGTCACCGTGCTCAACGAAACTTTCTTTAACGAGATGACCATTCGTGTTCCCCAGCCTGCTGCTGGTCTGGTCGAGCGCCTCGCCCAACGCGGCATCCTGGCCGGTGTTCCCGCAAGCCGCCTGTTGCCCGAAGATCCGGAGGTAGACAACCTCCTGATACTAGCAGCAACCGAGTTGACCACCGATGCGGATATCGCCGCGCTTTGCGCAGCGTTGACGGAGGAACTGGCGTGAGCATGAACAATCAGGGCCGTCCAACCGGCATCGGCACCGCGGGCACGGGCGCTTCAGGATCGGCATTGCTGCCGGACGAACCGCTACTGTTCGAAATCGGGGATACCGAACACTCCGGCGTCGACCTGCCCGAGGTAAAGCTCGCCACGGATCGACTCGGCGGTTTTGGCCGAAACACCAAGCTAGACCTGGCCGGGCTAACCGAGCCGGAAGCGATGCGCCATTATGTGCGCCTGTCGCGCCTAAATCACTCGATCGACAGCGGCATGTATCCGCTGGGCTCGTGCACCATGAAGCACAATCCGCGGCTCAACGAGAAGATGGCGCGTCTCCCCGGCTTCGCCGATATTCACCCGCTGCAGCCGGCCTCGACTGTGCAGGGGGCACTGGAGCTGATGAACCAGCTTTCGCACTGGCTGATGACGCTGACCAACACCGCCGCAGTGGCCCTTTCGCCCAAGGCCGGCGCGCATGGCGAACTGCTCGGCATGATGGCGATCAAGGCGGCGCAGGAGGCCAAGAACGAAGCGCATCGCAGGATAGTCCTCGTCCCGGAAAGCGCCCATGGCACCAATCCGGCCACCGCCGCCTTCCTCGGCTATAGCGTCAAGCCGATCCCGGCCCGCGATGACGGCACGGTTGATGTGCAGGCGGTCAAGGATGCCCTTTCCCCCGACGTCGCGGCGATCATGCTGACCAACCCCAATACCTGCGGCCTTTTCGAGCCGCAGGTGATCGAGATTGCCCAGGCCGTGCATGATGCTGGGGCGTTCTTCTACTGCGACGGCGCCAACTTTAACGCCATCATGGGCGTGGTACGGCCGGGCGACTTGGGCATCGATGCAATGCACATCAACCTGCACAAGACCTTCTCCACCCCGCATGGCGGCGGTGGGCCGGGTGCGGGCCCGGTGGTGTTGTCCGAAGCGCTGGCGCCTTTTGCACCTGTCCCTTTCGTCCGCAAGGGCGAAAAGGGACTGGAGCTGGTCGAGCATATCGAGGGCGAGGCTCTGGGCCGTATCACGGCCTTCCACGGCCAGATGGGCATGTATGTCCGCGCGCTCACCTATATGCTCAGCCACGGCGCCGACGGCCTCGCCCAGGCCGCAGAGGATGCCGTCCTCAACGCCAATTACGTCAAGGCGCGGCTTGAGCATGTGTTCTCGGTGCCCTTCCCCGACTATCCCACCATGCATGAGGCGCTGTTCGACGACAGCTTCCTCAAGGGTACGGATGTCTCCACGCTCGATTTCGCCAAGGCGCTGATCGATGAGGGTTTCCACCCCATGACCATGTATTTCCCGCTGGTCGTGCATGGCGCCATGCTAATCGAGCCCACCGAAAGCGAAAGCAAGCAGACGCTGGATCGCTTCTGCGACGTGATGGCGGAGCTGGCCACGGATGCAAAATCCGGCAATGCCGAGCGGTTCATCGCTGCGCCGATGAAAGCACCGCGCCGGCGGCTGGATGAAACCCGCGCCGCCCGCCAGCCCATTCTCAAATGGGAGCGCCCGGAGGATCTGCCGCAGGCCGCGGAGTGAAAGAAAGGCCCGGAGCACGCTCCGGGCCTATTCATTCTTGGGGGAGACTGCCTGCCATTCGCGTACAGCGCCTCTTCGCCTCAGCTCTCTCCACCGAAAAGTTCTGCCTTCAGGGACGGCTCTCAGCCCCTGGTGTCGAAACCGACCCAGATGGTGATGGATTCACCACCCAGGTAGGGAATGGTGACATTCTCGACCACCTTGACGAATTCGGCGGTCTGGCTTGGGGGTGTCAGCGGCACGCTCAGCGTGTACTTTTCCGAGAAGATCGCCTGTCCATCACGCTCGACGGCGAACCGGATCGGCGCGTTGACCGTTGACTGGGATCCCGCAGGTCCCAGCAGCACGCGCCCGGTGACGCCCATATTGACGGTAATCTGACCGTTCGACACCACGCAATTGCGCGAGGTCTCGTCGATGACGCCCTGATATTGCAGGGCTTTGGCGTCACCCACGCGGCCGCCGCCATAATAATACATGGCCTCGCCACCACGCCGCACCTTGATGGGCGGGCATTCCGTCGCGATGACCGGCAGTGCGCTGGTCTGGGCCTGAGCGACAGCCTCAGGGGTCGCAGCAGCGTTTTGCAGATTGGTGTTCGAGGCGGTGCCGCCGCCGAACATGGAGCCCATGGAGCAGCCGGCCAACAGCACGGCAAGCCCGCCAAGGGCGGAAAAACGCAGGGTGGACGTCAGGGTCATGGTCATTGTCTTGCTTGGCTCCTGGCGACTATGCAACGGCTTCGAGAGCCATGAGAATAGCGGGTGCACCGCTGGCCGTCACGCCGGGCGCGTCTTCCACGAAGACAGCATCGACCATACCGTCGCGAGCGATCAGTGCGGCGCGGGCAAAACGCGTCCCCATGCCGGAGCCGCTCATATCCTTTTCAAGGCCGAGAGCCTTGGCGAGGGCGCCATTGCCGTCGGCGAGAAAGATAATGTCATCGAGCGCCTGGGTCGCTTCGGCCCATGCCTTGACCACATGGTGGTCATTGGTGGCGGCGCAAATGATGCGGTCGACACCGGCGGCGCGCAACTTGGCGGCATTGGTCACAAAGCCGGGCAGATGGTTGACGTGACAGGTCGGAGTGAAGGCGCCTGGCACGGTAAACAGCACAGCTGTCCCCTGTCCCAGCACCGCGTCACTGGTGGTGTCTTGCACACCGTCCGCCGTCACAAGCTTGGTCCCAACGGACGGGACCGGATTGCCGCGTTCGATCATCAGTGGATTTGCCCCATAACTGGCGGCCGGGCCGCCCTACTCCATTACGCTTGCACCTGCGATATGCGGCATTGGCCACCGACACAAGGCCATTGGCCTAATCGACCAATTCGTCCACATCCGCATCAGAGCCGGTTTCCAGCGTCCGGCTGACCTGAAAGGCACCCCTCGGCGACATGAAGGAAAACTCTACCTCCATGCCATCCAGAGCACTATTGTCGCTTTTGCCCAGGATGGGAAGCAGCACTAGATTGCCTTGCGGGCTTTTTTGCGGCGCCCCGAACAGGGGGCCGTTCAGGTCGGTAGCAGCAATCAGACTGGAAGGATTGACAATGTCTGGATCGATTTCCACGGCGATGGTGCCAGCATCGGGCAGAAGCATCGCCGCCCCTATCGGCTGAGTGGCGCCATCCCAAGCGATGGGCACATCGGCCATGGCCTGATCTATCCGCAAGGCGTTGGCGCGGTCGGGAGTCAATTCTGTTACCGGCAGGGTCAGGCGCGCCTGAGCCGGCACGCAGATGTCCGAGCACACGCCAAGGGTCGCCTCGATATCAACCAGAGCAGTCTCGCCATTTATAGCCAGTTCGAGCGGCAACACGGTATGACCGTAATAGACATAGTCGAGATAGCCGGCGACCAGTTCGCGCTGGGGCAGAGGCCAGTGCTGGCCCATGAGCGTCACGCCCCTTGACCCGCTGAAGTCGAGCTCCAGCGGAAGGCCGGTCTCCCCCGGCACGCGCCAATAGGTCTTGGTGTCCTCCGGCATGTCGATTTCGAGCGCAAACAGCGCTTTGCCGGAGGCATCCGGCGCGCCCGCGCTGATCAGCCGCACGGCCACACCGGGCGCGATTTCCTGCCACGCCGTTTCACCTGCCTGGATGGGCAGGCAGGCAAGGCCGGCAGACATAAAAAGAGCGATGGAAATTCGCATGACATGCCATTAGCGCAGGTAAGCATGAACAGCCAGATAGCGCCGCATCAGGCCTTCGTGAAGGATGTGACGGGGCGTGCGCTTGGCAGGCGGAAACCCGGGGCCTACAATTGGGTCCATGAAATCACTTGAAGGTCAATTCCTGGTCGCCATGCCCGACATGGCCGATGAGCGCTTCGCCGAGAGCGTGATCTTGATCGTGGGTCACGGTGAAGAGGGCGCCATGGGTCTCGTGGTCAATCATGAACTGGCCAATTTGCGTTTCGCCGATATTCTGGATGAGCTGGACCTAGGCGATCCGGACGCGGTCATCCGCCTGCCCGATGACATTCGCGACCGTGCGGTGATGCGCGGCGGACCGGTCGAAAAAGGCCGTGGTTTCGTGCTGCATTCGGGCGATTACAATAGCGGCAACACATATAAGATCACCGAGGAAATCGGCTTGACCGCCACGCTCGATATTCTCAAGGCTATGGCCTTCGGCCCGGCGCCTCAGGCGGCCTTGTTTGCTCTGGGATGCTGTGGCTGGTCACCGGGACAATTGGAAGACGAGATCAGCGCCAATGGTTGGCTGACCGTTCCGTTTCAGCGCGACTTGCTGTTCGAGGTGCCGGTAGAGCGCCGCTACGACGAGGCTCTTGCGAGCCTCAATATCACGCGGGCCACATTGAGTACTGAGGCCGGGCACGGGTAATTCCCCGCGCTGGGCGCGGTACGCTCATTTACCCATCTGCGCAGCCAGTTTTTTGCCCAGTTCGGCCCCCACAACTGCCGAGCCAAAGGCAAAGCCCTGGGCATAGCGACAATTGTGCTGGCGCAGGCGTTCGATCTCATCGAGACTTTCGACGCCCTCGGCAATCACCATCAGATCGAGATCGTTGGCCAGGGCCACAATCGCGCGAATGATCGGCCCCTGGGTATGGGCAATGCCGGTTTCGCTGCCCATGCGTACGAAGGGTGCCGGGATCTTTATGGTGTCGAAGGGGAAGCGGTGCAGATAGCTCAGGGATGAGTGCCCCGTGCCAAAATCATCGAGCGCCAGCCCCAGGCCCATGCTGCGCAGCGCCTCAAGCATATAGGCGGAGTGCTCGGGATTGGTCATCACTTGGCTCTCGGTGATCTCGAGCTTGAGATGGCTGGCCAGATCCCGATCCTGCGCCACCAGATTGCGCATATCGGTCAGCAGGGTGTCGGTCGCCAATTGGGTTGGTGAGAGATTGACCGAGATAAAGAATTCTTCGGGCAGGCCGATTGTGGTCAGCCAGTCCTTGGCTTGTGCGGCTGACTGCTCGAAGGCCAGCCGCCCGAGCTTTTCGATCTGGCCCGAACGCTCGGCCAGCGGCACGAACTCGTCGGGGGTCACGAGGCCCCGTGTCGGATGGTTCCAGCGCATCAACGCCTCTGCCCCGGCGATTTGGCCGGACTGGATATCCATCACGGGCTGGAACTGCACATGCAGCTCCCCTTGTTTCAGCCCACGCTCCAGGTCTTCTTCGCTGGCCTTGCTATAGGAGGCAATCGAGCGGGCCGAGGCACGATAAGCCTCGATCCGGTCGCCGCCCAGCCGCTTGGCGTAATACATCGCCAACTCCGCGTCGCGCAGCACATCGGCAGCGGTGGAGGGATTGCTGTCATAGATGGTGACGCCGATCGAGGCCGTCAGCATCAGGTCACGGTCACCGAAATTGAACGGCGCCTTAAGCGCCTTGCGGATCTGCTCGGCGGTCTCGGCAATCTTCGCCGCTGCCTGCTCGGAGGCCAGAATCACGGCATACTGGTCCCCGCCGATGCGTGCCACCGTGTCGAGCGGCCGCATGATACGGGCAATGCGGCGCGATATGGCGAGCAGCACCGAATCCGCCGCCGAGTGCCCGATGCGTTCCTCAAGCTCCATGAAGCGATCGATATCAATCAGGAATACGGCCGGCTTGGTGCCCCCGGGGGTGCGAGCACGCACCAGCGAGCGCTCCAGCCGGTCGAGGAAGAGCTGGCGATTGGGCAGGCCGGTCAGGCTGTCATGCACCGCGTCATGCAGCAGGCGCTCGCGCGCCGCGCGATCCTCGGTGACATCCTGCAGCGTCCCGACAATGCGGTTGACTTGGCCGTCCCCGCCCAGCACCGGTTTTACCCGCATGCGGAAGTTTCGGTAATTGCCATCATGGCCGGCCACCCGCATGTCGGCGGACACCTTGCCGCGCCGCAATTCGACCAGCGTGTCGAATGCCGTGCGGAAGCGGTCGCGATCATCTGGATGCACCCGGTCGAGCCAACGCTTGATGGCCCCGCGCAGCGCGCCGCGCTTTTCGCCCAGTCGCGTGGTCAACTCGTCACTGACCGTGACTCGGTCGCGCTCGATATTCCAGTCAAAGACGAAATCGCCTGAACCGGTCAGGGCCAGCGCCCGGCGCTCGACCTCGCTCAGCGTGCCGATCGACACCTGACCTTCCGAGAAGGCGTGCTGAACGGCGGTGAAGCCAAGCAGCATGACGATCAGGACCAGGCCACCGCCCACGGCCGGCTGGGCGACGTCATTGGTCACCTGTCCCGAGATCACCAGCCAGGCATAAAACAGCCAGGCGATGTAGATAATCCAGGTCGGCACCAGCAGCACGGCGCGGTCATAGCCGCGCAGGGCCAGGAGCAGTATCAGGAAGAAGCCGGAGATTCCCAAAAGGGCCAGCACCAGCCGGGAAATGGTTGCCGCAATGGCAGGCTGGAAGAACGCGAACAGAAACAGCGCCAGAAACAGCGCGGCCAGCCCCAAGGCCAGGTGAATGAACCGCAGATGCCAGCGGTGCAGGTTGAGATAGATGAAGAGGAAACCGGCCAGAGTGGTGGCTATGCCTGCCTCGGCCGCTGCGCGCCAGGGTTGCATGCCATTGGCCGACAAACCCAGAATGCGTCCCAACAGGCCGAAATCGATCAGCAGATAGGCCAGCACGGCCCAGGCAAAGGCTGCCGTGGCCGGAAACACGCCCCGTCCCTTGACCACGAACATGATGGTCAGAAACACCGATGCGAGTGCAGCCACGCCCAGCACCACACCACGGAACAAGGTGAAGGCATTGATATAATCGCGATAGGCGTTCGGTTCCCAAAGATAGAACTCGGCCAGATCGTTTGAAGCCAGCTCGACAACCACGGTCATGGTGGCACCGGGGTCCAGCGTCACCTCGAAGACATCGGCTTCCGGATCGGGCTGGCGCTCGGGGCGAATGCCGGCGCTGGGGGTGATAGCGTTGACGCGGTTTTCTCCCAGATCGGGCTGAAAGACGCCCGAACCCGGCAGCCGGAAAAAGGGGGCCACAAGCAGGCGCTGGATTTGCTGGTCGCTGTCATTGCGCAGCGCGATCAACGCAAAATAGGGGTTGGTCTCCGGGTCACTGGCCAGCACTTCGATGCGGCGAATAATGCCGTCGGCGTCAGGCGCAGTGGACAATTGCACGCGCCCACCCTGGCCGGCCACGATTTCCACCACGTCGGAGAGATTGACGGCGTTGACATCCTCGGGAACGGAGATGACCTCGAAGCCCTTGGCGGGCGTGAGGCCGAACAGCGCGAACGCTAGACAGAACGCGAATGCAAGAAAATGACGCATCAAAAGCAGTTAAATCCGGCGCTAGGCTTCTTTATGGCGGCAGTCCGGTGACAGCGTGTGCGGTGCGGACAAGCCCTTGTCTTCTCGATCCTCCAGCGGAGCGTTCACTTGGTACGAGAGATTGACGCTTGCGACAAGCGTCCTTGCCTGTTGCCGGCGCGCAACACACAGGGATTTGTGTCAGGCGAAGCGAGACTGATCGATGTGGCGCTGGCCCAGCCGCGCCAATTCCCAGCGCTCTCGCGTCAGCCCCATCAATACGTGATCTTCCCAACGCCCATTGATCTGCAGATAGTTTTTGGCGAAGCCTTCTTCGACAAAGCCATTCTTTTCCAATACGCGCCGGGAGGCGATATTGTGGGGCAGAAAGGCGGCATGGATGCGATGCAGGTCGAGCGCTTCGAAAATGAACGGCACGACCACGCCCACAGCCTCGGTCATCAGCCCCTTGCCGGCATGGTTCTGCCCCATCCAGTAGCCCAGGCTGACGAACTGGGCGGCGCGGCGGCGAATATTTGAGAGCGTGATCCCGCCCACCAACTGCTCACGCCGCCCCTCGTTTACAAAGATGAAGAAGGTGTAGTCTGTCCCTTCTTCCACCTCCTGCCGGGCGCGTCGGACGCGCATGGCATAGACGCGGCGTGCCAGGTCAAGCTCGGTCCAGCGCGGTTCATAGGGACGGAGAAACGCCTGGCTGTCGCGGCGCAGCTTGTGCCAGGCCTCATAGTCGCGCATTTGCGGCAAGCGCAGCAAGACGCGTTGCCCGTGCAGGGTGACCAGAGGCGCCGGCGAGGACCAGGGCCAGAACATGGGGTCAGCGCTTGAGCGTACCGCCGATGCTTTCGACATCGGCGAGGCGGCTGATCGGTCCGATACCGGCGAGCGTCGGGGTGCCCGAGGTGAAGATCTGCTCGGCCACGTCCCGCACCCGCTGGGCGGTGATGCGGTTGATGCGCTCGACCGTCTCGTGCATCTCGATGGGGCGACCCCAAAGAATTTGCTGGCGAGCAAGCTGTCCGGCGCGAGCGGACGGGCTCTCGAGTGACATCAGCAGCCCGGCCCGGATCTGGTTGCGCACGCGCACCACTTCCTCATCGCTGATGGTCTCGGTGGCCCGGCGCAATTCGTCGGTCACCACCGGCATGAGTTCAGCCACCTCATCCTCTCCCGTGGCTGCCGCAACGCCGAACACGCCGCTATCGGCAAAGGCCCAGTGGAAGGAGTAGACAGAATAGCAAAGGCCCCGCCTTTCGCGGATTTCCTGGAACAGGCGCGAGCTCATGCCCCCGCCAAGGATGGAGGCCAGCACCTGTGCGGCATAAAACCCGTCCGAATTATACGCACGCCCCTCAAAGCCGAGAACGATGTGGGCCTGCTCGTGGTCTGAGATCAGTCGTTCCTCACCACCCTGATACTCGGCTCGCTGCGGATCGGGGGCGCCATTGGGAACCAGTTCCGCGAAGCGTTGCTCGGCCACCCGTACAAGACCGTCGTGATCGACATTGCCGGCAGCCGCAATCACCATGCGGTCCCCCACATAGTTGCGGCGCATATATTTGCGGATGGTGTCAGGATTGAACTGGCGGACCGAATCCACCGTGCCCAGAATTGTGCGGCCGATGGGCTGAGTAGGATATGCCGCTTCCTGGAACAGGTCGAACACGTGATCGTCCGGATTGTCGCGTGCCGCCCCGATCTCCTGCACGATCACCTGCTTTTCGCGCGCCAGCTCGCCCTCGTCGAGGGTCGAATTCTGCAGAATGTCCGCCAGGATATCGGCGGCCAGGACGACGTCGTCTTTGAGAACGCGGGCAAAGTAGCCGGTATGCTCGATGGAGGTCGCAGCGTTGAGATCACCACCCACATTTTCGATCGCTTCGGCGATTTCGAGCGAGGTCCGAGAGCCGGTACCCTTGAAGGCCATGTGTTCGAGCAGATGCGAGATGCCATGCTCGGTTTTGCGCTCGGACCGCGCCCCGGCCTTTACCCAGACGCCCAGGGAGGCACTTTCGAGGTGGGGCATATTATCGGTGAGCACCACCATGCCGTTTTTGAGGGTCGTCGATCGTACGCTCACACTGGTCCTCCTGAACCGGCGGCCAAACGACCGCGGCTCTTCCGTGTCGTTCAGGCGCGGCTGCGGGCCGCGATGAAGTCTTCAATCTGGCGCTGGTCATTGTCCAGCACCGTGACCCGTTCGGGCCGTTCGTAGAGATCGCCCAGCCAGTCGGGCAGAGCAGGCTCGATGCCCGATGCCTCAGCTACCGCGGCGGGAAACTTGGCCGGATGCGCTGTTGCCAGCGTGATCATGGGAACTTGGCTTTGCGCCTGATCGCGCGCTACCCCGACTCCGACCGCCGTATGCGGATCGAGCAGATAGGCCGAAGCCTTATGGGTGTCAGCAATCACCTTGCGGGTTGCGATCTCGTCAGTCTTGCCGGCGGCAAAGTCGCGGCGAATGGCGGCAAGAGCCGTTTCGGGCAGATCGAAGCCGCGCGACTGCTTGAGCCCGGCCATCATGCGATTCACCTGATCTGCTTCGCGCCCCACGCTTTCAAACAGCAGGCGCTCGAAATTGGACGAGATCTGGATATCCATCGAAGGGCTGATGGTGGGCGCAACGCCTGCCATCTCGTAGCGCCCGCTGTCGAGCGTGCGTTTCAGGATATCATTGGCGTTGGTGGCAATCACCAGCTTCTCGATCGGCAACCCCATCTGCCGTGCGCAATAGCCAGCAAAAATGTCGCCGAAATTGCCGGTTGGGACGGTGAAGCTGACCTTGCGCTGCGGCGCGCCAAGGGAAACGGCCGCCGTGAAATAATAGACGATCTGCGCGACGATCCGGCCCCAGTTGATCGAATTGACGCCGGACAGGCGCACCCGGTCGCGGAAGGCGTGATTGTTGAACATGGCCTTTACCGCGTCCTGGCAGTCGTCAAACGTGCCCTCGAGCGCAATATTGTGGACATTGTCGTCCAGCACCGTGGTCATCTGCCGGCGCTGCACCTCAGAGGTGCGCCCCTTGGGGTGCAGGATGAAGATGTCGGTGGTGTCGCGCCCGCGGAAGGCCTCGATGGCGGCCGAACCAGTATCGCCCGAAGTGGCCCCAACAATAGTGGCGCGCAGCCCCCGTTCGGCCAGGATGTGGTCCATCACCCGGCTGAGGAACTGCATAGCCACGTCCTTGAAGGCCAGCGTCGGCCCATGGAACAGCTCAAGCACGAAATGACCGGGTTCCAATTCGACCAGCGGCGCAACCGAAGGATGGCGAAAGCTGGCATAGGCGGCGTCGATGATGGCCTTGAGTTTGTCGGCCGGAATTTCGTCGCCAGTAAAGCGCGAGATGACAGCATAGGCGACGTCGGCATAGGGCTTACCGGCAAAATCGGCGATCTCATCGGCGCCGATCTGGGGCCAGCTAGCCGGAACATAAAGGCCGCCATCAGCGGCAAGACCGGCAAGAACTGCGTCGGAGAAGCCGAGCGCCGGCGCTTGGCCGCGCGTGGAAACAAACTGCATCGGGGGGAAGAGCCCTTCTAGAATTGTCGCAACCTAGTCAAACCAGACCGTAGCTGCAAGGTTTGGCCGGCATCAAGCGGGACGGTCCGGCGTTCGACGTTGCCGCCACAGCCAGAAACCGAGCATCACAATCGCGACAATGGCAAAACCGTACCAGGTCAGCGCATAGCCGAAATGATTATTGGTAAAGCTCACGACAGTCTCCCCACCCTGGGGAAGATCGCCCGCGCCGGCGGCCAGCAAATCAACATAGTAGGGGGCGATCGGGGCCAGGGCGGGATCGACCATGGCCGCCAGCCGCTCTGGATTGCGCATCCATTCGATGCGGTCGGACATGTTGGGCTCCGGCGCCATGAAGCCGACAGCCTCGCCGGGCCGGAACAGGCCCGCGATAGTCACGCTGCCCGGATCGTCGCCATGCAGGTCGCCCAAGGCGGCCTGCTCTTGGAATTCCTGGGGCACGAAGCCGCGATTGACGAAGACCGTCCCACCTGTGTCCAGTTCGAAGGGCGTGACCACCCAATAGCCAGGTCCGGAAAAGCGGCCGCGCGCATTGGCGAGGCTGGTGAACACCGTCACCGTTTGCGTGTAGCGATAGCTGCCAGTAAGAGTGACGGGTTGGAAATTCCACTGCTCCATATCCAGAACCGGCCACTCTGCGGCTTCCGGCGCAGGGACCGGTTCGGAGGTCAGCCGCTGGTCGACCGCGGCCACAAGGGCTTCCTTCTCGGACAACCGCGCCATCTGCCAATTGCCCAGGAACAGGCAGATAACAGCCAGCACCAGCATCAGCGCGGTAAACAGCCAATCGGTCCCGCGTAGCCCCGGTCGGCGCGTCGCTTCAGCTTTGCTCATTGCGGGTCTCCAAAGAAAAAGGGCGCAGCCATGCCGCGCCCCTTTGTCATCATACGACGGGCCCTAGTGGCTCAGGGCAACGCCCCAGGCGCCCCAGACATAGACGGAGGCGAACAGGAACAGCCAGACCACGTCCACAAAGTGCCAGTACCAGGCGGCGAATTCGAAGCCGAGGTGACGTTCTGGGGTAAATTGGCCCATTTCGGCGCGGATCAGGCAGACGGCCAGGAAGACCGTCCCGATCAGCACGTGGAAGCCGTGGAAGCCGGTCGCCATGAAGAAGGTCGCGCCGTAGTAGTTGCCCGAGAACGAGAAGGCGGCGTGGCTGTATTCGAGATACTGCACGAAGGAAAACAGAATGCCCAAGGCAACGGTCAGCACGAGGCCCCAGCGCAGGCCCTTGCGGTCATTCTCTAGCAGCGCATGGTGCGCCCAGGTAACGGTGGTACCTGAAGTGAGCAGGATCAGCGTATTGAACAGCGGCAGGTGGAACGGGTCGAACAGTTCCACACCCATCGGGGGCCAGTGCCCACCAGTGGCGGCAACGCGGGCATATTGCTCGATGTCATCGAGACGGAAGAAGCCGTCGAAATAAGCCCAGAACCAGGCCACGAAGAACATGACTTCCGAGGCGATGAACAGCATCATGCCATAGCGGTGGTGCATCTGTACGACCGGGGTGTGGTCGACGCCGTTATTGGCTTCCTTCACCACGTCTGCCCACCAGGCGTAGAAGGTGTAGAGCACGCCGGCCAGGCCGATGAAGAACAGCCACGGTGTCCAGTCCTGCATCCAGGCGATGGCACCGATCATCATCACGAAGACCGAGATCGAAATTACGAACGGCCAGGGGCTGGGTTCGACCATGTGATAGTCATGGTTCTTCTCAATGGCAGCCATGGTCAGCTTCCCTCACTGTCTGAAGCGTAGAACGTATAAGAGAGTGTGATCTCTTTGATGGTGTCGAGTTCGCGGTTTTCATCGATATCAGGATCGACGAAAAACACGATGGGCATTTCCACCGTTTCACCGGGCTGAAGCGTCTGTTCGGTGAAGCAGAAGCACTCGATCTTGTTGAAGTAGTAGCCCGCTTTTTCGGGCACCACATTGAAAATCGCCTGTCCGGTGACCGGTTTGTCGGAATGGTTGGTGGCGATGTAGTTGACCGTATCGACGCGTCCGATCTGGTCGGTAATCGGCGCTGCCGGGGTCACGGTCCAATTCAGCGCGTGATCGATATTGACGTCGAACCGCACCTTCATGTCGCGGGCGATCACGCCCTTGGGGTTATCCGAGGCCACCTGGGTGGTCCCGCCAAAGCCGGTAACCTGGCAGAATATCTGGTAGAGCGGCACCGAAGCGAAAGCCAGTCCCACCATGCCCGCCGCCACGCCGGCCAGCATGACGGCCACGCGCTTGTTGCGCTTGTCCGGGTCTGCATGATGATAGGACGCGGTCGTATCGGCCATCACATTCCCCGGTCGAACAGTGCCGGACCCATCTTGATGACGGTCAGCACATAAAAGGTCAGCGCAAACAGGGCCAGGGCGCCGGCCAGGGCCAGCGAGCGGCGGCGACGCTGCTTGCGGAAGGCTGCTTCCTGCTCGGCGGTCATGCCATTGGGGGCGAGCTTGGATCCAGTTTGTTCAGCCATGATCAGATTACTCCCAGCCGCAGGGCGATATTGTCAGTCAGCAGCGCCAGGAACAGCACGAAGAGGTAGCTCAGGGAAAAGGTGAACACGGTTCGGGCAGTGCGGCGCATGGTGACATTGTCAGGTGCGCGGAGCAGTCGCAGCGTCAGCCAGATAAAGCTCAGACCGGAAACAGTCGCCACCGCGCCGTAGATCCAGCCCGAAAAACCGAGCAGGTTTGGCAGGACGCTGGAGGCGGCCAGAGCGATGGAATAACCAAAAATCTGCCACTTGGTGGACTTTTCGCCAGCGACATTTGGCATCATGGGGATGCCTGCGGCGCCATAATCGCCCTGCTTGTAGAGCGCCAGCGCCCAGAAATGCGGCGGGGTCCAGAGGAAAATGATGAGAAAGAGCGCAAAGCTCTCCCAGCTCAGCGTGCCGGTAACCGCGGCCCAGCCGACCATTGGCGGAAAGGCCCCCGCGGCGCCACCAATGACGATGTTCTGCGGCGTCGAGCGCTTGAGCCACATCGTGTAGATCACGGCATAGAAGAAAATGGTGAAGGCAAGAAAACCGCCGGCAACCCAATTGGTCGCCAGGCCCAGCAGAGTTACCGAGAATACTGAAAGGATCAGGCCAAAGGCCAGTGCTTCGCCGCCGGTCATGCGGCCGGCCGGAATCGGGCGGTTCTGGGTACGGCTCATCACGGCGTCGATATCAGCGTCATACCACATGTTGAGGGCACCCGAGGCCCCTGCCCCAATGGCAATGCAGACGATGGCGACAAGGCCTACAAATGGATTAACCCCGCCGGGCGCGACCAGCATGCCCACCAGTGCGGTGAACACCACCAGCGACATGACGCGTGGCTTCAGCAGCGCGAGGTAATCCTCGACGCGCGCACCGCCGGCGACGGCGGGTACATCACTGCTGTTGTCGATATAGGCCACAGGTCTTTCCTTGGTGAACGGATCGCACCGGAGGCGCGATCCGCAATTGGCGTCAGTCCGGAGCGCCTAGTGCGCGTCCTTGCTCTCGATCTTGGGCAGCGTCGAGAACTGGTGGAACGGCGGAGGCGAGCTCAGGGTCCATTCCAGCGTGGTCGCGCCATCGCCCCAGGGATTGTCACCGGCAGGACGCTTCTTCCGGCTGGCTTCCCAAGTGGCATAGAAGAAGATGATCATCGCCACGAAGGTCACATAGTAGCCGATGGAGGAGACGCGGTTCCACAGCGCGAAGGCATCGGGGTAGTCGATGTAGCGGCGCGGCATGCCCGCCAGACCCAGGAAGTGCTGCGGGAAGAAGATCAGGTTCACACCAGCGAACATGACCCAGAAGTGCAGCTTGCCCAGGAACTCGTTGTACATGTAGCCGAACATCTTAGGGTACCAGTAGTACCAGCCGGCGAAGATCGAGAACACGGCACCGAGCGAAAGCACGTAGTGGAAGTGGGCAACCACGTAATAGGTGTCGTGGAGCGCTCGGTCGGCACCGGCATTGGCCAGCACCACACCAGTCACACCACCAACGGTGAACAGGAAGATGAAGCCGATGGCCCAGAGCATGGGAATGCGGAACGTAATCGAGCCGCCCCACATGGTGGCGATCCAGGAGAAGATCTTCACGCCCGTGGGCACCGCAATCACCATGGTGGCGGCCACGAAGTAGCGCTGAACGTCGAGGCTCAGGCCGGTGGTGTACATGTGGTGCGCCCACACAACGAAGCCGACAAAGCCGATGGCCACCATGGCGTAGGCCATGGCCATGTAACCAAACACGGGCTTGCGGGAGAACGTCGCCACGATGTGGCTGACAATGCCGAAGCCCGGCAGGATCATGATGTAAACTTCAGGGTGACCGAAGAACCAGAACAGGTGCTGGTAGAGGATCGGATCACCACCGCCATCGGGATTGAAGAAGGTCGTGCCGAAATTGCGGTCGGTCAGCATCATGGTGATGGCGCCGGCCAGCACCGGCAGGGCCAGCAGCAGCAGGAAGGCGGTCACCAGAACGGACCAGGCAAACAGCGGCATCTTGTGCAGCGTCATGCCCGGGGCACGCATGTTCAGGATCGTGGTGATCAGGTTGATCGCGCCCAGGATCGAGCTCACACCCGCCACGTGCAGCGAGAAGATCACGAAGTCGGTTGCAGGACCCGGATGACCGCTCGTGGAGAGAGGCGGATAAGCCGTCCAACCGCCACCAAAGCCAAGCGCGCCGGCCGGGCCTTCGAAGAACATCGACATCACGGTCAACAGCAGTGCCGGCGGCAACAGCCAGAAGGCCACATTGTTGATGCGGGGGAAGGCTGTATCGGGGGCACCCACCATCAGCGGCGCAAAATAGTTGGCAAAGCCACCCATGGTCGCGGGCATCACGGTGAAGAACACCATGATCAGGGCGTGGGCGGATACAAACACGTTGAACATGTGTTTGCCCGCATCCAGAGCGGCATCACCCTCAAGACCGTAGGACATGGCGGCCAGACCGTGGAAGATCTGAATGCCCGGCTCCTGCAACTCCAGGCGCATGGCGCCCGAGAGCAGGCCGCCGATCACACCGGCAATGATCGAGAACACGAGATACATGATCCCGATGTCCTTGTGGTTGGTCGAATAGACCCAGCGCCGCCAGCCCGTGGGGGTATGATGGTCGTGGCTGGCGTGGTCATGCCCGGTGGCATGGGCTTCGAGGTTAGCGGTATTTGCCATTGTCTTGTCCTCTGACCCTTCGCTTAGAGAGCCGGAAGCAGCGACGCTGCTTCGGCATAGTTGCGACTTTCGGCGAACGCGGTGATGAAGGCTTCGTATTCTTCAGCACTCACCACACGCACCGCAATCGGCATATAGGCGTGGTCCTTGCCGCAAAGCTCGGAACACTGACCGTAGTAGATGCCGGTTTCGCGCGCGTTGAACCAGGTTTCGTTGAGGCGACCCGGAACAGCGTCGACCTTGATGCCGAAGGAAGGCACCGCAAAGGCGTGGATCACACCGGTCGGGCTGGATGTCACCTGCAGGCGCACGGTGGTGTCGACAGGCACGACCAACTCGTTGTTCACAGCCAGAAGACGCGGCTGGCCGGGTTTGAACTCGGCAATCTCTGCTTCGGAAAGAATATTGGAGTCAAAGGCAACGCCCTGATCCACATATTCGTAATTCCAGTACCACTGCTCACCGGAAGCCTTGATGGTGATGGTAGCTTCCGGAACCTCGACCTCGCCGAGCGAGAAGATATTGGCGCCCAAATATTTGCGCTCACCATCGGGCACGGTCATCTGGTCGGACAAGACACCGAAGGACGGAATGGCAATCACCACCAGGATCAGGATCGGCACGACCGTCCAGATCACTTCGATCAGCGTGTTGTGGGTGAAGCGCGCCGGCACTGGATTGGCCTTGGCATTGAACCGCACCACGATGACCACCAAAAGCGCGAGAACGAAAAGCACGATCAGCGCAATGGTCCACATCAGGATGCCATCGTGGAAGGCAACGATGGAGTCCATGATCGGCGTCACCGATTCCTGCAGGTGGAACTGGCCCGGCTCAGCGTATCCGCCGGCATCATTCTGGGTCAAAACCGCAGCATCCTGGGCTGATACCGCAGCCGGCACCAGAGCCGTCGCGGCCGCGATCGCGGCACCCATCTTCCTGAAGAACTGTCCGGTCACCATATACCCCCTATCGACACGTTCTGGCGGCGTGCACCGAAGCAGGATTGGTTGAATAGCGGCATAGCGAACGCCGCCCCGACTCAACTTCGGAGCGCAAAAACTCGTGCTTGACCTAAATCACATTGCTTACCCCGAGTCTATTCTGTGCATCGGGGTACACGCTGCGGCATATTGGTGCCGGTCGGCGCCCCGCTCGCCTCATGTGCGCCGCAGTTTCTACCCAAAAGGGGCCGGACAGCAGGGGTTTGGTTGACAGCTTCGAGTGCGTGTCGGAAACAGGCTGACCCCACGCGCAAAACGTCGATTCGACGGGAGAGTTGGAAGAAGTGATGGTCTGGGCAAAGCGGTTTGGTGTAATCGGTGCATGTGCAATGGCATTTCTGGCGGCGCCCACCCTGGCTCAGGGCACGGTACGCGCGGAATATGGCGACTGGCAGATGAGCTGCGACACGCCGCCGGGCGCCAGTTTTGAACAATGTGCCATCATTCAGAATGTGCTGGCCGAAGATCAGCCCAATGTGGGCCTCTCGGTCATCGTCCTGCGCACGGCAGATCGTGAAGCGCGGCTGCTACGCGTGTTGGCGCCGCTGGGCGTGCTGCTACCCAATGGCCTGGGCCTCAATGTCGATGGCACCGATATGGGGCGAGTTGCCTTCGTGCGCTGCCTGCCCAATGGCTGTATCGCGGAAGTCGAGCTTGATGATGAGATCATCAAGGTGCTCTCCGAGGGAAGCGATGCGATCTTCGTCGTCTTCAAGACCCCAGAGGAAGGCGTCGGCATTCCGGTTTCCCTAGACGGGTTCTCCGAGGGCTTTGAAGCCTTGCCCTGATCGCGGAGGCATTATTAAGTGAGTGAAGACGAGCGTTCAGCACAGCGGCATCGAACCCTTAAAAGCGGCAAGATCGTCTTCAATGACGGTCGGTCGACCTTTGACTGCGTGATCCGCAATCTCTCTGATACGGGCGCCAAACTGACCGTGACGAGCGCCTTTGGCGTACCACATCGCTTCGTCCTGGCCATGACCGATGGGCGAAGGCTCGATTGTGAACTGGCCTGGCACAGCGAAACCGAGATCGGCGTTCGGTTCATCTGAAAAAAACCGGGCACATGCCAATGCATGGCCCGGCAAGTCTTCAGGAAACGGGACCGGTGGGAAAACCGGCCCGGGAGATGGGACGCGCACAGGCAAAAGTGTTCATCCCAACGCAGGGTGCGACCGGCATGTCGGCCGCGAATTCTCTACCTCAGCCGCGGGCGTTGCGCGCCCTGGCTGCATTGAGGACCATGCCGGCGGTCCGGCCGTCCCGAGGTGTCATGGCATCGAGCACATCGGCGCGACTCACACCAAGGTCCTTGAGAAGCGCTGCATCGAGCGACAGCAATTCCCGGAGCGCCTTGCGGCGGGCACGGGCGGCCTTGGCCTGGGCGAACCAGGTGAACAGGCCACGTACAGGATTGACGTGCGAGCCGGCCACAACTGACCGCTCGCCGGGAAGCGAGAGAGCCATCTTTTTCTCCAATGGACAGGACTGGCCGCCGGAGGGAGGCCGGCGGGCGTCGACACGACGGTGTATCGATGGTCCCTAGATAAGGCTCTGGACTTCCATTCGTCCAACAAATAGATTTCATCCTCTCGATCAATTTGGGTGATGGAACGATGGCTGCCCCTCTTGACCTCGACCAGTTGCAGAGTTTCTGCGCGATTGCCGATTGCGGCAGCTTCACGGAAGCGGCGCGTCGGGTAAACAAAACCCAGTCAGCCGTGTCGATGCAGATCAAGCGCCTCGAAGAGCGGCTGGGCCAGACCCTGCTCACCCGTGACGGGCGCAGTGTCAGCCTCACCCATCACGGCGAGGTCCTTTATGAGCGGGCGCGCAAAATGCTGCGCACCAACGCTGAAATTCTCGACCACTTCAATGACAGCGACCTGGCCGGGTCGATTCGGTTCGGTGTACCGGATGATTATGCCGTGCGCCTGCTGCCGGTCATTCTCTCCAGTTTCCAGCGCACCCACCCGCGCATTGCGGTAGATGTGGCCTGCATGGCGTCCGAGCAATTGCTCGAAGGCATGAAAGCGGGGCGATACGATCTCATCGTCTTCACCCAGGGCACCGATCACAATTTCGGCGATCTGTTCCGCACCGAAAAGATGTTCTGGGTGTCCAGCCATGGCGGCCGCGCTTTGGCCAGCGAGCCGCTGGCCATCGCCTGCGGTCCCAATTGCTGCATCTGGCGCAAGGACGCCATGGAACAGCTCGACCGCAGCGGGATGGATTATCGCGTCGCTTACACCTCGTCCAACGCGACCGCTATTTCCTCAGCGGTTCTGTCGGACCTGGCCATCGGCTTTTTGCCCGAAAGCGCATTGCAGCCCGGCATGCGGGTGATCGGCGAAGAATATGGCCTGCCACGGCTGGCCGACGCGCAGATCGCCCTTACCCGCGCCAGCCATGCCTATGGCGGCATTTATGACGCGCTGGCCAATCACATCGTCCAGTCCATGGGTAATCTGGATGGCGTTGTCCAGGTGGAAGCCGCCGAGTAGCGGCTTGACCCATTCCCGGCTTTGTCGCACCAGAAGCATATGTCCCAGCTTCTGACCAACGCCGCCGAATTCACCGTTTCCGAAATCGCCCAGGCGGTCAAACGCACGGTCGAGGACGAATTCGGCCATGTGCGGGTGCGCGGTGAGATTTCCGGCTTTCGCGGGCAGCACTCCTCGGGCCATGCCTATTTCACCCTCAAGGACGATACCGCTTCCATCGACGCCGTGGTCTGGAAGGGCAATTATGCGCGCCTTGCCTTCAAGCCTGAGGAAGGGCTGGAGGTCATTGCGACCGGGCGGTTGACCACCTTTCCGCGCTCATCGAAATACCAGATCGTCATCGAAAACATCGAGCCGGCTGGCGCCGGCGCGCTAATGGCACTGCTTGAAGAGCGCCGCAAGAAGCTGCTCGCCGAGGGGCTGTTCGCCCGCGAGCGCAAGCGCCCCCTGCCTTATCTTCCCAGGGTCATAGGCGTCATCACATCTCCTACCGGCGCAGTGATCCGCGACATCCTGCATCGGCTTGACGATCGTTTCCCGAGCCATGTCCTGGTCTGGCCGGTACGCGTGCAGGGCGACACCTGCGCCCCCGAGGTGGTGAACGCGATCGAAGGCTTCAACGCGTTCTTGCCCGCAGGGCAGATACCACGGCCCGATCTGTTGATCGTGGCGCGCGGCGGCGGATCCATCGAGGATCTCTGGGGCTTCAACGAAGAAGCCGTAGTTCGCGCCGTGGCCGGCTCGGAGATCCCGGTCATCACGGCGGTTGGACACGAGACGGATACCACGCTCGTTGACTACGCCTCGGACATGCGCGCGCCCACACCCACCGCCGCCGCCGAAGCGTCGGTACCGGTGCGCGCGGAACTCATCGCTTATGTCGATGACCACGGCCTGCGCCAGCGGCAGGCCATGCGGCGGGAATTGGCCAGCCTCAAGGACCGGCTACGCGCCGCCGCGGCCGGGCTGCCACGCCCAGCCGATCTGGTCTCAACGCATCGGCAAAGCCTGGACCTCGCCAGCAGCCAGCTCTCGGGCGCTCTCCGACACTTCGTACAGGCCCGGCGCATCCGTTTCTCAAATCTTGCGAGCTCGGTTCAGCCGCGCTTGGTGCGCCAGCGGCATGCCGAACTGGGCGAGCGTCTCACCGTCCTGCAGCGCTATGGCGAAACCGGACTGAGCAAGACTGTGGAGCGGGCACGGTTGCGGCTGAACCCGTGCGCCCGCCAATTGCCCACGGCCACCGCCACCGCACTCGAGCGCAAGCAGACGGCCTTAGCGCGTCTGTTGCCTGGACTTTCCGACAAACCACTGCGTGCCGAATTGCGCCATGCTCAGGGACGGTTGTCTCCGCTCGTCGCCCGATTGGATGCCGCCGCGACGCAAACTGCACAGGCGCGCCGCGTGCAGTGGGAGCAATTGGGCAAGCTTTTGGAAACCCTGAGTTATCGAAATGTCTTGGCGCGCGGGTATGCACTGGTACAGGACGAGACCGGCGCTGTCGTCACCACTCGGGCGAACGCCCGCCCCGGAGAAGCGCTCAACCTGAGCTTTGCCGATGGCGAGGTTGGGGTTGTTGTGGCCGGGGCGCCCGTCATCCGTCGCAAACCCACCCGGCCCGGTCCGGACGATGGTTCACAGGAAAGCCTCTTTTGATGCGCATTTCGGTTCGGTATAGAAGCCTGACAGCCGAGGTATGAGACCATGAATATTTTCGACAAGGGGTTTGCGCCCGCAGAAGCGAGCTTGCGCTATCTCGATGGCGACTATGTCGTACTCAAGCCCGGCAGCTTCGTGCGCTGCGCCACCACCGGCAAGCCGATTCCGCTCGATGAATTGTTCTATTGGAGTGTGGACCGGCAGGAGCCCTATGTGGACGCTGTTGCGGCCAATACGGCCTTGGAACGCTTCGGCCGGGGCCATTAGGAGTGGTCGGGTCGGCGCCGCGTCAGCGCTTCTTGATCATCTCGAATGGACACGGCGAGGACTGGATCGCATCTGCGATTGCCAAGCATCTCACCGATAGATATCTGGTCGAAGCCTGGCCAGTGCTGGGGAGCGGCAATGCCTATGCCGGCATCTGCCCGGTCGTGGGGCCGCGGGCCCGGCTTGCATCGGGTGGTGCGCGAACGGCCAAGGGGTCATTGCGCCGCGACCTGACCAAGGGCGGGTTGGCCACCATTCCCCCGGCGCTGCGTTATATGCGCTCGATCCGCAATCGCTATGACCGCATTCTGGTGGTGGGTGACGCCATCGTGCCCTTGCTGGGCTGGATCACCGGCCATCGCGGCCTCTATTATGTGGACTGCTACAAGACCGGCGCGGCCCGGCTCTATTCGGGCCTGGAGAAGCATGTGATCGCCCGGACCTGCCGAAGGGTCTTCTGCCGGGCGGACAATCTGGCGGAACTGCTGCGTCAAGCGGGCGTTGACGCGACGGCGCCCGGCAATCTGATGATGGATACCATCCCTTTTGGTGACTACGACGCCCAGAGCCGCCGCAGCCAGCCGCTCGCGGTGACACTGCTGCCCGGCAGCCGGGGTGAAACACCAACGAATTTCGCCCGCCAGGTGGACGCGATGCGCCGCTTGCCGGCCGAGCAACGCCCTGATGCCTTTCTAGCCGTGGCCGGAGAAATACCAGTATCCGATCTGGCCGAAGCCAGTGGCCTGAGCCGAACCAATTTGCTCAGCGCCGAGGGCGACGATCTGGGCAGCCTCTCGGATGGCAAGATCACCGTGCATCTACTGCGCGGCCGGGCCATGGGCAATGCACTCGCCGTTTCGGACATTGTCCTATCGCAGGCAGGCACCGCAACGACGCAGGCGCTGGGCCTGGGCAAGCCGGCCATCTACATGACCAGCCCGAAAGACCGGCAGTCCCGGTTCGAAGACGAACAGCGCCTTTACGGCGAGGCGCGCATCGCCGTACCGGGGGATGCCGAGGCGGTTGCCAAGGCGCTCGGGAGGCTCATCAATTCCCCTGATGAACGGGAACGGCTCGGCACCATTGGGCGTCAGCGCATCGGCGGACCGGGTGCTATTGACGAGGTTCTGGCAGCACTTGATTCCTGACCTTCGCCCGATGGCTCAGCGCCATCAAGCCACTCAGCGCTACGGCGAATAAGGCGGTCTGCGGCAACACGCCGAACATGGCATTGGTCAGACCCAGCGTGGCATAGCCGACGATCAGCACCACAGCGGTGAGCCACAATCCCGGATAATCGCGCAGGCGCAAGCTCCTTAGGGCGGCTGCCGGCGAAAGCAACAGCAGGACATAGGCCAGAGTGCCCATGGCGCCCCCCAAGGCAGCGAAGTCCGCGATGTCGCTATGGAGGTTCTCAAGGGTATGGAGCGAGATCATATCCGGATAGAGTTCGCGCACCAGCGGCATCATTTGCCCATAGCCGATCCCTATAATGGGTGAGGATTGCAGCGCCTGCCAGCCCGCATCATAGAGAGCCGTGCGATATGGGTCGTTGGCGGTCATGAACCCCAGCAGGGCCGCGACCGGATCTTCTGCAGAAAAGGCCGCCGCCAGAGTGGATGGCACCGTCAACAGTCGCTGAACCAGCAAGCTATCCGCTGCCAGAACAACGAACAACACTCCGCCCACGACCGTAACTGCAATGGTCGCGAGTGCGAGGCGCCAGCTTTTGAAGCCGATCAGCAGGATTGGCAGGCTGACCACAGCCAGCGCCAGCCAGGCGAGTAGCGGCCCCCTCGAGCCGGACAGCACTACGCCCACCATGGCCAGTGCCGGCCCAGCAAGATAGATCACCCGCCAGCGCGCCGCGTTGGACACCATGCCGACAAGGGCCAGGAAGCCCAATATCGTGGTGATGCCGCCGAAGTGGATAGGATTATTGCCAACGCCGGCGCGTGCCGTGCCCGTGGACATCGCTTCCCATAGGCCCATGCCGACCGCGCTGCTCACGCCGAAGAGGCTCAAAAGCGGAAGGATGTGTGCGCCGAACCTGTCGAGGTCTGCCTGCCTCCGCTCCAGCAGCGCTGCGATGCCCGGCGCCGCCAGCATTGGCAGACACGCCGCCAACGGCAGCAAGTCCATGCTGGAGCGATAGACGAAGGGCAATGTCGCTGCCAACAACACCAATGCGGCATAGATCATCAAGGCCGACGGCGCCACGGGGGCCATGCTACGGGCGAATGCGGCAAGGCCGAGCCCGACCAATCCGCAGACGATGACCACATAGTCCGCAATAAAGGGCGCCGTACCCATGAAGCCGAGCCCGGCGACAAGGGCTAGTCCGCCAATGGCGGACCAGGGATCAAGCTTCAAGTTCAGGCCCCGGCTTTGTCGCTATCGGGGTCCAGCAGGCGGTGCAGATGCACGATGAAGTAGCGGGTCTGGGCGCTGTCGACAGTCTGCTGCGCCTTGGCGCGCCAGACTTTTTCGGCCGCGGCGTAGTTGGGATAGACGCCCACGATGTCGACTTGATCGAGATCGGCAAAGGTAATGCCGTCGGTGCTGGCGAGTTCGCCACCAATCACCAGGTGCAACAGTTGCTTTTCGGTCGTTTCAGCCATCGGTCAGTCCCGCGTTTGAGGCAATTGCTTTTCGGCAGTTTCGGCGCCGTCATGGGCTTGGGGGCAACCATACACCTTGATCAGCGCAGCATGCACGAGGGGTTTTAGGCTGATGTCGCCCAGGGCCGCAAGCGCCCCGTGACGCACATCTCGTTTGTTCAATTGTGGGAACCCGATGCAGACATCGGCGAAGTCGAGACCGCATTCGCTCAAGATGACCGCCGCTCCGGCAATATCCCAATCCTGCGAGCCGCGTCGGGCAACCGCCGCATCGAGCCTGCCGGTGGCCACTTGCACCAGCCGATAGGCCAGCGAGGGAAAAGCGGGCCCGCGTGCATAGTCGAGACCGGCGGCCTGTAATTCCTGGTGTACGGCACCGGGTGCGGGGATCAGCGGCGGCGTCCCGGCTCGGCGGGTTCGGGTCAAGGGTTTACCATTGAGCCGTGCGCCTCCGCCCTTATTGGCCTCATAGAGCTCGTCGCGCGCCGGCGCATAGATCACGCCGGCAACCGGAACTCCGTTCTCCACTACCGCCAGTGAGACAGTCCAGTAATCCTCGCCGCGCAGGAAGGCACGGGTGCCGTCAATAGGATCGACGACAAACACCCGGTCGCAGTCCAGGCGGGACGGATTATCAACGGTCTCTTCGCTCAGCCAGCCGTAATCGGGCCGAGCCTGGAGCAGGTTCGCCGCGAGGAACCGATCAACCACGATGTCGGCTTCGCTGACCGGCGAGGCATTATCCTTGGTCCAGGACTTGATATCGCGCCTGAAATAACTCGAGGCGATGATGCCCGCTGCCACCGCCGTTGAGCGGAGCAGTTCGAGATCATCTTCATAAGGTGGAGCGAAAGCCGGCATTGTGCGGGCCTTTTAGGCTTGGCGGCGCTTTTCCACAAGGGCGCGTCGTCCAGTGGCAAATGTGGCAGGGTAAACAGGAGCGCAAGAGGCTGGGTTAACCGGGTCTGACTAGGTGCAATACCCTGCTAACCCTCCGGGAAAACAACATAAATTTAACCCAACGGATTAAGGCCGTGGGTAAGGGGCTGCGCTAGATTGGCCCTACAAACGGAGCACAAAAACAAGCTCTCGAAGTTACAGGAAGGCATCAAAAATGGTTCATGGCGTTGCGATGGAAGGCACATCAGTGGTTCTGGCCTTTGGCCGCCCGGCCGTAGCCGAGCGCCGCTTCATGGCGGCCAACGACAACGGTCCCAAGGACCCGGTCAAAACCGTTACCGTTCGCAAGATGCTCGAGCAGAGCGGCGTGGCGATCAAAATCAAGGTGCCCGTCACCGAGTTCATCGGCGTGGCTGTAGCCACCGCCATCTCCGAAGACGGTATGCTGACCAGCTCGATCGAACTGGTCCATTCCGACGCCGAGTTGAACTACAAGGTGTTCGAAGAAGAGGGCAATCACAACGTCGTGGCCGAATGGCAGAACTGGGGCAAGAAGCTCCGCCTGCCGCTGTTCATCAAGGCCGGAGATGGCGCCTACATGCCCTATAGCCAGCAGGTCGATGGCGTCATGCTGGGCGATACGACCCCGCGCCGCAAGCTTGCCGCCGATGCCTCGCGCCGGCCCCGTTTTCTCAATCGCCGCAAGCCCGGCCAGGCTGACGCGCGCTAAGTCTATTGCTCTCCAAAGCAAGCCGAAAAGGGTCGACCGGTGGTGCGGTCGGCCCTTTCGGCTTTTTTAATGGCAGTTACCAGACCCATTCGGCCAGCAGCGCCAAGGTCAGCGCCATGCCCACATAATGGTTGTTGTAAAAGCGGTTGAACGGGTTGCGCTCGACATCCTTGTCCAGCGTCCAGAGCTGCCAGGCCAGCAGCCCCGCGGCCACCAGTGAGAGTGCCGCAAAGATCACCCCGCCACCCGCCATCAGCGAAGCGACGTTCCAGAGCAGGAAGGCGCCGGCATAAAGCACCGCCACGGCCGGGCGCACATTATCGCCGAATAGACGCGCGGTGGATTTGACGCCGACCAGCGCATCATCCTCGATATCCTGAAGCGCATAGATGGTGTCATAGCCGATGACCCAGAGAATGGTGCCAGCATAAAGCACCACTGGCGCCCAGCTCAGCCCCCCGGTCTGGCTCGACCAACCCACCAGCGCCCCATAGGAAAAGGCGAGACCGAGGAAAAGCTGCGGCCACCACGTGATCCGTTTCATGAAGGGGTAAATCGCCACCAGCACCAGCGAAGCAATGGCCGCGTAAACCGTGAAGCGGTTGAACTGAAACAGGATCGCCGAGGCCAGCAGCGCCTGAGCCACCAGAAAATAAAATGCCTCGCGGGACGAGACCTGGCCCGAAGGTATCGGGCGAGACCGCGTGCGCGCAACCTTCATATCGATATCGCGATCGACAATGTCGTTAAAGGTACACCCCGCCCCGCGCATCAGAATGGCGCCAAGAAACATCAGAATAGCCGCCCACCAGCCGAACCCGAGGGCCGGTTGAAAAAGCGCAGCGAGGCCAATGCCCCAGGCGCAGGGCCAGAACAACAGGTAAAATCCGATAGGCCGGTCCCACCGAGCCAGCCGCCCATAGGGCTTCATTGATTCTGGCGCATGGCGATCGAGCCAGTTGTCCTTTTGCGCGTCGGCAACGGTGCCGGTGGAATTGGGGGTATTCATGCGTCCACCTATTGGTGTCATTTTACCCCTCATAACCCCTGTCTCTTGGTGGAGCCACCCCTCACCCGACTCGACCTTCGACCGATCAACCCTCTGCCCGACGGGGAGACGAAGTGGACCGAGTTCGCTTTTATCCTTCTCCCCAATCAGGGCGAAGGTGGCCCGGAGGCCGGATGAGGGGGTTGCTGGTCCGCCCACAACAACTATGTTGGGCGGCGGAATTAACCAGCGACCATTCATGCCCCGCAGTCACGCCAGTCTCCCGCGCCTTTTCGTCGAAGCCGATCTGGTTGCCGGGACGCAACTGACCCTCAGCAAAGATCAGTCGCTCTACCTAGCTGCGGTCCTCCGCAGAACGGTGGGCGACGCGGTCGTACTGTTCAATGGCCGGGACGGCGCCTGGCTTTGCAAGCTCACCAGCGATTCGAAAAAATCAGTCGCGCTGGAAATCGTCGAGCAGATCGTCCCACAAACCCCGCCATCCGACCTCTGGTACGGTTTTGCCCCGCTCAAAAGCGAGCGGCTGGATTACATGGTCCAGAAGGCGGTCGAGTTGGGCGTCGGCACTATTCAGCCGGTGATGACCCAATTCACCCAACTTCATCGCCTCAAGCCAGAGCGCCTTTCTGCCAATGCCGTCGAGGCGGCCGAGCAATGTGAAGTCCTCAACGTGCCGCAGATTGCGCCTGCCATTGATCTCGATGTCCTGCTCGATGGCTGGGTTGAAACTCACGGCGACCGCAAACTGGTGTTTGCCGATGAAGGCGAGGCCTCCTCCTCACCGGTGTCCGCGTTGGAACAGCTACGCGGGCAACGCATTGGACTAATCATAGGACCTGAGGGTGGATTTTCAGATGCAGAGCGAGAAAAATTGCGCGCCCTGACTTTCGTTGTTCCCATCAGCCTTGGGCCCAGAATCCTGCGCGCCGACACGGCGGCCGTGGCCGGATTGGCAGTCATACAGGCGATCATCGGTGATTGGCGATAAAAGGCGATTGCTTTCCGTCTTGCTCTCGCTATGTTCGCGCCCCAGTTTAGACCCTCGAACATGAGGACCATATGGCCGGTGCCGACACCCCCTCGCCCCTGATTTCTTCACGGGCAGATCTTATCGAGGCGATGGAACGCGGCGCCAAGCCGGCGGATCAATGGCGCGTCGGCACCGAACACGAAAAACACGTGTTCCACACCAATCCGCTGCGCCCGGTCGCCTATGAGGGCGAACAGGGTATTCGAGCGCTTTTGGAAGGCATCGAGAAGGAGACTGGTTGGCATCCGTTCTACGACGGGGACCTTCCCATCGGCCTGCGCAATGACGAGATCGCAGGCGGCATCTCGCTCGAACCGGGTGGGCAGTTCGAGCTCTCCGGCTCGCCTATGGCCGACCTGCATGGCACGGCCGCCGAATTGAGCGAGCACATGCGCGTGACCAAAAAAGTCGCCGAGCCCCTCGACATTCACTTTCTCGGGCTAGGTGTCACTCCGATTTGGGCGGTGGACGAGATCGCCTCCATGCCCAAGTCGCGCTATGCGATCATGACCAAATATATGGGTGAGACCGGCACGCTGGGCACCTCGATGATGTATCGCTCGGCCACGGTGCAGACCAATCTCGACTTCTCCGGCGAAGCCGACATGGTCAAGAAGCTGCGCGTCTCGCTGGCGCTGCAGCCGGTTGCCACCGCACTGTTCGCCAATTCACCATTCGCGGGCGGTCGCGACACCGGCTATCTCAGCTTCCGCAGCGAAATCTGGCGCAATACTGACGATGAGCGCACCGGCATGCTGCCCTTCGTGTTCGAGCCCGGATTCGGGTTTGAACGCTATGCCGACTACGCGCTCGACGTGCCGATGTATTTCGTCATCCGCGACAAGAAGTACATCAATGTTGCCGGCGAGAGCTTCCGCGACTTTTTCGATGGCCGCTTGCCGCAGCTTCCCGGCGAAAAGCCGACCATCAAGGATTGGGAGGATCACCTTTCGACCATCTTCCCCGAAGTGCGCCTCAAGCAGTTCCTGGAGATGCGTGGCGCCGATATGGGCGACGAGGCCCATGTGGTGGCGCTTTCCGCCTTCTGGACGGGCCTGCTCTATGACGACATCTCTTTGGAAGGCGCCTGGGAATTGGTGCGCAACTGGAGCGATGACGACCGTGAGCATCTGCGCCGCGAAGTGCCAAGGCTCGGGCTCGACACGCCGTTTGATCGATCGTCATTGTTCGATGTCGCCGCCCAGGCCGTCGGTATTGCCGAGGCGGGTCTGGTGCGACGCAACCGCCTCAACGCCAAAGGCCAGGACGAAACCATCTATCTGGCTCCGCTCGAAGAAACCGTGCGCAGCGGCAAGGTCCCGGCCCAGCGCTGGCTCGACAAGTTCCATGGCGAATGGAAGGGCGATCTGACGCGGATCTTCAAGGAAGCCGAGCTTTAGGCGCTAGAGGCCAAGACTGCCTCCTGCACTGATATGCCCCTGACCAACGCGGCTGCACCATCCGGGTAGAGGTGCCGTCCGCCCAACCACAGAACCCCTTGCCCTAGCCCGTACTTTCCTGCATCACGCCCGCAAACGGCACGGAGGCGAGACATGCGCGTAATGGTCATTGGTTCGGGTGGGCGCGAACATGCCCTGGCCTGGAAGATCGCGCAGTCGCCTATGGTCGATACCCTGTTTGTCGCGCCGGGCAATGGCGGGACCGAAGGGCTGGCCACCAACCTCAACATCGACATTACCGATCATCCCGCCGTCATTGCCGCAGCGCAGGAACATGCTATTGATTTTGTCGTCGTTGGCCCGGATGCGCAGGTCGTCGCTGGATTGGGCGACGATATCCGAGCGGCAGGCATAACCTGCTTCTGCCCTTCCAAGGAGGCCGGCCAACTCGAAGGCTCGAAGAGCTTCACCAAGGCGCTGTGCGACCAATTCGACATCCCCACCGCCGCCTATGGTCGGTTCGAAGACGAGGCGTCGGCTCTAGCCTATCTCTATACGCAAGGGGCGCCCATTGTAATCAAGGCCGACGGCCTGGCCGCAGGCAAGGGCGTCACCGTGGCGATGAGCGTCGAGGAGGCGGAGGCCGCCATTGTCGATTGCTTTGCCGGGGCCTTTGGCGAATCTGGCGCGTCGGTGGTCATCGAGGAATTCATGGAGGGCGAGGAAGTCAGCCTCTTCGTGTTGACCGACGGCACCGCAATCCTGCCTCTTACTACCGCGCAGGACCATAAGCGCGCCTTTGACGGCGACACGGGCCCCAATACCGGCGGCATGGGCGCCTATTCCCCGGCTCCGGTGATGAGCCGCGAAATCTACGACGAGACAATGGCCCGCATCGTTGAGCCTACTGTGCGCGGCATGGCCCAGCGCGGCACGCCCTATGCGGGCGTCCTTTATGCCGGGCTGATGCTGACCGAGGACGGTCCCAAGCTGGTGGAATACAATGCGCGCTTCGGCGATCCGGAGTGCCAGGTGATGATGATGCGTATGGAAAGCGACATCGTGCCCCTGCTTTACGCCGTCGCCACCGGTAGTCTGGCGGGCCATGATGTCGCCTGGAAGGACGAGTTTGCGCTGACAGTCATCATAGCCGCCGAAGGCTATCCCGGCGGTTATGGCAAGGGCAGCGAGATCAAGGGGGTCGACGGCCTCGACAATAATGCGCTGACGGTCTTCCACGCCGGAACGAAGCGTGATGGCACCCGTTTACTAGCCAATGGTGGGCGCGTGCTGAATGTCACCGCGCTCGGGGCATCGGTTAAAGAGGCACGAGCAAGTGCTTACAGAGGCGTGGACGCAATTGATTGGCCAGAAGGCTTCTGCCGGCGCGACATCGGCTGGCGGGAAATCGCCCGAGAAGGCTGAACCATTCTTCAATCTTAAAACGCTAAGCTTGCTGCGAACCGTCTTTGACGCGGCCCCGCAGCAACGCCCGCTGACGCCCCTGCAACAGCGCGGCATGGCGCTGGTGGAACGGCTGCGCATGA
The DNA here is from genome assembly GCF_014197055.1 of Devosia subaequoris. Lineage (GTDB taxonomy): Bacteria > Pseudomonadota > Alphaproteobacteria > Rhizobiales > Devosiaceae > Devosia > Devosia subaequoris. Next base: position 110,816 of record NZ_JACIEW010000007.1, on the reverse strand, counting down.
AGGGTGCGGAGCGTGGCAGGATGAACACGAGCAGCGAACCAAAAATTGGCGTAGCCCTGGGCGGCGGCTCGGCTCGTGGCCTCACCCATATCCCCTATATCGAGGCGATGGACGAACTCGGCCTCAGACCCACGGTTATATCCGGCACCTCGATCGGTGCGCTGATTGGCGCGGGCTGGGCCTCGGGAATGACTGGCCGTGAATTGCGCGAACATTCCTTCGAGGTGCTGGGCACCTTGCGCACGATCGCCAGCCGCCTCTGGGCCACGCAGATCCGCGGGCTTGGCGGCATGCTCAAGAATGGCATCTCCATGCAGATCGAAGCCACCAGCGTGGTGGACGCCTTCTGTCCGGACAATTTTCCGCTCGAGTTCAAGGACCTCAAGGTGCCGCTCTATGTCGTGGCGACCGATTTTCAATCCTGGCACCAGGTGGTGTTCAATTCAGGCCTGCTGCGCCCCGCCATCGCCGGTTCGCTGGCAATTCCGAGTTTCTTCAAGCCCGTCGTCTATAACAACCACTTGCTGGTCGATGGGGGCGTGGTCAATCCGCTGCCCCTCGATCAGGCCGATATCGGCACCGACTTCCTGATCGGCATCGATGTGGCAGGCGATCCCTCCGCTAACATCACAAAGACCGATCACAAGGCCCTCGACATCTGGTTCGGCTCGGCGCAGATCATGATGCATTCGTTGACGGCACACATGATGGCGGCCTATCCACCCGACATCTATATCCGCCCCCGCGTTGCCCATATCGGAGCGATGGAATTCTGGCGCGTCCGGGAGATCATCGCCCACGCCGATGCGGAAAAAGACCGCTTCAAGCGCATGCTGGAGCACAAGATCGAGGCCTACATCCAGGACCGGATCGAGCCGATCGATAGTAATCCCAGGGACTGACGCTATTCGGCGACCTGCACCACCACGCTGCCCCGCTTATGCCCTGTATCGGCATGGGCATGGGCGGCAGGCAAATCGGTGAAGGCGTAGACCTTGTCGATATGGGGCCGGTATTGCCCTCGCGCGGCCAGGCGGCCGAGTTCGATAACATCCTCGCGCCGTTCATCGGCTGGCCCGACGATCATCCGTTTCCCGTCCGGCCCCTTGCGCAGGCTACCGAGCATTTCCTTCATCGCCCCCGAAATGGCAAGATAGCGCCCGTTCGGCTTGAGCAGCCTTTGCGCCGTAGCGAAGTCCATTGCCCCGACAGTGTCGGCGACGACATCGAAGCGCTCGCCGAGCCGGGCTACATCGGTGTGGCGGTAGTCGATCACCCTACCGGCCCCAAATGCCGCGACGAGGTCGAGATTCCCCGCGCTGGTGGTGGCAGTAATCTGCGCCCCCGCCAGCTTGCCCAATTGCACCATGGCCGAGCCCACCGCGCCCGCCCCACCGAGCACCAGCATGGATTGCCCTTCCCGCACCCCGGCGCGGCGCAAATAGCTCAGCGCCGTAGTGCCTCCAAAACACAGCGCAGCGGCGGTCTGCATGCTGACGCCCTCTGGCAGATGAGCTAGCGGTCCGGCTTCTTTGAACATGACATACTCAGCATGCGCGCCCATCTTGCCGCCAGGAAAAGCATAAACCGCTTCGCCGGGCGAATATTGTCTCACCCCCTGCCCTATTGCCTCGACAACACCTGAGAGCTCCGTTCCCAATATCGGCTGGCGCGGCCGGCTCCAGCCAAGCGCCAGTCGGCCAAGGGTCTTCATGCCGGGTGGAAAGTCACAGGCGCGAATGCGTCGGTCTGCCGAATTGACCGTGGACGCATGTACTTTCACCAGGATTTCTCCGGGCTTGGGGACCGGCTTGTCGACCTCTTCGAGTCGCAGCACGTCAGGGCCACCATAATGGCGGGCGAACCAGGCTTTCATATTGGACTCCTTGGGACCGCTACCGGTCCTGCTTCCCGCCGGCCTTCCACTGGAAGACCGCACCAATCTCGACGCCGAAGACCTCGGCTATGCGGAAGGCGGCTTCGAGCGAAGGCGAATACTTGTTCTGCTCAATGGCTGCGACAGTCTGTCGGGTCATGCCGATGGCGTCGGCCAGTTGCTGCTGCGTCATTTCGTTGTTGTCAAAGCGCAGCCGCCGGATCGTGTTGGTGATGGGGGGAGGCGCCGGCATCAGGCATACATCCGGTACTGGATGATAATGATGATCTCGCGCACCACTGCCGCAAAGGCGGTGACGAAAAGGATCAGATTGACCAGCATGATCGCCGTAGCCCCCACGGGATCGGGGGTGAAATCAGCGCGGGCAATGTCGGTAATCCACTTGCTTGCCAGGACAGTGGCGACCAGCAGGATTTCGAGCAGCGCCAGCCCATAGCGGTTGGAGATCGCCTCGATCCTCACTTCCATCTCATCGGCCGGGGGGTCGAAGTCCTGCCCTCCAAGGCGCGCCGCGATCATCGCCGCCGGCAACATGATGACGACTGCTATGCCAAGGCACCAAAGGAACCGCCAGAACAGAGCGTCCCCGTCCAGTTGCCGCGCAGAGAATTCGGCCCAGGCGCTCCAGAAATACCAGCCAAAAATCATCACAGACGTGATCACCGCGATCCACGCTACTTTTTCCCGCATCGACATCCGCGGCCTCCGTGCCAAACATTCTTTTCTCTATATCGATTATTTCGAACCTTCTGTCAATTATAATATACATCAGGTTTGAAATTTCACACACTCGCGATGAACGATGATCGCCTCCAAATAAACTACTTGCTTAATTATCTTATTATTTAAATACTTCGCTCATGGAAGACGTAGAAGCACTCGATGCCGTGTTCGCGGCCCTGGCCAATCCTACGCGGCGCGCCATCCTTTCGCGGCTCGCCGAGGGCGAGGCGACTGTGAACACCTTGGCGGAACCGTTTAAGATGAGCCTGCCTGCCATCTCGAAACACCTGAGGGTACTTGAACAGGCAGAGCTGATTACCCGTGGCAAGGACGCACAATTTCGCCCCTGCAGGCTGAATGCTGAGCGGCTGAAGGATGTGGTCCACTGGACCGAACAATATCGCCACATCTGGGATGCGAGGTTTGATGCCCTGGATAGAGCAATCGAAGATTTTAAGGGAGACCACGAATGACCGAGACGCCGGACTGGGTGAAGATCACGCGTGAAATCGATGCTCCGATCGAATTGGTCTGGGAGATGTGGACCGACCCGGAACAGTTCAAGAAATGGTATGGCCCCAAGGGGATGACCGTGCCGACCGCCCAGATGGATGTGGTGGTGGGTGGCACACGGAAAATCTGCATGGAAATGCGCTCACCGGACCGCACCATGACGATGTGGTTTACCGGCGTTTACAAGGAAGTCGGCAAGCCCACCCGCCTGGTCTATACCGAGAGCCTGTGTGACGCCGATGGCGTGCTGATCGCGCCTCAGGCCATGGGCATGCCTGAGGGACACCCGGACATCACCGAAGTCATCGTCGAACTTGCCGAAGCCGGCGATAAGACGGTGATGACTATGACACATGTGGGCGTGCCGGAAGGCACAGCGGGCGGCGGCGGCTGGTCCCAGGCCTTCGACAAACTCGCAGAGTTGCTGGCCGGGGCCTAGTCCCGGAGGCTTCTGAAAAACGCGGTGAGCATCGCTTCAGCGCGGCCGGCCGACAGCCCGCCGATCACCTCGGGGCGATGGTGGCAGGTGGGCTGGTCGAACAGGCGAATGCCGTTTTCGACCGCCCCGGCCTTGATATCCTCGGCGGCGAAATAGATCCGGCGTAGCCGTGTATGCGCGATGGCCCCGGCGCACATGGCGCAGGGCTCAAGCGTCACATAGAGGTCGCAGCCATCCAGCCGGCCGGTGCCGCGTGCCGCCAGCGCAGTTCTGATGGCCAGCATCTCGGCATGGGCGGTCGGATCGGCCAGCGCCCGCATGCGATTGCGCTCGGCAGCCAGCACGGTCTGGCCCTCGACGATGACCGCACCCACGGGGGCTTCGCCCTGGGCAGCGGCATCTTCGGCAAGGGCCAGGGCCAGTTCCATGGGCGAAGGCGCGCTCGACATCTGTTTCGTCCTCAGTTTCCCCGGCGACGGCCCGCCGCCAGCGTTGCGATGCCAATCCCGCCCAGAATGATCGCCGAGCTGATCAGCAGCCGCGCGTCGAGCGCTTCGCCGATGAACAGCACAGCGCCAAATGCCGACAAAGCGGGCACCGAAAGCTGCACGATGGCTGCCCGCGTTCGGGTCAGGACCGGAAGCACCGCATACCATATTGCATAGCCCAGGCCAGAGGCGATCGCCCCCGAAGCTATGGCATAAGCAAGCCCATCCCATCGCGGCGCGCCATTCCAGATGCCGATCACCAGCAGCAGTATCGCCACCGGCGCGCAGCGCAGAAAATTGCCCGCCGTATCGTCCAGCGGCCGCTCCGATCCTCGCCCAAGCAGGGAATAGGCGGCCCAGCACAGGCCAGCCAACACCATGAGCAGGGAACCCAGTGGGTCTGGCGCGGTGAGACCGGGCGAAACGAGATAGGCAAATGCACCAAGGGCCAGGAGCAGGCCAAGCCATTCGAGCAGGCCAGGCCGGTCACCCACGGCAATGGCGCGCGCCACCATGCCGATCTGCACGCTGGCGAACAGGATCAAGGCGCCGGTCGCTGCGCCCAGCCATCCATAGGCCAACGAGAACCCCAGCGCATAGCCAAGCAAAGCCCCCGCCTGCAGCCAATGTCCAGCAAGGGTCAAGCCTGCCCCGCTTTTCCGCGTGCGCCACCAGACCAGCAAAAACAGGATGACGGCACCGGCCAGAATGCGCATGCCGGTATAGCTCAGCGCATCCATGGCACCATCGGCCAAAGCGAGCCGGGCCAGCACCGAATTGGCGGCAAAGGCAATCATCGCCAGCGCTGTAAGCATGACTATGCGCATCCGTCACCCCCGGTCCCACAATAAGCGTCAGCTGGTGGCCAGTCTTGCAGATTTGCTGCGGTGCGCATGCTCAGAACGGCGCGTATCTATCGGGATCAATGGCCGCCTTCAGCGCCTCCAGCTCGCGCTCGGTCCAACCCTCGGGCTGCGTTACCGCCACCCAGGCGTCAATATAGTCCGCGGGCGCGTAGACATGGCCATGCCCCACCGGCGGGGTTTGCGCCAGTGCCGCATCGAGGGCCAGTTGCAGGAAGGTGATCACCGGATACCAGTTGAGCGCGGGGGACACATCGGGGCCGCGTGGTGCGTTGAACCAGTCCGGGCGCTGCCAGTCGGCATCGAAAGAAAAGAATACGATCGGGTCACTGGCATATTGCAGGAAAACAATGCGCATTGGCCCCCAGGCCAGGCCCTCCCACCCCTTCGCGCCCGTCTGGTTCATGAAACGCACCGCCGAGGAATTGCCGAAACGGGGCAGCCAGGCGGGCGATCCCGGCAGCCGGCTCTCGGTCATGCGCGACCAGATCGGGCTGGAAAAGGGCGGACCGGCCCAAAGCGCTCCATCGAATGGGTCGGCCAGAACATCATAGACGGTCGTGGAATTCTGCGAGGCCAGCGCCCCCAGGCTCAATCCATGCAAATAGAGGCGCGGCCGGTCATCGCGCGGCAATTGCGTCCAATAGTCATAGACCGTGTTGAACAGCGCCTGGGCGGTTTCGGTGCCCAGTTCGGGCTCGATAAAGAGCGAAAGCACGCTGGTGAGATAGGAGTATTGCACCGCCACGCTCGCCACATCGCCCCCATGGAGATATTCGAGCGTGTCGATGGCCGCCGGGTCGACCCAGCCGGTGCCCACCGGCATCGCCAGCACCAGCACCGAGCGTTCGAAAGCGCCAATACGCACCAGTTCGGCCAGGGCGAGCTGGGCGCGTTCCATCACCGTCGGCGCCGACCGCAGGCCGACATAGGTCCGCAGCGGCTGCAGCGCCGGCTTGCCGGTCATGGCCTCGATCTCGGCGGCGTCAGGACCGGATTTTACATAAACGCGGGAGTCCCGTCCGATTGTCTCCCATTCGATCAAGGATTCGGCGCTGCCGGTCTGGAACCATTGCGCCGGCGCCTCGGCCTCTGTCTGCACCAGCGCGTCGAGCCGTTCATAAAAATTGTCGGCCGCCCGCAGCGCCGCGCGCAGGAAGAGATTGTTGACCAGGATGCTGATCAGCAGCGCCACCAGCGTTGTTGCCACCACAAAGGCAGCCCGGCGCGGCATATGCGGCAGCAACCAGTGCCAGATCAGCCGGATCACGGTCACCAGCAGCTTGCCCAAAATCAGAATGGTTGCGGCAATCGGTATGGCAAAGGTCGCTATCTGAAGGGGCTGGTTTTCCTCCACCGGCGGCATGTTCATCACCGCGCGCACCGAGTTCTGCCATGTATTGGAATACCACAGCGCCACCAGCACCAGCCCCAAGCAGACCAGTCCGACCAGGAGCCCCAGCGCGCGCGTCACGCGCCCCGGCGGGACCTTGAGGCCGAGGTAACCCCAGAACCAGTGCGCCAGATTGCCGAAGCCATAGCCGATGGCAAAACAGCATCCCGAAAGTATGCCCTGCACCGTCTCCGTGCGTGGCAAAAGGGAGGGCGTGAGCGAGAGCGCAAAGAAGATCGAACCAACCAAGAGGCCCGGTGGCGAGAGATGATAGGCCACCGCATCCCAAAGGGCATTTGCCCTTTGGACCCAATCCTTTGGCGGGCGGGATTCAGCACTGGACATGGCGACTAAGTGAACTCGGAAGACTGACGAGGTCAATGTTGCTGAGGGCTTGTCAGGCGGTGGTCTCAGACTGACTTGTGGCGGGGAGTGGGCTGGCGTCGGGAGCTTCGACCAGATGAACACCGCCGCCCTACCAACGCAGGTCCGCGTGCGACAAACCTCGAAAGGGTGGATAAGTGTTACCGCGTGACCCGAACAACGCTCAAGCGATCTGCGATTGCCTCAAATGCTTCACTCAGCTCCGCAGAATTTCTAGCGGTGAAGTAGTGATCGGAAGAGCTGGCACAAGACAGGAGCATTCGAGCGGAGTCTGGTAAAAGATCTCCGAAGGTGACAGAGAATACTTCGATTGCATTCTCCTTGGCGTATGAGCAGATGGCATTTGTCTCCCGGTCCGTCTGAGCCTTTTGAGTATTTGCAGTCTCTGTATTGCTGCTGAAATTAACATGTCTGCCGTCGGACGAATAGTATCGAAGGGTATTGTCACCATCGGTCATGAGAACGATGGCCTTGCGCGGCTTCGCGTTACCTGGATCATATGCCTCTCCCTCGGAGAACGGATCAGTGGGCGACAATACATTGACCCCCCAAACCATGCCGGCGGGAATATACGTCTGGGGCCGATAGGAGCCGACATTGACCTCCATGCCTTCAATTGCCGATCTCAGCGCTTGCTCGTCAGAGGTGAGAGGCACGATCTGTGTCATGCATTGTCGACTTGTACTGGATATGCCGACGTAGGGAGTTTGCGGTTCAAGGTCCGAGAGCCTTAGGGTCCCGGGGGTACGAGATAACACACAGCCATGCCAAGTCCTCGTAGTTGTACCGCCACCCCAGCAAACTTCGTATGGCGGCACCTCATAGGTGTTACAGTTGTAAGGAGTGCAGTCGTAGGTTTCCGTTACGCCATCTACAGTTCTAGTACAGGTTCTTGACTCTCCCCGCGTACAACTACTGCGCGTTGTACGCGTCTCGCAGGTACGGGGTGAGGTCGACGAGGTGTCTGCAGGGACATTCAACCAGGGCTGGTTGCGATTGTGGAGGCCGACATTGACGTATTCCGCGTAGGGAACGAGGCCGACGCGCACATTTTCTACAGCACCTTGGAAAAGGAGCGTCAGCAAGTTGTTCGCCGCGCTCTTCAGTGATTGGATCTTGCTGATACCGTTGCCGTCTCCAGACGACATCGACCACGTGTTGTCCAGAACGAGCGCCACTTCTAGAAAACCATCTGCGGCTCGCACTGCCTGCGAGACTACATTTATCTGCAACGAATCCACGCCCACCAACGTGACAAAGTAGGTGGGGATAGAGCCAGAAATCCTGACCTTTACTTCTTGGGTAGTTCTGTCAAATGTGGCCGATCCAAGTTCAACTCCCGGCCACTGCTGGACACGAGGTGCAACCACCTTGCTGGCGATATCATGCACCTCTCGGTCTGAACCGGCTTTCGAGCTGGCCGCCGCAAGTGCCGCAGCATCAGCTGCCCCCTGCGCAGAGGTGCTGGCAGACAACCACATGGTGTAATCCACCATCGCCCCCGCCAAGGCAATGACTGGAATGGCCATGATCGCGAAGACGACTGCAAATACTCCCCGCTGGTCTCGCCAGAACCTTTTGAAGATCCGCACTGTCATGCCCCGACCTGTTAGATGGAGCAAGTTAACAGTCAAAGGTAAATTATAAGCGCATAAATTAAGCGATCCGCTCCGTCTGCGCGTCGAAAGACATTTATTTTGACGGATAGTCGGCGCGTATCGTTGCGCCATTGGCCGCTACCGCGCAGCGGACTCCGCAGCGTGATAGCGCCACTCAATTGTTCCCAAGGTTCAACGTCCAATTACATTCCCCGCGAGGTCGGGTTTTAGTCCCGATTTGGGGTCTTTACCCGCCGCCCATAAAATAATCCCCCCCCTCAACCTCCCTTATCCTCTTCCCATCACTCCCGCGGCGGACGGACTGCAGCGAACTTTTGCGGGGGGAGCCGGTTGGGTGCTGGGTCGCTCCAGCACCTGCTTGCCGGCCGGGCGCCTTGCGACGAGCGATCAAAAGGGACCACGGCACGCAGGAGAAACCCGGTATCCCGAGGCGGCGACGTCTCTATTTATCTAGTTTTACTGAGACGCACGCGCCTCGGGATACGTCCAGTTTCAACGGAAGCCGCAAGGGCCTGCCGGGGCTTCAGCGCGCCCGTTAGTGCGAGAGGGTAAAATTCGATGCGCCATGCCACCATGCCAGAGGGCGGCGAAATGGCATGGGCACAACGTGCCGGGCGGGTCGGAAAGCGCCGGGCCCCGCCCTATATTGGGGGCAAGGAGATTCGCCCTTGCCCATCCGCCAGCTGCCTGAAGACCTGATCAATCGCATTGCCGCCGGCGAGGTGGTCGAGCGGCCATCGAGCGTGGTCAAGGAACTGGTGGAAAATTCCATCGATGCGGGGGCCCGGCGCATCACCATCACCACCGCCAATGGCGGCATGGACCTGATCCGCATTGCCGATGATGGACACGGCATGGACCGGGATGATCTGCTGCTTTCGGTGGAACGTCACGCCACCTCCAAGCTCGGTGCCGATGATCTCGACGATATCCGCACCCTGGGCTTTCGCGGCGAGGCGCTGGCCTCCATCGGCTCGGTCGCCCGCCTTTCGGTCGCCTCGCGCACTGCCGAGGCGGAATCGGGTCTCGTGCTGGTGGTCGACAATGGCCGGCGCAGCGGCCCCATGCCGCAGGCGATGAACCGGGGCACAGTCATCGAGGTCAAGGATCTCTTCGCCCAGATCCCGGCGCGGCGGAAATTCCTCAAGAGCGCCCGCTCGGAAACCGCCGCCATCACCGATGTGATCAAGCGCCTGGCGATGGCCAATCCGGCGGTGCATTTCGTGCTCGAAGGCTCGGACCGGACGGCCTCGAACTGGCCCGCAGTCACCGGGGAAGGTGCGCTCGGAGGTCGGCTGGGCCAGGTGATGGGCGCCGATTTCGTCGAGAACGCGGTTACCCTCGCCACCGCCCGGCATGGTATCGTGGTGGCCGGCATGGCAGGTCTGCCCACCTATACGCGGGCCAATTCCCTGTCACAGTTCTATTTCGTCAATGGCCGCTCGGTACGCGACAAGGTGCTGGTCGGCGCCGTTCGGGCCGCCTTTGCCGACTACGTGTTCCGCGACCGCTTCCCAGTGGTGGCACTCTATCTCGCCATCGACCCGGCCGAAGTAGACGTCAATGTGCATCCCGCCAAGGCGGAGCTCAGGTTTCGCGATCAGGGCGCGGTGCGCGGCGCTGTCATCAAGGCAATTGGCACGGCCCTCGCCAGCGCCGGCTTCAAGGCCTCGACCAGCGTTGCTGAAGATATTCTGGGGGCCTTCAGCGCGCCGGAAATGGCCGAGCCATCGGCCCCTGCCCCGGTCGCTCCGGAATCATCCGCTTACCAGCCGCAGCGCTTCGACTGGCAGCCCGACCGGGCCCCGCTCAATTTCGACCGGCAATCTGGCCAGCTTGCCGGCTTCACCGCACCCAGTGCCCGCGTGGAGGCTTTCGAACCTGCCGCCGAACCGGTCGACCATCCCCTGGGCACGGCGCGGGCACAGATGTTCGACAACTACATCATCGCCCAGAACGGTGACGGCCTGCTTCTGGTCGATCAGCACGCGGCCCATGAACGACTGGTCTATGAACGCTTCAAGGCCCAGCTCGCCTCCGGCCCCGTCGCCAGCCAGGCGCAATTGATCCCGGTCATCGTCGAATTGCCCGAGGAGGATTGTGCCCGCCTCGAGGAAGCGGCCCCCGAACTGGAAAAGTTCGGGCTCTATCTCGACCGCTTCGGCCCCCGCGCCATTGCCGTGCGCGAGACCCCGGCACTGCTCGGCAATCCCGATATTTCCGGCCTTGTCCGCGATCTGGCCGACGGATTGGCCGAATGGGACAGCACCGCCGCCCTCACCGCGCGAATGGAGGCTATTATCGGCCGCATGGCCTGTCACGGTTCGGTCCGCTCCGGTCGGCGCCTGCGGGTCGACGAGATGAACGCCCTGCTCCGCGACATGGAAGCAACGCCCCATTCGGGCCAGTGCATCCATGGGCGCCCCACTTATGTGGAACTGAAAAAGGGCGATATCGAACGCCTGTTCGGGAGGAGCCGGTGACCAGCGGCATCCACCATGTGACCCTGATCACCGCCGACGTGCAGGCCAATGTCGACTTTTATATCGGCTTTCTCGGCCTCCGGCTGGTCAAGCAGACCGGCGGCTATGAGGATGCGCGCCAGCTGCATCTCTTCTACGGCGATTTCGCCGCCAGTCCGGGCTCACTGCTGACCTTTCTGGTCTGGCAGGGCGGCTCGGCCGGACAGGCCGGCGCCGGCCAGGTCAGCGAAATCGCGCTTGCCATCCCACAAGGCTCAATCGGCTATTGGCTGGAGCGGGCCTTGACGCATCAGGTCAAGGTCGAGGGCACGGGGCAGGAATTCGGCGAAACGGTGCTGCGACTGCGAGACCCCGATGGATTCTTGATCAAGCTGGTCAGCGCCGACGTCGCTGCGCTGGAGATGCCGGAGGGCGATATTCCAATCGTGTACCGGATCAAGCGCATTCGCGGGGTGACCCTGCTTTCGGACGTGCAGGAGGAAAGTGTCGATTATCTTGGCCGCTATTTCGGCTTTGCAAAGGGCGCAAGCGAAGGTCCGATCCAGCGCATGGTATCCGATATCGGCGATGTGATCGATATCCGCGATGCAGCCGGCTTTTGGCCAGGTGCACCGGGCGCGGGAACCGCAGATCACGTCGCGGTGCGCGCTGCTGATGCTGCCGAGGTCGAGGCGGTCGAAGCCGAGTTGCGCAAGCGCAATTCAAGCCTCACTACGCTGCATGATCGCAACTACTTTACCTCGCTCTATGTGCGCGAACCGGGCAATGTGCTGATCGAGATGGCCAGCGATGGGCCCGGCTTCACGCTGGACGAAGCCATCGAGACGCTTGGCCAGACGCTGTTCCTGCCGCCGGACACGCCGGATCCCGAAGCGATGAAGGTAATGCTGCCCCAATTCGGCCTGCCGGAGGAAGAGCGCGTTGCTTATCGCGATCTTATCTACAAGCATCGCTTCTTCACTCCAGGCCGACCGGACGGGTCAACTCTGGTTTTGCTGCACGGTACGGGCGGAGACGAGACCGACCTGATGCCGCTGGCGCATAATGCGGCACCCAACGCCACGCTGTTGGGGTTGCGCGGGCGCAGCACCGAGGACGGGACGCGCCGCTGGTTCCGAGCCCTGGGGCCCGCGATCTTCGACCAGAAGGACGTCCGGTTCGAATCCGGCGCGCTGGACGCGTTTTTCGAAGAAGCCCACGGCTCTTACCAACTAGATCCGGAGCGACTGGTTGCTTTGGGCTATTCCAATGGCGCGAACCTGCTCGGGGCGTCCATGCTGCTGCATCCGGGGATGGTCCAGCGGGCAATCCTGCTGCGGCCGGTCATGGTGCTGGATGAGATGCCGGAGACCAATTTGTCCGGGACGAAAGTCCTGATCATCCTGGGCGAAAAAGACGCCTTTCGCCCGGCAGGCGAAAGGCTGGCGGAGGCGCTGGCAAAATCCGGCGCCCTGGTGACCACCCGTATTCTTTCCGGTGGTCATAAACTCGGGCCACATGACCCACCGGCCATCACCGAATGGCTCGATCACGCCGCCTTTGGTCCGACATAGCGCGACTGCGGACGGATCAGCCGACCGGTCTCGATCTGCTCACGGGAGTGGGCGACCCAGCCGCCGATCCGACCGGCGGCAAACACGCCGGTAAAGGCATCGCGCGGGAAACCGAGCGCTTCGAGCAGAAGCGCGGTGAAGAATTCCACATTGGTTTCCAGCGCACGATCCGGCTTGGCTGCCCGCAATGCTGTCAGCGCCGCGCTCTCGACGGATTCGGCCAGCGCAAGGCGATGGGCATCCATACCACCGGAAGCACCGAGCCGGTTGAGCGCGGATTTGAGCGCATCTGCCCTGGGGTCACGCACCCGGTAGATGCGGTGCCCGAAGCCCATGAGCCGCTCTCCTTTGCCCAGCTCAGCGGCAACCCAGCCCGCCGCCTGTTCCGGCGCACCAACCGCGTCGAGCATATCGAGCACTGGTCCTGGTGCCCCGCCATGCAGCGGTCCCTTGAGCGCCCCCAATGCCGCCAGCACTGCCGAGGCATAGCCTGCCCGGGTCGAGGCAACGACACGGGCGGTGAAGGTCGAGGCATTGAGCCCGTGATCGGACACGGTCACGAGGTAGGTGTCGAGGGCCCGGATCTGCTCATCGCCCGGCTGGTTCCCCGTCAGCATGGCCAGCATGTCTGCAGCATGGCCACGACCGGCATGGGGCGGTATCGGCTGCTGTCCCGCCTTGGCTCGGATCAGAGCAGGGACAAAGACGGCCGGTGCAGCAATCTGTAACAGAGCCACGGACTTATCCTCCCCGTCTGGAAGCCTTGCCATAAGGGCACGGAGCGCTTCAGTGACCGATAGGGAGACCAGATCGGTATCGAGACTTGCCACCTCCTGAAAGGCTCGCAGCCTTGCTTGCGCCAATTCCGCGCGCAGTGTCTCTTCGCAGACAGACAGCACATCGGGCAGCAGCAGCGTCAGCACCGCTTCGTAGGATTGCTGTCCCGCCAGTGCATCCAGACTGTGACCGCAGATCACCAGGCGCCCATTGCGCCCATCGACTTCGGATAATCGGGTTTCGGCGGCAATGACATCATCGAGGCCGGACATGTTGCATCTCCTTGCTTTTTTGCCCTACATCAGGCCAATCAAGATTGACGTCAATCTTGATGCAGTTGATCAATGTGAGGCCATATGAGCTGGATCTCCGCGGAACAGGCCCTGGCGCAACTGGGCACCAAGCCGCAAACGCTTTATGCCAATGTCAGTCGCGGCCGGATTGGCGCGCGGCCCGACCCCGCCGATCCGAGACGCAGCCTCTACCGGCAGGAGGATGTCGAACGGCTGGCCGCCCGGCAGAAAGGGCGGCAACCAGCGCGAAGCGTTGCGGCGGAGGCTATCGCCTGGGGCGAGCCGGTGCTGGAGACAGCGATTGCCACGGTGGCGGGTGGCCGGCTGCTGTATCGTGGCCGGGATGCAGTGGTCCTGGCCGAAGCGGCGACGCTAGAAGAGGTTGCAAGGCTCCTCTGGCAAGGCGCTGTGCTTCCCGATTTTGCCAGCAAGACGCAGGTGGGAGAGCCCGGCTTGCCAGCTGCCTATCGCGCCATGGCAGAACTGGCTGCGACTGACATGCCCACCGCCGGGCGCACTCGCAAAGTGCTGATTGCGGACGCTGCACAGACCGTCTCTTTCCTTGCCAGCGCTGTGGCCACGCCCGGCGATGCACCGCTGCATTTGCGCCTGGCCGAACAATGGAACCGGCCCGACGCAGCAGAGGCCATCCGCCGCGCTTTGGTGCTGCTGGCCGAGCACGAACTCAATGCCTCGACCTTTGCCGCGCGGGTCACGGCTTCGACCGGGGCGCCTGTTTCAGCTGCGGTTCTGGCGGGATTGGCAGCCCTATCCGGCCCCCTGCACGGCAATGCCAGCCAGAGCATGGCGGGATTGGTGGAACAGGCGCAAAGACTGGGCGCCACCGAGACCATGGGCGCCTATCTTCGGCAGGGAAGTGCCCTGCCCTGTTTCGGGCATCGGCTTTATCCCAATGGCGATGTGCGCGCCGATTCACTGATGGCGGCGTTCAACGTGCCGATACTATTTGCGGAACTGGCCGCGACTGGAGAGCGGCTGATCGGCGAAAAGCCCAATATCGATTTCGCACTGGCCGCGCTGACCGCAACGTTCGACCTGCCGGCTGACGCGCCGCTGCAGATTTTTGCCTTGGCCCGCAGCGTGGGCTGGATTGCCCACGCTCTGGAACAGGTAGAGACAGGCGCGTTGATCCGGCCGCGCGCCCGCTACTCCGGTCCGGCCCCAAAGATCAGTTGAACACACTCGCGCCTTTGTCGGCGACGCCAACCAGGTTGCGGAAGCCAGCGAACAGTTCGCGGCCCATGCCGAAATGTTGCGGGCGCAGGTCTTCGGTCGACGGTGTGCGCGAGAAAAACTCTTTCTCGTCGCCGAGAAAGGTCAGCGTGCCTTCATTGGCGTCGAGCCGGATCACGTCGCCATCCCGGATCTTGCTGATCGGGCCGCCGTCCATAGCCTCGGGTGTCATGTGGATTGCGGCGGGTACCTTGCCCGAGGCCCCAGACATGCGCCCGTCGGTCAACAGGGCCACCTTGTAGCCGCGATCCTGCAGCACACCCAGCGCCGGTGTCAGCTTGTGCAGTTCGGGCATGCCAATGGCCTTGGGGCCGGAGAACCGGACCACGGCAATCATGTCGCCGGTCAGTTCTCCGGCCTTGAAGGCGGCCTGCAGGCCTTCCTGGCCGTGGAATACCCGGGCGGGAGCTTCGACCACGCGATGCTCGGGTTTGACCGCCGAGACCTTGATGACCGAGCGCCCCAGATTGCCCTTGAGCAGTTTCAGCCCGCCAGTGGGCTGGAACGGGGTCTTGGTGCTGGTCAGAACCTTAGGCAGCGCGCTTTCGTCTGGCGCCTGCTCGAAGCTCAGAGTGTCCTCGATCAGCTTGGCTTCGACCGTATACCCCGACAAGCCCGTGCCCCAGACAGTGTTGACGTCCTCGTGCAGATAGCCGTCGTTGAGCAGTTCCTTGATCAAAAAGCCCATGCCGCCAGCAGCGTGGAAATGGTTCACGTCAGCAATGCCATTGGGATAAACGCGTGCCAGCAGCGGCGTGGCGTCGGAAAGGTCGCTCATATCGTCCCAGGTGATCTGAATGCCGGCAGCGGCCGCCATGGCGATCAAATGCATGGTGTGATTGGTCGAACCACCAGTAGCGTGCAGGCCCACCAGGCCGTTGACGAGGGCCTTTTCGTCCATGATGTGGCCGATCGGGGTATAATTATTGCCCTGGGCGGAGAGCGAGAGCGCGCGTTTGGTCGCCTCGCGGGTCAGGGCATCGCGCAGCGGGGTGTCGGGGTTGACGAAGCTGGCGCCGGGCAAGTGCAGGCCCATGATTTCCATGAGCATCTGGTTGGAATTAGCGGTGCCATAAAAGGTGCAGGTGCCCGCTGAATGGTAGGACTTGCTCTCGGCTTCAAGCAATTCGGCGCGGCCGACCTTGCCCTCCATATAGAGCTGGCGGATCTTGCTCTTTTCGTCATTGGGCAGGCCCGAGGGCATCGGCCCGGCCGGGATGAAGACGGCTGGCAAGTGGCCGAAGCTCAGCGCGCCAATGACCAGGCCGGGTACGATCTTGTCGCAAATGCCGAGATAGACGGCGGCATCGAACATGTTGTGGCTAAGCGAGATGGCGGTCGCCATGGCGATCACGTCGCGACTGAACAGGCTCAGATCCATGCCCGGCTGGCCCTGGGTGACACCGTCGCACATGGCCGGGACGCCGCCGGCCACTTGCGCAGTCGCGCCGATTTCGCGGGCCGCTTGTTTGATGATGTCGGGGTAGAACTGATAGGGCTGATGCGCGCTCAGCATGTCGTTGTAAGAATTGACGATGCCCAGGTTCAGCGTCTTGTTGCCGGCCAAAGCCGCCTTTTCCGAGGGCGAGCATGCAGCGAAGCCGTGGGCGAGGTTGCCGCAGGAGAGGGCCGAACGGTAGACGCCCTGTTCCTTGGCCGCATCGAGACGGTTGAGATAGTCGCGGCGGCTGTCACGGCTGCGCGCGGCAATGCGGTCGGTCACGTCCTGGATAGCCTGGCGGACGGTCATGGCAAGTCTCCATATGCTGGCAAGGACGCGCCAGAAGGGGGCCGCTGGCGCGGTTATCCTTGCATCAAAATACCAGTACCCATCAGCGGCCAGGGCGGTCGATTGGGGACCGCCCCAGGAGCCTTATGGGCACCAGTAAACTGTGACCGGCGCGCCCGAGCGCAGCACGGCGCGGATCGGCATGTCTTCGACCGGTCCGTCGCCCAGCGCGGCATCAAGCACCTCGGCCTTGCCCTCGCCTTCAATATGAAGGTAAAGGCCGTCGGTTTCGAGCAGGCGCGGCAGAGTAAAGGTCACCCGCGGCTCGCCGGCGCCTGGCGCCCGGATCGCCAGGGTCGGGCCGGAGGCAGTCAGTGCCGCATCCAGCGTATCCCCGCCGGGAAAGAAGCTGGCCGTATGGCCATCATTGCCCATACCGAGAATGACCGCCGCGAAAGGCTGCGGCAGTTCGGCCAATAGGGCGTTGGTCTTGGCAATTGCGGCGTCGGTCGGCTCAGCGCCGCCAGAATAGAGCGGAAAGAAACGCGCACTGGCGGCCGGCCCCTGCAGCATCTTCTCGTTGACCAGCAGCGCATTGGAGCGATCACTGGTTTCATCGACCCAGCGTTCGTCGACCAGCGTCACCACCACCTTGGACCAGTCGATGTCCTTGGTCTTGCCGAGGGTCTGGAAGAACTTCCCGGGCGTGGACCCTCCCGAGACCGCTATCGATGCAGCGCCGCGTTCCGCGATGGCCGCACGGATGCGATCGACAACGGACTCAGTCAGTTCCTTGGCGAGAGTGCCCTTATCGGCGAAGCTGCGACGCTCAATGCTCACGAGTTGGGCCCCTCATACCAGGTGCGGCCGTCGCGCTCGATCAGCGCGACCGCGCCGCTCGGCCCCCAGGTACCGGCGGTGTAGGTTTGCGGCGGTTCGGAAGCCCGATCCCAGGCCTGGCGGATCGGATCGACCCACTGCCAGGCCGCTTCGAGTTCATCGCGGCGCATGAACAGGGTCTGGTTGCCACGCACAACGTCGAGCAGCAGGCGCTCATACGCTTCAGGTGTACGCTCGGTGAAGGTCTCGGCAAAGCTGAGATTGAGTGGCACCTGACGCAGCCGCATGCCACCGGGACCGGGGTCCTTGATCATCATCATCATCTTGACCCCCTCATCGGGCTGCAGGCGGATGATCAGCTTGTTGGCCTTGGGCGCGCCTTCGGCATGATCGAAGATCGAGTGCGGGATAGGTTTGAACTGGATGCAGATTTCCGACACGCGCTCAGCCATGCGCTTGCCGGTACGCAGGTAGAATGGCACGCCGGCCCAGCGCCAATTGTCGATCTCGGCCTTGAGCGCCACGAAGGTTTCGGTGTGGCTGCCCTTCTTATCCTCGGGCAGTTCGTCCTGATAACTGGCAACTGCAGCCGTCTCGGACTTCACGCCGCGATACTGGCCGCGCACGGTCTTGGCCGCCACTTCGCCATTGGTGATGGGACGCAGCGCCCGCAGCACCTTAAGCTTTTCATCGCGCAGGGCATTGGCATCGTCGCTGGCAGGCGGCTCCATGGCCACCAGGCATAGCAGCTGCAGCATGTGATTCTGAATCATGTCCCGCAGGGCGCCGCTCTCGTCATAGTAGCCGCGCGTGCCGGCGCCGACACTTTCGGCCACGGTCAACTGCACATGGTCGATATGGGCCGAATTCCAGATTGGTTCGAACAGCGTATTGGCAAAGCGCAACGCCAACAGGTTCTGCACAGTCTCCTTACCGAGATAGTGGTCGATGCGGTAAACCTGATCTTCCTTGAAGATCTTGGCGACGCCGTCATTGATCTCGATGGACGAGGCCAGGTCGTGGCCCAATGGCTTTTCGATGACGACACGCGCATCACGGCGATAGACACCGGTCTTTTCGAGTTGCTCGGCAATCGGCTCGAACAGATCGGGCGCCACGGCCAGATAGAAGGCGCGGACCACACCTGGGTCGTCGCGCAGCGCCTTCTTGATGTCGCCCCAGCCAGCCTGGTCGGAGACGTCATTGACCACATAAGAGAAGATGCTCAGGAAACGCTCGGTAACAGCGGCGTCCTGATAGTCCTTTTCGACGAACTGGGCGACGGCATCGCCTGCCAGTTTCTGGAATTCGGCGTCGCTGAACTTGGAGCGCGAGACGCCGATGATGCGGCTCTGCTCGTCGAATTGACCATCCAAGAAACGATGATAGAGCGCCGGGATCAGCTTGCGCTTGGTCAGGTCTCCGGTGGCGCCGAACACCACGTAATCGAAGGGTTGGACGGGAATGATGCGGCTGGACAAAGCGGAGGGTCCCTTAGTTTGACGCGAAATTCTGTTTGGCGAGGATCACCGCGCCATGCAGAGGTTCGTATTTGGGCAAAGCGACAAAGTCACCATAGTGTTGCTGCAAAATCGGAAACAGGCGCTGCCCCAACCCGCCGACAACGGCCATGACCGAGGCGCCGTGGCCCTTGAACCAATTCACATAGGTGTCGATGTAGCCAATCTGGATGGCCAGAAGCTTCCGGGCCACCGGGTCGTCCTGTTCAAGATGGTCAAAAAAGAGCGGCATCAATTTGCCAAACTCGCCCGGCGCGCGGCCCACTAGGGCATCGTCGCAGCCTTCCGACCCATCGCGGCTCAACAGCTTGAGATTCATCTCGGTCGCAAAAGACCAGGTCATCGCCGTCTGGTTGTCGCCACCGAGTTCGGCGATGACCGCCTTTGTAAGCGGGGAGGCTTCGACCAGGCCATCTTCGGCCTCGACGGCATAACGCACCAATTCGCGGCCAAGAATGGCGCCGCTCATCTGGTCGCCAATGTGAAAGCCCCAACCACCAGCCTGATGGCGGGTGCCATCGACAATGGACATAGCGGCCGAACCAGTGCCAATTATGACGACACCGCCCTCCTCACCCCCAAGAGCGCCGGCATGGGCGATGTCGATGTCGTCATAAACCTTCACCCCGGCAAAGGGCCAGGGGCGGGCTGCAAACATATCGCGCGCCGAATCCATGCGGCCACCGGCCATGCCGAAGCACGCATGGGTATTTGCCGCTTCGGCAAAATCGATTCCGGCCGCTTTGAACACGTCTCGCGCGCCGGCGCTGATGGCCTTGTAGGCCGGTTCACCGCCGTCGATCTGCAGGTTCGAGCGGCCATTCTTGACCTCTGCCAGCGTTTCCAGATGTTCATTGGCCAGGCGCACGCGGCAATTGGTGCCGCCACCGTCAACGCCAAGATAATATCGCGGCACGAAAGGCATCTCCGTGGGTGTGAGGATAATCGATGGCAACAGACGAATGCCGTGCCCCGCTTCGCTCAATCTAGGTGGTCAGTTCGGCGCGGACCATAATGCGAAAGGAGCTACGACGAAAGTAGCAGACGCCAAGAAAATGGCCTTGCCTAGTCAGCCCACTGAAGCACCCCTGCACAGGGCGTAAAGCAGGGGAACGCCTTGCAAGCCCGACACGTTTGGGACGAAGGTAGTCTAACCGGTATGGGCAGCGGCGCGGCCGAACGAGGATTGACCATGACACGACATTGCCTGGTCCTGGGCGGCGCGCGCTCGGGGAAAACCGCCTTCGCCGAGGGGTTAGCTCTGCACGCCGGCTCCAAGCCCGCCTATCTTGCCACAGCCAGCGTTCTCGATTCGGAAATGCATGATCGGGTCCGCAGCCATCAAGCCAGCCGGGGCGAGCGCTTTACGACGATTGAAGAGCCGGTCGAGCTCTCCCATGCCCTGCTCAAGGCCGCCATGGCGCACGATGTCATCCTGGTCGATTGCCTGACCCTTTGGATCACCAATCTCCTTCTTGCCAATGACGATGTCGCCGCGGCCGTCAGCGAGCTCTATGCCACGCTGGAAGAAATCCAGCAGGCCAAGATCATTCTGGTATCCAATGAGGTGGGACTGGGGATTGTCCCCGACAACGCCATGGCCCGTACATTCCGGGACCTGGCCGGCTCAACACACCAACGGCTGGCCGAGATCTGCGACGATGTCTATTTCATCGCCGCGGGGCTACCGCTTACCATGAAGGGGGATACCCCCGACTCGCTCAGCTAAGCAGCGCCATCAGTGCCAAAAGGCAACTCAGCCCAAGCAGCACGTCCAGCGTACGGCGATAAAGCAGCAGCGCCAGCAGAATGTCGCTGGGCCCCAGACTGGTCTTTCCACTGCCGAAGGCCGGTAGATCAACAACTTCTCCATCATAGGACCTGGGACCGCCAAGCTGGAAACCCAGCGCGCCGGCAATGCCTGCTTCGGGCCAGCCCGCATTAGGCGAATCGTGTTTGCTCGCATCGCGCCGCGCCGTTGCCCAGGCACGGCCGGGACTGGCCCCGGGGGTGAAAAAACATGCAGCCGTGATGAGCACGGCGCTGAGCCGCGCCGGTATCCAGTTGAGCAGATCGTCCAGCCTGGCGGCGGCCCAACCGTAGTCGCGATAGCGCTCATCGCGATGCCCAATCATGGAATCGGCGGTGTTGACGGCCTTGTAGACGGCAATACCGGGTAGGCCGAACAGGACCAGAAACAACCAGGGCGACACGACACCGTCGGAAGTACTTTCGGCCAGGGTTTCGACAGCGGCACGGGCCACTCCGGCCTCATCCAGCGCCTGTGGGTCGCGCCCCACAACATGGCTGACGGCGTCTCGTCCGGCGGCCAGCGAGGTCCGTAAGGCGTCCGAGACGGCCTCGACGGCGCGCCCTAGCTCCTTTTGCGCCAGAAATGCGGTGGCCAGCAGCATCTCGAGGGCCCAGCCCAGGGGGATCCAGGACAGAATGGTGCGGATACCGATGGTGACAATGAGAACGGACAGGAGCAGCAGCCCTAGCGCAACAATTCCCGCCAGCTTGCGCTGTCTTGAGCTTCGGCTGGCGGTGTTCAGCCGTTGCTCGCAGAAACTGATCAGCTTGCCGAACCACATGACCGGGTGACCGATGCTTTCAAGCAGCTTTTGCGGATAGCCAAGCTGGCGTTCGATGGCCAGGGCCAAGGGGGAAATCAACGGGTCCATGTCTCAGATCTCTATCGGTTCGGCCAAACCCAGGAGTTGGTCGATATCGATATGGGCTTCGAGATGGCGTGCAAGGCCATTGAGTGCTTCTTCCACGCCTGCCTCATAATCGAGGTCCGGGCCGGCGGATCCCAGGAAGGCGTGGCGAAAGCTGTCGGCGGCAAACAGGCCGTGCAAATAGGTGCCGGATACCCGACCATCGACGCTGACGGCACCATCGGTATCACTGCCAATCTGGGCGAATGGTCGCGCCGTATCGCGACCGCTCGTGACGCCCATATGCATGTGATAGCCGGCAAAGGTTTCGCCGCTGGCCAAATGGACGGCCTGCTCGGTTCGCAACTGCTTAGTGGGTGCGAGCACGGTGTCGACGGCAAGCAGACCCAGGCCATCGCTATTGCCCGGCGCGCCTTCAATGCCATCCGGGTCCGCTATGGTTCGACCCAGCATTTGATAACCACCGCAAATACCCATGACACGCCCTCCGGCTCGGTGATGAGCGAGTACATCGATATCCCAGCCATTGGCGCGCAGCGCAGCGAGGTCGGCCCGGGTGGCCTTGGAACCCGGCAGCAGGATAAGATTTGCGTCACGCGGAATGGTTTGCCCCGGCTGCACCAGGGACAGTGTCACACCGGGTTCGGCCCGCAAGGGGTCGAGATCATCGAAATTGGCGATACGCGGCAGGCGCGGAACCACGATATGGTAGTCGCCGGTGCCGCCCGCATAGGTTTCAAGCGCCAACGCATCTTCCGCCGGCAGTTTGGTCGCATCGGCAAAGTGCGGCACAGGCCCAAAACATGGTCGTCCGGTCCGCTCGACGAGCAAGGTTTTTCCCGCCTCGAACAGGGTCGGGTCACCGAAGAATTTGTTGATGAGGCTGGCCCGAACCAGCGCAGCATCGCCGGGTTCGATAACCGCCAGAGTGCCGACGATGGAGGCGATAACTCCGCCGCGATGGATGTCGCCGATCAACACCACGGGGACATTTGCTGCGCGGGCAAAACCGAAATTGGCAATATCGCCAGCGCGCAAATTGATCTCGGAGGCGCTGCCGGCGCCCTCGACCAGCACGATGTCCACATCAGCAGCCAGCTCGGAGAAAGCCTCAAGAACTTCGGGCAGTAATTGACCGCGATCGGTCCAGTACTGCCGCGCGGAAAGGCTGGCGCGCCTTTGACCGCGCACCACCACTTGCGAACCTGTCTCGTTCTCGGGCTTCAAGAGCACCGGGTTCATCGCCGTAATTGGATCGCGGCGGGCGGCGCGGGCCTGCAAGGCCTGGGCGCGGCCGATTTCGCCACCGTCCGTCGTCACAGCAGCATTATTGCTCATGTTTTGCGGCTTGAAGGGCGCGACCCTGACGCCACGATTGCTCAGCCCACGGCAAAGGCCAGCCACAATCAGCGACTTGCCGACATCCGAGCCTGTGCCCATGAACATGATAGCCTTGGTCATGGTGCTCTTATGGCGCAGAGATGACGTGGGCGTAAGACCCCATCACCCGCCCCATGACCGCGCCCATGGGCGGCTGGCGGATACCTTCGGCATCGAGCGCCTCAAAAAGGGGTGGCAGACCGGAGGTTTTGGCGGATGAGTAGTGGAATTCGTGGCCATTGAGCCCCGATGACCATGGCAAGGCGCTTTCGTGCAGCAGGCGACGATAGCCCAGCACCCGTTTTGGCCGATCGATGCGGGTCGTCACCGGCAGGAGGCCCGACATGGCATGGGTCGCGCCATCCTTGTCGACAATCCCTTGTCCCAGCACCATGAAGCCACCGCACTCGCCATAGATCAGCACGCCGCGGTCTCGCGAGGACAGTAGGCCCTGTTTGAAGGTGTCGGCCGCGGAAAGTGCGGCGCCATGCAGTTCGGGATAGCCGCCAGGCAGGAATATCGCGTCGGCATCGGCAGCTGGAGATTCATCTGCCAAGGGCGAAAAAAAGCTCAGTTCTGCTCCTTGGGCGCGCCAGCCATCGAGCAGATGCGGATAGGCAAAGGCGAAGGCGGCGTCGCGCGCGATGGCCATGTGCTGACCCAAAGGTGGCAGGACGGCCGCTGGGGCGCCATGCTCCCGCAGCGGCGTAGCATGGGCAAGCAGGCCGTCGAGATCGATGAAATCCTCTATGGTCCGGGCGGCATAGTCGAGAAAGCTCTCGAAATCGCCGGTTTCCTCAGGCAGCACGAGACCCAGGTGCCGCTCTGGCGTGACCAGTTCAGGTCGGCGTGGAATTGCGCCGAAAAGCGGAAGCCCGGTTTCGCGCAACGCTGAGACGAGCATGCGCTCATGGCGGGCGCTTGCGACACGGTTGAGGATGACCCCGGCGACGGTGACACCCGGCCGCCACTGGGCAAAGCCAGCCACCAGTGGGGCGACGGATTGGCTGTGCCGGTCAACATCAACGACGAGAATCACCGGAAGCTGGAGCGTTTGCGCCAGATCGCCCGTGGAACCCTGTCCATCTGCAGCCGCATCAAACAGGCCCATCGCCCCTTCAACCAGCAGGAGATCGGCCCCGGTGGCTTGCTGGCCAGCCAGTGCCCGCAATTGATCGCTCGGCATGGCCCAAGGGTCGAGATTGATCGCTTCCCGCCCTGCGGCGCGACCTGAGAATTGCGGATCGATATAATCAGGTCCGGACTTGGCCGGCGCCACAACCATACCTCGTCGACGCAGAGCCGCGAGCAGGCCAAGCGTAATCACCGTCTTGCCGGACCCCGAGCGCGGGGCCGAAACGACCAAGCCCCTAGCCAAAGACATGTCTGCGTGCCTCTTCGACATACCAATCGAGCGTGGCGCGATAGCGCGCCACTGGCCCTATGACCACAATGGCCGGGGTCGGAACATGCTTCAATGCCCCGGCTTCGCCCAGGGTCGTTTCGAGCACGCTCTGATCGGCGCGCGCGACATTGGAGACGATGGTCAGAGCCTCGGTCGGCGCCCGCCCCGCCCCAATGAGTTGACTAGCAATGGCGCGCAGGTGTTTGACGGCCATGAACAGGACGATCACCGGTGCGGCGCGGGCTACGGCAGGCCAATCGACCGCGCTTGGTACGGCGCCCGTTTCATCGTGGCCGGTGACGAAGATGACTGCGTGATTGGTATCACGGTGGGTGACCGGAAGACCCGCATATGCGAGGCCGCCCAGGCCTGAGGATATGCCTGGGACAATGCGAAAGGGAATTCCGGCATGGGCCAGGGCCATGGCTTCTTCGCCGCCTCGGCCGAACATGAAGGGATCGCCCCCCTTCAGCCGCAGGACGCGTTTGCCCTCGCGCGCCAATTCGATCAGCCGGATGGTGATGTCGGCCTGCTTCGGCGATGGCTTGCCGCCACGCTTGCCGGCGTGAATACGGGTGACGTGGTGGGGAGCAAGTGCGAGGATATCGGTGGAGACCAGGGCATCGTGGACAATTACATCGGCCTGTCCCAAAGCGTGCCAGGCGAGCAGGGTCAGCAGGCCCGGCCCGCCGGGCCCCGAGCCGACGAGCCAGACGGAGCCGGGTGCAAAATTCGGAAAATCAGCATTGGCCAGTACGTCGACGCGAAGTTCAGTCATTGCCCCTCGCGGGACCTTGAGTGCAAGGACTGGGGCGGGCACAGTGGTATCGGGAAGCGAAAGACAAACGATGAAAATCCTGATCCTGGGAGGAACCGCCGAGGCGCGGGAACTGGCCAACCGGCTGGTCGGCTCGGGTTATGACGCCATCACCTCGCTGGCGGGACGCACTCCGGATCCGATCCTGCCCCAGGGGCAGTTGCGGATGGGACCGTTTGGCGGGATTCCCGGGCTGGGCGCCTATCTGCGCGCCGCTGGCATTGAGCGGTTGGTCGACGCCACGCACCCCTATGCCAGGCAGATTTCCATCAACGCGGTGGCTGCGGCCGAAGCCAGCGGCGTCAAGCTGGTGCGCGTGATGCGCCCCGCGTGGATACCGTTGCCGGGTCAGAACTGGATCATTGTGGGATCGGCGCGGGAGGCTGCCGATGCTCTGCCGCCCAATGCCAATGTGCTGCTCACGACGGGGCATGCCGGGCTCGACCTGTTCCTTGAACGCCGGGACTGCCGAATTTTTGCGCGGGTCATTGCGGCGCCGGACGCGCCGCTGCCTCCCCATGCAGAGCTGATCGTCAGCCGCCCGCCCTATCGGCTGGATGAAGAGATGGCCCTGATGCGCCGTCATGGCATTACCCATCTGGTCAGCAAGAATTCGGGCGGCGGACAAACCGCAGCCAAGCTCGAGGCGGCGCAGCAATTGGGCGTACGGGTCGTGATGATCGAGCGCCCCATCTATGGTTCCGCCGATGAGGTGGACAGCGTGGAGGCGGCGCTGGCGGCGCTCGGTATTGTCGCCCCCTGAGGCTGGTCGATCTGCGAAAGAGCGCATGTCACGCTGGCATTGCGGTGCTTTTCGAGCACAAGGGGGCCGAACTGCATGGCCGCAGCTTCCGCAACCGAGTTGACACCGCTGTGGCGTCGTACGCGCTGCGATGGATTGGGCACATCGGCCGAAAGCTCGGTTGCAGCCACGGGCAGAACGGGCACGCCAAGGGTGGCCGCGGCGTGGTGGAGGGCGGGATGCGTCTGCTTTTGATCCAGCGTGGCCAGGGCCGCGACATTGGTGCGGGCAAAGCCTGCCTCGGCCAGACATGTGTCAATCAATTGCAGGACGTCGCTGCCCTGAGCCCCCGCGCGCAGGCCGATGCCGACGACAATGCCAGCCGGTGCGGTCCCCGTGAATGGGTCTGACGAAGAATCAACCATTTTTGCCTCGTTCGAACGAGGCAGCTTCACTCAAAAACCGGAGCAGCCCCGGTCTTTGTCCCGCAAATTGGTCGACCGCACCGAGCTCTGTTTCAGTTCCATCAAGGGAACGCTGCGCTGCTGTCGGTTCTAGGCCGGACAAAGTTCTTGGTCAATCAATGGCTTGCCCCCGGCATCGTCCGAAAGTCCGGCAACTACAAATGCCTCTGAAAATCGTTCGCAAATACAATGACTTGCGACCCGGCGACGGGTCCGCTATGGCCAATATTCAAGACCAAGGAGAGCACCATGGCGGCCGACCGCACCCTGGCCATCGCCGCGTCGAGCATTCTGGTGGGGCTGGTTGTGCTCGGGCTGAAATTCCTGGCCTGGTGGCTGACCGGCTCTATTGCGCTCTATTCTGATGCGCTGGAATCCATCGTCAATGTGGTGACTGCCATCGGCGCGCTGATTGCGGTGCGTCTGGCCCAGCGCCCGGCCGATGCCAGCCTGCCCTATGGCTATCACAAGGCAGAGTATTTCTCCGCTGTACTGGTGGGCGTGATGATCATTGTGGCCGCCATCCTGATCTTGAGGGAGTCGATCACGGGCTTTCTGGCGCCGGAGATGCCTGATGCACCCGTCGAGGGACTGGCAGTCAGTGGCGTGGCGACGGCGATAAACCTGGTCTGGGCCTTTGTGCTGCTGCGTCAGGGGCGGGCTGCGAAATCTCCTGCCATTGCTGCCGACGGCAAACACCTGATGACTGATGTCATCTCGACACTCGGCGTGGTCGCCGGGCTGATACTGGTCTACGCCACCGGCTGGGCGCAATTGGACGCTGTGTTGGCCTTACTGGTAGCGCTCAACATCCTGTGGTCAGGTTGGGGCGTGATCCGGGACAGCGTCGGCGGATTGATGGATGTGGCCGTGCCCGGCGAAACACAAAAAACCATTCGCGAGGTGATTGCGACCAGCGCCGATGGGGCAATCGAGGCGCATGACATCCGTACCAGGCAGGCCGGTAAGATGACCTTTATCGACTTTCACCTGGTGGTGCCCGGCGCCATGAGCGTGGACGATGCCCATGGCATCTGCGACCGCATCGAAAGCAAATTACGCGAGGCGGTGCAGGATGTGCAGATCACCATTCATGTCGAGCCGGAAGACAAGGCCAAGCATGCCGGCATTGTTGTCCTCTGAGTGGGTTGCTCGGTGGCGGAAGGAAAGGCACAGTCGTGCCATGCGCTATTTGATTGCCATTGTCTTGCTGCTGACCGCCGCGCCTGCCATGGCGCAATTCTGGGCGCACTATGCCAACGAGCGCTTCGGCTATGAACTCGATATTCCGCCCGGCTATGAAGGCGGGGGCGAAAGCGACAATGGCGACGGGCAGGCCTTTTACCTTTTGAAGTCAGAGCAGGTCCTTACTGTCTGGGGCGGCCGTCTTCTCGAAGATTTCGAAGCCGAGGTCGCACAGCGGCAACGCTTCGCCAACGAGGAAAACTGGGCGATCACCTATCAGGCCTCGACACCGCAATGGGCGGTGTTCTCTGGCCAACGCGATCACCGTATCTTCTATCAGCGCATGATTCCGCTCTGCGACGGGGCCAGCTATGCCGCCTACCTGATCGAATACAATGTTCGTGATCTGGCAGCGATGGACGGCGTCATCGACGGACTGACGCGATCTTTCATGCCAATGGGCTGCTAAAACTCGATGCCCTTCTGCGCTTTAACGCCGGCCCGGAAATGGTGCTTGATTTCGGTCATCTCAGTGACCAGATCGGCGATTTCGATCAGTTCGTCCTTGGCATTGCGGCCGGTGACAATGACGTGCTTCTCCCGCGGCTTATTGCCCAGTGTTTCGATGATCTCCTCAAGCGGCAAATAGTCGTAGCGCAGGCAGATATTGAGCTCGTCGAGCAGCACCATGTCGTAGTCCGGGTCAGCGATAAGCGCCTTGGCCTGATCCCAGGCCTTCCGCGCAGCCGCGAGATCGCGCTGCCGGTCAGCAACGTCCCAAGTAAAGCCCTCGCCCATGGCATTGATGGTCACCTGATCGGGGAACTTGTCGAGCACGTCGCGCTCGCCAGTATTCCAGACGCCCTTGACGAACTGCACAACCCCGACGCGCATGCCATTGCCCAGGGCCCGAAACACCATGCCAAAGGCCGCCGTCGACTTACCCTTCCCCTTGCCGGTATGGACGATGAGCAGCCCCTTCTCCTCGGTCTTGGTGGACAGGATCTTGTCCCGTGCTGCCTTCTTCTTCTTCATTTTTTCGGCATGATACGCGTCGCGCTCCGCCTCGGTCATCAGGTCGGTTTTCTTGGCGGGTTTGTCAGTCATGCGAGGCGCTCCGCGTGGTCGATGATGACACGTGCCGCTTCCGGTGGCGGCAGATCAGTAGTATCGATCGTGAGGTGATGGGGATGGGTGATGCGCAGCAGTTGTCGCGTTGCGCGCACATTCTTGGCGCCGTCGGCATCGGTCATCTTGAGGCGCTGCTCGCGATCAGGCGAAGGGATACGTATGTCGTGCGCGGCGTCGGAAGCCAAGAGGGTAACCGGCACAAAGCAAGCACGACGCTGCTCGGCAGCAGCCTGCACTTCGGAGAATGCTGCCCGGTCCATCGGGTCGGCATCCATGAGCGCGTTAGTCAGGATGAAGCAGGCCTCCGGCCGGGCCAGTTCAGTCATGGCGACAAGGGCTTGACGCCTGATGGTCATGATCAGGTCCCAGGCCCGTTCCGGTATCTTGGTCTTCCCGTCTTCCCGGATCAGCGAAAAGATGACGTTGTTGGCCAGGTGGTTGTCAAAGACACGCGCGCCGGTGGCTTCGGCGATGGCCCGGGCGATGGTGAATTTGCCCACGCCATAGTGACCAATGAGATAGATGATCGTGTTGTTCATGCTTCCCCCGAAAGGAAAGCATAGGCGGAATTTGAGCGTGGCAACCAGAGGCCGCGCTGGCGGGCGTCGTTGAACTTGGCGAGCAGTTCGTCGTAGCCATAGGCATTGGCCTCGATCAGCCAGTTGCGCACGACCTCGTCCTCGACAAAGGCCTCGAATGCGAGGTCGAAATGGTGGGTTTTTACCGCGCCTGTCGTGGCGGCGAAGGCGAACATGAAATCGACCGTGGCGATGATTTCGAAGGCACCGCGATAGCCGTGGCGCTGCATGCCGGCGATCCATTTCGGGTTGACCACGCGGGAGCGCATGACGTGGCTGATTTCTTCGTCGAGTGTCCGAATCCTGGGCTGTTCGGGCCGCGAATGATCGTTGTGATAGGTCGCTGGCTTGCGGTCCGAAAGGGTTTCGGCGGCGACTGAGAGGCCGCCCTCGAACTGGTAGTAGTTGTCGCTGTCGAGCAGGTCGTGCTCGCGATTGTCCTGGTTATGGATGATGGCGTCTAGCTGGCCAAGCCGGGCGGCAAATCGGGTCCGCATGGGCAGGCCCGCCGCCTTGGCGCCATAGGCATACTGCCCCCAGGCGAGCGCCTGATTGGCGAGATCGGCCTTCTCGGTCCAATTGCCATTGTCGATGAGTTGACCCAGGCCGGCGCCGTAAGTGCCAGGCTTGGAACCAAAAATTCGGGCGCCTGCTTCGAGCGAAGCATCTGCTTCGGACTTGCCCTCGGCCATTAGTCCCAGCGCTTCGGCGCGCATGCGGGCAGCGATGGGATTGTCTTCGCTCGGCTCGTCCAGCGCACCAATGGCGCGGGCGGCCCGGTCGAACAGCGCAATCTGGGCCGGGAAGGCGTCGCGGAAAAAGCCGGAGATGCGCAGGGTCACGTCAACGCGGGGGCGGCCAAGTTTGGCCAGCGGGATGATTTCATAGCCCGAGACGCGCAGCGAGCCCGGGTCCCAAGTGGGGCGCGCGCCAATCAGGGCAAGCGCCTGGGCGATATCGTCCCCGCCGGTGCGCATATTGGCCGTGCCCCAGACCGAGAGGGCTACGGCTGCGAGGTGGTGGCCATGGTCCTGCAGATGGCGCAGGACCAGACTCTCTGCCGATTTTCTGCCGAGTTCCCAGGCACTGGGAGTGGGGACAGCACGGGCATCAACCGAGTAGAAATTGCGGCCCGTGGGCAGGACATCAAGGCGGCCGCGTGAGGGGGCGCCGGAGGGGCCGGGGGCGATGAACCTGCCGTCGAGCGCCTCGAGAAAAGCCTGCATTTCTGCAGGTCCCGAGGCGGCGAGGCGGGGCTTGATAATGGTTTCGACAGTGTCGAGAACAGCGCGGGTGGCGAGCCAATCGGGCGGGCACTTGCGCGTGCCGGCGACGAGGTCGGCGGCGATCAGTTCGAGTTGCTCGACCATGTCGCCAACCCGACGCACCCTTCCCTGCATGGAAGTCGGGGCGTCCAGTGAAGGCCCGGTCCAGGGATCGCCCAGCTTGGCGGTGAGCGGGTCGAAACCGAGCTTCAAATCATCGGCGAGGGCGCGAATGAGGGAATTATCCCCGGGCGCTTCTCCCCGGGGTACTCTGGCCAATGCGACGGCGAGGTCTCGCGCGAACCCTCCCGCGGGCGAGGCCCCGAACACATGCAAGCCGTCGCGAATCTGTGCTTCCTTTAAGTCACAAAGGAAGTTGTCGATCTTGATCAGAGCTTCGGTCTCGCCTTCGGGCAGGCTGATGTCCTGGTCGAGCCGGCTGTCGCGGGTGAAATCAAGAATACGGCGCTTGAGATCGTTGAGGCGGCGCCGATCCATGCCCGAGGCTGCATAGTATTCATCGAGCAGAGCTTCGAGATCCTTGAGCGGGCCATAGGTCTCGGCACGAGTGAGCGGGGGCACCAGATGATCGATAATGACAGCCCCAGTGCGGCGCTTGGCCTGGGTCCCCTCGCCCGGGTCGTTGACGATGAATGGGTAGAAATGGGGCAGTTGGCCCCAGAGGGCGTCGGGATAGCAATCAGCATCGAGCGCCGCCGACTTACCGGGTAGCCATTCGAGCGTGCCATGCTTGCCATTGTGGATCAGGGCATGGGCGCCAAACTCATGCCTCAGCCAAAGATAGCCGGCGATGTAGGCGTGCGGCGGCACCAGGGCCGGATCGTGATAGCTTTCGGTTTCATCCAGATGATAGCCGCGAGCGGGCTGGAGCATGAGAGTCACATTGCCGAAACGATGGGCTGGCAGGTGAAAGGCGTTGTTCCGGATAAAGGGATCAGTCGTCGGGTCGCCCCAGCGGGCGGTGACCGCTTCCTGAATTTCGACCGGTAGCGCGGTGAAGAGTTCCATGTAGCGGCTGACCGGCAGGACCGCGTCGGAATGGCCGCGTTGGGGACTGGCGTTCGTGGGGCCCGCTTGCAGGCAGGCGATGAGATCGGAGGAGGACTTTGGGTAGGCCGCCACGCCTGTGGCCGTGGCGAGATCGTACCCCGCCTTGTCCATTGCCATCAGCATGCGCGTGGTAGACTCGGGGGCGTCAAAGCCGACGCCATTGGCGAGGCGACCATCGCGGATAGGATAATTGGCGAGGACAAAAGCGACCTTGCGTTCGGCGCGGGAGGCGGCGCGGAGGCGAGCCCAGTTAAACGCGAGATCGACGGCGCGGCTGATGCCACCATGGTCGGGGGCATAGGCGGAAAGCGGGCACTGGGTTCGCTCGTGCCAGACGGCGTCGGCCTTGTGGCCCACCAGAAGACCGCCAATGCGGCCATCGACTTCGGGCATAACGAGATACATCGCCATGTCTTTCGACGAGAGGCCCTGCGGGTCGGCGGCCCATTGACTCTCGGAACGGCCGGACTGGATGAGCTGGATCACCGGGGCATCGGTGCCGGTGAAGGGGTTCGATGCCTCATCGAGATCGGCGACACCGAGGGCAAAGGCGGTGAGGTTGAAAATTGCGGCCGGTGGGAAGGTGGCGAAGACCTGCTGAACGAAGGCTATGCAGGTTGCCTCCTTGAGCGAGGAAACGACAATGGGAACCGGGGCCAGCCCGCGTGTTTCCAGTTCAGCAATAAGGGCTTCGAGCGTTGCTGTGCCGGCGCCTTCGAGGGCGGCACGGTAGAAGAGGATCGGGATGTGAGGCGTTGCATCGAAGTACCCCCTCCCGGCCTCCCCCTGATAGGGGGAGGAGTCGGCCGGTGGCCGTTCCTGGGTGGCGCGAAGACCCGCTTCATCGGTCATGCCGGTTTTTGGGTGCCAAAGGCCGAAGCGGGGGAACGGGTGCGGGGCGCTTCCTCTGTCCAGTCGAGCATAGCTCTCCTGGCCTTTCTCTCTCAAATCGCTCCACCGGAGCGATTTGCCCTGCAGGACGCTCGAAAGCCCCTCACCCGGCGGCGATGCCGCCGACCTCGCCCCCAGTGAGAGAGGTGAAGCCGCTGCCAGCGTTCTGAAGGCCTCCAGGATCGCGTCGGCATTGTCGGGGCCGCCGGCGATAAAGAGGTGGTGCAGGCTCGTCCAGTCGTCGGGGTGGATGGTGGAGCGGTCGCGAAGGAGCAGATCGGGATTGGCGTCGCCAGGGAGGAGGACGAGGGGTATGTTGCGATTGGCGCAAAGGGCGGTCAGTTCGTCCACGCCGTACTGAAAATAGGCCGCGCCGCCGATGAGGCGGAGCACGACCAGCCTGGCATGAGCGACGGTTTGCTCCAGCCACATATCGACGGACAAATTGTTGGAGAGGCGCAGCGTATTGGCGAGGCGTAGTCCGGTCTCCCCTGCCCGGTCTGCGGCGCCCGCCAGCATGGTCAGTTCGCTGTCTGCCGAAGATGCGAAGACGTAGTCCCCGGGGGACTGGGCGAGGTCGATGGCCTCGCCCTCCTGCTGGATCGCGCCGGCCTGGGCGGAGAGAAGGTGCATGGATCAGGCCGCCGCCTGCTCCAGGCTTTGGGTAATCGCGGCGCGGTCGAGCGGCTGTTCGCCGATGACGACGAGCGAGGTCACCTTGGCCTCGCCGGGTTTCCAGGGCCGGTCGAAATAGGCGGTGACACGGGGGCCCACGGCCTGGATGGCGAGGCGGGCGGCAGCTCCGGGGACGGCAGCGAAGCCCTTGAGCCTGAGAACGTCATGTGCCTTGATGGTCGCTTCAATGGTCGTAAGCAGGTGATCCTTGCCTTGAATAGAGTTCAAAGTCAGGGAGAAGCTATCGAAATCGTCGTGCTCATGGGTTTCCCCGCCATGTTCCAGCTCGTGGTGGCTGGGGCGGTTGGCAATATCGTCTTCGGAGCCCATGCCCATGCCGAGTAGCGCCGTGATATCGACATGGCCATTGGCGGCCCGGATGACACCAACGCCGGGCCTGAGTTCGGCCCGAATATTGGCTTCCACCACATCGAGCATGGCTGGATCGACCAGGTCGGTCTTGTTGATGACGATCATGTCGGCGGCGGAAAGCTGGTCCTCGAACAATTCCCCGAGAGGGGTCTCGTGGTCGAGCATTTCGTCCTGCCGGCGCTGGGCATCTACGGCGGCTTCGTCGCTGGCAAAGCGGCCTTCGGCGAGGGCGGCCGCGTCGGCGACGGTGACGACGCCGTCGATGGTGACCTGGGCCTTGATTTCGGGCCAGTTGAACGCGCGGATGAGCGGTTGGGGCAGCGCGAGACCCGAAGTTTCGATGACGATGTGATCGAATTTCTCCTCGCGGGCCAGCAAGGCCTGCATGGTGGGAATGAACTCATCGGCCACGGTGCAACAGATGCAGCCGTTGGAGAGTTCGACCATGTCCTCCTCGCGGCAGGTTTCATCGCCACAGCCGGCGAGAATATCCTTGTCCACGCCCAGATCACCAAATTCGTTGATGATGAGGGCAATGCGCTTGCCCTTGGGCGCGTGCGCCAGCATGTGGCGCACAAGGGTGGTTTTTCCGGCGCCGAGAAAGCCGGTGATGACAGTGGTCGGAATCTTGGTGGTCATATCAGGTTCGCCTGCATAAAGAAGACGCGCCTCCTGCGGGGGACGCGCGTCTTTGGAATTGAAACGAAACTCAGGCGTAGAGGCGCGGCGTTACGAGACCGGTCTTTGCCAGTCCCCGTACCAGCTTGGCACCAGCCAGAACCGCCAGATCGGCCAGAGGCTCAAGCAGGACAACCAGCATGTAGGCGCCACCGAAGCTCGCGATGGAGGTGAGGTTTTCTGCGCCAAAACCCTGGCCGTAGAGCGCCCAGAAGCCGACCCAGACCACGACGCCGCCCTGATAGACGGCGGACAAGGCCAGCGCCTGACCGTAGCGCAAATCCACATAGGGGGTATTCGGCGCAATGATCCGATCGGCCAGGAACTTGATGGCCACCAAAGGCGCCACCAGCGTCGTCACGTTGGCGAAATATTGCGGCAGGTCAAATGGCGCAAAGAACAGTCCCTGAAGCAGCAGCCCAATCGCCAGGCCGATGGCGGCAGGTGCCGCGCCAAAGACCAGCAGCAGGGTCGAGCCGAGGATGAAATGTACCTCGCTGATGCCTACGGGGAAGTGCGGAAAAATCTCAAAGAACGTGAAGACGGCGGCTGAGACCAGCACGGTTCGCGCCGCCAGGGAAGCAACGCCGCGTTCGGCGATGGCGTCCACCGCGAATTTGACCGTCATGGCACCGGCAGCGGCAGCCGTGCCATAGGCCAACAGCATTTTTTCGGGGGATACGAGCTCGGGTTCGATATGCATGATCAGGAGTCCAGAATGAGAATGACAAGGATGTGGCAACAGCGCGCGATGATGCTCTCGCAGCATGGCGCGTGGGACACCGGGTCCCGATCCAGGGCTAGCCGGACGGCTTGAACATCTTGGCCTCCATCTGTCCCACCGACAGTCGAGTATTCGATCAGAGGCTGGCAGGTCTCCTGGCTCACGGGTCAGTGTGCCGCACCACCTTCCCAATCTCCCAAAGAAGATCAGTGGCTTTTGGCGGGCACTCGCCGCTTACAGTTGCGGGGGCAGCCACGGATTTGGTCCCTGATGGGTACGCCGCACCGTGTTCCCTTTTGATCCCGTTGCGCACTTGCGCGCGGGGAACCAACCTGATGGCAGTGTTAGGCGCAGCCGGGCCGCCGGTCAATGCCGAGCTTACTCGCGATAGTTGGGATGGGGGTAGCTGACAAATCAGATCCACTCGTGCGTTGACCTTATCAAGCAAAGGACTGTTGGATTGCACCGGGCGATCGCCTTCGCAGGCAATCTCGGCAGCAACAACCGGGCCGGCGAGCAGCATCAGGAGCAAGAGGCAGGGCGCAGGGTGACGGTGTGGTCTCCTCCATTGGCGCCAGACTGGCGCAAGCCGACATCCACAACAAGAAGCGACTCGCTCTATGAACGGCTCCTGAAGCAAGGAGCAATGCCATGAAACCGATTACGTTCAGCCGCGAGGAAACCCGGGCCATTGTCGGGGAGATCCAGGACTATTTCCGCGAAGAGCTGGACCAATCGATCGGCGCCATTCCGGCGGAACTGCTAATGGGATTTTTCGCCGAGAAGATGGGCGCCTATTTCTACAATCGCGGTCTCTACGACGCGCAGGCGCTGGTGAGGAAAAAGATCGATGATGTCAGCGACGAGATCTTCTCGCTCGAGCAGGTGACCAAACACTTGCGCTGATTGCGCCTGCCTGTCCCGGTGCATCGGAGCAGGCCCTTTGGTAATCGGCACGAGTGCTCGACGCCGGCGCGGCCGGTCGGCCTGTCGCCCCCGAGATTTCACGGGGACATCATGCTACTCTAGACCTGAACCAAGCCTGGCATCAGCTTGCGCTTCAGCTCAGGCAGTCGACCAGCCCATTGGCCAGGCCGCGCAGGAGCTCGGGATAGAGGTCCGGGCCTTCGGTCAGCGCACTGCCCTCAGGGTCGAGAGTGCCAGCTTTGGCCTCGGTGCCTTCGACGATGGTACGGACGATGGCCGGCTCGAAATTGGGCTCGGCGAAAACGCAGGTGGCGCCCAGCTCTCCCACCTTGGCCCGCAATTGGTCGATGCGGGCGGCGCCGGGCATGGCTTCGGGCGAGACGGTGACGGTGCCGGCAACCGTCAAGTCGAAGCGGTTCTCGAAATACTGGTAGGCGTCGTGGAACACGATGAAGGGTTTTTCGGCCACGGGCCCAAGAGTGGCCGTCAGTTCGGCTGAGAGGCCGTCGAGCCGGGCCGTTTCGGCCTCGGCATTGGCGGCGTAGGCGGCGCCATTGTCGGGATCGGCGGCGGACAGCGTCTGGGCAATATGGGCGACCATCAGCTTAGCGTTTTCGGGGTCGAGCCAGAAGTGCATATCGCCTTCGCCATGAGCATGGTCGTGCCCTTCGTGATCGTGCGCGCCGCCGCTCTGATCGTCATGGCCATGACCGTGGTCGTCATGGTCGTGGTTGTCATGGCCATGTTCCTCCTCATGGCCCTCTTCCTCATGGTCGTGTTCGTGGTCTTCCCCGTCATGCATATGGGCTTCGAAAGCCCCACCCTCGCGGACAAGCAGCAATTCGATGCCGGGGGCTTCGGCCAGTTCGACCACCTGGGCATTGGTGGACAAGGTTTCGAGAGCGTCGGCCAGGAAAAGCTCCATGCCATGGCCGGTCCAGAACACGATATCAGCTGCCTCAAGGGCCGCCGCATCGGAGGGGCGCAGCGAATAGGTATGCGGCGAGGCAGAGCCTTTGACAATGAGCGCCGGGGTGCCGGTGTTACCCATGACGGCGGAGACGAGCGAGTGGACGGGCTTGGTGGACGCCACGACACTGGGCGCTGCCAGCGCTGTGCCGGTGAGCATCAGGGTTGCGAAGGCGGCGAGAGGGAGGGTGAATTTTGTCATGATCTGGCCTCTTGGCAACGAATGGGTCGAGAGCGAAGTGTTATGTTATTACGCTTGCAGCAGTGTTATGCTATAACGTATTGATTGGCGTCAAGACGGGTTGCTGGGCTTTTCATCGAGCACGCGAAGTGGACCAGCGACCCCCACCGGACCTTCCCCTGAAGAAGGGGAAGGAGCGAAGGATACCCTGAATTCATGCATGACCATCGGCAGAGAGAAGCCCTGATCACCCTTGCCAGCGCCGGTGTGCGGAGTGGCGGACGGGTGTTGGTGGAAGGCGTCGACCTGACGATATCACGGGGCGAGATCGTCACGCTGATCGGACCGAACGGATCGGGCAAATCGACGACGGCCAAGATGGTGACGGGCGTTTTGCGACCGAGCATGGGCATGGTGACCCGCAAGCCGGGCCTGACCATCGGCTATGTGCCCCAGAAGCTGGCCATCGACTGGACGCTGCCACTGACCGTTGAACGGCTGATGACATTAACGGGACGGTTTTCACTTGACGAGATCAGGGAAGCCCTCGAGGCGGTGGGGGCAGCACGCCTGCTCAAAGCGGCTGTGCAGGAACTATCGGGCGGCGAGTTTCAGCGGGTGCTGTTTGCCCGCGCGATGATCCGCAAGCCCGACCTCCTGGTGCTGGATGAGCCGGTACAGGGCGTGGATTTT
This sequence comes from Devosia subaequoris, assembly GCF_014197055.1. GTDB lineage: Bacteria > Pseudomonadota > Alphaproteobacteria > Rhizobiales > Devosiaceae > Devosia > Devosia subaequoris. The sequence continues at coordinate 73,219 of NZ_JACIEW010000007.1, read as the reverse complement.
TCGGGCGAGGTCGCGCTTTATCAGCTGATCCGGCAGATCCGCGACACCACACAAGCCGGAATCCTGATGATCAGCCATGACCTGCACGTGGTGATGGCTGAAACGGACACTGTCATCTGCCTCAACGGCCATGTCTGCTGCCGAGGCACGCCCAATGCGGTCAAGGCCAGTCCCGAATATCTGCGACTGTTCGGCGACCGGGCCGGATCGGCACTGGCGATCTATGAACATCATCACGACCACGAGCACCACGAGGACGGTTGCGTGGTCGGCGCGCATGGGGAGCATGAGCATTCCCACGGCCGTCAGCACGAGCGGGGGGAGCGCGACCATGTTCGGTGATTTCTTTTCCCGCGCCCTGATTGCCGGGGTGGGTCTGGCCGCGGTAACCGGGCCCCTTGGCTGTTTCGTGGTGTGGCGCCGCATGGCCTACTTTGGCGACACCATGGCGCATTCGGCGCTGCTGGGCGTCGCTTTGTCGATCCTGCTTTCCGTCAATGTGACGCTGGGTGTATTTGCCGTGGCAGCGCTGGTGGCGGGAGCACTGTTGCTGCTGCAGAAGCAGAACACGCTGTCGACCGATGCCCTTCTGGGGATTCTCAGCCATTCGAGCCTGGCTGTCGGACTGGTGATTGTCGGCTTCCTGACCCAGGTGCGGATCGACCTGATGGGCTTTTTGTTCGGCGACATCCTGGCCGTCTCGGTGGAAGACATCGCGATCATCTATGGTGGGGGTGCCGGCATTCTCGCTATTCTGGTGCTGAACTGGCGGCCGCTACTGGCGGCAACGGTCAGCCCCGAGCTGGCCGAGGCCGAAGGGTTGCGCCCGGAAGTCAGCCGCATCATCCTGATGCTACTGATGGCCAGTGTCATTGCCATTGCCATGAAACTGGTGGGGGTTCTGCTGATTACGTCACTCTTGATCATTCCGGCCGCAACAGCGCGCCGGCTGAGTGCCACCCCCGAAATGATGGCCGTAGTCGCAGCTGCACTGGGCGGGCTTTCGGTGGTGGGCGGCTTGTTCGGGTCCCGGACCTGGGATACCGCTTCTGGACCATCCATCGTGGTGATGGCGCTGGCGCTGTTTTTACTGTCGCTGGTGGTGCCCACGGCGCGGCTGTTTGGCAGGAGAGATCATTATGGCACATGACCATGTCATGCCCGCAGACCTGACCCGGAACCAGGAGCTGGTCCTGGGCACGCTCAACCACGCCCCCGCGCCACTCTCGGCCTATGACATTCTCGATCTGTTGCGCAGCGAAGGCCTGCGCGCGCCATTGCAGGTCTATCGGGCGCTGGACAAGCTGGTGGAACGCGGACTGGCGCATCGGCTGGAATCCCTCAACGCCTTCGTGGCCTGCGCAGACGCGCATTGCCATCGGAAGGGGCTGATCGCATTTGCCATTTGCGAGGGTTGCGGCAAGGTCGATGAATTCGCCGATGCGGTGACCGAAGAACGACTGAGCGCGTGGGCCGGGGCGACCGGCTTCAAGGTTGAGCGGACAACCATGGAAATTCGCGGCAAATGCGCGGTGTGCCTGAAGGCGGCGGCCTGACGCACGGGCTGCCGCATTTCTCTTCAAGGCTGCATTGCTGCCGTTAGCCGAAAGTCAGAAACCGCACGGCTGCCGCGCCATATTCACGGGTGTCGTCGAGCTCGAAGCCAACGGGAATGGTGACCCCGACATTGGCCGCTTCTTCCCAGACGATAGTGGCGCCGGGCGCGATCCAGCCATTGGCGGCGAGTTCAGCAAGGGCCTTTTCGCCCAGTCCCTGCCCATAGGGTGGATCGAGAAAGATCAGGTCGAACTGACCAAAGGTACCGGGCGTGCCGAGCGCGGTGGCATCGCGGCGCAGCAGCTTCGTGATGCCGGCGGCGCCAAAGGCCTGGATGTGATCGCGAATGAGGCCGCGCGCCTCTGCCCCAGTATCGACGAAGGTGACATGGGCCGCACCACGAGAAAGCGCTTCAAGACCTAGTGCCCCCGTGCCGGCAAACAGGTCAAGCACGCGCTTGCCTTCAAGCACCGGCCCAAGCCGCGAACCGAGAATGTTGAACATCGACTCGCGCGCCCGGTCCGACGTGGGGCGGATGCTGTCATCCGTGGGGGATGACAATTGCTTGCCGCGAAATTTGCCGGCGACGATGCGCATGCGCGATCAGCCCCTCGGCTTGCGCGGGCCACTGGAGGGCCGCCCGCCTGTGGGACGTCCGCCAGTAGGCCGCGGACCACCGGACTTGCCCGCATAGGGCTTGGCACCGGGACGGCCGCCCGCAGGACGCGCGCCGCCAGGCTTGCCGGCATAGGGCTTGGCCGCACGACCGGGCTTGCCGGCGAAGGGCTTGCGGTCTCCGAAGGATTTACTGCCCGGGCGGGCGTCGGCGCGCTGCGGACGATCACCATAGGGTCGGTCGCCGCGGGCCGGCCGATCGCCTTGGGGTCGGTCAGGGCGGGGACCTCGCGCGGGTTTGTCGCCATACGGCCGCTGCGGGCGATCGCCATGGTCGCGCTTGGGGCGATCATCGAAACTCCGTTCGGGACGCGGGCCACGGGCAGGACGCTCGCCCTGCGGACGGGCAGGCTTGTCACCGAAATCGCGTTTCGGGCGGTCGCCAAAGTCCTTCTTGGGACGGTCGGAGAAACCGCCCCGTGCCGGCTTGTCGCCAAAGCTGCGCTTGGGCCGATCCTCAAAGCCACGGTCTGTTCGCGGACCACGTGCGGGCCGGTCACCAAAGTCGCGTTTGGGGCGGTCCGTAAAGCCTCCGCGCGCCGGCTTGTCGCCATCGCGGCGGGGGGGCCGGTCGCCAAAGGATTTGCGGCCTTCGGGGCGATCGGACCGCTCGGGACGGCCGGCGGATTTGCCGAAGCTGCGAGCGGGCTGTTCATCGCGATCCCGACGGGAGCGACCATCGCCCTTGGGCTCAAAGGCCTCAGGGGCGCGCCCATCATCCTCGAAATGGATGCGGCGCGGCCGCATCGGGCGGCCCTCATCGCGATCCCGCGCGCCGTCCCGGCCCATAGGGGGGCGTGGACGCAGCGGCTGCCTGTCACGCGGGGAACGAACCGGGCGTTCATCGCGGACCGGGGCGGTATCAGGCATTTCGCTTTCGAAATCGACACCGGCCGACTCGGCCAGCTTCTTGCCGAGCTGATCGCGCAACATGCGCGCCTTGACCATTTCGACACCGCCTTCGGCCAGATCGCCAAGCTGGAACGGGCCGTAGGAAATCCGGATCAACCGGTTCACTTCGAGGCCCAGCGAACCCAGCACGTTCTTGACTTCGCGGTTCTTGCCCTCTCGCAGGCCCAGCACCATCCAGACGTTGGAGCCCTGTTCGCGCTCCAGCGTGGCGGTGATCGGGCCGTATTGCACGCCATCAACTGTAATGCCGTGCTTGAGGCTGTCGAGCTGGGTCTGGGTGACCGAACCGAAGGCGCGCACGCGATAGCGGCGCAGCCAGCCGGTGGAAGGCAATTCCAGCACGCGCTTGAGGCCGCCGTCATTTGTAAGCAGCAGCAAGCCCTCAGTATTGATGTCGAGACGCCCCACCGTGAGCACGCGCGGCAATCCCATGCGGTCGAGTTCCTCGAAGATCGTAGGGCGGCCTTCGGGGTCCTTTTCAGTCACCACCAGACCAGCCGGCTTATTGTAGAGCCAGACGCGGGTACCCTGGCGCGCGGCGAGCGGCAGGCCATCGACCTCGATCTTGTCGCGGCTGGTGACGTTAAAGGCCGGGGTGAGCACGGTCTTGCCGTTGACGGCCACGCGGCCGTCGGCAATCCAGCCCTCGGCATCGCGGCGGGAGCAGAGGCCGGCCCGGGCAATGACTTTTGCCAGACGATCAGCGGATTCGGGTTGTTTTGGGGTGTCGCTCATTGGAGCACTTTCTGACATGCGGGACCCATGATGCCACGAGCAGGATCGCTGTGGCGGGCGGCGCGGTAAATAGGCAGAGCGGCCGGATCAGTCCGACCCCTAAAAATATGCGAAAGAGAGCCTGCTAGAGCTTGTCCCTATCGGTGAACTTGGCTTCTTGCGAGGCGAGACCTGTGGACCTTGGGCCGCCAGATTGCAGAGCCTTGCGCACGTCTTCCGGGCAGCGGTCATCCCGCAAGGAGACCAACTCACCCGAGGCAGCGCGGCAGACCAGTTGGGCGTCGCCGACGCGGGTGAAGTAGTCCGCCGGCGGGAGGTAAAGCGGACGCTCATTATTGGCCGAGACGGCCATGTTCGCGCCCTGCATGCGGGCGGTAAGCTGACGGGCCTCGGCTTCGGTCAACGGGCGGCCACCAAGGGTGCGCATGTCGACAACGCGGGCATCACGCAGCAGGCGCAGATCGGCCTCGCTGAGATTGGTGGTATCGATTTGTACCGTGTCGCTATTGGCAGGCAATTGCGCCGCGGCAACCTGAGTTCTGGGCGATGGCAAATTGGCATCGGATTTGGGCAACACAAGTGGTGCACGCGCAGCGGTCAGGTCTTCCTTTGGCGCGTCGCCCGGGATCAGGCCGACGCCACGCGCGGTCGTGTTCATCACTTCGCGCTCGAAGGTGCCAAAATCGGTCAGGGCATTGGTGCCTTCCACCGTCGTACAGGCCGCAAGCGCCAGGCTGGCCAGCAGCCCGAGAGCAGCAAGACCTGTGCGTGTGGCGACAGAAATGGCAGCACCCTGCCCCGTCAATGCGATCCGCATGCAAATTCCCTTACGATATCGGCGGCCTCTATAGCGCATTCTCAGCACTAAGACCAGATTCTGGCAGCACGGTGATGATTTGCCGCTCAGCTCGATTTAGCTATGCGGCGGCGGGACAGGCCCAGCAGATCAACAAAGAGCAGTATGACGCCCAGCGTGATGGCCACATCTGCTACATTGAAGATGTAGAATGACCAACTTCCCCAGTGAAAATGGAAGAAGTCGGCCACCGCTCCATAGATGAGACGATCGAGCGCGTTGGAGAGGGCCCCGCCCACGCAAAGCGCCAGGCCGAGCCGCACCAAAAATTCGGTGCTGCGCCACCACCAGACCGAGAGCGCCACAATAGCGACGAGCATGATCGCACCCAAGGCCCAGGCCGGCAGGCCGTCAAGCAAGCCATAGGAAATTCCAGTGTTCCAGACCAGCACATAGTCGAAGAACGGGGTGACGCTGAGCATTTCACCGCCGCGCCAGCCGTTCAGCGTGATCGGCTCGAAGAAATAGGGGACATTGACGCAGGCGGCCTGGCCGATGGCGTAGCATTCCGCAGCGATATGATACGCCTTTTGCGCGCGATCCAGCCCAAAGGCGATGATCGCCACCATGAGGGAGGCGATCACGGAAGTGTCAAAGCGGCGCAAGCGGGCCAATGCTCAAAGGCCCGCAGCAGCGCGTTCGCGCAGGGCCTGGGCGTCGCGCGGCGAGACGTCGGGGTAGTCCAGGTCGGAGCCGACTTCGGGCAAGACCTTCCAGGAGCGGGCGCAGCGCTTGCCCTCGGCCAAGGCCGGCATGACAGAAACGCCCGGCACATCGTCGAGGCGGAAGGCTTCACCAGGACCTTCGTCCTGCTTGACGTCGATGGCCGATGTAATGGCGATTTCGGCCAGATCCTGACCTTCAAGCGCGACCACATAGCGGGCGTCGGCAAGGAACACCTTTGGCGCGGCCTCGAGCGAGGAGCCGATGCGCTTTTCGCGACGCTCGATTTCGAGCGCGCCGGTGACGACACGGCGGACGGCACGGATGAGCTGCCATTTGGCCGCCAGCTCGTTGTCCAGCCAGGTCTGCGGAATGTCGGGGAACTGGCGCAGATGGACCGAGGAGCCCTCCTCTGGGTGCCGTTCCAACCAGCATTCTTCCATGGTGAAGACCAGAATGGGGGCGAGCCAGGCGGTCAGCGCATTGAACAGATGATCGAGCACGGTCAGCGCCGAGCGGCGCTTGATCGACGAGATCGGATCGCAATAGAGCGTGTCCTTGCGAACATCGAAGTAGAAGGCCGAGAGCTCGATATTCATGAAGTTGGTGAGGAGCGTCACCACCTTGCGATAATCATACTCAATGAAGGCGGCGCGGACGCCGGTGTCGAGCTGGGCCAGACGGTGCAGCATCAACCGCTCAAGCTCGGGCATGTCCTTGGGATCGACGACATCGTCTTTCCTGAAATGGGCCAGATTGCCGAGCAGCCAGCGCAGGGAGTTCCTGAGCTTGCGATAGCTGTCGACCGTGGTCTGGATGATCTCCTTGCCCAAGCGCAGATCTTCCGAATAGTCGGACGATGCGACCCAGAGCCGGAGGATATCGGCGCCGAACTGCTTGATGATGTCCTGCGGGGCAACGGTATTGCCCAGCGACTTGCTCATCTTGCGGCCTTCCCCATCCATGGTGAAACCATGGGTGAGGACGCTGTCATAGGGGGCGTGGCCATTGGTGGCGCAGCTTTCGAGCAGGGAGGAGTGGAACCAGCCGCGATGCTGGTCAGAGCCTTCGAGATACATCGAGGCCGGGAATTTCAGATGCGGCCATTTCTGCTTGTTGCGCAGCACGAATGAGTGGGTCGAGCCCGAGTCGAACCAGACATCGAGCACATCGCGGACCATCTCATAGTCCTCGACCTTGTAGTCGGCGCCGAGATAGCGTTCGGCGGCCCCGGGCTGGTACCAGGCGTCGGCGCCCTCTTCCTCGAAGGACTGGGCGATGCGGTGATTGACCGCTTCGTCGCGGAGGATTTCGCCGCTCTGCCTGTGCACAAAAACCGTGATCGGCACGCCCCAGGCGCGCTGGCGCGACAGGACCCAATCGGGACGATCGGCGATCATGGCGCGCAGGCGATTCTGCCCGGTGGCAGGGTAGAACTTTGTTGCATCGATGGCGTTGAGGGCGCGGGCGCGCAGGGTATCACCCGCCTCCCCTTCAATGTCCTTGTCCATATAGACAAACCACTGCGGGGTGTTGCGGAAGATGACCGGCTTCTTGGAACGCCAGGAATGAGGGTATTGGTGCTTGACGCGACCGCGAGCGATGATGTTGCCATGCTCGGCAAGCGCGGTGATGACGCGCTGGTTGGCGTCGCCCTTCTTGCCATTGTCGTCGATGACGCGGGCGCCCTCGAAGCCCGGGGCGTCCTTGGTGTAGAAGCCGCCATCGTCGACACAGTAGGGGATCTTCGGGTCGATGCCGCGTTCGTTGAGCAGGCGGGTGGATTCCATCCAGATGCCAAAGTCGTCCAGGCCGTGACCGGGCGCGGTGTGCACGAAGCCGGTACCGGCGTCGTCGGTGACGTGTTCGCCGTCGAGCAGGGGGACGTCGAATGCGTAGCCATCGGCGTGGCCGCGCAGAGGGTGGGTGGCCGTGATGGATGCCAGTTCGTCGGCAGCTACAGCAGCTCGCCTTTCGAAGCCGGTGACCTTGGCCTTGGTGAAGACTTCTGCAGCCAGCTTATCGGCCAGGATCAGCTTGTCGCCAACCTTGGCCCAGTTCTCGGCCGGCGCTTCGGTGACCTCGTAAAGGCCGTATTCGATGCGGGACGAGAAGCTGATGGCGCGGTTGGCAGGGATGGTCCAAGGCGTGGTGGTCCAGATGACGACGGAGGCGGTCCAAAGTGCCTCGGGAGTGCGATGGGGATCGGCCTTCATCTCCGCACCGTCGCGTACGATGTTCCGAGGAACCACTGGGAACTTCACCCAGATGGTGTCGCTCTCGTGGTCCTGATATTCGATTTCGGCTTCGGCCAGCGCGGTGCGTTCGACCACGGACCACATGACGGGCTTGGAGCCGCGATAGAGCTGGCCGCTCATCGAGACCTTCATCAGCTCGCGGGCGATCTGGGCTTCGGCGTCAAAGCTCATGGTGAGATAGGGATTATCCCATTCCCCCAGGATGCCAAGGCGCTTGAATTCCTCGCGCTGAACATCGACCCATTGCTCGGCAAAGGTGCGGCATTCCTGGCGGAATTCGACCACCGGGACGTCGTTCTTGTCCTTGCCCTTGGCGCGGTACTGCTCCTCGATCTTCCATTCGATGGGCAGGCCGTGGCAATCCCAACCGGGCACATAGGCCGAGTTGAACCCCGCCATCTGCTTGGAGCGGGAGATCATGTCCTTGAGCGTCTTGTTCAGCGCGTGGCCGATATGGATGTTGCCATTGGCGTAGGGGGGGCCGTCATGCAGGGTGAAAAGCGGACGATCCTTAGCCTGCTCGCGCTGCAGGGCATAAATATCCATGTCTTCCCAGCGCTTGAGCCATTCGGGCTCGCGCTTGGGCAGGCCAGCGCGCATCGGGAATTCGGTTTCCGGCAGGAAGAGCGTGGCCGAATAGTCTTTTTCGGTCGCGCTGGGTGCGGTGTCGTTCATGGATCGGCAATCGGTTTGGAAGAATTGCGCGCCTTTTAGCAAGGCATGGCGCATGGGGCAAAGACTGATTTTTCTCGACCCGATTCACGCCAGCACAACGCGATCCCAGAACAGTGGCGTGATATCACCGAAAGGACAGAAATTTGGGTTGGCCAATGGGGGGAAGCGGTTGTCAGCGGCGGGACGAAGGACAACGCTTCAACCTTCCTCCAGCAGCTTTAACCGTTAGCTGACCGCATTGCACTGACGCGTCCCACTATGTGCTATAGTTCGAAACCGTTCTACGGTGTGGAACCCGATCAGCAGGTGCGCGCATGGACTCACATGAGCGACTACGCGAGGATTTGCAGGCGACGGCGGCGTCGAAAGCGGCATGGCCAGCTTTCCTGCTGAAGCTCTCCGACCTGTTGGGCGCCAGTGAAGCAGTGCTGGGCGGGGGACGGCCAGGCAGCACCGACGAGTTCTTTGCACCACGCTCCGAACCGGACTTCATCACCCGTTATCGCGATATCTACCATCAGAATAACATCATCATGCATGCCGTCGCCCGCCAGAGCGTGGGGGCGATCACGCTGACCGATGCATTGCCCGAGATCGACGAATTCCGGCGGAGCGATTTCTACAACCTGTGCTGCGTGCCGCAAAAGCTGATTCATGGGCTCGCACTCAACCTTGCCAGCAGCACTGGATGGTTTGGAACGCTCGTGATCAATACAAGCAGTGAGATCACCAGGACCCAGATCGAGTTGCTGCGCGCAATTGCCCCCGACGTGCAACGTGCGGTGGAGCGGTGGAAATGGCTCGAGCAACTGCAATTGGCCAATCGCATGACCCTCGACACGCTGGACATGGCCGGTCAGGGCGCCGTGTTGCTCGACCGGTCCGGAAGGGTACTGGATTGCAATGAGAGGGCCCAGGCCATGCTGACTGACGGGAGATTGTTGCTCCGTGATGGGCAGATCGGCTGCGCCGACATGGCAAGCCACGAGGCCCTGGTGCGGCTGATCGCGCATTGCCTTGCGCAGACTGGCAAGGGTGGTGGGCGATTACAGGTGGCCGGACAAGACGGGGATCTGATGGTCCAGTGCGCCCCGTGTTCTGCCGAGATGCACTACGCCGCGCCCCTGCGCCCCTGCGCGATATTAATGGTTACAGACCCCAAGGACCGGATGCGCCAGCGCATGCGTGATCTGACCCAGCGCTTCGGTCTGACCCGGGCCGAAATCGAACTGGCACTGGCCGTGGTGGAAACCGGCAGCCGCAAGGCGGCCGCCGAGATGCGCGGTGTATCGGACAAGACGGCAAGCTCCCAGCTGACCAGCATATTCGACAAGACGGGGGTACGCCGGCAAACCGAACTGGTGCGCCTGTTGATGCATGATGGCTAGGCGAAGAAGCCAAGCCTTGCGTCGACCGCGCTGATCGGCGTGGCATTGGCGAGCAGGCTGCGCGCCTCGGTGGCATCGCGATCCATGGCCGCCATCAGCTCGTCGAGACCGGAAAAGACCTCCTGCCCGCGAATATGTCCGACCAAGGCGACGGCAAGGGTCTGCCCGTAAATATCCTCGTCGAAATCGAACAGGTGCGTTTCGAAAGGCGGCAACTGATTATCGAACATGGGTTTGCCAAAGGCCGCCACGCCATCAAGCAGGCGGTCGCCAAGGCGCGCCCGGACGGCATAGACCCCCTGAGCAAGCTGGAACCCGGTCGGGGTCATGGTGTTGGCCGTAGGGAAGCCGAGCTCCCTGCCCCGCTGGTCGCCCTTGACCACGCAGCCTTCAAAAAACCAGTGATAGCCCAAAAGCCGGTTGGCGGCGGTCACTGCGCCTTCGGACAGGGCGGCGCGGATGCGAGAAGACGAAATGGGTTCATCGCTCTCATCCATCAGGTCCAATATTTCAACATCAAAGCCCAAGCGCTCGCCGGACGACCGCAGAAAAGCAGGGGTGCCACGGCGCTGGCGGCCGAAATGGAAATCGGCGCCGACAATCACGCTGTGGGCGCCGAGTTGTTCCACCAGCATGGTTTCGACAAACACTTCCGCCTCGTTCTGCGAAAACGCCTTGTCAAAAGGCAGGATGATGATGCCATCAAGCCCCATTGCCTTGGCCAGACGCGCCTTGGCGTCCCCCTGGGTCAGGCGGAACATGAAGGGCGACGGCGCGAAAACATCGCGCGGGTGCGGCTCAAAGGTCAGCATCAGGGCCGGGACGCCGGCGGCTTCGGCGCGGGCCCGCAAGGCTGCCACGATGGATTGATGGCCACGATGCAGCCCATCGAAATTGCCAATCGCCACGCAGGCGCCGCGCAGGTCCCGGGGGATATCGGCGAGGCTGAAAAGGCGGGTGAAGCCGGTCACTTCAGGTCTCACCATGCCAGACGCGGCAGATAGCCGGCGACGCGGGCGCGACTGGGTGCGATCAGATCGGCAATGGCCTGCGGGTCGGGCTTGCCGAAGGCGTCGAGCTCAGCGGCATGGATGGACCCAGTAACGAACAGCAGGTCGATGTCGAACTGGGCTGCGCCGGCCGCATCGGTGCGCACACTGTCGCCAATGGCAAGAACGCGGGACTTGTCCAGTGTGCCGCCGGCGGCCTTTTCAGCCAAAGCAAAGGCCTGTTCGTAGATCGGCGGATAGGGCTTGCCGGCCATGTGCACCATGCCGCCCATGGCTGAGTAGAGGTCACCCAAAGCGCCACCGCAATAGATAATCTTGTCGCCATGTTCGACCACGCGATCGGGATTGGCGCAAATCATGGGCAGTCTGCGATTGAGCCAAAGCTTGGCCCGCTCGCGATACATTTCGGGGGTGTCGTCATCGGTGTCGAGATCGGTCACCACGACAACCTCTGCCTCCTCCGCATCGGTACGACGCAGGTCCAGCCCCTCATAGAGGGCGTCGTCCTCGGTCGGCGGACCAACATGGTGGATAGCCTTGCCGCGATATTTCTCAATCATGGCGCGGGTCGCGTCGCCCGAGGACACGATTGCGTCATAGGCGTCGCGCGGCACACCGAGACGATCGAGCATGGCGACGATCGGCGCGGAGGGGCGTGGCGCGTTGGTGATCAACACCGCCCTGCCCCCGGCCCGGCGGAACGCCCGCAGCGCCTCGACGGCCTCGGGAAAGGCCGAGACCCCATTGTGGATTACCCCCCAGACATCACTGAGCACGGCGTCATAGCGGCCGGATAGTTCGGAGAGGCCGGAAATGGTTGGCAGGGGCTGAGTCATGGGTTGCCTTGGCTGGTGTGGCACATGGGGTCCTATGTGGCAGTTTGCGGCGCAGGATCAAGCAAAAAGCAGATATGGCCGCCCTGTGACACACGCAGACTCGCTTCGTTAACCACTGATTTCCTATGATCTGCCCACGATCTGGGCGCGGAAGGGGGCTGCGAACGGACAAGGTTATTCGGTGCACGCTAGAAGCAGGTACAACCCTTCGATGTTCAGCAAAATGAAACTCTCTCTTCGCCTGCCGATCCTGGTCATCGGCATCGCGGTGGCTACCGGCGCCGGCCTGGGCATTGCAGCCTATTTCAGTGGCGATGCCATCGTCACAAGCCAGGCCCAGCAGCGCCTCAATTCGGCGGCGGACAATGCCACGGCGGCGCTCGATGCTTATCTGTCCGAAGTGCGGCAGGACCTGATGCTGTTCGCCGGCCGCAAGGATGTGGCCGCGGCGATCTATTCGTTCACCGGGGCCGTGCATTCGCTTAAGAGCCAGGGGGTACCTGCCGATCTGCTGCAAAACGCCTATGTGGCGAACAATCCGCACCCCAATGGGGAGCGCCTGTTGCTCGACACTTCGGAAAAACTTTCGGTCTATGACCAGATCCACCGCGCCCAGCACAATGAATTTCGCAACTTGCTGCAGACGCGCGGCTATTACGATGTCTTCCTGTTCGACCTGAGTGGCAACAACGTCTACTCGGTGCAGAAGGAAACCGATTTCGGCACGAGCTTCGCCGAGAATGGCGGGCTCTGGGCGGACTCGGATCTGGGCAAGGTGGTGCGCGCCGCAATGGTAGGCAATCCTGGCGATGTGTTCCTGACCGATTTTGCCCCCTATGGCCCGAGCAATGATGCGCCGGCGAGCTTTATTGCCGCGCCGGTTTATGACCAGGGCCTGCAGGCGGGCGTGCTGGCCTATCAGATGCCGCTGGGACGGATCAGCGAGGTGCTGGCCCGTACCAAGGGGCTAGGCGAGAGCGGGCGTGTCTTTCTGGTGGGTCAGGACGGACTGGTGCGCAATAACCCTCCGGGAACGGAAGCGGATGAAGCACTGACCTTGTCATTGAACGGCCCAGTGGTGGCGGCTGCACTCGATGGCACGCCGGGCATCGGGGTGCTGCCCGATTTCGACGGCGGTTCACATGTGGCGGCGGCCCGCCCGCTCTCTTTTGGCGGCTCGGACTGGGCTGTGGTGGCGGTGGAGAACACTGCGGAAATCCTTGCCCCCTCGGCGGGCCTGCGCAACACCATGATCGTGATTGGTGCGGTGCTGCTGGCCCTTTCGGCGCTCTGCAGCGTATTGATCGCGCGGACCATTACCCGCCCGGTCGCCAGGCTGACCAATACGATGAGCGAGATCGCCGGCAACCAGTTCGAAACCGATGTGCCGGGCCTCGAGCGTGCCGACGAGTTGGGCGACATGGCCAAGGCGGTGGAAGTGTTCCGCCAGAACGGCTTGAGGATCGCCGAGTTGCGGGCCAGCGAAGATAGTCTGAACGAGGAGCGGGCCGACCAGGCACTGCGCATGCAGGAGCTGCAAGCCGATATCGACCGTGTGGTCGGCGCGGCCATTGAGGGCGATTTCACGCTTCGCGCCAATACTGAAATGGCCGACCCCGACCTCAAGCGGCTGGCGAGCAATGTCAACGAGCTGCTCTCAACGGTCGATCGTGGCATCGGCGAAACCGGCGAAGTGCTGGCGGCGCTGGCCAAGGCTGATCTCAGCCTACGGGTGACCGGCACCTATAAAGGCGCCTTCGACAAGCTCAAGACAGACACCAATGGGGTAGCCGAGCAATTGGGGGAGATTATCAGCCAATTGCGGGACACTTCAGGCGCTCTCAAGACCGCCACCGGCGAAATTCTATCGGGCGCCAACGATCTGAGCGAACGCACCACGCGACAGGCCGCCACGATCGAGGAAACCTCGGCCACGATGGAACAATTGCGCGATACCGTAGCGCAGAACGCCGTGGAAGCGGCCGAGGCCAGCAAGCAAGCTCGTACCGTGTCCACGGAAGCCGAAGCCAGCGGCGCAGTGATGGGTGAAGCCAATACCGCGATGGCGCGCATTACCCAGTCCTCGGCCAAAATCTCTAATATTATCGGTCTGATCGACGACATCGCCTTCCAGACCAATCTGCTGGCGTTGAACGCTTCGGTGGAAGCTGCACGTGCCGGCGAGGCGGGCAAGGGTTTCGCTGTGGTGGCCGTCGAAGTGCGACGCTTGGCTCAGAGTGCCGCCCAGGCCTCCTCGGAGGTCAAGGTGTTGATCGAACAGAGCGCAAACGAAGTGCAGGGTGGTTCCAAGCTGGTGGCTGAAGCGGCAGAGCGCCTGCTGGCAGTGCAGAGCGGGATCAGCGCCAATGCCAGCCTGCTTGAAGGCATGGCGCGCGCCAGCCGCGAGCAGGCCTCGGCCATCGAAGAGGTCAATGTCGCGGTGCGCCAGCTCGACGAAATGACCCAGCACAATGCGGCCCTGGTCGAAGAAACCAATGCCGCGATCGAGCAAACCGAAGTCCAAGCGGGAGAACTGGACCGGGTGATCGGCATTTTCACGCTCGGACGCAGCAGTGACCAAGCGCGCGCAGCTACTACGGAGCCCGAGCAAAGCGGCGCACGCAGGCTGCTGGGTGGGCTCAAGCGGGCGGTTGGCGGTTTGGGCCGCTAGCAGATTCGCTGAAGTTACAGCTCCGCCCGGCGCAATGGCTGGGCGGACGCTCGGGCCGGTTCGAGAACCAGATCGCTGCGAACTGGGCCGGCGGCTGCGATATGGTCGCCCTGAACCTGCAGGATATCATTGTCGAGCAGTTCGACGATCTGCCGTTCGCTGGTGATGCCGGTCGCCAGCAGCGACACTTCGAAGCGCGCCATGTAGTTGGCGATATCGGAAATGTGGAAGTCGGTGAACCGGTCCGGACTTTCGATGAAGCTGGCCGCGTCGACACGCAGGGACCGCACGCCGAGTGCAGCGGCATCGGCCAAATCGATACGCAGCGACTTCATGCGGGCAAGGGAGAATCCGGCGCCCTTGCGCGCAATCTGTTCAACTACGGCACGCTCGCGCGTGGTCAGTTCCAGCCACTCGCTCTCACTGACCAGAAACGTCAGGGCGTCGGCAATGGCGCGATTGGCATCGAGCGTGGCCAGCAATTGCTCGGCCGAGGCCTCGTCGCCGAGGCTGGCCCGCGACAGTGGGATATGCAGAACGGCCGGTCGACCGCCGGTGCGCGAGCGGCGGGCAATCGCGACGGCCTCAACCAACCCGGTCCCCTCGACAAGCCGGATGATGTCCTTGCCGCCGCGACGCGGCATGAAATCGGGCGCATCGGCCAATTCGCCATCTTCGAGCATCAGCCTGGGCACCAAGTCATAGCCAATGGCGCGGCGCTGCGGCAGGCGCACAATGGGCCGAATGTGGTGGACGAGGCGGTTTTCCTCGATGGCCTGGCGCAAAACTTCGAGCGGAATAACCGGTTCGGGGTCTGGCACGACAATTGGGGTAGCAGGCGAAGGCGGTGGCGCCGAAATCATACGCGCATCGGATGGGCGGGTATCGGCCGGACGCGTGGCATTGACCTTGGCCAGTTTGTCCTCGACCTCGGCGACAGCCTCGGCGACCTGGCGGATGACCGTGCCGAGCACGGAGATGTCGGCCTCCACCGTTTCCAGCCGCTGGCCCGGATTGAGATCGGCAATGGTGTTGATGCGCTGCCCCAGGACGGCGCCCGCCTGGGCATCAGTCGAAAGCAGCCTGGACAAGTCTTCTATGGCTCGTTCGAGGCGGTTTTCGGCGCGCTGGCGCAGCACACGCTCCATCAGCACGACACAGGCGCAACCGAACACTACAGCGACAAGAATCGCATTGGCCGGGGTGAAGGTCAGGCCAAAATAGGCCAACGCCCCCAATCCGGCTGCGGATAGCGCAATGAACGAATACACAAGTGCCTGCACGGCGGACCTGAAACCCCTTGTCATTCGCCGGGATTCGGCCTGTTTTACTTAGCACCCCCGACATCTGGGAAAAAGCACCGCAAATGCGCTTCCCCCGGCCTATTTTTCCTGAGCGGGGTCAAACAACTCCCAGGCGCGTGAAAAATGCCGCCGGAACAACAGCAATTGGGCCGCTCCCAGCGCAACTGCCGAGGGCCCACCCAAACCCGTGGTCAGTCGTGGCCGATGGGCGAGCAAGACGGGAAACTGGGCAAGATGGATACTGGTGGACTCCACGAGGCGCGACAGGATCGATTCGGGCAGATCGCCGTTGAGCGCAACAATATCCACCTCGGTCATGGCCGTGGTGCTCAGAATGGCTTGCGCAAGCGCGTGGCCGGCATCATCGAGCCATTGCGTTACCACCGGCGCGAGCGCAGCCCAGTCCCATTTGCGCGGCGACCCCACGGGCGCAGCATAACCCGCATCGATGGCTTTCAAGACAAGGGCGTGAAGCGAGGCCGCTAGGTGCAGGTACGCCGGTTTGCCTGCCCGATCGTGCACGACAATCGCGCCCAAGTCGGCACCATTGCCATATGGTCCTTCTACCAGCGCCCCCTCGGACACAACACCGCCGCCGACGAAGGTCCCGACAAAAAAGCTGGCCAGGCCCTTGGGCCGCGGCGCGGGGTGGGCGGTGATCTCGCGCCAGGCTGCTGCACTGCCATCATTGACCCAGAGCGCGGGCAAGCCGGTCTCCTGTGTCAGGCGTGGTCCCACATCAATTTCGGCCCATGCATCGATGGTGTATGGGGGCGCTCCCACATGGGCAAGCAAGGGGCCGAAATTTCCCGGCGAGGTAACCCCTACCCCTGCGACTCGGCCGCGCTGGTCATCGGGGAGATTTGAGACCAGCGCTTCGACGTCGGCGGCGATTTCGGTGAAGACTGTCTCGGGATTAGGATAGTCGTGGAAGCGCCGCGTGGCCGCGATGGGTTGGCCGGCGATATTCTGCAGAAGAATTTCGACGTGCTGCCAGCCGATCTCCACGCCCACCGAATAACCACCTTGCGGGTTGAGTTGGTAGGGGGTCGCGGGTTGGCCACGTCGCCCGCGTAACACCTCGCCGCGAGTGATGAGGTGACGCGTTTCGAGATCGGCAAGGATGCGCGCTGTGGTTTGGGGCCCCAGACCAGAGCGGCGGGCAATGTCTGCGTTCGAAACGCCGGGAATGCCTGCAATCAGGGTCAGAACCGCGCGTTCATTGGCCAGCCGCACCCCCGATTGGGTGATGCCGCGCACAATTGGTTCGAACACATCCTGATCGGGTAGGTCACGCATGGCGCAGAGATAAACGCTGTTTGGTTGGCAGGTGCAAGAACGGAATATTTACCCTAATCGACAACACTTGGATGAACGACAAGAACGGTCCGGTTGCGGACGGAATAAGGTATATAGCGGCATGACGAAGACGAGCGGAAGCGACAATGTGCTGTGCGGCCGGCTTCTGCTGATCGACCACGATGACGCATGCGCCCATCAGACCAGCGCCGAATTGTCAGAAGCCCTGCTGGTTGCCCCTCAGATTACCCATGCCCAAACCGGCCGTGAGGCGGCGGACCACCTGCGCAAGCTGCGTTATGACGTCATCATCTGCGAACTCGCCAGCCTGGGCGATCTTGCAGCCAATGTAGAAGACGCCATGAGCCGCCTGGTGCGCCTGGCCGATGGCGCGCTGATCCTGGCCGTGGCCGATAGCGGGTCGGTGAGTGCCGCGCTAGCCGCCATGCGTGCCGGCGCGCACGATTATCTCGCCAAGCCTGCCGGTGGCAGCACGCTGGCCGGACGCCTGGCGGAGCTCGCCCAGCGGCATGGGCGGCCGCGCTCGCTGGGGGTAGAAGTCACCCCCGAGCCTGAAGTGTCCGATTTTGCCGGATTTGTCGGCGCGTCCAGCGCAATGCAGTTTCTCTACGAGCAGATTGGACGGGTGGCCGCCTCGGCGGCGCCGGTCTTCATCACGGGGGAAAGCGGCACTGGCAAGGATGTCTGTGCCGAGGCCCTGCATGGCCGCGGGCGGCGCGCGGCCAGCCGGTTTGTGGCGATCAATTGTGCGGCCATTCCGCGCGACCTGATGGAAAGCGAATTGTTCGGGGTGGTGCGCGGCGCCTTTACCGGCGCGCATGAAGATCGCAAGGGCGCAGCCGAACTGGCCGATGGCGGCACATTGTTTCTCGATGAGGTCGGCGAGCTTGACTTGTCGCTGCAATCCAAGCTGTTGCGGTTTTTGCAGACCGGCTGCCTGTCGCGCGTTGGCGAGACGGCGGCCCGAAAGGTGGATGTGCGCGTCATCTGCGCCACCAATCGCAATCCCATGCAGATGATCGCCGACAGGCAGTTTCGCGAAGATCTTTTCTATCGCCTGCATGTGCTGCCCATTCATCTGCCCCCGCTCCGGCAACGGCCAAGCGACATCATGCTGCTGACCCGGCATTTTCTCTCACGCTATGCCCAGGAAGAGCACAAGAGCTTCCTGGGCGTCACCCCGGAAGCAGCGCAGCGGCTGACGGCGGCGGATTGGCCTGGCAATGTTCGCCAATTGCAGAATTTGGTGCGCCGGCTGGTCGTCATGTTCGATGGTGGCCAGATCACCACTGATATGATTGAAGCGGCCGATATCGAGTCGCGGGTCCCAACGCCTGCACGGGTCGAAGCGCCGCGCTCCGAAAAACGCACCGTGCTGCCGATGTGGCAGCAGGAACAGCGCATTATCGAGGATGCCATTGCCACATTCGGTGGCAATATCTCCATGGCCGCGGCGGCGCTGGAAATCAGTCCGTCGACAATCTATCGCAAGCGCCAGAGCTGGTCGGAACTGGCGGCGACCGGCTAGGAGAGCGCCACAATCAGGGTTAGCCCCAACAACACGGCGACCAGAGGCGTCATGGTGAGGCGTTCGGGCAGGCTGCGTGAAATCGCGTTCATCACCACTCCAAGTGCCATGTAGGCAAGGATGACCCAGCTGGCGAACTTGATCCAGCTTGTATCCGGCCACGGCGCCAGCAAGCCGACCCGCATCATCAGGATAAGCGCAAACAGTCCGTAAAGCACGATGGCCACTGCACTGCCGATGCGCAAGCGACGTGGCAGGATGCGATGCTGGCCGCCCCAGGCAAAGTGTCCCAAGGGCGCGCCCGCGATGAGAACGCCCTGAAAGATCGCTAGGCCGCCCATCAGGGCTACGAAAAACATTGCTGCCGCTTGTGCCATTCTGCCCCAGTGTAACGTGATCAAGTCCGATGCAACCCGCCGCCGCACAGGCGCATTATTCACCTGAAAAGAGAGGTGAATTCAAGTGCTTACCATCGCCCAAAAACGCAGAAGAGCCAAGAGGCTCAAGACAGGCGTAGCGGCAGCTCTAGCAATCGTCGTGCTCACGCCAAAGCTGGACAATGTCCAATGGCCCGAAATCGGTTTCCCATTGGTTGCGACGGCGGTAGCCGCACCATCTAACTAACGCGACGATATCGAGGCGCCTTAGGGCGTGTTGGCTTGGCGCGACTTGGCGCGATCAAGGCCCAGGTAGCGCTCTCGCAGGATGACGGCAATGCCCGACGCAACAATGATCAGGGCCCCGATCAGCATGGCTGCTGTCGGCACATCGGCGAAGATGACGAAGCCGATGATGATGGTCAGGAGCAGCGAGACGTATTCAAAAGGCGCAATGACGGACATGTCGGCATAGCGGTAGCATGAAGTCAGAAGAAGCTGGCCAATACCGCCGAAGAACCCTGCCCCAACCAGCAATGCAGCCTGTTCAGGCGTGGGCCAGACCCAGCCCAGGGGGATAGTGGACAGGCTGATGGTGCTGGCGCTGATAAAGAAATAGGTGACGATGGCTTCGGTGCGCTCGGTCTGCACCAGGGTGCGGACCTGCAACATGGCGAATGCAGACAGGACAGCGGCACAGAGCGCGGCAATGGCGCCGATGGATTGAGCATCGCCCATCGGCGTTTCGCCGGAGAATACGGTCAGGCGCGGCCAGAGAATGACCAACACCCCAGCGAGTCCCACAAGGACGGTGGTCCAGCGGAAGACATGCACGCTTTCGCGCAGCAAAACCGCCGAGAGAATGACGATGATCAGCGGGGCCGCGTAGCCAATGGCCGTTGCTTCTGGCAGCGGCAGGCGGGTGAGCGCAAAAAAGCCCAGGCTCATGGACGACACGCCGATCAGACCACGCAGGATGTGCCCCAGCGGCCTTTTGGTTTGAAAGGCGCGCGTCAGATTGCCCTTCCAGGCCAGATAACCCAAGACAGGCAGGAGCGCGAAGAAGGAGCGGAAGAACACCATTTGACCCGAAGGGATGGTGAGTGTGGCCTTGAGCATGGTCGCCATGACCACGAAGCAACAGACCGACGCAATCTTGAGCGCAATGCCGCGCAGCGGACCACCCAAATCGCCTTTGGCTGGCGCGTCAGCAGGCTCGGCAGATGGCGCTGTCAATTCGGTCCTGTCCGGGGCCTATTTGCCCGCAGCTTCCAGCTTTTCCTTGGCGATGCGGGCCGTGGCAAAGGCCTTGTGCTCAGGGCCGACTGCACTGCCGGTCTTGAGGACCGAGCCAGACGCGTCCTGGACCTCCCAATGCCAATTGGTATTAGCCCCAACGCCGCCGGTGCGGCGCAGCTTGATCTGCAAGGAGGATTGTTCGCTCATAACTGTGCTTATGGCCCAGACTTGGATCGGGGGGAAGGGGGAATATGCGGCCTTGCGCGGCTCAGACCTGGGAGACGCGGACCGATATCCGGTTGCCACCGAATGTCAGCATGTCTCGGATCGGCGCGTAATCACCCTCGGCATAGGGATAGTACCAGGCCTCGTCGGCGCCATTGGCGGTCAATGTCTTTATCGTATAGAAGTGTGCCTCACCGGGCCCGGCATCGGTGCGCTTGGTATCGGATGCCTCCAGGATGCCGGGATGGACGTCGTCGAGCGGCACGAAAATCTGCGAGTCCATGCCGCTGCGTTCCAGCCGCTGGGCCTTGGTTGAGCTGGCGATCTCGGCATCGTCGAAAGAAATGTGCACCCTTCCCTCGACTGGAACTATCTGGGGCGTTGATTGGGTCGTCTGGGCCATATGAACCACCTTGTGCTGGACGATGTCTCGAATATGTCGTGCTGGCTTGCTAACGCATGAGTGAAAACTTCGGTTCACTCGCCTTGACTCTGGACCGGCTCGATCCCTATATCCCCGACAGCCTGTTAGCACTCACCTAAAGCGAGTGCTAACAGGTCCGAAATTGCATTCAGAAATGATGCCAAGAGGAACAAAACATGGGCTTCCGTCCCCTGCATGACCGCGTGGTCGTCCGTCGCGTCGACAGTGAAGAAAAGACCAAAGGCGGGATCATCATTCCCGATACCGCCAAGGAAAAGCCCTCTGAGGGCGTGATCGTATCCGTGGGCCCCGGCGCCCGCGACGAGAGCGGCAAGGTTGTCGCCCTCGACGTCAAGGCCGGTGATCGTGTGCTGTTCGGCAAGTGGAGCGGCACCGAGGTCAAGCTCAATGGCGAAGACCTGATCATCATGAAGGAAAGCGACATCATGGGCGTGATCGAAGCCTAATTCGGCTTCTCCCGTCTTTTTTGTCGTTCCCACTCAACAGATATTCTCAAGGAGCCATAAATGGCCGCCAAGGAAGTCAAATTCTCGACCGACGCCCGCGATAAGATGCTGCGCGGCGTCAACGTCCTCGCCAATGCGGTGAAGGTCACGCTCGGCCCCAAGGGTCGTAACGTCGTAATCGAAAAGTCGTTCGGCGCTCCGCGCATCACCAAGGACGGCGTGACCGTCGCCAAGGAAATCGAACTGGAAGACAAGTTCGAGAACCTAGGCGCGCAGCTGCTGCGTTCGGTCGCTTCCAAGACCAACGATGTTGCCGGTGACGGCACCACCACTGCGACCGTTCTGGGTCAGGCCATTGTCGTCGAGGGCGTCAAGGCCGTCGCCGCCGGCTTTAACCCGATGGATCTCAAGCGCGGTATCGATCTGGCGGTCTCCGATGTGATCGAGAGCCTCAAGGGCTCGGCCAAGGGCATCACCTCGTCCTCCGAAGTGGCCCAGGTCGGCACCATTTCTGCCAATGGCGAGACCTCCATCGGTGACATGATCGCCGAAGCCATGCAGAAGGTCGGCAATGAGGGTGTCATCACCGTCGAGGAAGCCAAGACCGCCGAAACCGAACTCGATGTCGTTGAAGGCATGCAGTTCGACCGTGGTTACCTGTCGCCCTATTTCGTGACCAACACGGAAAAGATGACGGCAACCCTGGAAGACCCGTACATCCTGCTGCACGAAAAGAAGCTCTCCAATCTGCAGGCCATCCTGCCGATCCTGGAAGCTGTCGTTCAGTCCCAGCGCCCGCTGCTGATCATTGCAGAAGACGTCGATGGCGAGGCTCTGCCGACCCTGGTCGTCAACCGTCTGCGCGCCGGCCTCAAGGTTGCTGCCGTCAAGGCCCCTGGCTTTGGTGACCGCCGCAAGGCCATGCTGGAAGACATCGCTGTCCTGACCGGCGGCCAGGTGATCTCCGAAGATCTCGGCATCAAGCTCGAGAACGTGACCCTGGACATGCTCGGCACCGCCAAGCGCGTCGAGATCACCAAGGAAAACACCACCATCGTTGATGGCGCCGGCACAGCCGACGACATTCAGGCTCGCGTTGGCCAGATCAAGGCGCAGATCGAGGAAACCACCTCGGACTACGACCGTGAAAAGCTGCAGGAACGTCTGGCCAAGCTGGCCGGTGGCGTTGCCGTGATCCGCGTTGGTGGCTCCACCGAGGTGGAAGTCAAGGAACGCAAGGATCGCGTCGATGACGCGCTCAACGCAACCCGCGCTGCTGTTGAAGAAGGCATCGTGCCGGGTGGTGGCGTCGCCCTGCTCCGCGCATCGGCCAACATCAAGTCCAAGGGCGCCAATGCCGATCAGGACGCTGGTATCGCAATCGTGCGTCGTGCCCTGCAGGCTCCGGTTCGCACCATTGCCAACAATGCCGGCGCCGAAGGCTCGGTCGTTGTGGACAAGATTCTGGAGAACGCAGAAATCTCGTACGGCTACAATGCCGCGACCGGCGAATATGGCGATCTGGTTGTTCTGGGCGTTATCGACCCGGTCAAGGTGGTTCGTACCGCTCTTGAAGACGCCGCTTCGGTTGCTTCGCTGCTGATCACCACCGAGGCCATCATCGTCGAGGCTCCCAAGCCTGAAGCTCCGGCTATGCCGGGCGGCGGTGGCGATATGGGCGGCATGGGCGGCATGGGCTTCTAGTCCAGCCCACTCCTCTACGCTTCGAAGTTCGTCTCTTCCCAGTCACGAACTTCGTGGAAGCCCCGGTGGAAACACCGGGGCTTTTTTGTCGGCATGGCGTAGGATGCACGCACCAATTCAAGAGGACCAATCATGCGCTCTCCCCGACGCGGCAACGCCTTTGAACAGGCGGAGGCCGCTTTCAAAGCGGCTACGAAAAAGAACGAGCCGATGCCAAAGGCGCCGGTGACCCCGCCGGCCGGCAAAGAGATGGTGTCGCTGCGGCTCGACCGGGATGTGCTTGCGCATTTTCAGGATGATGGCCCGGGCTGGCAGGCGCGCATCAACGCCGCCCTGCGCGCGGCCGCGGGGCTGGATCCAGCGTGACTAGGGGAAGAACAAGAGCTTGATGGCCATGGCGATGGACACCACCACCACCAGCGGCCTGATGACCCTGGCGCCATAGCGAATGCCGGTGCGGGCGCCGATATAGCCGCCAATGATCTGGCCGAGGGCCATGACCAGGGCGACCGGCCAGACGACATGGCCCTGCGGAATGAATATCGCCAGCGCGGCCAGATTCGAGGTGAAGTTCAGTGCCTTGGTATTACCGGTGGCCCGGGTGAGACCCAGGCCGAACAGCAGCACGAAACCAATGGTGAAAAAGGACCCGGTGCCGGGACCGAAGACGCCGTCGTAAAAACCGATGGCGAAGCCCAGAATGGGAACGAAAAGTCCAAAAGGTAGTCGTGCAGCCTTGTCGGCATCGGACAATTTGGGCGCGAACAGGAAATAGAGGGCAATGGCGATCAACGCCACCGGCACGGCGATGTCGAGCAGGCCAGTATCGAGCTGGGTGACCGTGAGGGCGCCGAGAAAGCTGCCGGCAAAAGTCAAGGCAATGGCCGGCACGAGATTGCGTAGATGCACAAAGCCCCGGCGCCAATAGGTCAGGACGGCCATGCCGGTGCCGACCACCGATTGCATCTTGTTGGTCGCCAGCGCGGCAACGGGCGGCAGGCCGGCGGAGAGCAGAGCGGGAACGGTCAGCATGCCGCCGCCGCCAGCAATGGCATCGACGAAACCGGCGAGCAGGCCGACGCCCAAGAGGGCCAAAAGAATAAGTGGATCAAGCATCTAAGTGTCAGTCCGGGTCGGTGCGGTGAAACCGATCGTCCGGAATGACTTGATCGGCCAGGCGGCGCTCATAGATGGGAATGTTGATCATGGAGGACATGAAGGCGCTCATCATCAATTGGAAGCCGGTGACCAAGGCCGTCATAGCCAGGATGAGGGCCCGCAGGGTTGCGGTGGAGGTCAAGGGCCCGAAATCGCGTTTGGCCCATTCCCAGGTTCCCCAGCCCATTGCCGCGAGCCCGGCGGTCATCAGCAGGATTGCCAGCAGCAACAAGCGCTCCAGGGTCAGGTTCTCAAGGACGCGGTCATAGACGCCGGAGCGGGGAATGAAGCCGTAGCGCGAGGCAAAGCGGCGGCCAATGATGGCGAAGGCGATCGATTGAGTGCCCATGATGACGCAGAGCGACGCCACCAGCAGGCTGTGCACGCTCAGCGTCACCGTACCGATCCGGACAGGACCGCTGACCAGCATTGAGCTGAAGACCAGCCCGACGGTCAAAAGGAACAGACCGGGATAGAGAAACAACCAGCGCGGCGAAAACAGCAGCAGGAAACGTAAATGCCGCCAACCATCGCGGAATGAGCGCAGATGGGGCTGGCGGGAGCGGCCATCGGGCCGGAGCACCGTTGGCACTTCGCGGATATCCAGGTGGGACAGGGTCGCCTTGACCACCATTTCCGAAGCGAATTCCATGCCTGTGGTACGCAGATTGAGGTCAGCAATGGCGGCGCGGGAAAAGCCGCGCAAGCCGCAATGGAAATCATGCACCGGCGTCTTGAAGAACAGGCGCCCCACAAAGCTGAGCAGAGGGTTACCAATATAGCGGTGGTGCCAGGGCATGGCGCCGGGGGCAATGCCGCCGGCAAAGCGGTCGCCCATGACCAGATCGGCGCCACGGCGCAGTTCGTTCATAAAGGCATCGAGATT
Source organism: Devosia subaequoris (assembly GCF_014197055.1). GTDB lineage: Bacteria > Pseudomonadota > Alphaproteobacteria > Rhizobiales > Devosiaceae > Devosia > Devosia subaequoris. The sequence continues at coordinate 48,351 of NZ_JACIEW010000007.1, read as the reverse complement.
GGCAAAGTCGTAGCTGTCGTCGGCATCGCCCATGATGACGAATTTGCCACGTGCCGCGGCTATGCCACTGGCAAGGGCCGCACCGTAGCCACGCTGCTCGGCAATAACCAGACGGGCGCCACTGGCCTCGGCAAGGGCCTGGGAACCGTCAGTCGAGCCATTGTCGGCGACCAGCACTTCGCCAGCGACGCCGGAGCGGGCGAGATAGGTCTTGGCCTTCTCTATACAACTCGCCAGCGTTTCTGCCTCGTTGAGGCAGGGCATGAGAATGGTTAGTTCAAGTGCTTCGCCCACAGCGCGCCCCCGCAGGACCCTTGAGACCTTGTGCCGTGATTTGGGCTGCAGCGGCAATGGCACATCAGTCGCCGTCTCCCATGCCGCCGCTGTCCGCATCATCGGTGGCATCGGAGGGTTGCGCGGCTTCCGGGTTTTGGGCCGGCTTCTGTTGCGCCAGGCCGGCATAGGCGATCAGGCTGACGCCGCAGACCACAAGGAGCATGACAAAGGCCAGTTCCATCGCTCTGCCCTACAATTTTCCGAGCAGCGTATTAAGGGTTTCGCGGCGCTGTTCGGTCCACTCGGCGGTGCGCGACACAATAAGGTTGGCCTCGCTCTTGAGCATCACGCCGTCTTCAAGCACGCGCAGACCATTGGCGGCGAGGGTCGAGCCGGTCGAGGTGATGTCGACCACGATATCGGCGACACCCGAAGCGGGCGCGGCTTCGGTGGCACCGAGGCTTTCGACAATGCGATATTCGGCGATGCCGGCTTTGGCAAAATGCTGACGGGTGATGGTGATGTATTTGGTGGCGATGCGCAGCCAGCGCCCGTGGCGGGAGCGGAAATCGGAGGCGACATCGGCCAGATCGTGCATATGGGTGACGTCGATCCAGGCTTCGGGCACCGCAATGACCACATCGGCACGGCCGAATTCGAGATCGCGTGCGAAGTCTACCGCTTCGGGGCCGGCCTCGCTGGTCTCATGGATCAAGTCACGCCCGGTGACGCCGAGATCGATATTGCCGCGAATGAGTTCGCGAGCGATTTCCGAGGCCGGAAAGAAGCGCACCGTGACCTCGGGCAGGCCTTCGATGGCGCCGAGATAGGAGCGAGCGCCGCCGGGACGGGTGATGATGAGGCCACGCCGGGCGAACCATTCGCGGGTGAGTTCTTCAAGGCGCCCCTTTGAGGGCACGGCGAGGGTGATGGTCATTTCGGCCACTCCGCTTCCATGCGATCGACCCAGAGGGCGCAGCCGGAGGCAGCGATGGGGGCGGTGGCGCCGAGGCGTTCGAGGAGCCGATCATATTGGCCGCCCGAGACCAGGACAGTGCCGCCCTGCCCGCGCATTTCAAAGACGATGCCGGTGTAATAATCGAGGCGCGGCGAGAAGCTCGCATCGAAAGTCACGCGGGCTTCGCCCAGGCCGTCGAGATGACGCCGGATCGCCTTCATGGGTGGCCCAAGGAACAGGCGATGTTTCTCGGCCAGCGCCTCGATCTGGCGCAGGGCCGACAGGGCGTCGCCCTTGATGGCGAGGAAGTCGCGCAGCAATTTCAGCGTGGAGCGCGGCACTTGGGCTGCGTCGAGGGCCTGCTGTTCCAGATAGCGGTCGGCAACCTCTTCGGGCGAGCGGCCATCGGAAAGGCTGAGACCCGCCGCGACCATGCGGGCGGTGACATCCTCAATCAGTTCGTCGCGGCCGGGCTGTTCGGTGCGGGGCAGGTCGGGCGCTTGTTCGAGCCGGGACAGCAGGCGATCCATGGCCTCGGTGTGGCCGAAGCGATGGCGAATGCGGGGACGCCAGGCTTCTGGCATGTCGGCCTGCTGAAGCAGGGCTTCGAACAGCCCGACGCCGCCCAGGCGCACATTGGGGGTGATGCCATAAAGCGAAAGCGCCGCACGGGCGAAGGTCAGCACCTGATCGAGCGCGATATCGCCATCGGGCTGGGCCAAAAGCTCAATGCCAGCCTGATCGAATTCGGCGGGGCCGGTTTCGCGCTGGCGAAAGATGGGACCGAGATAGGAAAACGCCGCTGGCTCCCCTGCCCCATCGGCGATGTAGTCGGCGACGATAGGCAGAGTGAAATCAGGGCGGAGGCAGTATTCGGCGCCGGTGACGTCAGTGGTGAGCAGAAGGCGGCGGCCGAATTCCTCGCCGGCAAGATCGAAATAGGGATCGGCGCTGAGCAACAGCGGCGGGGTGGCACGGCAACCACCCTGGGCTTCGACAAGGGATTCGAGCTGGCTGCGGCGATAGGCGGCGTTGGTCATTGCTCGCTCAGCAATTTTTTGACCGCCGACACCAGATCCTCGCGCTTGATTTCGAACTGGCCGGGGCGGGCGGCCTTCCATTCGGCGTTGTCGGTGATGGCCTGGGCGGCCTGCTTGCCAGCGATGAGATCCTTGACCTGCAGGATGCCCTGCTCGCGCTCCTGGCTGCCTTCGATGATGACGGCAGGGGCATTGCGCTTGTCGGCATAGGCGACCTGTTTGCCGAAATTCTTGGTTTGCCCCAGGAACATTTCGGTGCGGATGCCGGCCTGACGCAGCTCGGACACCATGGCCTGGTAGCGGGCGGTTTCGGCCTTGTCCATGACGAGGACGACGACCGGACCGGCCGGTTCGGTGGCGCCGAGATTGCCGGTGAGTTTCAGGGCATTGGCGAGGCGCGAGACGCCGATGGAAAAGCCGGTGGCGGGCACCGGCTCGCGGCGGAAGCGGGAAACCAGTCCATCATAGCGGCCACCACCGCCGACGGAGCCAAAGACCACGTCCTGGCCCTTTTCGTTCTGCACCTTGAAGGTCAGTTCGATCTCGAAGACCGGGCCGGTGTAGTATTCGAGGCCGCGGACGACGGAGGGGTCGATCTTGATACGGTCGGGGCCATAGCCTGCGGCGTCGAACAGAGATTGCATCGCAGCGAGCTCAGCGACGCCCTCATTGTCGGCCGGCGGCTTGCCGCCAACATAGTCGAGCACCACAGCGGCCTGACTGTCAGAGAGGCCTGCGCCCTTGGTGAAGTCCCCGCTTTCATCCTTGCGGCCAGCGCCAAGCAGAAGTTTCACACCTTCAGCGCCAAACTTGTCGAGCTTGTCGACGGCGCGGAGAACGGTGAGTTTCTGCTCTTCTGATGTAACGCCAGCAGCTTCGAGAACGCCATCGAGCACCTTGCGGTTGTTCACCCGAACCACGTATTTGCCCGCCAGACCCAGCGCGTCCATGACGTCGGCCATCATCATGCACATTTCGGCGTCGGCTTCCGGTCCGGGGGCGCCGACGGTGTCGGCGTCGAACTGCAAGAACTGGCGGAAGCGGCCGGGGCCGGGCTTTTCATTGCGGAACACATAGCCCTGCCGATAGGAGCGGTAGGGCTTGGGCAGGGTCTCGAAATTTTCGGCGAAGTAGCGGGCGAGCGGCGCGGTCAGGTCGTAGCGCAGGCTCATCCACTGCTCGTCATCGTCCTGCAAAGAGAAGACGCCGGCATTGGGCCGGTCGGTATCTGGCAGGAACTTGCCGAGCGTTTCGGTGTACTCAAAAAGCGGGGTTTCGACGGGGTCGAAGCCATAGCGCTCGTAGACGGCCTTGATCTTGTCGATCATAGCGCCAACAGCGGCGATTTCGCCTGGGCTGCGATCTTCGAACCCGCGCGGCAGGCGGGGCGTGATGAGCTTGGTCTTTTCGGTCATTTCTTCGCCCTGGAAAGTCGGTCGTTTGCTTAGACGATCGAAGCCAGTGAGACAATGGCGGGATGGCAGCCGGGGACGAACCCCGGCTGCCGTTCACTCATCTTCGGATGTCCTGATCCGGCGGGTGGAATTGCCAGAGCTGGGCGGGGACCGAATATAAGTTGCGATATTCATTCTCGGGCGGCAGGCCGACATCTTCGCGCAGATGGCCGGGCACCTGAGGATAGCGCGTCGGACGCTGGGCCAACCGGGCGCGAATCGCTGCCCCGATGACGGGGACCAGTCCGCGCTGCTGGACAGCATCGGCGATGGAGAATTCGAGACGCAGCACCACGCTGCGCTCATTGAGCACGTTCGAAGTCATTGCTGTTCCGACAGGTCACCCTGCCGGCCTCTGATGTGAGTAGACGGAAGAACAGCGGAATCGGGACGTCGAGCGACCCGCTTCAGCAATTCAGGATGGAGAGTTGGGGGCGTCCGCGCGCCGCGAGGCGGCCGAGGGTACCGTCAGGGTCACGCCCAGGCGCGACCGTGATGAAGGTAAGTTGGCCCCGAGTGGCGGGTGACAGTTTTGAACATGAAACGCCTCCCTCGGTTGGCTTTGCAGACGGCACTTGGGTAACTCACGAATCCGTGAGCTGCAAGCGGAGATGTGGCAGTCTGTCGCACTCTGCGGCAGGTGTTGCATGGAAGCCACAAAAAGCGTGTTCGCACCTGGTAGTGGAACGGATTGACTGGGGCGCGCTGCCTGCTATCCAGCCGGCATTGACAGCAGCCCCGCACATTTTTTCATACGCCCGTTCGGGCGCAGAGCGTGCGGCGTTGGAGGGGCGGCATGATTATACCTGGACGATTGCGGGCGCTGGTGGTGGACGACAACACCTATGCGCGCGCGATTTGTACGGTGGGTCTGAACAAGCTGGGCGTCGGGGACGTGGAGGAGGCTGAGAACGGGGGCGAGGCCATACTCAAGCTGATGCGTACGCCGTTCAACTTCATGCTGATGGACTGGTACATGCCCGACATCAACGGCGCCGGGGTGATGCAGGTGTTGCGCGATGCCCGGTTCGGCGCGCCGCAGAACACACCGGTGATCCTGATGACGGCTTACCCGTCCCGGGAAAATATCGATCGGGCGCGCGCGCTCGGGGTCAACGAAGTGCTGCCCAAGCCCTTTACCACCGAGCAATTGGGCCTTGCCGTGCAACGGGTTCTGCCGCCGGCTGAAGGGCTGGACGACTCGGTCTTTCTCTAGTTTCAGGTGCTTTCTTTCTCTAGTTTCAGGTGCTTTGCGGCAGCGCGGCAAGGGTTTGTTAACGGCCCTCGCCCACGCGTGGTTAACCACGCGGCTTGAGGACTCCTTTGCGCTTGTGCGGGAAAATGCGGCCAAACCTATTTTGGGGATGCAGGCCATGACTATCCGACATCTGACCGGGCCAGCCATTGCGCTCGCCACATTTGCACTGGTGAGCACGACGCTGCCCAGCCAGGCGGAAACGTTTAGCCCCGGCTGGCGCTTCGCCCCGCCGCCCGGCGTGACCATCACCGAAAGCCGGCCGCGCCACGCACTGGCGCTGCAGGCCAACATGCATGTGCCGCCGGTCTATCTGCGCCAAGTGGTGCCCTACGCCACCAATGAGCGCAGTGGCACCATCGTGGTCGATACGCGGCAGCACTTTCTTTATTTCGTGCTCGGCGATGGCCGGGCGCTGCGCTATGGCATCGGAGTGGCCCGCGCAGGGTTTGAATGGCGCGGAACGCACCGGATCAGCCGCAAGGCGGAATGGCCGGGCTGGACACCGCCAGCCGAGATGCGCAAGCGCCAGCCAAGTCTGCCGGCACATATGCCGGGCGGTATCAATAATCCGCTGGGCGCCAGGGCGCTCTATCTGGGATCAACGCTTTATCGTATTCACGGCACCAATGAGCCTTGGTCGATCGGCCAGAATGTGTCATCGGGCTGCATCCGCATGACCAACGAAGACGTCATCGACCTTTATGGCCGCGTTAAGCTCAACACCAAGGTGGTCGTTCTTTCCTAACGTGTTTGCGCGAAGGTGCGGTCGATCGCGCAACCAGGTGTCCTGATGTCCAGATTTGTTCTATTGTTGCGACGGTTTGCCAAGGACGAGAGCGGCGTATTCGCGGTCCTTTTCGGGCTGATGGCGATTGTGCTGATCGCGCTGGGCGGCGCAACGGTGGACTATGTTTCGCTCGAGCAGACCCGGCAACGCGCCCAGGTGGCGCTCGACGCCGCAGCCCTGGCGCTGCAACCGGAAATCTACAGGACCGGACTGACCAGGAGTGAACTGGAGGCGGAACTGCTGGTCAAGGCTCAGGCCATCGTGCTGGACCGTATCGGCGATATCGATGTGACTGAAGCCCAGGTTGACCAGATCGACATCGACACCGAGGCAGGGCGCCTGACGCTGGGAGGGGACTTTGCTCTGCCGACCAGGTTCGTGCGACTTGTCGGGGTAGAACAGCTCGGCGCCTCATTTACTGCAGAAGCCGTGCGTGGCGCGGTGGATGTCGAAGTCGCGGTGGCACTGGATGTGACCGGATCAATGAGCGGACAGCGGCTGGAAGACCTGCAGGATGCCCTGGATGACTTGATCGATGCGATCGTGCAGGACGAGCAAGAGCCAAACTATACCAAGATGGCGCTGATCCCCTATGCTCAGGCGGTGAATGTGGGGGGGTATGCCGAGGCGCTGCGCGGCCCCATTCGCGGTCCCAGCGACATAAGCGACATGTCCTGGGCCACGGGCAATACCAAGAACATCGACGATGTCACGAAGAGCTATCGCGCCCGCGTGACTTCCAACCGGCACGGCTTCCGGAACGGTGACTGGGTCTATATCTGGGACGTCAATCATATGAACCAGATCAACCAGCGGGCCTACCAGGTCGCCAACAGGTCGCGGGACACTTTCGAGCTCCAGGACGAAAATGGCAACTGGGTCGACAGCCGCTGGTACGATAATTATTGGGGTGGTGGAAAGGTCGTGGAATGCCTGGTTGCCCGTTGCGAAACAGTGGTCACCGCCAACGACCATGGCTTTTCGGAAGGGGATTATACCTACGTCAGGCAGGTCTCCTGGCTCAACGGCATTAACGACCGCATTTTCCGGGTGACCAATGTCACGAGGAATACCCTGCGGCTCGAAGGCTATTCGATGATCGGCCAGGGTACGTATAGAGCCAACACTGGTAAGCTCCATTGCACCAAGCAAAGTGCCTCGGTCGGTTGCGATTACTACCTGTTCATCAATGCGTCGAATTCTGCGACGCTGCACGGGATCACCAATTGCGTGACCGAGCGCGGCGGCGCGGAAGCCTTTACCGATGCTGCGCCCAGCGTAAGCTATGTGGGACGCAACTATCCGGGCAGCAATGGTTGCCCGACCAACCAGATTGTCCCGCTGACCTCAAACAAGTCCGTGCTGCACGACCTGTCGGATGACCTCGTGGCACGCGGTTCGACCTCGGGCAGCCTTGGCATCCTGTGGAGCTGGTACATGCTCTCACCTGAGTACGGCTATGTGTGGCCAGAGGCCAGCCGCCCGGCCAGTTACAATCGCGAACGCCTGCTCAAGGCCGCGATCATCATGACGGATGGTGAATTCAACACCGTACACTATGACGGCGTAATCGCGCGAAACTCAGCAGGCGGCAGTGGTGGGAACAATGAAAAAATTAACCGCGACGCCCACAATGGCGCCCCATATGATCAGGCGCGCGCCTATTGCGATGCGATGAACGATGCCTCGACCGGCATTGCGGTCTACACGGTTGGCTTCGGTATCGTGGAGGGCAGCAATGCCGCCAATGTGTTGCGCTACTGCGCCAGCAGTGCGGACAATTACTTTCTCGCCGCAAATGCCTCGGACCTGTCCGATGCATTCGAGCAGATTGCGCGCAACATATCATCGCTTAGACTGGCGCAGTGAGTTCAGAAAATGGGTGGTACCGCCTCCCCGGATTGAACGGGGGACCTCTAGATCCACAATCTAGCGCTCTAACCAACTGAGCTAAGGCGGCAGGACCCGCTGGGAACCGAAGTCGGTGACTGGGCTCCGAAAGCGGGCGGAACATAGGTCGAGATGGCCGAGATGACAAGCACCGATTTTGCGCTGTGGACAGTGCCCCTAAAATGCCCCTCTGACGGCGAATTTTGTAGGGCGGCGTGACCAATCCTTAGGAAAGCGCACTTAACCATGGTCCGTGATTGGACCCATGCCGCCTGTTGGTGGGGTGGATTCGCCCGTCGCTGCACTATATTGAAGAACACTTAAGGAACCTTCGACGTTTGTGCCGAAATGGCACAAATCCACGGGGTCGTGACCAGACAAAGGCAGTCCATGGATGACCGCTGGAACACATTGCCAGACGCGCGGCGCGTGCAGCAGCATGAGGATGATTCACGTCCCGCGTGGCTATGGTCCCAGGATGGCCGCAGCCTGATCTGGTCGAACCAGGCAGCCGATCTCTTCCTGGCCAAGGTAAAGAAACACGGGCTGAAGCGTCCGGCGCCCGCCGTGCCAATCAAGGGACAGGTTGCGCGCATTATCCGGCTGGGGTCGATCGGCCGGACGAGTCTGGCCCGCATTCAGTTCCTTGCCGGCGAGAAACCGGCCTCGGCGACCTGCGCCACGACACCGCTGCGCTGGGATAACAATGAGCCGGTCCTGCTGATCGTGGGGGTCGACCCGATCGCGCCGGAGGTGCTTGAGGCGGCGAGCACCGAGACGGATGCGGCAGACTGGGAAAGCGTCGCGCCTGCCGAAATAGCAGCGGTGGCCGTCGAGCCGGTGCAGGCAGAGCCCGCCGGTGATGTACCGGCTGATACAGAGCAGCTGCCAGCGGACATCGCGGCCGTTGACCCGGCAACGGTGCAAGACATCGCCGCTGAGACGGTTGAACAAGAAGCCAAGCCCGACGCGGATGAGGCTGCGCCGGAAGCGGAGGGCGGGATGGCCCCCATTGCCGGGGATGAGGCCTATGCCCACGAGCTGCAAAGCTGGCAGGACGGCGATGCCGAGATCGCCTATGAGCCAGCCGAACCGCATCGCCCCGCCCCCGAAACGGACAATCCCGAAAGCTGGTCTGATCCGCAGGATGAGGCTCCGGCCGCGGATGACGGCACAGGGCCGCGTCCGATGCCAAGCATTTTTGAGGCGATCGCGGCTGTCTCCGAGGAACAGAGGCTGCAGGACGCAGATAATGACGACGCGAACGCCGACAAGGATATCTCTCAGGACGAGGACCAACCCGAAGCGCCCGACGCATTGCCAGGAGTGTCGCGCCGGCTGAGCGATCTGGTGGAAAAGCTGGCCGATGACGAGGCGCTTTATGCGCCCCTGGGCGAAGAAGACGATGCGCCGGCGTTTGAAGCTGCTCCCCCTCCCGCCGGGCCGCCCGCGGATCCTGTCGAGGCGCCGGAGAAGCTATATTACAAGGTTTCCGGCCAAGGCTTTACGCCAATGGAGGCCGGCGTCGAGCCGACAGAGACGGCATCGGAGGCCGATGTCCAGCCCGACCCCGAAACGGTGGAGCGGGTGTCGCGCTATAATTTCGACGAGCTGTCGCGCATCCTCAATGATCGGGTGGGCGAACGCGGCCAGGCCAATAGTGGACCGGCGCATCCGGCGCTGCCCGCCGTACAGGGGGCAAGCGGGTCTGGTGCGCTGGTCAATCTGGGCGGCGAAACGCTGGTACTGAACCGTTTGCCGCTGGGCATCCTGGTCTTCCGCGACCAGCAGGTTCTGTTTGCCAATCGCGCCATTACCGAAATGGTGGGCTACGACTCGGTGGATAGTCTGCGTCAGGCCGGGCTTGGCGCGGTATTCCCGGTGCTGGGTGGCGAAGGTCAGGACGCCGGGCCGGTCAACCATCTGGTGCAGCGCGATGGCACGCTGGTGCCGGTAACCGCGCGATTGCAATCGATCTCCTGGCATGGCCGCCCTGCCCTTATGCTCTCGGCCAGCACCACCGAGGTGCGCACCGGCCATGAAGATGCAGTGAAAGCATTTGCCCAGACCTTTGCCGACATTCGCGGCGATGGCTTTGTCGAGGCCAATCGCAACGGCATGGTGAGCTCTGCCAGCGCGGCGGCAACATCGATGCTGGGCGAAGGCAAGGCAATGACCGGGCGGCCGCTATCGGCGGTGGTCGGGCAGGACGATGCAGTGGCGCTGAGGGCGTTTCTGGAGCGCCCGGCGCGCTTTGCCGAAACCGCCCGCCCCTGCCTGACATTGCGCTCGGCCGATGGCAGAGCCGAAATCCTGCTGTTTGCACTGGGTCAGGCCGGTGTCGTTTCGGGTTATTTTGGCCTGGTCAAGCCGCGCGAGACGAGCCCGGCACGGATCAGGCCGGCCAGCGATATTGACCCGGCGCTTCTGAATCGGATCAGTCGCGGGGTGCGGCGTCCGCTCAATACGATTATTGGCTTTTCCGACATCATCCGCTCCAAGGCCTTTGGCGAACTCGATAACGAGCGCTACGTGGGCTATGCCGACGACATTGCCCAGGCGGGCCAGGAAATAGCGGCCTTGGTGGATGAGCTGGACGATTACGCACGGCTGCGCGATGGCCGCTATCTGCCCCAACGCGCAAGCCTGGACTTGACGGACCTGCTCGAGCAATGCGTGCTGCGCATCCGCAACCAGGCCAATGGCGCCCGGGTGATCGTGCGCAATGCGATCTCGGAGATGCTGCCGCGTATTACGGCCGACCGGGCCTCGCTGGCGCAGGCAGTGTTGAACCTGTTGGCCAGCGCCATCGACCAGACCCCGATGGGAGGCGCGGTGGTGATTTCGGCGCAGCGCCATGATGATGGCTCGATCGCCATTCATGTGCGCGACGCGTCAATCAACGCGGTGGACATGGCCGAGCGTTTCGTGGTGTTCCGCGATGGCGTGAGTCGCGAGGGTCAAATGCTGACGCCGGTGCGCTCCAGCGTGGGTCTGGCGCTGACGCGGGCGCTGCTGGCAGTTAATGCCGTGTCGCTTTCAGTGGATCCAGCAGGGCCCGAGGGCATGCTGTTCACGCTTAAAGTCCCCGCCGATCTGGTCGAGGAGCGGCCGCTGATCGAAAATGCCGAGGAAGCCGAGTAGCCCCCGCTACGCAAGGGCGCGCGCTTCCTCTATAGCTAGGAACCATCTGGCCACGATGGAGGAGACCACCATGACTGCACGCAAGACACTGGCGCTGACGGTGGCAGGCCTGATGCTGATGGCCGGGCCGGCTTTGGCCCAGCCCACAGAAATCCGCATTGGTGTAGCACTGGAGCCCCCTGCCCTGGACCCGACCGCCGGGGCGGCCGAAGCCATCGACGTGGTGGTGTACCAGAATGTGTTCGAGGGTCTGGTGCGGATCGACCAGACCGGGGCGGTGCAGCCGGGGCTGGCGGAAAGCTGGACCATTTCGGAAGACGGGCAGACCTATCGGTTCGCGCTCAATGAGGGTGTAACTTTCCATGACGGCACCGCTTTCGATGCCGAGGACGTCAAATTCACCTTTGACCGGCTGCTGGCCGAAGACAGCGTCAATGCGCAAAAGGCGCTTTACGAACCAATTTCGGCAGTAAGCGTAGTCGACCCGATGACTGTAGAGTTTACCCTGTCGCGGCCGGATGGGATGTTCTTGTTCAATCTGGGCCGGGGCGACGCGGTAATCGTGGCGCCGGAGAGCGCGGAAAACAATGGCGCGGAACCCATTGGCACCGGGCCCTTCGCTTTTATCCAATGGGATCGCGGCAGCCGCGTGGTGCTGGAGCAATATGGCCCCTATTGGGGCGAGAGCCCGGCGCTGACCCGCGCGAGCTTTGTGTTCATCTCGGACACGGCGACGCTAACCAATGCGCTGCTGGCCGGCGATGTGGACGGCACCAACAATTTTGCCGCCGAGGCGCTGGCGGTGTTCGAAAACAATCCGCAGTTCAAGGTGTTGGTGGGGTCGACCGAAGGCGAGACCATTCTCTCCACCAATAACAGGAAAGAGCCTTTCACCGATCTCAAGGTGCGCCAGGCCATGGCGCATGCGCTGGACCGGCAGGAGATCATCGAAGGCGCAACCTATGGCTATGGCGTGCCGATTGGCACCCATTTTGCGCCGCACCACCCCTATTATCTCGATCTGACCGACACCTATCCGCACGATCAGGACAAGGCGAAAGCCTTGTTGGCCGAGGCGGGATATGCGGATGGCTTCTCCGCGACCCTAAAACTGCCGCCGGTGGCTTACGCACGCCTGTCGGGCCAGATCATTGCCAGCCAGTTCGCCGAGGTGGGGATTGAGCTCGAGCTGATCAACATGGAATGGGCGCAGTGGCTGGAAGATGTGTTTGGCAACAAGGATTTCGACCTGACCATCATCAGCCATGTCGAGCCGTTCGATGTTGGCATCTACGCCAACCCCGACTACTACTTCGGCTATGACAACCCTGAAGTTCAGGCCCTCAACGAGACGCTCAATGCCACTACGGACGAGGCCGAACGCCTGGCGCTGGCGCAGGAGATTCAGACCATCATCGCCCGCGACGCCGTCAACGGGTATCTGTTTGAGCTGGCCCAGACCGGGGTATGGAACGCCAAGCTCGAAGGCATGTGGCAGAACGCCCCCGTGGAAGGCGTGGTGTTGCGCGACATTCACTGGGCGGAGTGAGCACTGTGCCACTGGGCCGGCCGCAGGGATTAGACCGCCCCACTCCCCCGTCTTGTCATGGCTCTCCGGGTCTTGTGCCGCTCCCCTGCCCGCAGAGAAAACGGTAGAGCGGCGGATAGCAGAGAGTCTTGCAAGGGGGCGGCGTTGACTCTCTTTGTGATCCGACGGATTGCCGGGTTTGCGGTTACGCTGTTCGTGGCGGCGCTGGTGATCTTCCTGTTGCTGGACCTTTTGCCGGGTGATCCCGCGCGGTTCGTTCTGGGCATCAATGCCACACCAGAAGCCGTTGCTGCGCTTCGTACGCAAATGGGTCTCGACGCGCCGGCGCATGAGCGGTTCCTGGCCTGGGTCGGGGGCATGCTGGTGGGCGATTTCGGGCTCTCGACCACGCAGCGGCTGCCGGTCGCCGAGCTGATTGCCGAGCGCATGGCGGTGACGCTGCCGCTCTCGCTGATCGCCATGGTTGTGTCGGTGGTGGTGGGGCTGCCGATCGGCATTCTGGCGGCGATGCGGCGCGGCAAGGCCACCGATACCGCGCTGATGGTGCTGGCGCAGACCGGGGTGGCCATTCCCAATTTCTGGTTCGGCATGCTGCTTACGCTGGTGTTTGCGGTGAGCCTGCGCTGGCTACCGACGGGCGGGTTCATACCCTGGGACGAGGATGCGGGCGCGGCCATGCGCGGGTTGATCCTGCCGGGGCTGGCGCTGGCCCTGCCGCAGGCTTCGATCCTGGCGCGGGTGATGCGCACGGCACTGGTCGATGTGACCGAGCAGGATTTCATCCGCACCGCGCGGGCCAAGGGCATGACCAAGTCGGAGGCGATCTGGCGCCATGGCGTGCGCAATGCGCTGCTGCCGGTGCTGACCATTCTGGGGCTGCAATTCGCCTTCCTCATCGCCGGGACCATTATCGTGGAGAATGTGTTCTACCTACCGGGGCTGGGACGACTGATCTTCACTGCGATTTCCGAGCGGGATCTGGTGCTGGTACGCGGCGCGACCATCGTGCTGGTTGTGGTGACTACGGCTACCATGCTCGTCGTCGATCTGGCCTATGCCTTTGTCGATCCGCGGTTGACGGGGCGGAACGCATGAATTGGCAACAGTTCAGACGGCATCCGAGCCTTGTCATCGGACTTATGGCGGCAACGCTGTTCGCCCTGCTGGGTCTGGTGTCGCTGTGGTGGACACCGTTTCCCATCGAGCAGATCAGCATCGCCCGGCGCTTTCTGGGCACGACAGCCGAGCATTGGTTGGGGACCGACCATCTGGGCCGCGACATGCTTTCGCTCGTGATGCGCGGGACGCTGACCAGTTTCGTGGTGGCGGGACTGGGCGTGATTATCGGGATCGGCATTGGCGTGCCGCTGGGCCTGGCTGCCGTGGCCTGGGGCGGTGTGGTGGAATGGCTGGTCCTGCGCCTGTCCGATATCACTTTTGCCTTTCCAGCGGTGATTGTGGCCATTTTGATCGCGACGTTGTTTGGACCGGGAGCGGCCAATGCGACCATCGCTATAGGCATCTTCAATATTCCAGTCTTTGCGCGGGTCGCGCGGGGCGGTGCACTGGCCATAGCCGCGCAAGACTATGTCGCCGCCGCAAGGCTGGCAGGATTGGGCAATGCGGCCATTGCTGCGCGGCATTTATTGCCCAACATCATGAGCCTGTTGATCGTGCAGGGCACGATCCAGCTGTCGCTGGGCATATTGGCGGAAGCGGGCCTGTCCTATATCGGGTTGGGCACGCAGCCACCGGCGACGAGTCTGGGGCTGATGCTGCGTGATGCACAGAGCCTGTTCCTGATCCATCCCTGGCTGAGCGTGGTGCCGGGGCTGGCCATCGTGTTGATCGTGATTGCCCTCAATGTTGCGGGCGACGGTTTGCGTGATGCGATCGATCCACGTCTGCGCCATCAAGGATTGAACCATGGCGCTGGTTGAGATCGATCAACTCACTATCGGGTTTGATGGGCACATCGCCGTGTCAGGCCTATCCCTGCGTATCGAACGCGGTGATCGTTTTGGCATTATCGGGGAAAGCGGCTCGGGCAAGTCGCTAACGGCCCTCTCGATTGCCGGCCTGCTGCCCGATGCCGCTCAGGTCTCAGGGCGCCTCGCGTTTGACGGATCGCCGCTGCCGGACAATGAGCGCAAGATGGCGCTGCTCAGGGGCAAGCGCATTGGCATGGTGTTTCAGGAGCCCATGACCGCCCTTAATCCGCTGATGACGATTGGGGAGCAGATCGAAGAAGCCATCAACATGGCCGGTATTGCCGAAGTGATGCCGCTGGCCCTACCCAACCTGCTCGATGAGGTGGGACTAACGGCGGGGCACGTGGGGCGGTTTCCGCACCAACTCTCGGGCGGACAGCGGCAGCGGGCGATGATCGCCATGGCGCTGGCCAGTCAGCCAGAGCTGATGATCGCAGACGAGCCGACCTCGGCACTCGATGTCATCACCCAGCGCACCGTGCTGGAGTTGATTGCCGAAATCTGCAAACGGCGTCACATGACGCTGCTGTTCATCAGCCATGACATTCGGGCTGTGGCGGCACTGTGCGACCGGGTCGGGGTAATGCGTGCAGGCGAGATGGTCGAACAGGGCGATACTGGAGACGTGTTCACGACGCCCAAGGCCGATTATACGCGCAAGCTGCTGGCGGCCGGTCAGATGCAGCGCCGGGAAAGGCCAGTCGCGGCAGGCCAGGCGGACAGAGCGCCCTTGCTGCGTGCTGAAAATGTCAGTCGGGTCTATCGCCATGGCGCCCTGTGGCCTTGGCGTGACGCCCCGGTCCGCGCTGTCGATGGGGTTACCCTCGACATTGCGACGGGCGAATGCGTGGCCCTGGTAGGTCCGTCGGGCTGTGGCAAGACGACTTTGGCGCGAATGATCGTTGGCCTGGACGATGTCAGCACGGGGCGATTGGTGTTCGATGGAGCGGCCTATCGAGGCCGAGACCTTCCGCCGCTGCTGCGCGCGGGCATGTCGCTGGTTTTTCAGGATCCATTCAGCAGCTTTGACCCGCGCATGACCATTGGCGACTCGCTGGGCGAGCCGCTGCATCTGTTGGGGCGCTTATCGCGTGGCGAACACGACGCGCGGCTGACTGAGGCAATAGAAGCCGTTGGGCTGCAGGCGACGATGCTGGAGCGCTATCCGCACGAATTTTCTGGCGGGCAGCGCCAGCGCCTGGCGATTGCCCGTGCGCTGGTGACACGGCCCCGCCTGGTCGTGCTGGATGAACCGGTCTCGGCGCTCGATGTTTCGGTACGCGGCGACATCCTCAACCTGCTTTCGCGGCTGCAGGAAGAGCATGACCTGACCTATCTCATCATCAGCCACGATCTCGACATGGTCGCCGCCATGGCTGACCGTGTGCTGGTGATGGAGCGGGGGCAAATCGTGGAGGAAGGCGCGCCGCAGCGGCTGTTTGCCGAGCCGCAGCATAGCCTGACCAAGGCGCTGATGGCGGCAAGGCTGCCCGAAATAGCCGCCT
The DNA here is from genome assembly GCF_014197055.1 of Devosia subaequoris. Lineage (GTDB taxonomy): Bacteria > Pseudomonadota > Alphaproteobacteria > Rhizobiales > Devosiaceae > Devosia > Devosia subaequoris. Next base: position 32,499 of record NZ_JACIEW010000007.1, on the reverse strand, counting down.
GAAAAATCGGCTTTAGTTTGGCTTGTGCAACCGGTGGAGCAGGACTGCAGTGCGAGCGATGATCATGGGCATATTCTCATGCATCTCGTCGAACTCTGCCCATTCCTCGTCGCCCGCTGTATCGTCGGGACGGGTATCAGGCTGAGCCAGCATCAGGGCAGACGCCAGCCCCATCGCGGCTTCTCCCCGGATGTCGCTCTCAGTGTCGCGCAACAAGTCGTCCCAGGCATCGAAGCGCAACAGCATGGCCTGCTGAAAGCCGGCGATCCACACCTCCCAGATGATGTCGTCGCTGTGTTCATCGACCTCAAACAGCGGCGCATAGGCGTCGGCCGCCAGTTCGGCATTGATTTCAGCCAGTCGCGTTTCGATCAGGTCGGCAATCTCTTCGCTACCGCTGGGCAGCACGCCGCGTTCATCGGTCAACCAGTCAAACGGCCACCATTCGCTGTTGGCAATGGGCTCGGGCCCGACTGCCAGGCAGCAGAGGAACCCGTCCAACTCCGCAAGCAGCATGGACTGGTCTCCGGCCTCTTCGAGAAGCTCTTCGAGACGCAGCAGCGAGGGGGAGAGTTCGGCGTATTCCTGTTCCATGCAGAAGGGTCCTGGCGGCTATCAATACGCCAGAACCCTACAGGATTAGCGCGCGTTGTGCAGCAGGCCCTGAAACGCGCGATAGCTGGATTTGGGTGTGCGCTTCTGCGTTTCGTAGTCGACATGGACGAGACCGAAACGCTTGTTGTAACCCTCGGCCCATTCGTAATTGTCAAGCAGCGACCAGGCAAAATAGCCCCGCACATCGGCGCCGGCCTCGCGGGCGGCGAGCACGGCCTTGAGGTGGTCCTCGTAATATTTGGTGCGGCGCGGATCGTTGTCGCCTTCGACCTCGGCCATGCCGTTCTCGGTGACGTAGATCGGCAGCTTGGTGTAGTCGTTGGAGACGCGGACCAGAAGATCGGTGAGCCCCTGGGGGTAGATTTCCCAGCCAATATCTGTCTTTTCCAGCGGTCCGGGGACCTGCTCTACAGGGCGACCGGGCTGGGTCGATGCGGTGTAGAGACCGCGGGTATAATAGTTGATCCCCAGCCAATCGAGCGGGCGGGAGACCACGGCCATATCGTCCTGATAGTTCGCCGGCAGATAGGGCGCGAGCCAGTCGGTCATTTCCGTGGGGTATTGCCCCTTGAGGACGCCGCCGAGATACCAGCGATTGAACACCGCATCACCGAAATTTGCGGCCGATTTGTCTGCGTCGCTGTCGCTGGCAGGTACGGATTTTTCCAAGTTTAGCACGATGCCCAAGTTTTTCGCGCCGGACGCACGAAGGGCATCGATTGCCGTACCATGGGCAAAAAGCACGTGATGCATGGCGCGGGCCGCCGCGCGCAGGTCGCGATAGCCAGGGGCATGCACGCCGAGATAGTGGCTGAGAAAGGCCACGCACCAGGGCTCGTTAATAGTGGCGGTCGCTTCGAGGCGATCGCCGAATCTCTGGGCTACCAGCGTGGCATAGTCGGCGAACCAGCTGGCGATGTCGCGGTTCATCCAGCCGCCACGATCCTGCAGTGTCGAGGGCAAATCCCAGTGGTAAAGCGTGGCATAGGGTTTGATGCCGCGCTCAAGCATGCCGTCGATCAGGCGATCATAGAAATCGATGCCGGCCTGATTGACGGTGCCGGTCCCCTCTGGGATGAGGCGTGGCCAGGCGAAGGAGAAGCGATAGGCGTCAAAGCCGCCATCGCGGATCAGGTCCAGATCCTGCGGCCAGAGTTCGTAATGATTGCAGGCGTGAAGGCCGGTATCGCCATTGTGGACATTGCCGGGCGTCGCCGCAAAAGTGTCCCAGATGGATGTGCCGCGTCCGTCGCCCTGCCCGCCTTCAATCTGATAGGCAGCGGTGGCCACGCCAAAGGTGAAATCGGAGCCGAAATCGCGGCGATCAAACGAGAACATATCCCCTCCATGCGGGCATTTTACCCTTGTGGGGAAGGCCGATAACATTCACGCGGGAGGTTATGCAATCGATTTCAGCAATCGATTTAAATGGTGTACGTGCCTCAAAACGTCAGGATGCAGATCAGGAAATGCTGGCTACGAGCCGATGCGCGATCAGGCGGTATGCCTTGGCTTCGGCGCCATCGGGCGCGGTCACCAGTGGCGGGGTACCGGCATCGGAGCCCTCGCGGATCGACATGACCAGGGGGACCGGACCGAGAAAAGGAATTTCGAGACGCTCGGCGGCCTTCTCGGCGCCGCCGGTGCCGAAGATGTCGTAGCGGTTGCCGGTGTCCGGAGCGATGAAATAGCTCATGTTCTCGACCAGGCCGAGCACCGGCACGGACATGCGGCGCAGCATGTCGATGGCTTTTTGCGCATCGATAAGCGCAAGATCCTGCGGGGTCGAGACGATGACCACGCCATCGACAATGGTCTGCTGGAAGAGCGCAATATGGATGTCGCCGGTGCCGGGGGGCAGATCGATGATCAGGCAGTCGAGCCCTCCCCAATCGGTTTCGCGCAGCAGCTGACGCAGGCCTGACGTGGCCATGGGGCCGCGCCAGACCACGGCCTGACCGGGCACCAGCATGGAGCCAATGGACATGACCTTGAGCCCAAAGACATCGTGCGGTGTGAAGATGCCGTCGTCTCGTATGGCGGGTTTGCCCTCAATGCCGAGCAGCTTGGGGATGGACGGCCCATAAAGATCGGCGTCAAGCACACCGACCTTCAGGCCCTCGGCGGCCAGCGACAGTGCGATATTGACGGCGGTGGTCGACTTACCCACGCCGCCTTTGCCAGAGCCGACGGCAACGATGCGCTTGACGCCATCGACCCGCGTCTTGCCCTGCGGTTGGGTGGCGCCATGGCCGAACTTGGGGGCATTGGACTTTTCCGCGGTCAGCGAGACCATGACCTTGCGGGCGCCGCCGAGCGCCTGAGCGCGCTTTATGGCCTCCTCGCGAGCCGGCCCGAAGGCGGCTTCCATGCCTGGCGCCACGGCAATGGCAAAAGCAATGGCGCCGGGCGTGACGATGACGTCGGAGAGGCCGCCATAGCTGGCAAGGTCACCACCGCCGGGGATTTCGACGTCGGCAAGGGCGGTCTTGATCTGAGCGGCGAGATCGGCTTCGGCCATGCGGAGTTTCCAAAAGAAAAGTCCCCACCCCGAACTTGTCGATGGGCGGGGTCCGAATGCGGAGCGAAAGCTCTTAGAGGATGGACTGGCCAGTGGCCTTCCAATCCTTGAGGAAGCCATCGATGCCCTTGTCGGTCAGCGGGTGGAGAGCCAGCTTCTTGATGACGTCGGGCGGGATGGTGGCGACGTCAGCACCGGCAAGAGCTGCCTGGGTGACGTGGTTGGCCGAACGGATCGAGGCGGCCAGAATCTGAGTCTCGAACTGGTAGTTGTCATAGATGGTGCGGATCGTCTCGATCAGCTCCATGCCGTCGATATTGATATCGTCGAGGCGACCGATAAAGGGCGAGATATAGGTGGCGCCGGCCTTGGCAGCGAGCAGCGCCTGATTGGCCGAGAAGCAGAGCGTGACGTTGGTCTTGGTGCCCTTCTCCTTGAAGTACTTGGTGGCCTTGAGGCCATCCAGAGTCAGTGGCAACTTGATGACCACGTTGGATGCGATCTTGGAAAGCACTTCGCCCTCGGCAACCATGCCATCGTATTCCAGGCTGGCAACTTCAGCGGAGACCGGATCAGGCGTGATGTCGCAGATTTCCTTGATGACTTCCTTGAAATCACGGCCCGACTTGGCGATCAGCGACGGATTGGTGGTCACCCCGTTGATGAGCCCAGCCTCATTAAGCTCCTTGATGGCGGCGGTATCTGCAGTGTCGACGAAGAACTTCATCGTTCCCTCCTAAAAACTCGAATTCTGCCTGGCGGTTAGACCAGATGTAGACATGGCCGCGGGTTGCCGCAAGCCACAGGATCAGCGAATGGCGGCCAAAACGGCGTCGGCCAGATCGCCAACCCGATCTTCCGGGATGCCGGCAATATTGATGCGACTATCAGAGGTCATATAGACCCCATTTTCGGCCTTAAGATGATCAACCGACTCGACCGGCAGGCCGAGCAGCGAAAACATGCCGCGGTGATCGGCGACAAAGTCGAAATCGCTTGAGTTGGAGCGCTCGCGAATGGCCGCGGCAAGTTTTTCGCGCAACACGATCATGCGGTCGCGCATCTCAGCCAGCTCGGTTTCCCACTCGGCGCGCAGATCTGCATCCTCAAGGATAGTGCGGATGATTTCGGCACCATGATCGGGCGGCTGGGAATAAGCGCCGCGAATGATATTGAGGAGCTGGGAATTGGTCACATCGGCCTGCTCGCCGTCGCGGGCGACGAGAATGGCGGCGCCGATCCGCTCGCGATACAGACCGAAATTCTTCGAGCCGGAAAAGGCGATCAGCGCTTCGGGGACCGAAGCCAGGATCTTGCGGGTGCCATAGGCGTCGGGCTCGATGCCATCGCCAAATCCGAGATAGGCCAGGTCGATAAAGGGCAGTGCGCCAGTGCGGGCAAGGCTCTGCGCCACCTGATCCCACTGGGCATCGGAAAGATTGGCGCCGGTGGGGTTGTGGCAGCAGCCATGCAGCAGGACGACGTCGCCAGCGCCGAGCTTGTCGAGCGCGGCGAGCATGTCGTCGAACTTCACCGCGCGGGTGGCCGGGTCGAAATAGGGATAGGTGGCGACCTTCAGACCCGAGCCGATGGCGATCGGGTTGTGGTTGGCCCAGGTGGGATCGGAGACATGGACCGTGGCGCCGGGACGGGCGCGATTGACCAGTTGCATCAGCACCCAGAGCGAACCGGTACCGCCTGGGGCCTGGGCGACGCGAACGCGGGCCCGATCCACGCTGTCGGCGAGTACAAGATCCAGCACGGCAGCGCCGAACCCCTTGTTGCCGGCTATGCCGAGATAGGATTTTGTCTTCTCGTTCGAAAGCATGCGCTGCTCGGCCTTGCGGACCGAAGACATGATCGGGGTCACACCTTTTTCGTCCTTATAAACACCGACGCCAAGGTCGATCTTGGTAGGACGGGAGTCGGCAGCGTATTCGCCCATGAGCGCAAGAATCTTGTCGCCAGGGGCCTTGGAGAGGGTTTCGAACATTTTTTCCGAAGATCCGGTGAGAAGGCGCGGCCTTTATAGGCCGCATGGGATAATTTGCAAATTCAGCGCTAGTGTCTAACGCCCGATTTCTCCAGTTCCGCTGTCAGTTGCGGCAGGACTTCGAAGAGATCGCCGATCAGTGCCACATCGGCGATCTTGACGAGTGGCGCCTCGGGATCGGAGTTGATGGCGATGATCTTCTTGGCGCCCTGAATTCCGGCGAGATGCTGTAGTGCCCCCGAAATGCCGACAGCGATATAGAGTTCCGGCGCGATGATCTTGCCGGTCTGCCCCACCTGCCAGTCATTGGGGGCGTAGCCCGCATCCACGGCGGCGCGAGTGGCGCCGACAGCCGCACCCAGCGTCTTGCCGAGTGCCTCGATGAGTTTGAAGCCTTGTGCAGAACCAACCGAGACGCCGCCACCGACGACGATCTGCGCAGTGGCGAGATCAGGGATGTCGGTTTGAGTGCGATGGGCGGCGATGAAACGCGCTGCCGAGGCGATTTCGGTGTCGAGCGTTTCGACAGTTGCCGCATTGCCTGCTGCCGCCGGGCGGAAGGCAGAAGCGCGGAAGGTCAGAACATGTTTTTGCTGCGGGTCGGTGACGGTTTCAAGCGCATTGCCGGCATAGATGGGCCGGACGAAGCGGTTGGTGCCTTCAATGGCGACGATGTCGGTGACCGGCTGAATGTCGAGCTTGGCGGCGAGGCGCGGCATGACATCCTTGCCCGTGGTCGAGGCGGAAGCTGCGATGACCGTGTAGCTCTCAGCCAGCCCGGCGAGTAGATCGGCAAGGCCGTCGGCCAGCAAGGCTTCCTTGGCGTGGAGAACTTTGGCGACGCCGGCAATAGTAGCGGCCTGATCGGCGGCAGCGCGGGGGCCGGGGACCAGAAGATCGACCGGGCCGAGCTGCGCCGCTGCGGCGACGGTCCGCGCGGTGGAGGCTGAAAGGGCCCCATTGTCGAGTTCGGCGAGAACCAGAACGCTCATCAGATGGCCTCCATCCCATTGACCTCGGTGGCAATGATGGCCGCCAGTTCGGATACCGTGCCAACGGACGCTCCCGCAGTCCGCTCAGGCGGGGGCGAGACCTTCTCGACTGTGAGACGCGGAGTGAGATCGACGCCGAACTCGGCCACGGGGCGCACGGCCAGCGGCTTGGAGCGGGCCTTCATTACCATGGGCAGGGCAGCGTTGCGCGGCGTGTTGAGACGCAGATCGGCAGTGACAATGGCGGGCAGCGGCACAGTGATCGTTTCGCGACCGGAGTCCACCTCGCGGGTGATTTCAAGCGCGCTGCCATCGACTTTGATTTCGGAGGCAAAAGTGGCCTGCGGGCGGTCGGTCAGGGCGGCGAGCATCTGGCCGACATGGTTGCTGTCATCATCCACGGCCTGTTTGCCGAGCAGGACCAGATCGGGCTGTTCTTCCTCGACCACCTTGGCCAGGAGCTTGGCGATAGCCAGGGTTTCGAGCGGCTGGTCGGCTTCAACCAGAATGCCGCGATGGGCACCCATGGCGAGAGCCGTCAAGATGACATCATTGGCGGGTTTGGGCCCAATGGAAACAACAACGATCTCGTCTGCCGATCCTGCCTCGGCCAATTGCACGGCCGCTTCCACGGCGTGCTTGCAGAATGGGTTCATGGACATGCGTACGCCGTTGGTCTCGACGCCCGATCCATCGGGTCGAACCCGAATACGGACATTGTGATCGACCACGCGTTTGACCGCGACGAGAATTTTCATAGCCAACCTTTTCTGGGCTATCCCCGGTAGTTGCCGGCTTTCTGGCAAAAAGGTCAGACAGGAGCAAGGCGCGCAGGGAGAATATCGGTTCGGTCTGATGCAAAATGTTGGAAAGTGTGCCCACGCCTCTCGGCGCGACACGGTGTGGAGTTGACTGCCGAGGCCCGGACAGAGACATTGCGGCCTTCCTTCCCGAGTCCCGGATTATTGCATGCCCGTTCTCAACCGCGTTGCCGAATTCCAGCCCGAAATTGCCGCCTGGCGGCAAGACTTTCATGCCCATCCCGAACTGCTGTTCGATGTGCACCGGACGGCCGGTATCGTCGCGGAGAAGCTCAAATCGTTCGGCTGCGATGAGGTGGTGACCGGGATTGGCGGCACCGGCGTTGTTGGCGTCATCAATGGCCGCGGGACGGACAATCGGATGGTCGGTCTGCGCGCCGACATGGACGCCCTGCCGATGACGGAAAAGACCGGGCTGCCGCATGCTTCCACACACGAGGGCCGGATGCATGCCTGCGGCCATGACGGGCACACGGCTATGTTGCTGGGCGCCGCGAAATATCTGGCGGAAACACGCAATTTCGACGGCCGCGTCGCGCTGATTTTCCAGCCGGCGGAAGAGGGCGGCGGTGGCGGCAAGGTGATGCTTGATGACGGCTTGCTCGACAAGTTCGACCTCGCCGAAGTCTATGGCATGCACAATTGGCCGGGCATGCCGGTGGGCACCTTCGGCATTCGCACGGGCGGCATCATGGCGGCCACCGACCGCTTCTATATCGACATTGTCGGCAAGGGTGGGCACGCGGCCCGGCCCCATGCCACGATCGACCCGATCATTGTCGCAGCCCAGATGGTGACGGCGCTGCAGACCATCGTGTCGCGCAATCTCGATCCGCTGGAAAGCGCGGTGCTCAGCGTCACCATGGTCGAGGCCGGCGAGGCCGACAATGTGATTTCGCGCACGGCCAAGATCACCGGCACGGTGCGCACTCTCGATGGCGGGGTGCAGGATTTTATCGAGGCGCGGCTGGCCGAGTTCGTCCCGCAATTCGCGCGAAGCTTCGGTGCCGAAGCCAGCGTGCGCTATGCGCGCGGCTATCCGGTGACGGTCAATGCGCCCGAGCAGACCGAATTTGCCGCGTCCGTGGCGCGCGACATTGTCGGGGCCGGCCAAGTTGATGCCGATGCAGAACCCTCCATGGGCGGGGAGGACTTTTCCTTCATGCTCAATGAGCGCCCGGGCGCCTATATTTTTCTGGGCAACGGGGACTCGACCGAGCTTCATACCGACACCTATGACTTCAACGACGAAGCCATTCCAGTCGGCGTGAGCTACTGGGTGCGGCTGGTCGAAAAGGCCCTGCCCCTAGCGTGAGAACTGCCGGGTTGATGGGAAAGATCAAGCTTTTGCCCGCACGGCTGATCGTCTAAGGCTGCCAGTACCATGCCAGCCCTCGCCGTTTCTTCCCGAACCATTCTTTCTGTCCTACTGACCCTCGCCATTTCCGCGGCGGGGGGCGGCATAGCCACGTTTCTTGGTCTTCCCGCCGGATGGCTGATGGGCGGGGCGCTGGCGGTGACGATTGCGGCGATGGCAGGATTGCCCATGATCCTGCCCGACGGGTTACGCAATGTGGTGTTTGTGCTGATTGGCATGTCGATGGGCGCCAGCGTGGCGCCGGACAGCCTGCAATTGCTGGGAAGCTGGCCCATTTCGTTGGCCGCGCTGGCGATCGAACTGGTGATCATCGTCGCTGCGACCGGCTGGATGCTGACCAAGGTGTTCAAGCTCGATCCTGGCACCGCCTATCTCAGCTCGTTTCCCGGGCATCTGGCCTTTGTCATGGGCATTGCCGCCACGGGCGTCGGTAATGCCCGGCAGATCGTGATCATTCAGGTGATCCGGATCTTGATGTTGACCATTGCCGTGCCGATTGGCGCGGTGTTCTTGCCCATCGACCATTATGCAGCGCAGGTTGCTTCAGCCTATCTCAGCCCGCTGCAACTGATGCTGCTGGCTGCAGTCTGCGTTGCGGCAGGACTCATATTCATGCGACTCAAGGTGCCGGCCGGCATGGTGCTGGGCGCCATGGCAGCGGCGACTGGGGCGAAGTTGGGCGGGTTCTATACCGAGGCGATGCCGACGCCGCTGGTGATCGCAACCTTTGTACTGACCGGGGCGCTTATCGGGTCGCGCTTTGTAGGGATCACGCGCACCGAATTTCTGGCGGCGGCCACAGGCGGGCTGATCGCCACCGCCATGACGGTCAGCATCGTGACCGTCATGGCGTTCGGCGTCGGGCAGTTGGTGGACATGCCGTTCGGCCAAATCTGGCTGGGACTGTCGCCTGGTGCGCTTGAAGGCATGGGCGCCCTGGGGATTGCGCTGGGCTATGACACAGCGTTCATTGCCGCCCACCATGTGATCCGATTGCTCTTGCTCAGCTTTGCCATTCCGGCCGTCGCCGTTCTCGTGCGCAGTTTGGAGCGCGGGACGCAAGGGAGCCACAATTGAGCGGCATGAAATCGGACCAAAAGGAGATTGCAGTGATGATCCGGTTTGGTGCACCGGTCCTTCTTGTCCTCACCCTTTGCGGAACGGCCCAGGCCTCGAGCGCGCAATGCCTGGCCGACCGACCGGGCGTGAGCATTTCCTTTGGGGTGACCCTGGGAGACACGTTCAGTGAAAGCGATCAGAACGAGTTCAACCTGATGCGGCTGCGCCGCATGGGTGTGGACGCCACCCGCGCCGAAATGTGGGGCGGGTGCATCCGCGCTTTCGTGCGCACATCCAGCGGCGAGGAAATGCAGTTCTTCCACCCCCAGTCCTTCGAGCGCGTCTATATGTAGGGTCGCGCCGCGCCGACCTAACCAGCCTTGTAGCTCACCCTGCCTTCCCCGACCGGAGCGGGCAAGATAGCGAAGCCGTTGGGTCCGAGTTGCAGCGACGCACCATCCAGGGTTGCGTTGTGGCTCACGGGCTCCAGGGCCAATTCCACTTTCGACAGCTTTACGTTGCGCGGATCAGCCGAGAGGTTAAAGACGCAGATCAGATCCTTGCTCTCGCCCGAGCGGCGATAGGCGAGCACCGGCTCGTCGCATTTGAAGAAGGCAATATCGCCAGTGCGCAGGGACGGGTGACTTTTGCGCCAAGCCAGCAGTGTTCGGTAGGCATTGAGCGTGGATGCCGGGTCGTGGTTCTGCACATCTACGCTGAGCGCGGAGTGTGCCGGCTTGACGGGAAGCCAGGGCTTGCCGGTGGTAAAGCCGGCATGGGTCAGGTCGTGCTGCCAGGGCATGGGCGTTCGGCAGCCATCGCGTCCCTTGTCCTCGGGCCAGAAGCGAATGCCGCGCGGATCGGTCAGTTCTTCATAGAGGATGTCGGCTTCTGGCAGGCCCAGTTCCTCGCCCTGATAGAGGCCAACCGATCCCTTGAGCGTCAGCATCAGCGCCGCGGCCTGTCGGGCCAGATCGGCGGGCGACACGCTGTGGGGCGCCCAACGCGTCATATGGCGGATGACGTCGTGATTGGAAAAGCTCCAGCAGGGCCAGCCGGTCTCCCCATCCGCAAAGAAAGCCTCGACCTTGGAGCGGAAGTGCTTGGCGGTGAATTTGGGGCCGAGAAAATCGAAAGAGTAGCACTGGTGCAGCATGTCGCTGCCGGAGGTGTAGAGCTTCATCAGCTCCAGACCGCGCTCGTCATCGCCGACCTCGCCCACCGTTGTGGTGCCGGGATATTGGTCGAGCAATTTGCGCAGCTTTTTGAGCCAGGCGACATTCTCCGGTTGGCTCTTGGAGAATTTGTGGCTCTGCATGTCATAGGGGTTGGTCGCCGGCAGCCCCTTCAATGACTTGAGCGGCGGGTTGGAACGCATTTTGGCGTCGTGAAAATAATAGTTCACGGTGTCGAGCCTGAAGCCATCAAGCCCGCGATCAAGCCAGAAGCGCATGACGTCGAGCACCGCATCCTGCACGTCAGGATTATGGAAGTTAAGGTCTGGCTGCGCGGCCAGGAAGTTGTGCAGGTAGTATTGCTTGCGCGATGTGTGCCATTCCCAAGCCGATCCGCCGAAAACCGAGAGCCAATTGTTTGGCGGCGAACCATCCGGGTTGGCGTCGGCCCAGACATACCAGTCGCTCCGCGCGTTCTCACGCGAGAAGCAGGATTCGCGGAACCAAGGATGCTGATCGGATGTGTGGCTGACGACCTGATCCATGATCACCTTCAGCCCAAGCGCGTGGGCCTGTTCGATGAGCTGATCAAAGTCCTGCAGCGAACCGAAAAGGGGATCGACCTGCGTATATTCTGACACGTCATAGCCCATGTCGGCCTGGGGCGACTGGGTAATGGGCGAGAGCCAGATGCAATCCACACCCAGACTGGCGATATGGCCAAGCCGGTCGATTATGCCCGGCAGGTCGCCTACGCCATTGCCATTGCTGTCCTGAAACGAGCGGGGATAGACCTGATAGATCACTCCGCCGCGCCACCAATCACTCATAAAACGCTCCCTGGGCCAAAGGCCGATTACGCCTGAAGCTAGCGGGTTCCGCCGATGCTGTTAATCGGGCAGTTTGTGCTGGGCCCAGGAAAGTTGGCTATGCAAATCACCACCGGTCGGCTCATCGACCATGCCGAGACTATCGAACCACTTGCCCGGCTCATGCAGCAGCAATGGCCGGATTGGTATCGGGATCCAGCAAAGGCGCGCGGAGATCTCGTTTCCCGGCTGAACGATGCCAGGTTGCCATTGGGGCTGGTGGCATTCGCAAATGGCCGTGCCGCCGGCGCCTGTGCCCTCACACTATCCAGCGGCGGACTGGTGACCGACCGCACCCCATGGGTCGGCGGCTTGCTCGTTGATCCGGGCCTCAGGCGTAAGGGTCTGGCCGCGGCGCTGCTGGCGCGGGCGACCGAAGAAGCGCAACTGTTGGGGCATGAGCGACTCTATGCCCTGACGGCCACTGCACACGAGCTATTCGGCAGCCAGGGCTGGCAGCGGATCGAGAACATCGAACTCGACGGCCAGGCTCACGCGATCTATTGCGCCGAGCTGATCGGAGAGATCTCCGTCAAACCACTGCGCTGATGAGCGGCTCGCCACCGAAGTGCTTTTCGAGATTGGCGACCAGCAGGGCGCCCATGGCGTCGCGGGTCTGGCGGGTGGCGCTGCCCTGGTGAGGAGAGAGCACCACGTTGTCGAGGGTGAGCAATTCGGCGGGAACCTGCGGTTCCTTCTCGAACACGTCCAGCGCCGCGCCGCCGAGCCCGCCATTGACCAGGAGCTCGACCATTGCCGGCTCATCAACCAAGGTTCCGCGGGCGACATTGACGAGACATCCTCTGGGGCCGAGCGCTTCAAGCGCATTGCGACTGACAATGCCTTCGGTGCCCTGGCCGCCTGGCGCGATGACCACGAGCCAATCGCTGTCGCGGGCCATGTCTTCAAGGTCATCATAATAGATATAGGGTACTGCCGGCTGCAAATGTCGACCGTGATAGACCACACGCATTTTCATGGCCTGAGCCCGCACAGCAATTTCCTTGCCGATCCGACCGAGCCCCACAATTCCCACGGTTTTGCCCATCAGCTCGGAAAACAGACCATAATTCCCAGAAGGCCATTTCCCCTGACGTACAAACTGGTCTGCCTGGGGTATCCGGCGGGCGAGCGAGATCATCAGGCCGATGGTCATTTCCGCCACGGCGTCGTTGAGCACGTCGGGGGTGTTGGTGACGCGAATATTGCGGGCCTTTGCAGCGCCAACGTCGATGTTGTCATAGCCAACGCCGAAGCTGGCGATGATTTCGAGCTTGGGGAGCTTGTCCATCAGGTCGGCCTGTACCCCGGAACCGGCATGGGCGCGGATGCGCGGGCCGTTTTCGGCCAGCCAAGCGTCTTGGTCGGCCATCTCATGCAGCTTGTGCACGGTGTAGCGGGCTGCAAGGGCCTCTTCACAACTGGCAAGGAGGGTATGGGTCTGTAGAATCTCGATGGTCATGCAAATAGGTCCGAAATGGGGTGCCGACGCCCCCACTCTGCTCGGCTTTGGAACGATGGCTTGGATTGCGCGCGAATGAGAGCATTTTCAACGCTGGTTGCGCAAGTCTGGCCTGCACGAAAAAGCGGCAAACCAACCCTTTGAGCGTCTGGACGGCAGATTTCAAACGTGTAGCAATACAGGGGCGATCGGGAAGCCGCATTTCAGAAGCGGAGTAGGATGGGCGAGAAAACGCCATTTGACGAAATGTACAACCCGGATGGGTCGGTCCGCGAGCCCTATCGCGCGCTTGCCGAATGGCTGGCCGAGCAACCGGACAAGGGCTTGGCCCTGATGCAGACAGATGCTGAGGCAATCTTCCGCAAGCTGGGTATCACCTTTGCCGTTTATGGCTCGGATGAAGGTAACGAAAAGGTCATTCCCTTCGACGTGATCCCCCGCATCATCGCAGCCAATGAATGGCGACGGCTCTCCAAGGGGATCGAGCAGCGGGTCAAGGCCCTCAACGCATTTCTCTACGACATCTACCACCGCCAGGAAATCCTGAAGGCCGGGCGTGTCCCGGAAAAGCTCATCCTCAACAATGAGGCGTTCTGCCCTCAGATGATGGGGCTGGAACCGGCCAAGGGCGTTTATGCCCATATCATTGGCGTGGACATCGTGCGGGTCGGACCCGACGAATTCTATGTGCTGGAAGACAATCTCCGGACTCCCTCGGGCGTCAGCTACATGCTGGAAGACCGCGAGGCCATGATGCTGCTGGCGCCGGACCTGTTTCATCGTTCGAAGGTAGCGCCGGTCGAAATCTATCCCGAAAATCTGCGGCGGACGCTCGAGAGCGTGGCGCCCGATAGCGCGCGTGGCGCTCCTAATATCGCAGTGCTGACGCCGGGAATCTACAACTCGGCCTATTTCGAGCACTCGTTCCTGGCTGACCAGATGGGAGCCCAGCTTTGTGAAGGACCGGACCTGTTTGTGGATGGCGGCAAGGTTTATATGCGCACCACATGCGGTCCCGAACAGGTAGATGTGATCTACCGCCGCATCGACGACGACTATCTCGACCCGCTGACCTTCCGTCCGGACTCGATGCTGGGCGTGCCGGGGCTGTTCGACGCTTATCGTGCTGGCAATGTGACGTTAGTCAATGCGCCGGGAACAGGCATTGCCGACGACAAGGCGGTCTACACCTATGTGCCGGATATCATCGAGTTCTATCTCGGAGAGAAGGCGCTGCTTTCAAACGTCCCGACCTATAATTGCACCGATGAGGATCAGCGCGCCTGGGTTCTGGAGAACATTGCGGATCTGGTGGTCAAGGAGGTCCATGGCTCAGGCGGCTATGGGATGATGGTCGGCCCGACCTCGACCAAGGCCATGCATGCCGAGTTCCGAAAGAAGATTGAGGCGCGGCCGGACAATTACATCGTGCAGCCGACGCTGAACCTTAGCACCTGTCCCACGCACATTTCGGGCGATGTGGCCCCGCGCCATGTCGATCTCAGGCCCTATGTGCTGGTGGGCGACGAAGTGAGGATTACCCCGGGTGGGTTGACACGCGTGGCGCTGAAGAAGGGTTCACTGGTGGTCAACTCGTCCCAGGGTGGCGGGACGAAAGATACGTGGGTGCTGGAAGATTGAGGATGCTCGGACGTACCGCCGCCAATCTGTTCTGGCTTTCGCGCTATGTGGAGCGGGCCGAGAATATGGCCCGCCTGCTCGAAGTGGGTTACCGCATGTCGCTGACCAGCCGCCGCGAAGGTGGGGCAAGCGAGCATCTGGTTTCGATGATGCAGGCCGCCGAAGTCGACGAAGGGTTCGATGCCAAGCATGAGTTGGCCGATGTCGACACGGTTGCCCACTACATGATGTTCGACCCGGACAATTCCTCGTCGGTCTATTCGTGCTTGCAGGCCGCGCGGACCAATGCGCGCGCGGTGCGCACGGCCCTGACCGGGGACATGTGGGAAAGCATGAACGGGGCCTGGCTGGAATTTTCCCAGATCAAGCCGCGAGATGTCCGGGGCGCCAAGCTGCAGGGCCTGTTGCAATGGGTGAAACAGCGGAGCCATGAATTCCGGGGCGCGCTGCTGGGCACCATTCTGCGCGACGACGGCTTTAACTTCTTGCAAGCAGGCAATTTTGTTGAGCGGGCGGATAACACCGCGCGTATTCTCGACATGAAATATTACGTACTGCTGCCGCGCGCCACTCAGGTGGGCGGAGATCTCGACATTCAGCAATGGACCTTGATCCTGCGGGCGGCATCGGCACATCGCGCCTATCGCCATGTCTACCACGACCGCTACAAGGCCGAGAATATTGCCGACTTCCTGATCCTGCGCCCAGAAATGCCTCGTTCCCTAGTCTATTGCGCTAATTTTGTGCAGCAGAACCTGGACAGCCTGGCCAAAATCTATGGCCGTCGGGAACAATGTCAGGATGCAGCAGACAGCCTGTTGGCCATGGTCGAGGGCGCGAGCATGGACGCAATATTTTCGGAAGGCCTGCACGAGTTTCTCAACGAGTTCATCTCTCGCAACAACCGGGTAACTGACTGCCTGTCCGACTCTTATAATTTTTACTGATCCATGCGTATCGAGATCGACCATTCGCTGACCTTCTCGCTCCCGCCGGACACGGCACAACTGGTCATGCATTTGTTGCTGACACCGGCCAGCGGACCGTCTCAAACCGTGGAAAGCTGGAGTATCGAAGCCGCCGGCATCGGCAATGCAGGCCGTTTTCGAGACGGGTATGGCAATGCCGCCCATCTGGTCAATCAAACTCGACCCGACGGCGAGATGCGCCTGGTAGCACGCGGGGTTGTGCGCACCACCGACACCAACGGCGTGCTGGGCAGAAAGCTGCCAGACGAGCCGGTTCCAACCCTGTACAAGCGGGTGACGGCGCTGACCCGAGCCCCGGTGACACTCTATGGCAAGTTTCGCTCCGCGAAGGACAATCGCCTGGATGTGCTGCATGGGTTGATGGCACGTGTCGGCGAGACGCTGGGACTGGCTGAGGAAGCCGAGCCTGCAACGCAGATGCAGGCGACGGGCGAGCAAACGCAACGTCAAAGCGCTGAGCCAGACAGCGACCTGCCGCCAACCATCGATTATGTGCATCTGTTCATTGGTGGGGCGCGGGCGCTGGACATTCCGGCCCGCTTCGTCTGCGGTTATCTGGCGCCGGGCGACGGCATGGCGGGAGGGCTGCACGCCTGGGCCGAAGCCTATGACGACAAATTGGGCTGGATCGGTTTTGACGCGCAGAACCAGGTCTGCCCCACCGAGCGCTATGTGCGGCTGGCGGTGGGACTCGATGCGGAGAGTGCACTGCCGCTGCGAACGGTGCCTATAGGCGAGATCGTGCAAGAAGCGGTGGTGAAACCGGCCTGACGATTTTTCATCCTGGCCCGGCTACACACTTAGCACGTAGAGCCAGCCTGAAATCGTCAGTGCCGACAGCACCGTCGCGATGAGGATGGTATTTGCGGCAACGCTGACTCCCCGCTCATAGAAGGTGGCGAAAACATAGATGTTGATACCCGAGGGCATGGCCGAAAGCAGAATGCCGTAGCGGGCGATGTCCATGGGCACATGGAATACCCAGATCATCAGGGCATACGCGATCGCCGGATGAACAATCAGCTTGATGAAGGAGGCCACCAGAGCCTGTTGCCAATTCTCGGACAGCTTGAACTCGTTGAGCGCGCCGCCAATGCCGAACAGTGCCACCGGCACCACCGCCTGCGCCATCATCCGAAAGAAGGCGGCAATCGGCTCGGCTAGCTCAGCACCCGAGATCGAGAGCGCAATTCCGCCGGCTATGCCCCAGATCAGCGGATTTGAGACGACGCGCCGGAAGGCCAGAACCAACGTAGCGCCGAGGGGCTGGGCATCGCGACGGGTCAGTTCCATCGTTACCATTGCCAGGGTGAGCAGGATGGCACCATGCAGGCCAATGATGGACAGGGTTACCGGCAGGGCCCCGTCTCCATAGGCCCGAGTCATGATCGGTAAACCGACCAGCACGGTGTTGGTGAACATCGCCGAAAAGCCGGCAGACACGGCCTCGCCCGGCCGATTGCCGAAGACGCGACGCGCCACCAAAATGCCGAGCACAAAGCAGACAATGGCGCCGAAATAATAGGGACCGATAATGCCAATATTGAACGCGGCGCGGAAATCGCTGGTGCCGATGGAATAGAACAGAAGGCAGGGGGTAGCGAAATTGTTGACGAAGCCAATCAGCGCTTTCACCCCATCGGCGGGGAAAAGCCGCCGGTGCACAGCCAGGTAGCCCAACGCGATGAGCGCGAAGATGGGCGCGATAACGGCAAGTATGGAAAGCATCGGCCAGCGGTCCGGGCCAGAGGAAGGATTTGCAAGCCCTAGCTCCGGCAGGAAGCAAGGTCAATCGCCACCTTGTATGGTAGATTGAAGCGAAAGTCTACTCCTTTTAAAGCGAAACAATATGCATTAGAAACGAACCAAGATGATGCATGAGGCGGCGAGATGCTGGATATTTTTGTCATAGGTGGCGGAATCAACGGCGCCAGCGTTGCACGCGACGCCGTGGGGCGTGGCTATACCGTGGCTCTGGCCGAAATGAATGATCTGGCATCAGGGACATCATCGGCGGCTACCAAGCTGATCCATGGCGGCCTGCGCTATCTTGAACACTACGAGTTCCGACTGGTGCACGAAGCCCTCGCCGAGCGAGAGGTCCTCTGGGCTTCAGCGCCACATATTATCTGGCCATTGCGTTTCGTGCTGCCGCATCACAAAGGGCTGCGCCCCGCGGCGGTGCTGCGGGCTGGACTTGCGCTCTATGACTATATGGGCGGGCGGCGCCTGCTGCCGCCAACCAAGACGTTGGACCTGTCCAAGGACGAAGCAGGCCAGCCGCTCAAGCCAGGCTACAAGCTGGCGTTCGAATATTCCGATTGCTGGGTGAACGACTCGCGTTTCGTGGTGCTTAATGCACGTGACGCGGCGGATCGCGGCGCCAGCATCCATGTGCGAACCAAAGTGGTTTCGGCGCGGCGTGAAGATGGTGGCTGGACCGTGGAACTGGACGGCGAGGCGGGCAAGCAGAGTGTGCGTGCGCGCATGCTGGTCAATGCGTCCGGTCCCTGGGTGGATGATGTGATTAACCAGGCGATGGGCAAGAACGGGGCGCATAATGTGCGGCTGGTGCAGGGCAGCCATATCGTGGTCAAAAAACTTTATGAGCACGACCGCTGCTATTTTTTCCAGAACAGCGATGGCCGCATTTTCTTTGCCATTCCCTATGAGGGTGATTTCACGCTGATCGGGACGACCGATCGCGACTATCATGGCGACCCCAAGGAGGTGGCGATCACCTCCGAAGAAACCGACTACCTGCTCAAGGCGACTAATGAGTATTTTGCCCAGAGCATTGGGCGCGACGACATCGTCTGGAGCTATTCGGGCGTGCGCCCGCTGTTCGATGATGGCGCCAGTGCCGCCCAGGAAGCGACACGCGACTACGTGCTCAAGGTCGATGGCGATGCGGCAAGCGGGGCGGTGGTGAATGTGTTTGGCGGCAAACTGACCACCTCGCGGCGACTGGCAGAGTCGGTGCTGGAAAAGATCGAAGAGGTTCTGGACAGAAAAGGGCCAGCCTGGACCAAATCGGGCACCCTGCCCGGCGGAGATTTTGGCCCCAAGAGTTTTGACGCAGAACTGCGCCGGCTGGGCATGGACTATCCGCAGATGGATGCAGGCCTGCTCCGGCGCATGATGCGGCTCTATGGCACCAAGGCAAAGGCGGTGCTCGGCGCGGCCCGGTCCGAGGCCGACCTCGGGACACATTTCGGGGCCGATCTTTATGCTGCGGAAGTCAATTACCTGGTTGCCAATGAATGGGCGCGGACGGCGCAGGACATCTTGTGGCGGCGCACCAAGCTGGGGCTGAAGGTCAGTACCGAGGATGCGGCGCGGCTGGAGGAGTATCTAGCCAGCACCGCCCTCGCCAGCTAGCGTCGAGCGGAAATGCCCGCACGGAGCGGGCATGGCAGCATACCGAAAATTGAGCGGGAAGCGAATTCCCCGGGGAGTTGGGCATGACCAAATTCATTCTGGCGATCGATCAGGGCACCACATCGAGTCGGGCGATTGTGTTCGATAGGGAACGCAAAATTGCGGGCGTCGGCCAGAAGGAGTTCACCCAGTATTTCCCGCAGGATGGCTGGGTCGAGCACGATCCGGAGGAAATCTGGGAAAGTGTCGTCTGGTCGGTCAAGAAGGCGCTCTCTGAGGCGAACGTCACGGCTTCCGACATCGCGGCAATCGGCATCACCAATCAGCGCGAAACGGTGGTGATCTGGGACAAGGCGACGGGAGAACCGATCCACAATGCTATTGTCTGGCAGGACCGGCGCACTGCGGCCTATTGCGCAGAGCTGAAAAAGGCAGGGCGTGAGTCTATGGTGACTCAGCGCACCGGCCTGCTGCTCGATCCCTATTTCTCCGGCACCAAGGTGAAGTGGCTGCTCGACAATGTCGAGGACGCGCGAGTGCGGGCCGAGAAGGGCGAACTGGCCTTTGGCACCGTAGACAGTTTCCTGATCTGGCGACTGACGGGGGGCAAGGTGCACACTACCGATGCCACCAATGCCGGTCGGACCTTGCTGTTCGACATCGGGCAGAACCAGTGGGATGCCGAACTCTGCGCCCTGTTCGATGTGCCCATGGCAATCCTGCCCGAGGTGAAGGATTGTGCTGATGATTTCGGGACGGCAGAGGCCGAACTCTTCGGGGCAGCGATCCCGATTCTCGGGGTGGCCGGAGACCAGCATGCGGCAACGATCGGACAGGCTTGTTTTGAGCCGGGCATGGTCAAATCGACCTATGGCACCGGATGCTTTGCACTAATCAATACCGGCACCGAGATGGTGCCCTCGCAGAACCGGCTACTGACAACGATAGCCTATCGGTTGGATGGCCAATCCACCTATGCGCTGGAGGGCTCAATCTTCATTGCCGGGGCCGCAGTGCAATGGATACGGGACGGGCTGAAGCTGGTGAGCCATGCCAGCGAAACTGGCCCGCTGGCGCGCACCGCCGATCCGAGCCAGAATGTCTACATGGTGCCGGCCTTCGTGGGGCTGGGGGCGCCCTGGTGGGATGCTGATGCCCGCGGGGCGATCTATGGCATTACCCGCAATACCGGCCCGGCCGAAATCGCCAAGGCGGCATTGGAAGCGGTTAGCTACCAGACGCGCGACCTCCTTGAAGCCATGCGCAAGGACTGGACAAGCGGCAACACGGAAATGGTGCTGCGGGTCGATGGCGGCATGGTGGCCTCGGACTGGACCATGCAGTTTCTGGCGGACATCCTCGACGCGCCGGTGGATCGACCGACAATTCTTGAAACCACGGCCCTGGGTGCGGCCTGGCTGGCCGGAATGAAAGCGGGGGTGTGGCCCGGCATGGCCGAATTTGCCGACGGCTGGGCATGTGACCGTCGCTTTGAACCGGAGATGGATACCTCCACCCGGAAGGCCAAGATTGCTGGCTGGGACGATGCCGTGCGCCGTACGCTGACGCAGTAGTATCAGCCGCCCTCGCCGGTCTCAGCTCCGGCTTCCGGCTCTACAGCTTCATCAGGTACCAGCTGATTGACATTGGGGTTATCGCGCAGGAAGGCAGTCACCTCACTATCGAGCGCCACCAGAAAGTCGCTGATGCGCTGGCCATTGGAGCCCAGATCATGCAGCGCGCCAATTGAGGCGGAGCGCATATCGACAGCGGCGCCCCGGCCCGAGGCGGTGATAAGCAGCACCGCCTCTTCACGCCAGCCGACCAAAGTGAGAATACGCGCATTGAGCTGGCCCGGTGCGCCAGCAATGCCCGGCTCACGGCGCTGGCGAACATCCCAGCCCTGCACCTGTACAAGATGCTCGACGATGGCAAAAAGCTGCAGCGGATCGAGCGGATAGGTGCGGGTGGTGGCATTGGGGAAGAAGCGCTGCTGCTCTTCCGCTGTCAGCAGCCGCGGCGCGGGCATATCAGCCATGTCAGGTTCGAAAATCAGCGGCAGCTCGCTGCGCGGAGCGGTGGCGATGTCGGTAACGATGGGGTAGCGCAGCGCCTGGGCGCCATAAAATGCGAAGGGCGCGAGGCAAATCAGTCCCAGGAACAGCCCAGATAGCGCCTTGCTCCAGCCCTGATCACCCGTATGCCAGAGGCGCACCAGGCCGACGCACGCGGCCAACACGGCCAAGGCAGCAACCGCCCCGGCGAACAACGCCACGACCAGAAAGGCGCCGGAATCGAGGAAGCGTTCGCGATGCATGAGCACCGGAACGATCGTCAGCGGAACGGCAAGTCCACCCAGCCGCCGCGCCAGCACCGCCCATTTTGAGGTTCTGATCAGTATTCGCACGAAGGCCTGCTCTCCAGTTCGGCGCGCACATTAGCGGCAAGGTCTTTCGCTTGTTTGAATAACTTTGCCGCGACCAGCTAGGGATATAGGCGCGTACTGGTCCAGGCGGCGCCGGGAAGCTCGCGGGTGAAGCGCACGCGATCATGCAGCCGGTACTCACCATCCTTCCAGAATTCGACGGCGGTAGGAACCAGTCGGTAGCCGGACCAGTGAGGCGGCCGGGGCATCTCGCCCTCTCCGATCATGGCGGTCAGGGCCGCCACCTCGTCCATCATCTGCTGCCGGTTGGCCAACGGCCGGGATTGCTTCGAGGTGGCCGAGGCGATGCGGCTGCCCCGGGCGCGAGAGGCGAAATATTCGTCCGCTTCGGCCTCGGTGACCTGCTCCACGGGGCCGCGCATACGCACCTGGCGCCGAAGACTTTTCCAATGCATGACCATGGCGGCCTGTGGATTGGACTGCAATTGATCACCCTTGGCGCTCTCGAAATTGGTGAAGAAACAGAACCCCCGTGCGTCGCGGCGATTGAGCAGCACCATGCGCACATCGGGAAGCCCGGAGGTATCGGCTGTGGCCAGGGCCATGGCGTGAGGGTCGTTGGGTTCGCTGTCCTCGGCCATGGCGAACCATTCCTCGAAGATGGCGAAGGGGTCGAGTTCGGTGCGGTCGGTATCGTCGAACAAGCGTTCCGTCAGGGTCTGCAACATAGCGATATTTCCTGCGCTTTGCCCCTGCCACAACTGGACAAGGGCGGGGGGCGTGGCCATATAGGACTTCAAATACGGGGCGAACAATGCCCCCAATCAAAGATTGGAACCAATGCGCGATCCTTACACCGTACTTGGGGTGTCGCGGTCCGCAAGCGAGAAGGACATCAAGTCCGCCTATCGCAAGCTGGCCAAGAAGTATCACCCCGACCAAAATCCTGACGACCCCACGGCGCACGGCAAGTTTGCCGAGGCAACGCACGCCTATGACCTGCTCAACGACACCGAAAAGCGGGGACAATTCGACCGCGGCGAAATCGACGCTGACGGCAATCCGCGCTTTGCCGGATTAGGTAATGGCGGGTTTGGTGGTGCGCGCGGCGGTGCTCGGCCCGGCGCCGGTGCGGGCGGATTTTCCGCTGAGGACATTCTCAAGGAGTTCATGAGCGGCTTCGGTGGTCAGCCGCGGGGCGGCGCGGGTGCGCGGGGCGCGGCGGGTGGCGCGCAATGGGACCCGTTTACGGGCACGGCGGCCGGTGGCGCTGGCGGTCGCATGGGCAAAGGCGACGACGTGGTCGTCAACGTCACCATATCGCTCGAAGATGCGCACAAGGCGGCATCGGTGCCGGTGCGCATGCCGACGGGCAAGGTGCTTTCGGTCAAGCTGCCCGAGAAGGTCGAGGAAGGTCAGCAGATCCGCCTCAAGGGTCAAGGCTCGCCCAGCCCCTATGGGGAACCGGGGGACGCGCTGGTGACGGTGCGCTTTGAAAAGTCGAAGACCTTCCGGAAGGACGGGCATGATGTGCGCACCGATGTTCCGGTGACCCTCTATGAGGCCGTGCTGGGCGCCAAGGTGCGCGTGCCGACACTGGATGGCTCGGTGGAATTGACCCTGCCCCCGGGCATGGATACCTCAAAGGCCCTGCGCCTCAAGGGCAAGGGTCTCTATGGCGACGGCGATCTGTATGTGAACATCCGTGTGGTGCTGCCGCCGGGGGGTGATGCGGACCTGGAAGCGCTGGCCCGGTTCATGCGAGATCAGAAGCCGTATAGGGTGCGCGACTAGGCTCTTGGCGCGGCTGCCCGTTTTAGACGATCGTTGATCGCTTCGCCCAGCCCCGTCTCGGGGATGGGCGCGACGGCGATCATCTGGGCGCCCATCGCATCGAGTTCATGCAGCATGGAAAAGAGATTGCGCGCGGCTTCGCGCAGATCGCCGCTTTCCGAGAGGTTGCGCACGAGGCTGTTGTGCGGCGCCAGTTCACCAAAAGCCAGATAGGCCTCGCCCGGCATCGGGGTGGTATTGAGCCGCAAGGCGGCATTAGGTGCATAGTGGCTGACCAGCATGCCGGGTGCCGCAATGGCCGCGCCCGCTTCGGCCTGTTCCACCTGCCTGCCCGTGGCGTCTTCAATCTCCTGGCGAGACAGTGCGCCAGCGCGGAGTTGAACCAGCCGATCGCCGTCCACCGCAATAATTGTGGATTCAACGCCAGCCTTGCAGGGGCCGCCATCGAGCACGGGCACTTCGCCAACAAAGCCCCTGTCGACCTGCCCGGCGGTCGTGGGGGAAAGCTTTCCCGAGGGGTTGGCAGATGGTGCGGCAAGCGGCCGGTCAGTGGCGCGCAAAAGGTCAAGGGCCAGGGGATGATCAGGCACACGCAGGGCGACCGTATCTAAGCCAGCGGTGGCAATGTCGGCCAGACCGTGCCCCGGGCGAAGCGGCAGGACGATACTGAGCGGGCCGGGCCAGAAGGTATCTGCCAGTTGGCGCGCCAGGGGTGAGAACAGCGCAAGGCGCTCGGCCATGCGCACGTCGGCGCAGTGAATGATCAACGGATTGAAACGCGGCCGGCCCTTGGTCTCGTAGATGGCAAGCACGGCATCGGAATTGGTCGCGTCGGCGCCAAGCCCGTAAACCGTCTCGGTGGGGAAAGCACACAGCTTTCCCGAGCGCAGCAGTGCAGCGGCTTGTTCAACGGTTGTGTGGAACGGGTCAGACATGAGCGGTGTTTGACAACAGGGCATGGCCGCGTCAAGACGAGATGGAACATGGATGCAGCGCACCACGGGAAACCGACCTGGATTTTTCCGCGCCCTGCCTTGAGGAGAGCCAGGTGACGACGCTCCTGATCAGCCAGCCCAATTTTGCCGATCACCTGACCCCGCAGGGACACCCAGAGCGCGCGGATCGCATCCGGGCGGTGGAAGAGGCACTTTCGGGGCCCCAATATGCTGCGCTCAAGCGCCGCAGCGCGCCCTTTGGCGATATCATGCTGGCCGAACTGGTGCATGACGGGACCTATCTCTCCCGTCTGCGCGATGCACGGCCTGCTGAAGGCATTGGGCAATTGGATGCCGACACCTTTATTTCCGACGGTTCAATGGGGGTGGCAGCGACAGGCCTGGGTGGCGCGCTGGCCGGACTGGATGCGGTGCTGCTGGGGGAAGTGGACAACGCCTTCTGCGCCATTCGTCCGCCCGGACATCACGCTGAAATCGCCCTGCCCATGGGGTTTTGCCTGATCAACACCGTCGCCATCGCGGCGCGGGAGGCGCAGCGGAAATATGGTGCTGAACGAGTGGCGATTGTCGATTTCGATGTGCACCACGGCAATGGCACGCAGGACATTTTCAAGGACGATCCGAGCGTGTTTTACGCGTCAAGCCATCAAATGCCGCTGTTCCCCGGCACCGGCAGCCCATCGGAAACCGGGGTGGGCAATATCGTCAACGTGGCCCTGCCAGCCCAGTCGGGCGGGGAAGCGATGCGGGAGGCCTATCGTGATATCATTTTGCCGGCACTGGAGAATTTCGCACCCGACCTGTTGCTGATCTCCGCGGGGTTTGACGCCCATGTTCGCGACCCGCTGGCGCAGCTGGAATGGGTGGACGGCGATTTTGGCTGGGTCACGGCAGAGTTGATGGAGGTGGCGCAAAAGCGCTGCAGCAATCGCATTGTGTCACTGCTCGAAGGTGGCTATGACCTCAAGGGGCTTGCAGGGGGTGTACGGAGCCATGTTTCGACCCTCCTGGACCTGTAAGATGAACGAGATTTGAGCGAGCGAACGAGAATGGCTGACACGGCACATGACGATGTGAAAACGCTGAGCTTCGAAGCGGCGCTGGAACAGCTCGAGCAGATCGTGGCCAAGCTCGAAAGCGGCAAGGCCCCCCTGGCAGAGTCGATTGCCATCTATGAGCGCGGCGAGGCTCTCAAGGCCCACTGCGAAACGTTGCTCAAGACCGCCGAGGCGCGGATCGAAAAGATCACGCTCAATCGCGAAGGCAGGGCCGTGGGCACCGAGCCGTTGGACGCCGGCTGAGGCCTTTCGCGGATAGGTTGCCTTGAGATGATGTGTTCACCCCCTCCTAGCTGCGCTAGGATCCAGCGACCACGCTTTACTACCTCCTCCTTTAGGAGTGATGTGGCGCCGAGACACCTTTGAGACGCAGATGACGACCAACAACACCCTTCGCAATTTCCGCATCGTGCTGTGGGTGCTGGTGGCCGTGGCGGCGATCGGGGCAACGGCGCTTTATGTATTCCGGCCGCCGCAGCGACCGCTGGGTGTCACAGGTCAGGAATTTGCACTCGCTTCGACGCAGGGCGGCAGCTTCACCCAAAACGATCTGCGCGGGACGCCAAGCCTGGTCTTTTTTGGATTCACTTACTGCCCAATAGTCTGCCCTACAACCTTGTCCGAAACGACGGCATGGAGAGAACAACTCGGGCTGACCGCCAGCGACTTAAGGATCATATTTGTTTCGGTAGATCCTGATCGTGACACCCTGGACATGGTCAAGGGCTACGTTGAAGGTGTCGATCCGACCATCATAGGCCTTGTTGGAAGCGAAGCTGAGACTGAGCGCGCCAAGTCAGCGTTCGGAGTGTTTTCGGAGAAGACCGGCGACGTTGACAGCGAGTTTTACGACATCAATCACACCGCGTTGACCTTTCTGATTGACGCAGATGGCACCTTTGAAGGCACGATCGCCTATGAGGAAGCCAGTGACTCCGCCCTCGCCAAGATCGAACGCATGGTCAAGGGGTGAGCCGCACCCGGCTCGACCTGGCGCTGGAACAACGCGGGCTGATGCCCAGCCGGGCACGCGCCCGCGACGCCATTTTGCGCGGGACGGTTTCGGTCAATGGCGCGCCAGCCAAAAAGCCCAACCAGATGGTGGGGCTCGATGATGTGCTCGCGCTGGACGATCCCGCGGCAGGCTATGTGTCCCGGGCGGCGCTGAAGCTGATCGCCGGGCTCGATGCCGGAAAAATCGATGCTGGCGGCAAGACCTGCCTCGATGTCGGTTCATCCACTGGCGGCTTTACGCAGGTGCTGCTTGAGCGGGGCGCGGCCAAGGTCTTTGCCGTGGATGTAGGGCATGACCAATTGCACCAGAGCCTGCGGGATGATGCGCGCGTGGCGAGCCTGGAAGGCACCAATGCCCGGGATCTCGACCGAGAAACTATTGCCGAACCAATCGACCTTCTGGTCTCAGATGTCAGCTTTGTGTCGCTGACCAAGGTGTTGGCGGCCCCGCTGGCCCTGTGTGGGCCTGTGGCCGACGCGGTGATCCTGTTCAAGCCGCAATTCGAGGTGGGGCGGGAATTTGTCGGCAAGGGCGGGATCGTCAGCGATCCGGCGGCCATGGAACGGGCAATGGCCGAGGTGGAGGCTTTTGTGACCGGCGCTGGGTTTGTATTGCGGACAAAGGTGGTTTCGCCAATTGCCGGCGGTGATGGGAATATCGAGACGGCGCTGGTGTTCAGGCGGCTCTAGGCCTGAGCCCACGCCTCATAGGGGCCGCCGGCGATCAGGGCCCAGTAGAGCTTGCCCGAATTGGTGCGGGCAAAGGCCAGACCGAATTCGGTGAAGCGATTGGAGAGCAAGGTGTTACGGTGACCCTGCGAAGCGAGCCAG
This sequence comes from Devosia subaequoris, assembly GCF_014197055.1. GTDB lineage: Bacteria > Pseudomonadota > Alphaproteobacteria > Rhizobiales > Devosiaceae > Devosia > Devosia subaequoris. The sequence continues at coordinate 5,564 of NZ_JACIEW010000007.1, read as the reverse complement.
CCTTCGATGGCGGCGGGGAGGGTCTTGTAGCCTTTGGCGACGTTTTCACCCACCGCAAGCAGATAGCCGGCTTCCGACACGCGCTGGCGCAGGGTGACACCGAGATCGTGACTGAGCGTGTCCTTGCCGGCCATCAGCCGGGCCTGCGAGCGGGCGGCGGCTTCCAATTGTGGATTATAGCGCCAGCTTCCGGCCCCGTTGGCGCGGCGGACGGCGTTGACCGTCGCCACGATCTGGTCGCGCGTGAGGTCTTCGGGCCGGTCGGATACCTTGGCGGGCAGGGGGGGGATGGTTGAAGCGCAGGCCGAAAGCAGGGACGCGGAGACCAAGACCAGGACGGCACGGCGGGTGTAGCTAGTCATGGGGTCAGGCCTGATCATATGCACTCAAGAGATTGGGGAGAATGGCAAGATCGGTGGTGACGGGATTGCCATCAACCAGATCCCAGCAGACCGAAAGGCCCGAATGGGCGGCAGCAAAGCCGAGCACGCGCTTGCGGTTGAATCCCAGTCGCGCGGCGAAGGCATCGGCCATGGCGTTGATGCGCTTGGGATCGGCCGCCAGTTTGGTGGCGCCGGGCGGATTGCGAAAGGCGTTGGCGACTTCGTAGTGCGGATCGCCGATCAAGCCCTTGGGATCGATGGCCAGCCAGCCACGATCGGACGAGATGATATTGTCGTGGTGCAGGTCGCCGTGCAGCGGAATCTCCGGCATGGGCTTGTCGAAGAGTTTTAGCGCAATTCCGGCACAGCGCGCGTAAAGATCACGCGCTGTATGCGGCCATGCGCGCACGTCGGTATCGAACAGAGCCTGGAAGCGTTGCCGCAGCGGCAGCAGATCGGCCGGTGCATCATCGCGGTGACGATGGAGGTTAGACACCACGGTCGCCAGAGCTGTGGTGGCTTCAGCATCACGGCCATTGCGGGCCGCTTCACCCAGGGTGCCGCCGTCGAGCCATTCCATGAAGATGGTATCGCCATGCATGTCGAAGACCGTGGCGGCGCCATCGCCACCATACCAAGACAGCAGGCGAGCGCCCCTGCCCTCCTCTCCCGATACAGCAGGCTTGAGGATCTTGAGGGCCGCAAAGTTGCGCCCATTCTGTTCTACGCGGAAAATCCAACTGCGCGGCGTCTCCGCCACAGGCGTGGACTTGGTCAGGGACCAACGGATCATGGCACGGCTCAACGCCGTTTCGACTGGGGACTGATTCACCATTGCGCCATTAGAGCAGAAGCGAGGAAACGATTCGACGGTTCTGTGCTGTTGGCGTGGAAAGGTGATGGAAGTGGGGCGGAACGTGTTTGTTGGATACCCCCACCTAACCTCCCCCTGATAGGGGGAGGGACCGATCGAGACTGTCGATCTACGTGATCTTGTAGGCGTCCTTAGCCGCTTGATAGCTCAAGTGCCGGGCGACTTCCTCGGCGCTTGCCTTGCTCAGACGATTTTCGGCGACCCAATTGGCGAGGAAACCGCTGACTTCGCGGCGCCAGACATCGTGCCGGGCGGGAATGGAGAGCAGAGCGCGGGTGTCGTCGTTGAAACCGGCGAGATTGTAGAAGCCAGCGGTTTCGACGACCTGGTCGAGATAGCGGCGGATGCCCTGCGGGCTGTCGTGGAACCACCAGGGCGGACCGATCATCAGCGAGGGCCAGTAGCCGGCCATGGGCGCCAGTTCGCGCGCATAAGTGGTCTCGTCGAGCACGAACATGATGATCTGCAGGTTCGGTTCGTTGCCGCAACGGCCCAGAAGTGCCTTGAGGCCGCCGACATAGTCGGTTGGGCCCGGGATATCGGCGCCCAGATCGGCGCCGCGCTCGTCGAACAGCAGCGGATCGGTGTTGCGGCGCGAGCCGGCATGGATCTGCATGACCATGCCATCTTCAACCGAGAGAAGCGCCATTTCGGTGAGCATCTGGGCGCGGAACAGTTCGGCGTCATTGGCGTCGTGCCGTCCGGCCAGCACCTTTTCGAGCAGGGCCTGCTTTTCGTTGAACGGCAGATCGGCCGTATTTGCCGTGGGGACGCCGTGATCGGTGGCCACGGCCCCGTATTTGCGGAAATATTCGCGACGCTTGCGATGGGCGTTGATCAGGCCGTCCCATTTGCTGATATCTTCGCCGGTGAGCTCGCCGAATGTATGCAGGTTCTCGACAATCGCGGCGCGGCCGGGATCAGTGACGTCATCCGGGCGATAGGTGGTGCGGACCTGGCCAATGAGACCCTGTTCCGACATCGACTGGTGATGGGTCAGCGGATCAAGGGCGAATTCGGTGGTGGCGATGACCTCGACCTTGAAGCGATCGAGAATGGCGCGTGGCAGCAATTCGGGCGAGGACAGCTTGGCGTCGATGGCGTCATAAATGCTGTCCGCCGTGGCGCCGGACAGTTCCTCGGTAATGCCGAAGACCGCGTGCAAGGAGTGATCGACCCAGGTTTTCGACGGAGTGCCGGCGAACAAATAGTAGTTGTCGGCAAACAGCCGCCAGGCCTTGCGGCCATCGGTTTCAATGGCCCTGCCATCCTTGCGGGGGATGCCCAGCGCATCATAGCTGATGCCGCGGCTCTTGAGCATGCGCAGCACATAATGATCCGGCGTCAGGAACAACGCGGTAGGGCTGGCGAAGCGGCCGTTCTGCGCGAACCAGGAGGGATCGGTGTGACCATGCGGGCTGATCAGCGGCAGGTCGCTGACGGCGCCATGAAGATCGCGCGCGATGGAGCGCGCCGGGTCGGAGGCAGGAAACAAACGGTCAGGATGGAGATGGCTTGGCTGGGTCATGCCGGTGGTTGTGCCACGTTCGCCAAGCAGTTTCAACATCTTCCATACAAGATGCAATGGAATGCAATTTAAAACAAATTAACCGTGATCGAACAACCAGCTTGGATCGCGCGAGACGCGGAGTACCCTCGGTTCGGACAGGGTGAGAAACGGCCCAGCAAGGCGGCTGCCCGGCAAACACTGAGCGTTCCTTTCAGGGAAAGCGTGTTGTGAAGGCGGCAGGATGGTTCATCTCGAATTCAATCAGTCTGATACGGGCCTGGCCGGTCTGCGGCAAGGAACGCAGCGCCATGTGCAAGCACAGCACCGGCGGTTGATGGTGCTATCTGGATTTGCGGGTGCCCTTGCCATGGTGGGGGTGGCTGCGGCGGTGCTCAGCGCCCTGATATAACCTCAGGCGCTGGCAGAAACGCGCCGGGGCAAATCAGGCTTCTGGCCAAATAACTGCAACATGGCGGCGACGTCATCGGCCGATACTGGGCGCGAGAACAGATAGCCCTGCCCCATCTGGCAACCGTATCCACTTAGTATATCGGCCTGCCGGCCGGTTTCTATACCTTCGGCCACGACGCGCATGTCGAGCTGTCGGGCAATGTCGAGAATGGCCCGCGTTACCACACCGCTCGGCTGGTCGACGCCCAGCCTCTCAACAAAAGACCGGTCAATTTTGATAATATCGACCGGGAAACTGAGGAGATGGGTGAGCGAGGCATAGCCCGTGCCAAAATCATCCAGCGCCACGAGCAATCCTTGCGCGCGGAGGGCCTCGACGGCCCGGGGCACGGTTTGATCACTGTCGCCCATGAATACAGCTTCGTTGACCTCGAGTACGAGATGTTCGAGGGGGACGTTTTGGCGGGCAAAGGTCTTCTGGATCCGCTCCGCGAGGTCACCGCGCCGAAAATCGCCCGTGGTGACGTTGATACCCACATGTTGAAACGGAAGACCGGCGTCGAGCCACGCGCGTACGTCACGCGCCACATGTTCGAGCATCCTGGCGGTCAGATCGCAAGCGACGCGCGGGTCCTCAAGCCCACTCTGAAACGCACTGGCCGAGACAATGGTGCCGTCCGGCATGACCATGCGGGCGAGCGCCTCTACGCCGACGATTTCGGCGGTTTCGAGCCGAACAATGGGCTGGTAATGTGGGATCAGGCGACCCTCGTTTAGGGCTACGCCGAGCCGGCGCACAGTAGCGATCCGCTCAACCATTTCGGTGCGCAAATCCGGGCGGAAGCCAACATATCCGCCGCGGTGGGTTTGCTTGGCCTGATAGAGCGCAAAATCCGCATTCTGGCACAGCGTATCGGAATCGACACCGTCGACGCCGAACAAGGCTCCGCCCAGGGTGACATGGGCATCGACGGTCTGATCGCCGACCGCGACCATGCCGGCGGCGGCGGAAAGCACACGGGCAGCCGCGGCCGCGAGGTTGGCGTGGTCGGCGCAATTGGAAACCAGCATGGCAATTTCATCACCACCCTGGCGGCAAACCAGGATATCGGGACCGCATTGGCGCAGGCGGTCGGCAATGACGCAAAGGAGCGCATCCCCTGCGGCATGGCCGATACTGTCATTTACCAGCTTGAGATAATCGATATCGAGCAGGATGAGCCCGAAGGGGTCGCCAACCAGGATGCGTTCGGCGAGCGCCGCGTTGAAATGCGCCCGATTGGGCAGGCCGGTCAACGCGTCGAAATAGGCCAGGCGCTGGTTCTTGACCCGAACATTCTCATGTTCGATCACCAGGGCACAAAGGTGGACGCAGGTGGCAACCACTTCGCGTTCAAAATCGGACGGACCGCGCTTGGTATCGTAGTTGAAGGCGAAGGTCGCCACGACCTGGCCGTCACTGTTGTGAATCGGACTGGACCAGCAGGCCTGCAGTCCGAGCGGCAGAGCGAGTGCCTTGTAGTCGGCCCACAGAGGATCGGTTTCGATGTCGGTGACAAGCACCGGTTCGCCGCGCCAGGCTGCCGTGCCACAGGATCCGACGCAAGGGCCGACAGAAATCCCGTCGATGGCACTGCAATAAGCGTTGGGCAAGGTGGGGCCGGCGAGTGAATGCACCTTGCCATCTTCGATCAGCAAGATGGAACAGGCGACACCGGGTACGCAATTTTCGATGCGGCGGCAAAAGATGTCGCCAACTTCGGCTAGTCCCTGGCCACGTGCCACGGCCTCCAGGACGTCGGTCTGTACGCGGAGCAAGAGTTCGGTATTGCCTGCCACCGTGCTGGCTCCCAGTTAGCTAGGGAGGCACAGTAGCCGCAGGCCGTAAAGCAAATATGTGCGGAAAAGCGCAGTTTGAAACAATTTGCGCGGCGCGTCCGTCCCGCGAATAGAGGCCCCACGATCGCTGTTGCCACGGCCACGGCAACAAGCGCTTAGCGGGCCCATTTGACCGGCGGGCGCCCAGTCCTATCGCGGTATCTCACCTCGGCCCTGCTGACCTGTGGCGAAATCAATCAGGCCATGTCCGCGTCAATTGGACGCCTGGAGGCAGTCTTCAAAAGCGCGTGTCGATCCACTGGACTCGTCCCCATGTCGCGCCCTTGTCGCGTGGCGCGGCCGTACGAGGTGCTGGATTCTCAGCGACTTGGCTGAACGCAACATGCGCGACATGAAACAAGACATGCGCGACTCGCGCTCGTCAGCAACTTATTGATTTCATTGGGGAAATGGTGGTGCCCAGAGCCGGAGCCAATTCAACTGACTGCCTAACAGTTTCAATAGCTTAGTTGAGTATTGCGACCCGTCAATGGCCAAACTTGGTCTA
>NZ_JACIEW010000006.1 GCF_014197055.1 Devosia subaequoris | reverse complement strand
GCGCGCCCGGGACGGGAGCACAGGACCGTAAGCCGGACAGCGACGTCCGCTTAGGAAAAGTGTTGAATAGGTTGTTGCGGCCGTAGCGGGGGTCGTGAGCTGTCAATCGGCAATGCGCCCCAGTTCGGTCATAGCGTTGCCTCGAAAGCACTGCGATCGAATATTGTCGACTTGGGCTCGTGCATATAGCGCCAGTCCACAACTGATAGAGCACATGTCTGATGCCGTAATCGATAAAAAGGATGTTGGGATGAAAGTGTGCCACCGACTACTTGAACTCCTGATCCAGTTTCTCCTGGCTTTCCGATTTGAGCTTGCCGAACAGCTTGGACAGGTCATGTGACTTAGAGTGATTGGGGTCATCGAAGTCGAAGACAAACCAAGCTTTCAATGCCAGCTCCATCGCTAGGGCAAGGAGCATGAGTTCGACCCCCATCTCCTTCATATGGAGGATGTCGTCGCGGTCGGGTGGCGTCTCGCTGGGGAAGCGTCGAGTCTTTCGGAGTATTGCCTTCGCGGCGTCACATATTCGGATGGCAGTCGTTAGGCGATAGCTCAAGGGTTATTCTCCACTTCTCAGGCAATCATTGAATGTCCGCCTAGGTGTAGCTACAGGGCCCAAGCGGCTGGAGCGCCAACGAGGCATCTTGGCGCCCCAGTTCTGCCGTTCGCGCAGGCATCTCGATTTCCCCAGAGCGGTCGATCTGTCGTCAAAAACGGGGTGGGGAGGGGACTTGACTAACACTATCGAAGCGCCAATTTTCCAGCGGCCTCAGGAAGTCGCGGATCGCAGCGCGTAACCATCGGTGGATCCATCCGTGCCGATACGTCTGGCGCAATTGGCTCTCGAGGCGAGGTTGCCCACGGGCATTCTCAATGTGGTGAATTGCGGGAAACAGGTCGTTGACGGTACGAAGACGCCGTCGATCTGGTGATGGACCGTCCATGCGGCAATGGTAGAGAACCCGCGATGGCAATACAGCCCCCGACTTTGCGGCACGGATCAATGTGGGCACGGTGGGTGACAATGTCCCGGTGGCGCTGGCCTGTCACAGATTCGGCGGCTCGAAGGCGGCGCGTTAGATGATCTCCATCATTACGGCACCAACTCAATCAAGTACTGGACCCGCATCAAGACCGTTACGGCCCGTTGGCCCGGCGGAATCAAGGAGGGGGTTTAACTCCAGATGCCGACGATGAAGTGAACGGCGGTAGCATGAATGGGGCTAGGGCAACACGGAGCCGACCGACCTTTCAGATCCCAATCCAGGTGGGGCTAAACAGTGAAGGCCTGCCTGAAGGCCTCAAGGGCCTTTTCGGGATCGGCCGACGCAAAGGCTTCCAACCCCACGGGGCCGTCATATCCCATCGCCTTGAGCGCCTTGGCTACACCACCATAGTTGATTTCTCCGGTACCCGGCTCGCAGCGGCCGGGAACGTCAGCCACCTGAATCTCGCCGATCCAAGGCAGGCACGCCTGGCACAGTTCGATTAAGTTACCCTCGCCGATTTGGGCATGATAGAGATCCAGGTTGAGCCGCAAGCGTGGCCGATTGACGGCCGAGACCAGAGCAAGCGTCTCCTCTGCGCGGGCGAAGGGCACCCCCGCATGATCAACGGGCAGGTTCAGGTTTTCGAGTGTGAAGATTACGTCGAGCTCTTCAGCCAGGTCGCAGATGCGGTTGAGAGTGTCCAGCGCTTTGACCCACTTAAGCGGTGTCGCCACTTCGGCGACACTGGGACGGCCTCCATCGCCAAGTCCGGTGCCATGCAGGTTGAGCCTGGCAACTCCCAGACGCTTCCCTACCAAAGCCGCTTCCCGCGCCGAAGCCATCAACATGTCGGCACCAGTGTCATCGGCAAGCCGCCCTTCTAGATAGCCATTCATTATCGAAAAGCGTGCGCCCGAGGCGATGAGTTTGTCGATGTCGTGGGCGGGCCAGTTCCAGAGACCGACCAGAAACCCCATTTCCTGGAGGCGCGCGCAGCGCCATTCGATCGGCTTGTCGCGCCACAGCATTTCCGCACAGGCGGCAAGGGTGAAAGCCATGGTCAGGCTCCCGGCAGCACTTCGGCCAGTTCGACCGTGCGCTTTTCGGCAAATGACAGATTTGCAGCCTCGGCCATTGCCAATGCGTTGACCCCATCCTGGATGCTGGCGGGCACCGGCTTAGCCTCGACAACAGCATCGACAAAGGCCGACCATTCAATCGAATAGGCCCGCATGTAACGCTCGAGGAAGAAATAGACTGGCTTGGCGGAAACGACACCCGCCGTGGTGGATTTCACAACCGTGTTTTCAATCTCGTTCCGAGCTTCGAGCAGGCCTGCCGAACCCAGCAGTTCAAGACGCTGGTCATAGCCATAGGGCGCACGGCGGGAATTGCGGATGGTGGCGATGCGGCCGTCGGCATAGCTAAGCACGACGATAGCGGTATCGATGTCGCCGGCGGCACCGATTTCGGGATCTACCAGACACGAACCGTGGGCGGTGACGGTTTTTGGCATGCCGAACATGAATGAACACATGTCGAAGTCGTGGATCATCATGTCGCGGTACAGTCCGCCCGACACCTTGATATAGCTCACCGGCGGTGGTGCCGGATCATAGGACGTAACGGCCAGCATTTCTCCCTTGCCGACTTCTCCGGCGGCAAAGGCTGCGTTGACTGCGGCAAAGTTTGGATCAAAGCGGCGGTTGAAACCCATCATCATGGGGCGGGCATGTCCGGCGATGCGTTTCGACAACTCGAGCGCACGGCTCAGCGACAGATCAATCGGTTTTTCGCAGAAGATCGCCTTGCCGGCCGCCGCGCCCTTTTCGATCAGTTCGGCATGGGTGTTGGTGGAGGAGGCGATGAGAATGGCGTCGATGTTCTTGTCGGCCAGGATGTCCTCGGGAGCGCGCGCCTCGACGCCATGCTCGCGGGCCAAGGCGGCGGCAGCTTCGTTTACAACGTCGGTCACTGCGACCAACTCCGAGCGCGGATCGGTCTTGATTGAAGCGGCGTGCACACGGCCGATACGGCCGGCGCCGAAAAGGGCGGTTCTCATGAACGGAGGTCCTCGTTGAGGGAAACGCGTCGGCCTTCACGTGCCGACAGATCAATTGCATGAATGACACGCTCGAAACTGAGCGCGTCAGTGAAGTTTGGAAAGCAGGGCTCATTTGCCGCAATGCGGCGCAGGAACTGGGCGACTTCGATGGTCTTGAGGTCGCCAAAGCCAAGTTGATGGCCGGGTGCCGGGCAGAACGCGCCATAGGGCTCGTGTGCGGGACCTGTCAGAATGGTCGAAAAGCCCTGCAAACCCGGGGTGCCCTGATTGCGGTAGAGCCGCAATTCGTTCATTCGCTCCTGGGAGAAGGTGATCATGCCCTTGGTGCCATGAACTTCCCAGTCGAGGCGGTTCTTGCGCCCCCAGGCGGAACGGGACGTACATAGCGTCCCCTGCGCCCCATTGGCGTAATGAACCAGGGCGGAGGCCGCATCCTCGTTCTCCACCGCTGCGCGGCCGGAACCAGAGGCGAGGGGGCGGGTGGGATGAATGATCTGCGTATCTGCGACTAGACTGTCGATTGGACCCAACAGAACATGGGACATTGAGACCAGATGGCATCCGAGATCGCCAAGCGCCCCAAGTCCGGCATCCGCACGCTTGGCGCGCCAGGTCCAAGCCAACTCGGGGTCAGCCTGATAGTCTTCGTCGACCCACCCGCGGAAGTGCACCGTCCGGCCGATCTCGCCCGCTTCGATCAGACGGCGGGCGTGTTGCACCGCGGGGTTGTGGATGTAGTTGTACCCCACCATTGTACGCACGCCGGCCTGTTCAGCCGCCGTCTGCATCGCTTGCGCATCGCTCAGGGTCAGGGCCATGGGCTTTTCGCAATGCACATGCTTGCCAGCCGCAATCGCCGCCAATGCCATTTCGCAATGCAGCCCGTTGGGCGCGGTGATCGAGACGATATCGACCTCGGGAGCGGTCACGAGCTCGCGCCAATTGTCTCTTGCTCCCGAAAAACCGAACTGCCGAGCCATCTCCGTAGCCTTGTCGGCGGGCGTGTCACAGATTAGGGCTAGCCGCACCTCTGGCAAATCGCCGAATACGGCCCCGGCCTGGCGGTACGCCAGGGCATGGGCCTTGCCCATGAAACCGGTGCCTATGAGGCCCAACCCCATTGCCATGACTGCCTCCCTTTTAGAATTTTTATTCCAAAATCCAATGTTCGGTTGTAGGCTGGCTGTCAAGAGAGGAACGTGATGACCGCCCCGCAAACTTCAGCTCTGGTCCCCCAGACGGTCACCGAGGTGCTTGAGCGGCTCGATGCAGGCGCTGATATTCTGCCCAAGCGTTTGAAGCAATGCGCATTGTTTACCCGTCGCCATCTGCATCTCATTCCGGTCTCCACAGTGTCGGAGATGGCGCGGGCGTCAGGCGTGGCTCCCTCGGCCTATATGCGGTTCTGCCAGGCATTGGGTTTTTCTGGCTATTCGGAAATGCAGGGACTGTTCAAGGCGCAAGTTACCGATTTCCGCCCGGACTATCAGGATCGTCTCGGCAATCTGCGGTTCCAGGCAGATGTTGGTACTGGACAATTGCTCGCTGAGTTCGCCGAGGCTGGTCATAAGTCGCTTCTCTCGCTGGCCAACTCAGTTACCAATGAGGGTCTGGACAGGATCGCTCGGGGCATGGCGCAGGCCCGCGTCATTCATCTGATCGGCCTTCGCCGTGCTTATGCCGTGGTGTCCAGCATGGCCTATTTGCTCGACAAGCTCGAAGTGCCGTCTTCGCTGCATTACGCCTCTGGCATGCTGAATGCATCCGGCACCATCTTTGAGGGGGATGTAGTGTTTGCTGCGTCTTTCGCGCCTTTCTCCCCTGAAACCATCAGGCTGGCCAGAGAGTCATCGGATCGGGGCATCAAGGTCTATGGACTTACCGACTCGGATAATTGCCCCCTTAGTGGATTTGCTACTGAAATGCTGATTGCGCGTGAGGACGAGGTTGCAGGGTTTCGTTCGCTCACCGCCTCGATCACACTGACCACTACGCTGGCGGTTGCGATCAAGGCAATGCAAAGCGGCGTTGACTAAAGCCATGCGGAGGATTTATAGAATAAATATTCCATTTCGTAGGAGCGAAATGGTCGGGAGGGCGCCCGCTGAGGAGGCGAGCGCAGTGGAATAATCCACAAAACACATTGGGAGGTAACATGTCTAAATTGCTCAAGGCGGTCGCCATTGCTGCGGCTGTTGGATTCTCTGCTCCGGCTGCGGCGCAGGAAATCATCGTCGTTGCCCATGGCCAGGCCAACGATCCGTTTTGGTCAGTGGTGAAGAACGGCGTGGAGGCCGCAGCGGCCGACACCGGCGCCAATGTCGATTTCCGATCCCCTGAGACCTTCGACATGGTGCAGATGAGCCAGTTGATCGACGCCGCGGTAAATCAGGAGCCCGACGGGCTCGTCGTTTCTATCCCGGATGCTGACGCTCTTGGCCCCTCCATCGAGCGCGCTGTTGCGGCCGGCATCCCAGTCATCTCCATGAACTCTGGTTCGGACGTTGCCAAGGAACTCGGTGCGTTGCTCCATGTTGGCCAGGACGAATTCACTGCTGGCAAGGCGGCTGGTGAGAAGCTGGCGGAGATGGGTGGCACCACCGCCATCTGCGTCAACCAGGAAGTCGGCAACGTCGCCCTCGATCTGCGCTGCGAAGGTTTCATCGAAGGTTTCGGTGGCACCGTTGAAGTAGTTCCCACCAACAACGATCCGGCCGAGGTCGAGGCCAAGATCCGCGCAGCCCTCGAGTCCAACCCGGATATCGATACGGTGATGGGTCTCGGCGCCAGCCTGGTGGGTGAGCCCGCGGTAGCTGCGGTTGATGCCGTTGGTCGCACGGGCGACGTGCTCATCGGTACCTTCGATCTGTCCGCCAACTTCCTGCAGTCCGTCGCTGACGGGGATGCCGCATTCGCCATCGATCAGCAGCAATTCCTCCAGGGTTACCTGCCGGTGACCTTCCTGGCGCTGCACGCCAAGTACGGTCTCGTGCCCGGCGGCGACGTGCCGTCCGGTCCGAACCTGATCACCGCCGACAAGGCGGGCCAAGTGGTTGAGCTATCTGCGCAGGGCATCCGCTAACCGCTGCCATGACGTTGTGAAACCGGGGCCGTGCTGCACATCGCGTCACGGCCCTATCTCCAGGGAGGACCATATGTCAGAAGATGCTGCACAGGCTGTAAGAGACGAGCGCATGAAGGCCGAGGGCCTGGGCGCCCGCATCCTCAAGAGGCCGGAACTCGGCGCCGTCGCCGGATTCATCCTGGTCACGGTCTTCTTCCTGCTAACTGCGGATCCGGCAATGTTCACCTTCTCCGGGATCGTCAACTTCATGACGCCCGCGGCCCAGCTCGGCATACTTGCCATCGGCGCCTCGCTGCTGATGATCGGGGGTGAATTCGATCTCTCCATCGGATCGATGGTCGCCTTTGCCGGTCTGTTTTTTGCCGCGGCCACCGTCACGCTTGGCCTTCCGCTTATCATCGCCATTCCGGCAACCTTCCTGCTCTCGGCCATGGTCGGATCGATCAACGGCATCATCGTGATCCGCTCTGGACTGCCATCCTTCATCGTGACCCTGGCATTCCTGTTCGTTTTGCGAGGACTGTCGCTGGTGGGGCTCAAGATCGCCACCGGTGGCTCCACCCAACTTCGCGGTGTGCGCGAAGCTGTGGAAGGGGACTGGCTCGCGCCATTCTTCTCAGGGGATGCGTTTGGCGCACTTTTCAAGGTACTTGCGGATGCCGGGATCATTGAAACCTTCAACAATGGCGCGCCCAAAGTGCCGGGATTGCCGATCGAGATCGTCTGGTTCGTGCTGATCGCACTGTTGGCGACATGGGTCTTGCTCAGAACCCCAGTTGGCAACTGGATATTTGCCGCCGGTGGGGACGCCAATGCTGCGAGCAATGCGGGCGTGCCGGTGCGAAAGGTGAAGATCTCGCTGTTCATGGTCACGGCGTGCTGCGCTGCTTTGGTCGCCATCATCACCGTCATGGACGCAGGCTCGACCGATGCCCGTCGCGGCTTCATGAAGGAGTTCGAGGCTATTATCGCGGCAGTTATCGGCGGCTGTCTGCTCACTGGCGGTTATGGTTCTGCCATCGGCGCGTTCTTCGGCGCTGTCATCTTCGGCATGGTCGTGATCGGGTTGACCTATACCGATTTCGACCAGGACTGGTTCCAGGTCTTCCTGGGCGGCATGCTGCTCGTGGCCGTTCTCTTTAACAACGCGATCCGCAAACGCGTCACCGGGGAGCGCTGATCATGACCGCAGACTCCACGTTCCATCATGGCGAAGCGCCAGACGTTGCCCCGATCATCGAAATGCAGAACATAGAAAAGCATTTCGGCAATATCATTGCTTTGGCCGGGGTCAGCTTCGACGTTAAGCCCGGCGAATGCCATTGCCTGCTCGGCGACAATGGCGCGGGCAAATCCACCTTCATCAAGACCATGTCCGGGGTGCACAAGCCCACAAGCGGCCAAATCCTGTTTGAAGGCAAACAGATGTCGTTCTCGACACCGCGTGACGCCATGGAGGCCGGCATCGCGACGGTGTTCCAGGATCTCGCAATGATCCCGCTGATGAGCGTAACCCGCAACTTCTTCATGGGGCGGGAGCCGAGCAAAGGCGTGGGGCCGTTCAAGCGGCTGGACATGGATCGTATGAATGAGATTACCATGACCGAAATGCGGGAAATGGGGATCAATCTGCGCGCGCCGGATCAGGCTGTGGGTACACTTTCCGGTGGCGAGCGCCAAACGGTCGCCATTGCGCGGGCAGTGCATTTCGGTGCCAAGATCCTCATTCTGGACGAACCCACCTCCGCCCTGGGCGTGCGGCAGACCTCCAACGTTCTGGCGACCATCGACAAGGTGCGCAAGCAGGGCGTGGGCGTGGTCTTCATAAGCCACAACGTGCGTCACGCCATGGCTGTAGGGGATCGGTTCACGGTCCTCAACCGGGGTAAGACCCTGGGTACGGCCAAGCGCGGTGAGATCACCTCCGAACAATTGCAGGACTTGATGGCTGGCGGTCAGGAACTGGCCAAGCTCGAAGGTTCGCTTGGAGGCACGGTCTGATGGCCAAATCGCTGGATGTCAGACTGCAATTCCGTCGGAGCCGCTACGTTCGCGGCTTCCTCTTTGACGGCACGCACTAGGCTCAGGACCTATTGGTTCTGTTTGAGATGTGATCACGGTCTCTGAGAAGGAGGCCGTGGTGGGGGATTTGTTTCTGCTGAGCGAGCGCCAGATGGCGCGGATTTCGCCGTTCTTTCCACTTTCGCACGGGGTTCCGCGGGTCGATGACCGGCCGGTGGTGAGCGGGATTATTTACGTGATCCGCAACGGGCTGAAGTGAAAGGACGCGCCGGCCGGCTACGACCCGCACCAGACGCTCTACAATCGGTTCATCCGCTGGAGCCAGACGGAGGTGTTCGATCGCATCTTCGCCGGACTCGCTGGGGAGGGTCCGAAACCCGAACGTATCATGATCGAAGCGATGCATCTGAAGGCCCACCGCACGGCGGCAGCCTGCTTAAAAATGTAACGGGGCTGTCGCGGTGCCACGGCCGGACATGTGCAAGAATCGATGTTGAACACGCAGATAGCCAGCGAAGCGCGAGGACTTTGTAGGCCGCTAATAGCACCGCTGCCATGGCGATTGACGGCTCACTCTCGGCCTTGGCCGCAGTAATGTTGACACCATCGCTGGCTGCAAAGCTAATCGCCCTCGACAAAGGCGATGTGCACCTGATTTGGCGATGGGAATGAAAGCGAAAGCCGAGGCCGCAGGCGTCGAGATTGTGTTGTTCAACATGCCGCCGGGCGACTGGGACGAGGGCGAGCGCGGCCTGGCTGCGCTGTCAGAGCGGGCGGGGGAGTTCACAACTGGGCTTGAAACCGCGCTGCACTATGCCCGTCACCTTGCCGTGCCGCGCGTGCACATGATGGCCGGACTGGCCTCTGCAGAGGACAGGACAACGCGCCAGCGCTATCGCGAGGCGCTTCTCGAAGCGTCGGATGCGGCGGGTGCGGCGGGTGTCGATATCCTCATCGAACCGCTCAACGGGCGCGACATGTCCGGCTATTTTCTCGACAGTTTCGATCTGGCGGCCGAAATCATCGGTGACCTCGATCGCGACAACGTCCGGCTGCAATACGACATCTACCACCGCCAGATCCTGCACGGCGATGTCCTGCGCTCGCTCGGAGTGCTGATGCCTATGGTCGGGCATATCCAGGTCGCTGCGGTGCCGGATCGCAGCGAGCCCGGGAGCGGGGAACTCGATGACGCCAGAATCCTACGGGAGATTGACCGATTGGGCTATGACGGCTGGGTCGGCTGCGAATACCGGCCGGGTGGAAGGACCCAGGACGGATTGAGCTGGATAACAAAACTGACGACCAGGGCGTGATCCTTCAATAGTCGCCCTCGAACGCGTTGCTGGTCAGCGTGAACACCTACTCGTCATGAAGCGCTAGCCTTGGGTCATCGGCGCAACCAATTCCATGCGCATTGCCCGCGAGGAAATCTTCGGGCCCGAGGCCGCCGTCATCAAGGTCAAGGACTACTTAGAAGCCCTGGCCACGGCCAATGACAGCGAATTTGGTCTCTCGGCTGGCATCGTCACGATCTCTCTCAAGCATGCGACCCATTTCAAGCGACGCCGAGGCCGGTATGGTGATGGTCAATGTGCCGACCGCGGGCGTTGACTTCCATGTGCCCTTCGGCGGCCGCAAGGGCTCATCCTATGGGCAGCGCGAGCAGGGCAAGTATGCAGCAGAGTTCTTCAAGTGGTGAAGATTGCCTATACAGCCGCCTGTTAGTGCAAGTGCCAAACGGAAACCTCCTCCGCCCGCGGTCTGCTTACTCCTTGCCGCTGGCCAAAAGCCGACAGCCCGCTGTCGGCCCCTTTTCAGTCACCAGCCGAGCTCCAGAGATGGTAGATATGACCTGCGCCGCCGATCCTCCCACTTTTCCTGCTTCGTCGCGTGGTTTCGGGATCGGGTTGAGAAAAGCCGTCTCGGTTACCCCATCGTACACCCCCGTTACTTCTTCACGGTGAGTCGCTTTCCTCACCCTGAGGTAACAGTTTTATATCGACAACGATTTCGGGTGCCTTGTCCCACGTCCGGGCAATATGAGTCGGAAAGTTGGCGAGTTGAGTCGAATAGTTGACGGGTTGAGTCGAAAACCTCTTCTCGAGGTAACACTTTTTCATCAGAGGGTTTGTGGATTCAGTCGGTCGACTACGGGAGCGATAGCTTCTGTCACTGTGGTCGGGCCTACTCAGGGGCCGCACACGCTCCCCAAGCACCTGCAGTTCGCGGGCTGTTCAATATCATTTCGTCCAACACTGTGCGTTGGAGAGCATGCATCTGAGCCCCGAAAACAGCTCGAGGCAACATGCTCGCACGCCGACTACTCGTTGAGCCTTGAAGTTTCAGAAGGGAAATTTGATCTTATCAAACCATGCCAGGTCTTCAGGAGTTGGCAATGGTGAGCCGTAAGTAGCCGAGACGTGCTTACCTCGCGACTTTTTCTGCCCACCAGCTGAGGTCTCTTCTGGCTCATGTCCCATGAACATGTTCCGAATATGCTGTGGGATTTGCGCTTCGTCACATCGCTGAGCAAATGTGTGCCGGCCGCTGTAGGCTACGATGCGGCGGTCCGGTGTATGACGCCGCACTTCGCGGTTTGCACGTTTCGAAAACGCTGATGACGTGTTGCCATACTTGTCCGCATGCTCGTTTGGAAACAAGCGGGCATTCGGACCACCCGCTTTTCGGCGCATTTCAATGAATGCCTCAACCCCCTCATTAAGCAACTCTTGGGCAACTGGCACGATCCTGCGAGCTGCGGATGACTTTAGTTGCAGCTCCGCCCGCCGAAGCGCGTGATTGGGATCCCCGTCGAAATCAAAGTGCAACAGATCCAGACAGAGTCTGCCATGCAGCATGCGGAAGTCAGAAACGCAGAGCTGTGTAAGCTCCTGTAGCCTGAGACCTTGTCTGCAGTTGATGCGAGGCCACCAATAATCTGCTGAGTCCTTTTTCTTCTTGCGCGTCGATTCAAATAGATCTCGCTCAATCCGTGGCGAGAATGGCAAGCGTTTTTCCACGTCGAGCATATCCTCACCATTCCGCTCTTGCTCCGACTGGACGCCATCAGCCACATTGTGGGCGATGAAACCTCGGTTGGCGAGATAGGCGAAAAAACCGCGTAGGGCGGTCAAATACTTCGCGTTGACCGTTGTTGCGCTGATCGGTGGCAATGGCACAGGGCGCTCCATGTTCTGAGCGATGGCCATGCGTATATTGTCCGTTTTTAGATGTTTGATTGCGTCGATCGGCATTTGGTCTACCAGATCACGATAATCGAGAATGTCTTGCTTGCTGTAATCGAATATCGGCTTGTCACCCATAGCCGTCACGAAGACTCTCAACTTGGTTCCGACTTCAGCGATGTATTTTGCCCCACGTCTCTTGCTGCGAAGGCTGGAAATGTAGCCCTCGATATGAGCTGTCAGATTCTTCCTGGCCTCAGGATGGATTGACGCGTTTCTCATCGCATCGACAACGGCCTGGGCCACATCGGTGGTCGTTTGAGTCACCTGGGAAGCTGTCGATATGGTGGTCGACACGAAACACTCGTCAGCTGGCTTTGCCGCAGCGCGAACCTCCGGCAAAACTTTGGGCCCTTCGTTCGGTCGCTCCTCAGAGAAAAGCGTGTGCATCAGGGCTCGATACCGCAGGCGCTGCGACCACTGAACTTCATTACGGTCCAGATCCTCAAAGACCTGGTCAAGGACGGCATTCAAAGCGTCGCGCGCGCGGAGCGTTAGCCCCGCGTCACGCAAAACTGCAAATGCTTCCTCGACCAACAAGATCAGTGTCCACGCTCTTTGTCGGGCCAGACGGGCGTTGCACGTTCGCAGCGACCGTCGAATGTCCGACTTGCCAAGGCGATCGATCAGGTCGACTGGCACCGACTTTCGAAACCAGAAGACCGGACCTCGCCGGTGAACCAAAGATGCGACAGACTTATGCAAGGAACAAACACCCTATCAGCTGTGACAGGATGCTGTGACAGAATCCGACTTGCGATTCGGATTCGGTGCTAGCAATTTCAATGACTTAGGAGTGGCGGAGAGAAAGGGATTCGAACCCTTGAGACGGTTCCCCGCCTACACACTTTCCAGGCGTGCGCCTTCGACCACTCGGCCACCTCTCCGCATCGCTTCAAGCCCGGTCTGGAAAAAAGCCGGGATCACGGGTCCCCTGAGGGCCGCTGCGAGCGAGGCGCAATATACTCATCATCGTTTGCGGCGCAAGGGATCACTTTGGTGCGTCCCCGATTGTTTTTGTCAGCCCGGATCACGATGTTACCAAAACAAGCGGCAGCTTGTGGCGCGACCTTCTGCATGGCACAAGGCGCTGGTGCCATACAGCGGAACGAGCCGGGGCCGGTTCGACTTAATCAAGGCAGGCATAGGGAATGTAGATGCGGCTGGTCTTGAGAATATTGGGCACCTGGCTGATTGGTCTGGCGCTGGTTCTTCTTGTTGTCGATGGCACCAAGTCATTGGCTGCCAATGCCATTGTCTTCACCAGCTTGGGGGACGCCTGGACCCAATTGCACCCGCCCAGTCTTGGCGCGGTGAGCGGATTTTTTGAAAGCCGCTTTTTTTCCGATCTGCTTGATGCAGCCATGCAGGCCCTGCTCACCTATCCGGCCTTTGCCGTTCTTGGCCTGCCCGGTATTCTCATCGCGCTGGCCGGTCGCCGACCGCGCCGTGAGCGCTTCCTGCGTCAGGAACAGATCTGATCGCGCGTAACCGATGTCCGCTCGCCACCGAATAGGGGCTGAAAGGAGCAACAGATGTTCTTCCGTCAAAAGCCGAGCACGATCCCAACCCCTGCCGAGGCCCTTCCGGGTCGCGACGACGTGATGCCCGTCGCTCCGGACCATTTCGTCAATGGCCACGGGCTCAAGGGGCCGTATCCGGCCGGAGCCGAAACCGTTTATTTTGGCCTGGGCTGTTTCTGGGGCGCTGAGCGCCTGTTCTGGAAACTGCCCGGCGTCCATGTCACTGCCGTGGGCTATCAGGGCGGGCATACACCCAATCCGAGCTATAACGAAGTCTGCTCGGGCCGCACCGGCCATACCGAGGTGGTCAAGGTGGTCTATGATCCGGCTGTGATCGGGCTCGACAGCCTGCTCAAACGCTTCTGGGAAGAGCATGACCCAACCCAGGGCATGCGCCAGGGCAATGATGTTGGCACCCAATATCGCTCGGCGATCTACACGACCACGCCCGAACAGGCCGAGATCGTGGAGAAGAGCCGTGCCACCTATCAGCGGGCGCTCGACGCCCGGGGGCAGGGCACGATCACCACCGACATCGCTCCGGCCGGGCCGTTCTATTATGCCGAAACCTATCACCAGCAATATCTGGCCAAGAACCCAAATGGCTATTGTGGGCTGGCAGGCACCGGCGTGAGTTGCCCTATCGGCACCGGTGTGGTCGCCGAATAGCGCCGTCAGGATCGGTCAATCAGGAGGCGTCCCGTTCAATTCGAGGCGCTTTGTTCGCGCTCTTCCGGCAGGATCGCATAGATCTTGAGCGGTCCCTCAAGCGAGACGTCCTCCAGCCAGTCCGGCGGCCTGCCGGCGGCCAGCAGGCTTAATATGGTATTGGGCTCGCCTAGACCGGTGCCCTGCATTTCGGGCATGGCGGGGCAGGTGACCAGCAGCCCAAGGCCGCGGTTGGTGGCGATCTTTCGGGCTTCGCTCACCGGCTGGTTGAAGAAGCGGAAAGCATCCAGCACGCCTTGCTCATTGCGATGATAGGGTGCGGCAACCACGCCATGCGGTGTTTCGAGCAGCAGGTGCGCGCCCAGATCAATCGGGGTCATCACGCGCTCCGGCGGCATTCCGCGCAGATCGGCAAAGGCGTCACCGGCAAGGCAGGGCTGCTTGCTGGCGCGGGTGGCGCTGACCAATTGCGCCCGCCCATCGGGCAGCAGATTGACCACGTTGGACACCACAATGCTCAGCATTATTCCGGAAAACATCAGCCAGGCCGCGGCCAGTGCCAGACCAGGCAGCAGTTTGCGCTGCGCCAGATAGCGTTGCTGCGTCACGGCGATCAGCCAGGCCGCAGCCGGAATGGTGGGCAGGATGGCCAGCCGCGCCCCCCGGATCTGGGCCAGCATCACAAGGGTGGTGAGCACCAGAAACACCAGCAGCGTCAGCCAGCCCAGCCGCTTTTCCGGCGTTCTCCGGAAAGCCAGCGCTGCTGCGATCAACCCCAGAAAAACCGGCGCGCCCACGGTTATGGCATAGGCCGGCAATTCGGGCAGCGATGCGTGCCAGGGCTTGGCTTCGATGATGGCTCCGATCCAGTTTTCCTCCAGCCAGGGATCGAGCGATGCATAGGGTCCGCCCAGGCATTGTGGATAGGCGAGGATCACTGCAGCGCCTGCGGCAATTCCGAGCCCGGCCAGCAGCACCAGTCGCTGCCAGGCCCGGCGCGGCGCGGGCAGGAGCGAGACCACCACAAAAACCAGTCCGACCAGAACACCGGCCAGGACATAGACCGGGGAGATCATGTCGCAAGCCGCCTCCAGCCAGCGGTCGGGCGGACGGACCAGCATCAGCAGGACGGTTAACCCGCCGCCAAGGCCCAGCCCGAAACGCATCAGATTGCCGGCGCGGGCCGGGTCGGCGACATAGCACAGGCCAAAGGCCAGGATTGCGGCCAGCATGACCGGTACGGCTTCAAGGGCAACCGAGAGCGCCAGCGCCGCACATATTCCGGCGAACCAGGCGGCGCCGGATCGGCGCAGCGCCACCAGGCTGGCCAGCAGCGTGGCCATGGTCAGAACAATAATCACATTGTGGTGGTCGACCCGGCCGGGCGAAAATTCGGCGAGAATAGCCGGGCTGAGGATGGGCAGAACCAGTCCAGGTAGCAATCCGGCCCGGCCCACCAGCTCCAGCGTCGCGCGCGCGCTGAGCCAGAGCAACGCGCCAAGCAGCACCAGCGGCCAGACCATGCCTGCTACCCACTCGGCCTGTCTGAAGTCGGTAAACTGGCGCGCCAGCCAGAGCAGGCCGGCCAGCGGCAGGTCGACCAGCCGTGACCAATGGATTTCCGCGCCGAATGGCGTGTTGAGCCGATGCTGGACCAGATCGTTCCAGCCCTGTCCATCAAGAAAATCGCGCACCACCACCATGCGCATGGCGTCATCAGTGTCGAGAAACAGCGGCGCGCCGGCGCTGCCGTGCACGCTGCGCCACAACAGGGTTGCGGCGACCAGCGCCCAGATACCCACAAGCCACAACCAGTCCTTGCGGCCCAGTGTGATTGCGGTCGGCTCTGGCATGATAAGGTCCCTCTGCGTCCTGACGCCGAATATGGCCCGGCGCGGCTTTATGGGCTGTGCAGGGTTCCTGCCGATCCATATCACGATTTCGCGAAAAAGCATGACGCGCTAACCACTTGCCAACCATTGCCGGGCCAGGATGGCCTTGGATGCAGGGTCTGCGTGGTGGGCGCCAAAATTAACAAGTTCTCGACTTTGCCGGATTCCGACCCGGCCAAGGCACTGGCGCCTATCCGGAGGCTAGTGGTTGGCGCGTTTGTGGGCGCCCTGGTGGCCGGGGCAGTGCTCATCGGCTCCACCCTGCATGTCATGGAGACGACCGACAGCCTCTCCATGGTCAAAGAGCGCGCGCGGGCAGCGCAAGTCGCCGATACTCTGGTGACCCTCCCCGAAAGTCAGGTGGAACCCGCCCTTGAGCGCCTGGGTGAAGTCGCCGGCCTGCGCAATCTTGCGCTATCGCCGAGCGCCGCTGCGGGCGAATATCAGCAATCCCTGCCGCTGCTCTCCGGACCTCTGGGCAGTCACTTCCTCACCTGGACAGCGGAGCGGCCGGGCCTGCACCTGTTCAATACACACGCCCCCCTGCGAGTGCCGCTCATGCTGGTGCTGATTGGCAGCGTGCTGGCTTGTCTGGTGGCCATGCTGGGTCATGTGCGCCGCATCGAGCGTCAACGCATTGCGGCGCAACGTCAGGCCCTGCGCGACCATTTGACCGGTCTGCCTAATCGACTGGCGCTGGAAGGCGAGTTGTCCCGACTTGCCGATGGCGACTGGTCCTTTTCTGTGCTGGCTTTCGATCTTGACCGGTTCAAGCCGGTCAATGACCTGTTCGGCCATCACGCCGGGGACCTCGCGCTGATCGAGGTCGCCCAGAGACTGGCGGCCCAATTGCTACCCGGCGAATTCCTCGCCCGGATCGGCGGCGACGAATTCGTTGCCATCGTGCATCGCCACCACCGCAGCGATCTCATTCACCTGGCACGCGATTGCATTGCGGCCATCGGCGCGCCGCTCACCTCTGTGGGCCGCAATGTCAGCGTGGGCGTAAGCCTGGGCATTGTGCAGGATGGCCTTGGGCAGACACCCACCGACCTGCTCCGACAGGCCGATCGGGCTCTCTATGAAGCCAAACGACAGGACGGCGGGACCTTTTGCTTTGCTGGCGAAGTCCGGCCCAAACCGCGCGAGGGTCTGGCCAGCAATAGTCCCTTGCCAGCATCGTTGGCCCAGAGCGCTTAGACGGCTGCTCGGCCTGTCAGGCCGAACCGTTTACACGCGGCTTGGGCGAGAGGCCATGCATGAACAATTGTTCGAGGTAGCGCGCCGCGTCCTCGAAGCGCCCGTCGCCATTGCGGCCTTTGCCCAGCACGGCGCGCACCTGCACGTCGAAATCGGCATAATGTTGCGTGGTCGCCCAGATCGAAAAGATCAAGTGATAGGGATCGGTGCGGGCCAGCCGGCCCTGTTCCATCCAGGTCAACAAGATCTTGGCCTTTTCATCGACCAGTGCCTTGAGATCGATCTCTATCATCTCGCTGATACGCGGCGCGCCCTGCAGCATTTCATTGGCGAACAGCCGGCTTTCGCGCGGAAAGTCCCGCGCCATTTCCAGCTTGCGCCGAATATAGGAGCGGATTTCGGTGAACGGGTCGCCACGCTCGTCGAAGTCGCGTAGCGGCGCCAGCCAGGTATCGAGCAGGGCGGCAATCAGCCGGCGATGGATCTCCTCCTTGCGCGGAAAGTAATAGAGCAAATTCGGCTTGCTCATCCCTGCCACTTCCGCGATCTGGTCGATCGTCGAGCCGCGAAAGCCGTGCACTGAAAACACTTCCAGCGCGGCCTCGAGAATGATGTCCTGTTTTTCCTTCTGGATGCGGGTCAGCGGGCGCGGCCTTTGGGGCGGATGGCTTGTCGCAGCCTTGGCATCGGCCTTGTGCTGCCGCTTGGCGCTGACCGGGGGGTGCTCGACGGCTTTGAGTTTTTTTCCGGACATTTTCGCCTTGCGGGAATGTGCAGGGATGCTAACATTTTTCCAACTGGTCAAAATTTCCGGGGTTCGGACCGCCGCGTCAAGACCCAAAACGAGGCCAGGCCAAATTCAACGGGAGCGAGCGTTCGTGTCCACTTCGTCCAATGTAGCGCCAAACGACCTCAGTGCGTTCTGGATGCCGTTTACGGCAAACCGTCAGTTCAAGAAGGCCCCGCGCATGTTCGTGGCGGCCAAGGACATGCACTACACAACCTCCGATGGCCGCCAGGTGCTCGATGGCACGGCGGGCCTGTGGTGCGTCAACGCGGGTCATGCGCGTCCCAAGATTGTCGAGGCCATCGGCAAGCAGGCCGGCGAACTCGACTACGCCCCCGCCTTCCAGATGGGCCATCCCAAGGCGTTCGAACTGGCCAATCGCCTGGTCGATCTCACCCCCGATGGCCTCGATCATGTGCTGTTCACCAATTCCGGATCGGAATCGGTGGAAACCGCACTCAAGGTCGCCTTGGCCTATCATCGCGTGAAAGGGGAGGGCAGCCGCACCCGCCTGATTGGTCGCGAGCGTGCCTATCACGGCGTCAATTTCGGTGGCATCTCGGTGGGCGGCATCGTCACCAATCGCAAGATGTTCGGCACGCTGCTGACCGGCGTCGATCACATGCCGCACACCCACAACCTTGCCGAGAACGCTTTTTCGCGTGGCCTGCCCGAACATGGCGCCGATCTGGCCGATGAACTCGAGCGTATTGTCACCCTGCACGACGCCTCCACCATTGCCGCGGTCATCGTCGAGCCGGTGGCCGGATCGACCGGCGTGCTCATTCCGCCGCCGGGCTATCTCAAGCGCCTGCGCGAGATCACCAAAAAGCATGGCATTCTGCTGATCTTTGACGAGGTCATCACCGGATATGGGCGTCTCGGCACCCCGTTTGGGGCCGATTATTTCGGCGTCACGCCCGACATCATGGTCACCGCCAAGGGGCTCACTAACGGTGTCATCCCCATGGGTGCGGTCATGGTCTCGGCCGAGATCCACGACACTTTCATGCAGGGTCCCGAACATCTGATCGAGTTCTTCCACGGCTATACCTATTCGGGCAATCCGGTCGCCTCGGCGGCGGCCCTGGCCACGCTCGATACCTATAAGGAAGAAGGGTTGCTGACCCGCGGGGCGGAGCTGGCGAAGGCCTGGGAGGATGCGCTGCATTCCCTCAAGGGCCTGCCGCACGTCATCGATATTCGCAATATCGGCCTGGTCGGCGCCATCGAGCTCGAACCCATCGCCGGATCGCCCACCAAGCGGGCCTTCTCCGCCTTCCTCAAGGCTTATGAACAGGGTCTGCTCGTGCGCACCACCGGCGACATCATCGCGCTGTCCCCACCACTGATCATCACGGAAAGCCAGATCGACGAAATTGTCTCGACCTTGTCGGGCATCCTCAAGACGCTTGAATAGAATGGAACAAAAATTCTATACAGATGGATATAGAATGAACGTTCCCAATCTGGAGGGGAAGCCCTGATGCACGTCATCGAAAACGCCGTCGCCGGCAAACGCTATGTTTCGTCATCCACCCGCCGCGTGCCGGTGTTCAACCCCGCCACCGGCGAACAGAGTGCCGAATTGCCACTCTCGACCATGAGTGAGTTGGACGCCGCCGTCGAAAATGCGGTCAAGGCGCAGGTGGCCTGGGGCAACACCCCGCCCATGAAGCGGGCCCGCGTCATGTTCAAGTTCAAGGCGCTGCTCGATCAATATGCTGACGACATCGCCCGCGAGATCAGCAAAGAACACGGCAAGGTGCATGACGATGCGCTGGGCGAATTGGCGCGCGGCATCGACTGCGTCGACTTCGCCTGCGGCATCCCGCAACTGCTCAAGGGCGAATTCTCCCGCAATGTGGGCCCCCGCATCGACAGCTATTCGGACCGCCAGCCGCTTGGCGTCGTCGCCGGGATCACCCCGTTCAACTTCCCGGCCATGGTGCCGATGTGGATGTATCCGGCCGCCATCGCCTGCGGCAATGCCTTCATCCTGAAACCCTCCGAGCGCGATCCTTCCGCCTCCATGCTGGCCTGGAACCTCTTCATGGAAGCTGGGCTGCCCGAAGGCATTCTCAACATCGTTCACGGCGACAAGGAAATGGTCGACGGCATTCTCGACCATCCCGACATCAAGGCCGTGTCCTTTGTCGGCTCCACCCCGATCGCCGAATACGTCTATCAGCGCGGCACGAAGGCCGGTAAGCGCATGCAGGCCTTGGGCGGCGCCAAGAACCACATGGTCATCATGCCCGATGCGGATCTCGATCAGGCCGCCGATGCGCTGATGGGCGCCGGCTATGGTTCGGCCGGCGAGCGTTGCATGGCCATTTCCGTCGCCGTGCCCGTCGGCAAGGAAACCGCCGACGCACTGGTTGCCAAGCTGAAACCCCGCGTCGAGAGTTTGAAAATCGGCCCGGCCACCGACAAGGACGCTGAAATGGGTCCGGTGGTCACCAAGATGCACCGCGACAAGATCCTCGGCTATATTGATAGTGGTGTCGAAGAGGGCGCCAAGCTGGTCGTTGATGGCCGTGGCTTCAAGCTGCAGGGCTATGAAGAGGGCTATTACGTCGGCGGCACCTTGTTCGACAATGTCGAGCCGGACATGAAGATCTACAAGGAAGAAATCTTTGGCCCCGTGCTCTCGGTGGTCCGCCGCGATAGCTTCAAGGACGCGGTCGATCTGATCCACGGCCATGAATATGCCAATGGCACCGCCATCTTCACTCGCGACGGCGACGCGGCCCGCGAATTCGCCGACAAGATCGAGGTGGGCATGGTCGGCATCAACGTGCCCATCCCGGTGCCGGTGGCCTACCATTCCTTCGGCGGTTGGAAGCGCAGCCTGTTCGGCGACCATTCCATCTACGGGCCCGAAGGCGTTCATTTCTACACAAGGCTGAAAACCGTCACCACCCGCTGGCCCGCCGGCATCAAGGGCGGCGCCGAATTCAGCTTCCCGAGCGTGAAATAGGACACCATGGTCAGCGTCACCAAAAAATCGCTGACCATGCCCTCCCTCTCCGGGACGGAGAGGGAACACGGCGCTGATACACGAACCTCCCAGCCCCGCCGGTCGCCTCAACGCGACGGCGGGGTTTTTTGTCCTGAACTCCAGAACGACGAGTAAGCATCATGACCTCTCCCGGCGAAAACCTTCGGATCAATGGCGAACGGCTCTGGGAGAGCCTGATGGAAATGGCCAAAATCGGCCCGGGCGTGGCGGGCGGCAATAACCGCCAGACCCTGACCGATGCCGACAAGGAGGGTCGCGAGCTCTTTGCCCGCTGGTGTGAAGAGGCCGGACTGACGCTGGGCGTCGATGAAATGGGCACCATGTTTGCCCGCCGGGAAGGCGAGGACCCGAGCCTCGATCCGGTTTACGTCGGCAGCCATCTCGATACGCAGCCCACCGGCGGCAAATATGATGGCGTGCTCGGCGTGCTGGGCGGGCTGGAACTGGTCCGCACCCTCAACGATCTCGGCATCAAGACCAGGCGCCCGATCGTGGTGACCAACTGGACCAATGAAGAGGGCACCCGCTTTGCCCCGGCCATGCTCGCCTCGGGCGTCTTCGCCGGCATGCACGCCCAGGACTGGGCCTATGACCGGCTCGATGCAGAGGGCAAACGCTTTGGCGACGAGTTGGAACGCATTGGCTGGAAGGGCCCGGAAAAGGTCGGCGAGCGCAGAATCCACGCCATGTTCGAACTACACATCGAGCAGGGCCCGATCCTCGAGGCCGAAGGCAAGGATATTGGCGTCGTCACCCACGGGCAGGGCCTGTGGTGGCTCGAAGTGACCCTGACCGGCAAGGATGCCCACACCGGCTCGACCCCGATGAACATGCGGGTCAATGCCGGGCTGGGCATGGCGCGCATCACCGAGGCGGTGCACCAGATCGCCATGGCGCATCAGCCCAATGCGGTTGGCGCTGTCGGCCAGGCCAATGTCTATCCCAATTCGCGCAACGTCATTCCCGGCAAGGCGGTGTTCACCATCGATATCCGCTCGCCCGAACTCGACAAGCTCACCTCCATGCGCGAGCAGATCGAGACCCAGGCCGGCAAGATCGCCGAAGACCTGGGCCTTGGCCTCAATGTCGAACCCACCGGCCATTTCGACCCGGTGACCTTCGACGAGAACTGCGTCAAGGCCGTCCGCGACGCCGCCGAGCGGCTTGGCTACAGCCACCGCGACCTCGTCTCCGGCGCTGGCCACGACGCCTGCTGGATCAACCGGGTAGCACCCACGGCCATGGTCATGTGTCCCTGCGTCGACGGGCTCAGCCACAACGAGGCCGAAGACATCTCGAAGGAATGGGCCACCGCCGGCGCCGACGTGCTGTTCCACGCCGTGGTCGAGACCGCGGAGATCGTGGAGTGAGTCCGCTAGAAACCGCGTTCCAGGGGGCGATGTTTGATATCTACAATCGCGCTAAGACCGAGGCAAAATATAATGCCACTGTGTTCTTGGGAATGCTGTCGGATCGCGGAGGATTGGCCACTGCCAAGTTTCTGATCAATTCAGACCGCCAGTCGGACGGATACACAGCACTAATGCTGGCCGGTCGCCTAGACCTCACAGTCGAGGCGTTAGTGGTGGAAGAGGGCCGTTGGAGTTCTCTTTTCTTGCCAGAAGAGATCGAAAGAGCCCGCCGCCGTCTGCGTAACAATCAGTATCAATTCGGCTCAAGGGAGCAGCGCAAATGAGCAAAGTCATCAAGAACGGCACCATCGTCACCGCCGATCTGTCCTACGAAGCCGATGTGAAGATCGAGGGCGACACCATTGTCGAGATCGGCAAGAACCTCTCGGGCGATGAGGAGCTCGATGCCACCGGATGCTATGTCATGCCCGGCGGCATTGATCCCCACACCCATCTCGAAATGCCCTTTATGGGCACCTATTCGGCCGACGACTTCGAGAGCGGTACGCGCGCGGCCCTCTCGGGGGGCACCACCATGGTGGTCGATTTCTGCCTGCCCAGTCCCGAGCAGAGCCTGCTCGATGCGCTCAAGATGTGGGACAACAAGTCCGGCAAGGCCTCGACCGACTATTCATTCCACATGGCCGTGACCTGGTGGGGCGAGCAGGTGTTCAACGAGATGGCCGACGTGGTCGACCGCGGCATCACCTCGTTCAAGCACTTCATGGCCTATAAGGGCGCGTTGATGGTCAATGACGACGAGATGTTCGCCAGCTTCCAGCGCTGCGCCGCGCTCGGCGCGCTGCCGCTCGTCCATGCCGAAAATGGCGATGTGGTCGCGGCCATGACCGCAAAACTGCTCGCCGAGGGCAATAATGGCCCCGAAGGTCATGCCTATTCCCGTCCGCCCGAGGTGGAGGGAGAAGCCACCAACCGCGCCATCATGCTGGCCGACATGGCCGGTGTGCCGCTCTATGTGGTCCACACCTCTTGCGAACAGGCGCACGAAGCCATCCGCCGCGCCCGGCAAAAGGGCATGCGGGTCTATGGCGAGCCGCTGATCCAGCACCTGGTGCTCGATGAGAGCGAATATTTCAATCCCGACTGGGATCACGCCGCCCGCCGCGTCATGTCCCCGCCCTTCCGCAACAAGCAGCATCAGGATTCGCTCTGGGCCGGGCTGCAGGCCGGCTCACTCTCCTGCGTGGCGACGGACCATTGCGCCTTCACCACGGATCAGAAGCGGTTCGGGGTTGGCGATTTCTCGAAAATCCCCAATGGCACAGGTGGCCTTGAAGATCGTCTGCCAGTGCTCTGGACCAAGGGCGTCAATACCGGGCGACTGACGCCCAACGAGTTCGTCGCCGTCACCTCCACAAATATCGCCAAGATCCTCAACCTCTACCCCAAAAAGGGTGCGGTGCTGGTCGGCGCCGATGCTGACCTGATGGTCTGGGACCCCAAGCGCTCCAAGACCATTTCGGCCAAAACCCAGCAATCGGTGATCGACTACAATGTGTTCGAAGGCTTCGAGGTCACCGGCCTGCCGCGCTTCGTTTTGAGCCGCGGCAAGGTCTCCATCGTCGAAAGCGAGATCAAGGCCGAGCCGGGCCATGGCAAGTTCGTCGCCCGCGAGGCGAAAAACCCTGTGAACCGGGCGCTCAGCCAGTGGAAGGAAATCGTGGCGCCGCGCAAGGTGGAACGCAGCGGTATTCCGGCGACGGGGGTTTGATGCAGGATTTGGTTGTCGTGGAAATTTCCCCCTCGCCCGACTCGGCCTTTGGCCTATCCTACCTCTCCCCTAGGGGGAGAAGAATTCAGGGCACTCAGCCAAAGCGGGCGCCGGACCATTCTTCTCCCTCTCGGGGAGAAGATGGCGCGCAGCCCCGGATGAGGGGGATGCCGGTATGACCAGCGTCGTCTCTGCCCAAAATCTCGGCCTGACCTTCCCCACCGGCGACGGGGATATCGTTGCCCTGTCCGACGTCAACCTGACCATCAACAAGGGCGACTTCGTCTCCTTCATCGGCCCCTCGGGCTGTGGCAAGACCACGTTCCTCCGCACCATTGCCGATCTCGAAAAGCCCACATCGGGCACGCTGTCGGTTAACGGCATGAGCCCCGAAGAAGCACGAAAGGCGCGGGCCTATGGCTATGTGTTCCAGGCGGCCGCGCTCTATCCCTGGCGCACTATCGAAAAGAACATTGCCCTGCCGCTCGAGATCATGGGGCATTCGGCCGCCAAACAGGCAGAGCGCGTCAAGCGCACCATGGAATTGGTGAACCTTTCAGGCTTCGAGAAGAAGTACCCCTGGCAGCTTTCCGGCGGCATGCAGCAGCGCGCCTCCATCGCCAGGGCGCTGAGCTTTGACGCTGATCTCCTGCTGATGGACGAACCCTTCGGGGCGCTGGATGAAATCGTCCGCGATCACCTCAATTCCGAGCTCCTGAAGCTCTGGGCGCGCACGGAAAAGACCATCTGTTTCGTCACCCACTCCATCCCCGAGGCGGTTTATCTCTCGACCCGCATCGTGGTCATGTCGCCGCGCCCCGGCCGGGTGACCGACATCATCGAATCCACCCTGCCGCGTGATCGCCCGCTCGATATCCGCGAAACGCCCGAATTCCTCGCTATCGCCGCGCGGGTCCGCGAGGGCTTGCGGGCCGGGCATTCCTACGAGGAGGGCTCGGTTTAATGGCCAACCGCGTCATTCCAGTCCTCACCATCCTGTTGGCCATTCTCGCGTTCTGGTATGCGGCTGCAATCTGGATGAACGCGCCCTGGCAGGATCGCCTCAATGCGCGCGCCGATCTGATCGACGTGCCTTTTGCCGAATTTGCCGCCCAGACCTGGGCGCAGGACAAGCCTGTGCTGCCGGCGCCGCACCAGGTGGTCAGCGAAATCTGGAATGCCACGGTGGCGCTCGAAATCACCTCGCGCCGTTCGCTCGCCTATCATGGCTGGATCACCCTGTCGGCGACCCTGCTCGGCTTTGCCTTCGGCACGGCTCTGGGCGTGGCGCTGGCGGTGGCCATCATCCACAATGACGCCTCGGACCGCTCGCTGATGCCTTGGATCATCGCCAGCCAGACCATTCCCATTCTGGCCATCGCCCCCATGGTGGTGGTGGGTCTGGGCTCGGTCGGGCTGACCGGGCTGGTGCCCAAGGCGCTGATCTCGATGTATCTGAGCTTCTTCCCGGTGGTGGTCGGCATGGTCAAGGGGCTGCGCTCGCCCGAAGCCATCCAGCTCGATCTGTTGCGAACCTACGACGCCAATGGCTGGCAGGTGTTCTGGAAACTGCGCTGGCCCGCTGCCATGCCCTTCCTCTTTGCCTCGATGAAGGTGGGCATCGCCATTTCGCTGATCGGCGCAGTGGTGGCCGAACTCTCCAACGCCTCGGGCGGGGGTTTGGGTGTACGCCTGCTCACCGGCTCCTATAATGGCCAGACCGTACAGATCTGGGCGGCCCTGTTCATCGCTGCGGGCCTCGCGGCAATCCTCGTCGCCATTGTTGGCTCGGCTGAAAAATGGGTCAATATGCGCATGGGAGCACGGGCATGAACCGCACCGGCCTGACCGCCATGCAATTCGCCCTCGCCCTTCTGGCCGGCGGCGCCGCACTGCTCGGCCTGGCGTTCGGCTTCACCAGTTTCGGTTCTGCCCCACAGCTCACCGTGTTCTTTGCGCTCGGCGCGGCGTCGCTGCTCCGGCTGGCGCTGCCGTTCAGCCTCTGGCTTGATGGCGCGCTGATGCTGTTCGGCGCCGTGGCGCTGATCCTGGCACTGCCGGAGGAGGGCGCCATGCCCGCCCATTTCTGGTGGGCATTGGTGGCAAGCTGGGCCTTTGCCTGGCTGTTCGTCGAACGCCTGTCGGCCGCCATCAGGGCCGGGCACTTGCCCGAAACCGGCACGGGTCTCGTCATCCCGGTCATCTTCGGCCTTGCCTTGCTGGTCGCCTGGGAAGTCATTACCCGCGGCGCCAACGTACCGCCGGTGCTGCTGCCGCCGCCCTCGGCCATCTGGGCGCGCATGACCGCCGAAGTGCCTACACTCTGGGCCGATTTCGTCCAGACTTTCGTCAAGTCGGTGCTGCCCGGCTATGCCATCGGGTGCCTCGCCGGGCTGGCCGTTGCCATTGCCGTCGACCGCTCCCCCTTCCTCAAAGCCGGGGTAATGCCCATCGGCAATTTCATGTCGGCGCTGCCCATTATCGGCATCGCCCCAATCATGGTCATGTGGTTCGGCTTCGACTGGCAATCCAAGGCCGCGGTCGTCGTCGCCATGACCTTCTTTCCCATGCTGGTCAACACGGTTGCGGGCCTCAATGCCGCCAGCGCCATCGAACGTGACCTCATGCACACCTATGCCGCCAACAATTGGCAAACCCTTATGAAGCTCAGGCTCCCCGCTGCGGGCCCCTTCATATTCAACGCCCTCAAGATCAACTCGACTCTGGCCTTGATTGGCGCAATCGTAGCGGAATTCTTCGGGACGCCCATAGTGGGAATGGGCTTCCGGATTTCGACCGGGGTGGGGCGTCTCGCCATCGACCTGGTCTGGGCGGAGATCGCTGTTGCGGCGATCGCGGGGTCCGCCTTCTACGGGGTGATCGCCCTCATCGAGAGGGGCGTTACCTTCTGGCATCCGTCTGTCCGTGGTGGACGGACGTAAAGGGAAAAGGGAACGAACATGAAAAAGCTTATCGGAGGTCTCGTTGCAGGCGCCTTGGCGCTTTCGGCCAGCACTGCCTTCGCGCAGGACGCGCTGACCCTGCAATTGAAATGGGTCACGCAGGCGCAATTTGCCGGCTATCTGGTCGCTGAATCCAAGGGGTTTTATGACGAGGAGAACCTCGACGTCACCATCCTGCCCGGTGGCCCAAATATCGCCCCCGAACAGGTGATCGCTGGCGGTGGCGCCGACATCATCGTCACCTGGATGGCGGCCGGCATGGCCGCTCGTGAGTCCGGCGTGCCGCTGGTCAATATCGCCCAGCCCTTCAAGCGCTCGGGCCTGATGATGATCTGCCCCGAAGAAACCGGCATCACCGAAGTCGCCGACTTCCCTGGCCACACGCTGGGCGTCTGGTTCTTCGGCAATGAATACCCCTTCTTTGCCTGGATGAACAAGGAAGGCATCCCCACCGATGGCTCGGAGGGCGGCGTCAACGTGCTGCAGCAGAGCTTTGACATCCAGCCCATGATCCAGGGTCAGGCCGACTGCATCTCGGTCATGACCTACAATGAATATGGTCAGGCGCTCGATGCCGGTTACGGCCCGGATAATCTGACCATCTTCAACTATACCGACATGGGCAACGACCTGCTCGAAGACGGTCTCTATGTCATGGAAGATACCC
The DNA here is from genome assembly GCF_014197055.1 of Devosia subaequoris. Classification (GTDB taxonomy): domain Bacteria; phylum Pseudomonadota; class Alphaproteobacteria; order Rhizobiales; family Devosiaceae; genus Devosia; species Devosia subaequoris. Next base: position 234,069 of record NZ_JACIEW010000006.1, on the reverse strand, counting down.
TGGACGATCCGGCCAAGGTCGATGCCTATACTCGCTTTGTGAAGGCCTCGATGAAGGGCTGGGCCTATGCCCTCGAAAACCCGGAAGAAGCCGCCGAGATCGTGGTTGAAATGGATGATACCGGGGCGGCCGAATATGAGCACCAGCTCTATATGGTGGGCGAGGTGACCAAGCTCGTCGATGCCGCCGATCCGGCCCTCGACATGGACACTTATGACCGCACCGTGCAGGCCCTGCTCGACCAGGAAATCATCACCGCAACGCCGGAAGGCGCCTATACCAGCGTTGTCACCGACGCGCTGAAGTAAGCAGCGCCGACCAAACCAACCTAAGTGGGCGGGGAGCAATCCCCGCCTTTTCTTTGCGCCATGGCTCCAATGTGGCACGGCCCGCCACATTTCGGGAACGAAACCATGCCCCGCGCAGTTGATGGTCCATCAGCGTCACTCAACAAGAGGGCTAATACCATGAACTCCATTATTTATCTCGTTGGCCTCGTCGTCATCGTTCTCGCCATCCTCTCGTTCATCGGCCTGGCTTAAGCCAGAACAGGAGGAGAAGATCATGAGCATGAACTCACCGGCCGGCGTTGCCGGCGTCCAACCCGAAACAGAAGGCGCGGAGCGCAGCTATATCGATTGGGCTGCCATCATCGCGGGCATCGTCTTTGCGTCCGCCATCTCATTGGTTCTGATCAGCTTCGGATCGGCCCTGGGCCTGAATTTCATCGATTTCAATGCCCGTGAAGGGGCGGCGCCCGTCCTCGTCGGGATTGCTGCAGCCAGCTGGTTCCTCTGGGTCCAGATTTCCTCCTTCATGGCCGGCGGCTATCTGACCGGTCGGATGCGCCGCCGCAATCACGACGCCACCGAAGACGAGAGCGATATGCGCGATGGCGCCCATGGGCTTCTGGTCTGGGGTGGTGCGATGATCGTTGGTGCCATGCTGGCCGTCAGCGGACTGGGCACAGCTGGTGCCGTGGTCGGGTCAGCCGTATCGACCGCCACCACGGCTGCCTCCAACGTCGCTGAGGGTGCGGGCGAAATGGCGGATCCAAACGCCTATTTCATCGACACCCTGTTCCGGTCCGAAAGGCCCTCTGATCCCGGCGTTGCGCGTGAAGAAGCCGGTCGCATTTTTGCTCAGGCCGCGCTGAACGATGGTGAGGTGCCGCAGGACGACCGCGACTACCTGGTTAGCGTGGTGACTGCCAATACCGGACTGACGCCGGAAGAGGCTGAGGCCCGTGTGGATCAGGTGATCGCCAATGTGGAATCGGCCCGTCAGCAAGCCGTTGAGGCTGCCCGTGTCGCCCGCAATACCACCATCCTCGCCGCCTTCCTCTTTACCGCATCCTCGCTGGTCGCCGCCATCGGTGCCTACTGGGCCGCGCAGAAGGGTGGCAACCATCGCGACAAGCACACGCACTTCCCCAGTGTGTTCCGTCGCTTCTGATCTGAGCCAGAAAGGAGAAATGCCATGTTAGGCGGACTATTGCTTTGGCTGATCGGTGTGCCGATCTGGCTGATCATCATCCTCTTCCTGGTCTTCTGACCAGTGCGAAAGCGGGGCTCCGGCCCCGCTTTTTTGTATGCGACTTTCCTAAGTTCGCAGCCCCCGGATCAGCGCCTTGATCGTCTTGCGATAAGCGCCGAGGTCCTCGGCCGGCGCGAGCGCGGCCCGATCGAACATGGCGCTGAGCAGATGGGCCAACGGCAACAGCGGAAGGTTCTTGATCGCGCCTGCCTCAATGGCTGTGCCAACGCCTTCCACCAGCGTGTGTAGACCATGCCGGGCATCGATCTCATCGACCCTCGCACGTCCCAGCACCGCCGGTGCATCCACGATCAATATGCGCCGCCGCCCTTCCTCCTGCATGGCAGCCAGGAAACCCTCGCCGCCCCGGATGAGTGACTTGACCGGGCCGGGCTCATCCTCGCCGGCCTCCGCTGCCTGATGGATGGTCAGCGCCAACAATGCATGTTCCTCCTCCACCACAGCGGAAAACAGCGCCGCCTTGTCGGCGAAATGATGATAAAGCGCGCCGCGTGTCACTCCGGCCGCCTGCACCACTTCCGGGGTGGTGGTCGCCGCATAACCTTTTTGCGCAAACAAATTCCGGGCCGCGGCAACCAGATTGCGGCGCGTCGCCGCCCGTCGATCCTCCTGACGTCTTCTGACACTCATTGCATACATCCTGCATTTAATATCCAGACAAGCTGTATGTTTGTAATGTAAAACCAGGGAGACGATCAATGTTCAACGCGCTCTATCCACTGCTGCACGTTCGCGATGTGTCCGCTGCCAGCGGCTTTTATCAGGAGCATTTCGGTTTCGAGCCGGTTTTTGAAAGCGACTGGTATGTGCAATTGCGCGGCGGCGCGAAGGGGCACGAACTGGCCCTGATCACCTTTGATCACGAGACGATCCCGCCCGAGGGGCGCCAACCAACTGCCAATCTGATCCTCAGCTTTGAGGTGGCAGATGCGGCCGCCGACGCGGCACGCTTCGAACAGGCCGGTATTCCAATCGTCCAGCCGCTGCGTGACGAGGTGTTCGGCCAACGCCACTTCATCGCCGTCGATCCCGATGGCATCCTGCTCGATGTCATCACCCCCATTGCACCGGATCCGCATTGGCTCGCCGCCCAGGGCTGACCACTCTTGCGCCACCGGCCCGATCGCCATAGCTCTGGGAAAATTTCATCCCAGAGCCGTTTGCCATGACCAGATCCCTTGCCGATTTTTCCGCCAACCGCCTCGACGGCACGCCGCAAGCCCTTTCCGCCTTTGCCGGGCAAGTGGTTCTGATCGTCAATGTGGCCAGCCAGTGTGGCTTCACCCCGCAGTATGAAGGGCTTGAAGCGCTCCACCAGCAGTTCAAAAATAGGGGCCTTGCCGTTCTAGGCTTCCCCTGCAACCAGTTCGGCGCGCAGGAACCCGGCAACAGCGACGAGATCGCGCAATTCTGTGCGCTCAATTTCGGCGTCAGCTTCCCCATGTTCGAACGCATCGAGGTCAACGGAGACGCCGCCCACCCTCTCTTCAAGTGGCTTACAGTTGCTGCCCCGGGCGTGTTGGGCACCGAAGCGATAAAGTGGAACTTCACCAAATTCCTGATTGGCCGGGAGGGCAAGGTTGTTGAGCGCTTTGCCCCCACCACCGAACCGGCCGATATCGCGCCGGCCATCGAGAAGCTGCTGTAGCCGATCGGCCACACCTCTCATCACATTCTTTCCGCGGCGGAACGGAAATAGGGCGCCTCCGTTTGTTGAGCAAGGGGCGGAAAAGAGCCGCCGATTTTTGGCGAGCTCCCCTTGCAAGAGCGGTCTTCAGACCGCCGCATAAAAGGAATGCAACAAATGAAAAAGACCCTTCTGGCCTCTGTGGCCGTGATGTCGCTTGCCCTGTCGCTGCCTGCCATGGCCCAGTCCAGCGGCACCGTTGATGCCAATGCCGGCGCCACCATCGGCGCGACCGGCGGTGCGGCCGGTGGTGCAACGCTTGGCTTTCTCGCCGGCGGTCCCATCGGTGCTGTAATCGGCGGTTTTGCTGGTGCGGTCATTGGTGCCGAGGCCGGTATTGAAACCTCCACCATCGAATACGTCGGCAATAACCCTGTCGAGCCTGTAACCATCCAGGGTTCGCTCGATGTCGGGGCCACGGTGCCCAATGGCGTCACGATCTACCCGATCGAAGGCGACGAGAACCATGGCTACTTCTATGCCAATGGTCGCGTCTGGATCGTTGAACTGGCCAGCAGCACGGTGGTCTATTCCCCAGGTTATGTGGTGAGCCAGTCTGCTGCCGACTTTGCTATCAATAATCCGGTGGACCCGATTAACGCCGAAGGTGACGTGGTCGTGGGCTATGTCCTGCCTGACAGCGTCAGCATCAACCAGGTGCCGGATAGCCAGTTTTACGGCTATGTCTATGTCGATGGCCGCCCAGCCCTGGTCGACAGCTCGACCCGCACCGTTGTGTGGGTCAAGTAGTCCCAGACGATCGATTAGCTTTAGCCGCCCGGACAACCGTCCGGGCGGCTTTGCTTTGGCCGGCCAATGCTCTAGATTTCGCGTCGGATGATATCCGGACGGCGAGGTCCGGCAGACATTGGAGGCGGGGGCCAATGGCCGATATTCTCGACTATTGCAGTGAGCTTGCAGAAATCCGGTTCAAATCCGGCCAGATCATGCTGCCCGAGGGCGAGCGGTTGGGAAAACTGCTGGTTCTGATCGAGGGCCAGGTCGAGGTGATCCGCGAGCGCACTCAGGTCACGCATGTCGATGAGCCCGGCTCGATTTTCGGGGAAATGGCCGTGCTGCTCGACATGCCCCATTCTGCGACGGTCAAGGCTCTGTCCGAGGTGCGGGCCTATGAAATCCCCGACGCGCTGACCTTTCTCGAGGCGCAGCCGGAGATGAGCCTGCATATTGCCACCATGCTGGCGCGGCGGCTTTATTACACCACCTCCTATCTTGTGGATCTGCAGCAGCAGGCCTCGGGCAAGCGACAGGATCTCGATCTGGTCGATCAGATCCTTTCCACCCTGGTGGACCCGACCGAGACCGGCAAGAGCGGCAAATGAGCGATGGTCCGGCCATCACGATTGCCTATTGCACGCAGTGCAATTGGCTTTTGCGCTCCGGCTGGATGGCTCAGGAACTGCTCTCCACCTTTGGCACCGAACTTGGCCAGGTCACGCTCATTCCCGGCACCGGCGGCATTTTCGAGATCCATCTCGATGGCACATTGATCTGGGAGCGCAAGCGCGACGGTGGCTTTCCCGACAGCCGCGTGCTCAAGCAGATGGTGCGCGACCGCATTGATCCAGACCGCGATCTGGGCCATCTCGATCGGGTCAAACGAGCGGAGTAAGAGGCTTTTCAATTCGTCGGAGTAGGTTAGTCTCTGCCCATCAAAGCCAGCTTGGGAGGCCTGCGTCATGGCACATAAGTTCAACATTACCCCTGCCGCCAACGATCAGTTCAAGTTCGACTTTTCCTATAATGCCGAAAAGATCTTCTGGTCCGAAAATTACAAGCAGAAGGCCAGCGCCCAGAACGGGATCGATTCGCTGAAAAAGAACGCGCCCGACGCCACCACCGTCGATCTGTCCAAGGGTGAGGACGGCTCGGGCTATCGCTTCGAGATCGTTGAATCCAAGGATGGCCAGCATTTCGTGCGCTTCGTCGCCTCCAATGGCGAGACCATGGCGCGCACTGAAACCTATACCTCCAAGGCTTCAGCCAAGAACGCCATCGAGTCGCTCAAGACCAGAGGTCCTGATGCCGAGGTCAACGACCAGGCCTGATCCCCCCTTGCCTATTCACGTCGGGCGGCTTGAATCAGGCTCCCGGCACCTTTTATGTCCCGGAGACGCCATCATCATGCGTATCACTTCTCTTCTGCTCGCCGGCGCTGCGCTGGCCGTTTTCGCCCTGCCGGCCACTGCCCAGGATCTGCCCGATCTCGAAGGCCGGGTCATCCATGCGGTCACCGAAAACGCTTACTACCCGCTCAACTTCACCGGTCCCGACGGAGAGGGCATCGGGCTTGAATATGATGTCATCAACGAGATCGCCAAGCGCCTCAACGCTGAGGTCGAATGGGATTTGACTGCCTGGGACGTGATGATCGAAAGCGTGCGCACCGGCCAGTTCGATATCGGCGCCGATGGCATCACCATCACCGACGAGCGTGAAGAGCAGATCGACTTCACCGATCCGTTCATTACGGTTGAGCAGTATTTCCTCGTCCGCGCCGATGAAGAGCGCATCACGGGAGCAGAGAGCTTTGCCGAAGACACCGATCTGCTGTTCGGCGCCCAGGCCGGCACCTCGTCTTTCTATACCGCAATCTATGACGTTCTCGATGGCGACGAAGCCAATCCGCGGGTCAAGACTTTCGACAGCTTCGGCGCCGCCGTGCAGGCGGTGAAATCCGGCGATGTCGATGCCGTAATCGCCGACCAGGCCGCTTCGGCAGGCTATATCGGTGCCGATCCCGGATCGTTCAAACAGGCGGGCGAAGCCATCAAGTCCGATCCCTTCGGCTTCATCCTCACCCCCGGGTCGGACTTGGTTGAACCCGTCAACGCGGCCCTCGCCCAGCTTCGTGAAGAAGGTTGGCTCGACGAGCGCATCAACTACTGGTTCTTCGAATACGCGGCCGAATAGGGCCGTTGGACCGGCCGATATGGCCCAACGTCATTGCCGGGCTTGTCCCGGCAATCCATCTTCTCTAGGCATCGATGGACCACCGGGGCCCGCCCGGTGGCGACGACCGACGTGATCGCGGCTCGGCCGCAGAACCACACGAACCGATGACCTACCAGCCCCGCCGCCCGTCCATCTTCTCGCGTCTTCCCTGGTGGCTGCTGGCCATCGGCCTGCTATTCGTGCTGGGCCTGTGGGCCATCACCACCAACGCCACCTATGCCACGATCTTCCGCACGCTCTCGGGTGGGGTGGTGACGACGCTCTGGGTCACCATCCTGGGCTTTGTGGCAGCAACCGCGCTGGGCCTGCTGATCGCCCTGGCCCGCACCTCGGCTAACCGCATTTTGCGCGAACTCGCGACCTTTTATGTCGAGATCATCCGCGGCATCCCCATTCTGGTCTTTCTGTTCTACATCGCCTTTGTCGCCGCCCCCGCCATGGTGGCCGGCTTCAACTGGGTCTTCGCTCCGCTGATCGATTGGGGCCTTCTGCCACCGGCCACGGTGCGCGGCTTCGACTTTGTCTGGCGCGCCATTTTCGCGTTGACCGTGTGCTATTCCGCCTTCATCGCCGAAATTTTCCGCGCCGGCATCGAGGCGGTGGGGCGCGGCCAGATCGAGGCCGCCCGCTCGCTGGGCCTTTCCCGCTGGCATTGCTTCCGCCACATCATCTTCCCCCAGGCCCTGCGCACCATCCTGCCCCCGCTCGGGAATGACTTCGTCTCCATGGTCAAGGACTCCGCCCTGGTCTCGGCGCTCGGCGTGCAGGACATCACCCAATTGGGCAAGCTCTCTGCCTCCTCGAGCTTTCTGTTTTTCGAGACCTATAATGTTGTCGCCTTCCTCTATCTGACCATGACCATCTCGCTCTCTCTGCTGGTGCGCTGGCTCGAAAGAGTGATGGACGAGCGGGTAACGCGTTAGGATTTACTCCGCTCATCTTGCGGAGGGCTTTCCCATCCCCCATCTTGACGTGGTCAGCCGGAGGACCCTCATGCATCCCATTGCCCGTCTTGCCATTGTCGCCGTTGCGGCATTTTCTCTTGCCGCCTGTGGCAATCGCGACGAGGTGGGCAGTGTCGGGGTCGACTGGACCGGCAATGATATTTCTATCGAGGCGCTTGCCGACCCCGATGTCGATGGCGTGGTGTGCCACCTTTCCTTCTTCAATCGCTCCTTCATCGATCGACTAAGCCAAGGCAACTGGTTCGAGGACCCATCCTATTCGGCGCTCGATTGCTCGGCAGTCGCCCCCATCACGGTGGGTGACATTTCCACGCGCGGTGCCGGCGAGGAGATATTTCGCGAGGGCCGTTCGCTGATCTGGAAGTCACTGCGCGTGACCCGCATCTATGATGCAGCCAACAACGCACTGGTCTATCTGGCCCATGCTCGCGAGATACAACAGGGCTCGGGCAAGATGAGCCTGTCCGTAGTGCCGCTGAACGGGCTTGATGTGACCTGGGAAAACGGCGCGCCGACGCCGCAGCCGGCCGTCGAAGGCTCAGTCCTGGTGCAATAGCACCCGATACAATTTGCATTAAATCGCGTTCAAACCTGGCACCACCGCGCAATCAGTTGGTGCAAGCCTTCTCGGGCTATCGATGTCCCGGGAGGGGTTCATGCCGGATATGCTCGCCTATCTGGCCGATAACGCGGCCAATCTTTTGCTCAACGCCACCTTCGCTCTGTCGGTTTACCTGATTGCGCGGCTGCTCAAGGCCGGGCCCTCTGCCGCTATCGTATTTGCCGCCATCCCCTTTGGCGCGATCCTGTTACTGCAAAATCCGGCCGTGCCGAACCGCCTCATCGCCCTGCTGGGCTAGCAGGCCTCGTTTCGATCCACAGATCACAACGGCAACGGCTTGCCTGGATGGGCCTGAACAAGGCAAAACCATTCCGCTTGCCTCCGCTTCAATCGGGAGGCCCCAGCACGATATTCTATTGACCAGAACCGACAGCAGACCTGCGACAGCGCGGGCAGAGGAAGACGACCATGGCTATCCTGATTGGCGATACCGCTCCGGACTTCACCCTCGAATCCACCGAGGGCACCATTCACTTCCACGATTTTATCGAGGGCTCCTGGGCGGTGCTGTTCAGCCACCCCAAGAACTATACGCCGGTCTGCACTACCGAACTGGGTTACACTGCCAAGCTCAAGGACGAATTTGCCAAGCGCGGCGTCAAGGTTCTCGGCCTGAGTGTCGACAAGATCGAAGACCATGCCGGTTGGGCCAAGGATATCGAGGAAACCCAGGGCTCGGCCCTCAATTTCCCGCTCCTGGCCGATACCCAGGGTGAGGTCGCGCGCAAATACGACATGATCCACCCCAATGCCGACAACACGCTGACCGTGCGCTCGCTCTTCGTCATCGGGCCGGACAAGAAGGTCAAGCTCAAGATCGAATATCCCGCCTCGACGGGCCGCAACTTCGACGAGATCCTGCGCGTCATCGACAGCCTGCAATTGACCGCCAAGCATCAGGTCGCCACCCCGGTGAACTGGAAGAATGGCGAAGACGTCATCATCGTCCCCGCCGTCTCCAATGAAGCAGCCAAGGACAAGTTCCCGGGCGGCTGGAAGGAAGTAAAACCCTATCTCCGCATCGTGCCCCAGCCTCAGGGCTGAACGCACCACGTTCTTCGTTTCTCTCCCTGACCAACTCGGCGATGGCTTTCGGCCATCGCCTTTTTCTTTGCCGCAATGCTCCGCCGCTCGTCACATTGATGCCCAATTTCGCCTTGCGCGAAGACCAAATGGCCCAAGTACCTGCCATTGCTTTACCCAAATCGGGTCCTTTTGCCCGGTTTGTCGGAACCGTTGCCTCATGGTCACACCGGGCAAATCGGTTCCTCCCGAACGCCGATTCTGGTCGGTGGATAACGGGTCGTGCGCAAATCCGTGGATTCAGATTCTAAGGATTACGCGATCTTGCTTCGCTTCCTGCGCAACAACCCTCTCAGATTCTGCTGCCGAGCGGCCACAAACTGGAGCGGGACGTCGTACGCGGCCGACCTTGCCCAGATTCCGGCCCGCGCTGCCTCTATTGAAGCGACATCGAAAACTTCAGTGAGCTCCAAGACCATTGACTAAGCGCATCGCAATCGCCGCCGCTTCGGCCGCAACCATCCTTGCCTTCTCCGCTTCCGCTGCCTACGCCCAGTGTGGCGGTGCCTCCTGGTATGGCCCGGGATTCCACGGCAAGACTTCTGCCTCCGGCGAAGTCTTCAACCAGAACGCCATGACCGCCGCCCACCGCACCCTGCCTTTCGGCACCAAGGTGGAAGTGACCGACCAGTCCACCGGCAAATCGGTGGAAGTGACCATCAATGATCGCGGCCCGTTTGTCGGCAAGCGCATCATCGATCTCTCCAAGGGAGCTGCCGCCGCCCTGGGCTTCCAGAACAAGGGTGTCACCTCCGTCTGCATCGCGCAGCGCTAAAGCTTTCGCCCGCCTCCCGGGATGACAAGGGCCGCCTTCGGGGCGGCCCTTTTTCTATGCCCGCTCAACCCTGCTGCGCGCCGAGGAAGTCGAGGCGGCCATGCTCTCGCTGCGGCGTTGGAAAGACGGGGCCATCGGCGAGCGCGTGGTGCGCGTTTCGGCAGGGCCTTGGACCTCGGCCTTCATCGCCCGCCATATCGCCCAGGTCTGGACGGCGGCGGACCGCTTCGGCGTTGAATTGGTCACCGCCAGCCGCAAGGTCGATATTGGCCGTCGCCACGCCGATATCGGCATCCGCAACCAGCGGCCGACCGAGCAATGGCTGGCCGGGCGGCAAAGTGGCCTATGGTCTCTATGCCCGCCCCGGGTTGATCAGCGGCGTTGCCGCCGGCTATTTTGTGGGCCTGGCCGGGGACAGCAGCCAGGCCCATTCTGCCCGCTGGCTGCATGCCCGCCATGGCGACCGCATTGCCACCCGCGGCAATGACGCCATGAGCGTGCTCGAACTGGTCGCGGCGGGGGCCGGCATCTCGGTGTTTCCGTGTTTCGTCGGCGATGCCGATCCGCGCCTCTCGCCCATGGCCGGGACCATTCCCGAGCTCGAAACCGAGCAATGGCTGGTCTGCCACCATGAAGAGCGGCATGCCCCGGCAGTGCGCACCGTCACCGAGCGCCTTGCGGCCCTGATGCGCGAACAGGGGGGCCTGTTTCGCGGCGAGCGCATTGCTAGCTAAAGCATTGAGAAAATATTGCGCATTAGCGGTATGTTAGCAGCTTTGGAGTAATATTCGCGCCGGACGCAGGAAATGTTTGAAAGCGATGCCATGCGCGCATACGCCTATGTTGTCGGGCCTGAAGATGGTCCCGGTTCGGCCCTTCTCGACCTGGCGCGAGGGCTCGGCTTTGCCGGGGTGAGCCCGTTTTCGACCATGGCCCAGGCCGAGCGGCAGACCCAGACCACGCCCGTCTGCTTCTTTCTGTTCGCCGCTACCGACCATCTCGAAAGCTTGCGTAGCATCGCCGAGGCCGTCCGCTTCAGCACCACAAGGCGTCTGCGATTTTCGCCGCTGATGTATTTTGCCGAAAGCCCTTCGGTCGAGGCCATTAGCGGCTGCATCAATATGGGTTTTGACGATGTCATCACCATGCCCTTTACCCGCAAGCGGGTGCTTGAGCGGATGACGCGGCAGGTCGGGCAGAACCTGATCTATTACGAAACCCCGCGCTATTTCGGTCCTGACAGGCGCGGCCGGCCGGGCATCGAACAGGGGAACGGCAATAGCCGCGGCTCCGGCCAGTTCCGCCGCCTTGAAATCGTCCGCAACCTGGTCAGTGGCATCAATGTGGTGCGTGACGATCATTTCGCGCCTGAGCCGGTGTGACTGGAATGCAAACGTTGCAATAATCAGTTCGACTGGCGAGGGACCCTATTCTCAGCGGCGAGGAAATGGCCTAGCGTTCGCGCGAACACCTTCCTTGAGCACTTTACAAAAATGCGATTCGGCCTCGTCTTGCCGCCCCAGATCAAGGTCTTCGGGGCCTTCTTCATTTATTCGTTCTGCATGGGCTCCATGTTTCCGCGCCTGCCCGAAATCCAGGAAGCCATGGGCGTGGGCGAAGGCCAGCTCGGGCTGGCGCTGATCGGCTCGGCCGTCGGCACGCTGATTTCGCTGACCTTTGCGGGCCGGTTCATCGAGGCTTTCGGCTATCGGCGCATCCTGCTCGTCGCCATTCCATTGCTCGCAGTGTTCTTTGCCGCTGCCGTCTGGGCAGCCAATCCGCTGGTCTTCTTCCTGCTCTTGCTGCCGGTGGGGCTGACCATTGGCTGCATCGAGATCATCATCAATATCGAGGCCGACCGGGTCGAACACGCCATTGGTCGTCGCATCATGAGCCGCGCCCACGCCTTTTGGAGCCTGGGCTTTTTTTCCGCCGGCATTGTCGGTTCCTTCATCGCCCGCACGGGCCTGGCGCCGCAATGGCACCTGATGATCATGATCCCGGTGGTGCTGGTTGCCACGCTTATCGTGCTGGGCCAGTTTCAGCCCGCCGCTCATCGCGCCGGTTCCAGCACCGATGAAACCCCGCGCCTGGCCCGTCCCACCGCCACCATCATGGCGCTGGTCGCGGTCTGCCTCTCGGCCATGCTGATGGAAGGTGCCGGCATTGACTGGTCGGCCATCTATATGCGCAACATTTTTGACGCCACGCCCTTCTGGGCCGGTATCGCCGTTGCCGTGGTGGCCGGCTCGCAGGCCTTTGCCCGCTTCTTTGCCGATGGCTTTGTCGATCGCTTCGGCCCGGTCACCGTGGCCCGCGTACTGCTGACCATTCTGGGCGGCGGCGTGGTGCTGGCCTTTCTGGCCCCCTCGGCGCTGCTCGCCTATTGCGGCTTTGCCATGATCGGTTTCGGCTCAAGCGCCCTGTTCCCCCTGGCCATGTCGGCCGCTGCGCAACAGACCGACCGGCCCGCCGCCATCAATGTTGCCGCTTTAGCCCAGTTCTCCTTCACTGCCTTCCTGCTCGGCCCCCCGCTATTGGGGTTCGTCGCCGAACATTTCGGCATCCAGTGGACCTTTGGCGTCGGCTTCCCGCTGGTGCTGCTGGGGCTGTTCACCGCCCATGTGCTGGCGCCGCGCCCGGTCATCCGCACGGTGACGCCGTGATCATCGCCCCCCAGCACCGTATCTACGCCTGCTTTTTCTTCTTCGCCGCCGCCACCGGCGCGCTGATGTCCCGCCTGCCCGAACTGCAGACCCATCTCGGTGTCAGCGAGGGTCAGTTGGGTCTTACCATGATCGGCATGGCCATCGGTTCGCTGATCTCCTTGACCGCCGGCGCGCCGCTGGTCGAGAAGCTGGGTTTCCGCACCACCGCCTTCATCTCTACGCTGGGCCCGGCTATTCTGTTTGCCATCATTCCCTGGCTCCCGGCCGCGCCCGCGGTTTTCGTCGTTCTGCTTGTGGTCGGCTTGCTGGTTGGGGCGCTTGAGATCAATCTCAATGTCGAAATCGACCGGCTCGAAACGCTGACCGGCAAGCGCTACATGAACCGCGCGCACGGTTTCTGGAGCGTCGGTTTCTTTTTCACCGCTCTGTTCGGCGCCATGATCCGCCAGTCGGGCCTGTCCGCCGGGCTGCACCTGGCCCTCGTAGCCACCATTGTCGTGCTGGTCGGCGGCTATCTGATTTACGGCGCGACCAATGCGCCCAAAACCGCTCGCAGCCAGACCGAAGCGGTCGGGCACCGTTTTGCCTTCCCCAATCTGGGCCTACTGCCACTCTGCCTCATCGGCTTTGCCGCTTTTCTGGTGGAAGGGGCCGGCATCGACTGGTCGGCCATCTATATGCGCGATGTGTTTGCCGTCGAACCTATTGTGGGCGGCATGAGCCTGACCCTGTTTGCCTTCTTCATGGCCCTGCTGCGGCTCACCGCCGATCCCTTCGTCACCCGGTTCGGGCCGCGCAATGTGGCCATGTTCATGCTCGGCTCCGCCAGCCTCGGCGCCCTGTTGGTTGGTATCGCGCCGGGCCCCGCATTGGCTCTGGTCGGTTTCGCGCTAATGGGCGCGGGCTGTTCAGCGGTTTATCCCCTGGCCGTCTCGGCTGCGGCGCAGCGCACCGATCGGCCGGCCGCCGTCAATGTCGCGGCCATCGGCCAGGTCAGCGTCGTGGTGTTCTTCCTCGCCCCGCCACTGCTTGGCTTTGTGGCCGAGTGGATCAATATTCGTGCCTCCTATCTGGTCTGCCTGCCGCTGCTGCTGGCCGGGCTCTGGGCCTCCAGCTTTGCGTTGGGCACCAAAAAAGTGGAAGCTCCTATGCACATGCCGCCCGAACCGATCGGACCCAATGGCTGATCTGCCGCCAATCGTCGATCTGCGCCAATCGGCCACCGCGCTGCGCGTGCAGCGCGGGGTCATGCGCATGTTGCGCGAGCGGCACGACATGGCCTGCTACGCCGAAGTGCCATTGGCCAATGGCCGCCGCGCCGATGTGCTGGCGGTCGGGCCCAAGGGTGAAATCTGGATCATCGAGATCAAGTCGAGCCTGATCGATTTTCAGGTCGACCGCAAATGGCCCGAATATCGCGAATTTTCCGACCGCTTCTTTTTCGCCAAGCCGCCCGAATTGGATGGCGAGATATTTCCCGAAACAGAAGGTCTGATCGTGGCCGATGGCCATGACGGCGCCATTCTGCGCGACAGCCCCGACACCCCGCTCGCCCCCGCCCGCCGCAAGGCGCTGATGCTCAAGCTCGCCCGCATGGGTGCCGACCGCATCCACACCCTGATTGATCCCGGGCCGATCGCCTGAGCCTTCCCTTTGGTGCCAATCCAAACTATTGACGCACAATGCTTTCCACCCATTGGCGCATTATTGCGCTCTTCTTCACCCACGCCCTGGCCGCCGGCGCCATTCATACGCGCATCCCGGACCTGCAGCAGCTGATCGGCCTCACCGAAGGCCAGCTCGGCCTGGTCCTGATCGGCCAGCCGCTGGGCGCGCTCTCGATGTTCCTGTTCTCCAGCGCCATCGTCGAGCGCTTCGGTCCGCGCCGCATGATCCTGTGGCTACTGCCAATCGTGGTCATCACCGCTGCCCTCGCCACCGTGTTGCTCAACCCGATTACCCTGTTCGTGCTGCTCGCGCTCAATGGCGTCGGCTTTTCGCTCACCAACATCGCCATGAATGTCGAGGCCGACCGGGTCGAGGCGGCGACCTCGGCACGGGTGATGAATACCTGTCACGGCGCCTGGAGCGTTGGTTTTCTGCTGACCTCATTGCTTGGTGCCACAATGCGCGGTCTGCATGTCGCCCCGGCCATTCATCTGTGGGCGCTGGCCCCGGTGCTGATCGGGCTGATTGCTTTTGTGGTTCTGCCCATGCCCAACATGCCGCCGCGCCCCCATACCGACGGCGCGGTGAAAAAACTGGCCTGGCCGACCTGGGCCACCATGGGCCTGGTGGCCTTCGGGCTGGGCGCCGGCTTGACCGAAGGAGCATCGCGGGCCTGGTCGATCATCTATCTGCGCGATGCCTTCGATGTCGCGCCCTTCATCGAGTCGCTGGCCCTGCCGGCACTGCTCTTGTCCATGGCCGGCGGGCGGCTGGTCGCCGACCGCTTCATCGACCGCTACGGGCCGGTGCGCGTGGCGCGCAGCCTCTCGGCATTGGCCGTTCTGGGCATGCTGGCTATTGTCCTGGCCCCCAATGCCTATGCGGCCCTGGCCGGATTTTTGGCGGTGGGGATAGGCATCTGTGTGCTGTTCCCGCTGATGCTGTCAGCGGCGGCGCGCCTGGGGGATCGTCCGGCCAGCCAGAACGTGGCGGCAACAACGCTGATCTTTCAGCTGGTCAACCTAGGTGCGCCCGTTCTCATCGGCAGTGTCGCAGAGGGCTTTGGCGTGCGCATGGCATTCGCCATGCTCATTCCACTGCTCGTGCTGACCGTCACCATGGCGGGGCAGCTACGCCCTAAAGATTGAACACCCGGCCGGGTTTGAACTGGCCGAACTCCACATGCCCGGTGGCCAGCACCTTGCCCTTGAAGCTCACCCAGCACTCGTCCACCGACACCGGTGCATTGGCCCCGGTCAGCAGCACGGCATTGCCATGGCTCACCGCCTTGGCCTGCCCGGCATCGAGCCGGATTTCCTCGATGTCCTCAAGACCTACTGACACGGGCAGCAGCAGAGCATCGCGCGCCTCCCCGGCCTCGGCGGCTTCGAGTTCTTCGATGCTCACCGCGTCGTCATCGGTAAACGGACCGACCGCGGCGCGGTGCAGCTTGGTCACATGGCCCACCGTGCCCAGCGCCTCGGCAATGTCGCGCGCCAGCGCCCGCACATAGGTACCCTTGCCACAGGTGACCTCAAGAACGCTCTCCTCGGGGCTGTGCGACACCAGTTCGATCGCGTCGATGTCGATGGGGCGTTCTGCCAACTCCACCGTCTCGCCGGCCCGGGCCAGGTCATAGGCGCGCTCGCCATCCACCTTGATCGCAGAAAAGGCCGGTGGCCGCTGCATGATGGTCCCGGTAAAGCGCGGCAGCACGGCCTCAAGCGCGCCCTGTTCGGGCCGCACATCGGAGGTGGCGACCACCTCGCCCTCGGTGTCGTCAGTGGTGGTGGCTTTGCCCCAGCCAATGGTGAATCGATAAACCTTGATGCCGTCCTGCACCTGCGGCACCGCCTTGGTGGCTTCGCCCAGCGCTATGGGCAATATGCCGGTGGCCAGCGGGTCGAGCGTGCCGGCATGGCCCGCCTTGGCGGCGCTGAGCAGCCAGCGCACCTTGCCCACTGCCTGTGTGGAGGTGAAGTCATATGGCTTGTTGAGCACGACCCATCCGGAAATGGCGCGCTTTTTCGATCTTGGCTGGTTCAAACTCAGTCTTCTTGGCTGTCGTCGCTATCGTCGTCGAGGTCGCGCTTGACCCGCTCCGAGCGCAGCAGGGCATCGATCCGGCCGGCTTCCTCGAAGGTTTCATCCACGAAGAAACGGATTTCCGGGGCGTATTTGAGGTCGATCTGCGGGGCGACGCGGCCACGGATGAACTTGCGGTGCCGGTTGAGCGCCGCCACGATTTCCTCGGCATGCATGCCGCCCAATGGCATTACATAGGCATTGGCAATCTTGAGGTCAGGCGTCATGCGCACTTCGGGCACGGTCACGACCGCTCCGGCAAGCGCCTCGTCCTCAATGTCACCGCGGGCAAACAGCGCCGACAGGGCATGGCGCACCAGTTCCCCGACGCGCAGCATGCGCTGGCTCGGGCCAGCGGGTTTGTGGTCTTTTTTCATGGGCAAGCGGCTTAGGCTCTCCCAGGGGCGCCGTCAATCCAGAAGCGTCAAACTGACGTCAGACTTGAACTGGGCCATCCGCGCTTCCACTGTTTCGGCGGGCACTGGCCAACTCGCTGGCGTGCTGGCGTCAAACGCAGCACCGCGCCACTCCTGGAACACCAGGCCCAGCCCTGCGGCGGATTTGTAAAAGCCCATCACCATCACTTCACCCTGTCCGGCAAAGTCGGTGAAAGCGTCGAGATAGGCACCGCAAACATAGCCCAGCGGTGGCAACGCATCTTCCGTATCGGGTTCAAGCTGGAACAGTGCCACTCTGTCCGGATCGCAGGATTGAGCATAGACATTGACGACACGGGACCGGAACTCGTCCAGGTCCATGTCGGTCTGGTCACTGATGCGGGCGCCATAAAGCGTGGACCAGAAGGCTTCGCCCTCGCCCCGCTTGTAGATCGTCAGTTGCGCCTGACCGCCATCTTCGAGAAACCGGGTCGACACCCGCTCCGAAATTGCTGCCAGGTCAGCGTCAGCCGCCACCCAGTCCGGCAGAGGCATGGTCAGGCGCTGCCCCAGCGCATCAAGCACCAGGTGGCCCGCATCCTGTGTGAATGGCAGCGCGCTCTGCGCCAGTACCGGGGCAGCAAACAACGTCAGGCCAGCCGTCAGAACTGCCGTTTTATTCGTCCAAGGCACGGGCCACTCCTGACACCCGGAAACACGCGCGTCGCCCGGACGTGCCCTACGCCGTCGACCTTGTGACGATTAGGGGGCAGTTCGCCGCCACGCAAGCACATGACCTCGAAGTGGCCCAGTTGGTCACCCGATTGCGGAAATGCTGCAACACTTAGCCTTTGGCGGCGCGGGGCAGGGGACCGTCGGGCAACAGGCGGTGCGGCGGCTGATGCCCATCCATGAAGGTGCGGATATTGACGATCACCGCCTCGCCCATCTCTACCCGCGCTTCCAGGGTTGCCGACGCCATATGGGCGGTCAGCACCACCCGGTTGGCCTCGGCCAGGGCCAGCAGACGCGGGTTGATGCCGGGACGGTTCTCGAACACATCGAGCGCCGCGCCGGCCAGTTGACCGCTTTCCAGCCGCTCGATCAAGGCGCTCTCTTCGAGCAGTTCAGGGCGGCTGACATTGATCAGATAAGCACCCGGCTTCATCCGGTCGAGCCGCGCGGCAGAGAGGATATGATGTGTGTCGCGCGTAAGCGGGGTATGCAGCGACACGATATCCACCTCGGCCAGCATGGCGTCCAGATCGTCCCAATAGCGCGCCTCGAGCGGCTGTTCGATGGCCGGTGGCCGACGATTGCGAGAATAATAATGGATATTGAGGCCAAAGGCGCGGGCACGGCTCGCCACCGCCGTGCCGATCCGGCCCATGCCCACAATGCCCAGCGCCTTGCCACGCAGCCGGTGTCCCAGCATCGAGGTGGGCGACCAGCCAGCCCAGGCCCGGTCGCGCAACAGCATCTGCGTGCCCTCCACCAACCGGCGAGGCAGGGCCAGCATCAGCGCCGTGGCCATGTCGGCGGTATCCTCGGTCAACACCGAGGGCGTATTGGTCACCGTCAGACCGGCTGCCCAGGCCGCGTCGAGGTCGATATTGTCCACCCCGTTGCCGAACTGGGCGATCAGCCGCACGCTGGGCGGCAGCCGGCCGATCAACGCTGCATCGATATGGTCGGTTATGGTGGAGACCAGCACATCCTTGCCCTCTAGCCCGGCCAGGATATCCTCCCCGCTCAGCGCCAGATCGGCATCATTGACATCGGTCTCGAACAGGGTCGCCATGCGCGCTTCAATGCTCGCGGGCAGCCGTCTGGTCACCAGGATCTTGGGTTTGCTCGATGTCATGCGCACCAATGAAGGGCCGGTTTGCCACCGGCGCAATCGCCGCCTTCAGCGACCATTAAGGATATCGCGCTAGTGATAGGGCAAATCAAACCCGTCTGCAAAGTGATGTTGTTCTTGCCAGCTCTGCCGGCCCGCCTACGCGCTTTTCTCGCCGTACTCGTGGCCCTGTTCGCCGCAGCATTCGCCACGCCCGCCATCCAGGCGCAAGACAATCCCAGCGGCCTGCCGCTGCCGCGTTTCGTCACCACGCGCTCGCACCCGATCAATGTCCGTGTCGGTCCCGGCACGCGCTATGAGATCGCCTGGAACTACACTATTTCCGGCGTGCCGGTGGAGATCATCCAGGAGTTCGATACCTGGCGTAAGATCCGCGATGTCGACGGCGATGAAGGCTGGGTGCATCAAAGCCTGCTTTCGGGCAATCGCGCCGGCTACGCCACGCCTCTGCTGGCCAATGGCGAAGTGCAAATGCATTCGGGCCGATCGGCCGATGCTGGGGTCCGGGCTCGTCTCGCACCCGGCGTCAGGGTCTCGATTAGCGAGTGCGACGGCACCTGGTGCAATGTTTCAGCCGGCCAGCCGGGCGAACGGCAGGCCTATTCGGGCTGGGTACAACAGGCCGAGCTCTGGGGTGTCTATGCCGACGAGACGTTCGACTGAGCCTGAACCTCGAGCTCTGCCAGAACATTGGTGCGCTCGCGATTTCGCCGCTCTTCATCATTGAGTTTGGGGCACGAGGCGCAATAGCGCTCGGGGAAGGCAAGATAGTCCAGGCAGCATCCCTTGCGCGCCATGATGGCAACCTGCTGTCCATCGGGCAGGGCAAGCGTTTCCAGCCCGCCCAGTCCCTCCAGCCCCATCGCCGATAGCCATAGATCGCAATAGCGATACTGCTCCGCCATGCTGATTTCGGGCCGGAAATGCTTGAGGCGCACCATCAGCCCCAATATCCGGTCGGCCAACAGGCGCAGGGCCGGCACCCGCTTGAGCCGGGTCACAGCATTGATTTCGGCCAGCACGCTATCGCCCATGGCACGCAGATCGCGTCCCGCCCAGTCAATCAACTCTTCCGTGCTGCCTTCGCGCTGCGGTCCGGGAGCGAGGCGATAGCCGTTGACGTCGAGATTTTGCCGCGCCTGCGCCAGCGTCGTCACCGCCGGCAGCGCCCCATGCAGATGCACCGCGATGACCGAAAGATAAGCCGGCTGCCACATCAGATTGGTCCACAGCCGCACTGCGTAAAAAGGTTGCCCGGCGTCCCGATAGCTGGTCGCCAGCCGCTCATGTAGGTCTTCCAGGAACGCCCTGTTGTCCTGGCCAACGCTATGCCAATCGGGCAGAGGTCCGCCCGGAGCCCCCTTGAGAAAGCCCGTCGCCGACCCCGCCAACGCGATAAATCGCGTCAACGCAGCATCATCCGCGCTCTGGGCAAAAAGATAGTTGCGGGTGGTCAAGGCGGCATCCTCAAATCGGGGTCTTCTAACTGGTCCAAATGGACGAGAGAAGTCACTGCTTGTTTCGACCCTCGCATTCGCCCCGATCGGGCGACCACCTAGGAGAGCGTTTACCGCCTCATTGTCGTGCACCCGGCACTCTGCTGTCACCTGATCATTCGTACCGGGGGCTCGAATGCAGCGGCCAGTTCGTCGACTTCGCCATGACCGATCCGGCACGGCCGCCATCGAATTTGCCATACTCACGCCCGTCTTCCTGCTGCTGCTCACCGGCATGCTGGCCTATGGCATTTATTTTGGTGCCGCCCATTCCGTCCAGCAATTGGCCGCCGATGCCGCACGCACCGCCATTGCGGGCCTCAACGAGACTGAACGCAATAGCCTTGTGGCCTCCTATCTGGAGCAAAACGCGGGCGACTATCCGCTGCTCAACCCCGCCCGCCTCGCCCATACCATCGGCGACAGCTCTGCCGATCCAGCCCAATATGTCGTGCGTCTGAGCTATGACGCGACCGATCTGCCGATCTGGAATCTCTATCCACCCCTGCCGCTGCCGGGCAAGACCATCGCCCATGGCGCGACCATCAGGCGGGGTGGATTGTGACCGGGTCCCGTTTCCGCCGTGATGAGCGTGGCAATATGGCTGTGCTCTTCGCCTTCGGCTTCGCTGTTTCCGCCATGGTGTCGGCCTTGGCGGTGGATGCGGCTTCGCTCTATCACGAGCGTCGCGTCCTGCAGGCCGGAGTCGATCTGGCGGCCATCTCGGCTGCGACCGATCCCGCCCGCGCTGCCGAGATCGCTCAATCCGTGCTGACCGGGGCGCAGCTCCTTGCCCCGGCCAGCACGGATGGGCTGACCGTGCTTGCGGGCCGCTATGACCCGACCGAACCGGTCATCGCCGACCGCTTCACCCCCGGCAAGACACCACACAATGCTGTCTCGGTCACTCTCAACCGGCCCGGCAGGCTTTATTTCGCGTCCAGTTTCGCCACCGTTCCCATCCTCCGGGCATCCGGCATTGCGTCGGTGACCCCCGAGGTGTCCTTTTCTGTGGGTTCGCGCCTCGCCAGCCTGAATGAGGGCCTCGCCAATGCCATTCTGTCGGCCCTCCTTGGCACTACAGTGTCCCTGTCGGTCCTGGACTATAGGGCGCTCGCCGCAGCCCGTGTCGACGCCCTGGATTTTCTCGATGCGCTGGCTACCGAACTGGGCGTCACCGCCGGCAGCTATGATGACCTGCTTGCCACTCACGCCGGGACACGGGGTGTTGCCGCAACGCTGGCTGGTCTCGCCCATGGCAGAGCCCATTCCGCCCTGATGCTGCTCGCCACCGCCGGTGCCGGGGCTAATGTTGATCTGGGCAAGCTGATCGATCTGGGCCGGCTGGGTAGGCTGGAACTCGGCAGCGCCGGGGCGGCTGATCTGTCTCTGTCCGTGCTCGAACTGCTCTCGGCGGCGGCAGCGCTCGGCGACGGTAATCGTCAGGTCTCGCTCAATCTCGGTGCAGCAGTGCCGGGGCTGGTGTCGCTGCAACTCGATCTGGCCGTTGGCGAGCCGGCCCAGGGTGGCGCCTGGTTTACCCTGGGGCCCATGGGCACCATCGTTCGAACCGCACAGACCCGGCTGCGCCTCAGGGCTGAATTGCTGGGCGGACCGACCCTGCTTGGTGCCGGGGTCAAGCTCCCGCTCTGGCTCGACCTGGCGCCCGCCGAGGCGCGTGCCGAGGCTGCGACTTGCCCGACAACCGTAGCGCCACAAGGCAGTGCCACCATCGCCGCCCGCCCCGGCATATTGCGCCTGAGCGTCGGTGAGATGAGCGATGCGAGCCTGGCCGATTTCGGCGTGCCCCCTTCGGCCGCCCCGGTGCGCCTGATCGATATCCTGCTGCTGCGCGTTACCGGCGCAGCCATGGTCGAACTGGCCCAGACCACTCCGGTCCGGCTCAATTTTTCCTCAGCCGACATTGCCGCGGGCACCATGCGGACGGCGCGTACCGAAACGCTGGTTGCATCCCTTTCCGCCATGCTGCTCGACCGGCTCGATCTCACCGTCAATGTGTCGGGCCTGGGCCTGTCGCCGCCCCACATCATTGCTCAGACCGTTCGCGCCCTGCTCGTGCCGTTTGCGCCCCTGATCGACAACACAATCAGTGGCACGCTGTCCGCGCTGGGCCTGGGGCTGGGCGAAGCCGATGTGCGCGTCTATGGCGTGCGCTGCGACCGTGCCGTGCTGGTGGGGTAGGGTAGGGTTGCCCCGTAGACCTGCGCAAAAGAATTATCGCATAAATTCGCTGCTCCCACTTCCCGACTCCGTCCCGCCCGGTCTAGGTTGATGCACGTACATCTAAAGCGTTTTCCGGCCGGCTTTCTGGCCGCCGACGCGAAGAATCAACAGCGGGAAGCAAACGCGGCGTTTCCTTGAAACGCTGACCTTGGGAGGAGTGCGCAGATGAGCGCCAAGCGCCTCGGCATCGGCTTTATCGGTACCGGCAATATTTCTTCGGCCTATTTGAAGGCCATTCTGGGCAAGGACGGCTTGCCGGGCTTCGGCGTGCTCGACGTCAAGGCGCTTTCGGACATGCGGCCCGAAGCGGCCCAGGCCCGCGCCGACGAGTTCGGCCTCACGGCGATGAGTGTCGACGACATGCTCGCTGATCCCGGTATTGATCTGGTCGTCAACCTGACCATTCCGCGGGCCCATGTCGATGTGGGGCTCAAATGCCTGGCCGCCGGAAAGCATGTCTATTCCGAAAAGCCGCTCGGCATTTCTTTTGCCGAGGGCCAGAAGCTGCTCGATGCGGCAAAGGCCGCCGGCCTTCGCATCGGGTCGGCTCCCGATACTTTCCTGGGGGGTGCCCATCAGCAGGCGCGCGCCGTGGTCGATAGTGGCGTGCTGGGTCAGTTGATCGGCGGCACCGCCTTTATGCAATGCCCCGGCCACGAAAGCTGGCATCCTGACCCGGCCTTCTATTATGACCTGGGCGGCGGCCCCATGTTCGATATGGGCCCCTATTACATCACCGATCTGGTCAATCTGCTGGGGCCTGTCGCCAAAGTCTCGGCCATGTCCTCGCGTTTGCGGACCGAGCGCACCATCACCTCCGAGCCCAAAAAGGGCCAGACCATGCCGGTGCATATCGACACCCATGTCACCGGCGCGCTGGGCTTTGCCAATGGCGCTATCGTGCAGATCGCCATGAGCTTTGACGTTGCCGCCCATAAGCACGTGCCGTTCGAACTCTATGGCACCGAGCAGACCCTGCTCGTGCCCGACCCCAATCATTTCGGCGGCACGGTGGAACTGCGCAAGCGCGGCCGCGATGAGGACTGGAATGAGGTCAAGCTCGAGGCGCCCTATGCTGACGGCAATTACCGTTCACTCGGCGTCGCCGACATGGCCGCCGCGATTCTCGAGGGCCGGCCGCACCGCGCCAATGGCGACCTAGCCTTGCATGTTCTCGAAGTGATGGAGGCCTTCGAGGCTGCCGCACGTGATGGCCGCACCGTGGAGATCAAGACCCCGGTCACGCGCCCCGCTCCGCTCGCCGACAGTCTCAAGGACGGCGCGCTCTAGCGCCAGCTGTCCCGCCAGCATGTCTCCCTCTCCCCAGGGGAGGGGGACACTACCAATACCAGCCTAGGTCAGCGGCCGCGTCCGCATCAAAATACAGCGTCACCAGTGCATCATTGGCGGGGTCGGTTTCCCCTTCGACATAGTGGCGCTGCAACAGGGTTACTGTCTCTTTGGCCTTGTTGTGATGCTGGAAGAGATAATCGAAACAGTCATCGTCATCCTCCACGCTGACCATGCTGTAAATCTCCTCCCTCAATGCCGCCAGCGCGCGGCCCTCAATCGCGGTTCCATCGGCTCTCTCATAGCCGCGGACAGTGGGCACCCAGTCATTTCCTGTCTCGCAGATATAGCGATCTTGCCTGAACACGCCGCGGTCGACAAAGGAGATGTCGATCTCTTCGCTCCAGGGGTTGGAAATCTCATAGATTGCGTCGGTTTCGCTGACCGCAAGGTAGATGTCGGACCAGGCGCAATTGCCGTCCTGCAGCCTGTAGCACCAGCGCTCCGCCCCCATCATCAACACCGCCACATCGCTGATCGGCATCAGCTTGCCCGCTTTCATGCGATCAATCACCGCCTGGCTGGCTGTATCTTGTGCCGCTGCGGAGCCAATCAGGCCGACGCAAAGGGCGATCAGTAAAGCTGCAAGGCGCATGGTGATCCTCCCAAGATCGAGGGCCTCACCTTAAGCTGCCAATGGGGGCGAAGATAAGCCCCTTGACAGCGGCCCTATATGTAACAATAAAAGTTCCATGAAACGATCTAGCCGTCTCTCCATCGCCTTGCATGCCCTGGTGCATCTGCATGCCCAGCCCGACAAGCAGCTCAGCTCGGCCGCCTTGGCCACCTGCCTGATGACCAATCCGGTCGTCGTGCGCCGCATTCTGGGCGAACTGCGCGAGGCCGATATCGTCGAAGCCAGCAAGGGTCCCAATGGCGGCTGGACGCTCAGCCGTCCGGCCACCGAAATCACCCTGCGCGATGTCTACGCCGCGCTGGGTGAGCGGATGCTGCTGCGCACCGAGAGCGACCCGGGCGACACGACCTGCGCCATCGTGCGCTCGGTCGACCGGGTGATGCATGATTTCCTCAATGATGCCGAGGCGCTGCTGGCCGCCCGCTTGCAACGGGTGCGCCTGAGCGACTTGGCAACCGAAGCGCTCCATGCGGGGTTCCCCCGCCTGGACTGACATTTTCAACCCTAGAGCGAGCCTCAGGCGATGCCGCACCGCGGCAGCGGATGGGTCAGCTCGTCCAAAAAAGGACCTGAGATATGCAGGATGTAGTTATTGTCGGCGGCAGCTTTGCCGGCCTCACCGCCGCCATGCAGCTGGGCCGCGCTTGTCGCAAGGTCACCGTGCTCGACACCGGACTCAATCGCAATCGCTATGCCGAGCACGCTCACAATATCTTTGGCCATGACGGCACCCCGCCGAGCGAATTGCTCTCCGCAGCACGCAAGCAGGTTCAGGGCTACCCCACGGTGCAGATCGTCAGCGCCAAGGCCCAGCTCGTCACCGGTGAGCCGGACGATTTCCGCATCACCACTGCCGATGGCGAAACCATATCTGGCCGCAGCCTGATCCTGAGCTATGGCATTGTCGATCAAATGCCCGACATTCCCGGCTTCGCGCAATGCTGGGGCAACACGGTCATCCACTGCCCGTTCTGCCACGGCTATGAAGTGGCCGGAAAGCGCTGGGGCCTGCTCTATTCCTCGCCCATGTCACTGCATGCTCCCGCGCTCTATGCCAACTGGACCGACGACATCACCCTGATCCTGGACGGCCACGATATCCCCGACCAGGAGCGGCACAAGCTCGAAAAGCGCGGCGTAAAGCTCCAAGACGGCAAGCTCGCCAGCATTGCCCATGACCAGGGGCTGCTGCGCGGCGTTACCCTCGAAGACGGCACCGAAATCGCCCTTGAAGCGCTTTACGCCCACCCGCGCAATCGCCCCTCAGCCGATCTGCATGCCCAACTCGGTCTTGATATGAAAGACACCCCGACCGGCACCATGATTGCCGTGGGCGACATGCAGGCCACCTCCCGCCCCGGCATTTTCGCCGCCGGCGACCTGACCACCGGCATGCATTCGGTGACGTTCGCCAACAACACCGGCTCCCTCGCCGCCATGGGCGCGCTGCACTCAATGATGGTTTAACGCCTCTCCGGCGTGGGTGCGGTATCACCCCACCCCCAATCCCTCGCCTTGAGGGGAAGAGACCGAGGGTGGGGTGACGTTACACACCGGATGCCACGAGCCAGTCTACCCTACCGCAGCCAGCCCTGCGGGCGCGGGTGCAGTTCCATTTGTCCGCCGGCCGTGGCTTCGTCGATCGCTGCAATCTCCTCATCGCTGAGATCGAGGTTGTTGAGCACGCCCAGATTGTCCTTGAGCTGATCCAGCGTCCTGACCCCGACCAGCGCCGAGGTCATTTCCTGGCGCCTGAGCACCCAGCTCAGCGCCAGTTGCACCATGGTCTGGCCACGCGCCTTGGCAATCTCGCCCACCTTGTCGACAGCCTCGAGCACCCGCGGCTCGATATGGCTGGCGCGCAGAGTGCCATTCGGATTATCGCCCCGCGCCCCGTCGGTATTGCCGCTATTGTACTTGCCCGAGAGCACGCCCTGCGCCAGCGGCGAAAAGGCAATAACCCCGATGCCCAGCTCACCGCAGGCATCGATGGTCTTGTCGTTCTCGATCCAGCGATTGATCATCGAATAGCTCGGCTGATGGATGGTGGTAGCCACCCCCATGTCCTTCAGAATCCGATGCGCTTCGCGCGTCTGCTGTTCCGGATAGGAGGAGATGCCGACATAAAGCGCCTTGCCCGATTTAACCGCATGGGCCAGTGCACCCATGGTCTCTTCCAGCGGCGTTTCCGGGTCGTAGCGGTGCGAATAGAAGATATCGACATAGTCGAGCCCCATCCGTCGCAGCGACTGGTCGAGACTCGCCAGCAGATATTTGCGGCTGCCCCATTCGCCATAAGGCCCGGGCCACATATTGTAGCCTGCCTTGGTCGAAACGATCATCTCGTCGCGATAGGGGCGGAAATCGCGGGCCATCACCTGGCCAAACAATTCTTCCGAGGAGCCTGCCGGCGGTCCGTAATTATTGGCCAGGTCAAAATGAGTCACGCCCTGGTCGAAGGCGTAGCCCAGGATTTCCATGGCGCTGGGATAGTCCCGCGTACCGCCGAAATTCTGCCACAGCCCCAGGCTCACCACCGGCAGCTTCAGCCCCGATTTGCCTGAGCGGCGGTATTGCATCGTGTCGTAGCGCGCGTTGTCCGCCCGATAGGTCATGGTCACTCCCGATTTTGTGGCTGCGGTCGCCCCGTGACGCCGGGCGCGACCGATGGTATGAGCGGCGCAATGAACGCGCCCAGCTCGAAATCCATGTCCAGTTTGCCCCAGACCGATCATCCATACAAGGTGATGGCCGTCTATAAATTCGCTGCCCTTCCCGATGTCGAAGCGCTGAAAGGCCCGCTGGCCGAGTTCTGTTGCGGTCGCGCCATCAAGGGCACGTTGATCCTGGCCCCCGAAGGCATCAATGGCACCGTCGCCGGCGCACCTGAGGCCATTGACGCGCTGGCCGATTATCTCTTCGTCTCCGGTCCCTTCGGCGCCCGGCTCGCCGGAGCCGAGGTGAAATATTCCTTTGCCGAAACCGCCCCTTTCTTGCGCATGAAGGTGCGCGTGAAGCCTGAGATCGTCACCTTGCGCGCGCCGCAGGTCGATCCCAACCGGCAGGTTGGTACCTATGTCGAACCCGAGGATTGGAATGCGCTGATCGAGCGCAATGACGTGGTGCTGGTCGATACCCGCAATGATTATGAAGTGGGCCTGGGCACCTTTCAGCGCGCTCTGGATCCGCACACATCGAGCTTTGTCGAGTTCAAGGATTATGTCGAAAAGCACCTCGATCCGAACAAGGACAGGAAGGTGGCCATGTTCTGCACCGGCGGGATCCGCTGCGAAAAGGCGTCCTCATACCTTCTGAGTCAGGGCTTTGAGGAGGTGTTTCATCTCAAGGGCGGGATCTTGAAATATCTCGAAGTGGTGCCCGAGGAGCAAAGCCGCTTTGCCGGCGAATGCTTCGTCTTCGATGAGCGGGTCTCGGTGGGTCATGGGCTCGAACTGGGCAATGCCACGCTGTGCCGCGCCTGCCGCCATCCCCTGACCGAGGCGGACCGGAGCCATGCCGATTTCCAGGAAGGCATCTCCTGCCCCTATTGCGCCGGTGATGTCGCCAAGCACCAGTCCGCCGCCGAGCGACAGCGTCAGATGGATTTGGCCAGACAGCGCGGCCTCTCCCACATGGGCGACGCCGCTCTCACCGACGCCGAACGCCGCCGCCAGCAGAAGAAAGCGCAGGCCGAGCGCTCGCGCCGGGCCAACAAGGGCTAGCCTGCGTCACTCGACGTATAGACATTGCCAATGGTGCGCGCCATAGAACGGCGATATTCGCATATTGCATAAGCCTTTCCAATGGATCTCGACCAGCTTCGCACGTTTGACCGCATTGTCCGCGATCAGTCCTTCACCAGGGCTGCCGCCTACCTCAACATCACCCAGGCCACCGCTTCCATGCGCATCCGCGCCCTGGAAAACCTTTTGGGCGTGCAATTATTTGTCCGTGGGCGCACGGTGACGCTGACCGATCAGGGCATGACCTTTCTGCCCTTTGCCCGGCGTATCATCGGTACCGCCCAGGAAGGGCGCGAGGCATTGCGCCGGGTCGAGCGCGGTCGCGTCTCCATCGGCTCGCTGCGCACCCTGGTCTCCCCCCTAATTACGGAAAGCCTGATCCGCTTCCAGGCGAACTACCCCTCCGTTGACGTCGTGGTGCGCGAAGGCCGTCAGGCGCAGATCGCCGCCATGCTGCACGAACGTGAAGTCGAGATGGGGATACTCTGCTGGCCCAATATCGATCCGCTGGTGGTCGATCTCGAGCCGCTCATCATCATGCGCGAACATGTGCCGCTGGTGGTGTCCCCGGAGGTGGCGGCGAAGCTGTCGAGCCAGCCGAGCATCGACGAGGTGCTGGCCATTGTGCCCCGCGTCATTGCCCTGCGGTGGTGGCAGGCCGATCCGGAACGTGCCGCTGCCCTCGTGCGGTTGGCTAGGACCAGCGTCGAATTGCCCACCGGCCCCGCCCGTCGCCTGGCGATGAAAGGAGAGGGACTGGGATTCTTCGTCAATTCAGCGGTGGAAGAGGATGTGCGTGCGGGGCGGCTGGTGGAAATTTCGCCGCTGGAATTTGAACCGCTGCATCGCGATACGGCCATGGTGGTGCGCAATCCCGCCGTGCTCGAGCGGCCCATGCTGGCCGATTTCGTGCGCGAGATTGCCCAGGAATGTGCTCGTGTCGGCGAAATCATCGATGATCGGCTGCATCTGTTTCAGACCGGGAAACCTGCCGCCCGCACTGCTGCGATGTAGGTCCGGCTGACCGGCACGATGCTGCCATCGTCCAGTTCCAGCGCCGGCCGGCCCTTCTGACGCGTACCGCGCTTGACGGCGTCGAGCGCCACCCAGTGGGAGCGATGCACCTGCAGTCCGGCGACGGGCGCGGTTTCCTTGATGGCGTCGGAGAGCCGCATCAGGACCAGGCTGCTGCCCTTCTCGGTCGTCACCTCGACATAGTGATCTGCAACCGAAATGCGCCTTATTAATCCTCGTTGCGGGCGCGGCAAACGCCCCAGCAGGGCAGGTGGGACATGTGCCGGGTCCGGTTGAGCGGGCCGTTCCAGCACCGCGCTCACCAGCGTCACTGCAGCCGAAATCAGCGTGCAGTAAACCCCCAGTGTCAGCAGGTCAAAGCTTGTGACCCCCGGCCCGAACACGGCAATATTGATCAGCGCCACCATGGCCGCCAGCAACGGTCCGGGAAGGGCCCCGGCCAGCAGCGCCGCCAGATATTTGTTGAGGCGCGGCCGCAGCAGTCTTTCGACAAAGCCCACAACCAGCGTGCCGGTCAGGGCTGTGCCCAAAACGACCACACCCCAATAGGCAAGCCGCGGCGCCACCGCCAGCACCTGATAGGTGCCGAATGGCCCCACCAGTCCCACGATCAGCGCGATCACGACCAAGACAGTCCAGAACCGGGCATCGCGCGACAGCCCCTGCAGTTCACGAAGCGTGGATTGCAATGGGCTGTCGTTCACGTATGGGACCTGCGATTGGGGCACTTGGTATTGTCGCGACCAATCTAGCCAAGCATCGAGGTGAGGCAAAGTCTTTACCCTCACCAATATGGCGCCGCTCGATGTCCCTTTCGCCCCTGCTGCAGTCTGACCTTGTCATCCAGATCCACGCCTTCGCCGCAATCGCGGCAACCGTGCTGGGCGCTTGCATTCTCTGGCGTCGCAAGGGCACGGCCCTGCACAAGGCCGCAGGGCGGGTCTGGGTGGTTTTGATGCTCATCACCGTCACCAGCGCCCTGTTCATCAACGAGATCAGGCTGATCGGGCCATTCAGCCCCATCCACCTGTTTTCCCTCTTCACCTACTACACGCTCTTTTTTGCCCTCAAAGCCATCGAGCGTAA
The DNA here is from genome assembly GCF_014197055.1 of Devosia subaequoris. Lineage (GTDB taxonomy): Bacteria > Pseudomonadota > Alphaproteobacteria > Rhizobiales > Devosiaceae > Devosia > Devosia subaequoris. The sequence goes on along the minus strand of NZ_JACIEW010000006.1, from coordinate 204,153 downwards.
CGTCGCGCGCCATCGGGCCGAAATGCAGGGGCTTTATGTCGGCGCGCTGATCCTGGCGGGCGCCTTCACCTTTCTGCCCGGGCGCCGCATGCACGAGGTGCTGTTCGGCCCCGGTGCCGGCTGGACCCAATCCCTGCTGGTCATCGTCCCGGTCCTTGCCGTCTCCGGTCTGGCCTGGCTCAGGATGCGGCGGCGGGCACAGCGCGCCGCCTAGGCGTTGCCGATCAATATCCCCGCCGCGAATACCAGCGAGCCGCCCAGCACCACTTGCATCACCGCCCGCCAGAACGGGGTCTGCATATAGCGGTTCTGGATATAGGCGATGGCCCAAAGCTCGATTAGCACCACCGCAATGGCCACGGCCGTCGCGGTGAAGAAATCGGCAATCAGATAGGGCAGGGCGTGCCCCAGCCCGCCCACCGCGGTCATGATCCCGGCGGCCAGTCCACGCTTGATGGGCGAGCCGCGTCCGGTCAGTCGACCATCATCCGAGGCCGCCTCGGTAAAGCCCATGGAAATGCCCGCACCCACAGCCGCGGCCAGGCCCACAAGAAACGTCTGGTGCGTGTCCCCGGTGGCAAAGGCGGCCGCAAACACAGGCGCCAGCGTCGACACCGAGCCATCCATGAGCCCGGCCAGCCCCGGCTGCACATAGGTCAAAAGAAACTGCCGGTGCTGTTCGTGGCCCTCGCTTTCCCGGCCCTCTTGGCCCAGCACTTGATCATCAATTTGATCGGCGCGCGTGGCGTGACCTTTCTCGGCCGCTGCCAAATCGCCCAATAGCTTTCGGATCCCCACGTCAGTCACTTGGTCCGCTGCGGCGAGATAGAAGCGATAAGCTCCTTCCTCCATTTCCCATACCTGCTGGCGCGCCTGTTCCAGCGTCAGCGTCTTCTGCAGCCACAGGGGCTTGCGGTTGAGAAAGCCGCGCACATGTTCGCGCCGGATCGGCACCAGTCGCGTCCCAAAAAGCTCGACATAAAGATCGAGCAGGCGCCGCCGATGCTCGTCCTCCTCGGCCGCCATGCCCTCGAATAGCGCCGCGCTGCCGGGGTAGGTTTGGCCCAGCCGCATTGCATATTCGGAATAGATGCGCCCGTCCTCCTCCTCGGCCGCTATGGCTAGCGAGAGGATTTCGCGCTCCGACAGCGAGGCAAAATCACGGCGACTGTCAGGCCACAGACGGAACATCGCGCTCTCTCCATAGTTTAGGGTTCCGAAAAGTGTTTAGAATGTTTCTAAACTAGAGGCAACTGCATCTATGCTGCGACAATGTGCAGTGCCCGCTGCCGCGCCATTACGCTTGAGCGGACCAAGGGCTCGGGCTATCGAGATAGGCGTGAACAGCAAGAACAACAGCACAGCGCAGATCATGCTTCGCGAGACCGGCATCGCCGTCGCGGTGCTGGCCATTTACGTGCTTACGCTGCTGCTGCCGCTGCATCAGGCCGCCGGTCTGCAACGCGACCTCAATGCCGTCGGCTATTCGACCCTCGATAGTTGGTCAGTCTGTCAGCCTTTGGCGCAGGACGAGAATGGCGACCCGCGTGAAGCGGCCGCGCTCAATTGCCCGGCCACCGGTGCCGCCAAATATCAGCTTGCCACCCTGGCCCTGCCGGCGCCGGCCCTTTCGCCCCCTGTCGGGGCCGATATCATCCGCTTCGCCCTGGCCTCCAGTCCGCACCAGTTCCTGCTGCCCGACCATTTCGGGCAATCCCGCGCACCTCCCGTCCCGGTCTGAATAAAACCCGCCCGGCAGGTCGCCCGCCGGAATCAGACCATTTCTTTGACTGGAGACGAACCCATGATCGGTTCTTTTGCGCGCGCCACCCTGGCCGCCACCACCCTCATCGCCCTGACAGCCCCGGCTCTTGCCCACGCCACGTTGGAAAACCCCAAGGCCAGCCTTGGCGCCAGCTACAAGGCGGTCCTCCGCATTCCCCATGGCTGCGGCACCGAAGCCACCCACACCGTTCGCGTCCAGATTCCCGAAGGCTTCTATAATGTGAAGCCCATACCCAAGGCAGGCTGGACCCTTGAGACCGTCACCGGGCCCCATCAGAACACTTATGTGAACCACGGCGCGCAAGTGTCCGAAGGGGTCATCGAGATCGTCTGGTCAGACGGCAATCTGCCCAACGAATTTTATGACGAGTTCGTTTTCCGCGGCACCTTTGCCGACACGCTCGAAGAAGGCCCTTTCCACTTCCCGGCCATTCAGGAATGCGCCAATGGCGAGGAGGCCTGGACCGATGTGAGCGGAAGCGGCGACATGCCCGCGCCCAGCGTTACACTGGTCGCCGGCGGCATGGACGCACACGCCCATCATGGCGCCGCGTCCGCTCCGGCCGAAACGACCATTGGCGATCTGACCATTTCGGGCGCCTTTACCCGCGCCACCCTGCCCAATGCCCCGGTCGCTGGTGGCTTTCTGACCCTGACCAATAACGGCACTCAGGACGATACCCTGATCGCGGTGGAAACCCCGGTGGCCAAGGAAGGGCAAATTCATGAGATGGCCATGGAGGGCGATGTGATGAAGATGCGTCAGCTCCCCGACGGTCTGGTCATTCCTGCTGGTGAGACCGTGGTGTTCGAACCCGGCGGCTATCACCTGATGTTCATGGGGCTTACCGACCCGATCGCCGAGGGCGCTGCCGTGCCGGTCACGCTGACGTTTGAGAAGGCCGGCACCATCACGCTCGACCTGATCGCCGCCGGGTCCGCCGCCGACGCACCGGCAGCAGATCACTCCAGCCATATGGGGCACTGACCCATGGCCCTGTCCCACATCCGCACCGTGCTGTGGACCCTGGTAGCCGTCGCGGCTCTGGGTGCCACCGGGTTATATGTCTATACCACCATGACGCGTCCGGCCCAGGCAGTTGCCCTGGGGCAGGGCGATTATGAACTGGTGACCGCGACCGGCGAGGCCTTCAATCGCGACAGCCTCAAGGGCGGCCCCTCCATGCTGTTCTTCGGCTTCACCCATTGCCCCGAGGTCTGCCCGACCTCGCTGGCCGAAATGACCGTCTGGTATGAGGCTTTGGGCGAACAGGCAGATGATCTCAACGCCTGGTTCGTCACTGTCGATCCTGAGCGGGATACGGCGGCAGTCATCGGTGATTATGTGAGCTGGACCGGCCGTGTCACGGGCGTGACAGGCACCGCCGAGGAAGTGGCCAAGGCGGCCAAGTCCTGGGGTGCCTATTACGAAAAAGTGCCGCTCGAAGGCGGCGACTATACCATGGACCACACCGCCTCGGTGTTCCTGGTCAACGCTGAGGGTGAGTTCGAAGGCACCATCGCCTATCGCGAAAACAGCGAAACGGCTCTCGCCAAACTGCGGCGCCTGCTCGAAGGTTGAACCACGCGGGCAGATCGGCGTCGCGCCGATCTGCCCTGTCGTTAAATTTCAGGCGGATCAGCCCCCCATAAACCGCGCCATGCGGAAGGGGTGAATATCGATCGCGGTCTCGTCCCCGGTCATCACCTGCGCCAGCAATTCGCCGGTGGCCGGTCCCAGCGTAAAGCCGTGATGGGCGTGTCCGATGCCGACAAACAGGCCCTGATGCTTGGGGGCTTCGGAAATGATCGGCATCATGTCGGGAGTGCAGGGGCGCGCGCCCTTCCAGGGCTGCGGATCGAGCCGCTCGCCCAGCGGGAACAATTCCCGCGCCGCCGCCTCTGCCTTTCCAAGCTGAATTGGGGTCGGTGCAGCGTCGCGCTCGGCAAATTCGGCCCCCGTGGTGATGCGAATGCCCCTGGCCATCGGCGCCATGGCATAGCCGACCTCGGGGTCGAGCAGCAGATGATTGAGCGAAGCGCCTTCGGTTGTCCCGTAGTGCATGTGATAGCCGCGCTTGACGAACAGTGGCAGCCGATAGCCGAGCTTATCCAGCACGTCGGGCGCCCAGGGACCCAGCGCAATCACCGCCTGTTCGGCAAACACCTGTCGGCCCGCAATCTCAGCACGCCAGCCTTCGGCGCTGTCGCTCAGGCCCGTTGCAGCGCCACGGATAAATGTGCCGCCCAGTTTTTCGAAAAGGTTGAAATAGGCGGTCACCAGCGCGCCCGGATCACGCACCGTCCAGGGGTCGGTCCAGTGGATGGCGCCGGCCAGATTGCCGAGCAGGCTGGGCTCGGCCTTTTGCAGCGCCGGCCAGTCCAGCACCTCAAAGCCGATCCCGAACTGGTCATGGTCGCCCTGCGCCTTGCGGGCTTCCTTTTCCAGCTTTTCCGGGCTGCGGAAGGCCAGATGCCAGCCATAGCGCGATATCAGGCTCTCGGCCTCCGGGCCGCACGCTTCGATGAAGTCAGTATGGGTGATGATCGAGCGCCCGATCAGCGGCGCATAGCTTTGCACCACCTTGCGATAATGCTCGGGCGAGGATTCCCACCAATAGCGCAACAGCGGCGGCGCCAGCCGGGGCAGGGCCAGCGGCTCGTAGCGGGCGGCGGTCGAGAGATGCAGCCCGACTTGCAATAAGGTTTGCAGGTCGCGTGGGAATGGATGCGGCCGCACCCCCTCGCGCTGGATGATTCCGGCATTGCCGAAGCTGGTCTCGTGCCCAGGCTCGCTCTTGTCGACCAGGGTCACGCTGCGCCCGCGCCGCAGCAGATGAATGCCGGTAGCGATGCCGACGATTCCGGCACCAAGAATGAGTACGTCGTCCATGCCGATCCCCCGATCTAGCGACTATGGGATCAGGCTATCAGAGCATCTGTGCAACAAAGCGTCCATATTAGCCGGTGAACGGCGCTATGTGCAAAATTGTTCAATCAAATAGCAAATATACGCAATACTATATTGAATATGGCGCTAGTGTCGCCGTGTTCGGCACATTTTGATGCACATAGCCCAACACGCTCGCAGGCACTTCTGCAGCCAGCCAGTCGCGAAAAAAGCCCAGCTTCTTGGGTTGCCGCCGACCCTTGGCCGTCGCCAGGAAGTAGCCGCGCTTGCCCGCAACCGGCAGATCGAAGGGCCGGATCAGCCGCCCGTCGCTCACCGCATCGGCGGTCATCATGTCGGCGGCCAGCAAGATGCCTTGTCCCGAAATCGCGGCGTCAAAGGCCAGTGAAGCATCCGAATAGACCGGACCATTGAGCGGCATGGCCGGGTCCAGCCCCGCCCTTCTTAGCCACGCCGGCCAGTCCAGCATGCTGGTCTGGTCGGCAATCACTGGCACACGCGCCAGATCCGCCGGGCTTTCCACCTTGTCGCGGATCAGCGGCGAGCACACCGGCTGATAGTCCTGTCCGCCGATCAGGCTCACATCGACGCCAGGCCAGACCCCGTCGCCATAGCGGATGCCGCAATCGATATCGGGCCGGCTCAGATCCAGCATCGCGCCGGTGACGGTCAGGCGCACTTCCAGCCCGGGATAGAGTGCGGAGAATTTGTTGACCCGCCAGATCAGCCAACGCGACGCGAAGATGCTGCCCACCGTCACGTTGAGCACGCCCTCATGCGCGCCGGTGAGGCTCGCCAGCCCATCCTGCAACTGCGTGAAGCCGCCACTCAATTGCGGCAGCACCTGCATGAGCGCCGGTAATGGCTTGATGCCCTGCGGCGTGCGCGCGAACAATTCCATGCCCAGCCGGTCTTCGGCCCGGCGCAAATGCTGGCTGACCGCACCGATGGTCACGCCCAGTTCCTCGGCGGCCGGCGCCAGAGCGCCGCGCCGGGCAACGATCTCGATAGCGCGCAGCGCATTGAGCGGTATGGGAAAGGGATTGGGCATATAGATTTTCTATATTGGCTCGCAGGCCTTGTCCATTGTCGCCGTTGCCGTGCGGGCGCATTATGGATGCATAGCAAAGCACACCGCATTTCCGGAGACAGAAAATGTCGATCTTGACCCGCCTTTTGGCGTGGCTCGGCAAGTTCGCGCCGTCACGCTCTAGCCCACCAGATCCCGATAGCATGTCGCTGCATGACTGGGCTGACCTGCCGCCCCATCACCCAGGCTGCGATCCGTGCTGATCCTTCTGCGCGGCGCCTCAACACGCCATCGACCCACCCCATGCCGCAAAACCCCGGTTAACCCGCGCTAAACCATCTTTCTAGGCTCTTCGGGTTCTGCTACAGCCACGGCTATGACCACGCCGCTCAAGAACATTCGCAATTTTTCCATCGTCGCCCATATCGACCATGGCAAATCCACCCTGGCCGATCGCCTGATCCAGATGACGGGCGGGCTCGACCTGCGCGAGATGAAGGCCCAGGTGCTCGATTCCATGGACATCGAGCGCGAGCGGGGCATCACCATCAAGGCGCAGACAGTGCGCCTGAAATACACCGCCCAGGATGGCGAGGATTATATCCTCAACCTCATCGACACCCCCGGCCATGTCGACTTCGCCTATGAAGTCAGCCGCTCCATGGCTGCCGTGGAGGGCTCGCTGCTGGTGGTTGATGCCTCCCAGGGCGTCGAGGCGCAGACCCTGGCCAATGTCTATCACGCCATCGACGCCAATCACGAAATCGTCCCGGTCCTCAACAAGGTCGATCTGCCTGCCGCAGATGTCGATCGCGTCAAGACCCAGATCGAGGACGTCATCGGCATTGATGCCAGTGAGGCGCTGGAAATCTCGGCCAAGACGGGCCTGGGCATGGAAACCGTGCTCGAAGCCATCGTCACGCGCCTGCCCGCCCCCAAGGGCGAGCTCAATGCGCCGTTGAAGGCGCTACTGGTCGACAGCTGGTACGACACCTATCTCGGCGTGGTCGTGTTGGTCCGCATCATCGATGGGGTGATGAAAAAGGGCCAGAAGATCCGCATGATGGCCTCTGGCGCCGTTTACGAGCTGGACCGCGTTGCCGTCACTACCCCCAAGCTGGTCGAGGTCAAGGAACTGACCCCGGGCGAGCTGGGCGTCTTCACCGCCTCGATCAAGGAAGTGGCCGATACCAATGTCGGCGACACCATCACCGAGGACAAGAAGCCCACCGACAAGGCGCTGCCCGGCTTCCGCCCGGCCCAGCCGGTAGTATTCTGCGGCCTTTTCCCGGTTGATGCGTCCGATTTTGACGAGTTGCGCGCCGCCATGGGCAAGCTGCGTCTGAACGACGCCAGCTTCTCTTTTGAGATGGAAACCAGCGCCGCTCTGGGCTTCGGCTTCCGCTGTGGCTTTTTGGGCCTCTTGCACCTCGAAATCATCCAGGAGCGTCTCAGCCGCGAGTTCGATCTCGATCTCATCGCCACCGCCCCCTCGGTGGTCTACGAGGTCGCAATGACCAATGGCGAGACGCTGCATCTGCACAATCCCGCCGATCTGCCCGATGTGATGAAGATCGAGGAAATCCGCGAGCCCTGGATCAAGGCGACCATTCTTACCCCTGACGAACATCTCGGCGCGATCCTCAAGCTCTGCCAGGATCGCCGCGGCATCCAGACCAATCTGAGCTATGTCGGCCAGCGCGCCATGGTCGAATATGAACTGCCGCTCAACGAGGTGGTGTTCGATTTCTACGATCGTCTCAAGTCGATCTCGAAAGGCTATGCCAGCTTTGACTATCAACTGGCCGAACACCGCGCCGGCGACCTGGTCAAACTCTCGATCCTGGTCAATGCCGAGCCCGTTGATGCGCTTTCCATGCTGGTGCACCGCACCGTGGCCGAAAGCCGCGGCCGCGTCATGTGCGAAAAGCTCAAGGAGCTGATCCCCCCGCATCTGTTCGTCATCCCGATCCAGGCCGCCATCGGCGGCAAGATCATCGCCCGCGAAACCGTCCGCGCCATGCGCAAGGACGTCACGGCGAAATGCTATGGCGGCGACGCCACCCGCAAACGCAAGCTCCTGGAAAAGCAGAAAAAGGGCAAGGCCCGCATGCGCCAGTTCGGCTCTGTGGAAATTCCGCAAGAGGCGTTCATCAAGGCACTGAAGATGGGTGATGACTGAGCCAAAAGCGCGGCTCTTATTCCCCGCATAATCGTCATCGGACGATTCCATTCACATCGGTCTCGCAGCCGATTGCCCCGCGTTGAAGGACGTTTTTGCGGAAGCGATGTCGGACGCAAGCCTGTATTGGGAATGTCAGTCGACCAGGAAATAGGTGATGGTGGTGACCACGCGCACCTTCTTGTCGATCTGCTTTTCCGGCCGGTCATTGGGAATTTCCACCGCCGGTAGAATTTCGAACACCCCCTGATTGGCGGTCTGGATATCGCCAACCTGCGCCCCGGATTCGGCGGCGAATTGCTCGGCGGTTTCCTTGGCGCGCTGGGTGGCTTCGGTCAGCATATCGCCCTTGAGGTCGTTTATGCCGGTAAATACGAAGCTGGCCCCGGCGCTATAGGCATCGGAGGAGAATACCACGCCCTGGCGCAACAGATCGGCAACCGAACGGCTCGCTTCGGCCAGGTCCTGCACCCGGTCGGTGGTGACCAGCATGTCCTCGGTCAGCACGAAGCGGTATTCGTCCGGGGTGGAGCCTGCGTTGTAGCCGGCGGCCCGGTCTTCCACGAGCACATTCTGCACCTGGATCTCGGTCTCGGCAAACCCGCGCTCAGTCAGGAAACCGCGAACAGCCACTTCGGAGGCTTCAAGACTTGCCCGCGCGGCCTGCAATGTGGGGCCGGTAGCCACAAAACGAACGGGCCAGAAGCCCAGATTGGCCTCTACCGAGCGCTCGCTAAGTCCCTTGACGGTGACGACGCGCAAAGGCTGGCGGCTTTCCACCAGAGACGTGCCGACAAACCAGCCGGCCAACGCAATGCCTGCTGCCAGGAAAAGTGCAGCCACAATTCCAACGATTTTCATGCTAGGTCCCCCAACAATGCCCGCGGGCACATGACGCCGGAAAGATGGCGCGATAAAGGCTTATAAGGAGGTCGCTGAATGGCTGATGAACACGGGAAATTCGGTTTGGGCGTGGTCGGCGCCGGCATGGGTGCCAAGCCCCATGCCCTGGCACTCAATGCGCTCAAGGATCGCATCGCGGTGCGGGGCGTCTACCGACGCAATCGGGACCAGCTTGACCAGTTCTGCCGCGAGTATGACCTGCCGGCCGCCTCAAGCTATGAAGCGCTGCTGGAGGACCCCAGCGTTGACGCGATCTTGGTGCTCACCACGCCCAATGCGCGCGAAGAGCTGGTGGCTGCGGCCTGCAAGGCGGGCAAGCATGTGCTGATGGAAAAGCCGGTGGAGCGTTCGACCGAAGCGGCCCGGCGGATTGTCGAGACGTGCGCATCTGCCGGGGTGACTTTGGGCGTCATCTTCCAGCATCGTTTCCGCGCGGCCTCGCAGGCGCTGGCCGAAAAAGTCGCCAGCGGCGAACTCGGCACGCTGCGGGCAGCGCAGCTTGTTGTGCCCTGGTGGCGCCCGCAGCAGGGCTATTACGACCAGCCCGGGCGCGGCACCTTCGCCCAGGACGGGGGCGGCGTACTGATCACCCAAGCGATCCATTCGCTCGACCTGATGCTTAGCCTGACCGGTCCAGCCAAGGCGGTCACCGCGATGACGACGACCACCGGGCTGCACCAGATGGAGACCGAGGACTTCGCGGCCGGGGGCATCGAGTTCGTCAATGGCGCGGTGGGCGGACTGATCGCCACGACCGCCAATTTTCCCGGCGGCCCGGAAAGCCTGACGCTCAATTTCGACAAGGCCAGCGCGACGCTGACCGGGGGTGTTCTGACGTTGAACTGGCTCGATGGCCGGATCGAAACGGTCGGGGAAGAGGCCAGCACCTCGGGCGGCGGCGCTGACCCAATGGCCTTTCCCTTCCAGTGGCATCAGGCCCAGATCGCCGACTTCGCCGAGGCGGTACAGGCGGGTCGGCAGCCGGTCTCAACCGGCCATACGGCGCTCAACGTGCACCGGCTGATCGATGCCCTGATCCGCTCGGGCAAGGAGAGGAAAAGGGTGGAGGTCTAGTCCCCACCCGACCGGCTGCATCGGAATAGGAACACCGCCCGGGACTTCCCGGGCGCTGCGCGTATCAAGCCACCCGCGAAATATCCGGCACGGCATCAAGCAGCATCCGGGTGTAGTCGGCCTGCGGATTGTCGAAGATGGCGTCTGTCGGTCCCTTTTCCACCAGCACGCCATTGTGCAGCACCCCGACCGCACTCGACATCTGCCGCACCACCGCCAGATTGTGGCTGATAAGCAGATAGGTGAGGCCGAATTCGTCCTGCAGCTCCTGCATCAGGTCGAGCACCTGAGCCTGTACCGATACGTCGAGCGCCGAAGTCGGCTCGTCGCAAACGATGAATTCAGGCTGGCTGGATAGGGCACGGGCAATGGCGATGCGCTGGCGCTGGCCGCCGGAGAACTCATGCGGGAATTTGCGCATGACGGAAGGATCAAGGCGCACGCGCTCGAGCAGTTCGGCTACCCGGTGATCGACCTCGGTGCGGTTGCGGGCGATGCCCAGGGTCCGCATGGGTTCGGCCACGATGTCTGCGACCCGCCAGCGCGGATTGAGGCTGGCATAGGGATCCTGGAAAATCATCTGCACCCGCTTGCGTCGCTCGCGGTGCCCGGCGCCGCCGGCCCAGATATCATGGCCGTCAACGGTGATCTGGCCGGAGGAGGGCCGCAGCAGCCCGACAATCATCTTGGCGCAGGTGGACTTGCCCGATCCGCTTTCGCCCACAAGGCCGAAGGTCTTGCCTTTTTCAATGGCGAAGCTGACGTCGTTGACGGCGCGGAACATCTCGACCTTGCCGGGCAGGAGCTTGAGAAAGCCGCCACCACCGATCTCGAAATCGCGCACCAGATGCTTGACCTGGACATAAGCGCCGTCGTCGTTGGCGGCCTCTTCCGAGGCAACATCGCCAGCCTGACGCTGGATAGTCGGGATCGAGTTGATCAGCTTGATCGTATAAGGCTCCTGCGGGCGGCGAATGATGTCGCCCACTGTACCGGTTTCGACCACCGTGCCCTGATGCATCACCACCATGCGGTCGGCCGTCTGGGCGATGACGCCCATGTCATGGGTGATCAGCATCACCGCCGCACCATGATTGGCACAGAGCTTTTTCAGTACCTTGATGATCTGGGCCTGTACCGACACGTCGAGCGCCGAAGTAGGCTCGTCGGCAATGATCAGTTCCGGTTCTGCCGCAATGGCCAGTGCGATGACGACGCGCTGGCGCATGCCGCCCGAAAACTGATGCGGATAGCTCTCCATGCGCTCGGCTGCTTTGGGAATGCCGGCCTCGGTGAGCAGGTCGATGGCCTTCTGGCGCGCCTCGGCCTCATTGAGCGGCAGGTGCGTGCGGATCGTTTCGATCAGTTGCTCGCCGATGGTGTAGAGCGGATTGAGGCTGGTGAGCGGGTCCTGGAAGACCATGCCGATGCGCCTGCCGCGCAGTTTGGCCTTGGCTTCTTCGGGCAGATTGTCAACGCGTTCGCCCTTGAGACGAATTTCGCCGGACGCGATGTGGCCGGGCGGTTCGATCAGGCCAATGACGGCCGAGCCGGTCATGGATTTGCCGGCACCCGATTCACCGACCACGCCAACCACTTCGCCGGGCATGATGTCGAAGCTGACGCCATTGACGGCGCGGAACACGTCATTGCGAAACGGGAATTCGACCACAAGGTCCTTGATGGATAGTACGGGCTCGGTCATCAGCGCAACTTCGGATTGAGGGCGTCACGCAGCCAGTCACCCAACAGGTTGACCGACAGGGCGAGCAGGACAAGGGTCACCGCGGGGAACAGCAGGATCCACCATTCGCCGGAGAACAGGAATTGCTGACCGATACGGATCAGCGTCCCGAGCGAGGGCTGGGTGGGTGGCACGCCGACACCAAGATAGGAGAGCGTGGCTTCCTCGATGATGGCCAGCGCCAGGCCGATGGTGCCGATGACCAGCACCGGCCCCATCACATTGGGCAGCACGTGGCGCAGCAGGATGATGAAGGGATTGACCCCCAGGATGCGGGCGGCGGACACGTAATCCTTCTGCCGCTCGACCATGGTGGCGCCGCGCACGGTGCGGGCAAACTGGGCCCAGTTGGCCAGGCCGATTGCCAGGATCAGCACCCAGATGGCTGCGCCTTCCTGCTGGTTGGGCGGGATGAGGCCGCGCGCCACGCCGAAAATCAGCAGTGCAATCAGGATGGCCGGAAAGCTCAGTTGCACATCGGCGACGCGCATGATGATGGCATCCCAGATGCCGCCCAGATAGCCGGCGACCAGGCCCAGCCCGACCCCCATGACCATGGCGAACAGCGTGGCCGAGAAGCCGACAAACAGCGAAACGCGCGAGCCATACATAATGGTCGAGAGCACATCGCGACCCTGATTATCGGTGCCCAGAATGAAGTAGCGTCCGGCAAAAGAATTGGAGTTGGGCGGCGTGAAGCCGTCCATCAAATTCAAGGTTGCTGGATTGAACGGGTTATATGGAGCAATCCAGGGGGCGAGCACCGCCATCAGGATCAGCACCAGCGCAACGATCGAGGCAATAATGGTCACCGGCGAATGCCGGTAGGACCAGACGATGTCGGACTTGAGAAAGGTCCGCCAGCGCGAGGTCTTGGCAGCCGGAACGGGCTGCTCGGGGGAATGGGGTAGATCGGTCACCGACTACCTCCCGGATTTGGCGCCGTCGCGCAGGCGCGGATCGACGATGAAATAGAGAATATCAACGATGAGGTTGATGACCACGAAGACCAAGGCCACAAAGACCAGATAGGCAGCCATGACCGGCACATCGACTACAGCCACCGAGTTGACGAAGAGCGAGCCGACACCGGGCCACTGAAACACGGTTTCGGTGATGATGGCGAAAGCGATGACCGACCCCAGTTGCAGCCCGGTAATAGTGATGACCGGAACCATGGTGTTCTTGAGCGCATGGCCGAAATTGATCGCCCGCTGGCTTAATCCGCGGGCCTTGGCAAAGCGGATATAGTCGGTGCGCAGCACTTCGAGCATTTCGGCGCGCACCAACCGCATGATCAGCGTCAACTGGAACAGCGAGAGGGTAATGGCCGGCAGGATGATCGAGCGCAGCCCGGATTCGGTGAGAAATCCGGTGCGCCACCAGCCCAGGTCCACCACTTCGCCACGCCCGAAGGAGGGCAGAACCTTGAGTTCGACCGCAAAGACGTAGATGAGACCAATACCGATCAGGAAGGTGGGCAGGGACACCCCGATCAGCGACGCGGTCATGATGACGCCGGTGGAGAAGGCGCGGGGCCGAAGGGCGGTGTAGATGCCCAGCACGACACCGAGCACCAGGGCGATGCTGGCCGAGGCGAAGGCCAGTTCGATGGTCGCCGGCAGGCGCTCCATGATGAGCTGGCTCACCGGCTGCTGCAGCCGGTAGGAGATGCCGAACTGCCCCTGCAGGGCATTGCCGACGAAGCTGAAGAACTGAATGTAGAAGGGCTCGTTAAGGCCCAGGCGCTCGCGCAGCGCCGCATGGTCGGCCAGCGTCGAATCCTGGCCCAGCATGGAACTGACCGGATCGCCGACATAACGGAAGACCACAAAGGCGATGAACGCCACCGCAAGCATGACGATAACGGACTGAAACAGCCGTCGCGCAATGAAGGCCAGCATGGGGCCCTCCATAACTGAGAACCGCCGCGCGGGGATCGACTCCGCGCGGCGGTTCAGGATTGCAGGACGCTTATTCGGCGAACACGACGGTGGTCATGTTAGGCTGGTTTTCCGGATGCACCGGCAGGGTGATATCCTCGCGCATGGCATAAGCCAGCGTCTGGTTATGCACCGGCAGGAGCACACGGTCAGCCTTCACCACTTCCCAGATTTCCGCAATGGTCGCATCGCGTGCCTCAAGGTCGGTTTCGGTGCCGAGCGAGATGATCTTTTCGTCCAGCTCGGGATTGGAGTAGCCACCGACATTATAGGTGCCGTGGGTGTCGGTCTTGGTGTGCACCAGATCGTTGAAGATATAGGCGCTATCGAAGGTCGGAACGCCCCAGCCGAGCAGGTAGAAATCCGTTTCATCGCCAAGAATGATCGGGCTGTGCTCGGCGATTGGACGCGAGGCCAGCGTCACGTCGATGCCGATCTGGCCCAGCATGCCGACAAATGCCGTGGAGATCGCTTCGTCGTTGACATAACGGTTGTTCGGCGTGTCCAGGGTCACCGAGAAACCATCGGGATAACCCGCTTCGGCCAGCAGTTCCTTGGCGCGTTCCACATCCGGTGCCGGATACTGGTCAAGCTCTTCAGTCCAGCCATTGACGAAGGGCGGGGTCGCCACGCCGGTGGGGATCGAATTGCCGCGCATCACCACCTGCTGGATCGCATCGCGATCAAGCGCCAGTTCCATGGCTTCGCGCACCAGCGGATCATTGAAGGGGTTGGAATCGGTGACGTTGGAAGACTTGAGTGGCTCTTCACCGAAGCGATAACCAAAATAAATCACGCGGTTCTCGGGCCCGGTTTCGACCTTGAATCCGTCGGAATTCTTCAAGCGCTCGATATCCTGCACCGGCACGTCCTGAACGATGTCGACGTCGCCCGAGAGCAGGGCGGCAACGCGCGTGGCATTGTCGGCGATCGGCAGGTAGACGATCTCGGTGACTTCGGGCGCCTCGCCCCACCACTCGTCGAAAACGGTCAGCACGGATTTCACGTCAACCTCACGAGAGGTGAGCTCGTAAGGACCGGTGCCATTGGTGTTGAGCACGGCATAATTGGATTCACCGGCGGCAAAATCCTGGACGTCCTCGACATTATTGGCTTCGGACCAGGTCTTGTCCATGATGAAGGTGTTGGTGACATTGTTCGGGTAGAGCGGGCTCGGACCGACCATCTGCACTTCGACAGTGTAGTCGTCCACGGCACGCACTTCGGCGACTTCGGCGTGAAGCTGCTTGAGGTTGGACCCTTCCGAGCGGGCGCGGTCGAGCGAGAACACGACGTCCTCGGCGGTGAAGTCAGCGCCATCGTGGAACTTGACGCCTTCGCGCAGCTTGAACACCCAGACGGTTGGATCACCTTCCTTGACATACCATTCGGTCGCCAGGCGCGGGATCAGGTTGCCTTCGGTGTCGCGCCACATCAGGGTTTCATAGATGTGATGCGCAAAAGTATGGGTGACGCCCTGGTTCTGCGAATGCGGGTCCAGCGTCAGCGAATCGGACGAACGCGCCCAGCGGACCGTCTCGGCCTGGGCAACACCGGCGAGCATCGTCGAGGCGATCAGGACCGCCGCGATGCGGGTCAGTGAAGTGTGCATGTATAGTCTCCCGTTCCTTGAAAGCGCCATCTCAATGGTTGCCCAAAGGTGGCTTGGGCGACACCAAAGCGTAGATTTAGCAGGAGCGCAACGGGAATCGTTGACCGTTTGGTCAATGCCGTGGCCCTCGAATTGGCAATCCACAGAATTGGACGGTTCTCCGCCGATCCGTTCGGTTGGCCCGGAGGCGCTTGACGTCAACCTGCTGAGAGATTTCTGTGCGGGCATGAAACAATCCATCGCCACCATAGCTTTGGTCGTCGCCGACTATGACGAGGCCATCGCCTTCTACCGCGACGCAGTGGGCTTCACACTGGTCGAAGACACGCGGTTGGCGCCGGACAAGCGCTGGGTGGTCTTGGCCCCGCCGGGCGGTGACGGCGCGCGACTATTGCTGGCAAAGGCCGATGGCCCGGACCAAAGGGCGGTGATCGGCAAGCAGGCCGGGGGGCGGGTCATGCTGTTTCTGCAAACCGACGATTTTGACCGCGACTACGCCCGCATGCAGTCCAATGGCGTGCGGTTTCTCGAAGCGCCACGGCGCGAGGCCTATGGCACGGTCGCCGTCTTTGTCGATCTATATGGGAACAAATGGGACCTCATCGAGCCGCAGCGCTGATTGGCCTTGCTCTATGCTGTGTGAGCCCGGTCGCCGGGCAACAGCCGGGTTGGCACTATTCTCCCTTGCCCGGGGAAGGCGACAGGGCCAGCATGGGCTGTGCACGCGATAGCGACGCGGACGCATTTTCCTGTCTCGTGGTGCGCTGCGAGGATGACTATTCCACCGGGGTGCACGTCCATACCAGCCGCCCCGGGGGCAGCGCCGGCACCTGGGAAATGACCCTGGATCGGGAAGCTCGGCAGATTGATGCCATCGGCGCCTCGCCCTATGGCGCCCGCCTTGTTGATCCGGATGGCTGGCTATTGGACGGGTTGCGTCACGGGACATTTGTCTACTTGCGCCACAGTCAAGATATGGAAGACGCCTTCGCCTTTATCGATCTGTCGGGATCCTTCCGTTCCATCGCCGAAGCTCTGCAATGGTGTGCGCCCCGCGTGCCGCCAGACGAACAAATCGGGTCGTCCGACGTTGGCCCACCAGAGAACAATGGAGAAGCACAATGAACCGTCGCCCACTTGGCCGCAGCGAACTGGTGATCGAACCCCTGGTGCTGGGTGGCAATGTTTTTGGCTGGACAGTCGATGAGGCGAGGGGCTTCGACATCCTCGATGCCTATGTCGGCGCCGGCTTTTCCGCCATCGACACCGCCGAGGGCTATCCCAATTGGGTGCCGGGCAATCCGCCGGGCATGAGCGAGACGATCATCGGCAAATGGCTCAAGGCGCGAGGCAACCGCGATAGCGTGCACATCTTCACCAAGGTCAATTCGGGCAAAAAGCCCGGTGGGCTCAAGCCAGAAGCGATCAAGACAGGCATTGAAGCCTCCCTCAAGCGGCTGCAGACCGATTATGTCGATCTCTATTTCAGCCACTGGCCCGATGCCGAATCCAGTCATGAGGAATCGTTGGAGGCTTATGACACGTTGATCCGGGCGGGCAAGGTGCGGGTCATTGGCGCCTCGAACTACGACGCCGACATGATGCGCGAGGCGCAGCAGACCGCCATTGTCAAATCGCTGCAGCGCTACGAAGTGACCCAGCCGCGCTATAATCTCTACGACCGCGCCGAATTCGATGCGCTCCGCCCCTATCTCCTTGAGAACGAGTTGGGCTCGATCGTCTATTTCAGTCTCGCTTCGGGCTTTCTGACAGGCAAGTATCGCAGTCAGGATGATCTGGAGCAGGCGACACGAGGCGGCAGTGTCGGACAATATCTCAACGCTAAGGGGTTGAGCATTCTGGGCGCGCTCGATCAGGTCGCCACCGAACTGGACGCAACGCCTGCCGAGATCGCCTTGGCCTGGCTTGTGGCTCAACCCGGTGTCAGCGCACCGATCGCCTCAGCCACCTCGATCGAGCAGGTCGAAACCCTGGCGCGCGGCGTGCGTCTGAAACTAAGCGCGGAAGCAGAAAAACTGCTGAACGACAGTGGGCGGTGAACGGTCACGGCCCGCCATGGAGCAAGCAGCTAAAGCACAGAAAATTGGTCTGTGAAAAATTGAACGGCGTCTGAGACTTGACGAGGGATTGCGATTACTGGCATTGCGTTGTTGAGTTACCGCAAAGCTGTGGGGCGATATTCAGCCGGTCTGGATATGAGTCCAGGTAAACTATCCATCGGCCGCAGGCTCGTCTTGCCCCGGCAGGAGTCCTGTCAATATGTCTTCAGTTCTGGAGCCGACGCGCGACGTGTTTGGTGCCGGCCGGCGTGGTGTTCGGCACGCTGGAGTGCGGCGCGCCAATGAAAAGACCGTGCTGACGGTGGTTGCATTCAATTCCGGCGCCTCGAATGCTGAGATTTCGCGACTGTCGGGCCTTGCACCGCAAACGGTTTCCGCCATTCTGGTCGATCTTGAGCAGGAGGGACTGATCGAGCGCGGCCCGGTTTTGCGGGGACGGCGCGGGCAACCCGCCACGCCGATCCTGCTGCATGAAAACGGCGGTTTCTCCATTGGTGTAGAGATCAGTTGGCGGCATTTCGATGTCGTCTTGATTAACATGCATGCCAAAATTCTTCAGCATCACCATGAAGACCATGCCTATCCCGATGCATCTTCGCTGTTCGACCGCATCGGCGTCGTCATAGAGGAATTCCGACATTCCTTGGCGCAAGATCAGCGGTCCCGGCTACTCGATATTGGCCTGGCAATGCCTGGATCGTTAACAACGGACCTGGATCTGCTCCATGCGCCGCCTGAACAGGTGGTCCGCTGGCGTCAACTCGATCCTGTCGCCGAATTGACTCAGCGCAGCGAGCTAAAGATTACCCAGGTCAATGATGGCAATGCCGGTTGCTGGGCAGAACTCATCGCATTGGCACCACCGCGTCCGGCCAACATCATCTTCCTCATGGTCTCGCAATTGTTGCTGGCCGGCATGGTCAGCGATGGCACGCTATGGGAGGGCGCGACGGGCCACGCTGCCGATCTGGGCTCCAGCCTGATTCATGTGGACGGCGGCGCGCCGCAATTAGCGCATCAGGTCGCCTCGCTCTTCGCCCTGCGCGCCCGGCTGGTCGCCGCCGGATTTGCGGAGGCCGAAGGACCCGTCGCGCATTGGGACATGACCGCCATGGCGCCCCATATCGAGGCGTGGATTGGCGAAGCGGCTCAGGCCCTGGCGCAGGTGGTCCACAATGCCAGCGTGATCTTTGAACCACCGCTGGTGGTGCTCGACACCGAGCTCGGCGCCGCCATAGGGTCGCAATTGGCAATGCGCCTGCAGAACGAGATGGGCCGGTTCGCCACGCGCGGATTCAACCCGCCTCGCGTGGTCAACGGCCGTCACGGCAGACTATCGCCCGCCATCGGCGCTGCGGAGTTGCCGCTTTACTGGCGCTATTTTTGAGCCTTCCTTGCGGCTTTGGGCGGCTCCAGCGCATCGCGTAGCCGGGCGCTGGGGATCAGCACGACCGTATGATGCGGCGCAATGCGGTGTTCCTGGCCGGTGCGGGGATTGCGACCGATTCGCTCGGCGCGGGAGCGCACATCCAGAGTTCCAAATCCGCTCAGCTTGACTGACTCGCCACGCTTAAGGGCGTCGCCGATCAACTCGAACATACGTTCGCCGATCTGGACGGCGTCGTGACGCGACAGGCCAGTCGCATCGGCAACGCTTTCCCCTAACATGGCTCGGGTGACTGTTTTATCCACTCCAAACCTCCTCGCCCCATTAAATTCATAGGAGGAAGATAAATGGCTGTCCAGTGCCGCGCGTGATCACAAAAAACATGATCTTCCATTTCAGGATTAATTGACTTTTTTTAGAATGGTTATAAGCTGGCGACCGCGTTATGGAGAGAAAAGAGCCCCTAAAGCGCGCAAGACCCAGCAGAAAGGTTTCCTGTGAGACTGACCCGTCAATCCAACTATGCCATCCGCACGCTGGTCTATTGCGCCGTCAATGAACCAGGCCTGAGCCGGGTAGCCGAAATTGCGCGCGCATACGGCATTTCGGAATTATTCCTGTTCAAGCTGATCAAGCCGCTGGTGGAAAGCGGGCTGCTGCAGACTGTGCGCGGTCGGCATGGCGGGATCAAGCTGGGCAAGCCGGCCCAGGACATCACCCTGCTTGAAACTATCCGGCTGACCGAGGAAAATTTCGCGTTGGCGGAATGCTTCGAGGATGGTGCGGACTGCCCCTTGATCGGCGAATGCGACCTCAATGGTGCGCTGCGCGAGGCGCTTGGTGCCTTCTTCGACGTGCTGAGCCGCTACACCATTGCCGATCTCGCCAGCAAGAAGCGTTCTATCCGCGAGCGGCTCGGGCTGACGGTGGATGAGGCCGTCAACGTCGCCTGATCAAAAATCGACAACCAAATTTAAATATGAGTTTGACAATCATGTTTGGGCGTGGTTGGTTGCGCTTATGGCGCTACGACCCCTTGGGGCCTGTGGGTCCGAGCGCCTGAATACGACGGGGCTTGCTGCTACCGTCTCCCCGGGCCGGCCAGGATCCTCAACGTCCTGACCGGCCTCTTTTCATTCCCCTATCGATTGCCATCGGCCCGACCCCATGCTCTATGCGGGCCGAATGCCACCGGACACGACATGGCCCAGCCTCCCCTACTTTCCCTGCAAGATATTCAGCTGACTTTTGGCGGCACGCAGTTGCTCGAAGCGGCCGAGCTGATCGTTTCACCGGGCCAGCGTATTGCTCTGGTCGGGCGCAATGGATCGGGCAAGTCGACGCTGCTCAAGATCGCCGCCGGAATCGTGCAGCACGATGCCGGCAAACGCTTTGCCGAACCCAGCGCCACCATTCGTTATCTGCCGCAGGAACCGGATTTGGCCGGCTACGAGACGACCCTGGCCTATGTCGAGGCCGGTCTGGCCCCGGGCGATGATCCTTACCGGGCGCAATATCTGCTCGAAGCGCTGGGGCTGACCGGAGCGGAGAAGCCCACGACGTTGTCCGGCGGCGAGGGGCGTCGCGCAGCGCTGGCACGGGTGCTAGCACCACAGCCCGATGTGCTGCTGTTGGACGAGCCGACCAACCATCTTGACCTGCCGGTGATCGAGTGGCTGCAGGCCGAGTTGAGCCAGATGCGCTCGGCGATGGTGCTGATCAGCCACGACCGACGATTTCTCTCGGATCTGTCGCGTTCCACGGTTTGGCTGGACCGTGGCGTCACCCGGCGCATCGAGAAGGGCTTCTCGGCCTTCGAAGGCTGGCGCGACGAAGTGCTGGAGCTTGAAGATAAGGAACGGCACAAGCTCGACCGGCAGATCGTGCGCGAGGAGCACTGGCTGCGCTATGGTGTGACGGCACGGCGCAAGCGCAATGTGGGTAGGCTCGAACGCCTGGCCAATCTCCGCCAGGAGCGGCGCGAACAGCGCAAGGTGACCGGCGGGGTGACCCTGGCCGTGAGCGAAGGCCGAACATCCGGCGCGCTCGTGGCCGAAGCCGAAGCCATTTCCAAGAGCTTTGGCAACCGGACCGTGGTGCGAGAGTTCTCGACCCGCATTCTACGGGGCGACCGGGTTGGTATTGTCGGGCCGAACGGCGCCGGCAAGACCACGCTGATCAAGATGCTGACCGGTCTGCTGGAGCCGGACAGCGGCACCATCAAGCGTGGCGCGGCGCTCGAACTGGCCATGCTGGATCAGGGGCGCGCCAGATTGCAGCCCGATACACGGCTCAAGGATGCGCTGACCGGTGGCGGCAGCGACACCATCCACATCAGTGGCGAACCCAAGCATGTCATTGGCTATATGAAGGACTTTCTGTTCAGCCCGGAACAGGCCAACACGCCCATTGGCAAACTTTCCGGCGGGGAGCGCGCGCGGGTGGCGCTGGCGCGGGCCCTGGCCCTTCCGTCCAATTTCCTGGTGCTGGACGAGCCAACCAATGATCTGGATCTGGAAACGCTCGATCTGCTCGAGGAAATGGTCTCGGACTATGCCGGCACGGTCGTGGTGGTCAGCCATGATCGTGACTTTCTCGACCGGGTCGCCACCTCGGTGATCATGGCCGAGGGCGATGGGCTCTGGACCGAATATGCCGGCGGCTATTCGGACATGGTGGCCCAGCGCGGTGCAGGTGTTGCGGCGCGGCAGGTGGACAAGCCAGCCAAGACCAGCAAGCCCAGAACGCAGGCCGCAGCGCCCCCGATAGCGGCCAAGCGCAAGCTGAGCTTCAAGGAAAAGCATGCCCTTGAGACTCTGCCCAAGCAGATCGAAACGCTGGAAAAAGAAATCGCTGCGCTGAACACTGCCCTTGCAGCCCCCGACTTCTATAACCGCGACCCCAATGGGTTCGCAGCCAAGTCCAAGGCGCTTGAAGCGGCGGCGGCCCGCAAGGCGGCGGCAGAAGAACAATGGCTGGAGCTTGAAATGCTGCGCGAGGAACTCGAAGGCTCCTGAGCCGGATCAGTCCTGCCAGTCGAAGACTGGCTGGGCCATGAATTGCAAGTCGTCGGTTTCCCCGGCGATACGGCGGAGCAGCAGGCTGCCCAGATTACGACCCGCAGCGACAAAATCTTCCGGTACCGTTTCAGCACCGGGCTGGAACTGGGCGAACATGGACGAGGATTGCTTGGTCACGACATGGGCGGTCTTGCCCACCACCAGCCCCGCATCGGACAATCCGCCGGTTACCGCCAGCGCCGAAATTTCTGAGGCGCAGACATAGCCATCTGGGCCGTCCGGCCGCCGGGCGCGTTTGATGACATAGTTGCGGATGGCATCGGTTGGGCTGCCCAGATTGACGTCTGCGGCAAATTCGAAGGCGATGCCGGCTTCGCGGGCGGCCCGTTCCATGCCGGCCTTCAAATGCTCGGTATAGGTGAGCGCGCTTTCGGGCAGGATAATCGAGACCCTGCGGCAGCCCTTGGCCGCCAGGCGCAGCGTGGCGCCATAGGCATAGGCCTCATTGTCATAATCGACGAAGGGATGCGGCTCCGGCCAACGGCTGCGGCCATGGCTGACAAAGGGAAAATCATTGTCGAGCAGGAAGCGAATGCGCTCGTCAAAGGTTTCGGCCTTGGAGAAGATCACGCCGTCGGCTACGCGGTTGCGCACAATGTGCTGGATCGGCTCGATCGGTTCGACATTGCGGAACAGCGGCGTGATGACGAGGTGAAAACTGGTATTGCGCAGCGCCTCGGTAATGCCGGTCACAAGACTGGTACCAAAGCCATAGATCTGCTCGTCGGGCTCGAGGATCAGCGAAATGACATTGGTGCGGCCGGTCTTGAGGCGCAGGGCCGCCCGATCGGGCATATAACCGATTTCAGCGGCGATCTTCTGGACGCGGTCGCGTGTTTCCTGCGCCAGTTCGGGTGCGTTATTGAGGGCGCGAGAAATGGTTGTGACCGCCAACCCCGTCATTTGTGCGATGGTTTTGAGCGTGGGCTTGCCTGATGGCTTTACGCCCCGCTTGCCGCGCGTGGCGGGCGGTACTTCTTCCTGCGACACCTATGTTCCCCTCAGACCCGCCGATAACCAGCGGGGACGCCTAATCGACAAAGAACATCAGATTGCGGGGTCCGAAGCAAGACGCATGCAATTGCGTTTTAATATGACCGATGTTATCAAGATTTTACGGGTCGAGAATTTTTGGGCAGGCTTTTGCGCGATTCTCGGCAAATACGCATAAAGGTGCACTGGCAAAACCTGACTGCGTTCCCTATCTTGCCATTGCGCCGCCGCATTGGCGTGCCACACAAGCGTCCAACACCCGCAAGGAGAGGAATGACGATGACGACATCGAAGACCTTCACGATCCATGCCATGTGTTCGACCGTAGTAACCTGCATGCGCGTTTCCAAACGCTGGCAAGGGTCCTGTCGCTCAAAACGAATGTGATCTAATCCGTCACATCCTCGTCTCACAAAACCGATAGACCCCGCGCTGCCAGCCCCCGGATCGCCTTCAAGCCGAAGGGATTCGTTTTGGACGGACGCGCAAGTGGAGATTCCACCATGCAGGAACATAATCTGAACAGGGCCGAAAAGCTCAGGCCCATAGTGATTGAAGTTGCCGGAGAACCACAGGGCGTGGTTGTGCCGGATGCCGAAGGCTACAGGTTCGTGGCGGTCAAGCTGCCGGCCTTCGCCATGGACGGCAAGCGCTTCCCTTCCGTCGAGACCGCTCATTTGGCGATCAGTCGCGCCGTCTCAAACGGCGAGGCCGCATGACTAAGCCGGTGGCATGGACCACCGGTTTTTTCATTTCTGATCGAAGGCTCTGCCCTCAATCATCATTGGTCGCGTTCAGCTCCGAAGGTCGCCGTCCTTCCGCCATTGGCGGGTCCGGATCGAGCGTAGCTTCCACCGCCGTGGCCAGCGCATCGACATCTACCCGTGAAGCGCCCGACGCAGCCTGTCGTTCAAGTTCGGAAGCCAGGGCCGTGATGATCGCCTGATGACGCAGTTCTGCGCTGTCCTTAGCCGTTTCCATCGATCGAAATCCCCTGTTCATCAACACGCACCTCGATGCCCGGTTGGGCCGGCCGCTGATAGATTTAGATGCCGGGAGCGACCATTGCGATGACCAGAAAGGCGATCACGCCGTAAAGGCCCTTGCGCGGCAATGATATCTCCCGACGCTTGAACTGAAATGGTTCAACGCGCACGACCTTGATGGGTTCAATCCTCGGCGATGCGGCGCAGCGCCATGACGAAGGCGGTGACGCCGATGCCGACCGAACTTGAATTGTCGATGACCACGGGATGGACATCTGCGGGCAATGCCGCTCCTTCACGGGCTAGGCGGGAAACGATCTGGTCGCGGCTTTCGCGCCCTCGCCTGGACAGGCGTGCAGCCCGCAGGGATATCTCCGCAGAAATCTGAATGACCCGGCAAAGTGGATACTTGGCAATTGCCTCTGGCACGGCATGGCGTGAGATATTGGCAATTACCACGCGCCCCAGCGCCAGATCGGTATCGACGCCAATGGGCAGGGCATAGTCCAGCCCATGGGCCTGCCAGGTCAGGGCAAACCGGCCGGCTTTTCGGGCCCGAGCGAAATCTTCGCGCTCAAGGCTGATATGGTCCTCAAGATCAATATCGGCGGGTCTGGTGACCAGCCGTCGCACGAAGCTGAAACGCTTGTCGCCGTCGAGCGCCTGACGGGCCCCGCCGATCAGCGTATCCTTGCCGACCCCGGAGGGACCAACAACCAACACCAGCACTCCAGGGGGACGTTCGCTCAACTCACACGCAGCCCTTCGCGCCAGACGCCGCGCACAACGGGCAGAGGCGCTTGCGCTGCAACCCTCACCAGATCGGCCCGCTTGCCTGTCACGATTTCTCCCCGATCATCGAGCCCGGCTGCCCGCGCCGGATTGGCCGTTACAGTCGCCAGGGCGTCCGGCAGGGCAAGGCCTTCAATGCGCTGCGGCAGCAGGAAAACGGCCTGCAGCAGGGCAAAGGGTACATAGTCCGAGCTCAGAATGTCCAGCAGACCCGCTTCCACCAGATCGGTCGCCGAAATATTGCCCGAATGGGATTTGCCGCGCACCACATTGGGCGCGCCCATGAGGATCGACAGCCCCGCTTCATGTGCCGCAGACGCCGCCTCGAGCGTGGTGGGGAATTCAGCGATGGCCACCCCGTCAGCCTCGGCCTCCTCGACATGGGCCAGGGTGGCATCGTCATGGCTGGCCAGGGCGATGCCCATGGCGTGGGCCCGCGACACAATGGCCTGCCGGTTAGGGGCGGAAAAGCGCTTGTGCTCGGCCAGGCGCGCATTGAGATAGGACTGCAATTCCTCGGGACTGCGCCCCATCTGCTTGGCATAGAAGCGCTTATAGGCATCGAGCGAACGGAACTGGCGCTGTCCCGGCGTGTGGTCCATGACTGAGGCCAGCCGCGTGGTGGGATGGTTTGCCAGCGCGTCGAAGTGATCGACTACATCGTGGCTCGGCAATTCGCAACGCAGATGAATGAAATGCTCGGCGCGTAGCCAGCCGCCGGTGCCACCGGCCCTGACCGCATCGACCAGATGCCTGGCATGGGACAGCATGTCGGGCAGGTCATTGTCAGACCCGATCCGCACCGCATCAAACACAGTGGTAATGCCTGAGCCGGCGATCTGCGCATCATGGGCATGGAGCGCGGCAAGCGGATCCCAGAACACGCCCGGGCGCGGCCTATAATGGTTCTCCAGATGGTCAGTGTGTAGTTCCACAAGTCCCGGAATGAGATAGTCGCCGTCGAAATCGTCGCCCACCCGGCTGGACCCGGCCTCGATCTCGGCGATCTTGCCATCGCGCATCACGATGCTGCCCCGGATCACTTCATCCGGCAGGACAATCTGCGCATTGGAAAACACCGTCTCGGGCACCGGTTCTAGCCTCCCAGGGCAAATTCTGCGACGCGGTTGAAGGGCAGTTTGTTCTCCTTCTCGTGGAACAGGGTCAGCCGATCAAGCGTAAGCGGGTCGTTGAGAACCGGCCCGAACCAGGTTTGTGCGGCCTGCAGCACCTCATCGTGCTCG
This sequence comes from Devosia subaequoris, assembly GCF_014197055.1. GTDB lineage: Bacteria > Pseudomonadota > Alphaproteobacteria > Rhizobiales > Devosiaceae > Devosia > Devosia subaequoris. The sequence goes on along the minus strand of NZ_JACIEW010000006.1, from coordinate 178,406 downwards.
GCTTCCGAAAGACGGTCGGTCAGCGTCATGTGGAAACGGAACTGGTCAAAAACATAGGGGTACCCGTAAGCGTCGAGCAGTTCTTCCTGGCGTGGCGTCAGGCCACGGGCCGCCCGCTCAGCGCGATCACGTGGCTTGAGCGGCGCCCGGAAAGGGTCGAAACGCTCAACCACGGTGGCAGCGAAATCCTGCAATCGGGCATTATGCGCCTCTTCTGGCATCAGGGCCAGAAACCCGTCGAGCGAGTCGATCCGAAGCTTGCCCAGCGGTACGGTTGCCCACTCCGCCGCCGCTTCCTTCATGGCGGCGCGCAGGCTTTCTTCACTCTGACCTGGAGCCAGCGCCATGGGCGGCTTGAGCGTGGCGTGAAAGCCGTAGCGGCCGGCTGACTGGGTGAGGTTGAGCAGGCGGGTCCGCGCCATTCCGGCCACCGCGCCATCATAAGAAACCCCGGTGGCAGGGTCGCGGCCCAGCCAGACCGCAGCGCGCTCCCAGAGAAGGTCGGTGACCGCGGGGGCGTAGTAAATTGCGAATCTCTGCGACATGGGACCTCCTGAACGCGGAGCTAATGGACCTATATGGCGGGCGTTTGACAAGTCACGGGACTGGACAAATAGATTTCGGGTGGCGACAAGGTGCACCCCGGCAACCTGAAGACAGCATTCCCATGGACCGCCCCCTGCTCGAACGCCTGTTCCGCCAAGCCGTTGCACAGGCTCAGCCCGCCCTGGCCGTCGCACGCCATTTGCCTGAACCTGCCAACGGCCGCACCGTGGTGGTCGGAGCCGGCAAGGCATCTGCGCAGATGGCCAAGGCTTTCGAGGAGGCCTGGCCCGGTAACATCTCGGGTCTGGTGGTCACGCGCTACGGCTATGCAGAGGTGTGCGAACGCATCGAGATTGTCGAAGCGGCTCACCCCGTCCCCGACAACGCCGGGCAAGTGGCGGCCCAGAGATTGCTCGAACTGGTTTCGGGGCTGACCGAAGATGATCTGGTGGTGGCGCTGATCTCGGGGGGCGGCTCGTCCCTGCTGCCCGCCCCCGCACCGGGCCTGGACCTTGAAGATGAACAGGCGATCAATCGGGCGCTGCTGGCGTCGGGAGCACCGATCGGGGTGATGAACCTGATCCGCAACCAGTTCTCCCTCATCAAGGGCGGGCGCCTCGCCGCAGCCGCGGCGCCGGCGCGGGTGGTAACGCTGGTGGTGTCCGATGTGCCGGGCGACGATCCGGCTTTGGTCGCCTCCGGCCCCACTTTGCCGCTGCGTGGCGGGCGGGCAGAGGCGCGCCGACTGGCTGCACTCCATCGTCTCGAACTGCCCGAGGCGGCGCAACGCCTGCTGGAGGGTGAAGATAATCTGCCGCCAGAACCGAGCGACCCGGGTTTTGCCCGCAATAGCGTGGTCACCATTGCCTCGGCGGCCCTGTCGCTGGAGGCCGCCGCAGACATGGCGCGTGAGGCCGGCATAGAAGCGGCCATCCTGTCCGATTCCATCGAGGGCGAAGCGCGCGACGTCGCGCAGGTGCATGCGGCGCTGGCCAGGGAAATTACCGAGCGCAATCGCCCCTTCAGCAAGCCGGTGGTCTTGCTGTCGGGCGGAGAGACGACCGTGACGCTGCGCGGCAAGGGGCGCGGCGGACGCAATGGCGAATTTCTGCTTGCGCTGGCCATTGCGCTGGACGGGGTTGATGGGGTTTCGGCCCTGGCCGGCGATACCGATGGCATTGACGGTTCGGAAGACAATGCCGGCGCCTTTGTCGATGGCACGACTGCGCGACGCATGCGCGAGGCCGGCATCGACCCGCAGGCAGCGCTGGCCAACAATGATGCCTATACCGCTTTCGAGGCCATTGGCGATCTGTTCGTCACCGGCCCCACCGGCACCAATGTGAACGACTTCCGCGCCATAATCATTCGCTAAATTGGTCTTCTGACCGTCGCCTTGTCGTACCATGCTGGCCTCGAAGAGAAACCGCGGCCGGATGAATGGGACCATGAAGAAACCGGGCGCTTTGCCCGCATTCAGGATCCCGAAGGCAATCCCATTGAGCTGTGGGAACCATCTCCACCGGCATCTACCGCATAAAAATCATACTTTTATCGATTGAGGCCTTGGCAGAAGCTGGCAAGACCTGCTCTATAGCCGCGTTTTTGCTGCAGGGGAGTTCTGGCATGGCCAAGCGCAAGATCGCCATCATCGGCGTGGGCAAGATCGCGGTGGACCAGCACATACCGGTGATCGAGGCCTCCGAGGATTTTGAGCTGGCTGCGACCGTCTCCTCGCGCGGCGTGACCCATGGCGATCTGCCGGTGTTCCGCACGGCTGCCGAACTCTATTCGACCATGCCCGAAATTGGTCTGGTATCGATCTGCACGCCGCCTGGCGTTCGCCACGCGCTGGTGCGCGAAGCGCTGGCTGCGGGTAAGGACGTGATGATGGAAAAGCCGCCCACGACCACAATTTCGGAGCTGGACGACATCGTCGCTTATGCCGCACGACTTGATCGCGTGCTGTTCCAGACCTGGCATAGCCAGTACAACGCCGCTGTTGATCGCGCCAAGGCCATCCTTGCTGATCAGGGCGTCAGCAAGGTGCGCATCGACTGGCGCGAAAGTGTGCGTAAATGGCATCCCGGCCAGGATTGGGTATGGGAGCCCGGCGGCTTCGGGGTATGCGACCCTGGTATCAATGCCTATTCGATCTTCACCAAGATCATGCCCTTTCCGGTCTTTGTCGAAAGTGCGCAACTGATCTTCCCGGCCAATCGGCAGACGCCTGTCGATGTGGAGGTCAGGTTCAAGTCCGGTCAGCCCCATCACCCCGAGATGTCTTCAGGGTTCAACTGGCTCGAAGAGAGCGGAGAAATCTGGACCATTCAGGTAGCGACCGGCACGGGTGACGATCTCAAGCTCGAACGCGGCGGTCGCACCTTGCGCATCAATGGCGAGGTGGTGCTCGACCATGGTGACGAAGAATATGCCGGCATATATGACCGCTTCGCCGATCTGCTCGACGCCCGCGCATCCGATGTCGACGCAGCCCCGCTTAAGCTGATGAGCGACGTCTTCTTCCTCGGTGCCCGCGAAAATGGGCCAGCCTTTGAGTGGTAGACGCTAGTCCTGCGGCTCGGTTATTTGAGCCGGGCTGGCGTGCTGCTGGGTCTTCCGGTCGGTGTGCCAGCGAATGCGAATGCCCTTGGCAATCAGGCGCAACGCTTCAAAGTGAATGCTCGCCGTGACCTTGAGGGTCATCAGCGGGTGGGTCACGAAGAGGCGCATGAGCATGGCATTCGTCATCTCGTGCCGGTCCCCTGTGAACGCGGCATAGAGCAAGGGCTGATCGTCCTGGGTTTCATTGATCGCGATGCGCACCTTGTCACCCGGCGGGGTCAGGCGAAATTCGTAGCGGCAGTCCATGTCGATAAAGGGCGAAACGTAGAACGCCTTGTCAGCTGCCTGCTCGGCACCGACCGGCAGCACATAGCTATGGCGCTCGCGGAAAGTGTTGTGCACTTCGTAGATCGTCGCCAGGGGCTGCCCAGCTGCGTCATCACAGAACCAGACGGTGAGCGGATTGAACACATAGCCCAGAATGCGTGGATAGCAGAGCAGGCGTATGCGGCCGGCCCGGCCCAGCCCCTCGCTGGCCAGTTGTCGGTTGACCCAGTCGCGCAGGGGCAGGCCGTCACCGTGGTCGGCGTCGCGGAACGAGAACAGCGCCCCACGGTTGTGGCCGAACCACTTCAGATCGTTCAGCACGGGTAGCTCGTCGAGATCGATGAGCAGCGAAAACACCCGATAGCGCAGATGATGCTTTTTCGGGCGGTGCCGCTGATGCACCACATGGCCGACATATATGGCCGAATTCAGCTTCATGCCACCAGCGCCGCCTCGGCGGGCGCAAGCGTGATCCGGCCGGAAGGATCGGCCACTGTCCAGGGACGCGGCAGCGATCCCATGGCCTCGGCGGCGGCGAGGCCGGATTGCAATCCATCCTCGTGAAAGCCGCGGCCGAAATGGGCGCCAGCATAAAAGGTGCGGTTCTGCCCCTGGATCTGCCAGAGATTGTCTTGGGCATGGATGGCAGCGCTGTCGAACAGGGGATGAGTATATTCGAAGCGCGCAATCTCCTGCTGCGGATCGGCCGGCGGGTTAAGCGTGACGAATAGATCTCGCCCGTCCAGGCTCTGCAGCCGGTTCATCCAGTAGCTGACACAGAGCAGGTTCTCGTCCGAAAGATGATCGGTCGAAATATAGTTCCAGCAACTCCATACCTTGCGACGGCGCGGCATATAGGTCGTATCGGCATGCAGCACGGCGGTATTTATGGTGTAGGAGAACGCCCCGAGCAGTTCGCGTTCCGCCTCGCTGGGCGCATCGAGCATGGACAGCGCCTGATCGGCATGGGTGGCGATCAGGATGGCGTCGAAATGATCAACCTGACCGGTGCGGGCGGTGATAGTGACGCCGGCGGCGTCTCGGACCACTTTGGCGACCGGAGTGGAGAGCCGAAGCTGCCCGGCAAAGTCGTTCAGCAGCGCCCCCACATAGGCACGGCTGCCCCCCGCGACGGTGCGCCAATTGGGACGCTCCCAGAGTTGCAGCAGGCCGTGGCTTTCGAAGAAGCGAACAAAGGCAAACAGGGGATAGGCGCGAATATCCTCGGCCTTGGACGACCAGATCGCTGCCGCCATGGGCAGCAGATGGCCTTCGACGAATGAGCGCGAATAGCGCTGCGCCCGCAGATATTCATCCAGGGTCAGGCCACGCATGTCGGGCTGGAGTAACGCCTTGGGCGCTTCGCGGTAAAACCGCAGCAGATCGCGAAACAGGCTCCAGAACCGGGGGCGGAAGGCGTTGCGGCGCTGTGCCAGCATGCCAGAAAGCCCCTCCCCGCAATACTCAAACGTGCCGCGATCGAGCGAGGCGGCAAAGGACATTTCAGTCGGGATGCTGCCGACCCCCAGGTGGGCCAGCATGGCCTGGAAGTTGGGGTAGTTCCTGTCGTTGTAGACGATAAACCCCGTATCGACCGGACCAGTGCCGGGCACATCGATGGTGTTGGCGTGACCGCCAGCCCGATCATCGGCTTCGTAAAGGACCACATCATGGCTTTTGGAGAGCAACCAGGCCGCCGAAAGACCAGAAACGCCGCTGCCGACAACTGCGAGACGCTGGCGCGTGGAGGGCGAGCCGGAAAAACCTGTGGCGGCGTGAAACATGCTTTGAAGTCCTGATTGTTTGATACAGATACGTCTTTGCGGCAAGGATGGATCAACCGCCGGAACAATATTTTTCGGCATAGGCCCGGTAAGATTTTTTGCATCCGCCCATGATCCGCTGGGCGCGGGCCGGCGTATCTGGGGCATGTCACTTGCGATTTACCCACTTGCCGGACCATGCGAGGATGCTGCCAGAGCACAGCGCCGCCGCCTTGCCGGGCCTGCGCCGGAACAGGGCCAAATTCGCATGACGCATCGGACAGACGCCGCCGCACCGCCAACGGAGACCGGCGCCCAGATCGTGGCAATAGCTGCCAGCGCCGACATGGCGGCCTTCGAGGCGCTGTTCATGGAATTCAGTCCCCGCATCCGCGCCTACCTGCTCAAACTGACACGCAACAATCAGGCCGCCGAGGATCTGATGCAGGAGACCATGCTGGCGATCTGGCGCAAGGCCGGGCAATTCGATCCGGATCGCGGCAAGGCGTCGGCGTGGATCTTCACCATCGCCCGCAACATCTGGATCGATGCGTGGCGCAAGCAGAAACGACCTGCCTTTGACCCGGACGATCCGGCGTTGGTTCCCGCTGCGGAACCCGAGGCAGGGGACATGCTCGAACTCAAGCAGAGCGGCGCGGCACTGCATGCTGCGCTCAAGACATTGCCCGAGGAGCAGGTGGAATTGATCCGCCTGTCCTTCTTTGAAGAAGACTCGCACAGCACCATCGCGGCCCGCACTGGGCTGCCGATTGGAACTGTAAAATCCCGTATCAGACTGGCCTTCGGACGCCTTCGAACGGCGCTGGAGGAGATAAAATGAACATTCGACACCATCTCAACGACGATCTCCTGCTCGACTACGCCGCTGGCAGACTTTCCGAAGGCTGGTCGCTGGCCGTCGCTTGCCATCTGGCGATGTGCCCGCAATGCCGAGAGCAACTCGCGCTGGCCGAAGCGACCGCCGGGGTCATGCTCGAAGAACTGGCCCCGATTGAAGGACCTGATGACAGCTGGGAGCAGCTCAAAGCGCGTCTGATGACTGCTCCGCAGGGTGATGCAGCCCCCATTCGTCGTCCGGCTTCGGCAACTCTGCCCGAGCCGCTGCGCAGCTATCTTGGTGGTGACATGGACACCATCAAATGGCGCAATCTGGGCAATGCCAAGCAAATCCTGATCAAGACGGGCGATCCGACCACGCAAGCCCGGCTGCTGTGCATTGCCGCCGGTAAGCCGGTGCCCGAGCATACCCACGGCGGGCGGGAGTTGACCGTGGTGCTCAAGGGCAGCTTCCACGACGAGGTCGACCGCTTCGGCCCCGGCGATATCGAGGATGCCGATGGCTCGCTGATCCATCAACCTGTGGCGGATGCGGACGAAGACTGCATTTGCCTGGCCATCACCGATGCACCGCTGAAATTCTCCAGCCGCCTGGTGCGCCTGGTGCAGCCCATTCTGGGTATTTGAGGAGACAGGGATGTTCGGCTTTTCACTGCTGACACTGCTGGCTGCCTATGGCGGCACGGCGCTGGTGTTTTTCGGGATCGATTTCCTCTGGCTGACGGTGCTCGGCATCGGCTTTTACCGGGCTGCGATCGGCGATCTCCTGCTTGAGCAGCCCAATCTGCTGCCCGCGGCACTGTTTTATCTGTTCTATGTCGCAGGTCTTGTCGGCTTCGCCATTCTGCCTGCGCTCAATGCGGGAAGCTGGCTCTGGGCGCTGCTCGCAGGGGTGGCATTGGGCCTGTTGGCCTATGGCACCTATGACATGACGAACCTGTCCACCCTCAAGGGATGGAGCCTGCAGATCAGCGTGATCGACATGGCCTGGGGTGGGTTCCTGTCGGGCGTTTCGGCCCTGGCAGGATATTGGCTGGCCAAGCTCACCACCTAGCCCCGGATCCGCGAGGTGATGGCGAAGGCCAGGGAATGCGGCAGGACGCCGAGGAGCTTGAGCGGCCAGATTAGGCGACGGGGGAAGGCAATCTCGAAGCTCTTGCCATCGAGCCCCTTGAGGATGCGATCCGCCGCCTGGTCAGGCTCCATCAGGCCGGGCATGGCAAAATCATTCTTGTCGGTGAGTGGTGTGCGCACGAAACCGGGCGTGACCAGGCGCACATCGACCTGCGGCCAGAGCTCGCTACGCAGCGACTGGGCGAGGCTGACAATGCCGGCCTTGGTGGCCGAATAGACTTGGCCATTGGGCAGGCCGAATATGGCCGAGGCCGAACCGAACAACACCAATTGCCCGCCGGGGCGAAGGTGCGCGGCGCCGATCTGGGCGACGTTGAAGGTGCCGGTCAGATTGACCTCGAACACTTTCGCCGCCTGGTCCGGATCGGCCTTGCTGACCGGGCCGGGATCATAGATGGCGGCGGTGGTGATGATGCGATCAAACGGCCCGTGCTGGATGGCGGCCTCAACCAGGCTGTCGCGGTCGATGGCGTCGGCCGTCACGGCGTGATGGCCGGGGCCGATCCGTGCCAGCGCGGCATGGAGCGCGTCCCGATTGCGGCCCGAGATGACCACCAGCGCGCCGCGCGCCGCATAGGCCTTGGCCATGGCCTCGCCAATGCCGCTCGACCCGCCAATGATCCAGATTTTTTCGTTGCTCGCCACTGCTTCGGGCTCCTTGTTGTCGCTCTTAAGGAGATACGTCAGGCCGGTCAGCATGGATGCAATGGGGCGGCAAGAAAAGCCGGGACGTGCTGGAGTGGCCATACGAACCAGGTTCGGATGGCTTTGCCAGCGGGCGATTTCAATGAACTCACCCATAAGCTCCTCCCTCAAATGCAGGGAAGGTAGGTGGAATGACAGGCGTGCCCGGTTGAAGCCGGAAATGGCCGGCGCCTCATCCCACCAGCTTGTGGCGCCCCTCTAGCAGGAAATTCTCCAGGGCGCCGCGGCTCATCGGCCGGGCCAGTGCATAGCCTTGCAGCACTTCGCAGCCCAGGCCACGCAGGATCTCGGCGTGTTCCATGGTCTCAACGCCCTCGGCGACGATTTCGATATCCATGGATTTGCCGATATCAACGATCGAGGCCACGAGCTGGCGCTGAGCCGGTTCATCCAGGATCGGGTTGATCAATTGCCGGTCGATCTTGAGGCGGCGCGGATGCAGTTTCTGCAGGGAAACGATTGAGGCATAGCCGGTGCCGAAATCGTCAATCTCGACATCAATGCCCAGTTCCTTGATCTGATCGATATTCCAGGCGACCACCCCGTCGCTTTCGTCGAGATAGATCGACTCGACCAGTTCAAAGGCCACGCGCCCGGGCTGCAGCGGGAGGGCGCGCAGGCTTTCCACCAGCCCCTCGTCATGCAGGCGCCGCAGCGAAACATTGACCGAGACGCGCGGCACATTGAACCCCTTCGCGTCCCAGCGGGCCAGATCGGCCAGCGCCTTTTCCAGGATCAGCTTGTCGATCTGCGCGACGACATTGAGCTCTTCGGCCACATCCATGAAGTGGTCGGGCGTCTTGATTGTACCGTCGCCATGGTTCCAGCGGGCCAGGGCTTCCACGCCGATCAGCTCCAGGGTCTGGGCGTCGAACTGCGGCTGATAGAAGGCGAAGAAGGCGTCGTTTTCTAGGCCATTGAGGATTTCATCGGCCACGCGCTTGGTGTGAACCACCTCGGCCTGCAGTGCCTCGGTAAAGAACTCGTGGCGGTTCCGGCCCAAAGCCTTGGCGCGATAGAGCGCAATGTCCGCATTGACCAGTAATTGATCGACCTTGATGTCGGTTGAACGAGATACCGCAACCCCGATGCTGACCCCGAAACGCACCTCATGTCCGTCATATCGTGTCGGACGGCGCATTTCGCGTACAATGCGGTCGGCCATCAGATGCAGATGCTCATTGCTCGACCCGGCGCTCGAAACAATCACAAACTCATCCCCGCCAATGCGGGCGACAAAATCGGTCTCGCGGCAATTGCTCCGCAATACCTTGCTGGCATGGATCAGCATGGCGTCACCAGCCGCATGACCAAGCGTGTCGTTGATCTGCTTGAAGCGATCCAAATCGATGTGCAACAGGGCGATCGACCCGCAGCCGTGGAAACCATCGGCCGCATGCTGCTTGAGCATTTCGTCGAGATAGCGCCGGTTCGGCAGGCCGGTCAGGCTGTCATGCAGCGCATTGTGCTCGATGCGGATGCGCGCCGCTTCCAGATCGTTGCTGCGGATCTCGGCCTGCTGCTTGGCCCGCCGGAGATCGTCATTGAGCCTGACATCCTCGGTGACGTCCCAATTGACGCCGATAACCTTGTCCGGCTGGCCCGGCTCGCGGTGCAGCGCCCCCGCCGAGCGTACATAGCGTAGCGTGCCGTCGGGCAGCACCACACGGTAATCGGTCTCATAATAGCCCGAGGCGATCTGCGCGCGGAAGGAGGCTTCGGCGCGCTCGCGATCGTCCGGGTGCACTGCCTGTTTCCAGTGATCATGATTGCGCGGGGTGCCGTCGGCAGGCAGGCCATAGATTTCGTTGTTGCGCTCGTCCCAGGTTTCGCTGTTGGTGGACAAGTCCAACTCCCAGACACCGACCTTGGAGGCAGCAAGGGCCAGATTGAGCCGTCGGGTCAGACGCGCCAACTCACTCTCGCGCACACCCATCTCGCGAATATGGTCATGGCGCTCGCGGATCATGCGTCCGGTCACCACGATCGGGAAGAGGATCAGGGCCCCTGCGGCAAGAATCAGGCCGCGTAGCGACCAGGTGGACACTGGATTGGCGCCCCAGCCCTGTTTGGGGACGGCCGCGATCTGCCAGCTTCCCGAGGGCAAGACGACAGTGGCGGTGACCGGGTCGGCATCGCTCAAATCCGGCCCGAAAAAGCGCTCGCCGGTGCCGCCGGTCCCATCGTGGCCGGTGATTGATATATCGAGGCCAAGATCGGGGTCGAGCAGTCCGCTATCGGCATAGAGCCTTTGCACATCCACCACAGCGGAGACCAAACCCCAGAAACGGCGATTGTCGTCTGAACCGGTGAAGACCGGGAAGCGTCCGACAAAACCCTGGCCGCCCTGCACCAGATCGACGGGCCCGGCAATGTTGAGTTTGGCTGTCTCCAGAACCTTTCTTACGGCGGGCCATTGCGCTGGCACATGCCGGTAATTGAGCCCGAGCACAGCCTCATTGCCGGCCAGCGGATAGGTCATGGAGACGATCAGGTTCGGCGCTGCCGCGACGGAGCGCAACTGGCTCCCTTCCTCAAAGATATTGTCCACCAGGGCTGCATAGCGCCCCTGATCCATGTCAGGCTCGGTTGATATGACCGCTACCAGCCCCTTGACGAGTTGGATATTGCCCGCCACGTGCCCTTCGAGCTTGGCCCGGATCACCGAAATCTGGTTGAGCGCATCGGAGCGCAAATCGCTTTCGGCAATCTGCTGGTTTTGCCGGTCGACCAGAACGGCCGCCACCAGCATGGCAGCGAGCGCGAGCAGGACCGGAATGGCCATGGTGCGACGCCAATCACCGCGATGCTCCGCTTGTCGTTCCTCGTTCATTCCCGCCTAAGTCCCTGCGACACCTTCTGTGTCTCGAGCAGACCTTAGACGGGGGATGCTTGACGAGGTGCTTACCGCGCCGCCGAGTTACCGGAATGGTAAATCAAGTGCTAACGCCTCTGGCTCAGGGCACGACGGTCTTGATGATTGAGGCGTCCAGCGCCTCATAATCGTGCAGGCCGATCACGTCATAGAGCTCCTGACGGGTCTGCATGTCTTCGAGCATCGCCTTGGTGCCACCGTCGCGCTTGATGGTGGCATAGAGCTTTTCCTGCGCCTTGTTGGCCACGCGCAGCGAGGAGACCGGCCAGATCACCATGGAATAACCCAGAGCTTCAAACTCGGATGCCGTCTGGTAAGGCGTCCGGCCGAACTCGGTCATATTGGCGAGAAGCTTGACCCCCGGCATCGCCTTGGCAAAGTCGCGGAACATGTCGACGCTGGTCAAGGCTTCGGGGAAGATCGCATCGGCCCCGGCCTCGATATAAAGCTTGGCGCGGGCCACGGCGCCATCAATCCCTTCGCTCGCCGCTGCATCCGTGCGGGCAATGATGACCAGGTCGCGGCGGGCCTTGGCGGCGGCGGCAACCTTGGCAGCCATATCATGGGCATCGGCCAGCTTCTTGTCATTGAGATGCCCGCATTTTTTGGGCAGCAACTGGTCTTCAAGATGCACGGCGCCTGCGCCGGCTTCCTCGAACGTGCGCACCATGTGCATCACGTTGAGCGCTTCGCCATAACCGGTATCGCCGTCGACGAGCAGGGGAAGCCCGGAGGCGCGGGCGATCTGGCGGATGAAGAAGGCGACCTCATCGACCGTGATGACACCCAGATCCGGCAGGCCCATCGAAGCGGTCATGGCCGCGCCGGAAAGGTACAACCCCTCAAAGCCGGCATTCCTGGCCTGAATGGCAGAATGACCATTGTGCGCGCCGGGCAATTGCAGGATTTGCGGCCGCTCAAGCAGGTCGCGAAAACGGCTGCCAGCACTGCTGGTGGGCAGGTCGGCGGAAACGAGATAGGGCATGGGCTTTAAGCCTCCTTGCGATCCTTCAATGGCACGAAGGCGAGGTCTTCGGGCCCGGTATAATTGGCTGATGGGCGGATGATCTTGCCATCCTGGCGCTGCTCGATCACATGCGCCGACCAGCCCGAGGTGCGGGCTATGACAAAGAGCGGGGTGAACATGGCGGTGGGCACGCCCATCAGATTGTAGGAGACGGCACTGAACCAATCCAGGTTCGGGAACATCTTCTTGGCGTCCATCATGACGCTTTCGATCCGCTCGGCAATTGCGTATTGGCGTCCCGCCCCTGCCTTGTCGGCAAGGCTCTTGGCGACGCGCTTGATCACCTCATTGCGCGGATCGGACACGGTATAGACCGGGTGACCGAAGCCGATGATGACTTCCTTGTTCGCCACCCGCTCGCGGATATCGGCTTCCGCCTCGTCGGGTGAGGCGTAGCGCTCCTGAATCTGGAACGCGACCTCATTGGCGCCGCCATGCTTGGGGCCGCGCAGGGCGCCGATGGCCCCGGCGATCGAGGAATACATGTCCGAACCGGTGCCGGCGATGACACGGGCGGCAAAGGTCGAGGCGTTGAACTCATGCTCGGCATAGAGAATGAGCGAGGTGTGCATCGCCCGTACCCAGTCCTCATCGGGCGTCCGGCCATGCAGCAGGGTGAGGAAATGACCGCCAATGCTGCCATCGTCGGTTTCGACCTCAATGCGCCGCCCATTGTGAGCAAAATGATACCAGTAGAGCAGCATTGACCCCAGGCTGGCCATCAGCCTGTCGGCAATTGCGCGCGCGTCGGGGGCATTGTGGTCGTGGCTCTCGGGCAGGGTGCAGCCCAGCACCGACGCGCCGGTGCGCATCACATCCATCGGATGGGCGGCGGCGGGCAGCGCCTCGAGTGCGGCGCGGACCGCCTGGGGCAGGCCGCGCATGGCTTTCAGCCGCGCCTTGTAGGCGGTCAGTTGTGCCTGCGTCGGCAGGGTGCCATGCACCAGCAGATGAGCCACCTCCTCGAACTCGCTGGTTTCAGCGAGATCGAGAATGTCATAACCGCGATAGTGCAGGTCATTGCCGGTGCGCCCCACGGTGCACAGCGCCGTATTACCCGCCGTTACACCAGATAGAGCAACGGATTTCTTGGGCTTGAAGCCTGGTGTTTCAGTCATCTCTGCCTCCTTTAGAAAATCCCTGCGGGCGCCTCGGGACCGAGCTGGTCCGGCGAAACCACGAAATTGAGCGCCTTAACCTCGGCAGCGCTCAGCGTCGGCAGGCGTTCGACCAGCTCAAGGAATCGATCCTGCTCTTGCCTTGAGACAATGCCTTCGGCGAGGGTGCGGAACTTCTCGATATAGTTGGCGCGCTTGAACGGTCGGGCACCATTGGGGTGTGCGTCAGCCACGCCCAACTCGTCGGAAATCACCGAGCCGTCTTCCATGGTGACGATCACCTGGCCGCCATAGGCCATGTCCTTGCCCTTGGCGTGGTAGCGCTGGGTCCAGATCGGGTCTTCTTCGGTGGTGATCTTGTGCCAGAGCGCAACGGTTTCCGGGCGCTGGGCGCGCTCGGGGGCGTAGCTCTTTTCATGGTGCCAGCCACCGTCTTCGAGCGCCACCGCGAAGATATACATGATCGAGTGGTCGAGCGTTTCGCGGCTGGCCTTGGGATCCATCTTCTGCGGATCATTGGCACCAGTGCCGATCACATAATGGGTGTGGTGGCTGGTCTTGATCAGGATCGACTTGATCTTGGTCAGATCGCCGATTTTCGGGCCCATGCGGCGGGCCAGGTCGATCAGCGCCTGGCTCTGATATTCGGCCGAATATTCCTTGGTATAGGTGTCGAGAATCGCCCGCTTGGGCTCACCCTGTTCCGGCAGCGGCACCTGGTAGAGCGCCTTGGGACCCGAAAGCAGGTAAGCAATGAACCCGTCTTCGCCCTCATAAGCTGGGGAGGGGGCGCCTTCCCCGCGCATGGCGCGATCGACCGCCTCAATGGCCATCTTGCCGGCGAAAGCCGGGGCATAGGCCTTCCAGGTGGAAATCTCGCCCTTGCGCGACTGGCGTGTGGTGGTCGTGGTGTGCAGTGCCTGCTGGATGGCCTGATAGGTAATTTCGGTGGAGAGGCCCAGCAGGGCACCGATGCCCCCGGCGGCGGAGGGGCCGAGATGGGCGATATGATCGATCTTGTGTTCATGCAGGCAGATGCCCTTGACCAGATCGACCTGGATTTCATAGCCGGCGGCAAGCCCCCGCACCAGCGCCGCGCCATCCAGCCCCTTGGTCTGGGCAATGGCCAGGATCGGCGGAATATTGTCGCCCGGATGGCTGTAGTCGGCGGCGAGGAACGTGTCGTGGAAATCCAGTTCACGCACCGCCACGCCATTGGCCCAGGCCGCCCATTCAGGTGAAACCAGCGTGTCATCGCCCAGGCCGAAGATTGGGGCACCACGATCTGACTTATGACCCAGCGCTTGCGCGCGGGCTGAGCGGATCGGGCCGCGCGCAATGGAAGCCGCAGCGACAGCGGCATTGTCGATGATGCGGTTGCCAATCATCTCTACGACATCATCCTCGACCGGCACCGCATCGGTGGCGACGGCGGCCAGCTTCCAGGCGAGCTGATCTTCGCGCGGCAGGGGCTCAGCGGATTTATAGGTGCGCACGTCGTGGATTTTCATGGCTGCTCTCCGTTCGGCAATTTTGCGCCGGACCTTATAGGCAGAATGGGTCAGCCCCAAGACAGGAAAAGGCAAGCCTGCTACAATCACACAAAGCGGGATTTGCAATATTGTGGAGTTGTAAAGTTTGGCCCCCAAAAAGGTCTTTGCCGGCGCCCGTTTGCGGGCCCTGCGCGCCCAGCATAGCCTGACCCAGGCCGAACTGGCCACGCGGCTCGACATCTCGGCGTCCTATGTCAACCAGCTCGAGTCCAACCAGCGGCCGCTCACCGCCTCGGTGATGGTGGCTCTGGCCCAAAGCTTCAACCTCGATCTCTCCAGCCTCACCTCAGACGCTTCCGATCGTCTGGTGGTGGATCTGCGCGAAGCTTTGGCCGATCCGGTGTTTGGCGACGCCGTACCCAATCTGCAGGAACTCAAGACTGTCGCCACCAGCGCGCCAGATGTAGCCCGCGCCGTGCTTGCACTCTATGGCGCCTATCGCAAGACCACTGAGACGCTGGCTGGCATGGACGCGGCTCTGGCGCGCGATCCCCAATCCAATGTTCAGACCGCCTATGAGGAGGTGCGCGACTTCTTCCATTATGCCGATAACTATATCGACCCGCTCGATCGCGCCGCAGAAAATCTGGCCGACGCATTGGGCGAGATTGGTCCTGATCGGTTGCGCCGGTTGATCCAGCACTGCGCGGAAAGGCACAATATGCGCGTCGTGTTGGCGGCGCCGACGCATGGCGACCGCATGACCGAGTTCGATCGCAATAGCCGCGAGCTCTGGATCAATGCCCATCTCGAACCGTCCAGCCAGTTCTTCCAGATCGCTGCGGTGCTGTGCGGGTTGGAGCAGGCGGCCCTGCTCGAAAGCCTGTTGGATGCAGCGGCCTTCCAGGCTCCCGAGGCCCGGCCCATTGCCCGTATGGGGCTGGCCAATTATTTCGCCGGGGCTTTGCAGATGCCCTATCGTGCTTTTCTCGACGCGGCAGCCCAATACCGCTTTGATATCGAGGAACTGGCGCGTGTTTTCGGGGCGAGCCTGGAACAGGTGGCCCATCGCCTCTCGACCATGCAACGGCCGCGCGAGCGTGGCGTGCCGTTCTTCTTTGCCCGCGTCGATGCGGCCGGCACCATCACCAAGCGCCATTCGGCCACCGCCCTGCAATTCGCCCGCTTCGGCGGCGCCTGCCCGTTGTGGAACGTGCATCAGGCCTTCGAGGCGCATGGCCAGATCATTCGGCAATTGGCTGAAACCCCGGACGGCAAGCAATATCTCTGTCTGGCCTGGAGCCACGAAAAACGGTTGGGCGGCTATCGCGGGGTGACGCGGCGTTATGCCTACGCGCTGGGTTGCGAAATCACCCATGCCGGGAAACTGATCTATGCCGACGATCTGGACCTGACCAAGGCCCCTTTCGATCCCATCGGCATCTCCTGCCGCATCTGCGAACGCCGCAACTGCCCGCAACGCTCGGTGCCACCCCTGGCCGCGGGGATCTCGGTGCCGCCGGATAGGCGGAGCGTAGTGCCCTACGAGATCGGGTGAGGACTGTTTGAGCAAGGCCACCCCACCCTCATCCCCTCCCTCCCCTTGAGGGGGGGGAGCGCAGCCGGTAGCCAGGCGCCTGGCTTTCTCGGCATAGCGGACGGCCCGGCGATCACCGCCTATGGTTCGATCCCATAGGCGGCTCGCATCAATGCAATTTCGTCCAGTGCCGCATGAAACAGGCTCCAGTCATCTCTTTCAGCGATGGGTGCCCAGATCGCCTCGACCTCCTCGATCAGCATGGTGCGTGGCGTGCGGCGGGCAAAGTAGGGGTGCTCCAGATTGACGTCATCGGCTGGGCCATAGGCCTCCATCAGATCGGCGACCGGGCGGAAGGCCGCGCTGGCATAGTGATCGGCAGAAGGGCTTTGCGCCGCCCGCATGGTGCTGAGGGCTCCGCCGCGCCAATCAAAGAAGAACTGCTCATAGGGCGCCTTGCTCTCGGAGAGGAAACCGAACAACGCGGTGACAAAAGCGCCGTCCTGCTCCACCTCGCGCGGTTGCAGGCCCAGCCGCCGCAGGATCTGGCGGGGCAATTCTTCCCGGAAGATCGGCCAGACCGTATTGAGCGCCGGTTCGAGTTTTTCGATTGAGGAGAGCGGCAGCAGGCATTCGGCCAGCCGGGTCAGGTTCCAGGCCAGCGTATCGGGCTGGCGACCGAATGCGTAAAGCCCGGTCTCGTCGAAATAGGCGGCAGTGAAGTCCGGATCATATTCCGGCAGGAAGCGCCAGGGGCCGTAATCAAAACTTTCGCCGGTGATGTTGATATTGTCAGTGTTGAGCACACCATGCACGAACCCGGCGGCGATCCATTGTGCGCCGAGCCGGGCCACCTGGGCCACCACCGCCTCGAGCAACGCAACCGCCCTGTCCGGGGCGCCAGCCAGGTCAGGATAGTAATGGGCGATGCAGTGATCGACCAGTCGGATCAGGTTTGCATTATCTTCGAGATAAGCCAGGCGCTGGAAGGTGCCGATGCGGATATGGCTATGACTGAGGCGGGTCAGCACCGCAGAGCGGGTGGGCGAGGGCTCGTCGCCGCGCCAGAGCTGTTCGCCGGTCTCGACCAGGGAGAAACTCTTGGAGGTATAGACACCCAGCGCCTCGAGCATTTCGCTGGCCAGCACTTCGCGCACCCCGCCCTTGAGCGTCAGCCGTCCATCGCCGCCGCGCGACCAGGGGGTCTTGCCCGTGCCCTTGGTGCCCAGATCGAGCAGGCGGCGGTCCACCGAATCGATGCATTGAGCAAACAGAAATCCGCGGCCGTCCCCCAGCTCGGGATTGTAGGAGCGGAATTGATGGCCGTGATAGCGCAGGGCCAGCGGCTCGGGAAACGAGCCGGGCAACGGATCGAAGCGGCCGAAATGGCTGAGCCAAGCACCTTCGTCCAGATCGCCAAGGCCGATGCGGTCGGCCCAGCGCTGGTCGCGATGGCGCAACACGGTTTGCGGAAAATCGGCCGGCGCGACGGCATCGAAAAAATCGTCGCCCAGTGCCTGGTGCGCTATGGATGGGATGAATCGGGTCATGTCCGGGCAACGCTATCAGAGCGTGTTTGTTTCGTCGTCAGTGCAACCCGGACCTGCGCCAGCCCGTCTGGCGATTTAGCGCAAATCGGCCTATAGACACGCAAATGAACTCTGCATCTCTCGCTACCCCCGCCGTCATCCGCCTGGCGCCCTTCGAAGCCGCCATTTTCGATATGGATGGCACTCTGCTCGACACCGAAGCGGTGTTCCGTGACATCGTCTTTGATGTCTGCACCGAGCTGGGGTTTGAAATGACCCATGACGTGCACAGCGCCATGGTGGGGTCGAGCCATGAACGCACCAATCAGCTATTGATCGAAGCCTATGGGGTGGCGTTCCCCTATGCCATGTTTGACGAGAAGTGCCGCGTCATCATGCGCGAGCGCAGCCATGCCGGCGTGCCGGTAAAATCGGGTGCGCGCGAATTCATCACCGAACTGCGTGCACGCGGCATTCCCACGGCGGTCGCAACCTCCTCGCGCAATCCACATGCCGAACATCACTTGGGCGCTGCGGGTCTGCTCGACCTGTTCGAGACCGTGGTGACGCGCGACGATGTGGTCAATCCCAAGCCGCACCCTGAGCCCTATCTGATTGCCGCCGAACGGCTCGGCGTCGATCCAACCCGTTGCCTGGCGCTCGAGGACAGCCATTCGGGGGTGCATGCCGCCCATGCCGCGGGCATGCAGACGGTGATGGTGCCCGATCTGGTCGGCCCCAATGAGGCCATCCATGCCCTGGGCATTTCCATCATGGAAAGCCTTGTGCATGTGCATCTGGCCGCCTTCGAGCGCGACTGAGCGGCAACACTGCTGAACAAAAATTAACCATTCGCGTAAATCGATAAAGCTTTATCCAATCGGGTAAGGCCGCGTTCAGCACGGCAAAAACTGCGAAAAAACAGGGGTTTCCCTTGGGTCCCGAGGGCGTTAACTCTGCCTTAAGTCGCTAATGGCTATGGTTAACCAGCCGTAAATTTCGACTTCCATCCCGTGGCCAGCTTGTCTAGTGTGCCGCCCGGGAAGTGCAGGGACCTTTGATGGTCCCGGATTCTAGAAGGCCTGCCGGAAGACCGGACAGGCCCAGGGGTAAGGACCGGGCATGCAGTTTGGCTGGCAACAGAAAATAGCGCGTGCCGTTTCGCCCATGTTGGCGATTGGTGCTGCTGCACTGGTTCTGTTCGTCACCCTATCGCCTGCCCATGCCGAGACCGATATTTTCCCCCAGGTCATGCCTGAAGAGATCAGCGCCCTGCGTGAACAGGCCGCGCTGGGCGCAACGGCCACGCCACTGGCGCCGGGCCAGCAGAAGCTGACGCCGGCCCTCCTCTCCAATTACATCGAACGCCAGCAGCAATTGCGTTCGGTCGATGTGACACTGGGCGGACCGCAGCCCGCCCTCACCGACGACCTGCTGATGGGTTATATCAGTCGTGGCTCGCTGGGTGGCGGGAACACCGCGCTCTCGGCCATTGCCAGCTTTACCGAGCCGATGCAGCGCTCGGCCCCCTCGGTGTCCGCCGATCTGCTCTCCGACTACATCCAGAACGGCTATCAGCCGACCGCCAAGCGCGTCGAATATGCCAATAAGGAGCGCGAGTGCCTGGCTCAGGCCATCTATCACGAAGCCCGTGGCGAGACTGCAACCGGCCAGAGAGCTGTGGCCAATGTCATCGTCAATCGCGCCCGCTCCTCCAAATTTCCAGGCTCGCTCTGCGGCGTCATTTATCAGAATGCTGACAAGGGCCGCTATCGCTGCCAGTTCACCTTTGCCTGTGATGGCCGCGACGACACGCCGGGCGAACGCCGCGCCTGGGCGCGCTCGATGGACTTGGCCAACAAGATCTATGCCGAGTTCGCCCTGGGCGAGGAGATCGGCGTCGTGCCCGGCTCGACGCTCTACTATCACACCACTGCGGTACATCCCTCCTGGGCCAACACCTTCGCCCGCGTTGCGGTGGTCGACAGCCACATTTTTTACGCCCCCTGATCGGATCGCATCGGGACGGGTATGAAAAAGGGCGCCAGCGGCGCCCTTCTTGTTTGGAATCTCCTATTCGGCGGCCATTTGCAGCCTCGGCCCGGCATCCGCATTGGCCTCAGGGCCGAACTTTTCGAAATTCTTCCGGAACAGCGCGACCAGCTTGGCGGCCTGGGCGTCATAGGCATCGCCATCGGCCCAGCATTGGCGCGGATCAAGCAGGTGCTCTTCCACCCCCGGCACGCTCATGGGCACTTCGAAGCCGAACAGCGGGTCGAACCGCATCTCGACATGATCGAGTTCCCCGTCCAGTGCCGCGCTCAGCAGGCGGCGGGTGGAGGCAATGTCGATGCGCTTGCCCACCCCATAGGCGCCGCCAATCCAGCCGGTATTGAGCAACCAGGCTTGCGCGCCGCTCTTGCGAAGCCGTTCGGCCAGCATCTCACCATAAACGGTGGGGTGCAGCGGCATGAAGGGGGCGCCGAAACAGGCCGAAAAGGTCGCCTGCGGTTCGGTGACGCCGCGCTCGGTGCCCGCGACCTTGGCAGTATAGCCCGAAAGAAAGTGATAAACCGCCTGATCGGGCGAGAGCCGTGCCAATGGCGGCAGGACACCGAAGGCATCGGCGGTAAGGAACACCACGGTTTTTGGCGTGCCGCCCACGCTGCCCCGGGCGACCGAGGGCAATACATCGATGGGATAGGCTGCGCGGGTGTTTTCGGTCAGCGAGACGTCTTCGAACACAGGCGCGTTGGCATCGTCGAGCACCACATTCTCCAGCACGGTGCCGAAGCGGCGCGTGGCCGCAAAGATCTCCGGCTCGGCCTTGGCCGAGAGATTGACCGTCTTGGCATAGCACCCGCCTTCGAGGTTGAAGACGCCATTGTCGCTCCAGCCATGCTCGTCATCGCCGATCAGCGGACGTTTCGGGTCGTTGGACAGGGTGGTCTTGCCGGTGCCCGATAGGCCGAAGAACAACGCCGCTTCTCCTTCGGGCCCCAGATTGGCCGAGCAATGCATGGGCAAGACGCCCTGTTCGGGAGCATGGAAATTGAACAGCGAGAACACGCTTTTCTTGATCTCGCCGGCATAGCGGGTCCCCGCGATCAGCACGATGTTGCGGCTCATGTCGAGCGCGATCACCGTTTCGCTGCGGCACCCATGGCGGGCCGGGTCGGCCCGAAACAGGGGCGCGTGGATGATGGTCACAGGGACCGCGTCGTCCGCCCGGGCAATCTCCTCGTCCCGCCGGATCAGCAGATTGCGGATGAACAGCGCATGCCATGCGCTGGGCGTTAGAACGGTCACATCATATTGGTGCGCGGGGTCGGCCCCCGCCAACAGATCCTGGCGCCACAGGGCCTGCCCGGCCAGATGCGCGGTAATATCGCCCAGCAGTTTATCGAACTGCTCGGGGGTGATGGCGCCCGAATTGTCCCACCAGACGCGATCCTGGGTCAGGCGGTCGCGCACTATGAACTTGTCCTTGGGCGAGCGGCCGGTAAAAGCGCCGGTCTCCACGACCAGCGCGCCGTCTCTGGTCAGACGCGCACCGCCTTGCCCAATGGCCGCGGCAACCAGCGCCGGGGCTATGGCGTTGTCACTGAGTGCACTTGCCGTTGCGGCCAAGCTGGTCCGCAGGTGGGGGTGATCGAAGCCGGGCATATTGTCTTACTCTCCACGCGGCCGCCCGATGCGTCTGGCGGCGTCTGGAGTTCAAAATAGGGCGGTGGCCCGGCGGCCAACATCCCGAAATCGGTCGTACGACGGAAGTTGGATGATGCTGAAACATGCAGGCTAGACTGGCGCAATGCGGGCGCGCGCCTTATTTAGTACGTAATTGTCGCCTGCAAAGTCGCTCAAGCCGCCTGTCCGGCAATGGATGGTGCTGCACTCAGAGCCTGCGTCACGAGAAGAAAGGCAGCCTATGCCAAAGATCGCCCTGGTGGACGATGATCGCAATATCCTCACCTCCGTGTCCCTGACCCTGGAAGCGGAGGGGTATCAGGTCGCCACTTATACCGACGGCGCTTCGGGCTTGGAGGGGTTGACCACCGACAAGCCTGACCTTGCCATTCTCGACATCAAGATGCCGCGCATGGATGGCATGGAACTGCTTCGCCGTCTGCGACAGAAATCCGATGTGCCGGTGATCTTTCTCACCTCCAAGGACGAGGAGATCGACGAGCTGTTCGGTCTCAAGATGGGCGCCGACGACTTCATCACCAAGCCCTTCAGCCAGCGTCTGCTGGTCGAACGCGTCAAGGCCATTCTGCGCCGCTCGGCGCCGCGCGATCCTTCTGCAACCGGCGCGAGTGGCGCTGAAGCCTCGCCCAGCAAGGCCCTGATCGAGCGCGGCGCGCTGGTGATGGACGAAGAACGCCATACCTGCACCTGGAAGGGCCAGCGCGTAACCCTGACGGTAACCGAATTCCTGATCCTGCAGGCCCTGGCGCTGCGGCCGGGTGTCGTCAAGTCGCGCAATGCACTGATGGATGCCGCCTATGACGATCAGGTCTATGTCGATGACCGGACCATCGACAGCCACATCAAGCGCCTGCGCAAGAAGTTCAAGGCGACCGATGACGACTTCGAGATGATCGAAACGCTCTATGGCGTCGGTTATCGCTTCAAGGAGCAGTAAGGACCTTCGTGGCCACGCTCGATCCGCATGCTGGCGAAACGGGGTCCGCTCAGGGCTCCGCTTCGGACGAGAGCGCACAGCGTTCCGGCCGGCGGAGATGGCGCGTTCTGCTCTTGCCGCTGTTCAAACTGATGGACGCGGTTCGCCGCTTTGTTGACTTCACCATTTTTTCCAGCCTCACCCGGCGCATCGTCGTGCTCAACATGGCCGGACTTCTGGTGCTGGTGGTGGGCATCCTCTATCTCAACCAGTGGCGCGCGGGCCTGATCGATGCTCGGGTGCAATCGCTCCGGGTGCAGGGCGAAATCATTTCGGCCGCCATTGCCGCCTCGGCCACGGTCGACAGCGACATTATCTCGATTGACCCCGATCGTCTGCTCGATGCGCAGGCGGGCAATATTTCGCCTTTCTCCTACTTCGATCCGACCCTGGAATTTCCGATCAATCCCGAGCGGGTTGCGCCGCTATTGCGCAATCTGATCACCCCCACCCGGACCCGCGCCCGCATCTATGATGGGCAGGGCCTGCTTATTCTCGACAGTGAGAACATCTATGCGCGCGGCGAGATACTGCGGCAGGCCACCGACACCTCCGGTTCCGGCAGCTTCTTCCTCATGGATTGGTGGAATGCGCTGATTTCCTGGTCGCCAGGGGGCAATTATCCGACCTATCAGGAATATCAGGCCGACGAAGGCATCCGCTATCCCGAGGTCGCTTCGGCGCTCAACGGTGCTCCGGCCGATTTCGTGCGGGTCGACGCGCAGAACCAGCTCGTGGTTTCGGTGGCCGTGCCGGTGCAGCGCCTGCGCGCCATTGTCGGGGCCATCCTTCTCTCCACCGAGCCGGGCGATATCGACTCGGTCGTCACCCAGGAACGCAGCAGCATTCTGCGCATTGCCGGCATTGCAGCCGGGGTGCAGATCGTATTGTCGCTGTTGATGGCGGGCACCATCGCCGGCCCGATGCGCCGGCTTTCAGCTGCCGCCGAGCGGGTGCAGACGGCGGGCAATGCCCGCGCCGAGATTCCTGACCTGACCGACCGGCCGGACGAGATCGGGCACCTGTCCGACGCGCTGCGGCGAATGACCGACGCGCTCTATAACCGCATCGAAGCCATCGAGCGTTTTGCCGCTGATGTTGCCCATGAGCTCAAGAACCCACTGACCTCGCTCCGTTCGGCGGTCGAGACCCTGCCCCTGGCCAAAAAGGCGGAAGACCGTGAGCGGCTGACCTATATCATCCAGCATGACGTGCGGCGCCTCGACCGCCTGATCACCGACATTTCCAGTGCCAGTCGTCTCGACGCCGAACTGGCACGGGAAAGCGCGGAACGGGTCGATGTCGAAAAGCTCGCCGAGGCCATGGTGGCGATCCAGAAGGACGTGGCAGCGGGCCGTAATGTCGGTGTGGTGATGGGCAAGCGCGCCGGGCGCGGCACCACCCTGGTCAATGGCCATGAGACCAGGCTCGCGCAGGTCTTCGCCAATCTGGTGGACAATGCGGTGTCCTTTTCGCCGCCCGGCGGCGTCGTGACAGTGGCAATTTCGACCGAGGGCGAGACCATCAGGATCAGCATAACTGATGAGGGGCCGGGCATTACCGGCGATGTCACCCGCATCTTCCAGCGATTCTATACTGACCGGCCCGATACCGAGAGCTTCGGCAATCATTCCGGCCTGGGCCTGTCCATTTCCAAGCAGATCATCGAGGCCCACAAGGGGAGCATTCGCGCCGAAAACCGCACCGATCGCTCCGGCGCGATTTTTACAATTGTGCTGCCGCGGGCCCGCAAATAGACTCTTGGCCATGAACAAGCCAGTCAACGTGCATGGGACCGGTCTCGTCCTGGGGGAATTGGGCGTTTTGCTGCGCGGGCCGTCCGGCGCCGGCAAATCGGTGCTGTCCATGGCACTGCTCGACCGCTGGGAGGGGCGCGGGCAACCCGCTTTTCTGGTCGCCGATGACCGCGTCGACATTGCCGATGAAGGCACCCACCTCGTCATGCTGGCGCCGCCGCGACTGGCGGGTCTGATCGAATTGCGCGGCCGGGGCATTGTTTCGCGCCCGCACCGCGAATGGGCGCAATTGCATCTGGTGATTGATCTGGTGCCCGAACTGACGCGCATGGTCGAGGAGGAGGATCTTCAGACCGAGATGTTCGGCCATACCCTGCCGCGCGCGCCGGTTCCCCATGGTGGCGTGGTTAGTTTGGGCCATCAGATACTGCTGGTGGCCGAGGCGGCCGCACAAGCTGTTCAACAAGCCGCACCGTGACAAATTATCCCTTGCAACCGTTTGGGATGGGGACAAGACTGTGCCCCGTTTGCGGGGTGGCACCAGGCATCCCGGTAAATGGGGGGCTCAAGAGCTGTCGCGGTGACGTTCTGCGGCAGCCGTTTGGGGAATGTGCATGATTGGATTGGTTCTGGTGACCCATGGGGCGCTGGCCGATGAGTTTAAGCTGGCCATGGAGCACGTGGTCGGCCCGCAGGAATATGTGGAGACCATCGCCATTGGCCCTGAAGACAATGCCGAAAGCCGACGCGACGACATCCTGGCCGCACTTGGCCGGGCCGATACCGGCAATGGCGTCATCATCCTCACCGACATGTTCGGCGGCACCCCCTCCAATCTCGCCATTTCGGTGATGCAGAACCACAAGGTGGAAGTGATTGCCGGGGTCAACCTGCCCATGCTGGTCAAGCTCGGTCGCATTCGCGGCGAAATGACCATGGAAGAGGCCGTTGCCATGGCCCAGGAAGCGGGCAAGAAATATATCACCGTCGCCAATACCATCCTGGGTAGCTGAGCTGATGGATGCCGACAGGGCGGTCGCCCAGCAATTGACCATCGTCAATACCAAGGGGCTGCATGCCCGGGCCTCGGCGCGCTTCGTGCGGACTGCGGAATGCTTCGATGCCACTATTGCCGTGGTCAAGGACGGCACCTCGGTCGCCGGCAACTCTATCATGGGCCTGATGATGCTCGGTGCCGGTCCCGGTTCGACCATTCTGGTACAGGCCAGCGGCAAACAGGCCCGCGAAGCCCTTGAGGCCATTGTCGAGCTGGTCAATAACGGCTTTGACGAGGATGTGGACGGGGCCGAGGCGTGAACGAGCGGATCGCGCTTGTTGACGCTGATCCCGAATGGAGCTCCCATTTCCTGCGTGAACGCGAGCGGATCCTAGCCTGCTTCCAGCAAGCCCCAGAGCTCATCGAGCACATGGGGTCGACTGCTGTGCCTGGGCTGGCCGCCAAACCGATCATCGACATCATTGCGCTGGTCAACAATCTGGACGCCGGTCAGATGGCCGTCCCGGCACTTGTGGGCGCTGGTTATGTGCATCGCGATGATTTTCCCATGCCAGACCGTATCTTTCTGATGAAACTTGATCCGGTCTCTGGCGCGCGCACCCATCAACTGCACATACACGCGAACGAGGTCGAGGTGGCCCGACATCTGTTGTTCCGCGACAGACTGCGCCGCGACCCGGAATGCCGTGCGGCGTACTCCGCGCTGAAGCAAGATCTGGCGGTCAGATTTGCCGAGGACCGGCAGGCCTATTCCCAGCACAAAACTGCGTTTATTGATGCTGTGGTTGCCCAAGACGGCGGACCGGCACGAGCGCAGAGCTGGAACCCCTGACTTTTCCCTGCCGCTTGTTTAGGTAGAATAACCGTACACACCTGGTGGAGGCCGGTTTGTTGCGACGATTGATCGCCGGTATTGGCGGCCTGGCGCTGGCCACCACGCTCAGCCAGTTCCCCGAATTTGCCCAGCAATACACCCAGCGGCTCGGCGGCGCAGTGGATGAGCTTCGGGTCATCACCGAGGAATTTGATCGCGCTGCGGAGGCCGGCGGGTTGGATCGGCAGGCGGCGCTGGCGCGCTACAACGCCTCCAATGACGACTTCCTGGCCGGCCGGGGCAATTCGATGACGGCCACCTTCGAGCGCTACGACATGCTGTCCGGCACGCTGACCCGCATCGAGGGCGCGGGGCCGGTCGAGCGGTTGCAATCCCTGCCGGCCTATCTCGACACCGATATCGGCCGCCGCACGCTGGAAAACTTCAAGCCCGCCATCCCCGTCACCATGGAAGGCGTGCTTTATGCCGGCGGTGGTTTCATCCTGGGCTATCTCGTCCTGTCAGGGCTGGCGCGTCTCGTCGCGATGCCCTTCCGGCGCAGACGGGGGCGGATCAGGGTGACGCGGTGATTGAGATATAAACAAATCTTTATGTCCGTCATTGATCGGTAACACCCCCTCCCGTATAGGAGGGGCAAGACATTGATCCATTCTGGAGCCGACCCATGAGCAAGAGCCCGACCGACTACGCGGTCCGAGACATTTCCCTGGCCGATTACGGCCGCAAGGAAATCTCAATCGCCGAGATCGAAATGCCGGGCCTGATGGCCATTCGCGAGGAATATGCCGCAGCCCAGCCCCTGAAGGGTGCGCGCATTGCCGGCTCACTGCACATGACGATCCAGACCGCGGTACTGATCGAAACGCTGGTGGCGCTGGGCGCTGATGTGCGCTGGGTCTCGTGCAACATTTTCTCGACCCAGGATCACGCTGCTGCGGCGATTGCCGCCGCCGGCATTCCGGTTTTTGCCCATAAAGGCGAGAGCCTGGAAGAATATTGGGCCTTTACCGACCGCATGATGGAATGGGGCGATGGCGGCACGCCCAACCTCATTCTCGACGATGGCGGCGACGCCACCATGCTGGTTCTGACCGGCGCCAAGGCCGAGGCCGATCCGTCCATTCTCGACAAGCCGGGCAATGAGGAAGAGGAAATTTTCTTCGCCACCATCAGGAAGCGCCTGGCCACGCACCCCAATTTCTATTCCACCATCCGCGACAATATCCAGGGCGTCTCGGAAGAGACCACCACGGGCGTGATGCGGCTCTACCAGCTCCATGCCAAGGGCGAACTGCCGTTCCCGGCCATCAACGTCAACGACTCGGTGACCAAGTCGAAATTCGACAACAAGTACGGCACTCGTGAATCGCTAGTCGACGCCATCCGTCGTGGCACTGACGTGATGCTGGCCGGCAAGGTCGCCATCGTGTGCGGCTATGGCGATGTGGGCAAGGGCTCGGCCGAGAGCCTTCGCGGCGCCGGCGCCCGCGTGCTGGTCACCGAAGTCGACCCGATCTGTGCCCTGCAGGCCGCCATGGAAGGCTTCGAGGTTGTAACGCTCGCAGAAGCCGCCCCGCGCGCCGACATCGTCGTCACCGCAACCGGCAATCGCGACGTGCTGATGGTCGATGACATGCGCAAGCTCAAGGATATGGCCATTGTCTGTAATATAGGCCATTTCGACAATGAGATCGACGTGCTGGGTCTGCGCAACTTCAAGTGGACCAATGTGAAGCCGCAGGTCGACATGATCGAGCAGCCCAATGGCAACCGCCTGATCCTGTTGTCCGAGGGACGCCTGGTGAATTTGGGCAATGCCACCGGTCACCCCAGCTTTGTCATGTCCGCGTCCTTCTCGAACCAGACCCTGGCCCAGATCGAACTCTGGACCAATGGCAGCAAGATCGAGAAGAAGGTGCACGTGCTGCCCAAGCATCTCGACGAAAAGGTCGCCGAATTGCATCTGGCCAAGCTCGGCGCCAAGCTCACCAAGCTGACCAAGACCCAGGCCGACTATATCGGCGTGCCGGTCGAGGGTCCGTTCAAGTCGGGCGAGTATCGCTACTAGGCCTTCAAAGCCACGGGGCCGATTGCGTCGAGTGGGGCGATTGGTCGGTGCAAAAGGCGGCCGAACATTAACCATTGATCGAAAAAAGCCCGGGCATTGTCCCGGGTTTTTACTTTTCTGAAAGGTTTCTGTTTCGTTCACGGGTCAAGCCCTTTCCTTGCGCTTTGCCCGCAACGCACAGCCATCAAGACTCTTTTGCGCGATTCCACGGCCCGGTATGGTTTTAGTGATTCGGGTTGTGGGGGGACACGCAAGCCGATTTTTGGGGGCAGCTTGAGCCAGTTTTGGCTCTGAGTCAGCGGCCTGTTTGAAGTTGAGGCGTACCGGTCGTTCTGGCCGGGTTGGCATCGCAATCAAAGCGAAAGAGGGCTGGTATGACGCCGGATCATTTCCGGAAACAATTGGGATTCGCAGGCCTGTGCGCCGCGCCCCTCACTCTGGTCACGGCTGTTCCCGCCCTGGCACAGGGTCTTGTTCCGGCAAGTCTGGGCGGTATCGCCCCCTTTGCAGTTGCCATTGGCGCGGGCGGGTTTGCTCTGTTGTCCATGGTCCTGGTCCGCACCCTTTTGACCGACAGCCGCGCGGCACGCCGCCGCGCCGCAGAACAGATTGCCGATCTGCGCGCTCTGGTCGATGAATATGAGAACCTGATCGCCGGCACCCGCGAACTGACTGTGCTCTGGCAGGGCCACGAAGCGCCGCGCATTTTGGGTCAAACCGGCGCCGTGCTGCCATCGGGACGGCAGCCGCAAAGCGTGCTCAATTTTCACACCTGGCTGGGTCCGGCCGAAACCAATCGATTGACCAGCCTGGTGGAAGATTTGCGCCTGCATGGCCACGCCTTTGTCACCAGCCTCGATACCCGCGATGGTCGCCTGGTTCGCGCCAATGGCTGGGTGATGGGCGGGGCCGTGGCATTGCGGCTGCGTCCGGCCTTCAGCCAATCCGACGAGCACGCCGCCTCAAGCGCCGAAGCGCAGGGCGGGGACAGAGAAGGTGCCCGCGCCATTCTCGCCTTGCTCTCCAAGCCGGCTTTTCTGCGCGACGAGGCCGATCGCCTGATCTATGCCAACCCCGCCTATCTCAAGCTCGCCGCTGATCTGGGGCGCGCCACCGGTGATGCAAACCCGCCCGAATTGCTCGACGCCACCCAATTGGCGCTGCATCTCAAAACCTGCCATGCCGATGCCGCGCCGGTGAACCTGCCGCTCGATTTCGGCAGGCATGGCCAGTTCGAACTGGTGGATTTCCCAGTGCCTGGTGGCCGGGCCGGCTATTTGCGGCCCAATGAAAAGGTCGGTGCGTTGCCCGCACCAGGCGAGCAGGACGCGACCCATATTGGTGGCATCATCGATGCGCTGGGCACCCCGATCGCCATTTTCAATGCCAGGCGGGAGCTGACCCAGTTCAATGCCGCCTATGCCAATCTGTGGAACCTGGATCGCAAATTCCTGACGCTTGGTCTGGACGAGCGCGCCATTCTCGACAAGTTGCGCACTGAGGGGATGCTGCCCAGCCAGGTCGACTATCACACCTGGCGCGCCAAGCATTTGGAAAGCTACGCCCGCAAGGAGCCGCACGAGGCCGAGCCCTGGCACCTGCCCGATGGCCGCACCATCAAGGTGATTTCGGCGCCTGCGGCCCCGGATGGCGGCGTCATTTATGTATTCGAGGATCTGACCGAGCGGCTGGAGCTGGAAAGCACTAACAAGGCCTTCACCAATGTGCTGCGCGAAACCATCATGGCACTCAACGAGGCCGTGGCGGTGTTCGGCACCAATGGCCGGCTGACCCTGTCCAATCCGCAGCTTTCCAAGCTCTGGAAGCTGCCGATGAACGAGTTGGGCAACAATCCCCATATCGACCGGCTGGCCGAGGCCAGTGGCCGGGCGATCCCCGAGGACGGCGCCGCGATCTGGCGCGATCTCAAGCGCACCATCATCGATCTCAACCCCACCCGCACTGATCGGCAGGGGCGGATCACGCGCTCCGATGGCCGCCTGATCGACTACGCTATTACCCGCCTGCCCAATGGGCAGACCATGATGACCTTCCTCGATGTCACCGAAAGCGCGGGCTATTCCAAGGTGCTCAAGGAGCGCAATGACGCGCTGGTGGCGGCCGACCGGCTCAAGGACGCCTTTGTCGAGAACGTTTCCTATGAACTGCGCTCGCCCCTGACCAACATCATCGGCTTTGCCGATTTGCTGGCCGACACCGAGGGCGGAACCCTCAATGAGCGCCAGCGCGAATATATCGACTATATCCGCGCCTCATCGGTCACGCTGGGCGTGCTGATCGACAACATCCTCGACCTCGCCTCGGTGGATGCCGGCATTGCCGAGCTCAACCCCGAACCGCTCGATGTGACCGCCCTGGTCCACAAGGCCCGCGCCGGCATGAGCGCCAGCTTTCCCGAAGTCTCCGGCGAAGCGGCCCATCTGGTGGTCGATATCGCGCCGGACCTGCCGCTGTTCATCGCCGATGGCACGCGGCTGGTGCAGGTGCTCTATAATCTGCTCTCCAACGCGGCGCGCTTCTCGCCGCCGGGCGGGGAGATCCGACTGGCCGTCAGTCATCGCGGCGATCGCATGCTGTTCGTCATCGAGGACGAAGGCCCCGGCCTCACCGACGAGATGAAATCGGCCATCCTGACCCGGCTCGACAATCCGGCCTCAGGCGGCCGGCAACGTGGCGCGGGACTGGGTCTTTCCATCGTGCGCACCTTCGTCAACCTGCATGGCGGCACCATCTCGGCCGAGCGGCGCGAGCCCAAGGGCAGCCGCATCATCGTCAACCTGCCGCTGGACAGCGCCCTGGCAGGCGTGGCGGAATAGAGTACAAAAGACCGTAGTCTTGTCTCCCGACGCTTCTGGGGGAGACGCAGGAGGCGATTAGCTTTGCTGTCCCAAACCTTCCTCCCCGATGATGCTGCCACGGCCCGGTTCGGAGCCCAGCTTGCCACGAGCGTGAAGCCCGGGGATATCGTCAGCCTCGAAGGCGATCTGGGAGCCGGCAAGACGGCCATGGCCCGGGCCATGTTGCGGGCGCTGGCTGAGGATCCGGCGCTCGAGGTGCCCTCGCCGACCTTTGCCATCATCCAGCCCTATGACACACCCATTGGGCCGGTGCTGCACGCCGATCTCTACCGGCTGGCCGACGCTTCCGAGGCCGATGAGCTGGGCCTGCTCGACGACCCCAAGGCCATTGTGCTGGTCGAGTGGGCCGAGCGCGCGCCGCAGGTGGCCGAGGCGGTGCGCCTCATCGTGCATCTGGACATTCCGCCCGGCGGCGAGGGTCGCAATGTCCGCCTGACCTGGCGCGATCAGTTCAAATAATTGGCCTGAATACCCTGCTGCGGATCGCGCAGCACACGAATGCGCCGGTGCTCTGTGCCGCCCGGCACGCGGCGCGGGTCGCCGCGGCTGACCCGCTCCAGGCGACGCCGGTCCGGTCCAAAATAATGTGGTGAATCGATATAGAGCACTTCGCGTCCCAACTGGTCGGTGAGCGTCTTGCTGATCTGTTCGATTGTGTCGCTGAGAAATACCACGTCGTCAAAGCCCATTTCGACTTGCGGCACCATCTGATGTCGCGGCCCCTGGGGAATGATGCAGATGATCGGCGCATATTTGCGCAGCGGCTCGTCGGTCGCCCGCAAGCCCCGCAACAGGCGCTGCTTGAGAGGATCGATAACGCCATAGTGGATCAGGAAAAATGGCAGCGCCTTGTCGGGCAAGGCATTGAGCTTGGTGTATTCGAGCACGTGGCCGAATTTCATTCGGTGGGACAGCTCGGCCATGTTGTCGAAACTGCGCCCGTCCGGGGCGAAAATCAACGCAGCGCAGTCGGTAAGAGTAATCGTAGCGGACATAGTCTGCTTCCTTGACGCTTTGCAGATGACAAATACGATGCGCCTGGAAGTATAACGAAATATAACCGGAGCGATTATTCATGTCGATATGGCTATCGCGTCCCTCCGTATGATTGCCCATCCATAGACCCCGCTCAGGCGCCGAGCAGGGCCACGGTCCGCGCATCCTCATGGCCATTGTTGAAGGCACTGAGCGCGGCGCGAAACAGGCGCTGCTCGGGCTGCGCGCGGGCAAACAGGGTCATCGAGGAAATGAACTTCTTGTCGTCGGGCGAGCCGAAAATGGTATTGAGATCGCGCGGCGCCACGCCCTCGGGCGCATGAAGCAACACCGCCTCGGTGCATTCGACCAGCCGCGCGCCCAGGATCGGGTGTTCGGCATAGGCCAGGGCCTCCCCGGCGCCATGAAGCGCGTAAAGCCGGGCCATCTCGCTGCTGCCCAGCCCAACCATCTGGGGGAAGATGAACCACATCCAATGCGTCCGCTTCCGCCCGGCCCGCAATTCATGCAGTGCCTCGGGATAGACCCGGTCCTGCGCGACGAGGAATTTTGCGATCATCGCACCGTGTGTCTCACTCATGGCTTCCTCCTGCCTGCAGTCTGAACATTCTAGTCCCAAAGCCGTCCGGAGCCAAAATCAGGACGTGCCAGCCGCCCTTTTGCGTATGGGGTTCTCCCCGCCGGGTAAAGCCCGCCATTCCATGGGGATGGCGCGGCGCCGTTCGGACATGCCAAGGCGCCGCCCGGCCCTGCGGCGTCGCGGTTGCACGGTAACGAACGGCCAGTGGCCCTTCCGAAACGAGGTAGAACGAGCCACTGGCCGTTCGTCACGGAAACACGGATTTTCCACGGGTCCGGATTCAGGCGGTACCGTTATTGCAGGTCCGGCTGCCGAGCTTCTACCCGCGTAAAGAGGCGCCCCTCTTCCCGGCCTCCCCGCCCGGCCCTGCGTCGGGGCCGCGTGTGTGACGGGGACGGGAAGAGTATGGGGGAGGTTTTTGAGGCGGGGATATCTTTTTGAGGGAGGGCAGTTTTCTGGCCCCTTCCTGCCGTCGGGGTGACAGGCGGTGGGTGTTGAAGGGATGACATCTCATCCAACAATTCTGCGGATACCCCCACCCAACCTCCCCCTGATAGGGGGAGGAGCGCACCGGGCTTGTTGCGGAAACTGAAGAGGGCCCCGGCACGTCTGAAGTCCCTAGACAAAGGCCCTGCGCCCGGCAGGGGACACCGGACCCACGCAGCACCCAATCTACCCCTCCCCCTTCTTCAGGGGGAGGTTGGGTGGGGGTGCTTCTTGCGCACACACGATGCTAGTCTTGGCCAAGGAGACCCCATGGCCGATCCTGTCACATTCGCCCGCAAGCTGCGGCGGGAACAGACCCTGCCGGAACGCCGTTTCTGGGCGCTGATCCTGTCCTGGCGCGATGCGGGCCTGCATTGGCGGCGGCAGGCGCCCATCGGTCCATATGTCGTGGACTTTGTCTGCAGGAGCCGAAAGCTCGTCGTCGAGATCGATGGCGACACGCATTATTCCGATGCCGGAGTGGCGCATGACGCGCAGCGGACGGCCTATCTCGAAGGTCGCGGCCACCGCGTGCTGCGGTTCACCAATGCGGATGTCATGCAGCGGGGCGAGGGGGCGTTTGCTGTGTTGATGGAGGTCTTCGGTGAGCCGGGCAATGAGTCTTAGCGGATACCCCCACCCAGCCTCCCCCTGATAGGGGGAGGAGCGCATCGGGGATGCAGCCGTATCAGTGAAAGCTCCGAAACATCCAAGGCCCTTCAAACTCGACCTCACGCCCGGTCAGGCCGCCAAACGCCCAAAGCACTCAATCTACTCCTCCCCCTATCAGAGGGAGGTTGGGTGGGCGTGCTCTTGCGTAAACACGATGCTAACCTTGGCCTATGGCCCGATCCTGCCGGCTTCGCCCGCCAGCTGCGTCGGGAACAGACCCTGCCCGAGCGCGGCAACCGCGTGCTGCGGTTCACCAAAAGTTTGGGGGCCGAGTAGTTGGTCCCGCCCTGCGAGCATAGCTCTCCGGGCCTAGCCAGCTAAAATCGCTCCACTGGAGCGATTTTGCCGGTGGCACGCTGGCTAGTGCGCCTCATCCCAATTCTTAGCTGCATGTGCATCGACTTGTATAGGCACCGTCAGCCGCACCGCCGGCTCCGCCGCGCCTTCCATCACTCGCTTGATCACCGGGATCGCCTGATCCTCAGTCCCCTCCGGCACTTCGAAGATCAACTCGTCATGCACCTGCAGCAGCATGTCGGCTTCGATGCCGGCTTTTTTCAGTTCCGGCTCCATGCGGATCATGGCGCGGCGGATGATGTCGGCGGCTGAGCCCTGGATGGGGGCGTTGATCGAGGCGCGTTCGACAAAGCTGCGCTCGCTCGGATTGCCCGAATTGGCGTTGGGGAACTGGATCTTGCGGCCGAAAATGGTCATCACATGCCCGTCGGCTTTCACCCGCGCCTTCTGGGCGTCCATATAGTCCTTGATGCCCGGGAAGCGCTCGAAATAGGTTCTTATATACTCCCCGGCAACGCTGCGCTCGATGCCGAGCTGATTGGCCAGGCCAAAGGCGGAGATGCCGTAAATGATGCCGAAATTGATCGCCTTGGCGCGGCGGCGCACATCACTGGGCATGCCCTCCACCGGCACGTTGAACATTTCGCTCGCCGTCATGGCGTGAATGTCCAGCCCCTCCTCGAAAGCGTCCTTGAGCGCCTGGATATCGGCGATATGGGCCAGCACGCGCAATTCGATCTGGCTATAGTCGGCCGAGATCAGCGTCTTGCCCTCGGGCGCGACAAAGGCGGTGCGGATTTTGCGGCCATCCTCGGTGCGCACCGGAATGTTCTGCAAATTCGGATCGTTTGAGCTCAGCCGCCCGGTGAGCACGGAGGCCTGCGAATAGGAGGTGTGCACGCGCCCGGTGCGCGGATTGATGTAATTGGGCAGGGCATCGGTATAGGTGCCCTTGAGCTTGGTGAGCTGGCGCCAGTCGACAATGGTGCGGGCCAGCGGATGGCCCTTGGCGGCCAGCCCCTCGAGCACATCGGCGCCGGTGGCCCAGGCGCCGGTCTTGGTCTTGGTGCCGCCCTCAATGCCCATCTTGTCAAAGAGGATTTCGCCCAGCTGCTTGGGCGAGCCGAGATTGAAACTCTGGCCGGCCAGTTCATGCGCCTCGGCCTCGAAGGCAGCGGCACGCTGGGCGAAATCGCCCGAAAGCCGGGCCAGGATCTGCCGGTCGACGGTGATGCCGCGCGCTTCCATATGAGCCAAAACCGGGGCAAGCGGGCGCTCGATGGTTTCATAGAGTGCGGTGACGTTCTCGGCCGCCAGGCGGGGTTTGAGCACATGCCAGAGGCGCAAGGTGATGTCGGCATCCTCGGCGGCATAACGGGCCGCTTCGGCGATTTCGAGCTGGTCGAAAGTCTTCTGGTTCTTTCCGGTGCCGGCCAGCGCGGCATAGGTGATGGTCTTGTGATCGAGCCAATGCTCGGCCAGCACATCCAACCCATTATAGCGCGGGCCATCCAGCGCATAGGAAATGAGCATGGTGTCATCGATCGGGGCCATGGCGACGCCATAGCGGGTCAGCACTTCGAGGTCATATTTGACGTTCTGGCCGATCTTGAGGATGGACTTGTCCTGCAAGACGCGCTTGAGGGCCTCGAGCACAAAGCCGATCGGCAACTGCCCCTCGACCAGCCCTTCGCCGCCCTCGAACATGTCGCCGCTCTTGCGATGGCCGACCGGAATATAGCAACCCTCGCCGATCTCGGTGGAGAGGCATATACCGACCAGATCCGCCTGTTGCGGATCGAGCCCGGTGGTTTCGGTGTCGATCGCGACATGGCCCTTGGCAAAAACCTTGTCGATGCAGCGCTCCAGCGCATCGGGCGTGGTGACGATCTCATAGGCTTCGTAGTTGACCGGGATGGCCTTGATGCGGGCGTGCTCCGCGGCGGCATGGCGGGCCGGGCCTGAGCCGGGCACCATATTGGCGGCCAGCTTGGCCTTGGCCACCGAAAGCGAGGTGGATTTTTGCGGCGCGCCGGGGACCGGATTGTCCTTGTTGGCGGCGAGCGTCGCATCGGGCTCAAAATCGTCGGGATTGGCCTCGAGCAGAGTGGCCAGGCGCTTGGTGATGGTGGCAAATTCCATCGCCTTCAAAAACGGGAACAGCGCCGAGGGATTGATCGGCTGGCGGGTCAGGCCATCGAGGTCGATCTCAACCGGCACCTTCTGTTCGAGCGTTACCAATTGCTTGGAAACGCGGGCCAGTTCGGCATTGTCGATCAGCTTCTGCCGGCGCGCGGGCTGCTTGATCTCCTCGGCGCGGCTGAGCAGAGTTTCCAGATCGCCATATTCGGTGATGAGCTGGGCGGCGGTTTTCACCCCGATGCCGGGCACGCCCGGCACATTGTCGACGCTGTCGCCGCACAGCGCCTGCACGTCGATCACCTTGTCGGGGGTGACGCCGAACTTGGTAAAGACTTCATCGGGCCCAATCCACCTCAGCGGCGGCTGGCCGGGGCGCGGAATGGTATCGAGCAGGCGGATCGAGCCATCGGGCTCGACCAGTTGCATCAGGTCCTTGTCCGAGGAGGCGATGGTGACCTTGAACCCGGCGTCCCGTGCCATGCAGGCATAGGTGGCCATGATGTCGTCAGCCTCCCAGCCCTCCATTTCGATCGAGGGAATGGAAAAGGCACGGGTGGCCGAGCGGGTGAGCGGAAATTGCGGCACCAGCTCTTCGGGCGCGGGCGGGCGCTGCGCCTTGTATTGGGGATAGATGTCGTCGCGGAAGGTCTTGCCCTTGGCATCGAAGATGACGGCCATATGGGTAGGCGCGTCATCGCCATCCATATCCTGGGTCAGCTTGAACAGCATGTTGCAGAACCCCTGCACGCAGCCCACTGGCAGCCCGTCGGACTTGCGGTTAAGCGGGGGCAGGGCGTGGAAGGCACGGAAAATATAGCCCGAGCCATCGACGAGCAGCAGATGCATGTTAGCGATTCCCTCATTCAGAACAGCGGCGAGTCTATCGCCTCAAGCGCCACGATGGCACCCATTTCTGACCGGTTCTGTCAGCAGGTCTGGCAGGAATAATTACCCTATGGACCAACCTTCGCCACTTTCGTAAACTAGGGGCAATGGAAAGCGGAAAGACAGGCTGGCTGTCTCTCAAGCCGGCCATTGTGAGGCCGAAAGGAAATCTTGTGCAGATTAGCCCGGCCAATGGCCCCGTCACCACTATTCTCGTGGTGGACGATGATGCCATGATCACGCTGAACACCGTTGAACTGGTGCGGGACATGGGTCACACCGCGCTGGAGGCGTTTTCGGGCGCCCAGGCGCTTGCGCTGATGGAAAAGTGCCCCGACATCACCGCCCTGATCACCGATTATGGCATGCCCGGCATGACCGGTATCGAACTGGCCAATGCCGCGCGCAAATTGCACCCCGGCCTGCCGATCTTGCTGACCACGGGCTATGACGAAGTGCCCGACACGGCCGGACACGATTTCGTCCAGCTCAAAAAGCCGTTCCGCGAGGAAGAGCTGACCGGGCGGCTGACCGAATTGCTGGCGCCGGCTGCGGGCTGAAGCCTTAGCGCAGCCCGCTTTTCTCCAACAGACCCAGACGCTTGGCGTCGTAATAATAGCCGCGGGCATAAAACTGCACGGCGCGGTCGTCATTGTGCCCGGCAGTCATGTAGGCGCCGGCGAGATAGCGCACGGCATAGCGCAGATTGGTTTCCGCATCGAGCAGGCCTGCCGCTTCACCGCGATAGCCCATGCCGCGCGCCGTGGCGTGGGAAATCTGCATCAACCCGTAATAGGGCCCATTGCGGGCCGCCGGATTGTAATTGCTCTCGCGCACGATGACCCGCCGCACCAGATGTTCGGGCACATCATATTGGCTGGCGTAGTGCGCAATCAGCCCATCGAGCGCGCCGCGCTCGGACCCGGCATAGCCTAGCAGCATGGTGCCGGGGGCAGAGGGCACGGCGGCGGCCTTGGGTACATGACCGGCCGGGGTGGCGGCAGTGGGGGCAAGCGACGCAATGGCCGTGCTGGCGGACTTGTTGCCGGGCAGCGGCTTGATGCCGGCCATGGAACACCCGGCCAGCACCAGTGCCATGGCCAGAGAACCTGCAATGGGGAGCGGCCGCGCCGTCATAGGCATACCTCTTTGCGCCAGATTTTTCCCTCACCCTGCCCGCTACGCGGCAAACACGGCGCCTTGATGGCGGAAATGCGACCGGTGAACAAGGGTGATCGCCGCAAGGCCCCATGAGCCGGGGCTTACGGCCCCCGGGTTTACATCTGAGCCTGAGGCCCTACACTTGGGGCTCGCCGTCGCGCGTTTTTTGCGGCCCTTTAACGCCGCCTGACCTGCCACTCCGCAGCTTGGCCGAGTGGCCCTTTGCGCGACTGACCCCGAAAGTCCTCTCCCAAGAGTGGAGGGCGAGACAAAATTTCCGAAAGGCCCGTCCCATGACAACTGCCGCACCCGGCGACACCGTACGCATTCACTATTCCGGCCGCTTGACCGATGGCACCCAGTTCGACAGCTCCGAAGGCAAGGCGCCGCTGGAGTTCAAGCTTGGCGAAGGCCAGGTCATCAAAGGGCTCGAGCAGCACGTTGCCGGCATGGAAACAGGCGCCAAGAGCACCGTGACCATCCCCGTCGCCGAAGCCTATGGCCCTCGCCGCGACGACGCCATCCAGCAGCTCGACCGCGAAAAGGTGCCTTCCGGCATCGACCTCGAAGTCGGCACCCAACTCCAGGCACGCACCGCCGATGGCGGCATGCTGCCCATCACCGTGGTCGGCGTGGACGAGCAGAGCGTGACCGTGGACGCCAACCACCCGCTCGCCGGCAAGGATCTGGTGTTCGACGTCGAGCTGGTCGAGGTCGTCAAGGCTGCGTAGCCGGTCTTTCGAAGAAAGACGGAAGGCTCCGGTAGAGCCTTGCGAGGCAAGCAGGCCATGAGAGCTATGCTCGAATGGGTGGCCGCTTTCTCCATTCTCGCCAAACACACAGACTGTCGCCCCGGTTTTCGCCGGGGTGACAGCCAATTATGGTTGCAGCACCGAACCCCGCCCAGCGGGGATTTTTGTTTGGGATACCCCCACCCGGCCTCCCCCTGATAGGGGGAGGGGCACATCGGGTTCTCCGCTGTGTTCGTACCAAGCACGATCAATCCCCGTCTTCAGGGGGATGTTAGGTGTGGGTGCTCTTGCGTACGAAGCCTGAATTCAGGTCGTTCTGACTGATAGCGGATACCCCGCGCCCCACCCCCTGATCGCGCACAGGCTGAACGTCACCGCGGAACAAAATACCGATCCTCACCCTCACCCTCGGCCCGACCCGATCGGGCCGGGCCGCTGGTGGTAAGAGATCGACTTTGGCCACGACCTCCCAGATTGGCGTCGCGAACCCCTACTGTTCGTCGGGCGGGCGAAGGACGCGTTCGAGGTCGGCAGCGACATATGGCTTGGTCAACCAGCCAACCTCATCGCCCAAGCTTCCCAGGTCCTCCTGCTGTCCTTTGGCGTAGCCAGAAGCAATGATGATCCTGATTGAGGGCCATTGCGCGCGGACTTGCGACGCCAGGGATATCCCCGAGACGCCAGGCAGCCCGACATCGGTAATAAGGACGTCGATGGCGTGTTTCTCCAACAGTTCCAACGCCTGCTGGGCCGTGGTCGCCTCGTAGGTTGTGTGACCAAGCTCCTCCAGGATGTCGGTGGTGGACATGCGCACCAGCATCTCGTCCTCGACCAGAAGGATCTTCAGCGCCGTGATATCTTTCTGTTTACTGGCCGTTTGCTCAGGCTGGATCTCGCCCTTGCTCCCGCGTGCATCGAGACATTTTCTCAATCTGAAAGCCAGGTCATCGCGCGTATAGGGCTTGCTCAGTAGCTCGACCCCTTCATCCAGCCGGCCCCCATGAACGATTGAGTTTTCCGTGTAGCCAGACGTGAAAAGCACGGCCAAACCAGGCAGCCTTTCCTGCGCGCGCCGGGCAAGGTCGCGGCTTTGCACCGGCCCGGGCATCACCACGTCGGTAAACAGCAGATCAATCGGCACGCCGCTTTCGACAATGGCCAGGCCGCCCGCACCATCCTTGGCGCGCAGTACGCGATAACCCAGTTCGGACAACAGCTCGACCACCGTGGTGCGGACGTCGTCATCGTCCTCGACCACGAGGATGGTCTCGGTGCCGCCGCGGACCGGCCCGGTATCATGTACTGACTGGGCCGATTCTTCCTGCCGGGTGCGGGGGAGGTAGATGCGGAAGGTCGTTCCTTCGCCCACCTCACTATAGACCTTGATGTGGCCCTTGGACTGCTTGGTCAGGCCATAAACCATGCTCAGGCCAAGTCCGGTGCCCTCGCCAACAGGTTTGGTGGTGAAGAACGGTTCGAAAATCTTGTCGAGCGCG
Source organism: Devosia subaequoris (assembly GCF_014197055.1). GTDB lineage: Bacteria > Pseudomonadota > Alphaproteobacteria > Rhizobiales > Devosiaceae > Devosia > Devosia subaequoris. Next base: position 138,221 of record NZ_JACIEW010000006.1, on the reverse strand, counting down.
TCGGCAGGAATGCCGCTTCCGGTGTCGGTCACCGCAAGCATCACATATTGGCCCGGTTCCACATCCGGATGTTGGCGCGCATAGCGATGGTCGAGCGACGCATTGCCGGTTTCAATCGTCAGCTTCCCCTGGCCGTCCATGGCATCACGCGCATTGATGGCCAGGTTCAGTATTGCATTTTCCAGTTGGGTGCTGTCGACAAAGGTGTTCCACAGCCCGCCCGATACGACGGTTTCGATCTCGATGCCTTCGCCCAGCGCGCGCCGGAGCAGGTCGTCCATCCCGCGTATCAGCCGGCCCATATTGACGACGCTTGGCGCCAGAGGCTGTTTGCGGCCGAATGCCAGCAATTGGGACGCCAGCCGCCCGCCTCGCGCGACGCCGGCAATCGCATTCTGCACGCGCTGTTCGGCCCGGATATTGCCCGCAACATCGCGCGAGAGCAGTTGCAGATTGCCCCCGATGACCTGCAGCAGATTGTTGAAGTCATGCGCGATGCCGCCGGTCAGCTTGCCGATAGACTCCAGCTTTTGCGCCTGATGGAGCTGTTGCTCGATCAATTCGCGCTCCGACACCACTTCCTCGACGCGCTGTTGAAGCGCCGTGTTGAAGTCCGCCATCGCAGCCCGAGCCTCGAGATTGGCCGCAATGTTGCGAACCTCAATCACCGTCCCTATGGGCCTTCCATGCTCGTTGTGGATCGGGCTTGCGGTAAACGCCACGGGATAGAAGCTGCCATCCTTGTGGACAAAGGTCTCCTCGCCATGAACCTGGAAATCCTCCGGGAACGCGCGATCGATCGCGCATTCATGCAAGGGGAATGGCCGGCCGTCGGGATAGGTGTGATGGATCACGTCGTGCAGCGGGCGCCCGCGCGTTTCCTCAAACCTATAGCCCGTCAGCTCCTCGGCCGCCGCGTTCATGTAGACGCACTCCTGGCGGTCATCCATGAGAAAGACCGCCATAGTGGTGTTATTCAGCACCGTATCGAGGCGTTGCGAGGCCTGTTTGAGATCGCGCAATGCGGCGTCGCGCTCGGTGGTGTCGTCAATGGCGGCAAAAAACACCGGATGGTCATCATCCTGGAGCAATTGCAGGGCCACATAAACATTGTAGTCCGTGCCATCCTTGCGGCGATGAATAGTCTCGAAGTGCTGCACGGACTTCTCGCCGGTTCGCAGCGGATCGATAATGGCAGCAAAGTCCTCCGCACTGAGCAGGGGTTTGATGTCCAGGGGCGTGAGCTCTCTCAGCTCGTCCATTGAATAGCCGAGATTGTCTCTGCCACCCCGATTGACCAGAATGAATTTGAGCGAAGTTGCATCGAACAGGTAGGTTTCACTGGCAGCGTCCTCAACCAGACGCCCCAATCGTTCGTTGCTCGATGTTGCGATGATCCGCTGCAGTTCGGCAGCGGCGCGGCCTGCGAACAGCTCGAGTGTTTCCTTGGGCTGGAGCGAAAGATCGATGGGCCCGTCGTTCATTATGGCCAGGATCCCCAGCGAAACCGCCCCGGGCCCGCGCAAGGGCGCACCAAGATAGCTGCTCGCCCCCATCTCGCGCAGCAGCTCGTCATGGGGAAACAGTTCCGCGACCCGATCCGGATAGAAACACAGTCCGTCGTCGAGAACGTTGTCACAGGGCGAGCCGGCCAGGTCGTACTCGATAGGCTCCATCTTCTGCCCATCGCTCCAACCCGAAACCACGCGGGCGCGCTTGGTGTTGGTGGGGTCGATATCTGACAGGATCACCCAGCGTACATTCAGGGCATGCGCCAAGGCTTCGACGACGGCATCAAGAAACTCGCGCCCGACAAGCCGCGAGCATTCGATCAGCCTTTCCCAGGCGGCGTCCCGAAGCTTGCGCTGCGTAATGTCGCGCGCAATCTTGGACGCCCCGATTACCCGCCCGCTCTCGTCCTTGATCGGCGAGACGGTCAGCGAGATGTCCAGGGCCGTGCCGTCCTTGCGAATGCGGCGCGTTTCAAAATGACTGACAATCTCTCCGCGACTGATCCTGCCGAGGATTTCGTCCTCTTCGGAATGGCGGGCTGGCTCGATGATGCGCGTGATGGATTGACCGAGCATCTCCTCGCGTTCGTAGCCGAACAGCTTGAGCGCCCCCATGTTCCAACTGGTCACGATCCCGTCGAGCGACAGGCTTATGATGGCGTCTTCACAATGCTCGACGATGGACGCAAATCGGGTGTCCTCTACCACGGTGGCGGCGCTTGCAATCTTGGTCATTCAGGTACTCGCTATCTCACGCAGCATGCCGACGCTATGGGGGTCCACGGCGCAGATAGCTCTGCACGCGCCTCTTATCATCTACGCAGCGCCAGTGAAGTAAATCTTGGCGTGAAGAGCAAGCAAAGCTGCGGAAAAGCGCGAGGGCGCTGCGCATGCCAGGCCGGCGACTAGCCCTGCCCCGGCACCACAAAGCCATTGCGCAATTTTGTCGCCCGGTCCCGGCTGATGCAGCCCTCAGCGTGGTCATTGACCAGGCCCATGGCCTGCATGAAGGCGAAAACCGTTGTGGGGCCGACAAACTTCCAGCCGCGCTTTTTGAGTGCCTTGGAGAGAGCGATCGATTCTGGCGAAGTGGTCTGGCTTTGCGGCGGGGCGAGGGTCTGGGCCTCGTAGCGCCAGACAAAGGCGGCGATGGAGCCCGCTTCAGCAATCAGCTCCTGCGCGCGGGCGGCATTGTTGATGACCGCCTCGATCTTGCCTCTGTGGCGCACAATCCCCTTGTCGGCCAGCAGCCGATCGATATCCGTCTCGCTGAACCGGGCAACCTTCTCGATATCGAAACCGGCAAAGCCGGCGCGGAAGGCCTCGCGCTTATTCAGAATGGTGCGCCAGCTCAGCCCGGACTGGAATCCCTCAAGGCTGAGTTTTTCGAACAGGCGCGTGTCATCGCTGACCGGAAAGCCCCATTCATTGTCGTGATAGGGCACGAATTCCGGCGCCCCGCTACACCAGCGGCAGCGCGGCAATCCGTCTTCGGCGTGAAAAAGGCTCATCATGTCTCCAGACGATCGGGTCGAGCGGGCAGTCGAACGGGTGCGTCTGTCATGTTCTGTCAGCAGACCCCCGTATGCGCCAGTCGATTTCGCTCAGAATCTGGAGTCGCGGCGCAGCACCGCCGAGAAGAATTCGGCATAGCTGCCGTGTCGGGTGCGGGCGATCAGGTCGGACAGATCTGCGATCGGGTCTGCCGACCAGTCGACACGCAGATCGACCTCGGGGTAGACCTGGTCGCGCACCACTTTGAGCGCCGCGGAGGTGATGGTGCGCCGGTCGCCGCCGGCCCGATTGCCGGCCTGGAGCGCGGCAAACAGGCGTTCGGTCAGATCGCCCGGCCCCTTGATGGCTTGGAGCATCGCGTCCAATACGGCGCGGCCCGCAATGATGTTTCCGGCTACAGCGACATTCTCGCCTACCGCATGGCCGGCATAATCTTCGCAGCGCACACCGGTCCAAGCGCCAATGCGGCCTTGCGCATCGATGACGATGGCCTGCCGGCGATCACTTTCCGGGTCCTGGGCCAGCGCCCCCTGCAAGGCTTGCTCGGCGTCAGTCGCGGGAATGGCGGCGAGCGTGTCGACGGCCAGATAGGGATTGGTCATCGCCTGCGTCGCCATGGCGGCCTGGCCCGCACGCACATGGGGCACCAGCGCGCCCACGGCCGGCCCGGCAGTGGCCGTGGCAACACCCAGCTCACCGGTTTGTGAATCTCGCGCAACGATTGAAAAGGTCATGCTGGCAAAATCCTCCTCTCCATATTTATCAGCATAAATTGACGGCGGGCGTTATTTATGATGATAAATTGTACATGCCTTGTCTCACGGTGAGGGCCGGGAGGCAATGGTTGAGGGAACGCAAGGAGGTTTCAATGACATCCAAATGGTACGGACTGGCGCCACTGCTCGCCGCCACCGCATTGGCGCTGGTAACCCCAGCCGCCGCGCAGACGCCACCCAATGTCCTGATCGTTGGCCAGATTGCCGAGCCGCAATCGCTCGATCCGCAGGTTTCCACTGCGGTCAACGATTTTCGCATTCTGGTGAATATCTATGACGGGCTGGTCCGCTATGGCGATGGTACGTTGGAGGTCGAACCGGCCCTGGCCACGGACTGGACGATTTCCGACGATGGGCTGAGCTACACCTTCAATCTGCGTGAAGGTGTCACGTTCCACGACGGCACACCGTTCAACGCCGAAGCGGTGAAGTTCAACTTCGACCGCATGCTGGATGAAGACCATCCCTATTATGATACGGGGCCGTTCCCGCTATCGTTCAACTTTTCGGCCGTCGAGAGCGTCAACGTGATCGACGAGCACACCGTCGAGTTTGTGCTGGCTGAGCCGTTCGCGCCGTTTCTGTCCAACCTCGCCTACCCTACGGGGCTCATCGTTTCGCCACAGGGTGTGATGGACAATGTGGACGAATACGGGCGCAATCCTTCGGGGACCGGTCCATACCGGTTTGTCGAATGGCAGTCGAACACCCGTGTCGTGGTCGAGGCCAATCCTGACTATTGGGACGGCGCGCCGGCGCTTGAAGCCGTGGTCTTCCGGCCAATCACCGATGCCAACACGCGAGTTGCCGAAATGCTCTCGGGGGGCATCGACGTCATGGTCGAAGTCCCGCCCGACAATGTCGGCCAGTTCGAGGCGGATGCCGCGTTTCAGGTCTATGAGCAGGCAGGACCGCATGTCTGGTATGTGATGCTCAACGCCCAGCACGGACCATTTGCCGACAAGCTGGTTCGCCAGGCCGCGAACTATGCCGTCAACAAGGACGCTCTGGTCAACGACGTTCTCCAGGGCACGGCCACGGTCTCCGACAGCCCGATCGCTCCGGCGTTCAACTGGGCCTATAACGAAGACCTCGAGCCCTATCCATACGACCCTGACATGGCCGAGCAATTGTTGAGCGAAGCCGGGGTCGAAAACCCCCAAGTCACCTTCTATGTCACCGAAGGCGGTTCGGGCATGCTCGATCCGATCACCATGGGTACCGCTATTCAGGCCGATCTCGAGGCCGTGGGGTTCGACGTGACGATCGAAACCTATGAATGGAACACGTTCCTGGGGATCGTGAATCCGGGTCTCGGCGAGGATGTCGACATGGCGGAAATGGCCTGGATGACCAACGATCCGGACGTTCTGCCCTTCCTGACCCTGCGCACAGGGGCCTGGCCCGAAGAAGGCGGGTTCAACTCTTCGTACTATTCCAACGAAGAGGTGGATGAATTGCTCGAAGCGGCGCGGGTGGAAACCGACATCGAAGCGCGCGGCGACCTCTACAAGCAGATGCAGGAAATCGTCTATGAAGACGCGCCCTGGATCTTTGTCGCCAACTGGCAGCAGAACGCGGTCACCACCGAGGCCGTGCAGGGCTTCTCGTTGCAGCCGAGCTTCCTGCTGCAGCTGGGCGACGTCTCCAAGCCTTAGATCCGTGCCGGATGGGGCATCCCTCATCCGGCCCGTCGGCCAACTTGTCCCCGAGGGGACAAAAACAGGCTCAGCACATGGCACTTGTTCCTCTCCCCATCGGGGAGAGGTGGCCTGGGCGCCGCAGCGAGAGGAAGACGGCAAATGACCGCTTATATCGGCAAGCGCCTATTGGCCGCGATCCCGGTGATCCTGGGATTGTCGATTATTGTCTTTCTGGTCATGAAGCTCATCCCCGGGGATCCTGCCCAAGCCCTGCTCGGCGCCTACGCCACACCGGATAATGTCGAACGCATCAATCGGGTCCTGGGCCTGGACCGCTCCTGGCCCGAGCAATATCTGATCTGGATCGGCAACCTGCTGCAGGGCGATTTCGGCCGGTCCTATATCCTCAACCGCCCGGTCATCGATGAAGTGCTGGACCGCTTCAGCGCCACGCTCATTCTGGCCGGTGCCTCGCTGCTCATCTGTTCGGTGCTCGGCATACTCGCCGGCATTGTCTCGGCAGTCCGCCAGTTCGGCTGGACCGATCGCATCGTCACCTTTTTCGTGCTGATCGGCATCTCCATGCCGGCTTTCTTTCTCGGGCTGGTGCTGATCCTGCTCTTTGCCGTGCACTGGCGGCTGCTGCCCGTCTCGGGCATGTATGCCATCTATGGCGGCGGCGATCTGCCCGATCTGCTGCGCCATCTCATTCTTCCCGCCAGCACACTGGCCATTGTTGCCACCGGCGTGGTGGCGCGTCTGACTCGCGCGGCCATGCTCGAAGTGCTGCGGCAGGATTTCATCCGCACCGCGCGCGCCAAGGGGCTGAGTGAAAACGCGGTGATCTACCGCCACGCCTTCCGTGCGGCACTGGTCTCGATCATCCCGGTCATCGGCATCCAGACCGGCTTCGTGCTCGGCGGCGCCGTCTATATCGAAACTGTGTTCCAGTGGCCGGGGCTGGGGCAGATGCTGGTCAAGGCGGTCTCCACCCGCGACCTGCTGCTGGTGCAGGGCGGCGTGCTTGTTGCCGCTACTCTCTACGTGCTCGTCAACCTCTTGGCCGACGTCGCCCAGGCCATGCTCGATCCCAGGCTCAAGGCATGACCGATATGACCCTGTCCGCGCCCGAACCCCGCAAGCGCCGCAGCAATTGGCAATTGCTGATGGCCAATCGCCTCGCGGCGGCGGGCCTGTTCCTGTTCGGCTTCATCGTCATTCTCGCCGTGCTGGCGCCGGTGCTGCCGCTGCCTGATCCCGATATTACCGATCAGCCCAACCGCCTGTTGCCGCCCCTTGCCGATGGACATCTGCTCGGCACCGATCATCTGGGCCGCGATATCCTCTCCCGGCTGATCTGGGGCACCCAGGTGTCGCTGATCGTGGGCATCAGTGCCACTGCGCTTGCGGCCATTTTCGGTTCGTTGATCGGGCTCGTTGCCGGTTATTCGCGTGGCGCCACCGACAGCGTTCTGATGCGCTTTGTCGATATGCTCATGGCCTTCCCCTATATTCTGCTCGCCATTGCCATCGTGGCGGCGCTGGGGCCGGGCCTGCTCAATGCGCTCTATGCCATCGCCATCGTCAATATCCCGTTCTTCGCCCGCAATATCCGGGGCGTCACGGTCTCCATCCGCAATCGCGAATTCGTCGATGCGGCACGTCTTTCCGGCAAGAGCCATCCGGCCATTCTCTTCACTGAAGTGCTGCCCAATGTGCTGCCGGTGATCGTCATCACCATGTCCACCACCGTGGGCTGGATGATCCTTGAAACCGCGGGTCTCTCCTTCCTTGGTCTGGGCGCCCAGCCGCCGACCTCGGATCTTGGCTCCATGCTGGGCCAGGCCCGCGCACAACTCTTTACCGCGCCGCATGCCTCGATCATTCCCGGCATCATGATCTTCGCGCTGGTAATGAGCATCAATCTGCTCGGCGACGGCATTCGCGATGTGCTCGATCCGCGCCTGCGCTCCGGGGCGCTGGATCGCCCCATGCCGGTGACCAAGATCGCGCGCAGGACCAAGCCCGCCGCCACGCTCGAAGACGCGCCGGCGCTGGTCGTCGACCAGCTCGCAACCGGTTTTGATGATGGCAAGGCCATCACCCCCGCCGTGCGCAACATCAGCTTCCGCCTCGGCAAGGGTGAGTGCCTTGGCCTGATCGGGGAAAGCGGCTCGGGTAAATCGGTCACCGCGCTTTCGCTCATGGGGCTGGTGGCCTCGCCACCTGGCGTCATTACCGCCGGCGGTGTCTATGTCGGGGGCAGGGAAGTGCTGTCCCTGCGTGAGCAGGAACTGATCGGCCTGCGCGGCGGCCGCGTCGCCTATGTTTTCCAGGACCCCCTGACCACGCTCCATCCGCTGTTCCGCGTTGGCGAGCAGATCGCCGAGGCCATTTTGGTGCATGAGAGCGTGGGCAAGTCCGAAGCCCGTTCCCGGGCCATCGAATTGATGGAAACCGTGGGCATTCGCGACGCCCAAAGCCGCGCCAGCGCCTATCCGCACGAACTCTCGGGTGGACAACGCCAGCGCATCGGCATTGCCATGGCATTGGCCAATGATCCCGACATCATCATTGCCGACGAACCCACCACCGCGCTCGATGTTACGGTCCAGGCTCGCATTCTCGAACTGCTGCAGAACCTGCGCAAGGAACGGGGCCTGGCGCTCCTGCTCATCACCCATGATTTCGGCGTCGTCGCTCAGGTCTGCGACCGCGTCGCCGTGATGAAAGACGGCGAAATCGTCGAACAGGGGGAAACAACGGCCGTGCTGCGCGATCCGCAGCATGACTACACCAAGCGCCTGATCGCCTGTGTCCCCGAACTGGGCGAGGGACAGGCCTTCCTCGATCGCGTGCGGACTCTATTCCAGGAGGCCCGGACATGAGCGAGAACGCCGTCGAAATGCGCGATCTGCTCAAGACCTTTGGCGGCGGGCGGAGCCTGTTCGGGCGCAAGGCGAGTGAGGTGCGTGCCGTCAAGGGCATTTCCCTCGATCTCAAACGCGGTGAGACCCTAGGCATCGTCGGGGAAAGTGGCTCGGGCAAGTCCACTCTGGCCCGCATGCTGGTGGGGCTCGAGGCGCCGACTTCAGGCACCATGCAGATCGATGGCAAGCCCTGGGCGGAACTGGCCGCGACCGGCTCCCGCGCGTTTGGTCGCACCATCCAATATGTGTTTCAGGACCCCGTTGCCTCGCTCAACCCACGCAAGACCATTGGCGACATTCTCGACGTGCCGCTGCGCCTGCTTTGTGGGTATGACGCGAGCAAGCGGGCTAGGCGCAAGAAGGAGTTGGTCGACGCGGTGCAGATGCCGCTCGATACGCTCGAGCGCTTCCCGCACGAATTTTCCGGTGGCCAGGCTCAGCGCATTGCCATTGCCCGCGCCCTTGCCGCGGAGGCGCGGATCCTGGTGCTGGACGAACCGGTCAGTGCCCTCGATGTGTCCGTGCAGGCCCAGGTTCTGCTGCTGCTCCAGCAATTGCGCGACGATCTGGGCCTGTCCTATCTGTTCATCAGCCACGATCTGGCGGTGGTCGAATCGATTTCCGATCGTGTCGCGGTGATGTATCTGGGCGAGGTGGTGGAGGTCGGCCCGGCCGCCCGCCTCTTTGCCGCGCCGCAACACGACTACACGCGGGCGCTCATTTCCAGCGCGCCCCGCCTGACTTCACCGGATATTGCATGAACGAGATCGACCCGGCGCTGACCGACCTGCCCCGCCGCAAGCGCACCGATGAGATTGTCGACGCCATCAAGCGCATGATAGTCGAGCATGGACTGGCACCGGGCGATCGCCTGCCCCAGGAACGCGATCTCATCACCCAGTTTGCCGCCAGCAAGGGCACGGTGCGCGAAGCGCTCAAGGCGCTTGAAGTGCAGGGGCTGATCTCGGTGCGCACGGGGCCCGGCGGCGGGGCCTTTATCGAGCGGATGTCGGAAGGGCGGGCGATGAGCCTGCTGTCCAATTTCCTGTTCGCCAAGAACCTCTCCATTGCCAATATTTATCAAATGCGCAAGGCGCTCGAACCGCTGATCGCGGCCAGCGCCACCCCGCATATCGACGAAGCGGGATTGAACCGGCTCGAAGCCATTATCTCGGTCTATGACCATGAACCCGCTGACGCCGCCGAGCGCTGGAACCAGCGCATGGCCGAGCTCGATTTCCATGGCGTGGTGGCCGAATATGCCGACAATCCCATCCTCGCCTTCACCTGCCGGTTTCTGCAGCGCCTGCTCAAGGATCTCGCGATTGCCCAGGACATTTATGTCCAGCCAGAACCGGTGCTGCGCCAGTCCGGCATCGAGCATCAACGCGATCTGATCGCCGCCATGCGCCGGCGCGACGCCGATGCCGCCGCCGCGATCCTGGCCGAACACATGGCCGAAGCCGAGCAGCATATGCTGGGCCTGCAGGCTAGGCTGGTGGATCGGTTTCTGAGCGAGGACGCCGCCCCCCGCCGGGTAAGAAGGCGCCGCGCGCCATGATCCCGGGGCCTTGGCACTGTTGAGGGCTGGCGGCCCGCGCCGCCGGCGTAACGACCTGTTTCAGATGCAGAGACTGGCAAATGTCGTCGGTAGGAAAACCAGTATGGCGGCGACAAGCGCGGCCCGGTTGGCCCAGAGCGCGGCCATGTGCAATGGACCGTCTTCCGCGCCGGCACGGGCGGGCATGGCCAGCCATATCAGGGGAATAAGCGCCAGCAGGTAGAGCCCGATCAGCACCGGCCGATGCCAGTCGCCCCAGCCATATGCGCAACCCAGGGCCTGGACGGCATAGAGCACGACAAAGCCCACCGCCCAGATCACAAAGCCCGCAATCAGGCGGACCAGAGGCGTTCCGATCATCGTCTTCATGGTGCGCTCCCGCTCATGCTGAGAAGCGCGACAAGACCCAGCGCCAGGATCACCACGCCGCCGGCATAGCCGTTCCACAACCGGGCCAGTGCCAACTCGGTGCGCCGACGGGCGGAAACATACCCTTGTGCGTGGCGCCAGAGCGCATGCGCGGCTATCACCGCACCCAGGCCACAATGCAGCACGGCGTAGCCAAGTGTGACGAAAGCCACGGCCTGGCGCGCATGCCCGGTTGGGTCTCCCAGCGCCGACATGGCCAGTGTGAGCAGTGCCATGGCCAGGATTTGCATTAATAGGGTTGCCAGCAAGCTGACCCGAAGCCGCATGGTTGCACCAGGGTTGCGCCCCGCGACAACGGTCAGTCCCGCAGCCGAGAGGCTGGTCACAAGGGCCAATGCACCGGCCCAGAGCGGCAGGATCGGCCCGCTCGTGCCTTGCCAATTGGGCGCCACCACCAGCAGGAACAGGCCACCAAACAGGAGCGAGGCGAACAGCGTACCGTTCATCACCAACGCCGTGCGATTGGCGAGCACGGTGACATTGTCCGGCGCTTCCACATCGGGGGGCACGGCAAGGCCGCGCCCGATATCGAGGGGACCGCGATCGGTCCTGGCCCCGAGGCTGAGTGGCCAGAACAGGAACAGGACGAGCGTCGCCAACGCCCCGAATGGCGCCAGCCAATAAAGCTTGAACAGCAGGGCGAGGAAGAAGCTCGCTGTCGCCAGGGCCGTCCAGAGCGGCAGAAAGGAACGGCGGGGCAGGACGATCAACTGTTCGGCGGCGCCGCTCATCATGTCGACCGCCAGGGTTTCCTGTACGCCGTTGCGGGCAAAGCCGAGATAGCCATTTCCACCGGCCAGAGTTGGCCCGATATGCGCTGGCAGCAATTGGTCGGCGCGGGTCTCGATATGTGGGATGGAGGCGAAATTGTAGCTCGGCGGCGGGGTCGCCGTCGCCCATTCCAGCGTCCCGGCCCGCCAGGGGTCGCGACGGAAACGGGCGCCGAAACGGAACTGCAGCACCATATCGGCCAGCACCAGCGCAAAGCCCATGGTGAGAATGAAACCGCCCACCGAGGAGAGCAGGTTGAGCCAGTCCCAGCCCCAGTTGGACGGGTAGGTCGAGATGCGGCGCGGCATCCCCATCAGCCCGGTCAGGTGCATCAGGAAAAAGGTGAGGTTGAAACCGATCAGGATCAGCCAGAACGCTGGAACTGAAAGCCGGTAAAGGCTCTGTCGCCCCGAAATATGTGGCAGCCAATAATAGATTGCCGCCAGCATGGGAAAGACGAAGCCACCCACCAGCACATAGTGCAGATGCGCGACCACGAAATGGCTGTCATGGGCCTGGGTGTTGAACGGCACCATGGCGAGCATGACACCGGTCAGCCCGCCGATGACGAAGACGACGAAAAAGCCCGCCACATAGAGCATGGGTATATCCCAGCGCGGCCTGCCGGACGCCAGCGTACCGATCCAGGCAAAGATCTGCACGGCCGTCGGGATCGCCACCAAGGCGCTCGCCGCCGAAAAGAAGGCAAGCGCCAGATGCGGAATGCCCACGGTGAACATGTGGTGCACCCAGAGGCCGAAGCTGAGAAAGGCCATGGCGACGATGGCCGCGATGATGGCGCGATAACCCAGGATCGGGCGTTGCGCGAAGACCGGAATGATAGTGGTGAGCGCCCCGGCGCCGGGCAGGAAGATGATATAGACTTCCGGATGGCCGAACAGCCAGAACAGATGCTGCCACAGCAGCGGGTCACCGCCCCGTGTCGGATCGAAAAACGGCAGGTCGAAGGCGCGCTCCATCTCGAGCAGGATCGAGCCCAGGATCAGCGGCGGAAAGCCGATAATCATCATGCCCGCCGTCACCAGCATGTACCAGGCAAACAGCGGCATGCGCGTGAGCGCCATGCCCGGCGCCCGCATCTTGAGAATGGTGACGAAGATCTCGACTGCGGCCGTCACCGCCGAAATCTCGACAAAGGTAATGCCCAGCAGCCAGACATCGGCATTGATGCCCGGCGTGTAGGGTTTCGAAGAGAGCGGGGTATACATGAACCAGCCGCCATCGGGCGCCACTCCTGCCAGCATGGCGACAATCAGGATCGACCCGCCAAACAGGTAGCACCAGAAGCCATAGGCGGTTAGCCGGGGAAAGGCGAGGTCGCGCGCGCCCAGCAGCTTGGGCAGCATATAGATCGCAAAGCCCTCGAACATGGGAATGGCGAACAGGAACATCATCACCGTGCCGTGCATGGTGAAGATCTGATTGTAGAGTTCGGGGCCAATAAAGGCGCTGTTTGGTGTGGCCAATTGCGCCCGGATCAGCATGGAGAGCAGGCCGCCAATGGCAAAGAACAGCAGTGCCAGCGCCATGAAGCGCTTGCCCAGTATGGTGTGATTGACGCTGGACAATCGCGCCAGCCCCGGCGGCGTGCGCCAGATGGCGTCGAGCTGCTTGTGTAGGCCGAGCGGGGAGGATGGGCGGCTCATTGCTGCTCCTCCATCAGGGCCGCGAAATCCTCGACCGCGTGCGCCTCAATGCGGAACCACATGCCATCATGACCCGGCCCACAATATTCGGCGCATTGCCCCCAATAGATGCCGGGTTCGTCGGCCTCGAGGCGGATGAGGTTTTCATGGCCCGGAATGGCGTCGATCTTGCCGCCCAGCCTGGGCACCCAGAATGAATGGATCACGTCCGCGGAGGTCACCGCGACATCGACGGGCTGACCGGCAGGAATATGCAGCACTTCACCGGCCATCTCTTCTCCGTCCGGATAGGTGAAATTCCACTGCCAGCGCTCGGCATGGGCGCCAAAGCGCAGGGGTGCATCGCCCTTGGGCAGCAATTGTTCGCCCAGTACCAGTGCTGTGCCAGTGAGCAGGATCAGGATTGGAATGGGCAGGATCAAACCGCCGCCCAGGATCCATTGCGCAGGCGTGATGCGCGTCACCCATGCGGGGCGCAGATAGGCCAGAGCAAACAGTGCGATCACCAGCGCGAACAAGAGGGCCGAGCCGTAGAACATGACCCACCACAGCGTCGCCAGATTGGCCGCGCGGGGACCGGCGGGATCAAGGGTGGAAAGCTCGCCCGTGCAACCGGCGAGCAGCAGCGACGTTGCACAAAGGGCAACGGGCTTGGAAAAGGGGTGCAGCCGATGACCGATATTCCGCGCGAGGACGAAGAAAGCGAGATCCGCGACGAGGAGACACCGCCCGAGGCGCGGGCGGATCACCCCAATCCCGCCATCCGCGCCGTGGCAGGAAAGGATATCGGTTCGGCCATCGCAGTGGCGGGCCATCCCATCCATGCCATGCTGGTGCATTTTCCCATTGCTTTCGTCGTCGCCACATTGGGCGTCGACCTCTTCTACTGGTGGAACGCTGATCCGTTCTGGCTCGAGGTCGGCAAATGGGCCGGCGGCGCAGCCTTCGGCTTCGGCCTGCTGGCGGCCATTGTCGGCACGATTGAGCTGCTGGCGGTGCCGGGCATTCGCGTGCGCGTGGCAAGCTGGAACCATGCCATCGCGGCCATGGTGATGCTGGCCATTGTCGGCGCCAATGCGGGGCTGCGCATCTACTTTCCAGAAATGGTCCTGCCCAGTGGAATGATGCTCTCGGTATTGGCAACCATGGCTGCGGGTTTCGCGGGCTGGCATGGCGGCAAGCTGGTGTTCGATCATGGCGTCGGCCTCATCATTTCGTCGCGCCAATAAGCTGCTCGAATAGCTCCGAGAGCGCTCCGGGCGCGAACAGACCGGCCAACACCGCCGGCCATGCGATGTCGGGCTTGCCCAGGACCAGCACCAGGATCGCGGCAATGGCTGAAAACGTCAGGGTCAAAATCAGGATGAAGCGCCCGAGCGGATAGACCCCACCGGGCTCGAACAGCCTGAGGATCATCAGCCCGGAAAAAATGTGCACGCCGGTCAGGACGGAAACGCCCACCAGTTTTGCCGAAAACCAGTTCTCATAGGTGCCCTGCATCAGGATCAGCGCGGTGCCTGAGGCAATGGCGGCAAAGGCCGTCGGGGACACCAGTGCGACATAAAGAAAGCGGGTGAAGGCATGCAGCCGGTGGAGCGCCGGTCCCTCCAACCCCCGGCGCTGGCGATACAGAAAGGGCAGGGCGATCAGCCCCGCAGACCATCCGGCAATGGTCGCGACATGAATGAATTTGATCCAGGTGACGAGAAAGCCGAGGCTCATTCAGCCACCGCCTGCTCTGCCCGCAAGACCGTCACCAGCCGCCAGAGCACCAGGGCCAGGAGCGGCAGATTGGCCGGCACCCACATGAGCAGCCCGGCCAGCTGCTGGTCCTCCAGCGGCAAGAGACCGAACGCCATCGTGTTGCCCAGATGCGGCAGATAGAGCGGGGCGGGGGCAAACACCAGCAGCGCGCCAAGCAGTCCCATCTGAATGGCGCTGGACAGTGCCGCAATGCCTGCGACCGTCGCGGCATTGCTTCGCAGCAGCCCCATCCACAGCCAGGTGAAACTGGCAATCAGGCTGGCCTGCATGAGCCAATAGAGCGCTGGATGGGTGAAAGCGGATGTGTAGAAGTCCGGCGCATGCCAGAGCCAGAACGACAGGGTCGACAGCACCAGCGGCGGCATCAAGCTGGCGCGCGCACCCCATCTGGCGGGCAGGGCGAGTGCCAGCAGCGGCGCCAGCACCATGGTCAGCACCACATGGTGGCCAACGCGCACCGAAAACAGCGCCACGCTCAGAGCGCAGACGGGCGAGACGAAGAGGAGCACCGCCAGCAGCCACGCACTGGCGAAGGCAAGCTGTCGCCGCTGCCCCGCCTGCCGCAACAGCGCAAAGCCGGCCAAGGCGGTGAGAACAAGGGCACCGAGCAGGACGGGCTCGAAATTCCACCGGCCCCAGAGTGTCTCCAGGGTCGGTGGCGATCCGCAATAACTCATGTCGAAGGAAAAGGCTGACGCTGGGTCCATTTCCATTCCGGGTGTTGGAGGTTTTGCCGACACAGCCTCGCCTGGCGGGGCTGTGTCGCGGGACGTTGCGCCCTATGGCATCTCGTCTTCCTCGCTCTGGCCTGTCGCACTCTCGGGCAGGGCATAGGCGATGAAATAGTCGCCAATCGGGGTTTCCATGAAGTCATGGCCGCCGGCATTGATGACCACGATCTGGCGGCCCTGCGACTCATAGGTCATCGGGGTGGCCTGGCCACCGGCCGGGAGCTCGACTTCCCAGATCCGTTCACCGGTCTCGATGTCGATGGCGCGGAACAGATCGTCAGTGGCGGCGCCGATAAAGAACAGGCCCGAGGCGGTAATGAAGCCGCCGGCATTATTAGGCGTGCCGATAGTGAACGGCAGCATTGAGGGAATGCCGAACGGACCGTTCTTGCGGGCAGTGCCGAAGGGGCGATCCCACAGCATTTCGCGGGTGTTCAGATCGATGGCCGCGATACCGCCATAGGGTGGCTCCTTGCACAACATTCCCGTGAACGGCACCCGCCAGCCGGCATTGACGCGAATGCCGTAAGGCGCTTCGGCCTGCGGGCTGACCGAACCATGCGAGCCCGAGCTCGCGGACGGGTCATAATTGGGGTCGGCGATGGAATAGATGCCCATCTCATCGACCTCTTCGCGCGGGATCAGCTGGTTGTAGTTGGGCATGTTGTTGTAGTTGGCGATCAGGATGCCCTTTTCCGGATCGACGGCAATGCCACCCCAGTCCGAGCCTCCATTATAGCCGGGGAACTGGATCCAGGGCTTGTCGACCGTGGGCGGGGTATAGACACCGTCATATTCGGCCTGCCGGTACTGAATGCGGCACCAGAGCTGGTCGAGCGGCGTGGCGCCCCACATGTCTGCCTCGGTGATTGCCGGCTTCAAGAGATTCGGGAAGTCCGTGACATAGGGCTGAGTGGGCGAGAGGCGCTCAGGCTCGACGCCACCCTGCGGGGCAGGGCGTTCTTCGATATTGACCAGCGGCTCGCCGGTCTCGCGGTTGAGGATGTAGAACTGAGCCTGCTTGGACGGCATGATAATGGCCGGAACCGGACCCTCATCGGTGGGGAAATCCACCAGCGTGCCCTGGCCGCCCAGGTCATAGTCCCAGACGTCGTAGTGCACGGTCTGGTAGTGCCAGGCGACTTCGCCGGTTTCCACATCCAGCGCCACGATGGCGGTGGAATAGGTGTTTTCCTGCTCCGAGCGCGTGCCGCCCCAATAGTCGACGGCCGAATTGCCCATGGGCAGATAGACCATGCCAAGTTCGTCGTCGCCCGAAGCAATGGTCCACATATTGGGCGTACCGGGCGAATAGATCTCGCCTTCCGGCGGCAGGCCGTTCTCGCCCGGCCGGTTCATATCCCAGGCCCATTCCAGCTCGCCGGTGACGGCGTTGTAGCCGCGGATCACGCCGGAAGGGGCCGTGCGCTGCTGATTGTCGCTGACCTGGCTGCCGACGACCAGTACGTCGCGGACCAGGGTCGGTGGGGAGGTTGGGGCGTAAAAGCCCGGCGCTGTATTGCCAATGCCTTCCAGGAGATTGACCATGCCGCCATCGCCGAAATCGGGGCAAAGCTGGCCGGTCTCGGTGTCGAGTGCGATCATGCGCGCGTCATGAGTGAGGTTCACCGTGCGGGTGGCGCAGAGCTCGTCGCGTTCAGCGGTTGGATCCTCGAAATAGACCAGACCCCGGCAGGAGGCGTTATAGCCCACATTGTCGGTCGAGACCTCGGGATCGTAGGTCCAGAATTCGGCGCCTGTAGCAGCGTCAAGAGCGCTGATATGATTGGTCGCCGAGCACAGATAGAGCCGCTCACCCACCTTGACCGGTGTGTTCTGGTTGCCGAAGGGCTCGTCGCCTTCCGGCATGTCGCCGGTGCGGAACTCCCAGATCTTTTCGAGCTGATCGACATTGTCCGGCGTGATCTGGTCGAGCGGCGAATAGCGCATGGCGCGATGCGTGCCACCATAGGCCGGCCAATCGACGCCTGTTTCCAGGGTCACATAGGTGGGGCCGGTTTCCTCAGGCTGAGAGGCTTCAGTATCTGCCGGCTCTGCTTCACCCGCCTCCAGTGGCGCGTCTTCTGCTGTTCCATCTGTGTTCGCTGGAACGACCGGCGCCGGCTCCTCGGCCGGTGTGAGGCCGGGCTGCTCAGTCGGCTCTTCAGCCGGCTCTATTGCGGCAGGTGCGTCGGGAGCGTCGGGCTGGGCAACGGGCTCTTCGACTTCCTGGGCGATCGTGCTTTCAATGCCCTGATTGGCCACGCCAATGGCGCCGACTGCGCCGGCAAAGGTCACCATGGCGGCCATGGCCGACGTACCAAAGCGCCGCACAGAGCCACGCAGCACGGGAAGTGTGGTCAGCACCAGGATCAGGACGATCGTCGGCGCCAACAGACGCGGGACCTGGGCCCAGCCATCAAGGCCTGCTTCCCACAAGGCCCAGATCAACGTGCCCAGCCACGTCAATAGGTAGATCCACAGCGCGGTCATTTCGCGACGGAACAGGAACCACGCGGTCAAAAGCAGGCCGATCCCGGCGGGCAGATAATACCAGGAACCGCCAAGA
Organism: Devosia subaequoris; assembly: GCF_014197055.1. Classification (GTDB taxonomy): domain Bacteria; phylum Pseudomonadota; class Alphaproteobacteria; order Rhizobiales; family Devosiaceae; genus Devosia; species Devosia subaequoris. The sequence continues at coordinate 120,354 of NZ_JACIEW010000006.1, read as the reverse complement.
GTAATCAGATAGAGCCCGCCTACGGCGATGGGCAGGCCAAAGACAAGAAGGACAACCCCGACAAACATGGTCCACCAAAATCCAAAACCCTTACGGTCATGGCGCGACATTGCCCGGTCGGTCATGCTTCCCTCCACTGACGTCATTCACCGTGCAACGCCCCAATGCGGACACAGTTCCAAACCCGCCCCGATTAATTCGGCCCAGGCAACAGTCGTGGAGAAATGCTCCGCCTAGAGGAGCTTGGACAGAAAGCTGCGAGTGCGGCCCTTGGGGAAGTCCGGCAGCGTGCCGAACACCGTGTAGCCGGCGCGCTGGTAGGTGCGCAGCGCCTTGGGATTGAACGTGTCTATATAGGCGCCGTGACACCCGCGGGCACGGGCCTCGTCCTCTGCCGCCTCTAACAAACGGCCGGCAAGTCCGCCACCGCGCTGCCCCTCGGCCACCCAGAGCCACTGCACATAGAGCCAGCCCCAGGCGCTGTAGCCCGAGAGGCCGGCCACGATCCGATCATCGGTGTCGCGCACGAAAACCGCCAGAGCCGTACGCTCGGACGGACCGACATCGTACTCGTTGAAACTGGCAAGGGACGTCCCCAGGAGATCGAGATCTTCCGCGCGCGGCGTGTCGGTAACTTCGAGCGCCAGCACCATTCTCAGTCCGCCAGAATCCCACCGGTCATGGCCTGCGGCGCACCGGTAGTGGTGGGGAAGCTGATCGGCAGGCCGCGCAGCACCCGCACCGCGAGGAGCGCGAAACATTCCGCTTCCACCGCATCGCCGCGCCAGCCCACTGCTTCGGCGGGAACGGCTTCGACATTGGCGCGGGTCTGCAACATGGCCATGATGGCCGGATTGTGCCGGCCGCCGCCACAGACGATCAGCCGCTCGGGGCGCTGTGGCAGGAGGTCGAGCGCCTTGCCTACCGCGCCGGTGGTAAAGGCGGTCAGGGTTGCTGCGCCATCTTCTGCGCCGAGCCCGTCCGCCATGGTGGCGAGGAAGTCGAACCGATCGAGCGATTTGGGATAGGGGGCGGACAGATAGGGGTGGGTCAGCAGACGAGCCAGGCGCTCTTCGTCAACCGTGCCGCGCAAGGCAATTTCGCCATTGTGGTCCATGTCGCCAAGGCCCAGGCCTTTGACGAAGTCATTGATCGGTGCATTGGCCGGGCCGGTGTCGAACGCGATCAACTGCTCGGCGCCGTCCCAATAGGTGACATTGGCCACGCCGCCCAGATTGAGCACGGCGGTCCTGCCATCCCTGGCATCGATCAGGCGCAGCAATGCGCGATGATAGAGAGCGGCCAGCGGCGCGCCCTGTCCACCGGCGCGCACATCGGCTGAGCGGAAATCATAGGCCACCCGGATGCCGGTCAGTTCGCGCATCAGCGCGCCATTGCCAAGCTGGCGGGTGGCACCGATCCGGCCCGGCTGCGGCGCGCGATGCAATACCGACTGGCCGTGAAAGCCGATAATGCCGATGTCCTCCGGCGTGAGACCAGCCTGCTTGATCAGATCAAGCACGGCGGCCGACTGGGCGCGGGTCAGCGCATCCTCTGCCTCGGCAAAGATCTCTGGTTCCGGCCCTTCGAAGTTCCAGGCGCGCGCCTGTGCCAGAGTTTCTTCCAGCGTGTCGCGGATCGACTGGGGATAGGGGGCGAGGGTATAGGCGCCGAACTGTTCGATGGTGTCGCCGTCGGTGCGCAGCAGCGCCACATCGATATTGCCGTCGAGCACGGTGCCCGTCATCAGCCCGACAGACCAGATTGGTTCGGCAGTGTTCTCAGGCGACATTAATGCAATCTCCTACGGCACGGCGCAGCGCAATGATGCCGCTATCGAAATGGCGCGTGGGGTGGACGCGATTGGTCAGCAGCGTCCAGGCATGACCCCGGTCAAAGTCAATCCACAGCCCCGTGCCAGTGAAGCCGGTATGGCCGATGGTCTGGGGCGAACAGTGCTCGCCGCCTGACCAGCCCTCATAAGGACGCTCCCAGCCATGGGTGCGGCGGGCTGAAAGTGGAGTACGGATCAAGGCGTCGGACCCGGCCGCGCTCAGCTTGCTGGCGGCGAAGGCGAGCACGCTCGAGGCAGTGCCGAAGAGCCCGGCATGGCCCGCGCCTTGCAGGGCCGAGCAATTATCGTCATGCACCTCGCCCACCAGCACGCGATGACGCCAGTAGCAATCCTCGGTCGCCGCGGCATTGTCTGGTTCGGCCGACCAGGCAAAGCCCTTGCCGGGATCCTGCTCGCGTATCCATTTGCCTTCCAGCCGTTCCAGCGCCAGGCCGAGCAGAATGAAGTTGATGTCGGAATAGACCGAGGGGCCCGCGGCAAATTCATGCTGCAAAAGGAAAGTGCGCAGCAGGTCCGGATCGCGCCCATAGGTGTAAAGCGGAAATACGGCTGGAAAGGGGGTCTGATGCCCCAGACACTGCCGGAAGGTGATCTTGCGCTCCCAATTGTCGAGATTGTAGTGCCGGAAATCGGGCAGCACGCTCGTCAGCGGCGCGTCGAGGTCGATATGCCCACTCTCGGCCAGCGCCAATATGCGTTCGGTGGTGAACAGCACCTTGGTCAGCGACGCCAGATCGAACCAGGTGTCTTCGGTCATCGGGCGGCTGCTTGGCACGGTCTGCGCCTGGCCCATGGCCCGGACAGCGCGGTCCCCGTTCCGGTCGACCACACCCAGCACGCCGCCCGGAATGCGGCCAGCTTCAATGGCGGCCGCCAAAGGGGCAAAGGCGCGGTCCAACTGGGCCTCTATGTCTGTCATGGCGTGTCCTCAATGCGAACGCGGTGATCTGCTCCGGACTCGCGCCATTGCGCGGGCGGTGGTTCAAAGCCGGGCGGGCGCACCAGGGAGGGCACCTGCGTCATATCGACGGCAAAGCGCTGCTTGCGCCGCTCGATGGCTGGCACGGCCGCAATCAGGCGTTTGGTGTAGCTGTGCTGCGGATCCGATAGCACGGCGCGCGCCTCGCCCACTTCCACCATCTGGCCGGCAAACATCACCGCAATGCGATGGGCGATCCGCTCGACCACGGCCATGTCATGCGAGATGAAGAGATAGGCCAGGCCAAACTCGGCCTGCAGGTCCACGAGCAGTTCGAGCACCTTGGCTTGCACTGAAACGTCGAGCGCCGATACCGCCTCGTCCAGCACCACCACGTCGGGATTGAGCATCAGCGCGCGGGCAATGCATAGACGCTGTCTTTGGCCGCCGGAAAACTGGTGCGGATAGCGGCTAAGCGCGTCTTGCGGCAGGCCGACGCGGTCGAGCAGGAATATCATGCGCTCGCGCAACGCGTCATCGCGCCGCTGCCCATTGGCAAGCGCCGGTTCGGCCAGCAATGCCTCGACATTCAAGCGCGGATTAAGCGAAGCGAAGGGGTCCTGGAACACCATCTGTACTGGACGCGTGCTGCGGCCCGCGCCGGTAGCGATCTCGCCCCGGGTCTTGCTGTTCAGACCCAGCAGCGCACGCGCTGTGGTGGATTTGCCGCAACCGCTTTCCCCCACAATGGCCAGTGTCTCGCCGGGCACCAGGTCAAAGCTCACCCCATCCACGGCGTGGATTGCGCCCTTGGGCTTGAACCAGGCCTTTCCTACTGGAAAGCGCACGACCAGGTTTTCGACCTTGACGATCGGCGCATGCTGTTCGGTCCGCCGGCCGTCTTTCCGCACCGCCTTGCCCGAGGTAAAATGCGGCACGGCGCGCAACAGGTGCCTGGTATAATCGTGCTGAGGGTTGTCCAGCACCGCATCGGTTTCGCCCTGCTCGACCGCCACCCCGTTCTGCATCACCATGATGCGGTCGGCGATGCCGGCGACCAGGCCAATGTCATGGGTGATGAAGATCATCGCCATGCCGGTCTCTTCGCGCAATTCGGCCAGGAGCGCCATGATCTGCGCCTGTACCGTCACGTCGAGCGCCGTGGTCGGCTCGTCCGCGATCAGCAGGCGCGGGCTGGCGGCCAGGGCCATGGCAATCATGATGCGTTGCCGCATGCCGCCGGAGAGCTGGTGCGGATAATAGCCGAGCCGGGACTGCGCGTCGGGAATGCGCACGCGCCCCAGCACGTCCAGGGTCGCCTTGTGCGCCTGCGCACCGGTGAGGCCCTTGGACAGGCGGAACGCCTCTTCGATTTGCGCGCCCACCGTGTGCACCGGATTGAGCGAGGTCATCGGCTCCTGAAAGATCATGCCGACGTCGCGTCCGCGAATGCCCAACAGCGTTTTTTCATCGGCCTTGGCGACATCGAGCACCGTACCGTCGGAACGGGTGAGCTGGATCGACCCATGGGTGATCCGTCCACCGCCGAAATCAACCAGCCGATTGACCGAAAGGGCCGAGACCGACTTGCCCGAACCGCTCTCACCGACGATGCCCAGTGTTTCGCCTGGACCAAGGTCGAAGCTGACGCCCTTGACCACTTCATTGGCTTCGGGGGCGTGGCCGAAACCGACGCGCAGGTCGCGGACTGAAAGCAAACCGGTCATGCTTCCCTCCTTTGGGTGCGCGGATCGAGAATGTCGCGCAAGGCATCGCCGGTCAGGTTGAAGCCGAGAATGCCGAGCATGATGGTGACGGCCGGAAAGATCATCAGCCATGGCGCGTGGGTCATCAGGTTGCGGCTTTCCGCCAGCATCAGGCCAAGCGAGGGGGTTGGCGGCTGGGTGCCCAGACCGAGGAAGGATAGCCCCGCTTCCGTCAGCAGCGCCCAGGCCAATGCCAACGTGACCTGCACGGCAAGCGGCGCCACCAGGTTAAGCAGCAAATGCCGGGTCAGGACATAGCCTTGCGAGCTGCCGAAAGTACGCGCCGCATCGACGAAATCGCGCTGCTTGAGCGACAATGCCGGGCCGCGCACCACACGGGCAAAGATCGGCGTATAGACAATGGCAATGGCGGCAACACTGGTCATCGTGCCCGGGCCGACGATGGCAATAATCAGCAGCGCCAGGAGGATCGCCGGGAACGCCAGCAGCACATCCATGACGCGCATGAAGATACCGTCCCACAGGCCACCCCACCATGCCGAGAGCAGGCCGATGATCGTACCGGCCACCGTTGCAATGGCCACCGAGGCGAAGGCAATCAGCATGGACTGGCGAATGCCCACCATCAGGCGGCTGAAGGCATCGCGACCGAGCAGGTCCGTGCCGAACCAATAGGTTTCGCTGGGTGCCTTGAGCCGGTCGATGGCAAAGAGCTTGAGCGGGTCATGCGGGGTCAGGCCCAGCGTGCCCAGAATGGCGGCGAGCAGATAGAGCCCGATAATGACCAGGCCAATGCGCCCGGAGGGGTGACGGAACAGCGATGAAAAAAGTTTGCCCATCAGCGCCTCCCGATCCGGATGCGCGGGTCAAGGGCAACATAGGCGAGATCGACGAGTAGATTGACCACCAGGAAGTTGAAGGCAATGAACAACACTGTCCCTTGCACCAATGCATAGTCGCGCTGGGTGATGGCATCGAGCACCAGCCGGCCCAGGCCGGGCAGGGCGAAGATCTGTTCAACGATCACGGCGCCACCCAGCAGATAGCCGAATTCGACGCCGGACAGCGTCACCACCGGAATGAGCGCATTGGGCAGGGCATGATGCCAGATCACGCTCATCGGCGTGGCACCCTTGGAGCGGGCCGTGCGCACGTAATCGTCGCTCAGCACGTCGAGCATGGCTGAACGGGAAATCCGGGTTACCGAGGCGGCAAAGGCAAAGCCGAGCGTGATCGCCGGAAAGATCAATTGCCCGATGCTGGCCAAAGGATCGGTAAAGAGCGGCGTGAAGGTACCCATGGCCGGCACGAAGCCGAAGAACACCGAGAGCACATAAATGATCAGAATGCCGACGACGAAATTGGGGGTCGACTGACCCAGCATGGCCAGAACCCGCACCACCAGGTCGCTGGGGCGCTCATTGCGCGAGGCGGCCAGTACGCCCAGCGGCACCCCGACGCTGAGCGCGATCACCATCGACATCAGCGAAAGCTGCAGGGTGAGCGGGAAGCGCTCGAGGATCACCGTGAACACCGGCTTGCCATAGATCGAGGAAATACCCAGATCGCCCTGGAACAGGCCGGTCAGCCAGCGCAGATACTGCGCCCAGATGGGTTGGTCGATGCCGAAATAGGCGGCCAGTGTCTCGCGCTGAACCGGCGTCAGCAGCCCCGCTTCGGTGCCCAGCATGGCGGTGATGGCGTCGCCCGGCACCAGCCGGATGGCGACAAAGACAAGAATGGAAACCCCGAGAAGGATCAGCGGGAAGGTCAGCAGGCGCTGAACCACATAACTCATGGGACGTGATCCGAATGGGACCGGCCCGAAGGCCGGTCCGTTTGATTTTGGACTATTCTACCGAGACGTTGACCAGGCCGAACAGCGTGCCGGTCGGCGAAGGGGTGAAGCCGGAAACGGTGTCGCGCTGGGCGGTGTAGCTATAGCCGGTCGAGAGCCACAGCCAGGGTGACTGCTCGGCCAGGCGGCTTTCAAAAGCCTGGAAGATTTCCACGCGCTTGGCCGGATCGGTTTCGGCTTGCCCCTGCTTCATCAGGCTGTCCAGTTCTTCGTCCGGGAAGTTGGAGACGTGGGCCAGATTGCCTTCATTGGTGAAGTAGCGGTTGTACATTGGATAGGGGTCCGGACGGCCACCATTCTGGGCCACCGCCATGTCGAAATCCCCGGCAAGCCAGGCGTCGACATAGACGTTGAGTTCCATCATCTCGATTTCAAGATCGATACCGATTTCGGCGAGCTGGGCCTGCAGGACCTGTGCCTCGGACGCAGCGACCGGAGGCTCGCCGGTTGCTGCAATCACTGTTGCCGAGAATCCGTCGACACCAGCTTCGGCCATCAGTTCCTTGGCCTTGTCCAGATCCTGCTCGTAGCAGAACAGGTTGGCCGGGTCCTGCGCAAAGGCCGGCATGGTCAGCGGGCCGGTCACCTTGCCTTCGCCGGCCAGCGCGGCATCGATGATCTCCTGCCGGTCAATGGCGCAGCTCATGGCCTGGCGGACCTTGAGATTATCCATCGGCGGACGCGAAGGGTTGAGCTGAAGCACATTGTAGTTCAGCACGCCGACACGGTTCAGTTCGAGACCGGCTTCCATCGGCACCAGCGTGGCAACCAGCGGGTCGTTGAGCAGGGCGAAATCGGTCTGCCCGGCGCGCAGCGAGGCCAGGATTGCCATTTCGTCGGGCAGCACCGAGATGGTGATGCCGTCAATGGCCAACTCGCCACCGGCCCAATTCTCATTGGCGCTCAGGACTTCGCGGGCATTGGGTTCCCAGCTTTCCAGCACGAAGGGCCCCGAGCCAACGGTTTCGGTGCCAATCGTGCCTGCTTCGATCTCCGCAGCAGGCAGGACGGCGGCGTTGATTGTGGCCATGGCGACCAGGATCGGCACGTCGGCGGTCGAGAGGTTGAACACGACAGTGGCCTCATCCGGCGTATCGATGCTCTCGATCGAAAGGAAATTCGAGCGGGCCGCAGCCGAGGTGGCTTCATCGAGGAGGCGCTCGAATGACGCCTTGACGTCGGCCGAAGTCACCGACGCACCGTCGGAGAATTTGGCATCGGGATCGAGCGAGAAGGTCAACGTCTTGGCGTCGTCGGAGAATTCCCAGCTCGAGGCGATGGCCGGCACCACATTGAGTTCGGCATCCATGCGCACCAGCGGCTCATAGATCAATTCGAGCAGGCGGAGCGAAGAAAAGGCAGTCTGCTTGTGCGGGTCAAGGCCGGTGGCGTCCTGCGACCAGGCCATGCGCAATTCCGCGGCCTGCGCGGGCAGCGCAGTTGCGACCGAAGTCAGGGCAGTGGCAACGGCGAGGCCGGCCAGAAGCGTCTTGGGTGAAAACTGGTTCATCGATATTCCCTCACTGTTGAGCCGGCACCGCTTCCGGGGGCCGTGCCAAGGTCGTCAGGTGCCTGTCCAAACCTACGCGGTCCGCTGGCCAGCCACACCAACCTCTGTGACAAGCCTATGAAGTCCCGGTCCGGGCTGTCAATAATTTTCATGCTTGATGACTACGTTGAACTTTTGTTTCAATGGGCGGTAGCCGAGGGTTCGGGTATAGGGGCGCAGCACCTGCACGCTCCGGTCCCGGAAGGCGGGCCGAAGGGGATATGATTTGGGCATCCAATCGACGATCGAAGCGTCTGCGGACAAGTTCACACCGGCCATGCAGCGCGTCGCCACGGTGATCCGCGATCAGCCCCGCATCGTGCTCGATCAGACTATTTCAGAACTGGCCGAAAGCTGTGGCACCTCGGTCGCCTCGGTGGTCCGCTTCTGTCGCGCGCTGGGCCTGTCTGGCTACGCACAACTGCGCATGTCGCTGGCCACCGAACTGGGCAAGGAGGCGGCCCAGTTCGGTAATGATCTCATTCTCGGGGCTGAGATCGCCCAGTCCGACACCTTGCAGGAAATGGCCTCCAAAGTGGCGTCGCTGGAAATCCTGGCGATCGATGAAACCGTCTCGGGCCTCGACTATGGAGTGCTCGAACGCGTGGTGGCGGCGGTTGATCAGGCCGACCGCATCTTGTTGTTCGGCATCGGCGCTAGCCAATTCGTCGCCCAGGACCTGCATCACAAGCTGTTCCGCATTGGCCGCAATGCCTTCCTCCTCGCCGACCCGCATGAGGCCTGGACCGCAGCTTTGCTGTCGCCCCAAGGCACGGTCGCTTTGGGTTTCTCCCATTCGGGCGCCACGGCCGACACGGTGCGTTTTCTGGAAATCGCCCGCGACGCCGGGGCCCTGACCGTGGCTTTGACCGGTGCGCCGCAATCCGCCCTGGCAGAGGCCGCCGACGAGTGCCTGGTGGCCCGCGCCCGCGAAAGCCGATTGCGCGCCGGCGCCATGGTCAGCCGCATCGCCCAATTGGCCATTGTCGATTGCCTGTTTCTCGGCGTTGCCAGCCAGCGCTACGAACAGACCGTGGATGCGCTCAAGCGGACGCGGGACGTGACGCACCCCAAATAGTCTAGCCATCCCAGAGGGCCGAAGCGCCGCCGGCAATCGTGCCGCGCTCAAATATCAACCCTTCGGGTCGGTCCTGCTCCAGCAAGAGCGGGCCATCGAGATCGACCCAGCGCGCCTGCTCACCCGGCCGCGCGCGGCTGGTGTTGGGCGGCGGCGCGGCGCAGGAAGCCTCCGGCCTCCTCCAGGGCAAGCGCCCCCTCTGCCGCAGTCATGCCGGTCAGGGCCATCAGGATTGCCAGCTTCACATTGTTCTTGCTGGCTACCAAATACGCCTCGGCCTCTTCGGCGGTACAATCGGCCACCTCGATCAGAATGCGGGTGGCGCGGGCTGCCAGCTTCTCATTGCTGACCGAAAGATCGACCATGAGATTTTCATAAGTCTTGCCGATGCGGACCATGCTGGCCGTGGTCAGCATGTTGAGGACCAGCTTCTGCGCCGTGCCCGATTTGAGCCGGGTCGATCCGGTCAGCGCCTCGGGGCCAACCAGCGGCGAAATGGCAATGTCGGCCATATTGGCAATGGCGGAGTCCGGATTGCAGGAAAGCGCCGCCGTCACCGCGCCAACACTCTTGGCGTAGTCCAGCCCGCCAATGACATAAGGCGTCCGGCCGCTCACCGCGATGCCCACAACCACGTCCCGAGAGGAGACGTTCACCCGCTGGAGGTCCTTGCGGCCCTCTTCGCGGGAATCTTCAGCGCCTTCGACCGGGTGGCGCAGGGCGTGATCGCCCCCGGCAATGAGCCCCACCACCATGCCTTCGGGCACGCCGAAAGTCGGCGGACATTCCGAAGCGTCAAGTACGCCCAGGCGTCCGCTGGTGCCGGCGCCCATATAGATCAGGCGTCCGCCGGCCTTGAAGGCCTCAACGATGCAGTCCACGGTGGCAGCGACTTGCGGCAATACCTGTCGCACGGCTTCGGCAACCCGGGCATCCTCGGCATTCATTGCCGCAACGATCTCGCTCGACGACATCAAGTCGATCTGCAGCGTGTTCGGGTTGCGGGCTTCGGAAACGAGCTGTTCCAGCTCAGCCATCAGGGTCGTTTTTGCCATTGTGCCTATGCTCAAATTCCGCTTCGATGCTAGAAGTGAATATTCCTGCTGTCAACGAGACATGGAATATTGTATTCCAAATTGATAATGTCCCTGGGGATATGTCTTTGGCGTGACGGGCTGTCTGACGGGGTACAAGCAGGTTGCAATTTGAGGGGGGTCGGCTTTAGTCCTCGAAAGGCGAGGCGGCTGGGCCGGCGGGCACGGGAACAGACATGTCGATACTCAAGGTCCTCAGCGCCAAGCTGGACACCATGACCCAGGCCGATCGCCAGATCGCCCAATTCATCATCGACCACCCCGAGCAGATGCTGACCCTGTCATCGGCGGCATTGGCCGAAGCGACCGGTCGGAGTCAGTCCAGCGTCGTCAAGTTCAGCCAGAAGCTGGGCTATGCCGGCTACCAGCAACTCAAACTGGCCGTGAACAAGGCCAAGGCGCTGGAATGGCATGCTCCCGGCGGCGTCATTCATGGCTCGATCGATGCCAGCGACAGTTATGTCACCATTCTGCAAAAGCTGATCGGCTCCAAGCTGCTCTCAATGCGCGAAACCCTGGCAGCCAACAATGAGCAGACCATCGATCTGGCCCTCGACGCGCTGGCCAATGCCCGTAAGATCCAGCTTGCCGGCGTCGGGGCCTCGTCGCTGGTGGCCAAGGATTTTTCCTACAAATTGCTCAAGCTGGGGCGCATGGCGCTGATCGACAGCGACAGCCATATCCAGATCTCCAACGCCTCGGCCCTCAATGGGGACGATGTGCTCTTCGCCCTGTCCCATTCCGGGCGCAGCGTGGAAACCCTGCGCATTGCCGAGATGGCCCGCCAGCGTGGCGCCACGGTGATTTCGATGACCGGATTGCAGCCCAACCCTTTGCTGGAACTGGCCGATATACACCTCTTTACCGTCGCCGATGAGGAGCGCGTGCGCTCCTCGGCCATCACCTCGCGTGACGCGCAATTGATGCTGATGGACATGCTGTTCATCCTGATGATCCGCATGCAGGCGGATGCGCACGACTTTATCCACAATTCCGAAACCGCCGTGACGGTGCTCAAGGCCCGCTAGGCGCTCGGGAATTGGCGTCTGAGCGCAGATGGTCGTCGATCATGCCGCTGTGGTCACGATGTAATTTAATATTCTTGACACTTGGAATCGATGGAATTTACTATTCCAACAACGCAGGCAACAGGCTAACCTGCCCAAGGGACCTGCTATCGGCAGGACGGACGGAGAAAGCAATTGGCGCAGCTATCGCTTCGCGGCATCAAGAAGCGCTATCGCGAGACCGAGGTCTTGCATGGCATTGATCTGGAAATCGGAGATCGCGAATTCGTCGTCTTTGTCGGCCCCTCGGGTTGCGGCAAGTCGACCTTGCTGCGCCTGATTGCCGGGCTTGATCCGATTACCCATGGCGAATTCGTGCTCAATGGCAGCCGCATGAACGATGTGGCGCCCTCGCGCCGTGGCATCGCCATGGTGTTCCAGTCCTATGCGCTTTATCCGCATATGGATGTCTATGAGAACATGGCCTTTGGCGCCCGTCTGATGGGACTCGACAAGGCCGAGGTGGAACAGCGCATCGCCGACGCCGCGCGCATGCTGCGGCTTGGCGAGTTGCTCAAGCGCCGCCCGCGCGAACTCTCTGGTGGCCAACGTCAGCGCGTCGCCATTGGTCGCGCGCTGGTGCGCAAGCCCGACGTGTTCCTGCTCGATGAACCGCTGTCCAATCTCGATGCGGCCCTGCGCTCCGAGGTTCGCCTCGAGATCGCGCGCCTGCACCGCGAGATCGGCGGCACCATGATCTACGTCACCCACGACCAGGTCGAGGCCATGACCCTGGCCGACAAGATCGTGGTGATGAACAATGGCCGCATTGAACAGGTCGGCTCGCCGCGCGAACTCTATGAGACCCCGGCCAATACCTTCGTTGCCAGTTTCATCGGCTCGCCACGCATGACGCTGGTCGACGTGACCCGCGACGGGGATCGCCTTGCCATCGCCAATGGCGGGGCAGCGGCGGTCGGTGCGCTGCCGGATGAAACAGACCTCAAGCTGGGCCTGCGGCCCGATGCAGTGCACCTCACCCGTGGCCCGGCCGAGGGCTTCGCTGCCCAGGTCGTCTACACCGAATATCTGGGCGACAATGCTTATGTCTATGCCCGGCTGGCCGATGGCACGCTGCTTTCGGCCCGCACCACACCCAACGATCTATTTGCGCCGGACGAGAAGGTGACCGTGACGGTCGAGCCGGGCGCCGCGCATTTCTTTTCCGCCGAGGATGGCCGGCGGCTGACGCCCTGAACCGGGCGTCGGGACAAGACCACCAAAGAGAACTCGCAAGGAGAGGGAACTCCATGAAGACCAATCTGATACGCATCGGCGCGGCCCTGGGAGCCGTGCTCGTCGCTGCCCCCGCATTCGCGCAGGACTTGACCCTGTGGAGCTGGCGCCAGGAAGACCGCGCAGCCTATGAACAGTTCATCGAGACGTTCGAGGCGGCCAATCCGGGCATCACCGTGAACTTCGAGACCTTCGAAGCCACCAATTACAACACCATTCTGTCCACCGCCCTGGCCGGTGGCACCGGGCCGGACCTGGCCATGGTGCGCGCCTATGGTGGCCTCGAGAACGTCGCCTCGGCTGGCTATCTCGAGCCATTGAGCACCGAAACCGTGCCGGCGCTGGCCGATTTCTCTGCTGCCTCGCTGGCGGCCGAAAGCATGCGCTCGGACGGCCAGATCTATGCTGTGCCCTTCGCCAGCCAGACCCAGTTCGTTATCTACAACAAGGCGATTTTCGACGCCAACGGCCTCGAAGAGCCGCAAAGCTGGGCTGATCTTGAAGCTTTGGGCCAGTCGCTCAAGGACGCCGGCGTCATCCCCTTCGCCAATGGCACCGCCACCGCATGGCAGAACGAAACCGTCACCTTCGGCCTCGGCTCCTCGTTGATGGGCAAGGACTTTTATGAAGAGCTGATCGCCGGCGAGACCGATTTCACCGATGAGCGCTTCACCTCCGCTCTGGGCGAAGTCGCCGATATTGCTGCCGACTACTTCCCCGACGGCTTCATCGGTCTCGACTACCCCTCGGCCCAGCAGCTCTTCGCCTCGGGTATGGCCGGCATGTTCATCGGCGGCTCCTATGAGCTGTCCAACTTCAAGAACCAGAACCCCGACATTGAGCTGGGCATGTTCGCCGCGCCAGGTGAAACGGCCGAAGACGAGAAGCTGGTGGCCGTCTATTTCGACGGTGGCTATGCAGTGAATGCGGCCAGCCCGAACAAGGACGCAGCGATCACCTTCGTCAACTATCTGGCCAGCCAGGAATTCGGTCAGGCCTTCGCCAACACGCTCAATAACATCTCGACTGTTCCGGGCGTCACCTTCGACAACCCGCTGCTGGGCGAAGTGGCAGAGCTGAACCAGTCATCGATCCCCTATCTGATGCTGGCGCATTTCCGCTATGGCGAACCCTCCGGTTCGGTGCTGATCCAGGGCGAGATGCAGAAGCTGTTCGCCGGTGAAACCACGCCCGAGGCCATTGGTGAAGTGCTCACCACCGGTCTTGCCGCCTGGTACGAGCCCTTCCAGAACTAAGGCGGTCTCCCTTCGCCTGCATCTCCTCGCACCCCCACCTAACCTCCCCCTGATAGGGGGAGGGACCGGCTGGTGGGTGTGAGGAGATCATCAAATACTCGATGCGGCTCCTCCCTCTTCTGCAGGGGGAGGCTGGGTGGGGGTGTCCCCTCACAGAACTTCAAGCGAGCTCCAATGCCCAAACTTCGGATGACAGGCCGCGGCCTCTGGATCACCGCACTGATCGTGCCGCCGCTGGCCTTCGTGGCGCTGTTTATCGTCTATCCGATCATTTCGGCCTTCGCCTATGCCTTCTTTGACTGGCAGGGCCTGAAACGTCTCGATTTCGTGGGCCTGGAAAACTTCCGCACGGTGCTGTTTGTCGAGCCCTATCGGAGCTGGACGCTCAACGCCTTCAAGAACAACATCATTGTCTTTTTCGCGCTGATGGTGCTGCAGAACGGGCTGGGCTTCATCCTGGCCTATGCGCTCTGGCGCGAATTGCCCGGCGCCCGTTTCCACCGCATTGCGGTGTTCCTGCCCGTGGTGCTGTCCACCATCATCGTCGCCTACCTGTTCAAGCTGTTCTATCACCCCTTGTTTGGCGTGGTGAATCTCAGCCTGAGAAGTGTCGGGTTGGACGGGCTGGCGCAGCCCTGGCTTGGCCAGAGCGGCACCGCGCTCTGGAGCATCATTGCCGCCCAGGCCTGGCACATGGTGGGTTTCCCCACCCTGGTTTTCCTTGCCGGCATGCAGCGCATTCCGGGGGAAATCCTCGATGCCGTGCGCATGGAAACCCAAAGCGAATGGGTCAAGATCACCAAGATCGTCTGGCCGCTCGTCGCTCCCAGCGCCACCATCGTGTTTACCCTGCTGTTCGTGGGGGCCTTCAACTGGTTTGAGCTGCCCTACATCATGGGCGGGCTCGACGGGTCGCCCTTTGGTTCGACCGACGTGCTGGGGCTTTATTTCTACCGTACCGCCTTTGGCAATGTGTCTGCCGGCCAGCAGGATTTCGGCCTCGGTTCGGCCCTGGCCGTGCTGATTTTCCTTTTCATCGCCGCCGTCGCTACGGTCATCACCGTGCGCCTGCGCGCCAGGGAGATCCAGATATGAGCACCGCGACCACCACCGCCATGGCTTATCAGGACCGCAAAGGGATTCTGGGCACGCTGGGCCGCGACGGGCTGTTGCAGATCATTCTGATCGCCAACACCATCATTATGCTGGCGCCGATTGTCATCATGGTGTTTTCGGCCTTCAAGACCACGCCGCAGATCTTCCAGTCGCCTTTCGGCATTCCCGATTTCACGCAAGTGAGCAACTTCGTCAAAATCTGGACCCAGACCAATTTCCTGCGCTACCTGGTCAATTCCTTTATCGTGACGGGCGCCTCAATGGCGCTGATCCTGACCCTGGGTACCATGGCGGCCTATGCGATTGGTCGCTATGCCTTCACCGGTTCGAACTTCATCCTGATGTTCTTCCTGGCCGGGCTGACCCTGCCGCTCAAACTCGCCATCATCCCGCTCTTCATGCTGATGCGCGACCTCTCCATCCTCAACAACCAGCTCTCGCTGATCTTTGTCTATACCGCCATGGGCCTGCCCACGACGGTGTTCATCATGACCGGTTTCATCCGCACCCTGCCCAATGAGCTTGAAGACGCCGCGCGCATGGATGGTGCCTCCGAAGCGCGTATCATGTGGTCGATCATGCTGCCCTTGGTGCGACCCGCCATGGTGATTGCCGGCATCCAGAACGTCGTGCCGATCTGGAACGACTTCTTTTTCCCGCTGGTCTTCATCCAGAACGATGACCTCAAAACACTGCCGCAGGGCCTCACCACCTTCATGGGCGAATACACCACCGATTGGGGTGTGCTGTTCTCCGGCCTGACCCTGTCTGCCGCCCCGATCATCCTGATCTATATCGTTCTGTCGCGGCAGTTCATCGCCGGCATGACCTCCGGGGCCGTCAAATGAAGCTGCCCAGGGGCCTTATCGTGTCCTGCCAGGCGCGGGCCGATAACCCATTGCATGGTCCCCAGTTCATGGGCGCCATGGCGCTGGCCGCCCGCGACGGCGGCGCCGTGGGTATCCGCGCCAATGGTCCGGCCGATGTCGCCGCAGTGCAAGCAGCGAGTCTGCCGGTCATCGGCATTCACAAGGTGTTTTCCGACGATTATCCGGTCTATATCACCCCCGATTTCTCGGCCGCTCGGGCGATTTCAGCCTCAGGCGCCCGAATTATTGCGCTCGATTGCACGCAGCGCCCGCGGGACGGCGAACATCCCAGCATTCTCATTCGGCGCATTCAGGAAGAGCTTGGCGCCGAGGTGTTTGCCGATATTTCCACGCTGGAGGAGGGGTTGAAAGCTTCCGATTGGGGCGCCGATTATGTCGCCACCACCCTCTCGGGCTACACCGAGGCGACCCAGCCCAAGCCAGAAGAGCCGGACCTGGCGCTGCTTGAGGCTTTAGCTGCCCGGCTTGATGTTCCGGTGGTGGCCGAAGGTCGCTACAATCGCCCCGAGCTTGTCGCCCAGGCCTTCAATGCGGGCGCGCATGCGGTTGTTGTGGGCACCATGATTACCAATCCGCGCGACATTACTCGCATGTTCGTCAACCAGGGCGTGCCCCGGTGAGCGAAGTCCATATGGGTCTTGATGTCGGCGGCACGGCCAGCCGCTGGGTAGCCTGCGATCCAACCGGCGCAGTGCTGGCGCGTGGCCGCGTTGGCGGTGCCACTGCCCATGTGTTCAACCCGGCCGAACGCGCGCGGTTGGCAACGGTTTTCGATCAAGTGGCCGGCGCACTTGCTGAAAACGGGCTCAAACCCACAACCCTCTCCGGCGGTCTGACTGGCTTTGGCGCAGCCGCCGCCGATGAGATTGCCGGCCTTGCCCAGCAAGCGCTCGGATTGCCGCGCGATGCCATCCTGCTGATGGACGACATCATCCTTGCCTTTGCGGCTCATTTCCAACCCGGGGCGGGTCACCTGATCTCCGCCGGCACCGGATCCATCGGCATTCATGTCGGCGCCACCGGCGATGTTGTCCGGGTCGGAGGCAGGGGCATTCTCATCGACGATGCCGGTTCGGGAAGCTGGATTGCCCTCAGGGCGCTCGACCGGCTTTATCGTACGCTCGACCACACCGGCTCTTTTGCCGGTCAGCAAGTCCTGGCCGATCAGATCTTTGCCCTGATGGGCGGGTCGAGTTGGCACGACGTCCGCCAATATGTCTATGCCGGCGACCGGGGGCGTATCGGCACGCTGGCGGTCGGCGTCGCCAGGGCGGCCGAGTTGGGCGATGGGACCGCGCTTGCTATCCTGCAAGAGGCTGGTGCCGAACTGGCCTTGCTTGCCCAGGCCATGCAGACCCGGGCTGGTGAGCTGCCGGTCGCCGTTATCGGGGGTGTGCTGACGCTGCACCCGGCCATTTTCGAGGTGCTGAGCGCACAGTTACCCGGTACGGTGGTTTCCCGTCCCACCATCGACAGCGCCCTGGCCGCCGCCCAGTTGCCGGCAAGCCCTGGCGGCGCACTCTGGCGAACGCTGCTGGCCGATGGGCCGCGACTGGGCTGAGGCCTCAAACAACCAGCCTGCTCCGGGTCAATTCGGCCAGCGATTGCTGTGAGCGATCCTGCGGGCGGTTCACCGTCTGCACCCATTCGATCAACTGCGCCATCCCCGCCTCGAACTCCTGCGTCGGCCTTATGCCGAACAAACGCTCAAGCTTGCTGATATCGGCAAAGCAGTGGCGGATATCCCCGACCCGATACTGGTTGAGGATGGTCGGCGCGATGTTCTTGCGCAGCAGCCGCGCCAGCGTGGACGCGATCTCGTTGACGGTCCGGGCCTGCCCGCTGCCGACATTGCACGCTTCCCACACTTCAAGATCGCTTTCGAGCACTGTGGCAAAGGCATTGGCCACGTCGAGCACATGCACGAAATCGCGCTTCTGTTCGCCGTCCTCGAAGATCATCGGCGGCTGGTCGTTGAGCAGGCGCGAGATGAAAATGGCTGCAACCCCGGTATAGGGATTGCTCAATGCCTGGCGCGAGCCATAGGCGTTGAACAGCCTGAGCGCCACGGTGGGAATCTTGAGCGCCCGGCCGACCGAGAGAAACATCTCCTCGTGGTCGCGCTTGTTGACCGCATAGATCGAGGCGGGCTGGAGCAGTTTGTTCTCATCGGTCGGCACGGGCAGCAGGGTCCCGCCATCCTTGTGCAGTTCCCAGTGATGAGCCTGCAATTGTTCGTGGTCTCGCATATCCGGCATGACCGGGCGACCGCTCTCCGCCTCGACATATTGGCCCTCGCCATAGATCGACATGGATGAGGCAACCGTCATGCGCTCGACACTGTGCTCGGTGCGCGACAGCACTTCGAGCATGATGGCCGCGGCCATGGTGTTGTTGCGGGTATAATCGACAATATTGGTCATGCTCTGCCCGACCCCGACAGAGGCGGCGAGATGGGCCAGATGGGTAATGCCGGAAAGGGCGCTCTCGAACACGCCGTCATCGAGAATATTGCCCCTGATGCGGCGCGCAGCGGGGTTGAGATAGACCGGCCAGCCTTCGGCATCGCGCTCGGCGTCGCCATGCACCTGCTCGAGCAGACAATCGAGAACGGTGACTTCAAACCCGCGGGCCAGCAACAGGTCCACCAGATGCGAGCCGATAAAGCCGGCGCCCCCGGTGACCAGAACATGTCCTTTCGCCATTGTGTTACTCCTTACTCGCTACGCATCTCATGAGGATTTTTTGGCTCCTGCCTCCAGGGCAGTGGGCAATTTTGATTTGGCAACTGCGGCGGAACGCGCCTTTGGGCTCGACTTTCTTGTGCGCGCGACGCGGACAAGATCGTGGTTGGCATCGGTCTTCTCGGTGCGTTCCCACACCAGGCCCTCATTGCGCAGGAACATGCGGAAGCCGATCCAGAGCGGAACCAGCCAAACCAGCCACCACACCAGGATAAAGACCGGATTTACCCGCAACAGATAGCGGATGCGGTCCTTCCGCGTGGGCAGCACCAGCGCCGCGCGGCGCCAGGTCCGCACATACAGCGCGCTCATCGACAAGGCGAAGGCTGCCAAATTAGCCAGGGACAGCACGATGGCCCAATCGGGCAGGACGTTCTGGCCGTTCCAGGCCGACCAGGTGGCCCAGGCGCCGAGCGGCAGGCCGATGGAGTTCAGCGAAAGCGACAGGCAGGGCAGGAAGTTCAGCCAGGCCTTGAAACGGGCCGGCCAGGGCATCCCCATGGCCTTGAGCGGGTGGGTCAGGCTCTGGAAAAAGCCTGCCACCCAGCGTTTGCGCTGGGTAATGCCATGCGCAAAAGTCAGCGGTACTTCCTCAATCAAGGGGTTCTCGATCACGCCCAGCCGCTTGCCATTGGTCCAGAAGCGCATGCCCACCTCCGGATCCTCGATGGTCAGCCAGGGGTGAAACCCGCCCAGCTTGATGAGGTCGGAGGCGCGGAAGAACAGTCCTTTGCCCAGCACCCAGAAGGGGTGTCTCCCGTTGGCCGAGAGATGGGGATATTTCGAACCGTCCCAGGCCATATGGTCAAACGCGTGCCAGCTCGCTGCCCAGCTCGCATTGAGATTGCCCGCAATATTCTGCGCCTGGAGCACGTCATATTGCCCCATGCCGGCGACTGCGGCCAGAAAGTGGTCGCTGGGCGGGCAACTGTCCGCGTCGATATAATTGACCAGGAAATCCTGGTCCGGCATCACCCGCTCGGCGATCTGGTAGAAGGCATAGATCAGCTGCCGGGTCTTTTTGGGCGGCAGGTTACGGTTCTGGGCGAACTTGCCCTCGTGCCACCAATAGGCCTTCTTGCAGCGATCCCAGGCCTTCCACACCACCAGCCACGATTTGTGCGATGTCGCCGGCACCTCGATGATCTGGAGGAAGGGGAATTCCTTTTGCAGCCGCCGCAACGAGCGCACGGTGAAGGCGTCATCGGCATTGGGAATGGCGACGACGCTGAACTTGTCCTTGGGATATTCGAGCTGGGCCAAGCTCAGAAACGTGGTGCGCATAGTCGATTCAAGTTCGCGCAACACCGGATAGAACAGCACGATGTAAGGATATTCTTCCTCGGGCTTGTTCCGCGCCGCATTGGGGTCCACCCAATTGACCGGCCGGGTGAAGAAATAGAGATCGAGCGATTGCGAGAGGGCATAGGCGATCTGCACGGTGCAGAAGGCGCCAATCAGCAACAGGCTCATTGTTTCGTTGATATCCATGGCCCGGCCTCTCGCGACGTGGCTTCTACCCGTTCATGCCATCCTGCAGCGCAGGGTGTGGGCGCTGCTTCGCCCCATTTATGAAGGCCTCCCTGGCCTGATTACGAGCTCTGTGCCGCTGTGCCGCGACGAGGTTGTGCCGGCGGGGTTGCTGGGGCGGTCGACCGATGGCGTGGACCGCAAAACCGGCATTGAGAAAGGCTTGCGGATCAAGGAAATTGCGCAAATCCACCAAGACCTTTTTGCGCACCAATTGCCCCAGCCGCTCGGCATCGAGCGTGGCAAACTCGGGCCAATGGGTTGCCAGCGCGATACAGTCCGCCCCTTCTGCGCAGAGATAGGCATTGTCCGCGAAGTGAACATCATGCAGATGCATCCGGGCACGGTTCATCCCTTGCGGATCAAATACTTGCACCGTCGCGCCGGCTCGCTGCAGGGCATCGATCAAGGCCAGGGACGGTGAATCGCGCATGTCGTCGGTATCGGGCTTGAAGGTCAGGCCCAGCACCGCGACGACCCGCCCGGTCAAATCCCCGTGCAAGGCTTTCGAGATACGTCGGCCCATGGAGCGCTTGCGCGCCTCATTGGAGGCGATGACGGTTTCGACCAGGCGCAGATTGACGCCATGTTCCTGGGCGATCGCCTGCAGCGCGGTCGTGTCCTTGGGGAAGCACGACCCGCCATAGCCCGGCCCGGCCTGTAGAAAGGCTGCGCCAATCCGCTCGTCGAGCCCAATGCCATGGGCGACCTCTTCGACATCGGCGCCGACCGCTTCGCAAAGATCGGCCATTTCGTTGATAAAGGCGATTTTGGTGGCCAGGAACGCATTGGCGGCGCATTTGACCAGTTCGGCCTCCCGCCGGCCCATGCAGATCACTTGCGTTCCGGTCCGCTCCAGTGGGGCATACAGCGCCCGCAGCGTATTGCGCGCTGTCTCGTCGCCAGCGCCCACAACGATCCGGTCCGGCGCCATGAAGTCGTCGATGGCCGAGCCTTCACGCAGGAATTCGGGGTTGGAGATCACCGAGAAGTGCATTCCGGGCCGCGCCTTGTGCATCAGGGCCTGCACGCTGTCGCCAGTGCCCACCGGTACCGTGGACTTGATAATCACCATTTGCGGATGGACCGCCTTGGCAGCGACTTCCTGAGCCACCGCGAAAATGGCGCTGAGATCGGCGCTGCCATTGGTCCGGGGTGGCGTGCCCACCGCGACCATGATCGCGTGGATTTCCTTGCTCAGCGCCGGCAATTGGCTCGTGAAGCCCAAGCGCCCCTGCGCCACATTCCGGGAGATCATCTCGGAGAGTTGCGGCTCGTAGATGGGAATTTGGCCAGCCCGAAGCTGCTCGACCTTGCTCGCATCATTGTCCACGCACATCACGTGGTGCCCCAGCTCCGCCAGGCATGCGCCCGAAACTAATCCGACATATCCCGAACCGATAATAACGAGGCGCATGGTTCTTACTCACTCTGTTACTGTAACTAGATTTGCACGATGGGCTCGCTCTGAGTGGCCGGTGCATAGGCCGACCCACGACTCTGCGCCGGTGCCAGCGGCTGGTTGAGATTGGCAAAGAAGCGGATTGTTTTCTCCAGCCCTTCGGTCAGGGGCACCCGCGGCCCCCAGCCAAGCAGGGTACTGGCACGGGTGATGTCGGGACGCCGGCGGCGCGGGTCATCAACCGGCAGGGGGCGATGAACCAGCTTTGATGGCGAGCCTGTCATCTCGATGATGATGCGTGCCAACTCGCCCACCGTAATCTCGGCGGGATTGCCGATATTGACCGGGCCATCGACCTCGGGTCCCGACGCCATGAGGCGGACAAAGCCTTCGATCAGATCATCGACGTAGCAGAACGAGCGGGTCTGCTGGCCCTCGCCATAGACCGTTATGTCCTCGCCGCGCAGGGCCTGAAGGATGAAGTTGGAAACCACGCGACCATCATCAGGCTGCATCCGGGGGCCGTAGGTATTGAAAATGCGCACGATCTTGACCACCACCCCGCTCTGATGGGCGAAATCGGTGAACAGCGTTTCGGCAAAGCGCTTGCCTTCGTCGTAGCAGGAGCGCGGCCCCACAGTGTTGACATTGCCGCAATAGTCTTCGCGCTGCGGGTGCACTTCGGGGTCGCCGTAAATCTCCGAGGTCGAAGCGTGCATCACCCGGGCGCCGTCCCGCTGGGCGCGGTAGAGCACATTGGCGGCCCCCTCCGCGCAGATCAGCGCGGTGCGAACCGGGTCGCTCTGATAGTGCACCGGCGAAGCCGGGCAGGCGAGATTGTAGATTTCATCAAAGGCTGGCAATTGCTCGGGCAAGGCATCCATCACGTCGTGTTCGACCAGCTCGAAGCGGTTGCTGCGGGCCAGCGCCGCCACATTGGCCGGACGGCCCGTGTGAAAATTGTCGATGCAGGTCACCCGGTGTCCCTCACCGATCAGCCGGGCGCAAAGATGGCTGCCGAGAAACCCCGCCCCACCCGTCACACAGATGGATTTGGGCGTGGCTGTCCCCCGACCGGTGCGGTTCTGACGCACCGGTCTGGTCGCTTTATGTTGCGGGCTCATTGCTGCACCAGTCCGGCGCCGAGCGTCAGATCCTTCGGTCGGGGCAAGGGCATGGGGATATCGAGCATGCCGACCTTGGCGACAGCACCGGTTAGCCAGCCGCCCTGGGGCGGCCGCGCCACCGCGCGAAACCCTGCCTCGTAGATCGGCAGCAGCCCCGCCTGATAATTGTATTCGACGATAGCGCCATCATGGATCAGCACCATGTCGGCCGAGGTCACCTCGATGTCATTGACCCGGACGAAGTCGATGAACAGGTTGCGATCGAGCACTCCGTCCTCGCCGGCGCCATCGATGCGGGTGAACTTGTCATTGGTCAGAATCAGACTGATTTCGGCGTCCGGGGTCAGCAGGTCATCCGGAACCGTGAAGGAGAATTGTTCCAGGAATGAGCTGGGGCGCGGTTTGGTAAACAGGCGCCCATCGGCCTCGGTTTCGATCGCCATTCGCAGCGTGCCGCTGCCAACCACCTTGTCATTAATCAAAAGATCAAAGCTTGGCGGGCCATCATAGGCCTCGCCGGCTATGGAAATGGTGACCAGCGAATCGGCCATAGCGGGCAGTGCCGCCATTAACATAAGGGCCGTAGATGTGCCCAAAATTTTCGCACTTACTACTTGTGATATCTTGCACATCTTGACTCACCACTAACAAAGTTGCTGTACCACAAAGCTGTATGCAGAACTTCTCCCGCACCGAATGACTCTGTAAGTGGATAGTCTAGCTTTTGATTTGGAACGGTGCCATTAATACAACGATCTAGATAGTTCTGACTAATTGCCGCGCTCCGCTCCTTGCTTCACTTTTCCATTGGTAGGGTTGGTCGGTGGTCGATTCGGGGGAGGCAAAACGGTGAAGCGTCGAGAACTGATTATAGGTGCAGCCGCAGCGCTGTCCGTGGGGCAGTTGATTGGCTGCGCTCGTGTCGACAGCACGCAGACCGGATCGGTCACCTCTACCCCGGATCCGACACAGGCGCGCCAACCGCGCCCTGCAACAGCGCCGCCAGTACGCGCCCTGCGCTCAGCGGCGTCCTCGCGCGGTCTTTATTTCGGTGCCGCCATTCAGACCGCAACCCTTGGCGACAGCCGGTTCCGTGCCAGCGTCGCGCGCGATTGTTCCGTCATCACGCCTGAATGGGCCATGAAATGGGACTCTATCGCGCCCAGCCGAAATTACAGTTATGGCGAGATGGACCAGCTCGCCAGCTTTGCCGCCCGCAATGGACTGACTATGCGCGGTCACACCCTGCTCTGGCACAAGAGCCTGCCGCGCTGGGCGGCCTCGGCTCTGGCGTCCAACCGCGACTGGGCGCTGATCGACGATCACTTCTCCAAGGTCATTGGCCGCTATGGCAGCCAGGTGCGCGAATGGGATGTGGTCAACGAACCGATAGAACCCAATCATGGCGGAAACGGCCTGCGGCGGAACCAGTTCTACCAGGCCTTTGGCGAGGCCTATATCGAGCGCGCCCTGGAATCGGCCAAGGCACGCGCGCCGCGTGCCCGTATGGTCATCAATGAATACGGGCTCGAATATAATAGCAGCTATGAAGGCCAGCGCCGTCTCTCGCTGCTCCGCCTGCTGGAGCGGCTGCGCTCGCGCGGCGCACCGGTCGACACGGTCGGCCTGCAGGCTCATCTGGATCTGCGCAAGGGCAATGTCTATGCCGATGGCATATACGGCATGATGCGCGATATTCGCGGCATGGGGCTCAAGGTGGCGATTACCGAGCTCGATGTTGCAGAGGCCAATACCGGCCTTTCCATCGAACGACGCGATGCCCTCGTGGCCGACGAAACCCGCCGCTATCTCGATATCGTCTTGCAGTTCAACAATGTTCTGGGTGTCAGCACCTGGGGATTGAGCGACAGCCATTCCTGGCTGCGCACCCAGCGCAGCGTCGCCAACCGCGGCCTGCCCTATGATCGCGAATGGCAGGCCAAGCCCATGCACAGTGCCATCCTGACTGCATTCGCTTAGAGCATTCGCGCACCGCTAACGCACGGTTTCCATCAGGCTGGTGTAGAGCGCCCGTGTTTCCGGGCTTGGCTCAATACCCAATTCCTTGGACAACACGCTGCGCATCGAGGTGTAAAGCTCGGTCACCCGGCCATAATGCCGACGCTCGGCCGCCTCCTCCATCAAGACGCAAACGGCGTCCTCACGATAGGGGTCCAGTTCGAGCAGCCGCCGCGCGCAGATGCTGCGCTCCGCATGGTTCAGACCAGCCCCCGCGCGCATTCCCTCGGCAATGCCGTCCACCGCATGCAGCAGCAATTCGTTGCGTCGGGAGGAGAGCCAATCCTCGAATTCCTCGCTGCTGGAGTCCTGGTCGGCCAGCAACTCGCCACCATAAATGCGCGCAAGTTGCAGTGGGCTCAGCGCAACCTCACCCTCGATATGCCGGGACAGCTCGATCAGGTCACAATAGACGTCATCGTTCGGGGTCAGATGCAGGGTCGAGATATTGGCCTCAATCAGGGTGAAGCCGTTTTCCTCCTGGACATGCCTGATGCGGGCAACCGCCTGGCGCAGATTAGCGGCCGCCTTGCCGTCGTCGGCATTGGGCCAGAACAGCGCGGCCGTCCTGCTGCGCGCTTGAACCCGTTCGGGAGGGGAGAGGATCAAATAGGCCGCGATCCGGAAAAAATTCGCGGGGACATGCTGAACCAGATTACTGCCCACGAGCAGGCAACTGGGGCCAAGCAGTTTTATTGTCGTGTGGTGTGGCGCTTGAGTACTCATCTGCGCCCTCCATTCCCTCATTTACGCAGTCATACCCCGTATGCGGACTACCATCTTACCCTAACAACGCGGACAACGTGCGATTTACTCTAAGCCTGGCCGAATCTCACGATTATTTGTTCACTCCATTCAGGCTGTTGGCGAACTCATGGCTCGATACCGCTGGCGGCAAAGAACGCCCACAGATCCCGATTGACCGATGTGATAGCCTGGATGGCAGTCTGAACCCGCTCGAACTCAGTATCGTCAAGCGCTTCGGACTTCCCGTATTTCAGCGCATCGTCAAACTCGACAACGCGCATCAATTGTGTCCCGCTCAATTCGCCATTGGAATCGAATGAGTAGATGCAATGATTGTACTTGTTTCTGACTTTGGCCTCTTTCTTGAGGCGTTCGGTCAGGCCTAGCACTGCGACCCGCGTCTCTGGCGGTGTTGCCGGCAGCTTGGCCAGCCGGTCGAGCAGGTCCAGCCGCGCCCGTGTGGTGTTCAGCGTCAGAAAGATAATGACCGCGGCATCCTTGGACGTCCCGGCTAGATAGGCGATCAGATAAATGAACAGGCTTTCCGTATTGGTCCACACATAGTTCAACTGACCGACCTGCTGGAGCACCCTGTCCAGACTAGGCATATCGTTCACCCCAGGCCGGGGGCCGGAGAGTGGTCACCGGCCCCTGCGTGAAGACTGCTTTTGCTGAGAGACCCTGTGCTACGAGCGCTCTTATCGAGCCCGTGTTCGTGCAGATAGGCTGCCGCCTGGGTCCGGTTGGTCACCCGAAGCTTGGCGATCAGATTATGCACATGGGCTTTGACAGTGTGCTCCGACAGGGCCATCCGATTTGCTATCAGCTTGTTCTGGTACCCTTCCGACACCAGGGTGAGGATCTCCCGCTCCCGTGCCGTCAACGTATCCAGTCCATTTTCCGCGCCGTTGCTGACCTGATGGTTCTGCTGAAGGGGAATTTCGGCGGCCTGTTTTTGCCCGCCGGGCGGGGCAGGGCTCGCCGAAGTTAGCGGCGCGCCTCGTGAGCTCCGATGGAGAGGCTCGAAATGGCCCGCTGGGGCGCTGTCGCCGTGCGGCAGATATTCACCACCCGCCATCACCAGCCGCATCAGCGCGAACCAGACATCGAGCGGCAAGGAGGTGGGCAGGATGCCCTGGATGAGCCGCCGCTCGGTTAATTGTGGGTCCACGACCGGCACGCCATTATCGGTGGCAACCGCAATGGCCGCATTGGGAAAGCGCCGACTGCATTGTTCGATGAATTCCACGCCGATCAACCGGGCCCCGGCGCCGAGCAGGACCAGCCCAACGCTATGATCTGGATCACTTGTATCGTCGATCCGGTCGACTAGAAAAACATCCGCATCGCGGAAGTGATCCTGCAATGCACTGCTAAGGCATTGGTATATGGCTTGTTGGGGGGCAACAAACACGAGCCGAAGTGTGCCGGACTTAAATGGACGATCTTCGGTCTGACGCGGATTTGGCAGACCGTCATAGAGGTTTTCACGCACTTTACCACTCCCTCCCCTGGCGATTACTGCGAAGCTTTGTCCACAGCTGTGCCTGACACCGTCGCTCTCAAGGTTGACAAAACGTTAACACTGGGGGCGTGACTCTGACGTGATTCGATCCCCGGGAAGACTAACGCAAAAGGTGGGTCTCTAATCCCTTCGGACCGGCAAAGATCAACCGTTCGATTGAGTTTCCGGCGTGATCCGCCCCCGTACCGGGGATTGAAAACGATCTAGCTCCTTTGCGCACCGGACACATGTCTTACGTCGATAAGATTACTCTTAGGCCCTTCGGGCTAGCCTGAAGTGGCAACTATACTTCGTCTCTCACCCAGCAATACTTGAAGCCGCGATGCAGCATAAGCCGCGTCGTATTGGGTGATTTGAGTTCTGGACCAGACGGTGTCGATCAGGTTTTGCGTGCCACACCAAGCGTCCGAGTTTCTCGCCTGTACCCATCAAGCATGAGCTTCCGAAATACCTCCACTTGAGATGACAGGAGGGTTGTTGGTCGCTCAGCCAAGCCATCAATGAGGAGATTACCAATGGCTGACAACTTCCAAAACAATGGTGCGTTCACCGACAATTCCCAGCAGAATGACAATTCGCAACAGAATGACAATTCTCAGGACAACGACCTGAACGCCACCATTCAGGACAACGGCAACGACAAGTCGACCAATAACTCCAACAACGACAATTCTCAGGATAACGACCTGAACGCGACGTTGCAGGACAACGGGAATAACAAGTCGACCAACGACTCCAACAACGACAACAGTTCGAATGACGACAACTCTCTCGATGTCGATGTGGATGACGTTGCCAACAACAAGTCGACCAACGACTCCAACAACGACAACTCCCAAGACAACGATGTAAGCGACGTTGCTAACAACAAGTCAATGAACGATTCGAACAACGACAATTCGCAAGACAACGACGTCAGCGTATCTGACACTGCGAACAATAAGTCGATGAACGACTCGAATAACGACAACTCCCAGGACAATGACGTGGCTCTGGATGTCGATGTGGATGATGTGGCCAACAACAAGTCGACCAACGATTCCAACAACGACAATTCTACGAAGGATTCGAATAACGACAATCGCGATCAGTCGACGCACTTCGCCATGGCTGATTCGCAAAACAACAACTCAATGAACGATTCCAACAACGACAACTCGCAGGACAATGACATTGCCCTGGACGTCGATGTGGATGACGTGGCCAACGACAAGTCGACCAACAACTCCCACAACGACAGCTCGACGACTAATCAGGATGTCGGAAACAACACTGATGTCGGAAACAACACGGATGTTGGAAACAACAAGTCCATGAATGATTCGAATAACGACAACTCGAATAATTCGATGAACAACTCCAACAACGACGCCTCCACTCATCTTGATGCCGACATCGATGTCGCTATCACGGACGCCTTCAACAGCTCCGACGATGATGGGTCGCACAATTCCGATGATGACTTCGCCGACCTCGATATCGGCACCGCCACGATGGACAATCTGTTCATCAATAGCGGCTCGCTCGAATTCGATCCGGGCGATGACGTCAACTTCGAGAACGTCTTCAATGGCGCCTTCTCGGGTGGCGGAGGTGACACTGGCTTTGCGATCAGCCAGGTGGCCGACATCATCGACAACGACAACATCAGCAATGTGCAGAACAACGCCAACGGCTCGTTCAATGCCCAGGCATTCGGAGCTCACGCTGACGCTTCTGGCAACGCCCAGAGTTCAAGCGGCGGTGACGATGCCTCGACCAGCGCCGGTGCGGACGCCAGCGCATATGTGTACGGCAGCGCCTTCAACATGGAAGTCGTGCTTGGTGCCAACCTGCAGCAGAACGCGGTCGACGCGACCGTGGTGGGTGGCAATAACTCCATGTACAACGACGCCGGCAACGACGACGCATAAAGCGAGCGCCCCCAACGCTTGCAAAGATCTGCGCGGTAGCGCCCCCACCGCGCAGATCATCTTACTTCCGCCAGTCCGCTGGGAAACGAATTGGCGAGTAGGAGGTGTCCCGTGTTTTTTCCAAGCGATCCATTTTCAGAAATTGTTGTCCACTTCCTTGGCTACTTCCAGATTGCCGCCGAGGACATGAAGGTCCGGCTTGAGCTTGCTCTTGCGGAACATGATGCCGAACCAGCGCCAGAAGCCCCGGAAATGCAGCAGGTTTCCGTTGATGTGCTTCAGGCTTATGCCCTCGGCAAATATACGCCAGGCGTGTTCTACGCTCCCCCCGAATACCTGATCCGTGGTGAGGCGATGTTTGGCCCGGCCGAGATCGGTCTTGCCAATACCCCTGATTTCACCGCGTCTGAACTGCACTCGCCGTTGTCGCAATGGCCTGCAGGTCCGGGCGACCTTGTGATCCCGCTGATCGGCATCGAGCCTGGCTCGGTCATCGCGGTGATCTCCCAAACCATTCACCTTTCCGATGATGACGTTTTCATCATGGGCACGCTGGATGAGCCACTGACATTCCGCTCAGGCGCCGACACCGGTCTGCTTGGCTTGCAGGCTGCGAGCAATGAGGTGCTCGGCCCCATCGGCAACGGCCCAGGCATTTCGAGCTATGACGATGTGCCCTTGGTCATGGACGCTGTGAACGCGACCGCCAAAGCGCAGCAATCTAACCCCGACGCCCAGTACGAACAGGTCGAGTTTCTAACCGGCACCTACGTCAACGGCAAGAGTGAAGCGGAAGTGCCCGATCTCGCCGATGCGCTGCCAGAGCATCTGCAGGAACAAGTTGCGGATGCGACCACGCCCAACGCCATCGAAGTCACCGGCGAGCACGAGGCGCAGCTCCAGCTGGAGCACGACAATTCGCAAGGCTCTGTCACCTATAACAGCGGCGGCAACTTCCTGGTCAATGAAGCCACCGTGCTCAATGGTGGCCTGGTCGGGACGCACTTCGTCGTCGGTGGAAATTTCCACCAGCTCGACGCCATCGTCCAGACCAACGCCTTCAGTGATATCGATCATGTTAACGATGACCTGCCTCTGTCCCTCAAGGCAGGCGGGGGGACCAAGGCGGTCAATGTCGCCAGCTTCGTGCAGGAGACATTCGATGCCGCCGGCGACAATGCCGAGGCCAATCCGGGCGTGATGCCGCAGAACTGGCAGGTCACCTGTGTTTCGGGCGACGTCATCTTCCTCGAATGGATGAAGCAGCTTACCTTCATGTCCGATGAGGATATGGGCGTTCTGACCGCCTCAGGCAGCGATGCCGTTGTTACCAGCGGCGAGAACATTGCCTTCAACGGCGTGAACTTCGCCGATATCGGATTGCTGTTCGATCTCATACTGGTCGGCGGCAATGTGTTTGATGCCAATGTCATCGTGCAGAACAATATCCTGTACGACAATGACACCGTCACCATGCTTGGTGCTGGCGAAGATGGGGACTATCCCGCTTCCGGAGAGCTCAACACCAGCGGCAACCTGCTCTGGAACCAGGCCGTCATCCATAATGTCGGAGCTACCGAGATAAAGTCCGGCATCTCCGATCACTACAAGGACGCCATGGACGGCCTTGCCGGTGGCAACAAATCGATGCCGGCCAGCTTCTACTCTGCCGAGGAGTTCGAGGGTATCGCCATTCCGCGCGTACTCTACGTCTCGGGTAGCATCTACGATCTGCGCTATGTCGAGCAGACCAATATTCTCGGAGACGGCGACTTTGTCGCCCTGCAGAAAAAGGCCTTCCTCGATGGGCAGCCCGTCACCGAGTGGAACATCGACACCGGCTCCAATGCCCTGGTCAATGTCGCTGCCATAAAAGACTTCGACACCTTTGGTGACAGCATCGAAGTGGGCGGCAACCACTACTCCGACTCCATCCTGATCCAGGCCAATATTCTTCAGGCCCAGGGCGATGATGGTGAGGACGACGATGCTCTGGTGAGCGAAGTCGTTGCCTTCCTCGATCACACCGAAACGCTCGCCGACAACCCCGACTATTCCGCCCTTGGCGACACGACCCATGACGCGGCTCCGGTCGACCTCATGCAATCCGTCCTCGCGTAATTCAGTTCCGGATAGAGCACATGACTTTTGAGCACCTGAGCCGCACCGACCAACAGGCGCTGGGCCGTCAACTACGCCACGCCAACAAGGTCCGGTCCGATCGGATGGATCAAATCATGGATGATATCCACCTGGCGGCCGCCGAGCTCGATGAACTGGCCCGCGGCCATGCGCCGCCATCCCAGGCCGGTGAAGACAATACTGCGCAACGCGCGGTGGAATCGCCATCCGCCAGGGGCTTGAAGAACGCCCCACCACCACGTTCTGTCCTGCGCCCCCGGCCCGAGGAGCGCCAGACTGCGCCTGCCGGGAGCTCGGAGCGGCCCATCCAGAACGCCAATGTGCCGCCGGCGCCGAAGCAGGCGGAAGCGAAATCTGAACCCACGGCCAGTTCCGCTCCGCAGGCACCGGCGCAGGCCGAGGCGAGGGCGGAGCCTGTTAACGAACCTACCCCACAGGCGCGACAGGCGGCTCCAGAACCAGCGCCCGCGCGTGAGGCGCGCCAGACCGCGCCCAGCCCCGAATCCGCGCCGCTGCAGGATGAACCACAGCCCGCGCAGGCAGACCAGGCCCGTGCGGAATGGCCACAACGCGACTTCCGAACCCCGGACCCGGACAAGCCTGAAACCCGCATTCCACCCATCGTGGAGGGTGACCGCGGGCCACTCAAATCGACCAGCAAGACCTCCTCTGGCGATGGCGGCGGCAAGGGCTCGAACGGTTCGGGGAATGGAGGGGGCAGGGGCGGCGGCGGCGCGGGCTTTCACAAACGCGCCGCCCAGCCCAATTTCACCCAGAGCCTGGCCAATGGCATGGCCGTGGTGCGGACCAATCTCGGCATCGTCATGGGCTTTACGGTCTTCATCAATATTCTGGTGCTGGCCATTCCGATCTACCTGTTTCAGATCTCTGACCGCGTGCTGACCAGCCGCTCGATGGACACGCTGGTCATGCTGACCGCCGCCGTGGTTGGCGCCGTGGTGCTCCAAGCCATTCTCGATGCGGTCCGCCGCTTTATCCTCATGCGCACCGCCGTCGAGATTGCCGTGCAGCTGGGGTCTCCCATTCTCAGCGCTGCGGCACGCGCCTCATTGCACAGCAATGGGCGCGACTATCAGGTCCTGGGCGATCTCCAGCAACTGCGCAGCTTTATCGTTTCTGGAACCCTGCTGTCCTTCCTCGATGCTCCCATGGCGCCGCTCTTCGTGCTGGCGGTATTTCTGATCCACCCTCAGCTCGGCCTGATTGTGGTGGGTGCATCGATCTGCCTGCTGATCATCGCCATGATCAACCAGCGCATGACCGCGCGTCCTTTCACCGACGCCAATAATCTGTTGAGCCGTGCCGCCCTGCATCTCGATTCCATGTCGCGCAATTCCCAGATCATCAACGCGCTGGCGATGATTCCCGAGGTGGTGCGCATCTGGGGGCGCGACACAGCAGCCTCGCTACAGGCGCAGGTGCGCGCCCAGGATCGCAACATCATCATGTCGAGTATTTCCAAGGGCGTGCGACTGCTCACCCAGGTGGCCATGCTCGGCTGGGGTGCCTTTTTGGCTATCCAGGGCGAAATTACCGGTGGCATGGTCATCGCCGGCTCGATCATCGCCGCCCGCGCCCTTACCCCTATCGAAGGCACGATCGAAGGCTGGAACGGCTTTTCCCAGTTCCGCGCCTCGTTCGGGCGCATCAAGGGGCTGCTCCACTCCAGCCCGTTCAATTTCGAACGCCTGCTGCTGCCCGAGCCAAAAGGGCGGCTCGATGTCGAGCGCCTGCTCTTCGTGCCGCCACCCAACAAGAAGGTGTTGCTCAACGGCATTTCCTTCTCCTTGCAGCCCGGCGAGTCGCTGGCTGTGATCGGCAATTCGGGCGCCGGCAAGACGACACTGGGCAAGATGCTGGTCGGCTCAATCTTGCCCACCTCCGGTTCGGTGCGGCTTGATCTGATGGATCTGCGCAATTGGGACCAGCGTCAGTTCGGCGAAAGCATCGGCTATCTCCCGCAGGACGTGCAACTCTTCCCGGGCACCATCAAGGCCAATATCGCCCGCATGCGCGAGGATGTCAGCGACAAGGACATTTTCGATGCTGCCGTCCTGGCCGATGTGCATGAGCTGATCGCGGGCCTGTCGCAGGGCTACGAAACCTTCGTCGCCGGCGATGGTGCACCATTGTCGGGTGGGCAGAAGCAGCGCGTCGCGCTGGCACGTGCCTTTTTTGGCAATCCCAAGCTGGTGGTGCTGGACGAGCCGAATTCCAACCTGGACTCGCAGGGCGAGACCGCGCTGGCCAAGGCGCTCGAACATGCCCGCAAGCAGAAGATTACCGTCGTGACCATCACCCAGCGGCCGGCCCTGCTCAATGTGGTGGACAAGATACTGGTGCTCAACAATGGCTCGGTCTCCATGTTCGGCACGCGGTCCGAGGTCATGGCGGCCCTGACCGGCAAGTCCGGGAACAGTCCCACGGCTATCAACGAGACCAAGCCCTCGGGGGAGAACTAGACCATGTCGGCCGTAGGGGAATTACAGAACCTGGAATGGTATAGCGGTGTGCCGCGCTCGATCCGCGCACCGGTCTGGATCGGTGCATTGCTGGTGGTGCTGGCCTTTGGCGGCTTCGGAACATGGTCGGCAACCGCGCCACTCTCGGCCGCGGTCATCGCTCAGGGCAGCTTTGTCGCGACTGGCGAAAACAAGATCGTCCAGCACCTTGAAGGCGGCATCATCAAGGACTTGCTGGTGCGCGAAGGCGACAAGGTGATTGCCGGGCAAAGCTTGCTGCTGCTCGACGAGACCTCGGCGAACGCGACATCCAAGCAATTGCAATTGCGTGTCATCCGGCTCGAGGCCATTCGCGCCCGGCTCAATGCCGAAGCCCTGGAACTGGACGAATACGTGCCCCCCGAGTCCGTCCAGGATCATATGGGCAATCCCGACATTGCCGCGGTGGTTGAAGGCCAGCGCACCAATTTCATCGCCGGGCGCGAAAAGCTCAACAACGAACTGCAACTGATCGAGCAGAACCTGGCGGCTCTGCGCTTCCGCATCAGCGGTCGCCAGGCGCAGATCGAATCCATGCAAAATCAATTGGCGCTGCTGCGCGAGGACCATCTGGCGATGCTGGAACTGTTCGGAAAGGGCGTGGTGGCACAATCCTCCGTGCGCGCCGTCGAGCGGTCAGTGCTCGATGCCGAGGGTGATATCTCGCGGCTCGAGTCCGAAGTGCAGGAGACCTATACCCAGATCGAGAAATACACCGGTGAGATCGTTCAGGCGCGCGACGCGGTCCGTCAAGCCGCGCTCGATGAGATGCAGACAGTGGAAGCCGAACTCGAGGCGCTACGCGAACAGACCCTGCAGGCGCAGAACATCCTCAACCGCACGACCATTTCTTCCCCGGTCGCTGGCACCATAGTGCGCATGTACTACCACACCACTGGCGGTGTGGTGGAAAGCGGTCTGCCGATCTTCGAGATCCTGCCGGCGGGCGTTCCTCTGATTGTCGAGGTCCAGGTCCCGCGCATGCAGATCGATGAGGTCAAGGAGGGTCAGGCGGCCAACATCCGGCTGACGGCTCTCAATCAGCGCACCACGCCTGTGCTCGAAGGCAAGGTGCAATATATTTCCGCCGATACCATCGCCGGGGTCGAGGGCACCCAGCGGGACGTCTATCTGGCGCGCATAACCATTTCACCTGACCAGCTCGGACGCGTTCCCGGCTTTTCGCCCACCCCGGGCATGCCGGCAGAAGTGCTGGTGCGGACGCGCGAGCGGACCTTTCTTGACTATCTGATCAAGCCGGTGACCGACTCCATGGCGCGTGCCTTCCACGAGCAATAGCTCAAACTGGCGAGTTGAGGGCGACGGCTGAGAGGTCTTCATCGCGCGCCGATCTTGACATAACGCCGCTGGTCCCTGCGCATCGCCGTGCCCGATGGGCTACTAATCGATGTCGAGCTACCCGAGGAGGCGGCGCGGCTGGCGGCGCTCCCCTCGACACATGCGAGACGGCTCCCGGCGGTCGGGGCACCTCTGCAGGGCTGACTTTGGGCTAGGATCGGCACTTGGTCCCTTGCCAAAACAATAGTTATGAGTCATAACAATATCCGTGAGGAGAATGCTCATGGAATATAGGACGACCCCAATCCGCCCCGTGCGGCTGGGCAATATGGCTGCGCGTGAAGAGCGTCGCGCCGATGGCACAAGCATCATTCGCTCGGTTGAGGAACTCGGCCCCTATCCGCGCGCCATCGTTGATGCGCTCGAGGACTGGGCTGCCCGCACGCCAGATGCCATTCTGATCGCCGACCGGCAGGGTGAAGGCTGGCGCAAGCTGAGCTTCGCCCAGGTGCTGGAGCGCATTCCGCCGCTCGCCCAGGCCCTGCTCGACGCGGGTCTGTCTCCTGAACGTCCATTGATGATCATTTCGGGCAATGAGATCGAGCATTTCCTGCTCGGCATGGCGGCCATCTGGGTTGGCATTCCCTATGCGCCCATCTCGCCGGCCTACTCGCTGATCTCCACCGATTTCGGCAAGCTGCGTCACATTGCGGGGCTCCTCACCCCCGGCATGATCTATGCCAGCGATGGCGAAAAATTCGCCCCCGCCATCGACGCCGTGTTCGGTGCCGATGTGCCGCTGATCGTGCGCTCAAATCCCATCAGCGGCCGTGCCGTCAGCGTGTTTGACGAACTGCTGCAAACCCCGGTCACGCCGGCCGTGCAGCAGGCGCATGACGCCATCACGCCCGATACGGTGGCCAAGGTTCTGTTCACCTCCGGCTCCACCGGCCTGCCCAAGGGCGTCATCACCACCAACCGCATGATGGCCTGCAACCAGCAAATGATCCGCCAGGCGCTCGCCTTTGTACAGGACGAGCCGCCGGTCTTGCTCGATTGGATGCCCTGGAACCACGTTGCCGGCGGCAGCCACAATACCGGCATCGCCATCTATAATGGCGGCACCTTTTATATCGATGATGGCCAACCGACCCCGGCGCGCTTTGGTCGCACGCTGGAAAATTTGAAGACTGTTCAGCCGACCCTGTTCACCAATGTGCCCAAGGCCTATGAATTCCTGGTCGCGGCATTCGATGAGCACCCCGAAGCGCGGCGCAACCTCTTTGCGCGCTTGAAGCTGCTGCAATATGCCGGCGCCGGGCTCAGCCAGCACGTCTTTGACGGGCTGGATCGCGCCGCCCGCGCCGAAACCGGCGAGCGGGTGATGATTATCACCGGCTATGGATCGACCGAAACGGCGCCCTTTGCTTTCACCACCACCTGGGCCGTGGAACAGGCCGGCCATATCGGCTTGCCGGCCGCGGGCATGACCATCAAGCTGGTGCCCAATGGCGACAAGACCGAGCTGCGCCTCAAAGGCCCCAACGTCACCCCAGGCTACTGGCGAGACGAAGCAAAGACCGCCGAAGCTTTCGACGAAGAAGGTTTCTACAAGATCGGCGACGCCGTACGCTTCGCTGATCGCGAGGATCTCACCAGGGGCTTTGTGTTCGACGGGCGCGTCACCGAGGATTTCAAGCTTTCGACCGGCACCTGGGTCAACTTCGCCGCCGTGCGTGGCGCCGTCATTGCTGCCTGCGCGCCATTGATCCGCGACGTGGTGGTCACCGGGCTCGACCGCAATTTCATCGGCGCCATGATCTTCCCCGATCTGGCCGCCTGTGCGCGCCATGCCGGTCTGCCGGCTGAGGCCGAAGCGCCGGTCATTCTCGCGCATCCTGCGGTGCGGGAGAAATTTGCCGATAGCCTGGCGGCCCTGGCCCGGCAATCTACCGGCAGCTCCAACCATGTTGCGCGGGCCCTGCTGATGGCAGATGCGCCTGACATCGATAAGGGCGAGGTGACAGACAAGGGCTCGATCAATCAGCGGGCCGTGCGCACCCATCGCGCCGCGCTGGTCGAAACCCTTTATGCCGACACGCCCGGCCCCGACATTTTCGTGCTTTCCCGGAAAGGCGCCTGAGATATGAGCAAAGGCCTTCGCCTCACTTTCGACGACGCCTACCTGCTCGGTGGCGCCCGCACCCCTTTTGTCGATTATCGCGGTGCCCTCAGCGCGATTTCCCCGATTGATCTGGGCATCAAGGCGGCGCGCGCCGCCATCGAGAAGACCGGTGTGAAAGCCGCCGATATCGGCCATACCATTGCCGGTTCGATGGCCCAGGCCTCGTTCGACGCCTATGTCACCCCGCGCCATATCGGACTTTATGCCGGTGCGCCCATCGAGGCTCCGGCCCATCTGGTGCAGCGCATCTGCGGCACGGGTATCGAGGTCATCGCCCAGGCTGCTGACTCGGTGTCTCTGGGCCGTGTCGATCTGGCGCTGGGTGCGGGCTGCGAAAGCATGAGCCGCAATCCCATCGCCGCCTATACCCACCGCAATGGCTTTGCCATGGGGCAGGTGGAGTTCAAGGACTTCCTCTGGGAAGCGCTCTACGATCCTGCCGGTTGCGTCAATATGGGCGACACGGCCGAAAATCTTGCCAAGCAGTATAATATCCCCCGCGAACGGGTGGACCGCTTTGCCGAGCGCAGCTTCAACCGGGCAATTGTCGCGCGCGACGCCGGCATTCTGGCCGAGGAAATCGTGGCGGTGACCAGCGAGGTCTTCGAAATCGAGACGCTCGACAAGCGCGGCATCAAGCTGCCGCGCGGAGTGGAGAGCGTCGACACCGACTCCCATATTCGTCCCTCGCCCTACGAAGTGTTGTCCAGGCTGCGTCCCGCATTCGGCGGCGTGCAGACCGGCGGCAATTCCTCTGCCATTGTCGATGGGGCCGGCGCCGTGCTGGTGGCCTCGGGTGCCTATGCAAAAGCCAATGGTCACACGCCGCTGGCCCGCATTCTCGCCAGCGCTGCTGTCGGCGTGCCGCCCCAGATCATGGGCATCGGCCCCGCCCCGGCCATTCGCGCCGTTCTCGAAGTGGCGGGCATGACGCTCGACCAGATCGACCGGGTGGAAATCAATGAAGCCTTCGGCGCCCAGATCCTGGCCTGTGTCGATGAACTGGGACTCGATGAAGACAAGCTCAACGTCAATGGCGGCGCCATTGCCATTGGACACCCGCTGGGCGTCACCGGCATTCGCCTCGGGCTGACCCTGGCGCTTGAGCTCAAGCGCTCCAATTCCCGCTACGGCATTGCCTCGGCCTGTATTGGCGGCGGGCAGGGCATTGCGCTCCTTATCGAGAATCCGGAGGCCGCGTGATGGACGTTTCGGGCAGAAAAGCCTTCGTTACGGGCGGCGCCTCCGGCCTTGGCGCCGCGACCGCGCGAGCCTTGGCGTCTTCCGGAGCAATTGTCGGCATTTTCGACCGCGATGCGGACAAGGGTCGGGCGATTGCCGACGACCTTGGCGGGCAATTCTTTGCCGTGGATGTATCGGACGCCGCCAGCGCCGAAGCAGCTGTCAATGCTGCCATTGGCGCGCTCGGCACGCCCTCGGTGCTGGTCAATTGCGCTGGCATCGGTACGGCGGCCCGCATCGTCGGTCGTGATGGACCGATGCCGCTCGACGCCTTTTCCCGCGTCATCAATGTCAATCTGGTCGGCAGCTTCAACATGATGCGGCTCTGCGCCCATGCCATGTCGCTGGCCGAGCCGGACGAAAATGGTCAGCGCGGCGTGGTCATCTCCACCGCCTCGGTCGCCGCCTATGAAGGCCAGATCGGTCAGGCGGCCTATGCCGCCTCCAAGGGCGGTATCGTTTCACTGACTTTGCCGGCGGCGCGCGAATTTGCCCGCTTTGGCATCCGTGTCCTCGCCATCGCGCCGGGCCTGTTCCTCACGCCACTGCTCGAAGGCCTCCCACCCGAGACCCAGGACGGTCTGGCCGCGGCCATTCCCAATCCGCCGCGCCTTGGCAAGCCCAGCGAGTTTGCCGATCTGGTCATGGCCATGGTGGGCAATGATTACCTCAATGGCGAAGTGGTGCGGCTCGACGGCGCACTGCGCATGCAGGCGAAATAGGAACTGCCATGTTTTCCAACATCACCAGGGTCGAAATCCAGTTCGGCGATTGCGACCCGGCCGGTATCGTCTATTACCCCAATTATTTCCGCTTTTTCGATAATGCCACCGCGGCCATGCTCTCGGCGGCCTTTGCCATGCACAAGCGCAACTGGCTCGATCATTTCGGTATTGCCGGCATCCCCATGGTCGATACCGGCGCGCGCTTCATCCGCCCATCCAGCTTTGGCGATGTGATCGAGATCAGAAGCGAAATCACCGGTTTGGGCCGCTCCAGCTTCGCGGTGAAACATAGCGTGTTCAGAGATGGCGACCTCGCCATCGAGGCCCACGAAAAGCGCGTTTGGGTGGTGCGCGGCGAGGATGGCGGTATCCGCTCGGCGCCCCTGCCCGAAGACGTGCGCAGCTTGTTGAGCCAGACAAAATGAGTACCGTGAAGGACACATCGATGACCAAGGACCAGGTGCTGACCCTCGAGCAAAAGGACAAGGTCAGCCACCTTATGCTCAACCGCCCGGAAAAGCGCAACGCGCTCAACGACGATCTCGTCGCCGCGCTCGATGCCTTTTTTGCCAACATACCTGAGCAAACCCGGGCAATCGTGATTTCCGGTGCTGGCGGACATTTTTCCTCGGGCCTCGATCTCTCCCAGCATGTTGCCCGTGAACCGCTCGATGTCATGGCCCATTCGCGCAACTGGCATCGCGTCATGGCCCGCATCGCCCACTCGACCGTACCGGTCGTCGCCGCCATGAGCGGCGCTGTCATGGGCGGTGGACTTGAGTTTGCGGCCGCCTGTCATGTGCGCGTCGCCGAGGAGACCGTGCGGTTTCAGATGCCCGAAGGCATGCGCGGCATCTTCGTGGGCGGTGGCGGCTCGGTGCGCATCTCCCGGTTGATCGGGCCGGATCGCCTGACCGAGATGATGTTGACTGGCCGTACCTATTCCGGCGTCGAGGGTGAGCGGTTGGGTCTGGCACATCATCTGGTGCCCGAAGGGCAGGGGCTGGAAAAGGCCTTCGAACTGGCAGGACGGATCGCAAAAAACTCCCCGACCATCAACGGTTTTATTATCCAGGCCATCGCGCAGATCGCCGCGATGCCGCCCGAAGCGGGCCTTTATGCTGAAAGCCTGACGGCGGCCCTCAGCCAGACTGGGCCGGATGCCGAGGAGGGGCTGAAGGCGTTTCTGGAAAAGCGGCCACCCAACTTTGGCTGAGGGCGTTGCGGGCGCCGGGTGGACGTCAGATCAGCCGATCCAGCAGTGCCAGCAATTGCGCCCGCGCTGCCGGGCCACCCAGTTGAGCAACGGTTTCGTCCTCGAGCTGGGCGTGTCGGGCCTGGGCCTGGGTCAGGAAAGCCTTACCCTCCGCAGTCAGATGCAGCGCATTGGCGCGCTTGTCTTCCATCGAAGGGACGCGCTCGACCAGTCCGCGCTCTTCCAGCCCGTGCACCAGCGTGACAAAATTGGCGCGTTTGATGCCAAGCACCTCGGCGATTTCGGTTTGCTTGCGGCCAGGATTATCGCCGATCAGCACGAGCACCGAGTATTCCGCAGGCCGCAGTTTCAATTCATCGAAGACGGCAAGAAATTTCTGGAACACACTGAGCTGGGCGCGGCGCAGCCGGTAACCGACAATCGAGGTTGTCGCATCCGTCTGCAGCGCCGTATCGCCCTCGGAGGGCTCAGGAGGAGGAGTTCTTCGTTGGACCATTGCCAGATGACCCTAGCGAGGCCGATCAGGAAGGCAAGCGGACATGCGAACATCGCGCGTGAATGCATGGGAAAACTCTGCCCCATGAATCGGGTCGGCGGACAGTTTCACCTAATTGGTTATCGATCAGGCCGATTGTGACGGTGTTTAATCGCTATAATCGCAAAAATGTATAATCTGGCTGTTATGGGACGGCGGGCAATTGTCATTTTACTTGACCGCGCCCGACGCCCTAAAACCGGTGTGATGTATGGGGGGAGACCTGCGTGTTTAGAGACGAGTCCCTGTTGGGGCGGTTTATAGTAGGTTTGGCCAGGTGGATGGCGATCGTCGGTGGGCTGGTCTTGCTGGCCATGGTCGGCATGATTGTGGTTAGCATCATCGGTCGTGCCCTGCTGTTCGTTGGTCTCAAGCCGATCACTGGCGATTATGAGCTGGTCTCCATCGGCATGGGCTTTGCGATCTTTGCTTTCATGCCCTGGGCCCATCTCACCCGAAGCCACGCTGTGGTTGCGTTGGTCACCGACAGTCTCGGCCTGCGCGTCAATAGCTGGATCCTGGTCGTCACCGACATCATGATGCTCGCCGCATCCTGGTTCATCGCCTGGCGCCTCTACTACGGCATGATGGACAAGTTTGCCTATCGTGAGACCACCCTGTTGCTGCGCTTCCCGCTGAGCTGGGCCTATGCAGTGGCCTTTGTCGGCGCGGTGGTCATGGCGGTGGTGGCTGTCTATGTGCTGGGCCGCTCGCTCAGCTATGCCCTCAAGGGTGAAGCCGAACCCAAGCAGGCGGGAGCCGAAATATGACCCCCTTGATGCTCGGCTTTCTCGGACTGCCGCTCGTTCTGGTCCTGATCTTTCTGCGCGTGCCGATCGGCCTGGCCATGCTGGGTGTGGGCGTGTTCGGCAGTTGGTTGATCACCGGCAGCTTCAATCCTGTCTCGGCCCAGTTCAAGAACCTGACCTATTCCACATTTGCCTCTTATTCGCTCTCTGTGGTGCCGCTGTTTCTGCTGATGGGCCAGTTCGCCACGCTGGGCGGCTTGTCCTCAGGCCTGTTCAATGCAGCCGCCGCCTGGCTCGGCCACAGGAAAGGCGGGGTGGCCATGGCTGCCATTGGCGCCAGCGCCGGCTTCGGGGCCATTTGCGGCTCTTCGCTGGCCACCGCCGCCACCATGGGGCAGGTGGCCCTGCCCGAGCTGAAGAAATATGGCTATTCCGGTGCGCTTTCCACCGGTGCCGTGGCCGCCGGCGGCACGCTTGGCATTCTCATCCCACCCTCGATCATTCTGGTGATCTTCGCGGTTCTGACCGAGCAGAACATCGCCAAGCTCTTCATGGGCGCCTTCGTGCCAGGAATCCTGGCCGCCATCGGCTACATCGTCGTCATTATGATCTATGTGCGCATGGTGCCCGGATCCGGTGGCGTGCGCGAGCGCTTGCCCTATGGCCATCGGTTCCGCGAGCTGGCCAAGACCTGGCCGGTGCTGGTGGTGTTCGTGGCTGTGATCGGCGGCATCTATGCCGGCATCTTCACCCCGACCGAGGCGGCTGCGGTGGGCGCGGCCGGTACCTTCCTGATCGCCCTGGCGGCCCGCAGCCTGGATCGAAAATCGATCATGCAGGCGTGCCTCGCCACCGCCAGCGCCACTGCCATGATCTTCCTGATCGTGCTCGGCGCCGCGGCTCTCAACAGTTTCCTGGCGCTGTCCCAGGTGCCTCAGGTCCTGGCGACCTGGGTTGGCGAGCAGGGTTTCAATCCCTGGATCGTGATGATCCTGGTGCTGATCTTCTATCTCGTCATGGGATGCGTCATGGACTCGCTCTCCATGATCCTGCTGACCGTGCCGATCATCTTCCCGATGATGTCCGTGCTCGATTTCGGCCTGACGCCTGACGAGTTCGGCATCTGGTTCGGCATCATCGTGCTGATCGTGGTCGAAGTCGGCCTGATCACGCCGCCCGTGGGGATGAACCTGTTCATTATCAATTCCATGGCGCCCGAAACGCGCCTGTCCGACACCTATCGCGGCGTGTTGCCCTTCGTGGCCAGCGACATGGTCCGCACCGCAATCCTGGTAGCCTTCCCGCCCATCACCCTGTGGCTGGTCTGGATGCTCTATTAGGTAAGAACCTGTTCCGGCCTGGTTCCGCTGGAGCCGGGCCGGGACAATGACCCGGCCAGACATGGCCATGACGAGGGAGGGATACCCAATGAAGACCAAGAGCCTGGTAGTGGGGGCGCTGGCTGCGCTCGCCATGTCCACCACCGCCTTTGCCCAGGAAGTCACCCTGCGCATTCACCAGATGCTGCCGGCACAGGCAACCATCCCGGCCCAGGCCATCGAGCCCTGGGCCGCCAAGGTTTCCGATGAATCCGACGGCCGCATCAAGTTCGAGCTCTACCCGGCCATGCAGCTGGGTGGCGCTCCCCCGGAACTGTTCGACCAGGCCAAGGACGGCGTTGTCGACATCATCTGGACCGTGCTCGGCTATACGCCCGGCCGCTTCCCCAAGTCCGAAGTGTTCGAACTGCCCTTCATGATTCCCAACGGGGAAGTGGGTTCGGCTGCCTTCTACAACTATGTGCAGGAAAACTCGGCTGATGAGTTCGCCGGTGTGCATGTCATTGCGCTTCACACCCATGGCCCCGGTCTGTTCCACTCCAAGGACCCGGTCACCAGCCTGGAAGATCTCAATGGCATGAAGGTGCGTGGCGGTTCGCGCATCATTTCCGACATGCTGGCTGAACTCGGCGCCGAGCC
The DNA here is from genome assembly GCF_014197055.1 of Devosia subaequoris. Lineage (GTDB taxonomy): Bacteria > Pseudomonadota > Alphaproteobacteria > Rhizobiales > Devosiaceae > Devosia > Devosia subaequoris. The sequence continues at coordinate 77,108 of NZ_JACIEW010000006.1, read as the reverse complement.
GATCGGCATGCCCGTGCCACAGGTGACCGAGGCGCTGTCCAAGGGCGTGATCGACGCCACGACCATTCCCTGGGAAGTGACGCCGTCCCTGCGCGTCGCCGAACTGGTGGAGAACCATACCGGCTTCACCAGCCAGTACGGTCTTTATACCCAGACCTTCGGCTTCGTGATGAACATGGACAGCTACAACAACCTGCCCGACGATCTGAAGGCTGTGATTGACGCCAATTCCGGCCTCGAGACCTCGCGCATGTTCGGCCGCGTTATGGATAATGGCGACGCCACGGGCCTCTCGATTGCCGTCAATGCCGGCAATAATGTCGTGCAACTCGATGAAGCCGAAACCGCCCGCTGGATCGAAGCGGCCGGGCCGGTTGTCGATCGGTGGCTTGCCGACATGGATGGCCAGGGCATTGACGGTCAGTCTCTGCTCGATGCGGCCCGTGCCGCCGTTGCTGCCGAGATGTAATCGGCCGGTTCAGGCAAAAGAAGAGGCCCGGTCGGGAAACTGACCGGGCCTCTTCTTTTTGCGGTAGCCTTGTGCAGCAGAGGGGCGTGCGGCTGCTAGCTTGGCAATCCGACATAGTTCTCGGCCAGCACCTGCTGGGCGGCAACCGAACCGCGGAGATAGTCGAACTCGGCACGCTGGATGCGGCGCCCGAACCGACCGGTTTCGGGGAAGGTGTGTAGCAGGCTCGTCATCCACCAGCTGAAGCGCTCCGCCTTCCAGATACGCGCCAACGCCCGCTGCGAATAATTGTCGATCCCCGCCGCAGACTTCTCGGCATAAAGCTCGATCATCGCATCGGCCAGCATGGCCACATCGCTCATCGCCAGATTGAGCCCCTTGGCGCCCGTCGGCGGCACGATATGGGCGGCATCGCCGGCCAGGAACAGCTTGCCGAAGCGCAGCGGTTCGGCCACGAAGCTCCTTAGCGGCGCGATGGATTTCTCGATCGACGGGCCCGTCTGCAGCGCCTCGGCCGTTTGCGGATTGAGGCGACGGCGCAACTCGTCCCAGAACCGCTCATCGCTCCAGTTCTCGACCTTTTCGTCGTTCGGCACCTGCACATAGTACCGGCTGCGGACATTCGAGCGCTGCGAGCACAGCGCAAAGCCGCGCTCGTGATGGGCATAGATCAGCTCATGGGCCACCGGCGGCTTGTCGACCAGAATGCCCAGCCAGCCAAAGGGGTAGGTGCGCTCGAACGTGGTCAGCGCCTCTTGTGGCACGCTGGCTCGGCTGACGCCGTGATAGCCATCGCATCCGGCAATGTAGTCGCAGTCGAGCCGCTGGGTGACGCCGTCCTGCTCCCAGCTGACCGAGGGGCTGCCGTCGAAGTCATGGATCGCGACATTGGCCGCCTCATAGATGGTATTGCCCTCCCGGGCCTCCATTAGGTCGCGCGTGACCTCGGTCTGACCATAAACAGTGACGTGCTTGCCAACCAGTTTCGTGAAGTCGATCCGCAGCCGGTCACCATCGAAGGAGAGGTCGGTGCCGTGATGAACAAGGCCCTCCGCCCTGAGCCGGCTGGCCACCTGAGCCCGCTCCATCAGATCGACTGAGCCTTGCTCCAAAACGCCGGCGCGGATGCGTCCGAGCACATACTCGGCGCTCTTGCGTTCGATGATGACATTGGCGATGCCGGCAAGGTCCAGCAGGCGGCCCAGCATGAGGCCGGCCGGGCCGGCGCCGATAATGGCGACTTGGGTACGCATTCGCTCCTCCATTTTTGCCGCCATGATGCGCCTGCATGAGGTCGTCGTGAATGGACAGAGCACGCAATCTCTTGCACTATCTGAACATGAATTCGATCCCGACCTATGCGCTCTATGGTGAAACCGAGGGGGAGGCTCGGCAGGACTGGTTGCACTGGGAAACCATCCAGGCCCGTAGCCGCCTGCACGATTATCGTATTGCGCCACACCGGCACGACCAGTTCTTCCAGGTGCTTTATCTCACGGCCGGCCGGGCCGAGATGACGCTGGACGGCGACGATCATCTGTTGCTGCCCGAAAGCATTGCGGTGGTAACCGCGGGAACCGTGCACGGCTATGCGTTCAGCGCCGATGTGCGCGGCACGGTGGTCACCCTGATCGAGCGCGACATCGTCGGGCTCGGCGTGCCGCGCCCGCAGGCCATGGTGATCCATCGCAATTGCCGGGATATCGCCATGGCGCTGGGCCGTTTGACCGCCGAGGCGGACCGGCCCGGGACCGGCCATGACGTGGCAATGCGCGCCCATCTCATGCTCTTGCTGGTCGCCTTGCGGCGCGCCGATGTCGCCGCTATGCCGTCCCAGGAAAATGGCCGGGCCGCGCATCTGGTGGCGCGGTTTCGTGACCTCGTCGAACAGCAATACCGCCATTCGCGCCGCGTGGCCGACTATGCGGCCGCGGTGGGCATCAGCCACACCCATCTCAATCGTCTGTGTCGGCAGCGTCTCGGCCGCTCGGCTCTTGACGTCATCGAACAGCGCATTGCGCTCGAAGCGCGACGGCAATTGCTGTTCTCGACCCTGACGATCAAGCAGATCGGGGCAGAACTGGGCTATGACGACCCGGCCTATTTTTCCCGTTTCATGGCCCGCATGTTCGGCGTGCCGCCAGCGGTCCTGCGCGAACAGATGCGGCGCCGCTAGACGCGCAGTCCTCGCTTAGTGCCCGTCTTTCCGCAGCCGCTCGGCAACCTCCCGCACCGACTGCATCAGACTGGTCGTGGACAGTGATGTCGGGGTGTCGGTGCGCGTGGTAAAGCCCACCGGTCCCAGCGTCTCCCTGGTATCGACCGGCAGCAGCGCCAGCCGCCCCTCGGCGACATCGTCGGCCACCACCCCCTCGGAAATGATCCAGATGGCCTCGGTCTGGCGCACATAAGACCGGCCAAAGGCATTGGACACGGTCTCGATCTCGTCGCGCAACTGCGTCACTCCATGGGCCAGCAGGATGCGTTCCACCACCGGACGGATCACTGAATCCGGGGTCGGCATCAATGTCTGGTAATTCTCGATCAGCCGGAGATTGAACTCGGGTGCGCTAAGAACAGGGTGGCCGGGCCGCACTGCCAGCACCACGCGCTCGGAATAGAGATGCTCGAAGCTGAGGCCCACCATGGCATTGGGTTCGGCCATGCGGCCGATGACCAGATCGACATCGCCGGTGCGCAACAGCGAGAGCAGATAGCCATTGGGGCCGGTGATGATGCGGGTGGTCACCCCGCCATTGTCTTCGGTAAAGCCGCGCACGGCATCGGGCAGCATGCGTGCCGAGACGGTAGGCAGCGCGCCCACCCGCACCATGGCGGTGTCATGCGTCCCGCGCGCCGCGTCGATCCCCTGGCGCAAGGCGGCGATGCTGGTCGAAGCATAGCGGAAAAACACTTCGCCAAAGGCCGTCAGGGCCAGTCGCCGCCGGCTGCGATCAAACAATTGCCCGCCCAGCAGGGCTTCGAGTTCCTGGATCGTCTTGGTGGCGGCGGGTTGGCTGATATTGAGCGCCTCGGCCGCGCCGGCCATGGAGCGCAACCGCGCCACCTCTAGAAAGCAGGCGATATGCCGAAGACGAATGCGAGGGTCGATAATGCGCGGCGACATTGTATTTCCGGTTATGCCATCTGCGCTTTTGATAGCAAATTCGGGGTTACCGGTGCAAATTCAATAATCCCGGAGTTATCGTATGGGGCGGACATATCATTTTACACCTGCGCTGGCATTCCCTTAAATCAGGGGCAAGAGGAAGCCATGCCATTTGTCCGTATCAGCGGCACTTTGCTGCACTACCGCCTGACGGGTCCTGAGGGCGCCCCCGCGCTGGTCTTTGTCAATTCGCTGGGCACCGATGCGCGCATCTGGGATGCAGTGATCGCCATGTCCTCCGACAGCTATCGCTGTCTGTCCTATGACAAGCGCGGCCACGGGCTGAGCGACGCGCCCGAGGGTGACTATGCCCTGGACGAACATCTCGACGATCTTGAAGGCCTGCTCGAGCATCTCGACCTGGGCAAGGTGGCGGTGGCTGGCGTGTCCATTGGCGGGCTGATTGCGCAGGGGCTTGCGCTGCGCGCGCCGGACCGCATTGGCGCACTTGTCCTGTGTTGCACCGCCCCGCGCATGGGAGACGCCGCCATGTGGAGCGCGCGCATCGAGACGGCTCGCACCAAAGGCCTCGAACCCATGGCCGATCCGGTCATGGAGCGTTGGTTCAGCCCCGATTTCCGCCAGCATCGTCCCGATGAGCTGGCTGGTTGGCGCAATCTCTTCCTGCGCACCAATCCCCTTGGCTACGCCAATACCTGCGCAACGCTGCGCGACACTGATCTTGGCGCAGACATTGCGCGGATTCAGGCGCCAACGCTGATCGTGGCCGGCGATGCCGATCTGGCGGCGCCGGTCGAACTGGTTCGCAATTGTACCGCCATACCCGGTTCGCGCTTCGAGATCCTCAGCGGTGTCGGCCATATCCCATCCATCGAACAGCCGGCACATCTGGCTGACCTGATCCAGGACTTTCTCAAGGAGGCCGACCATGGCTGATACGTCATTGTTCGATCGCGGCATGGCGACCCGCCGCGCCGTTCTGGGCGACGGCCATGTCGACAAGGCCGCCGCAAAGACCACCGAACTCGATGACGCCTTTCAGACCTTCATCACCGAAGGGGCCTGGGGCTCGGTCTGGTCGCGTCCGGGCCTTTCCAAGCGCGAGCGCTCCATCGTGACCCTGGCCCTGCTGGCCGGGCTGGGCCATGAGGAGGAATTCGCCATGCATGTGCGCGCCACGGTCAATACCGGCGCCACCGAGGATGATATCAAGGAATTGCTGTTGCACGTCGCCGTCTATGCGGGCGTGCCAGCGGCCAATAGTGCCTACAAGATCGCCAAGCACGAACTGGCTAAACGTGAGGAGACGGCCCAATGAGCGGCATCATTCTACCCGGGGCCGACGGCCAGCTGTTCCAGCGCGATCGCGACTGGCATCCCAAGGCGGATACGCCCGGATACAAATCGACGACGTTCCGCGCCCCAAAACACAGCTTGCTCTCGCTCGGCCCCACCAAGTCTGAGATGACCGGCCCAACCTTCGGTCACGAAAAGCTGGGCGAACTCGACAACGACCTGATCCGCAATTTCAGCCAGGATGGCACCGACGCCATCGGCCAGCGTATGATCGTTTATGGCCAGGTGCTCGACGAGAATGCGCGGCCTGTGCCCAATACGCTGGTCGAATACTGGCAGGCCAATGCCGGCGGACGCTACCGTCACAAGAAAGAGGGCTATGTCGCTGCGCTCGACCCCAATTTCGGTGGCTTTGGCCGCTCGATCACCGACGAGAACGGGTTTTACCACTTCCGCACCATCAAGCCCGGCGCCTATCCCTGGCCCAATACCGGCAATGACTGGCGTCCCGCTCATATCCATTTCTCGGTCTTCGGCCATGCCTTTGCGCAGCGCCTGATCACCCAGATGTATTTCGAGGGCGACCCGATGATCTGGCAGTGCCCGATCGTTGCCACCATCAATGACAAGGCCGCGATCGACCAGTTGACCGCCCGGCTCGACCGCCTCAACACCACACCTATGGATGCCCTGTGCTATCGTTTCGATATCGTGCTGCGCGGCCGCCGTTCGACCATGTTCGAAAACAGAAAAGAGGGGAACTGACATGCTGCACCCCACCCCGACCCTGAAAGAGACCCCGTCCCAGACCGCCGGCCCCTATGTTCATATCGGCATGACGCCGAATTTCTGCGACATCACCGGGGTTATTCCGCAGGATCTCGGTACGACCATGATCCATGGCGAGGTCGAGGGCGAACGCATCAATGTGGCCGTCCGTGTCTTCGATGGCGTCGGCGTGCCACTCTTTGATGGCGTGGTCGAGATCTGGCAGGCCGATGCCAGCGGCAATTTCGTCGGCCCGACCGCCCCCAATTCCAACGCCGTACCCGCCTTCACCGGTTGGGGGCGACAGCCGCTGAGCGAAGCGGGTGCCGCCACTTTCGAGACGATCAAGCCCGGCCGCGTGCCCGGTCCCGATGGCAAGCTCATGGCACCCCATATCGCGCTCTGGATCGTGGCCCGCGGCATCAATATCGGCCTCCAGACTCGGCTTTACTTCGAGGACGAGGCCGAGGCCAACGCGACCGATTTCGTGCTCAACAAGATCATGGATAAGCGCCGCCGCCAAACCCTGATCGCCCGTCGAGAAGGCGCCACCTACACTCTCGACGTCCACCTTCAGGGCGAGCAGGAAACTGTATTCTTTGATATGTGAGCTATAGCCCCCACCCAGCCTCCCCTTTTTCAGAGGGGGCCGGGTGGGGAGCGACTTTACACACAAAAGCCGGGCCAAGGATTGCTGCATGACCCTTCTCTCCGCCCTTGCCGGCGATCCGGAAATTGAAAGCCTGCTTTCCGATGCCGCCCAGCTTGACGCCATGCTGGCGTTCGAGCGGGCCCTCGCCGAAGCCAGTGCCGACACCGGCTGGATCAGCGAAGAAGCAGCGGCGGCCATTGGCAAGGCGATCGAGGATTTCACGCCGGACTGGCCAGTTCTCGAAGCGGGCATGGCGCAGGACGGCGTCGTCGTCCCCGCGCTGGTGAAACAACTGAAGGCGGATCTCGCCGAGCCACATCGGACCGTATTGCACAAGGGCGCCACCAGTCAGGATGTCACCGACACCGCCCTGATGCTGCAATTGGCCGGTATCTTTGTTGTCTATGAGGCGCGCCTGACCGCTGTGATCGACCAGCTCGACGCGCTGAGCAAAGAACATGGTACGCGCGAACTCATGGCCCATACCCGCATGCAGGTGGCACTGCCCACCACCTGGGCTGCAAAACTTGCCAGTTGGTCCGAACCGCTCAGGCGTCAATTGCAGTCCATTGCCAGCCTGCGGCGGAGCCTGCTGGTGATCCAGCTCGGCGGTCCGGTGGGCGATCGGAGCAGCTTCGGCGAGCTTGGCGATGCGATTGCCGCCAGAATGGCCAAACGCCTCGATCTGGGTCTCGCCACACCCTGGCAGGCGACGCGCGATCCGATCATTGCGCTGGGCAGCCTGCTCACGCAGGTTACCGGCGCACTCGGTAAGCTGGGTGTCGATGTGACCCTGCTGGCTCAGAACGAAGTCGCCGCGGTCCGGCTGGCGGGCGGCGGGGGGTCTTCGGCCATGGCGCACAAGTCCAACCCGGTCAATGCCGAGGTGCTGGTTGCGCTGGCGCGCGCCAATGCCGGCCTGTCCGGCACCTTGGCCCAGGCCCAGCTGCACGAAAACGAACGTTCCGGGGCTGCCTGGACGCTCGAATGGCTCACCCTGCCATCCATGCTGATCAACACCGGCGCCAGCCTGCGGCTCGCGCAAAAACTGCTCGATCAATTGCGCCTCGACTAGGTTTCAAGGTTATGCAACTGGCCGCGATCCTGCTGAATTGCCAGCGCAAACGGTCTTTCTCATAACCGCAAGGCTATAGATGGGGCGGCGCATTTCATTTCCGTTGCGTCCCGCTTGCTGTCAGAACAGGCTCGCCCTCTCGGAAAGGATTTGCCCATGGACAAGACAATTTCCGATCTCGCCACGGCGGTGGCAGGGATCGAGGATGGCATGGTGCTGATGGTTGGCGGTTTCGGCGGCTCCGGCGCGCCGATCGAGCTCATCCACGCGCTGATCGATCGCTTCAAGGCCACCGGCAGCCCCAAAAACCTCACGATCGTCAACAACAATGCCGGTAATGGCCGCATTGGTATTGCCGCAATGATCGACGCGGGCATGGTGGGCAAAATGATCTGCTCCTTCCCGCGTTCCGCCGATCCGCGCGCCTTCACCGAGAAATATCTTGCCGGTGAAATCGGACTCGAACTAGTGCCGCAGGGTACGCTGGCCGAACGCATCCGCGCCGCCGGCGCTGGTATCCCGGCCTTTTACACGCCAGCGAGCTACGGCACCGATGTGGCCAAGGGCAAGCCGGTCGCCGAGTTCGACGGCAAGCATTATGTGCAGGAACGCTGGCTCAAGGCCGACGTGGCGATCCTAAAGGCCGAGCTGGCCGATACGCTGGGCAATCTGACCTATCGCAAGGCGGCGCGAAATTTCTCCCCGCTTATGGCCGCCGCTGCCGCCAAAACCATCGTGCAGGCGACCAGGATCGTCCAGCCCGGTGAGATCGACCCTGAACATGTCGTCACCCCTGGCATTTTCGTCGACGGAGTAGTCGAGATTACCGAGCCCCAACAGGAAGAAGCCTTGATGCGGCAAGGAGTAGCCTACGCATGACCAGCAAGCTTTCCAATGCCCAGATCGCCTGGCGCGCCGCGCAGGACATCGAGGATGGTGCCTATGTGAACCTGGGCATCGGCTTCCCCGAAATGGTTGCGAAATTCCAGCCGCCGGGCAAGCAGGCCATCTTCCACACCGAAAACGGCGTGCTCAATTTCGGCGAGGCGCCTGCCGCGGGCGAGGAGGACTGGGACCTCATCAATGCCGGCAAGAAAGCGATCACGCTTCGGCCCGGCGCGGCTTTCTTCCACCACGCCGACAGCTTCGGCATGGTGCGCGGCGGCCATCTCGATGTGGCAATCCTGGGCACGTACGAAGTGGCCGAAAATGGCGACCTCGCCAACTGGTCGACCGGCCCCAAGGGCGTGCCGGCGGTGGGCGGCGCCATGGATCTGGTGCACGGCGCCAAGCGCGTCGCGGTCATTACCGATCATGTGACCAAGGATGGTCGCCCCAAGCTGGTCAAGCGCTGCGCGCTGCCGCTGACCGGGGTGGGTTGCGTTACGCGCGTCTATACCAGCCTTGCCGTCCTGGACATCGAAAATGAACGTTTCGTGCTGCGCGAAAAGCTGCCCACAATGAGCGTCGAAGAGCTTCAGGCCGTTACCGGCGCCGAACTCGTTCTTCCCGACCAGATCGGCGACCTCGTCGCCCCGGAGCTGTGAGATGACCGAGGCCTTTATCTGCGCCTACAAGCGCACCCCCATCGGTCGCTTCGGCGGTTCGCTCTCCGCTGTTCGTCCCGACGACCTCGGCGCTATCCCCCTCAAGGCGTTGATGGCCGAGCACGCATCGGTGGATTGGGAAGCCGTCGACGACGTCATCTTCGGCAATGCCAATGGCGCTGGCGAAGAAAACCGCAATGTCGCCCGCATGAGTGCGCTGCTGGCCGGCCTGCCGGTCGGCGTGACCGGCACCACCATGAACCGCCTCTGCGGCTCCGGCATGGATGCTGTGATCACCGCGGCGCGCGCGATCAAGTCGGGTGAAGCAGACCTCATCATCGCCGGCGGCACCGAGTCCATGAGCCGAGCCCCCTTCGTCATGCCCAAGGCCACCTCTGCCTTTTCGCGCAATGCCGAAATCTACGACACCACCATTGGCTGGCGCTTCGTCAACCCGCTGATGAAGGCGCAATATGGCGTCGATTCCATGCCCGAGACCGGCGAGAACGTGGCGCGCGAATTCGGCGTCAGCCGCGACGCGCAGGACGCGTTTGCCGTGCGCAGCCAGGAAAAGGCCGTCGCCGCACAGAAGAACGGCCGTCTCGCAAAAGAGATCGTCTCGGTGACCATCCCGCAGCGCAAGGGCGACCCCATCGTTGTCGACTCCGACGAGCACCCGCGCTCCGGAACCACGGTCGAGACCCTGGCCAAGCTCAGGCCGCTCTTCCCTGATGGTACGGTGACAGCGGGCAATGCCTCGGGTGTCAATGATGGTGCGGCTGCGCTGATCATTGCATCCGAAGCCGCGATGAAAAAGCACAGCCTCACCCCCATCGCCCGCATTCTGGGCGGCGCCACCGCCGGCGTGCCGCCGCGCATCATGGGCATGGGGCCAGCGCCGGCCAGCAAGAAGCTTTTCGACCGCCTGGGCCTGACAGCAGCCGATTTCGACCTCATCGAACTTAACGAGGCCTTCGCCAGCCAGGGCATCGCCGTGCTGCGCGACCTGGGCATTGCCGAGGACGACGCCCGCGTGAACCCCAATGGCGGCGCAATCGCCCTGGGTCATCCGCTCGGCATGAGCGGCGCCCGCATCACCGGCACCGCAGCGCTGGAACTCAGCCTATCGGGCAAGCGCCGAGCGCTTGCCACCATGTGCATCGGCGTGGGGCAGGGCATCGCGATCGGTCTCGAACGCGTATAGGCTCGGCACTCTGGGTGCGCTCCGGCCATTCTTGGGCGCCCGCGCTTGATCGTGCGGGCGCATCCGGACTAAATGCCGGGCAAAAAAGGCCCCGGCACAATGATCACCTGTTTCGATATTGGCGGCACCACCATCAAGGCGGCCACCGCGACCGGTCCAGACGCCTTGGTGCCGCTGGGCCGCGTGCCCACGCCGCGCGACAATTTCGAAGCCTTTGCCGCGGCGGTTGCCAATCTCATCGAAAAGGGTGGCGCCCCGACCGGCAGCCCGATCTCCATTTCTGTCACCGGCGTTGTCGATCCCGAAACGGGGCTGGTCACAGTGGCCAATATCCCCTGCATCGATGGGCACAATCTGGCCGGCGATCTCGGCGCGCGCCTTGGGTGCCAGGTGCTTGTCGCCAATGATGCTGACTGCTTTGCCCTGGCCGAGGCATTTGCCGGCGCCGGGCGCGGCCACCGCGTGGTTTTCGGTGCCATTCTGGGCACCGGAGTGGGCGGCGGCATTGTTGCCGATGGCCGCCTGTTCCGCGGCGGCGGCGGCCTCTCCGGCGAGTGGGGACATGGTACGGCAGTCGCCACTGGGGTCAGTGTCCCACCCTTCGACATGCCGCATCTGCCCTGCGGTTGCGGCCTTGAGGGCTGCGTCGACACCGTTGGCGGCGCACGCGGCATCGAGAAATTGCACAAACACCTGCATGGCACCGATCTGCCGAGCACGGACATCGTGGCGCAATGGGAAGATGGCGGCGCCCAGGCCGCGCAAACGCTCGATCTCTATGTTGAACTGGTCTCGCTTCCCCTGGCGCTGACCGTTAATATCGTCGGACCCGACATCATTCCGGTTGGTGGAGGCCTTGGTAATGCCCATGGCTTGGTTTCCCGGTTGGATGTGGCGGTGCGCCGGCGTATCCTGCGCAATATTGATCGCCCGCTCGTGGTCCCCGCCCAATTGACCGTCGACGCCGGGTTGATCGGCGCGGCCAGCCTGGCATTCTCGGAGGGAGTGGCATGACCCTGCTCGAAGTCTGCGTGGATACAGCCGAGGGCCTTGCCGCCGCTATTGTTGGCGGTGCCGACCGGGTGGAACTCTGTTCGGTACTCGAACTGGGTGGCCTCACGCCCCAGGCCGGGCTGATGGCGCTGGCGGGCAGGGCACCGGTACCGGTGCGCGCCATGATCCGTCCGCGTGCAGGGGACTTCGTCTTCACCGCCGGCGACCTCGAAGTCATGCTGGGGGATATCGAGACGGCGCGCCAGGCCGGGCTTGCCGGCGTGGTGCTGGGCGCCAACCTGCCCGATGGGCGGCTCGACCTTGAGAAACTGGAACGCCTCGTCGATGAAGCCGGCGAGATGCAGAAAACCCTGCACCGCGCCATCGACCTGGTGCCGGATTTTGCCGTAGCGGTCGAGCAGGCCATTGCCCTGGGTTTCGACACCATCCTCACCTCGGGCCGCGCATCGAGCGCACTCGAAGGCATTGGCGACCTCGAACTCGCCAACAAGGTTGCGGATGGGCGCATCACCATCATGGCCGGAGCAGGCGTCAATGCGGCCACCGCGCCGCACATCCTTGGTCGCATACCGCTGGGCGCCGTGCATGGCTCCTGCTCCGCGTCAGTGCCACCCGACAGCGACGCTGCGCAGCGCCTTGGCTTCGTCAGTCCGACACGCCGCGCCACCAGCCTCGACGAGGTTGCCGCACTAAAGGCCGCTTTAGCGGCCCAGTAGAAGTTCTGAAGTCACTTCCAGCGCCCGGTCTTCGCGGGCCGCAACGCCCTCCGGTGGCTGATGCGCCGCGATCACCGCATCGCGCTGGCGCACCAGCGCGGCGATCTCGTCCTCATAGGCCACCAGCACCGCCGTCAGCCAGCGATTGACCAGATAGGACGGGCGCGGCATCTGCATGTCGAATTGGGCGAGCAGCGCAATGGTGGTATCCGCATCCGCCCAGTCATCGCCCACCACCCATTGATTGACTGTGAACAGCCGCACCAGCCGCCCATGGGCATCAACACCCACAGCGCAAAGGTGATGGATCGGGCCTTCCGGTCCTTCTGGACGGAGGAAACAATGGAAGTGCCCATGCTCGGCCGAGCCTTTCTCGGCCGGGTGGCAATGATAGAACCATTGCGCATTGCTGGCAGGATCGAACACCTCGCCGGGGGGATAATGTTCCCAGGCGGCAATGTCGGTGACGCCCGCAAAGGTCTCGCTCAGCACATTGAGCCCGCCCTTGGCGAGGACGGCCTCGCAAAAGGCGATTTCCGTGCGGGCCTGATCCCGGGCGGCGCTCATCAGCCAGATACCACCAGGTCCGGCGCTTCGTCTGCCCCGTCCGGAAGTGGCTTCGGGGCTGGAGGTGGCGGTGCCAATTGCGGCATAGCGTCTGCTGGCGGCGCGGCTGGCGGTGGTGGAGGTAACGCCTTTTGCGAAGCTGCTGGCGGTTGTGCCGGCGGCGGTGGCGGAGCGGCCTTGGCAGGTGCCCCAGCGGCGCAAGGCGCGGCTGCTGGCGGTGGCGGCGGTGCAGCCTTGACAGGCGCCCCAGCGGCGCAAGGCGCTCCGGCCGCACATGGGGCGGCGCCCGCCGAGCAGGGCGAAGCGCCGGCGCTGGCGCTGGTTTCAGCGGTCGGCCGCGGCGGCACCGGATTGGTCACATGGTCATAGGCAATGGCCGCGGTCGAAACGGCCAGTGCGGCGCCGAAAAGAAGTGTGTTGCGCGAACTCATTTGCGGCTCAATCCATCAAGGCCAAACAGGGGGCGTGCCCAAACGCCGGCGAATGAACCGGCGAAGGCGGCAGCAAACCACAGCCAGCCATGCAGGCTCCCCGTGGCAATGCCCGAGAACAGTGCGCCGATATTGCAGCCGAATGACAGGCGGGCACCATAGCCCATCAGCAGGCCACCCAGGATTGCAGCGAGCAGGGAGCCGAGCGGCAGTTTCGCCTTGGGCGCGAACTTGCCCGCGACCGCGGCTGCAATGGCGGCGCCCAGGACCAGGCCGAAATTCATCACCGAAACCGAATTGGCCAGCACTGAGGAGTTGAGCGCCTGGGCCTGCGCCGGCCAGGTCCAGAATTCCCAGCTCGCGACATCGATGCCGATGCCTTGCGCGATTTTTGCACCCCAAAGGCCAAAACCATAGGTGATCGACCAGGGATGACCGGCGGTCAGCAGCGTGGCGATGTTGAGCAGGGCAAGCAGAAGCCCGGCGCCGACCAGCGGCCAGGGGCCAAGCCACAGCCAGCTCCAGCCCGGGCGGGCCGGCACTGGCTCGGCTTCAAGATTACCATGCGCACGGCGTTCAATCAGCGCGGTGACAAGCGCCACCAGTGCCAGGGCCGCAATGGTTACAGCCAGTGCGCCGGCAATGCCGATTTCGGCCCCCAGGCTGAATGTGCCCAGCGAGGGCTGCTCCAGCCAGAACGGCAGGTGAGCCGTTCCGATCAGCGCCCCGATAATGAAGAATGTCAGCGTCACCAGCATGCGTGCCGATCCACCGCCAACGGTGAACAGGGTGCCTGAGCCGCAGCCACCGCCCAATTGCATGCCCAGGCCGAACATGGCCGCCCCGAGCAGAACGGAAACCCCGACCGGCGCAGCGGCACCAACAATGGCCTGCCCACCGATCGAACCGGCGGCAACCAGCGGGATCATGGCGATGGCGGCCACCCCGATCATCAGCATCTGCGCCCGCATCGAACGGCCGCGTTTTTCCACCACCATGCGGCGCCAGCCGCCGGTAAATCCGAAACTGCCATGAAACAGGGTGGCGCCTAGCGCGCCACCGATCAGGAACAGCGCACCCTGGCGTAGATCGACCAGGCTGGTCACCATAAGGAAACCTGCCACAAGCACGGCTGTGGCGATAATCAGGGGCCAGCGGTCGGGTAGGACCGGGGGCAGGTATTTAGGACCGGATGCGGATATGTCGCTCATGGTGCTTCTGATTTCTTGTGCTGAACACGTTTTGGATGCTGCGCCGGTCGGGCGCAACATCCATTCTGGCGTCTGACCTTTGTGGGGTTCGGTCTATTCGACCGGGCGCGCCGGATCGGCCGTCCACTCAGCCATCGATCCATCATACATGGCGGTGTTCTTGTTGCCGCCTACTTCGTGCAGCGCAAACCACACCACCGACGCCCAGTGACCGGTATTGCAGAAGACGATGTTCTCTTCATCGGCACCCAGGCCGATGCCCTCGGCCAGCGCAGCAATGGTCTCGGGCTGGGCAAAGCTGGCATACTCAGCGCTGTAGACCGCGGAGTTCTCAAGGTTCAAGGCGCCGGGAATGGTGCCGGCAACGCGAGCAACCGGGCTCTTGGCTTCGCCAATGAACTGCGCATTGGGCCGACCATCGACCAGCTTTGTACCTGCTGCCAGTGCCGCTTCCACGTCTGCGGTGGTGGCCCGCAGCTCTTCGCGTACTTCATAGGGGAATTCAGCCGCTTCCGGCACGCTGGCCTCGGCCACGCGCTCGCCGCCCTGGGCGTCATACTGGCGCCAGCCGCCATCGAGGATCGAAACCTCGTCATGGCCGAGATACTTGAAAGTCCAGTAGACGCGAGTTGCGCCACCGAATTCGGAACTGTCGGTGCCCCATGGCACGATCACCACATGGTCATCGCCATCAATGCCCAGGCTCCCGATCAGTTCGGCAATCTGTTCGGCCGGCGGGATCTGGCCCGGCACGCCTTCGATTTCGGTGCGCCAGCCGGCGGTGTTGTACGGGGCAACAACGGCGTTGGCGATATAGGGCAATTCGCCCAGATCGGTGTTTTCGATGTCGGCGCGAATGTCGAGGATGACGAGATTGTCGTCACCGGCACGAGCCTTCAGCCATTCAGCGCTCACCAGCGGGGTGACATCCTGAGCCTGCACGGCAATCGGGGTCACGGCCAGCACAGCGGCGGTGGCAAAGGTGGAAAGGCGCATGGGAGAACTCCAAAGTCTGTTTGTCACAAACCTATAGAACTTGGGTTGTCAAAGCGAAGTCTTGGAACCCAATTTCCGTTCGAAACGGGGAAATTTCGACTGTGGTCCGCAGCGCGCGGGGCAATGGCTTACTCCCAGGCCTCCAGCATGGCATCGGCAACAAAGTCCAGGTGTTGCGCCATGGCAGACCGCGCACCTTCGCTGTCGCCGCCGACCACCGCCGCAACAATCGCCTCATGGTCAATCAGAATGTGTTCGCGTACCGTGCCGGTTTCGATCAGGTGCTGATGAAACCGGGTGTCGAGCTCGTCGCCACGGGCCTTCCACAGGCCATCAAGCAATTCGCGCAGCACTGCGTTGCCGCAAGCATCGGCCAGTGTCATGTGCAGCATGCGATCACTCTCGACCAACCAGCGCCCGGTCGCAGTCTCGTGCCGCATCCGGCTCAGGGTCTCTTCGAGCCGGATCTTGCCTTCGGGCGTAATGGTCTGGCTGGCCAGGGCTGCTGCCTCGGGTTCCAAAAGGCGACGCACTGAGGTGATCTCAAGCGGTGAGGAGCTCAATTCCGGCAGAGCATTCGTGCTGCTCTCGCGCTGCCGGACAAAGGCACCGACGCCAACGCGCACCTCCACCAGTCCGGCCACTTCAAGCGCGATCAGGGCTTCGCGCACTGTCGGTCGGGAAACGCCAAGGCTCAGCGCAAGTTCGCGTTCGGAGGGAAGCTGTTGCCCCGCCTCCACAGCGCCAGCCGCGATCTGATCGCGAATCTGGTCTGCGATCTGAATATAGAGTTTGCGGTTGGATACGGCCTGAAGTTTCATGGTTCTCCCCTCGCCAACTCATAAACAGAAGCCGTCCGCCTGTCTACTGGTCTGACCACTTGACAGCCAGGCGAACTTGCCATTACCTCATGCTGGCATCGGAAGTCCGGCACAAGACCGGATGGCTATGGGAGGCTACCAATGGGAGGATCGACAATCGATGCTGCGGCACGAACCGTGCCGCTGGTAGAAATGCGCAACATCGACAAGTCGTTTCCCGGCGTGCGGGCGCTCAGCCAGGCGCAGTTCGAACTGCTGCCCGGCGAAGTCCACGCCCTGATGGGCGAGAATGGCGCGGGTAAGTCGACCCTGATGAAGGTGCTGTCCGGTGTCTATGACCGGGATGCGGGCGAAGTTCTGCTTGATGGCAAGCCGGCCGAGATCACCTCGCCACGCCAGGCTCAGGACGCCGGCATCTCCATTATCCACCAGGAACTGGCCCTGATGCGCGATCTGACAGCCGCGCAGAATATTTTCATCGGCCGCGAACCGCGCCGCTTCGGCATTCTTGATGAGCGCCAGCTCAACCGCGACACCGACGCCATTTTCAAGTCGATGAATCTCAGCCTCTCGCCAACCGTGCTGGTGGAGACGCTGACCATTGCCAAACAGCAAATGGTGGAAATCGCCAAGGCACTGTCCTATCGCAGCCGTGTGTTGATCATGGACGAGCCCACAGCTGCGCTCAACGACGCCGAAATCGCCGAGCTTTTCGCCATCATCAACCGGCTCAAGGCCGAGGGTGTGGGTATCGTCTACATCTCGCACAAGATGGATGAGATCAAACGCATTTCGGATCGCGTGACGGTCATGCGCGACGGCGAATATGTCGGCACGGTGCCGGCGGCCGAAACACCTATGGAGACCATCATCTCCATGATGGTGGGCCGCACACTGAATACCGAAGCGCACGCCATTCCTGACACCTCCGGCCAGCCGGTCGCGCTCGAGGTCAAGGGGCTCAATCGCGGCCGCGAGATACGCGACGTCAGCTTCTCCGTGCGACAGGGCGAAATCCTTGGCTTTGCCGGCCTGATGGGTGCTGGGCGAACCGAGGTGGCCCGCGCTATTTTTGGCGCTGATCGCAAGGAAAGCGGAGAGATCTGGGTGCACGGCGAGCGCGTCGGCATCACCGCGCCACGCGATGCTGTGGCCAAAGGCATCGGCTATCTGTCTGAAGACCGCAAGCTCTTCGGCCTGGCCACCGGCATGGATGTTCGCAACAATATCGCCCTGGCCAGCTTGGAGCGGTTTACCAATCCCGCCGGCGTGCTCGACGAGGCGGGGATGGAAAAGTCGGCTCGCGATTACATCCGCCAGCTGGCCATCAAGACGCCCGGCGACACCCAGGAAGCCCGGCTGCTCTCGGGCGGCAATCAGCAGAAGGTGGTCATCGCCAAATGGCTGCTGCGCGATTGTGACATTCTGATCTTCGATGAGCCAACTCGCGGCATCGATGTCGGCGCCAAATCCGAAATCTATAAATTGCTCAACAACCTCGCCGCTCAGGGCAAGGCGATCATCGTCATTTCCTCCGAGCTGCCCGAGATTCTGCGTCTCAGCCACCGTATTGCCGTCATGTGCGAGGGGCGGATGACCGGGATCCTGCCGGGCGATGCCAGCCAGGAGGAAATTATGCGCCTTGCCACCATGCGTGAAGCGGCGATGAGACCGGATGCCGAAAGGAAGATTGCATGACCGACACCGCTGCCCCAGCCCAGAAATCCGGCATCCGCATGACTGGCGCCTTCCATCGCCTGCTGGCCTTTTCCGGCCTAATCGCCTTGGTTGTCGTGTTCTCGGTGGCGTCTCCCAATTTCATGCAGACCCAGAACATCCTGGCCATTCTGCAGGCGACTGCCGTCAATGGCGTTCTGGCCATCGCGGTGACCCTGGTCATCATCACCGGCGGGATCGACCTTTCGGTGGGAACGCTGATGACATTCTGTGCCGTGATCGCGGGCGTCTTCCTCACCTATTGGGGACTGCCCATGCCGATCGGCATTCTCGGCGCCATCCTCGCCGGTGCGGCGAGCGGGCTGATCTCGGGAACGGTCGTCGCCAAGCTCAAGGTGCCCCCCTTTATCGCGACCCTGGGCATGATGCTGATCCTGAAGGGGCTTTCGCTGGTCATCTCGGGTACCCGGCCGATCTATTTCAACGACACGCCCGGCTTTAACCAGATCGCCCTGGGTTCCGTCGTCGGCCAGATCATTCCGGCGGTGCCGGTGCCCAATGGCGTGATGATCCTGTTCCTTGTCGCCCTGCTCACCGCCTTTATTCTGGGTAAGACCGCGCTGGGCCGCTACACCTTTGCGCTCGGCTCCAATGAGGAGGCCGTGCGGCTGTCCGGCGTCAATGTCGATCGCTGGAAAATCGGGGTCTATGCCCTTTCCGGCGCCATTGTCGGCGTGGGTGGGGTGCTGATCGCCAGTCGTCTAAACTCCGCGCAACCGGCGCTGGGGCAGGGTTACGAGCTTGAAGCCATTGCCGCTGTCGTCATCGGTGGCACCTCGCTTTCGGGCGGTCGTGGCACCGTGCTGGGCACGCTGATCGGGGCGCTCATCATCTCGGTCCTAGCCAATGGCCTGCGCATCCTTTCGGTGGCGCAGGAGTGGCAGACCGTGGTGACCGGGACCATCATCATCCTGGCCGTCTATGCCGACATACTGCGGCGCCGCAAACTTTAGGCACCGACTCCGCTGCGTGCCGCCGGCGCGCCAAAACCTAGAAGAACAAGTTTTCAGCAGTTTCACAGCAGCATTTGGGAGGATTTCAATGCTCAACCGTCGTAGTCTAATTGGCGCCATCAGCGCCGTCGCCATGCTCGCCGCTTCCGGCCCCGCATTGGCCCAGGATCAGGTCGATATCGCCCTGATTTCAAAAGGCTTCCAGCACCAGTTCTGGCAGGCCGTGAAGGCCGGGGCCGACCAGGCCGCCGCAGATCTGGGCGTCTCCGTCACCTTCGAGGGCCCGGAAAGCGAAAGCCAGGTCGACCGCCAGATGGACATGCTGGCCGCTGCCCTGTCGCGCGAGCCTGACGCGATCGGTTTTGCCGCCCTCGACAGCCAGGCCGCCCTGCCGCTCTTGCAGCAGGCCAACGATGCCGGCATCCCGATCATTGCCTTTGACTCGGGTGTCGACAGCGACATTCCGCTCGCCACCGCAACCACCGACAACGTCGCTGCTGCCGCACTTGCTGCCGACGTCATGGCCGAGAAAATCGGTGGCGAAGGCAAGGTGGCCGTGGTTGGTCACGACCAGACCAGCCGCACCGGCATCGACCGTGTCGAGGGTTTCGTCAACCGCATGAAGGAAGCCTATCCGAACATCGAGGTCGTCTCGATCCAGTATGGCGGCGGCGACCAGCTCCAGTCGACCGAGATCACCAAGTCGATCCTGCTCGCCAATCCCGACCTTGATGGCATCTTCGGCTCCAATGAGGGCTCGGCCATCGGCGTTGCCAATGGCAAGCAGGAGCTGGGCAGCGATGTCGTCGTCATCGGCTTCGACAGCGGTGCGGCCCAGAAGGGTATGATTGAGAGTGGTGTCATGGCTGGGGCCATCACCCAGAACCCGGTCGGCATCGGCTACCAGACGGTCCAGGCAGCCGTTGCTGCTCTCAACGGCGAGGACCTGCCCAAGGTGATTGACACCGGCTTCTACTACTACGACGCCACCAACATGGACGACCCGGAAATCGCGGCCGTTCTTTACGACTAAGACCGTCATTCCTCTCTCTGGGAAGAGGGGTGCACGAAACGGCTGAGGGCTCACCGCATTGGTCCCTCAGCCGCCTTCTCCCCTTTGCGGAGAGGGCTGCCAACAAAACAATATTGGACCAAGCAATGGCCGACCTCTCCGGAAAAACCGTCCTTATCACCGCCGCTGCGCAAGGCATCGGCCGGGCTTCTGCGGAAGCCTTTGCTCGGGCGGGCGCCAGGGTTATCGCCACTGACATCAATGCGGCGCTGCTTTCTGAACTCGATGTGATCCCTCATGTGACGACGCGGGTGCTCGACGTTCTTTCCGGCGATGCTGTCAAACAGGCGGTGGCCGAGATCGGCCATATCGACGTGCTCTTCAACTGCGCCGGAGTTGTTCATAGCGGCACTGTCCTCGAAATGAGCGACGAAGACCTCGACTTCGCGCTCGATCTCAACGTCAAGGCGCAGATACGCACCTGCCGCGCGGTGCTGCCTCAGATGCTCGAGCGCAAGGATGGGGCGATCATCAACATGGCCACGGTCGCCTCCTCGATCAAAGGCGTGCCCAACCGTGCCGCCTACACCATCTCCAAGGCAGCCGTTGTCGGCCTCACCAAAGCCATCGCCGCCGATTACACCACGTCCAATATTCGGGTGAACGCCATCTGCCCCGGCACGGTGGACTCTCCCAGCCTGCATGAGCGCTGGAAGGCCACCGGCGATTTCGAGGCTGCGAAAAAAGCCTTCATCGCCCGTCAGCCGATCGGCCGGATCGCCCGGCCCGAGGAAGTGGCTGACCTCGCCGTCTATCTGGCAGGCGCCACCTATACGACCGGCCAGGTCCATATCATCGATGGCGGCTGGACGGCGTGATGCATTGAAGAGGTGAGAAAGGCCCCCTCACCCTGACCCTCTCCCCCAAGGGTGAGGGGACGCAGGAGCCGTAATATCAAGACGGGCGCGATGCCCCACCTCTCCCTTTGGGGAGAGGTCGGCCCGGAGGGCCGGGTGAGGGGGCCTTATGGATAGTTGTACATGACCAAGATCACCTCCCTCAGCACCCACGACCTGCGCTTTCCGACATCCCAGTCCCTCGACGGGTCCGATGCCATGAACCCGGACCCCGACTACTCTGCCGCCTATGTCGTGCTGGGGACCGATGGCGATCGTGAAGGCCATGGGCTGACCTTCACCATCGGCCGCGGCAACGAGGTGGTGGTCGCGGCCATCAATGCGCTGACCGACCGTGTCGTCGGTCTGGAACTGGACTGGATCGAACAGGACCCGGGCCGCTTCTGGCGCCATGTCACCGGCGACAGCCAGCTGCGCTGGATTGGGCCGGACAAGGGCGCCATGCATCTGGCGACGGGTGCCGTGGTCAACGCCGTCTGGGACCTGCTGGCCAAGCGTGCCAACAAGCCGGTCTGGCTCTACGTCGCGGAAATGAGCCCCGAACAGCTCGTCTCCATCATCGACTTCCGCTATCTCACCGATGCCATCACCCCCGAGGAAGCGCTGGAGATTTTCCGCGCCGCCGAACCGGGCAAGGCCGAACGCATCGCCCGGCTGCGCAATGAAGGCTATCCCTGCTACACAACCTCGGCGGGATGGCTGGGTTATTCGAACGAGAAGCTGACGCGCCTGGCCACCGAGGCGGTGGAAGCCGGCTTCACCCATATCAAGATGAAGGTCGGGCGCGACCTTGATGACGACGTCCGCCGCCTCGAAATCGTCCGCTCGATCATGGGCCCGGACCGCTATTTGATGATTGACGCCAACCAGGTCTGGGAAGTCGATCAGGCCATCGACTGGGTGAACCAGCTCAAGCGGTTCGAGCCCTATTTCATCGAAGAGCCGACCAGTCCCGACGACGTTGAGGGCCACCGCAAGATCCGCGAGGCCGTCGGGCCGGTGAAGGTTGCCACAGGCGAAATGTGCCAGAACCGGATCCTGTTCAAGCAGTTCATCACCCGCGACGCCATCGACATCGTCCAGATCGATGCCTGCCGCATCGGGGGGCTCAACGAAGTGCTCTCGGTGCTGCTGATGGCCGCCAAATACGGCAAGCCGGTCTGGCCCCATGCCGGCGGCGTGGGGCTATGCGAGTATGTCCAGCACCTCTCCATGATCGACTATCTGGCCGTCTCGGGCGAGAAACAGGGCAGGGTGATCGAATATGTCGACCACCTGCACGAGCACTTCCTCGATCCCTGCGTCATCAAGGGCGCGGCCTATATGCCGCCCGCGCGCCCCGGCTTTTCCATCGAGATGAAGCCGGTTTCGATTGCGGAAAATGTGTTCAGGGGGTGAACGGACAGCGCGACCTGCGGATCAAACGCCGCAATTCACGCGCCCCCACTCGCCCAGCACGCCTTCGATCATCTTCGCGCCATTGAGCGGCGCCAAAGCGCGTGCCCCGGTAATGATTTCCTGACCGGCCCTGAGGCTGTGCCCGCGCTGTTCGGCATGGCCAGCCAGCCAGGTAATGGCGCCGACAATATCGTCCCAGCTGGCGCCTTTGCTGACCGTATGGGTCGGCTTGCCATCGAGTTCCAGGGTGACTGGCAATGACGCAAGCGCGTCAACCATGGTGCGGTCCATCGCCCTGCCGACGATGACGGCCCCGTTCGATTGCAGATCGCCGAGCTGCAGATTCCGCGGTGTCGCATCCCGATCGACGAATGGATTGGCGATCAACTCGATCGCCGGATGCAGGCTGGCGATAGCTGCCTCAACGGCCTCGGGCAGAGCACCCCCCGCCAGGTCCGATCCCAGCCGCACCGCCACTTCGATTTCGGCCAGGAAGATGCGTTGCTTTTCGCCATCGATCAGGTCCGCTGTCGCCAGGAACCGATCGGCCGGTATCGGCGCACACAGGGGTGGATCACCAAGACCCGCAGCCACCTTCCAGCCGCCCACCGGGCCGATTTGGGCAATGATCTCGTCCTGCAGTGCATAGACCGCGTCGAGATCGGCGGGCAGCAAATGCTCGGGAACCTGGTCGAGCAGAGGGGCGCCCTCATGCGCGGCAACCAGGGCGGCGGCCAGTTCGGCAATGGACTTCATGGATCTGTAATTTCCGGAATAATCAGGCCGCGCCTGTTTCGATCAATGCGATGTCCGCATCTGCACAGACCTGGCGAATGGAGTCCACTTGGCAGATGTCCGTAATGAAACTGTGCGCCTGGCTCAAATGCCCGATGCGCACCGGGGCGGTGCGGGCAAACTTGGTCTGGTCGGCCACCACGATCACATGGCGCGCATTGGCAATAATCGCCTGGGCCACCTTCACCTCGCGGAAATCGAAATCCAGCAGCGCCCCGTCCGGGTCGATGGCGGAGACGCCGATGACGGCAAAATCCACCTTGAATTGACGAATGAAATCCACCGCGGCCTCGCCCACAATGCCGCCATCGCTGGCCCGCACCACTCCGCCGGCAATCACCACTTCGGTGCTGGGCACCACGCGCAGGTGGTTGGCCACATTGATATTGTTGGTAATCACCATCAGCCCACGATGCTCGACGAGCGCCTGGCTGACGGCTTCGGTCGTGGTACCGATATTGATGAACAGGGAAGCGTGATCGGGGATCAGCGCCGCGGCCGCCTGACCGATGGCGCGCTTTTCCGCCGGTGCAATCTGCCGCCGCGCTTCATATTCGACATTCTCCACGCCAGAGGGATGCATCGCCCCGCCATGGGTGCGTTTCAGCGCCCCCCGGTCGCATAGAATATTGAGATCCTTGCGGATCGTCTGCGGCGTCACGTCGAAGGCGGCAACCAGTTCCTCGACGCTCACCTCGCCCTGCTGGCGCGCCAGCTCGACGATTTTCGCCTGCCGCATCGATGGGGTCATCGCGTTCGCTCCCTTTCGTTTGCTGATTAACCGAAAGGGCGGCGAGGGGGAAGGGGGAGTGCACCGACCTCACCCGCCCCCTTGCAGAAAGATGGCGAAAGAGACCAGCTATTCCGCCCGTTTCGACCACTTCACTTCTGGCTTGAAGTCGAAATCCGTGTCGAATGGATAGCTCGGGCGCGGCGTGTGCTTGCGCTCGGTGCGCTCGACGAACTGGTCCACCACACCGGGCGACAGCGCCATGATACCCGGATTGGCGATGGGGCCCAGTTCGGGCGAGAGATAGCCCGATTTCACCGCAATGATCTTGGCGCTTTGTGGGTCGAGCCCCAACCGGGTGAAATCGAGGATATTGTGGAATGGGCGGCGGCGCGCGGTCAGCACCAGGTCGATGCCGCCAATCCGCACCACCGCTTCGCGCAGATGGGCGCTCTCGGCCTGGACCAGAAACACCACCTCGGCCTCGGTGTCGACCGGCGTGCTCGCTGGGTCCAGGCTTGCCCCGATATGAAGTGCTACGCGCGCGCCCACCCCCGCTGCGTATGCGGCGTCCGTGGCGGCTTTGTCGGCAATGCCGGCAAAAATCACCCCCTGCGCGTCTCTGGCCATCAGCGCTGCCAGCATTTCGGCGCGATCACCCACGCCGCCGCCGGTCGGATTGTCACCCGATTCGGCCAGGACCACTGGATGGGTCTCGCTGGTCACCGCGCGATCCACGCATTGTTCAATCGAGCCGGTTTCCATGCCGAAGACAAAGCCCTCGCGGATATCCCAATAGTCCTGCGCCAGATGGGCCGCCGCCTTCTCGATGGCCGCCCGGTCGGTGCCGGTCACCACCGCACAGGCCGTGGCGCGCGGCTCGTCGGCCCAGACATAGCCGACCTGGAAGCTGGCATCCCAGATTCCGCTCGGCTCCTCGACCTGATGGATTTGCGTATAGAATGTGCGCGCCGGCTCGTCCTGGGTCGAGGTGCGCTCGCCCGGCAGCAGCACCGGCACCGGTGCCCAGGCAAGCACCGGCTTTACGCCGGTCTTGAGCGCTCGCACCAGCATGGTCACGGCACGACGCATGGTGTCCTGCACGTCGATATGCGGTGCGGTGCGATAGGTCGAAAACATGTCCAGCCCGTCGATGATACGCTGCGAAACATTGCCATGCAGATCATAGGACGCCGCGATCATCACATCCGGGCCCACCACCTCGCGCACCGCCGAAATGAAGTCGCCCTCGGCATCGAACATGCCTTCGACATGCATGGCGCCGTGCATGGCCAGATAAACGCCATCGAGCGGCAGAGCGGCTTTGAGGCCATCGAGAATCTCGGCCTTCCAGCGGTCATAAAGCGCCCGTTCCACCGGCCCGCCGGCAATGGCGCGGGCATGCAGGATGGTCACGAACTCGGCGGGAAAATGCGTCAGGAAGTCGAAATATTGATCCTTGAGCATCGCTGGACCGCGCAGCACGCGAAAATCGGCTTCGCGCGCCAGGACGGGGTTATAGGTGCTGCATTCAGTATGCAGGCCAGCAACGGCAATGCGCATCAGAGAACTCCAGGAACTTCGGCTTCGGGGTTATGGGCAGGCTGGGCCCGACGGGGCGTCAGCCGCCCGGTGAGAAACAGGCTCACCACCAGCATGGGGATGACGCAGGCGACGCCCAGTCTGATGTCGCTATGCTCGGCCACAAAGCCGATCAGCGGCGGGCCGATGAGAAAGCCGGTCAGTGCCACAAAGGACAACACGGCCACATTGGCCGAGGCAGCGCGGTCGCCAATGCCGGCAGCCGCTGTCACGGCCAGCGGAAAACCGACCGAAACGCCAATGCCAATGGTGCCAAAACCGATCAGCGCGATCTCGATGCTCGGCGCCACGAACAGCAGGACCGCACCGAGCACCGCCAGCGTGCCGCACAGCCGTGCCGTGTTGACGCTGCCCAGCCGGCGCTTGAGGAAATCGCCGCCAAACCGGCCGGCAGCCACCATGAAGGCAAAGACCGAATAGCCCAGGCCCACCAGCCCGCCCTCGGCATTGAGCGCATCGCGCAGGAATATGGCCGACCAGTCGGCCATTGCGCCCTCCGTCATGGTAATGCCGAAGACGAACAGGCACACCCCGACCAGCGCCGGGCCCGGCAGCGACCATGCCGAACGTTTCGGCGCTCCGGTCTCGCTTTCAGTGCTGTCGTCCAGCGCAGGCAGCGCCCACCCGGCCAGCAATGCGATGGGAAGCACGGCAAAGGCCAGCAGGGGCAGCGCGATGCCCGGCCCAATCCCTGCGGCGACAAAGCTCGAGCCGATCAGGCTGCCCACCATGATGCCCAGCGACCAGCAGCCATGCGAGGTATTCATGATCAGCTTGCCGGTGGATTTCTCCACCAGGTCGGCTTCGACATTCAGCCCCAGTTCGACAAAGGAGATCGACGACCCGGCCAGCATCAGCGCGATGAACAGGAGGATCGGGTCCGGTGCCAGCACCGGCAGGCAGGCGGCAACCGAATAAAATACAAAGCCGATCAGGATCGCCATGCGGGCGCCGATTCTGCCCACCAGCGGCCCGGCAAAGGGCAGCGTTAGTAAGGTGCCCACCGGCATGCCGAGCAGCGCAATGGCCAACGCCGCCGAACCCAGCCCCAGGGCAGACTGGATCTCGGGAATACGCGGCAGCCACGAACCAAAGGCGATCGGCTGAAGAAAGAACACCAGCATGACAAGGCGCTGTGGCGTGAGGAGTGACATGTAGAACCCGGTTGCTGAAGGAAACCCCTCACCCGTCTCGGCCTTGGGCCGATCCACCCCCTCCCCGTATGGGAGAGGAATAACAGGCGAGCGCGCTCGTCTTCTCCCTCTCGGGGAGAAGGTGCCCCAAGGGCGGATAAGGGGGCTTTGAGCCGAAGAGAGAACGCTTCAGCGAAGCGTTCTCAGATCAAAAGCCCATGCGAGCTATGCTCGCATGGCGGGGGACGCCGCCGAGCCCATCGGATAGGGCAGGTAGCCGACAAACCCGGTGAGCTTCCACTGCCCGTCCACCTTGCGGCAGAAATAGAGGGTCTGCCAGTTCAGCACGTCCTTGCTGCCATCCGCCAGGGCGATTTCGCCGTTGAATTTCTTGTGGGCAATGGCACGTTCGCCGGTGATTTCAATCTCGGTCAGGCTGGTCGCGCGGTGGATGCCGGCTTCCTGGTCTTCGGCATAGACCACCTTCTGGCCCTCAGCGGCCTGACGCAGCCACTCGTCGCGATATTGCGCGAGCGTGGGATAGCTGATGGTCCAGCCATCGGGATTGTCGTTTTTGTTGCCATTGATGCCCATGAAGTCATCGGCAATAAAATCGTCTTCCACCATCGCCCAGTCGGCATTGACGAAGGCCTTGATGTCGCGCGGCACCAGCATGGTCCAGATCGCCGAGCGATCGGCGTCGTTGGGGAAGGGGTTGGTCGATAGGCTCATTTAGCGTCTCTTGCCTGCGTGGTGACGCGCTGATGCACGTTCACCAGTTCTGTTTCAAATTTTCACATGCGTCATGTGTTTGTCGCCTCGTGAAAGAGGCCACATGGATACCAATTGCGACATGGTGCGCCCATAAAGGACTTTTGTCCACACCTTCTCCCAAGCTGACCGCCTCGGATATGCCCAGAAAAGCAGCAAAACGGCGCGCATTTACGCAAGTTTTTATGGTGGCTTAAATTGGTATTGTATTGGCGTCGAATGTGTGTTGACATTGTGTTGGCAAGGCGCCTAGTCTTGAAAATCGTTTACACAAACGACGCCGATCCGCAAGAGGTCGGGGATTGAATAAAACAGGGAATGGCAAGGTATGCGGGTAGGCATTATCGGTCTCGGCTATCGTCTGGGTTATCTGGCGCGGGTGTTTTCCGCAGCGCGGGACGATTTCGAGATTGTGGGTTATGTCGATCCGGCGCCGGCCGGTCTGCCCTATACCCAGGAGCATGGCGTTTCCGTTGGTCGGCAATATGACAGCCTCGAACAGTTGATCGACGAGGCCGATCTCGATCTGCTCATGGTTGGCTCTCCCAACCACATGCATCTTGAGCACATCCGCATCGGCCTCGAACGCGGTATGAAACTGTTTGCCGAAAAGCCGGTGGTGACTTCGCTCGAGGATACCATGGCGCTGGCCGAACTGATCGGCCAGTACGGGTCCGACAATGTCATGGTGGGTCTCGTGCTGCGCTACGCCCCGCTCTATGTCGATCTGCGCAAGGCGCAGGCCGAGGGCAGGCTGGGCGACGTCACCTCGATCGAGGCGTCCGAAACCATCCCGCCCTATCATGGCGCGTTCTTCATGCGCGACTGGCGGCGCTACCAGCAGTATTCGGGCAGCTTCATGCTCGAAAAGTGCTGCCACGACCTTGATCTCTATAATGGCGTCATGGGTTGCCGTCCGCGCTATGTGGCCAGCTTTGGCGGGCGCAAGAGCTTTACCCCTGAAAATGCGCCCCAGGATGCCGGCATCAACGATCTCGACGTCTATCACCGCAAGCCGTCCGGCTGGCAGGGCTCGGACAAGGTGTTCGATAGTGATGGCGATATCATCGACTTCCAAACCGCCATCGTGCAGTATGAAAACGGCGCGGCTCTGACCTTCCACACCAATATGAACGTGCCCGACGATTTCCGCCGTTTCGCGGTAATTGGTGCCAAGGGCATGGCGGAAGGCGACTTTATTCGCAACTATTTCAAGGTCACCGACAGCCGCACCTCAGAGCGGCTCGAGGACAAGACTTACCAGACCTCCGAGTTGAGCCAGCACTATGGCGCCGACGAGCAGATGGCCGAGGATATTCTTCTCCATATGATCGACGGTGTGCCCCTGCCTGTCTCGGTAACCGATGCGCTCGAGGCCGGCCTTCTGGCGCTGTCCATGGATGAGGCTATGCGCAACAAGAGCGTCGTCGACATGGCCCCGATCTGGCAGCGCTTCGACGCTGCTCTGGGCAAAGGGAACTGAGGAGAAAGCCGATGACCAGCACCAGAAGCGCTACCCTCTTCGCCCTCGCCCTGCTGGCTCCGGCCTTGCTCTATATCCTGGTCATCGTGGCCTACCCGCTGGTCGATACGATCATCCTCAGCTTCACCAATGCTTCGCTGCGCCCCGGCTATGACTTTATCGGCTGGGCCAATTACGAGCGTATTTTTGGCGCCGGCAACTTCACCGAAGTCATTGTCCGTACCTTTATCTGGACCTTCTTTTCGGTCAGCCTGAAAATGATCATCGGCATGGCGGGTGCCGTGCTGCTCAATGCAGCAATTCCAGGCCAGATTGTGTTCCGCATTCTCACCATGCCGCCCTGGATCGTGCCCATGGCCATCGGCATCTTCATGTGGGGCTGGATGTATAACGGCCAGTTCGGCATGATCTCCGGCCTGCTGCAGAATTTCGGCATCACCGACGGCCCCATCGCCTGGCTGGCCTATGGCGAGACCGCCTTCTGGGCCACGATCATCACCGATGTGTGGATCGGCGTACCCATGGTCACCATCTATTTCCTGGCCGCCATGCAGTCGATCCCGCGCGATCTGCACGAAGCTGCCTGGACCGATGGCGCGGGCCGCTTCTATCGCTTCCGCCGCATCACCGTGCCGCTGATGGTGCCCGCCATCATCACCATGAGCCTGCTTTCGCTCATCGCCACCTTCAATTCCTTCGACATCATCTGGATCCTGACCCAGGGCGGCCCCTCCGGTTCGACCACCACGATGATCATCGACACCTACAAGACCGCCATGGGCTCGCGCCGATATGGCGAGGGTGCGGCACGTGCCGTGGTCATCTCGCTCTTCGTGACCGCCTTCTGCATTGTTTACTTCCGTGCCGTCCGCAAGCTCCAGCAGGGAGAAGCCAAATGAGCGACGTCGCCCGTTCCACCGAGGTCGCGGCCGCCGACAGCAAGGCCAGCGTCCAGCCTCAGCCCAAGGCCGGGGCCCGCCGCGGTCTCTGGTCAGCCAGTCGCCCGATGATCGATCGCTACAGCCTGCTCGAAGTGATCGGGCTCTATGCCGGCATCGCGCTGTTCCTGTTCTTCGTCCTGGCCCCGTTCATCGAAGGGTTCCTGGTGTCATTGAAACCGCTGGCCCAGCTCTTCTCGACACCCTACAGCTTCATTCCCGAAAACGGGTCTTTTGCGGCCTATTTCAGCATGTGGGAATCCGTGCCTGCCCTGGGCATGCACATCTTCAATTCCTTCTTCATCTCCACCGTTGTCACGGCCATCGTGGTCGCCATAGTGGTGCCCGCCGCCTATGCCTTCGCCCGCTTCAATTTCACCGGTGCCGGGCTGCTCCTGGCCGGGTTCCTCGCGGTCAACATGTTCTCAGGCGCCGTGTTGTTGATCCCGCTGTTCCGGCTGATGCGCACGCTGGGCTTGCTCAATACCTATTGGGCCATGATTGTGCCGGGCGCCGCTTTCCTCATTCCGTCCTCCGTCTGGCTCTTGCGCACCTATATGATGCGGATTCCGCGCGAGTTGGACGAAGCCGCCTGGGTCGATGGCGCCAGCCGCCTCTACACCCTGCGCCGGGTCATCCTGCCGCTGGCCATGCCGGGCGTCGTTGTGGTCGCCATCATGACCTTCATCGGTGCCTATGCGCAGCAGTTCATCTTCGCGCTGACCTTCAACTCCAAGACAGAATTCATGCCGCTGCCGGTCGGGCTCTTCGCCTTCTTCGGCAAGCAGGAAGTGATCTGGAACGAGCTGATGGCGGCGTCCTTCATCGGAATCCTGCCGGTCATGATCGTCATCGTGTTCCTGCAGCGCTATCTCGTCGCCGGTCTCACCGCCGGTGCCGTGAAGCAGTAACCGGAACGGTGCCAGTCCGGGCCAGGTCCGGGTCGGAACCGCGCCGTCAAGGTTTGGAGATCGTTCAACAGCCAATGTTGAACGGCTCCGGAAGGGCCGAGGGGCCCGTAAACAAGGGAGACTACCAAGTGAAAAAGACAATCGGTTTGGTGACCGTGTCCATGCTGGCTTTGGCCGGTGCCGCTCCGGCGGCCTATGCCCAGGACAAGGAAATCACCTTCATCAACTGCGGTGACGAACTGACCGCTGGCTATGCCGAGTATTTTGCCGAGTGGGAAGCCGAAAACCCTGGCTACAAGGTCATGCCCGAGATCGTGGGCTGGGGCCAGTGCCAGGACAAGGTGACCACGCTTGCCGCCGCCGGCACGCCGGTTTCCCTGGCCTATGTCGGTTCGCGTACGCTCAAGCAGTTCGCCATGAACGACCTGATCGTGCCCATCCCGATGACCGAAGAGGAAAAGGCTTCCTACTACAACTTCGTGCCCGAAACCGTGACCTTCGACGGCACTCAGTGGGGCGTTCCGGTAGCCTTCTCGACCAAGGCCCTGTTCTGGAACAAGGATCTGTTCGAGGAAGCCGGCCTTGATCCCGACACCCCGCCCAAGACCTGGGAAGAAAAAATCGAGTTCGCCAAGCAGATCACCGAGAACACCGACGCTGCCGGTTACGGTGCTGTGGCCAAGACCTTCGACAACACCATGCACCAGTTCCTGCATTGGGTTTACACCAATGACGGCCTGGTGATCGATGACGAAGGCAACATCACCCTGAACTCGCCGCAGGTTCTCGAAGCGCTGACTGCCCTGCGCGACATCATCCCCTATTCCGAAGAAGGCCCGACGGCCTACGAGCAGAACGAAGTTCGCGCCATCTGGCTCGACGGTGGCGTTGCCATGATCGAAGCTTCGGTCGGTGCCGCTCTGCGCGCCGAGGAAGCCGGCATGAACTGGGGCGTCGCACCGCTTCCGCTCGGCCCGCAGGCCAAGGGTCCGGGCACGCTGCTGATCACCGACTCCCTGGCCGTGTTCAAAGGCACCGGTGTGGAAGAACAGGCGATCGACCTGGCAAAGTTCATCACCGCGCCTGAGCGTCAGTGGGATGCCGAAATGGCCCAGGGTCTGACCCCGCTGCGTCCGCTTGAGCCGCAGACTTCGGACCTGGTTGCCGAAAAGCCATACTGGAAGCCGTTCCTGGACGGCATCGAGTTCGGTGGTCCCGAGCCGCTCTTCAACGACTATATCGGTCTGCAGAACACCATGATCGAAATGGTCCAGTCGGTCGTGACCGGCGCCGCCGAGCCGCAGGAAGCCATCGATAAGGCTGCGTCCGAGCTCGAACTCTATAAGTAACTTCGAGCCGTCCTTAGGGCAGATCGATCCGGTGGATCGATCTGAGGCGAGAAGGCCATGAGAGCTATGCTCGAATGGCACCTCCCGACCGCCAGCCGTCGCCCCTCAGGGGCGGCGGCGCACCAGACGCGTTGCTCATCCTGCCCAACCAGTCACTGGCAGAGCGGCGCGACACCAAGATTCATTTCGCCCGGAGACGCGAACCATGTCGCAGCTGAGCCTCAAGCGCCTCGAAAAGTCCTTCAACGAAGCCCGCATCATCAAGGGCATCGATCTTGATGTTTCCGATGGCGAGTTCGTGGTTTTCGTCGGCCCCTCGGGCTGTGGCAAGTCCACCCTGCTGCGCATGATTGCCGGACTTGAAGATGTCAGCGAAGGTGAGATCGAGATTGGCGGCCAGATCGTCAATGATCTGCCGCCCGTACAGCGCGGCATCGCCATGGTGTTCCAGTCCTATGCGCTCTACCCGCATATGAGCGTTTACGAGAACATCGCCTTCCCCCTTCGCGTTGAAAAACTGCCCAAGGCCGAAGTCGACAATCGCGTCCAGGCCGCCGCCAAGGTACTCCAGCTCGAAAGCCGTTTGCAGCACCGTCCCGGCCAGCTCTCTGGTGGCCAGCGTCAGCGCGTTGCCATCGGCCGCGCCATTGTCCGCCAGCCCAAGATTTTTCTCTTCGACGAACCGCTGTCGAACCTGGACGCTGCCTTGCGTTCGGAAATGCGCATCGAGCTGATGGAGCTGCACAAGCGCCTGGGCTCGACCATGATCTATGTGACCCACGACCAGATCGAAGCCATGACCATGGCCGACAAGATCGTGGTACTCAATGCCGGTGAAATCGCGCAGATCGGCTCGCCCCTCGAGCTTTATCACAAGCCCGACAACCTGTTTGTCGCCGGTTTTATCGGCTCGCCCAAGATGAACTTCATCAATGGCCGGGTGCGCGCCGCCAATGGCACCACCGTCACTGTCGATCTGGGCAAGCTGGGCACCATCGAACTGCCCCGCACCAGCACTGAAGTAGCCGGACAGGACGTGACCCTGGGCATTCGCCCCGAGCACCTGACCTTGGGCCGCGGCGAATTTGTCATCGAAACCACCCCCAATATCGTCGAGCATCTGGGCATCCACACCATCGGCTATGCCACCCTGCCGGGGGGCGAGAACTTCATCGGCCTGTTCGAGGGCAATCCCGATCTGGACGATGGCAAGCCCATGGCCGTTGGGTTCGACATTGCGCAAGCCCACCTGTTCGACGCTAAAGGGCTGGCTGTCTACTAAGGTATCGGCCGGCAAAGGGGGCGCGTGATGCTGGACATAGTGGGGCTGCTGCAGACCGAGAAGGACGCCTTCACGCGCTCCGAGCGGGCCCTGACCGAAATCGTCCTCGCCGATGTCGACAGCGTGCTGAAAATGAGCATCGTCGATCTGGCCGCTGAGGCCGATGTGTCCCCGCCCACCGTCACCCGCTTCTGCCGGCGGCTCGGCTGCGATAGCTACGCCGATTTCAAGGTGCGGCTGGCCCAGTCGCGCTTTGTCGGCCAGCGCTATTTCGCCCCGACATCGGGTCCGCTGAGCGTGCATGAGATTGCGCAGGGCATCGTCAACGGCATTCAGTCCACCATCTACGACACCTTCGATACGCTCGATTTCGACGCCATCGAGCGGGCCGCCGAATCCATCGTCAAATCCAATTTCATCCTCAGCTTCGGCTCCGGTGGCGCCTCTTCGATGATGGCGGTGGAAACCGAGGCCCGCCTGTTCCGGCTTGGCCTCAAGGTCGCCGCCTCGATCGACCATCAGGTGCAGATGATGCGCGCCGCCTCTGCCCCTTCTGGCGCCGTGGTCATTGCCTATTCGCTCTCCGGCAACAACGTCCCGCTGGTCAAGGCGCTCTCGGTGGCCGGCGAATATGGCCTGACCCGAGTTGTGGTCTCACGCCCCGGCTCGCTCATGGCCGAGCAGGCGGACATCTTGCTGCCCGTGCACTGGCGCGAAAATCAGGACATCCTGCGTCCCACCCCGGGCCGCTATGCCTTCCTCGCCACGCTCGACATTCTCTCCCAGACCATTGCTGCGCGCCTCGGCCCCACCGCGATTGCCAGCATGCGCCGCATAAAACATCAACTGGTCGTCAATCGCGACGGCGACGACGCCCAGCCGCTGGGGGACTGATGCTTCCGCACGCACCAACGCAAGCCACCCTCACCTAGCCTCCCCCTGTCCAGGGGGAGGGACGGTCTTGTTGTTGGCGCCGGCAAACCCGCCCAGCACTCGATCAATCCCTCCCCTCCTTCAGGGGAACTCGACCACCACGACACAATACTGGACCCCACCATGTCTTTTTCCCTCGTCACCACCTGGTCCCCTGCCACCGACAGCGAACCGCTGGGCTATGGCATCGAGCTCACCAATAATGGCGATACGCCGATCAGCAATTTCCAGCTTGGCTTTTCCGGTCCCGCCCGTATCGACCCGCAGGCCACCCTGGAAAACGGCAAGCTTTTAAAGCGCCTCTCCAACCACACCATGATCGCCCCGCCCGATGGCTATGTGCTCGAGCCCGGCGCTACCTGGACATCCACGGCCCGCGGCCTGTCCTATGGTCTGCGCCACTGGAGCGACGGCGCCAACTCCGCCTATCTCGTGCTTGAAGGCGGCGAGATCGTCGCCATCCCCACCGCGCCGACCCAGGGCAAGGGCCACAATTCGCCGCTGCTGAAGGGCGCGATGAAATTCCCTGTGCCCGCCAAGGCGCCGGCGCCGTTCTCCATCATCCCCTGGCCTAGGCACGTCGAGGCGAGCGGCAATCGCATTGCCCCTCCGGGCTTCGATCTCAAACCAGAAGGTGACCTGGCCAGCCGCGCCGCCTCGGCCTTTGCCGACCTCACCGCCGAGCTTTTCCCGGTCGAAGCCATCGTGCGCCCTGCTGCCGAAGCCGGCATGCCGGTCCATATCGTGGAAAAGCCCGGCCTCGGCGCCGAAGCCTATGAAATTGCCTTTGCCGACAACAGCGCCACAGTGTCCGCAACCACGCGCCAGGGCATGTTCTATGGCCTGGTGACCCTGGGCCACGTGCTGCGCGGTGCCAAACAATATCCGGCCACCTTCAGCTTTCCCACCGCAGGCACCATCAGCGACGAACCGGGCTTTGCCTTCCGCGGCAGCCATCTCGATGTGGCGCGTCAGTTCTACACTGCCGCCGAGGTCAGTCGCCTTATCCGCCTCATGGCCTGGAACAAGATGAACAAGTTCCACTGGCACCTGACCGAGGACGAGGCCTGGCGCCTCGAGATCGAGGCCTATCCGGCCCTGACTGAAATCGCCGCCTGGCGCGGCCACGGCAAGGCCTTGCCGCCGCTGCTCGGTTCCGGTCCGCAGCCCACGGGCGGCTATTACAGCAAGCAGACCGTGCGCGAGATCGTCGCCCTGGCCGATGATCTGGCCATCGATGTCATCCCCGAGATCGACATGCCGGGCCATTTCTACGCCGCCCTGCAGGCGCTGCCCGAACTGCGCGATCCCAATGAAAAGGGCGAATACCAGTCCGTTCAGGGCTTCCCCAATAACAGCCTCAATCCAGCGCATGAACCGGTCTATACATTCGTCCAGACCGTCATCGACGAGGTGCTCGAGCTCTTTCCAGCGGGCGTCTTCCATCTCGGCGCCGACGAAGTGCCGCTGGCCGCCTGGTCCGGCTCGCCCCTGGCTCTCGACATGATCGAGCAGATGGCTGGTCCCGCCATGCGCAAAAAACACGAGGCCCAGTTCAACCAGCTCGGCAACGCTCACGGCGCCGACGAAATCGAGGGTTCGCCTACCGCGATCCTGCAGGCCGAATTCATCAAGCGCGTGCACAACTACATCGCTTCAAAGGGCGCCATCACCGGCGGCTGGGAAGAGGCGGCCCATGGCGATGCTGTCGCCAAGGACAAATCCTATGTCATCGGCTGGCGCAATGTGGAGATTAACGCCGAACTGGCCGAACGTGGCTTCGACATCGTCGTCTCGCCCGGCCAGCGCTATTATCTCGACATGGCCAATGGCGTCAGCTGGGCCGAGCCGGGCGCCGGTTGGGCCGGTTGGTCCGGCCCGCAGGAAACCTACGAATTCGAAGCCCGCGAGGGGTTCTCCGAGGAGGGCCTGAAGCACCTGATCGGCGTCCAGAGCTGCATCTGGTCCGAGAGCATGACTGACCGCGCCATCTTCGACCGGCTGGTCTTCCCCCGCATCTCGGCCATCGCCGAAGCCGGCTGGACCCTGCCCGAGCGCAAGAGCTGGGAGCGCTTCAAGTCAATGGTCGGCCTGATGCCGATCATGTATGGAAACTGGTCTGCGGAGTAAGCGGCCCCCCGCATCCGACCACGATTATGGCGGTACACCCGATCCGTTCCTCCCCCTATCAGGGGGAGGTTAGGTGGGGGTAAGTAAGGGCAAGCCTGCCGTTCGAGCACTGCTCTCACGGCCATGCCGTCTCAAATCTCTCCACTGGAGAGATTTGCCCTACGGGACAACTTCAAGCCCAGGGATCCTCCACCATCGGCCAGATATCCCTGCGCGCCTTGCGGTAATCCGTCTCCGCCGGCCGGTTGGGATAGGGCTTGCCGGCCGAGCAATAGACGATCTCCGAGGCGATCCTGGAGAATGAGTCGTAAAAATGGTTGGTCGACTTGATCAGCAGGATTTTTCGCGATTTTGGGTCGATCCCCAGCGCCGCAAACAGGCTGGGGTCGAAACTCTGGGCGCGGGTGGAGTTGAGGATCACATCGATCCCGTCGAAATGCACCCATGCCGCATCGCCAAACGGGGCAAAGCTGTCGCCGAATTTCATCTCCGCATTGCGCACCAACCGCTCGACGCGCACTTGCGCATCGATCGGCTGGCCGGTGAACGGCGCCGATTTGGCCCCGAAGCGCAGCGGAATGACCGCGCCTTCGCCCGCCGCAAAACAGATCTGCACCGCAATCGGGTCCCAGATAGTGCCCACTGCGACATCGGTAACGCCACGGGCAATCATCTCGGCCAGAATGACCGTGGCATCGCCCGCCGTGCCGCCGCCCGGATTGTCCCACACATCGGCAATCACCACCGGGCCCTTCGGCGCGGCCAGCGCGGCCTCCACGGCGGCCTTTTCATCCACCTGGGCAACCATGAAGGTGCCGCGCATGTCATAAAGCGCGCGCCCGAGCTTTTCGGCCAAGGCCGCGCCCATGTCGGGCTGATTGTTGGTGATGGCCACCAGCTTGGTGCCCATTTCGGGCACATCGCCCGCCATGAAACCATGCACGACCGAGAGCGAGAGCAGCTCCGGCTCAGACTTTTCCAGCGCCGTCAGATTGTCGACAAAGCCGCGCATGGGTTGTTTCGAGGTCGGGAACACGTCGATCATGCGGCAATCGAAAATGCTCATCACCGGCTTGATTTCCCCCTTGAGGGCGCGCACGGCGATGTCCCACAGCTCGCGGGCCCGCTCGACGAAATCGGTATGCGGGAACTCTTTGAAATAGACAAAGAAGTCCGCGGCTGCCGCGCGCTTGGCAGTCAGGTGACTATGCGGATCAAGCTCGGCACAGACCAGCACATCGGGGCCCACAATGGCGCGGATGCGGGCCAGCAGATCCCCCTCTGGGTCGTCATAGCCCTGGGCGACCATGGCGCCATGCAGTCCCAACACCACGCCATCCACCGGCATGGCGGCGTGCAACTGGCCGATGATTTCGTCGCGCAATTCCTCATAGGTCGCCTGGGCAACAAGGCCAGCCGGATCAGCCCAGCTTGCCGTCCCCTCGATCAGCGTCCATCCTTCCCGCGCGCAGACTTCGCGGCCAACGGTGATCGGCGCTGTGCACAGGGTCGGGGTCGATGGATGCTGGCCCGGCTTGGCATGCAGCGACGCCTCGAAGGCACGCTTGTCGATGGCAATCGGGGAGAAGGTATTGGTCTCGGTGGCCAGGGCTGCGGTGAAAAGGCGCAAGGGAAGCTCGTGCGATAAAAATGGCAACAATGCTGAAGCGGTGTCGCAGCCACGCTACACCATGCGGTGGCGCGATTCACGTAAGAAATTTACATTTTTTGTCATGCCTATCGCATCTTCCTACCGATTGTGGCTATAAAACTGCTACCGAGAGAAATTGAGTTTCAAAAACCTACAGAAAGGACATTCCATGCCGATCAAACGCTATGGTGCAGACAAATCCGGCGCCGGCGGGCAGAACCTGCCCTTCGCTCGTGCCGTCGAGGCTGACGGCTGGCTTTATGTCTCGGGCCAGGTGGCTATGAAGGATGGCGAGATTGTCGGCACCGGCATCATCGAACAGACCCATCTAACCATCAAAAACGTCATCGCCATTCTCGAAGAGGCCGGTTACGGGCTCCAACATGTGGTGCGTTGCGGTGTCTGGCTCGATGATCCGCGCGACTTCTGGAGCTTCAACGCGGTCTACAAGTCCTATTTCGGCGAACATCCCCCCGCCCGCGCCTGCGTGCAGTCCACCATGATGGTCGACTGCAAGGTCGAGATCGACTGCGTCGCCTATAAGGGGCCGTAAAAGCACTTGCTTGATGGGATGGCCCTCACGCCTCCCCTGATGAGGGGGAAGAGTGGGCTTTACCGTAGGGCGCGATTGCGCCGCGCGGGTGGAGAAGTCCCTCCCCCTATCAGGGGGAGGTTAGGTGGGGGCATCCCCATGGTAGGAAGCACGAAATGACCCAGTCCCCTTTCCGTCTCGACGGCAAGACCGTTCTCATCTCCGGCGCCGGTGGCGGCATCGGCCGCACGCTGGTCGAGACCTTCCACGCGGCCGGTGCCAATGTCGTCGGTGCCGACCGCGAAGCTTCGATGCTCGCAGGTCTGCCGCTCGCGCGCAGCATCCTCTTCGATCAGGCCGATGCCACATCGACCCGGGCCGCAGTTGAGGCCGATATCGCCGCCCATGGCGTGGTGGACGCGGTTATCGCTAATGCTGGTTTCACCCGCGCCGAACATCTCGGTCATCTCGACGACGATGTCTGGGCCAGCGAAATGGCCATCAATCTCAATGGCGCCTATGCCCTGGTCGATCCGATCACCAATGCCATGGCCGCGCGCGGCGCGGGCAATGTGGTGTTCGTCTCCTCAGTCAATGCCATCCAGCATTTCGGCAACCCGGCCTATTCGGCGGCCAAGGCGGGGTTGATCGCCTTTGCCAAGGCGATTGCCGTTGAACGCGGTGGCGAGGGCGTGCGCGCCAATGTCGTGGCGCCCGGTTCCGTTCGCACACCCGCCTGGGATCACCGGCTGGAGGCCGATCCAGGGCTACTCGATAAGGTGCTGCCGCATTATCCGCTGGGCCGAATGGTGTCTCCACAGGAGGTCGCCAATGCCGCCCTGTTCCTGGCATCCGAGGCCGCTTCGGGAATTACCGGCGTGACCATCCCCGTCGATGCTGGCCTCACCGCCGGCAATCTGCGCTTCGTCAACGAAATCCTGAGGGCGCAATGACCCACTATTCTGAAATCGACACCCCCGCTGTGCTCATCGATCTTGACCGGGCCGAGTCCAACTTGAAAAAGGCGCAGGACGCAGCCAACAAGGCCGGCATCGCCCTCCGCCCCCATATCAAAACCCACAAGCTGCCCTTTTTCGCCAAAAAGCAGGTCGAATTGGGCGCAGTCGGCGTCACCGTACAGAAACTGGGCGAGGCCGAAGTCATGGCCGATGCCGGTCTCACCGATCTGTTGTTGACCTTCAACATCATCGGGGCGAGCAAGCTCAAGCGCCTCAAGGCATTGCACGACCGCGTCACCATTCGCGTCGTCGCAGACAGCCCCGATTGCGTCACCGGGCTGGCGCAGGCTTTCACCAATGCCGAACACCGCCTCGGCGTCTTTGTCGAATGCGACACCGGCATGGGCCGCTGTGGCGTGCAATCACCCGCCGCTGCATTGGATCTGGCGCGCCAGATCATCGCCGCACCGGGCCTCGGATTTGCCGGCCTGATGACCTATCCGGCGGCCGGAAAATACCGCGAAGCGGCGCAATGGCTCGCCGATGCACGCGATGTCTTTTCCTCCGCAGGCGTCGATCTCCCGGCCATTACCACCGGAGGCACCCCCGATATCTGGCACATGGATGAAGCTGCCAATGTCGCGACCGAATACCGCCCCGGCACCTATATCTATATGGACCGCTCGCAGGTCGCGGCCGGCGCTGCCAGCCTAGACGACTGTGCCCTGACCGTTCTGGCAACAGTCGTCTCCCGCCCCACCGAAACCCGCGCCATCATCGACGCTGGCTCCAAGGCGCTGACCAGCGACTTGCTCGGCCTTGTCGGGCACGGCCATGTCCTGGAATTCCCCGACGCCAAAATCGTCGGGCTCAGTGAGGAACACGGCACGCTCGACATTTCGGCCTGCGCCAGCAAGCCCGATATCGGCGACCTTGTCCGCATCGTCCCCAATCACTGCTGCCCGGTGACCAATCTGTTCGACCAGGTTCACCTGATCCGCGACGACGAACTGCTCCAGGCCATGGACGTCGCGGCCCGGGGCAAAGTGAACTGATCAGCAAGCCAGCGCTCGAACATGGCCCTGTGCAGCATAGCGCAGTATATGCGCGTCCCTCGTCACGATGGTCAGGTCTAGGGCGCGCGCGGTCGCAATGATGATGCGATCGGCCGGGTCTTTGTGAATGGCGCCGGGCAAAAATGAGGCATCAGCCAAAATGTCCGGTGAAAGGTTTGCCAGCCTGAGAGAGCCAACCCTCATGACCCGGTCAAACCAGACCTTCGGGGGGATCGGGGAGTTCATTCGCCCTTTGGCGATTAGCAGGCCCCGTTCCCACGCCGATATTGGCGACACGCTGACCGGTTGATTGGCCTTAAACGCGGCATTCATGGCAACCACCGCGTCTGGCGCCAGGTCTTCATCCTCGGCAATCCAGATGAGGGCGCACGTATCAAGCAGCAACGGGGTCAATGGGATTTTGCACCCTTGGCCGGAAAGTTCGCGTCCTCATATTCATCGTCATAGACCTTGCCCCAGTCCGGGTCCGCTGGCTCGGTCAGGTCCACGCCGGGCATGACAATGCTCGTACCTTTCATGCAGCCGAAGAGCGGATGCTTTGTCTCTGAGGTATTATCGCTGTCGGAAAGAGTGGCCTGCGTCATTTCATCGAACCCCGCCCTCTCCGAGGGCTCAAATTGAACAGTGTGCCGCGCCAGATCGACGTGCCGCGTTTCGTATCCAGCCGATTGCCAGGCAGCCGACTGCACATGCGTGCCGCCGCTATTGCTCCACCATGCCGGGTATAAATAAGCCGACCTTGGCAGCGAAAAACCCAATATCTCCTCTATCTCCGCAAAGGACAGTGGAGCGTTTCCCTGTCGCTGCGCGAGATGCTTCCTCAGTGGTTCGTATTTGGACATTGTAACCTCAATACAGTCACAATAGTACACGGTACTATTAATGTAAAGCGCTTCTGGTCGGCGCCTCTACGCTCTGCCGCTTGCGCACCTGCCGAGGCCATGAGACTCTGGCGGCAAAAAGAGGAGATACCCATTGGCCGACCCGACCCACCGCATTGCCGTTTCCACCTGGTCGCTGCACCGTCTGCTGGGCACCACTTTTCCGCATGATCTGACCACGGACGCGGTGGGGGAAATGCAGGAAACCTACGGGGAAGGCGAGGAATCGCTGCTCGGCCTGCCTTCGGTCCTGGCCAATCACGGCTATCATCGGCTCGAGATCGTCTCGTTCCACCTGCGCAGTCGTGATCCAGTCTATCTGGGCGAATTGCGCGACCAGCTCAACGTCTCGGGTGTGACCCTGCAGACCCTGTTGATCGATGCGGGCGACATGACACATCCTGAACATGGCGCCCGTGACACACGCTGGATTGCTGGCTGGGTCGATGTCGCCAACATGCTGGGCGCGGAAAACGCCCGTATCATCGCCGGCAAGCAACAGCCAACCGCAGAAACCATGGCCCGCTCGGTTGCCGGATTCCAGGAACTGTTGGCTGCCAATGCCGGTTCGCCCCTGCGCCTGTTCACCGAGAACTGGTTCGACCTGCTCTCGACCCCCGAAGCGGTGCACGAACTGCTCGATCGCCTGGAGGGGCAGGTTGGCCTCTTGGCCGATTTCGGCAATTGGACTGGGCCCGATAAATATGAAGGCCTCAAATCCATCTTCCCACGTGCCCAGTTGTGCCACGCCAAGGCCGGGTTCAATGATGGCCAGATGGATGAAGCCGACTACGGGCTCTGCGTCCAGGCGGCAGAAGAAGCCGGCTATGCCGGTCCCTACACTCTGATCTTCGACGCCGACCACCCCGGCGAATGGGCCGGACTGGCCGAGGAGCGGGATTTCATTCTCTCTCGCCTCGAATAAGTTCGGCGCAGGCATGAAATATGTCGCCAGTGAAGCCAGTTGTTAAGGTCCGAGCGCCGAATATGACAACATGGTGACACCAAGTGCGAAACCCCAGGACGTGTTTGCCGCCGATGCCCTGCATTCGGCGCAGACATTCATGCGTCTGCTCGACGCCGCGCCATTGGGCATGCTGGTCTCAACCCTTGACGGCATGGTGGTCTATGCCAATCCCGCCTTCAGCGATTTGTTGGGGCATCGGCCCGAGCCGGGTCATGTGTTTCAGTTTGCCGATTTGGTTTCGGATGAAACAAATACCACCACGCGCCTCCACTTTGAGCGCTTGCTGCGCGGCGAAGTGTCGGTCAGTCGTGGTGAACACCAATTGCGTCACGCCGATGGCTACCCCGTCTGGGCCATGGTCGGGGCCACCATATTGCCGGCTGACGGCGATACGCCGCCGCTCATTCTGGTACAGATGAACTCCATTGAATTGCAGAAGCGCGCCGAGGAAGCCCTGGCCGCCTCCGAAAGCCGTTGGAACTTCGCGCTGGAAAGCGCCCGCCAGGGGGTCTGGGACCACGATATCCGCACCGACACCATGTTTTACTCGCGCATGTGGCGCCTGATGCGCGGCATTCCCGCCGATGAGGCAGTGGACGGCGATCAGGCAAAATGGCTCGAACGCGTTCATCCCGATGACCGTCCCCGGCTCATGGCCAATGTGCATCGTCAGGACCGGGGCGATAGCGACTACGACTCTTTGGAATATCGCGAGCGGACACGCGACGGCGACTATATCTGGATCCTCAGCCGTGGCCGTCCGGTAGAATGGGATGCCCAGGGCACCCCCATTCGCACCATCGGCACCGATACCGATATTACGCACCTCAAGCTAATGGAACAGGAACTGGCCGCCGAAAAGGAGCGGCTGCGGATCACGCTGGAGGCGGTGGCCGACGGCATGATCTCCACCGATCTGGACGGCCGCATCATCTTCATGAATCCGGCTGCCGAAATTCTGACCGGCAGCAACGCCGCCACTACGGTTGGCCAAACGGCCAGCGACGTCTTCCGTCTGCGCAGCGAACGCGGTGAAGAAAAACTGCCCTGTCCGGTGCGCACCTGCCTTGCGCAATCAACCCAAATCCGCATTGATGACGACAGCGTGCTCTGCGCGCTTGACGGGCCTCGGCGCGACATCCGCGCCACCGCCTCCCCGGTTTTTGATGCCGCCGGAACGCTCACCGGCGCCGTATTGGTGTTTCAGGATGTCACCCAAAGCCGGGCCCTGCAGCGTCAACTGGCTCATTCGGCGTCTCACGATGACCTCACCGGCCTGCCCAATCGGGCCAGCTTCGAGCGAGCCCTGTCGGCCGCCATCGTCAGCGCCCGCCATGGCCCGCGCGAGCATAGCCTGGTTTATCTCGATCTGGATCGCTTCAAGCCGGTCAATGATACGGCC
Organism: Devosia subaequoris; assembly: GCF_014197055.1. Taxonomy (GTDB): domain Bacteria; phylum Pseudomonadota; class Alphaproteobacteria; order Rhizobiales; family Devosiaceae; genus Devosia; species Devosia subaequoris. The sequence continues at coordinate 33,669 of NZ_JACIEW010000006.1, read as the reverse complement.
GGCCACGCCGCCGGTGATGCCCTGCTCAAGCAGGTGGCGCAAACCATCCGAGGTGTTTGCCGTAGTCACGATCTGGCCGCCCGCATCGGTGGCGACGAATTTGCCATCGTTCTTGAGGACTGTTCCATCGCCCACGGCCGAGAAGTGGCCGACAAGATCGTGCGCGCCATCGGCGCATTGGCCTTTTCCTGGGCCGGCAGGGATTATTCCATCGGCGCCAGCGCCGGGGTGACCATTATTGGTGCTCAGCCCGCTTCGCCATTGGGCTTCATGGGAGAGGCCGATGCAGCCTGCTACGCCGCCAAGGCCCAGGGCAGGGGCTGCGTCGTGGCTTACCCGGAGATGGCGGCCAGCTAGCCGTAATAGACCGAAATCAACTGCCCGCCGATTTCGTGCACCTTGATGTCCATCTCGTAGATTTCGGACAGCACATCCGGCCGGATCATCTCGGGGGCCGGGCCCTGCGCGGCCACCTTCCCGCCCTTCATGGCCACGATATAGTCCGAGTACCAGGAAGCGAAATTGATGTCGTGCAGCACCAGCACCACGGTCTTGCCCAATTCGGACGCGGCCTGCCGCATCAGCTTCATCATGCCCATGGCATGCTTCATGTCGAGATTGTTGAGCGGTTCGTCGAGCAGCACATAATCGGTGTCCTGCGCCAGCACCATGGCCACAAAGGCCCGCTGCCGCTGGCCACCCGAAAGCTCGTCGAGAAAGCGGTCGGACAGCGCGCCGAGATCGAGATAGTCAATCGCCTTGTCGATGTGGCTCCTGTCCTCGACGGTCAGCCGCCCTTTCGAATGCGGGTAACGGCCAAATCCGATCAGGTCGCGCACCGTGATGCGGGCCGAGATATGATTGTCCTGCCTGAGGATCGAAAGCCGCCGCGCCAGCACGTCGCTGGGCGTGCTGGTGACATCGAGCCCATCCACCGTCACGGACCCCGCGCTCATGTCGAGCAGCCGGCTGACCATGGAGAGCAAGGTGGACTTGCCCGCCCCGTTGGGCCCGATGATCGAGGTGACGCCGCACGCCGGAATGTCGAGCGTGACATTGTCGACCACCAGCGTGTCGCCATAGGCGCGGGAGACCGCCTGGGTACGGATCATTTGCGGTTTCCTTTCAACAGCATGGCGATGAAAACGACGCCGCCCACGAGCTCGATGATGATGGCCAGCGCCGAGTCAAAGCCGAATACCCGCTCCAGGATCACCTGGCCGCCAATCAGGGCGATGATGGCCAGCAGCACTGCAGCGGGCAGGATCAGGGCATGTTTGTGACTGCGGATGAGCATATAGGCAAGGTTGGAAACCAGCAGCCCGAAAAAGGTCACCGGTCCGACCAGCGCCGTGGAGACTGACACCAGGATGGCGATGATGATCAGGACCTGGGAGACCACGCTGCGATAGGCAACGCCAAGATTGATCGCATTGTCCCGGCCCAGATTGAGCACGTCGAGTGCCGGGAGCAACCGCCACACCCAGACCCCGGTGCCCAGGATGGCAAGCGTTGACACCATAAGCAGGCTTTTGTCGATGGTGTTGAAGCCAGCGAACATGACGTCCTGCAACACGGCGTAGTCATTGGGATTAATCAGGCGCTGCATCAGCCCGGCAAGGGAGCGGAACAACACGCCAAATACGATGCCGACCAGCACCAGCAGATACAGGTCCCGGGCAGCACGATTGAACAGCCAGCGAAACAGCAGGGTGGACAACCCGACCATGAGCACGGTCTCGAGGGCAAATTGCAGTTGGGCGTTGAACGTGGCGTAGGAGAGGCCGCCCAAAAAGAAAATCTGCACCGTTCGGACCAGCCGGAACAGGGCATCATAGCCCATGATGCCCGGGGTCAGGATGCGGTTGGCTGTTATGGTCTGGAACAGCACGGTCGCCACGGCAATGGCGCCGCCCACCATGGCAATGCCCCAGACTTTCGTCCCCCGGAACGGCAGGACGAAGCCCCAGCTGCCCTTGGCGCCGATCACCATGAACGCGGTAATCGATACTGCGGCCAGCGCGGCCAGAATAATCAGCACCTGCCGTGGCGACAGGCCTGGAGAAGTGGATCGTTCAGGCATCGGCAGGGCGCCTCCGCAACAGCAGATAAAGGAACAGCGCCGAACCGATGACCCCAAAAACCGTGCCGATGGGAATCTCGTAGGGGAAGCGGATCACGCGGCCGATGATGTCGCAAATCAGCAGGAAGCCGGCGCCAAGCAGCACGATCCAGGGAATGGCCCGCCGCGCATTGTCCCCCACGGCCATGGCGACCAGATTGGGCACGATCAACCCAAGAAATGGAATGGTGCCGACCGAAACCACCACGGTCGCGGTGACCATCGCAACGATGGAAAGCCCGAGCGTGAGGACGCGACGGTAGTTCAGGCCCAGATTGGTGGTGAAATCCTGCCCCAGGCCGGCCACCGTGAACCGGTCGGCCGCATACCATGCGATGCCTACCAGCAGCGCGCCGACCCAAAGCAACTCATAGCGGCCGCGCAACACGGCGGAGAAATCCCCAAGTTGCCAGGTGCCCAATGTCTGCAACAGGTCGAGGCGATAGGCAAAGAAGTCCGTGACCGAGGCGATCACGCCGCCCAGCATGATGCCGACAAGGGGCACCATCAGCGTCGAGCGCAGGGGAATCCGGCGCAAGATCTGCATGAACAGGGCGGTTCCGAGTAGCGCCGTGACCGTAGCGGCGAGCATTTTGGCGAGCAGCGGACTGGCAGGCCAAAGGATGGTGATGAGCAAAATGCCAAAGATGGCGCTTTCCACCGTCCCGGCAGTTCCCGGTTCCACGAAGCGGTTGCGCGCCAGCATCTGCATGAGCAACCCGGCGACGGCCAGGGCGGAGCCGGAGAGGATCAGCGCCAGTGTGCGCGGAATGCGGCTGATCAGCAGCACCTGCATCGGCCGGTCTTCCGGCGACGACGAAAACAGGCTCATCGGTGTGACGTCGCTGACACCGATGAACAGGCTGACAATAGCCAGCAAAAGAACGGCGAGAACGCCAATGATAAGCTTGGGCATGGGGCCGGTGCCTGCAGACGCGAAAGCCCCCGCCCGTCAGGGCAGGGGCAAGACATTGAGTTCGCGAGATTAGTCGCTGAGCGCTTCGGTGACTTGGTCGGCCATGATGCCGAACGAGATCAGGCCGCCATTGACGATGTAGGCGCGGACCGGATCGATATAGACCACATCGCCATTTCGCCAGGCAGTGGTCTCGCCAACCAGTTCATTGTCAAGAATGGCAGCGGCGGCGCCCTGGCCTGTGGCGGCATCGCGATCGATGACGAACAGCAGGTCTGGATTGGTTTCGAGGATAAACTCGAAGGAAATGGAATCGCCGTGTGTGGCGGCTTCGACGTCTTCAATGACCGGGGTGACGCCGAGGGTTTCATGAATATACCCGAACCGCGATCCGGGGCCGTAGGCAGTCACTTCGGCACCGCTGGTGAGGACCACCAGACCCTTGCCGGCATCTGCCGCTGCAGCCCGGCTCGCCTCGACCTTGGCTTCGGTCTCGGCGATCAGCGCCGCAACCTCGGCTTCCTTGTCGAAGATCTCGCCAATGATTTCGGCATTGGCCTTGATCGAACCGTAAAAGTTCGTCCACTCGTTGGACAGATCGACCGTGGGTGCCAGATTGGCAAGTTCCGGATAAGCCGTGGAGGAGCGGCCTGCGACGATGATCAGGTCCGGCTCGAGAGCGGCCAGCGCCTCGTAGTCAGGCTCGAAAAGCGAGCCGACCTTGGCATAATCATCGCTGGCATATTTTTCCAGATGCGCCGGCAGGTTCGAACCAGGCAGGCCGGCCACGTCAACGCCGATGGCCTCGAGAGTTTCGATCGCAGCAAAGTCGAAGCTGACAACTTTCTGCGGTACGCCGGGCAGGGTGGTTTCGCCCTGGGCGTGAGTCACGGTGAACTCCTGCGCCAGTGCGGGGGTGGCGAGGGCAACGAGACCGGCGAGAAGCGCGGTGGCGGTACGGCTGAAGGTCATCTCGGTACTTCCGATTTGAAATGGTTAACGCTCTGCGCAAACTTGACTGCGCTGGTCCACTTCAATATCGGCGAGTTTGGGGAGTGTCAAAGCAAAGCTGATATTTTTTATCAGGAAATTTTTGGTCACACGGAGGGGAGATAGGTTTCAGCGGCCAGCGAAACGAAACTCTTCATGGCAGCCGACAGCGGGCTCGATTTACGCCGCGCCACCAGCAATTTACGCATCGCCCAGGGCTCCGATAGTGGCGCGCAGACCAGATCGGTGCCCGCCAGCAGATGCAGGCTTGTCGAGCGCAGAAAGCCGATCCCGAAGCCGGCCTCCACCATCCGCACCAGCGCCGGGAAGCTCTCGACACGCAGCGCTTCATTCAACGGATGGCCCAGCTTTTTCGCCGCTTCGCTCAGCAGCCTGTCGAGCGAACCGGCATGATGAATACCGACGATGGAATGGGGAACCACCGTGTCGAAACTGACCGATTTGCGCGGCTCCATGCTGGCCGCCAATTCATGTTCGGGCGGCACCAGCACCCAGACCCGTTCATCCTCGAAAGGCCGGATTTCGAAGCGCGAGAAATCGTAATTGTCCGAGACGATGGCGATATCGGCCTGTCCTTCATCGAGAGACAACAGCGCCTTGGCCGCGCCCATCTCGGAAATGGCAATCTCGATGCCGGGATATTTGCCCGCGAATTTGGCCAGAAGCTCCGGCAGTCGCCCGGTCAGCGCCGAACTGGTGCAGGCCAGTCTCAGGCTCCCCCGCTGCCCCGAACTGAAATCATCCATGATGGCGTCGAGATCGGCGATGGATCGCAGGACGGTGCGGCATCCCCCGGCATAGGCCTCGCCCGCCTTGGTGAGCTTGACGCCATGGGCCGAGCGGTCGAACAGGACCACGCCCAATCGTCCTTCGAGATCCGAAACCCGGCGGCTGACCGCCGAGGACGCGATGCCTTCTCGTTCTGCCGCGCGGCCAATCGAGCCGGTTTCGGCCAAAAGCAGGATAAGGCGTGCAGTTACACTATCGAATGGTGCCATGTCGTCTCCCGCACGCAACATAGCGATTAGGGGCTCGCGAGCAACAAAATGCCGCGTGCCAGATAGAATATGCCCAGCATAGTGACGATCCAGCGGGTCCATTGGCGGAACCCGTCATCGGACAGACGCTGCAAAATGCGGTAACCCAGATTGGTTCCGGCGATGGCAAAAGGTGCCGCTATTGCCACCAATATCCAGTCGCCGGTGGCCATGGCCACGGTTGTTGCGCTGTAGAACACCACTTTTGCACCATGGGAAATCACTTGCATGCAGGATTTTGTGGCAATCACCTTGCGCCGGTCCATCTGCGTGCGGATGAAGAAGATGTCGATGCTGGGCCCGGCCACGCCCACCGCCAGGTTCAACCCGCCACTGATGAAGCCACAGAAGAACCCGTGCAAAGGCCGACTGGCGTCAAGTTGCAGCCAGCTTCTGGGCAGCCACACCAGGATCGGCATCAGTCCCACAGCGATGCACACGGTTGCCAGGTCCGGCTGATAACGCACCAGGAACAGCAAGGCAGCAGCCACAACGATACCGGCCACCATTGTGGACATGATGCGCCAGTCGATGAAGTGGCGCGAGAACCAGGCCCGAGATCCATTGGCCACGATCTGAATGGCGCCTTGCAGGGCAATCGCTGTGGCCACCGGCAGGATCGTCAGCAACCCTGCCAGCAGCAACATGCCACCAGCCATGCCAAAAATGCCGGAGAGTGTAGAGGTCAGAAAAACCACGCCGACCACTAGGGCCGAGATCAGGGGTGTCATGTGCATGCATCCTTTGCGCGGCTCATGCACCCGGCAACCGGTTATGCGCCAGTCCGGACTGGGCAAGGGGGCATGCCGACGCTATTTTGGCTGCATCGTTGCATTTTTTGCGCAAATTGCACCTTGAATGGAAGACGCAATGCGCTTTTTATAGGCACGCGAGTTTTGATTTGCCCGATTGCCGGTCGACGGTTCCTCCGCCTCTCCCTTTCGGGTCCCACCTAACTGACGTCTGGATACTCCCTTGATCACCCTCAAGGCTGGCCGCGAGCGTTCGCGCGGCGATGCTCGGGACCATGTTGCAGCAGCCCATGCCGGTAAGGGCATGGCGCCATTGACGCGCATTATCCTGTTTTCCCTCCGCCACCCCTTTCAGGCCAGTCTGGCCGTTGGGGCCACCATTATTGCAGCCACCCTGCAACTGACTATTCCGCGTTTGCTCGGGCAGGCCATCGACCAGGCTCAGAACGTGCTCAGCGTCGCCGGCGAAGGTGCCCAGGAAGCGCTGCTCTGGACAGCATTGACCCTGCTGGCCGCGTCGGTCGCGCGCGGTCTCTTCACTCTGGTGCAGAACTATTTTGCTGAAAGCGTCGGCCACCATGTCGGCTATGAGCTGCGTCTGGCCTTTTACGACAAGGTTCAGCGCCTTTCCTATTCCTATCACGACCGGGTGCATTCGGGCGATCTGATCACCATCGGCCTGCTCGATCTGGACGGGCTGCGCATGTTCTTCTCCACCGGCCTGGTCCGCACCATCCTGCTGTTCGTGCTGATCGGTGTCGGCGCCTGGATGCTGCTCTCGACCGACGTGCTGCTCGGCTTCCTGGCTCTGAGCTTTGTGCCCTTTGTGGCCTGGCGCTCATCGGTGGCCCAACTCACCCTGCGCGCCACCTGGCTGATCCTGCAGCAAAAGCTCTCCGTGCTGACCCGCGTCATGGAAGAAAATCTCGGCGGCATTCGCGTCGTCCGCGCCTTCTCGGGCCAGAAGCACGAGCTGAACAAGTTCGACACCGCCTCAAAGGCCGCGCTGGAGCTGGCGCATCGCCGCGTCCGGGTCCGCGTCAAGAACACCTCGATGATGACCTTCTCCTTCTTTGCTGCCATGGGCCTGGTGCTCTGGGTCGGTGGCAACAAGGTCATCGCCGGCGAAATGACCGTGGGCACGCTGGCCAGCTTTCTCACCTTCATGACCATCCTGCAGATGCCGGTGCGCCAGCTCGGCCTGATGGTCAACTCCTATGCCCGCGCCTCCACCTGCGGCGAGCGCTTTTATGCCTTCCTCGATGCGCCCGTCGAGATCGAGGACAAAGCTGAAGCCACCCCGCTCGAGGTCAGCAAGGGCGTGCTGCGCTTCGAGGATGTTCATTTTACCTATCCTGGCTCCACCGTGCCGACCCTCAATGGCATCAGCTTTGAGGCAAAGGCCGGCCAGACCGTTGGTATCGTCGGCGCCCCGGGCAGCGGCAAATCCACGCTCGCCCACCTCATTCCGCGCTTTTACGACATCACCTCCGGCCGCATCACCATCGACGATCAGGATGTGCGCGACGTCACCCTGCAAAGCCTGCGCCGCTCGGTCGCCGTGGTGCAGCAGGATACCTTCCTGTTCACCACCACCATCGAGAACAACATCGCCTATGGCGATCCATGGGCCAAGGAACGCAAGATCGAGCGTGCCGCCGAGAGTGCTCAATTGCATAACTATATCATGGGCTTGCCAGCCGATTACGACACCGTGGTAGGCGAACGCGGCGTCTCGCTCTCCGGTGGTCAGCGCCAGCGTCTCTCCATCGCGCGCTCGCTCGTGCTCAAGCCTGCCGTCATGGTGTTCGACGACTCGACCGCCGCTATTGACGCCGGAACCGAGCATCGCATCCGCTCGGCCATTCGCCGTTTTGCCAGCGACCGCGTGACCATGATCATCGCCCATCGCCTGTCCTCGCTGATGCATGCCGACCTGATCCTGTTCCTCGAAGATGGCAAGATCATCGAGCGCGGCACCCATGAAGAACTGCTCGCGCAAGGCGGGCGCTATCGCGCGCTCTACGATTTGCAGACCCGCCCCGCCGATGACTTGGAGGCAGCCCAATGAGCGTCGTTGATGACGAAAGCGAAGTCGCAGCCTTCCCCGGCCAGCGCCCGCCCCGCGCCTCAGTCGGCAGCCACCGCATCGAGGAAGAAGTTTTCGGCAAGGCCTATGATCCCAAGACGGTCCGCCGCATCTGGGCCTATGTGAAGCCCTATCGGCTCAAGATCTATCTCGCCGTTGCCGCCGTGCTGGTTTTCACAGGCACGCAATTGGCTATCCCGCTCATTATCGGCAATGCCATCGATACCGCGCTGGTTGCGGGTAGCGATCCGAACAATCTGCTCTGGGCCGTGGGCGCATTCGCCATCGCCGTGCTGTTCAATTTCGGGGCGTCCTGGGTGCAGGAAACCCAGGTCGGGCAGGTTGCCGAACATGTGCTGTTTGACATGCGTCGGGCCATGTTCGCCCAGCTTCAGCGCGTTTCGCTCAGCTATATGGACCGCACCGAAGTTGGCCGCCTGATGAGCCGTCTGCAGGGCGACGTCAGTGCCATGCAGGAATTTCTCGAAACCTCCGTGATTTCGGTCGGCGATCTGGTCCTGCTCTTCGGCATTGTTGCCGTGCTGTTGAGCCTCGATCCCTGGCTTGGGCTGGTGACTCTGGTCACCATGCCGGTGCTGTTCATCATCCGCATCTTCTGGTTGCCCCCGGCCAAGCGCGCCTTCTGGGCCGCGCATGAAACCAATTCGTTGACCGCTGGCGCCATGGCAGAGGGCATCAATGGCGTGCGCACGGTGCAGAACCTGGATCGCCAGAAGGTCAATTTCGACCTCTATGACGACAAGGCCTATCAGAACCTGCGCACCCAGCTCACCGGCTCCAAATTCGCCCAGGTCATGGTGCCCATCGTCGATACGCTCACCGGCATTTCCATGGCTACGGTTGTCGTGGTCGGCGGCGCCATGGTGCTCAACGGCGCGCTGCAGGTCGGTGTTGTCGTGGCCTTCCTGTTCTATGTGCAGCGCTTCTTCGACCCGATCCGCTCGCTCACCATGCAATATTCCATCATGCAGCGCGCCATGACCTCTGGCCGCCGCATCACCGAGGTGCTCGACCTGCCCACCGTGATCGAGGACAAGCCGGACGCCAAGGTGCTGACCGGGGAGATGGACGGCTCTGTCGAATTCAAGGACGTGGTCTTCGGCTACGATCCGGAGCGCCCGGTACTCAAGAACGTTTCCTTCAAGGTCAATCCCGGCGAGACCGTTGCGGTCATCGGTCCCACCGGCTCGGGCAAGACCAGCGCCATGGCGCTCGTGCACCGTTTCTACGAAGTCCAGGACGGCGCGGTCATCGTCGGCGGACACGACGTGCGCGATGTCACCCAGGAGAGCCTGGGCGAGCAGGTTGCCATGGTGCTCCAGGAACCCTTCCTGTTCACCGGCACCATCTTTGAGAACATTCGCTACAACAAGGCCTCGGCCACGCGCGAGGATGTCATCGCCGCAGCCAAGGCCGTGGGTGCGCATGAGTTCATCGATCGGTTCGCCAATGGCTATGACACCGTGCTCGAACAGCGCGGCTCCAACCTCTCGCTTGGCCAGCGCCAGCTCCTGAGCTTCGCCCGCGCCCTGGTGGCCGACGCCAAGATACTGGTGCTCGACGAAGCGACCGCCAATATCGATAGCTATACCGAGCGGCAGATTCAGAAGGCGCTGGAAATCCTGCTCAAGGGCCGCACCGGCATGGTCATCGCCCATCGCCTGGCCACCATTCGCGGCGCCGATCGCATCATCGTGCTGCAAAATGGCGAGAAGATCGAAGAGGGCAATCATGACCAGCTCATGGAACTGGGCGGGCTCTATTCGAAGCTCTACAACATGAATTATGCCAGCTTCGATGATATCCCCGATGAAATGGTCACCGGGAGCAACGCCAGAGAATCGAGCACCTAAGCCTTACCTCCAGCCTCTCAAGGCACTCGGTGCAACACCCTCCCCTTGACGGGGAGGGTTGGGGAGGGGTGCTCACGGCTAAGACCTGCCCTAGGCCGGCTACTCGGCCTCCAGCTCCGGATAGATCAGCGCCGAGCACTGCCGGTTATTGGCGTCGAGCTTGGCCTGATCCTCCGCTGACACCAGGCCGCTGAACACCGGCTCCCAGAGATCGTCCCGCTTCACCCCTTCAAGGCCGCATTGGCAATAAATGGCGCAAAGCGCTGCCGTGGTGCCGCTCGCCTCGCAGCTCATCTGGCAGGAGTTGAGAAACTCCGTGTCGCGGCTGGCCGTCTGCGTCCCCATGGCCATGGAGAGCGGCATGATCACCGCGAGGAGCAGAGGCTGGTGCACCAGATAAATCACCAGGCTCCATCGCCCCATCCAGCCAAGCACCCGCGCCGCCCCATTGCGGGGCTGGATCGTCGCCATCCGCTGTTCAACCGCGCTCCCCCGCACCAGCCGCATCGCCAGAACGCCCAGCAGCACCACCCCGAACCAGGGAAACACCGGCACCAGATCATTGGTCGGCGGCGGCACCACCCAGAACCCGATCCAGGAAAACACCTTCTCGTTGTAAAGCGGATCGGCAAAGCCGAAATGCAGCCCGATCACGGCGGCCGCCACAAGTCCCACGAGCCAAAGCGGGGTGAACAGAAAGGGCAAGGCGAGCAGGCTCGTCAGCGCAATGGCGTGCAACACCCCGAAATAGACAAAGCTCTCGGGGAAGGCGAACCAGGTGCCAAGCGAGATCAGCCCCGCGCCGCCCACGACAAACAGCCAGCGGCGCCAGAAGCTGCGCCAGCGCACCCCATCGCCATGCCCCAGCACCAGGCCGATACCGACCAGAAACATGAAGGCAAACAGGATCGTTCGCGCAAAGGCGACCCAGCCGGGATCGAACCCGACATCCACGGGGATGAAGCGGTAAAACGCCAGGTCCCAGCACAAATGGTAGAACACCATCGCGATGATCGCGACGCCGCGGGCGATGTCGACGACCGGGAGGCGGGGGCGTTTCACAGTGAAGGTATCGCTCAACTCATCCCCCTCACCGACCTACGCTTCGCTTCGGCCACCTCTCCCCGAGAGGGAGAGGAAACAGCATCGTGTACGCTCTTGTTCTTCTCCTTCTCGGGGAGAAGGTGGCGCGCAGCGCCGGATGAGGGGGGGTCCTCGTTTGAAGCCCTCATCCCCCAAAACCGCGCACCACGCTGAGAAACTCGTCCCCGTACCGGTCCAGCTTCCCCTGACCCACACCGGGCAGGTTCAGCAGGTCATGCGGATGTTTGGGCTGCGCCAGCGCCATGGCTTTCAGCGTCGCGTCATGGAAGATCACATAAGGCGGCACGCCCTGCGCCTTGGCCAACCGCAACCGTTCCTCTCGCAGCGCTTCGAATAGCGGCTTGGCATGCTCTGGCACATCCACTGACCGCGCCAGCGAGCGGCGCACCTCGACCGACTTCTTCGGCCGGTCCTTGCGCAGGATCACATTGCGTTCGCGCTTGAACACCGAATGGGCGGCCTCGCTCAGCGTCAGCGCGCCATGATTGGCGTGGTCCACCACAATCAGGCCCATGGCCGTCAATTGCCGCACCACCGATTGCCAGGCCCGCGCGTCCAGTTCCTTGCCCTGCCCGAACACCTTCTGGTGCTGATGGCCGAAGCGGGTGACCTTCTCGGTCTCCTTGCCCACCAGTACATCGATCACATGGGCAGCACCAAAGCGCATGCCGGTACGGTAAATGGCAGCCATCGCCTTGATCGCCGCGTCCGTGCCGTCCCAGCTCTCCACCGGTGAGCGGCAGGTATCGCAATTGCCACAAGGCTGGGGATAGGTTTCTCCGAAATGCGCGAGAATGGCCTGCCGCCGACAGGAGGCGGTTTCGCAAACTCCGAGCAAAGCATTGAGCTTGCCATGCTCGACGCGTTTGACCTCATCGGGTGCATTGCCCTCGTCGATCATCCGGCGGCGCTGCACCACATCGGCCATGCCATAGCTCATCCAGGCGTCGGCTGGTTGACCGTCGCGCCCGGCGCGCCCGGTTTCCTGGTAATAGGCCTCGATCGAAGCCGGCAAATCCATATGCGCCACATAGCGCACGTCAGGCTTGTCGATCCCCATGCCGAAGGCCACCGTGGCGACCAGACACAGGCCTTCTTCCTTCAGAAACGCATCCTGGTTGGACGAGCGCAATTCGGCACTCATCCCGGCATGATAGGGCAGGGCGCGGATGCCCTTATTGCTCAGCCAGTCGGCAATATCCTCGACCTTGGCCCGGCTCAGGCAATAAACGATGCCGCTCGAACCCTTGTGGCCGGCCAGGAACTCCAGCAGCTGTTCGCGCGGCTTTTCCCGCTCGACGATGGAATAGGAAATATTGGGCCGGTCGAAACTGGTGGTGAACACCTCGGCCTGTTCCAGCCCCAGCCGCTCGATAATGTCTTCGCGCGTAGTCGGGTCGGCCGTGGCCGTCAGCGCAATGCGCGGCACGCCGGGGAACAGTTCGACCAGATGGATCAACTCGCGATATTCGGGTCGGAAATCGTGCCCCCACTGGCTCACGCAATGGGCCTCGTCGATGGCAAACAGCGCGATCTGCGTGTCGGCCAGCATGTTGGCAAAGCCTGGGGTCGCCACGCGCTCGGGCGCTACATAAAGCAGATCCAGTTCCCCGCGCCGCAATTGTCGGCGCACTTCGCTCGCCTCGTCCTGGCTCAACGAGGAATTGAGAGCAGCAGCGGCCACCCCGGCCTGTTTCAGCGCCTCCACCTGGTCGCGCATCAAGGCGATCAGCGGCGATATGACAATACCGACACCAGGTCGGCAGATGGCCGGGATCTGGTAGCACATGGACTTGCCTGCGCCGGTGGGAAACAACACCACCGCATCGCCGCCTTCGGCCACATGCTCGATCACATCGGCTTGCTGTCCACGAAACGCCTTGTGGCCAAAAATATCGCGCAGCACCGCAAGCGGACTGGGCCGCTCATGGCGCTGAGGCGAGAACAGGTCGATAGACTCAATGGCTTCCACCCGTTCCTTGAATCATGCGGCTGCGGGCAGGGCAACCGGCGAGGCGCCCGAATTGAAGACTACCCCCCGATGATCTCCCCGCCATTGGGGTGCAGCACCTGTCCGGTCATGTAGGAACTCTCATCGCACGCCAGGAATAGATGGCTGGTGGCCACTTCATTGGGCTGTCCCGGCCGCCCCAGCGGCTCATTGGCGCCAAACTGGGCGACCTTGTCGGCCGGGAAGCTGGCAGGGATCAACGGTGTCCAGATCGGTCCCGGTGCCACCCCGTTCACCCGAATACCCTTCTTGGCAAGGCTCCCCGAAAGCGACCGGGTAAAGGCCACGATGGCCCCCTTGGTCGAAGCATAGTCCATCAGGCTGGGCGAGCCGCGATAGGCGGTGATCGACGTCGTATTGACGATTGAGGCGCCTTCCCGAAGATAGGGCAGGGCGGCTTGCGCCATGAACATATAGCCAAAAAAGTTGGTCTCGAAGGTCCGCCGCATCTGCTCTTCGGAGATATCTTCAAGCGCGGTCTCCATGTGCTGCTCGGCGGCATTGTTGACCAGCACGTCAAGCTTGCCGAAATTCTCGATGACCTGACCGACCACCGTTTCGCAAAACGCCTTGTCGCCGACATCCCCGCGCAGCAGCAACGCTTCCTTGCCCTCGGCCTTCACCGCATCAGCCGTGATCGTCGCGTCCTCGGTTTCTTCCAGATAGACCAACGCCACTTGCGCGCCTTCGCGGGCGAACAGGACGGCGCAGGCCCGACCGATGCCGCTATCACCCCCGGTGATGATGGCGACCTTGTCCTTCAGCCGCCCATTGCCGGGAAACTTGGGCATGTAGTCGGGCTTGGGGTGCATCTCGGTTTCCCGCCCCGGCTGATGATCCTGCATCTGGGGCGGATTGGTGTTCTGGTTCGATTCTTCGGACATCAACGACCTCCTAGTGGCGCGCGCGTTCTTCGTTTTTCTTGCGGGTTTCTGCGGCCTTCTTGGCCGATGCGGATCGCTCCGAGGCTGGTCGGTTCGCAGACGCCTCGCCACCCTTCTTGCCGCCCTTGTGCGCGGCTGGATTGTCGGTATGCGTGCCGCGGCCCGAGCCAGACTTGTTACCGCCCCCGTCATCCTTGTTGACGGTGGCCCAGGCCCGACGCTCTGCCTCCTCGTGGGAGACGCCGCGGTCTTCGTAGCCTTCTTCGATATGCTCGGCTTTGCGCTTTTGCTTGTCGGTATAGGCGCTTTTGTCACCTTGGGGCATGGTGGCCTCCTGCATTTGTGTGTTGGCCGGTGCGGGCGGGACAAGAGCCTGGGTCAAGGGGGAATTGACTGATGCGGGAAACCGGAAAAACCGCACCAAAAGCTCTATGCCGCCGTGTCCGGTTGACGCGCACCGGCCTGCACCCACAACGAAGCCGTCCAAGACCGGTTGCGATGGGTGTGATCACAAATCGGGCTGCACTTTCGCCATGGGCCGGCTCAGAAAGCGCGACCCGGCCAGCACGAAACGCCAGGGCGTCTCGGCGCCTTTGGTGATGCCAATGCGCGGACCGGTCGCAATGGGATGCGCCCCTTCAGCGGCCGAGATTGCAAAAGGCGGCGCGTCCAGCGCCAGCCCGTCATGCTCCAGATCAATCCCCAGCGCCTGCGCCAACTTGCCCGGCCCCGAGCATAATTGCCGATCCGCCAATCCGCCTCGCCGTGCTCGCATGATGTCGAGACCCTCCAACGGCTCGAGCGCCCGGATCAGGATGGCGCTGCCGGGTTGGCAGACGAAATTGAGGCAATAGTGAATGCCGTAGATCTTGTAGACATAGGCATGCCCGGGCGGCCCGAACATCACCCGATTACGCGGCGTCGGGCCGCGAAAACTGTGTGACGCCGGATCGGTTGGGTCATAGGCTTCCACCTCGACAATACGCCCACCGGCACCAGCAAACAGCAGGTTCGCGCCGATCAAATCTCGGGCTACCGCCACAACCGGCCGATCAAAGAAGCTTTTTTCCAGCAGGGCCGACATTTGGCCGGAATTTCCATCAATTGCAGACGCTCTGTTTGGAGAACTCAAATGCGTCAAATTTTCCTCCTCGCACTGCTTGCCCTGCTCTGGCCGCTGCTAACAGCTCTACCAGTCGCGGCCCATACGATCTGCACGCTGGTCGCCGACCCGGTCAGCCGCACTGTGCTGCTCGCCGAAGGCGACTGCCAGACCCGCGTCACCCCGGCCTCGACCTTCAAGCTGCCCCTCGCCGTCATGGCCTTTGAAGCGGGCATAGTGAAATCGGCCACCGAACCCGGCTTCCCTTCAAACAGGGTTATGCCGATTGGATTAAGTCCTGGCGCCAGGATACCGATCCCACCATGTGGATCCACAATTCCAACGTGTGGTATTCTCAAAGGATCACCGAGGAGTTGGGGATCGAGCGGCTCACCGCTTTCGCGCGAAGCTTTGGTTATGGAAACGCCGATTTTGCTGGCGATCCCGGTCGCAATAACGGTCTCGAGCGGTCCTGGATATCCTCCTCACTGCAGATTTCGCCGCTGGAACAGGCCGACTTCCTCGCTGCGCTCCTCCAGCGGCAATTGCCGGTTTCCAACCACGCCATAGATGGTGCCCTAAGCTTGCTCGAAATCCCGCGCGCCGCCGAAGGCTGGAATATCTGGGGTAATCCCCGGCGCGCGGACTACAGCTTCGACTATGCCCGCGGTTGGGGCTGGTATGTGGGCTGGGCCGAAAAGGGCGCGATGCGCGTGGTTTTTGCCCGCCTCAACCAGGACGACGAGCGTCACGAGATCACTGGTGGTTTGCGGGCGCGCGACGGACTGATCGCCGAGTGGGCAGACATAGCGGCGCGGGCCGGCCTCTGAACTGGTGCGGATTGTCGAACGCAGCCTTCGCCAGGATCGGCTATCTCGCTGCGCACCGGGCCACTACATATCGGGCAAGACAATTTCCAAGGAGGTCGAGATGATCGACACATCCGTACAGACCAATGTCCGCTCAGAACCTGTCCTGCCGCTCAGCACCACGCTCGGGCCGGTCCACATCGCCGTCACCGACCGGCAGCAGGCGCTGGCCATCTGGCAGGATGTCGTTGGTCTCGATCTCATCTCTGAAAACGGCAACGCCCTGTCCATGGGCGCGGGCGGCAAGACGTTGATCGTGCTCGAAACCGGCGCCACCCGCCCGGTGACCCCACGCACCATCGGCCTTTATCACGTTGCCATCCACTTGCCGACGCGCGCTGATCTGGCGCAAATGGCGGTGCGCGCCCTCAAGCGCAATATACGCATTTCGCCGACCGACCATCTGGTCTCCGAAGCCATCTATCTTTGGGATCTGGATGGCAATGGCATTGAGATCACCTTCGAAACCCCCTGGCGCGGCACTCTGGGCGATCCCGACAAGGGTCAAACCTATGCGGTCACCACCGAGGGAAAACCCCATTCGGGCCGCGATCCCATCGATCTCGATGGCCTCTTGGCCGAACTCGGTGAGAACCCGGTCTTGGCGTCACGCATGCCGGCGGGCACCCGCATCGGCCATGTCCATGTGCACGTAAACGACCTCAACGTGGCAATGGAATTTTATCGCGACGTGCTCGGCTTTGCCGGGTTCCTGTTGATCCAGTCCTTCGGCATGGGCGATGTGGGGCTCGACTATATGCCCCACACCCTGGCCTTCAATGTCTGGTCCGGCCCCAATGCCGGCCTGCCCCCGGTCGGCAGCGCGGGTCTGCGCTGGTTCACCATTGTGCTGCCCGACGCTGAGAGCCTGGCGGCTCTCAAGGAGCGGTTGGAGCGGGCAGGGGCACCTATCGACGTCATCGGCAACGATGTCGAAACCCGCGATCCCTCCGGCAATCGCATTCGGCTCGAACTGGCGTCCTGATCCAGAGAGCTCGCAATGCCAAAGCGCCCTCGGACTTGACCCGGGGGTGCTGCCCCTGCGATCCAAGGCAAGGGTGATGTGTCACCCCAAAAGACCACAGGAGCGCCGCATGCAATCTTATCAGGACGTCATCGATTTCTGGTTCGTCGAACACGGGCGTGACGATTGGTTCGGCGGCAAGCCGGAATTCGACGCCGCCCTCGCAGATCGCTTCGCCGACCTCCATCTTCAGGTCGCGCGGGGCGAAGCCTGGGCCTGGCGCGAAACGCCCGAAGGGCGCCTCGCCGAGATCGTGGTGCTCGATCAGTTCTCCCGCCAGCTTCATCGCGGCAGCGCCGAAGCGTTCGCGCAGGACAAGATGGCACTCGTCTTGGCGCAGGAAGCCATTTCCGGTGGTCATGACATGGCGCTCCCGCATGATTGGGCCTATTTCATCTACATGCCGTTCATGCACGCTGAGTCCCTGGCCATGCAGGACGAGGGCGTTCGGCTGTTCGAGAACTTCGGCAATGAAGGCGCGCTCGACTACATGGTCAAGCACCGCGAGACCATCGCCCGCTTCGGCCGCTTTCCCTTCCGCAACAAGGCGCTGGGGCGGGACAGCACCGCCGACGAAGTGGCCTATATGGACGAACAGGGCGACCGGGTTTTCTAACCTTCGCCAAGGTGCAACGCATCCGAATGCCTTGCGTTGGTCTTTTTAAAGGAGAGACCTCATGGATTTCGTCGCCGGACCCGCCCTATGGCTCATTGTCTTGACTGTTGGCGTCATCGTGCTTGCTGGCGCCATGGCCTATGGTATGCGCCGTAACCGTGATCGAACCTTGTCCGAGAAGGTCAAAACGGAAGTCGAGACCAGACGCGGCTACGAAAAGCAGGACAAGAACCCGCCTGAATAGACAAGGGGCGCCTCGGCGCCCCTTGCATTTGTTAGGCCACAAGGCCTTTGGTCAGCTCCAGCGCCTGCCGCTCGAACAGCCGGCGGTAGATTCCGCCATTGAGCCGGATGAGCTGCTCGTGATTGCCTTCCTCGACGATTTTGCCCTTGTCGAAGACCAGCAACCGGTCGAGCGCCCGCACCGTGGACAGACGATGCGCGATCACCAGCGTGGTCCGGCCATCCATCAGCCGTTCCATGGCCTGCTGGATCATCACCTCGCTCTCGCTGTCGAGACTCGATGTTGCCTCGTCCAGGATCAGGATCGGCGCATCGGCTAGGAACGCTCTGGCAATGGCAACGCGCTGCCGCTCGCCACCTGACAGTTTCACGCCACGCTCACCCACCATTGTCTCATAGGCCTTGGGCAGGCCCATGATGAAATCATGCGCATTGGCCTGTTTGGCCGCCTCGATGATCTCGTCACGGCCGGCGCCCGGCCGGCCATAGGAGATATTCTCGGCCAGCGTGCGGTGAAACAGGATCGGCTCCTGCTGCACAATGGCGAGCTGGCCCCGCAACGAGCTTTGCTGATGCTCGGCAATGTTCTGGCCATCAATGGTGATCGCCCCGTCATTGACGTCATAGAGCCGCTGGATGAGCTTGACGAAGGTCGTCTTGCCCGAGCCCGAATGCCCCACCAGGCCCACGCGTTCGCCAGGCTTTATCTCAACCGAGAAGTCGCGATAAAGCGGCGTCGGATGCGCGCCATACTGGAAGGTCACGCGGTCGAACTTGATCCCGCCCTCTCCGATAGTGATCGGCGTGGCGCCCGACTTGTCGTCGATCCCCAGCGGATGCGCATAGAGCGCCACCAGCTCTTCCATGTCGTTCACCGAGCGCTGCAGATTGCGGATATGCATGCCCACATCGCGCAGATGACCCGAAAGCAGGAAGAACATGGTCAGGACGAAGGCGATGTCGCCCGGCGTCGCCTGTCCTTGCGTCCACAGCCATATCACCAGTCCGAGAATGGCGGTCTGCATGCTGGCCATCATGACCCCTTGCACACCGCCGGCCAGCGTGCCGCGTTTCCAGGTGCGGCGCGTCCGGTGGTCCCATTTGCCGATCACCTGATGCAGCCGCTGCTCCTCGCGCGTCTCGGCGCCAAAGGCCTTGACCACATTGTTGCAGCTCACCGCATCGGCCAGCGCCCCACCCATCCGGGTGTCCCACGCATTGGCCAGCGTGGCCGCCGGGGCCACATAGCCGGTGGAGAGCGCCATGGTCACCCCGATATAGATCACCGAGCCGAGACCCACCAACAGGCCCATCACGGGCCAGTAGGACCCCAGGATCAGCGTTGCGCCCACCAGCATGATGGTCGAGGGCAGCAGCGCCACCAGCAAGGTATCGTTCAGCAGGTCGAGCGCCCACATGCCGCGCGTGATCTTGCGTACGGTCGAACCGGCAAAGGCATTGGCGTGCCAGTCGGTCGAGAAGCGCTGCACCCGGTGAAAGGCGCTGGCGGCGATCTCGCCCATCATCTTGAGCGTCAGCGCAATGATGTTGAGGAACACGAACTGGCGCAGCACCACCGAAGCCAGGTACAGCACCGACATGGTGATGAAGGCGGTCAGCGCCGCAGTCAGGGCGTCATTGCCTCCCCCGGCAATTGCGTCGACCAGCTGGCCGGCAAAAAGCGGGCTCAGGGCTTCGGCCAGGGTGGCCAGCAGCACCAGAAGGGCAATGACAGCCACGCGCCAGGGCTGACCCTGCCAATGCTTGAAAGTAAAGCCGAGCACGTTGCGAAAGGCGTCGGCACGGAAATCGAGCTTCTTGCGACTCATTTGGTGTGTCCGGTGCCGTTTTCCGGCGTCCGGTTCCTCAAAAAGGGGAATGAAAGAGCGCAGATTGGGCCTGAACGGATGACGCCCGAAGGCTGGCTCAACTGCTGGGAAGTACCGAAAAAACCGCGAGTGGTCAGGCCAAAAAGGCGGACCACGGGGAGCAAGCGCCTAAAGTCGGAACTTGCCCGCGAGGGGAGAATACATCACTGCTGTCATGCAACGCCTCCCCTGGTTCAAAATTGAAGCGGCGAACGTTTTGTAGCCAAACCGTTCGCCCTTGCCAATGCCATAAATGTGATCGACAGCTTTGGTGATGCAGGAACGCCACAGGGGCAGCAACTTATCCCCGCCAAAGGAAGCTGCGGCACAATTACCCCACCTCCGCACAAGCTGCGCGGGCGCCACGAACGGTCGGTACGGAGGTCCGGATGGAGATGGGGTCGCCCGTTTTCCGCCGGCGGGCCACTGAATGAACCTGTTTCACTCCGCAGGTTCCATGTCGAGCCGTTCCGGCTGCACCGGTTCGGCAACTGCCACGTCGCCAGCAGGGCGAAGACGACGCAGTCCTCATGGGCGGAGACGAGGACGCAAGTCCGCCATTCAGTCCGTCGACGAGCCTCCGGAGTCTGGGGCGAGGTTTGTCTCACCTTTTGTTTTCGCCGGACGACCGGCACCGAGGCGAAGCTCGCCCCAGACCGCAGCAATCGCAGGCGCCGCGTGCCATGCGAGGCTTCGGCACGTCTCCTTGCGCCGCGGTTTTCCCGGGGTGGCGCGGCGCGCGAGGGAGCGATAGGCTCGCGCCAATCGATTCAAGAGCAAGAAGGCATCAGCCCTGTGAGCAATTCCAGCAAATCCATTATCGACCCGGTCAAGCTCGACAAGCTCGGCGAAGTCGCCATCAAGGTCGGCCTGCAACTGGCCGAAGGCCAGGACCTGATCATCACCGCCCCGATGACGGCCGCACCCCTGGTGCGTCGCATCACCGAACATGCCTACAAGGCCGGCGCGGGTCTGGTGACCACCATCTATTCCGACGAAGAAGCGACCCTGTCCCGCTTCCGCCATGCCAAGGACGCCAGCTTTGATCGCGCCGCCGGCTGGCTCTATGCCGGCATGGCCGAGGCCTACAAGAACAATGCGGCCCGCCTTGCCATCTCTGGCGACAACCCGATGATGCTGGCCAATGAAGACCCCGAAAAGGTCTCCCGCGCCAATCGCGCCAACTCGGCCGCCTATCGTCCGGCGCTGGAACTGATCACCGGCTTCGCCATCAACTGGAACATTGTCTCCTATCCCACGCCCAACTGGGCCAAGTTGGTCTTCCCCAACGATCCCGAAGACGTGGCCATCGCCAAATTGGCCGATGCCATCTTCAAGGCGTCCCGTGTCGATCAGGACGATCCCATCGCCGCCTGGAAGGCGCACAATGCCAACCTTGAGGCCCGCTGGACCTGGCTCAATGGCAAGAAGTTCTCGGCGCTGAAATATACCGGTCCGGGCACCGACCTGACCGTCGGCCTGGCCGATGGCCATCGCTGGAAGGGTGGCGCCTCGGAAGCCAAGAACGGCGTCACCTGCAATCCAAATATTCCCACCGAGGAAGTCTTCACCACCCCGCACCGCCTCCGCGTCGAGGGTACGGTGTCGGCCACCAAGCCGCTCTCGCATAACGGCACCTTGATCGAGAACATCCAGGCGCGCTTCGAGGAAGGTCGGATGGTCGAGCTCAAGGCCACCAAGGGCGAGAACGTCTTTAACAAGGTGCTCGATACCGACGAAGGCGCCCGGCGCCTCGGCGAAGTGGCCCTGGTGCCGCACTCCTCGCCGATCTCGGCGTCCGGCATCCTGT
The DNA here is from genome assembly GCF_014197055.1 of Devosia subaequoris. Classification (GTDB taxonomy): domain Bacteria; phylum Pseudomonadota; class Alphaproteobacteria; order Rhizobiales; family Devosiaceae; genus Devosia; species Devosia subaequoris. The sequence continues at coordinate 12,337 of NZ_JACIEW010000006.1, read as the reverse complement.
TCTACAACACCCTTTATGACGAGAACGCTAGCTGCCACATCGCCATGGGTCAGTGCTATGCCGACTGTTTCGAAGGTGGCAAGGATCTGACCCCGGATCAGATTTTCGCCCAGGGCGGCAACAAGTCTCTCATCCACATCGACTGGATGATCGGCTCCGATAAGGTCGATATCGACGGCGTTCACGCCGACGGCACCACCGAGCCCGTCATGCGCAAGGGCGAATGGGCGTTCTGATTGCGCCCCTAGATCTCACCTCCCCCTTCGAAGGGGGAGGTAGCGTCGCTCGGCCCGCAGGGCCTGGCAGAGCTTGGTGGGGGTGAGGGCTTCCTACTCCCCCTTCAGCTCCAGGAATTCCTCGGCACTTAGCACCAGCTTGCGGTCGATTTCGCCGATTTCGTTCTCGTCCTTGCCCTCATAGTCCAGCCCATGCAGCACGGTGCGGATGGCGTTGAGCCTGAGGCGCTTCTTGTCATTGGCCCGGATCACCGTCCATGGCGCATGGGCGCTATCGGTCTCGCGCAGCATCCTGTCCCGCGCCTCGGAGTAATCCTCCCACTTGGTCAGGGCCTTAAGATCGACCGGTGAGAGCTTCCAGGTCTTGAGCGGGTCATGGGCACGGTCGTGGAACCGCTTCAACTGCATTTCCCGGCCAATCGAGAGCCAGAGCTTGAAGATCTTGATCCCGTCCCGGGTCAATTGCTTTTCAAAGTCCGGCGCCTCTTCAAGGAAGCGCGTCGTTTCCTCCGGTGTAGAGAACCCCATCACCGGTTCGACCACCGCCCGGTTGTACCAGGAGCGGTCGAACAGCACCATTTCCCCGGCTGCCGGCAGCCAGTCGACATAGCGCTGGAAATACCATTGCGTACGCTCCCGATCATTGGGCTTGGGCAGCGCGGCGATGATGTTGTGGCGCGGATTGAGGTTTTCCAGAAACCGTTTGATGGTGCCGCCCTTGCCCGCGGCGTCGCGGCCTTCAAAGATTATAATCGTGCGCGTACCGGCCTTGGCCATATGCGCCTGGTGCAGCACCAACTGCTTTTGCAGCTTGTAGAACTGCGTGTCATAATCATCGCTGTCGAGCTTGTCCTCATAAGGGTAGGCTCCCGATCCGAACGCCGCCTTCTTGATGGATTTGGGCAGGTCCGGATCGTTGATGTCAAAGCCGTCGATGGGATCGGTCACGCTGTCTCTCCGTTGTCATATAGACCGTGCTATGAACCCGGTTCCCGCGCAAGAGGCGGGCCCATTGCATTGATTCGACCTCCCGACATGGACGATCTGAGAACCACACATCTGACACGCAGGCCCGCCAACGCATTGGTGCGCCTTGCCGGACAGGTGCCGCTGCTGCTCGGTCTGGCGGGCATGGTCATCGTCTTCGTGGTCTTTGGCGGGTTGCGCATCGATCTGGCCATGATCGGCTATCTGGTGCTGGTCGGGTTCGTCGCCATGCTGCCCCAGCCGGTTGTCACAGTCACCCGCACATTGGAAGTGCCGGTTCCGGCACCGGTCCAGCCCGTCATCGAACAGGACATGCTGCCCGCCTTTGTTGAGGCCCTGGGCGATCCGGGCCTGGTGCTCGACGGCCGCGGTGCGGTGTTGCATCGCAATGGCGCGGCTGCCCGACAATATCCCAGCCTGCAACTGGGTCGCGTGATGACCCTGGTCATGCGCAATCCTGATCTGGTGGCGGCCATCGAAGGCTCGCAGCGGACCGGCGAACCGCGCAGTTTCGAACTGCATGAAACTGTCCCCTCGGAAACCTGGGACCGGGTCGTGGTCGCACCCATTCGCCGCCCGGACCGGGACTGGTTTGCCGATGAGAACCGGCAAATGCTTGTCACTTTCCAGAGCCTGACCGAACTCAAGCGGGTCGACGCGCTACGCACCGACTTCATCGCCAATGCCAGCCACGAGATGCGCACCCCGCTCGCCTCCCTGGTCGGCTTTATCGACACCCTGCTTGGCCCCGCCGCTCGCGACGCTGCGGCGCGCGAAAAATTCCTCGGCATCATGCGCAGCCAGGCCGAGCGGATGAGCCGGCTGATCGATGATCTTCTCAGCCTTTCGCGCATTGAAATGCACCAGCACGTGCGCCCCACGGGGTCGGTGGATCTGACAGCCTTGTTGCGCGAAGTGCGCGAGGGCCTGCAGACCCAGGCCAAGGCCGCCGCCATCGATGTGATCCTGACCATGCCCAAGGCGCCGGTCACCGTGTCCGGGGATCGCAGCCAGCTCTATGAAGTGTTCGAGAACCTGATCGATAACGCCATCAAATATGGCGCCGATGGCAAGACTGTCGAAGTCGAGTTGGTGGACATCGACCGTTCCGGCCTCAAGCATATGGTCAGCGTCACCGATCACGGTCCGGGCGTCGAGCCCGAACACGTGCCGCGTATGACCGAGCGGTTTTACCGCATCGACGCCGAAGCCAGCCGGAAGAAGAAGGGCACGGGCCTGGGTCTGGCCATCGTCAAACACATCATCCAGCGCCATCGCGGCCAGATGAGCATCCGCTCCAGGCCCGGCGAAGGGCTGCGCGTCGAGGTTCTGCTACCCTGACACCGACTGCCCGACCCATCTTGTCCCCGCAGGTGTGGGCAGGTGCTATGTTTGGGCGGTGAGAGGCGGGGACTGGCAACGTCCATTTCCATGGGCACACAAAAAAGGCGCCCCGCGGCGCCTTCTTGTAAAAGCCTGTCAGCGCCTCAGCGCTTCTTTTTCTCGAGCTGGTGATAGGCCCGGCGCGAATGAAACTCGCAATAGGGACCGCTCTCCAGGCTGTGTTGGCCGCAGAAGTAAAAATCCTTGGTCAGCGGATCGCCGATCGGCCACTTGCAGGTGCTTTCGCTCAACTGCAGCAGGTTGAGGCGCTTGTCCTCGGGAATGAAGAGTTCTGCGGCGGCTGGTGCCACATAGACCTCTGTGTCCATTTCCGGGCTGGCGGCCAGCGCCGTGGCCCCCATGACCTGCGGACGGGACATCGACACGCGCGGCTTGGCGCTCATCGTGCTGGTGCTCGACGAACTGGTCGAGGGCCGGCGCGGCGCCGAGGGGCGTGCTGCGGGGCGCGAGCGCGGTGCTGTATTGGTGGGCTTGGCCCGGGCCGAAAGCTTGAGACGGTGGACCTTGCCGATCACGGCATTGCGGGTAACCCCTTCGCCCAGTTCAGCCGCAATCTGGCTGGCACTGAGCCCTTCCATCCAAAGCTTTTTCAAAAGTTCGACGCGCTCGTCCGTCCAGCCCATCGGTTGCGCTCCTGAAACCATTGTCAAAACAGAATCCTTCATTGTGCGGCCAGAGTGGCACTGGCTGCCATATCGACTCTACAGCTCGTATGTTGAGCGGGTCCGCCACACGAGATATCGTGTCCCCAACGCCATGGAGAATACGCCATCGGCGGAATCAGGATCAAGAGTCGGGGTCGATTTTCCCCGTTTATTCATTGGTTAAAATTACGCTAACGATCCTTGAGTCAATTCAGGCACTTGGCGGGTTGCAGATTGACTTTATGGCCTCATCTCGCCTAATTCTCGGGCCCAGACGCGCGGCCGAGAGGGCGCGTTTTTGGTTTCTGTGGCAGCTTTGCCACGCGTGTTGCAACCGTTCTTCAGACAAAAGGGAAATTCATCATGTCTGCGCTCTACGGCACCTATGCCCGGTCCGATCTCGCCTTCGAGCGGGGCGAGGGCATGCGCCTGTATGATCAGCATGGCCGGGAATTTCTCGATTTTCATTCCGGCATCGCCGTCAATGCCCTTGGCCACGGCGATCCGCATCTTGTCACCACGCTCAAGGCAGCGGCCGACAAGGTTTGGCACACCTCGAATGTGTTCACTATTCCCGAGCAGGAACGGTTGGGCCAGCGGCTGGTCGACTCCACGTTTGCCGATAAGGTCTTCTTCACCAATTCAGGCGCCGAGGCGCTCGAATGCGCCATCAAGACGGCTCGGCACCACTTTCATTCCAAGGGCGAGCCAGACCGCTACGAGGTGATTGCCTTCACCGGCTCCTTCCATGGCCGGACCCTGGGCACCATCGCCGCCGGCGGCAATCCCAGCTATCTCGAAGGCTTCGGCCCGCCAATGCCCGGTTTCAAGCATGCAGACCCCGGCGACCTCGAAGCCGTCAAGGCGCTGGTTGGCCCGCAGACCTGCGCCATACTGATCGAGCCGGTGCAGGGCGAGGGCGGCGTCACTGCCATGAGCAGCGAGTTCCTCCAGGGCTTGCGCCAGATCTGCGACGAGCATGGCCTGCTGCTCATCTTCGATGAGGTGCAGTGCGGTTTTGGGCGCACCGGCCGCTTCTTTGCGTTCGAATGGGCCGACATCACGCCTGACATCGTGGCTGTGGCCAAGGCCATTGGCGGCGGCTTCCCGCTGGGCGCGTGCCTGGCCACCGAGGCTGCATCCGCCTCCATGGTGCCGGGCACACACGGCTCCACCTATGGCGGCAATCCGCTCGGCTGCGCCATGGGCAATGCGGTGCTCGACCGCATTCAGGCGCCCGGCTTCCTGGATCATGTCGCTCAGATGGGTCAGCGCCTGGCCTGGCATCTGCAGCAGCTCGCGCAAAAATATCCCGACTACGTGCTTGAACTGCGCGGCAAAGGCTTGCTTGCAGGCATCAAGATCGCGCCGCCAGTGCGCGATTTCGTGGCGCGCCTGCGTGATGATCATCAGCTTCTGGCGATTGGTGCCGGCGACAATGTGCTGCGCCTTCTGCCCCCGCTCATCGTCTCCGAAGCCGATATCGAGGATGCGATAAGCCGGATAGGCGCTGCTTTCGACGCGATCGAGGCCGAAACGGCCTCCACGGCTGCGGCGGGCTGAACGTCATGCTGATATTCTATCATTTTGGGCGACGCCGAGGCGGTTCCTGACCCCTGTCCGCCGGGCTTTTTCGCCCGTTCGGACCGCATTTCGTCCAATTCCATTCAAGCGTCACAAAAGGACCCCGGCCTATGAATTCGACCGGAACCCCGAGACATTTTCTCTCCATCGACGATTTTTCCTATGGCGAGCTGCGCGGCATGCTCAACCAGGCCGGCGCCCTCAAGGCACGCCTCAAGGAAGGTGATCGCCCCCAGCTCCTCAAGGACAAGGTGCTGGCCATGATTTTCGAACGCCAGTCCACCCGCACCCGGGTTAGCTTCGATGTCGGCATGCGCCAGCTTGGCGGCCAGACCTTGATGCTTTCGGGTCAGGAAATGCAACTGAGCCGCGAAGAAACCCTGGCCGACACCGCCCAGGTAATGAGCCGCTATGTGGACGCGATCATGATCCGCATCCTCAGCCATGCCGACCTGCTCGAGCTGGCTGAGGCCGCCACAGTGCCGGTCATCAATGGCCTGACGCGCCGGGCGCATCCGTGCCAGATCATGGCCGACCTGCTGACATTTGAAGAGCATCGCGGCAACATCAAGGGCGCCAAGGTGACCTGGGTGGGCGACAGCAACAATGTGCTCCATTCCTGGGTCAACGCGGCCGAGCTGTTTGGCTGCGAGCTGACCATTTCGGTGCCCGAAGAGTACAGCCCCGAAAAGGACCTCAAGGAAGATATCAAGCGGGCCGGTTCTGCAGTGCGCATGGTCGAGGACCCGCGCGAGGCCGTCGAGGGAGCTGATCTGGTCATCACGGACACATGGGTGTCGATGGGCGACACTGATGCAGCCGAGCGGCGCCGCATCTTGAAACCCTATCAGGTCAACACCAATCTAATGAGCTTGGCGAACAAGGACGCCCTGTTCATGCACTGCCTGCCCGCCCATCGCGGCGACGAGGTAACCGACGAGGTGATCGATGGTCCCCAGTCGGTGGTGTTTGACGAGGCAGAAAACCGCCTCCATGCCCAGAAAGCCGTTTTGTGCTGGGCCTTTGGGGTCGAAACGAATTAGACGGGCTTTTGCCTGTCTTTGCTGAACCATCTAGGCTTTCACCCCCGCGCGAGCGGGGGCGTCTGTTTGAGCGGGCAGGGCGCGCCGGCGTCTCACTGCCATGCCAGAGGTTGGCTAGCGCGTTTGGCCTTCAAGGCGTAGCCTTTGGAAAGACAAGTGAATAATGACCACGGAACAGACCATGACTGACAACCTGCTCTCCAGCCTGGGCCTTGATCGCCCCGAGACCGGTGACGACGCCGTGGTGCCCTTCACCCTCGACAAGCTCGATTCCCGCGGCCGCGTGGTACGCCTTGGCGCCGCGCTCGATACCATTCTCAGCCGTCACGATTATCCCTTGCCGGTCGCCCGGCTATTGGGTGAGGCCGTGGTACTGTCGGCGCTGATCGGTTCCTCGCTTAAATTCGAAGGCCGCTTCATTCTGCAGACCCAGACCGATGGTCCGGTCAATCTTATCGTCGTCGATTTTGATGCGCCCGATGGCATGCGCGGCTATGCGCGCTTTGACCAGGACGCCCTGCTCAAGGCCGCCGAGGCGGGCAAGACTAGTCCTGCCGATCTGCTGGGCAAGGGCCATCTGGCCATGACCATCGATCAGGGCGAGCACACCGAGCGCTACCAGGGCATCGTGGCGCTCGATGACAACTCGCTCGAAGAGGTGGCCCACACTTACTTCATGCAGTCAGAGCAGATCCCCACCCAGGTTCGACTGGCTGTGGCGCAGATGTCGACCCGCGGCGACCATCGCCCGCGTTGGCGGGCCGGCGGCATGCTGATCCAGCACCTGCCGCCCAATGGTCTATCGGCCATGGCCGATCTGCCCGGCGATGGCGATTTCGACAACCCCGATATGGTCGATCCCGATTTTGTCGAGGCCGACGGCTGGTCCGAGGCCAAGGCCCTTTTGGGCACGGTTGGTGATCTGGAATTGTCCGACCCGGACCTGTCGCCCGAGCGCCTGCTGTTCCGCCTGTTTCACGAGACAGGTGTCCGGGTATTTCCGCCCCAGGATCTTGAGGAGCGCTGCACCTGTTCGGCCGATCGCATAGAAGACATGCTGGCCAATAGTTTCTCGGATGCGGAGCGTCAGGACATGGCGGTGGATGGCGAAATCGAAGTGGTTTGCGAATTCTGCTCGACTGCTTACCGGTTTAATCCCCACCACTTTCATTCGGAAAGTTAACTCATTGTCAGGTTGGCGTTTTCTTTAAGGCGCCAACCTCATTCTACTTGCCTTCCAAAAAGAACAGGGCCAATGTTCCCCGCATTCAAACGGTCGAAGGGGGAATGCCGGGATGAATGCCGATTTGATGTCCACCATCGAGGGCATCCAGAACCAGACGACCGTCAACGCCATTCTTGACATCATGAATCGGGCCATCAGCAATTATGGCTTCGAGCGCTTCATTGTTTCCGGCTTGCCCGATCCAGGCATGGATGTGCGCCCATTCGTACTTCTCTCCGGCTGGAAAGAGGAGTGGTATGAGCGCTACACCGGGCTAGGCTATGTCCATCTCGATCCGGTCGCACGGCACTGCTTCTCCACCGCAGTGCCCTTTGACTGGTCCCAGGCGCCCTATGATCAGGAAAACGACAAAGCTGCCCGACAAGTCATGGAAGAGGCACGCGAGTTCGGTATGGGCGAAGGCTTTTGCGTGCCCGTTCATATGGAAGGGGGCATGCAAGGGGTCGTATCCCTGGTCGGCAGTCCCGGTCATCTCGACGAAAAGCAGCGCTTCGAATTGCACATGCTCTCTCTTTATGCCCATGGGCGGTTGCGCTACCTCAACGGCCCGGCCGGGCGGCCACGTGGCCGCCGTGTCATCACCCCGCGCGAGGCGGAAATTCTCAAATGGGCCGCGGCAGGCAAAACGGCCTCCGAGATCGCCGAAATCACGGGGCTCACTCCGCGCACCATCAATCAGCATTGCGAGAATGCGCAAAAGCGCATGGGCACCAGCAATCGGCTGCACACCGTGGTCGAGGCGATCCGGCACAAGCTGATCACGCTCTAAACCGGCGCGGCAACGCTGCAGGGATATTGGCGAGCTGCGCCCGGTCATGGGGCAAGTCCGGAGGCAATTCGTTGCAGCTTCGGAAAATTTTGCACAATACTGTGATTTCTACCAATTTCGTTTCGGCATCCCCCTGTGCCAAATACGCAAGTCGATGCGGGTTGCATGGGGGCAGGCCGATGAAGTTGCACATCGTCCGCAGTCCTGCGGACCGGCAGGGCCGTGACTTGTTGGAACAGAGCTTTCGCCTGCGCCACAGGATCTTCGTCGAAATGGCGGGCTGGAGCGCCTTGCGCCGTGACGATGCGCGCGACGTGGACGCCTTCGACAATGGTGATGCGACGCATCTTTTGATTTCCGATTCCGGTGTCGTGGTGGGTGGATCCCGCCTGACCCCTCTGAATCGGCCGAACTTGCTGCAGACTGTCTTTAACGGGTTAGTGCAAGGAGACTTCCCCGCCCACCCTTCGCTTGGGGCCGATTGGACACGTTTCTACGTGCATCCCGATCGACGCGAAGGCCGGCGGCGCGCTCCCGAGTCTGCAGCCCTTTTCTGCGCGGTGATGGAGTACGCCCTGTCGCAGGGCTATAGCTTCATCACCTTTGTGTCCTCCATCTCCATGCTTGAGCATGGCACCGCGGTGGGGTGGCGCATTACACCTATGGGGGAGCCTGCGATCAGTGATGGCAAGCCCATCGTGGCGGCCTGGATCGAAGTGTCCGAACGGGCCTTGCAGAATGTGCGACGGAGCACCGGGATGAGCAGACCACTCGTCCCGGTTTCTTCTTCGCCCGCCCCGATGTGGCCAGACGGACCGCACCTAGCCTGACGGGCTTTTCGGTATGTCCCAAGCAGTTGCCCTCCTGCAAACAATTCTTGGCCCGCACACGTCGGTGGCACTGGCGCGGGCGACCCTGGATCAGGCGCTGGCGGCTGAAGTGGACCCGTTGCATTGGTGCGCCATTCATCTCGACCAGTCCGCCGCCCAGATCATGGCGCGAGCGGCCGGTTGGGCCGGGCTCAGCTTTCTTGACACTGTGCCAGGGCATGGCGAGGCTTGCCTGGAAACAGGCCGTATGGAAGCCCTGGGTCAGGTGCGCCTGTTTCGCACGCGCCTGCATGACCGGGAGGTGGCCTTTGCTGCGCCCGATTTCCTGGGCGTGCTGCGCCTGGCCCGGCTGCGGCAGGAGCGGCCGCATCTGTGCCGCACGATCTTTCTGGTGCCCGAATCCGCCCTGCGCACCTTTTTGGTGGACCATGCAGGCCCGGCTCTGATCGACTCGGCGCGGCAGAACATGGCGCGGTTCTGGCCGCGTGCTGCGGCGCAATTGGAACTGACCGCGCCAGTCCGGCACGGGTTTGCTGCAATCCTGGTGCTGGCAGCCCTGGCAATCCTGTGCACGCCCTTGGTTGGCCCGGCGCTTCTGGCGCCTATCTGGTTTGCCCTTGTCATGTTGCCGACCCTGCTGCGGCTGCTTGCGCTGGCGGTACCGCAACAGGAAGTGCTTCCCACGCGCCGAACAGATAACGCGGATTTGCCGGTCTATTCGATCTTGGTCCCGCTCCGAGACGAGGCCAACATGGTGCCCCAGCTGTTCCAGACGCTGAGGGCCCTCGATTATCCGGTAGAAAAACTCGATATTGTCTTTGTGGTCGAAAGCCGTTCCCCCCGCACCATTCAGGCCCTTCGTCGTCACCTGCCCGATCCGCGCTTTGCGGTGCGGATCGTGCCCGATGCCTTGCCGCGTACCAAGCCCAAGGCGCTCGATTTCGCGCTGCCGCTGTGCAGGGGAGAGTTCGTCGTGGTCTATGACGCCGAAGATCGTCCCGAACCCGACCAGCTTCGGCGTATCGTGGACCAGTTTGTCAAACAGCCCGAATTGGAGTGCATTCAAGCCCGGCTCGTTATCGACAATGCAGACCAAGGCTGGTTGCCCGCGCTGTTTGCCGGCGAATATGCAGGGCTTTTTTCTGTCCTGCTGCCAGCCTTGGCTCGCTGGGGCCTGGTCATGCCGCTGGGCGGAACCTCAAATCATTTTCGGCTGGAAACCCTGCGCGGCCTGGGGGGCTGGGACGCGTTCAACGTTACTGAGGACGCCGACCTGGGCGTGCGCCTGGCGCGCCGCAAACTGCGCTGTGCCACCAGCACCGCCCGCACCTTCGAGGCTGCTCCCACTCACCTGCGACCCTGGCTCGGCCAGCGGACCCGCTGGATGAAAGGCTGGATGCAGACCTACGCGGTGCATAATCGTCATCCCGAGGATCTGCTGGCAGACCTGGGCTGGCGCGGCATGGCCGGGCTGCAACTCGTGTTGCTCGGCATGGTGCTGACCCCGCTGCTGCATGCCGGCTTTCTGCTTTCCCTGCCCCTACTCTACTTCACCGGCCAGTTGGCCGGATCGGCATTCCACCCCTGGTCGCTGGCCTGTCTGGCGGTACTGTTGTTGGGCAGCGCCGTGGCGATTGCGGTCAATCTGGTGGGATTGTCTCGCAGCAGACAGGCAGAGGTGAGCAGGTGGCAGGCCCTGGTGCCCGCCTATTGGGCCTTGATCGCCTTCTCTACCGTGCTGGCCCTGCGCGACTTCACTCAAAGGCCTTTCCACTGGTTCAAGTCGCCGCATCACGCGAGCACCGATCCGGTCGATCCGACCCGGGCCGAGACTGGGAGGCGGGCAGTGTCCGTGGTTCAACCGGCCGGAAACACTTTCCAGCGCCGGGGTCGGAAACCGATCCGGGACCGCTCCGCCGCCGGATGATCGAAGGGCAGGTCGATCTCGACCCGGTGCAATGATTGCGAGAGCTCGATCTCCAGGCGCCGCGTTCCCCCAACGCGACGGCTGGCCACAACCGCGCCACCGAGAACCGTATCACCTTCCACCAGTTCGACTTCATGGGGCCGGAAGAACAATTGACCTGCGCCGGTTACGTCGGGCGCGGCAAGGCCCAGCGTCTGTCCGGCGAGTTGAACGCCGCCATTCTCAACGGTGACGGGCAATCTGCTCGATGCCCCGATAAACCCGAAGACAAAGGGGGAGGCCGGCGTGTCGTACACCGCATCTGGTGTCCCCACCTGTTCGATCCTGCCCTGGCTCATTACACATAGCCTGTCGGCCAGTTCCAGGGCTTCTTCCTGGTCATGGGTTACAAACACCGTGGTGTGCCCGGTCCGCTCGTGAATTTCGCGCAGCCATTTGCGCAATTCGCGCCGCACCTGCGCATCGAGCGCGCCGAAAGGTTCATCGAGCAATAGCACGCGCGGTTCTGTGGCGAGGGCCCGGGCCAGGGCGACCCGCTGACGCTGTCCGCCCGAAAGCTGGCTGGGGAAGCGCTTTTCAAGGCCCGAAAGCTGCACCAGATCGAGTAGTTCCATCGCCCGGCGGTAAATTTCGGCGCCAGCGGGCCGAGTAGCCCAGGGCCGCACCTTGAGACCGAAGGACACATTTTCCAGAATGTTCATATGCCGGAACAGGGCGTAGTGCTGGAACACGAAGCCGATATTGCGCTCTTGCACGCTTCTGTCCGAAGCATCCTTCTCGCCAAACAGAATGCGGCCGCTGGTCGGCCGTTCGAGGCCCGCGATCAGGCGCAACAGGGTGGTCTTTCCTGAACCTGATGGACCGAGCAAGGCGATCAACTCGCCCGATTGGATCTTGAGCGACACATCGTGGAGCGCCGGAAACCGGTCAAACTCCTTGCGAACCCTTTCTGCGCGAACATCCATCTTGCTTCCCGTCGACCTGTTGCAACCGGTATTCGGAACAAATCTGCGCCCATCGCAAGGGGGCTGGTCCGAGCCGGCCACGAATTCTTATTCCCCGACACAGGCGGCGCCATATTCTCGCACGATAGCGGCGGCGAGCGCACTGCGGTTTAACTGGTACGGTGATCCTCATAAGGGGGACGGTGTTGGTGCCTCCCGCTGAGCCTTTCGTGTTTGCCAGGCTCTGGGGGGAGGGCATGCGCGCGGAGTCATCATGACATGCCGGCCGATCCGTCGCTGGGCCCGTCCGCTTCAACAACACGATGCGATGCGAAAAGATCGCCGGAGCACGAAAAGCCCTGCAAATGCTGGGGCTCGGAGTCACTTATGCACAAGGCCCGCACTGCCCCTGGAAGAAATGTCATCTTTCTTTCACGAGGGGTGTTGACGGCCAGAAGGGGCTCCCCTATAACCCCGCTCGTTGACGACGCAAGTGCCTCCGGCGCTTCCACTGACAACGATCCTTAAAGGGCAGAGTTGCTGCCGGTTCGCCGGACAGGAAATGCTGTTCCCCAACGGAATTACAGAGAGTGCAAACTCTCACCGACGCTTTAGTCCTCGCGGGCACTGGGTCAGCTCTTTGACATTGTGAAGAATAGAAGAAAGAGAAACGTGGACGGCGAGGTTCTTGCGAACTGGCTGGGAAGCAATTCCTGGTTGGTT
>NZ_JACIEW010000005.1 GCF_014197055.1 Devosia subaequoris | reverse complement strand
GTCCTTCCGGTATCAGGTTGGTGTAAGCAACCAGACCCTACCGGAAAGCGCCGATGACTACCGCGCTCAGCTACACCACGACCGGGGACACGACCACATTTCGCGTCGCAGGGGCGGCGATCGAGTACATTGGATCCGACGGCTGCTCCACTTGGGCCGCGGACCAATGCCTGGGTTTCTCAGGAGGTTGGTTCAGATGCCCTCCGAAGGTCATGGGGCCAGGATCGGCGCTGATTCTCTGCCCTTTCTGCTGCCTTTGGTCAGTCGTAGCAACAGATTAGGCACTCTGCTTTGTGCGCCACGCCCCGCTGTGCCACTCACGCACAGCGACCGAGATACTCTCTCCGATGTTAATGATATTGTATGCATTGGATTCGCCGCGAAGCCGCGTCGATATCGCGGAGGACGCCTGAGCTACCAGAATAGGTGCCGCCGCCGATTCACTGACGCCGCTTGGCTCTCCTGTCTGTACCCTGCCCGAGTGGTCATGCGTGCGCACATAGGAAAGGTGGAAATGGCCGGAGAGCACCAGACGGACGCCTAACCGAGCAAAATACTCGAGAGCCTCATCGGCTCTTTTTACCCTTTTGGTCTTCTGAACCATGGGTTCAGTCGGAAACAGTAGTGGGTGATGGGCAACAATGACCCGAACTGCGTCCGGCGACGCCTCATCAAAACGTTGTTTGAGTTCGGCGAGCTGGCTGCGTGAGATGGTGCCGTGGCCCCAGTTCCACTCCAGCCGCGCGCGCCGCGACGTGCGCATCCCCAGTAAAGCCACACCCTTCGTCTCCAGAAATGGCTCCAGGTCCGGCGAAATATACCTCTTGTACAGGCCATAAGGGTCAAAGAAACGTCGAAAGATGTTGACCGCTGGCACATCGTGATTGCCGGGAACGGCAAAGACGGGCGTCTCCAGTTTATCGAGGAATTGGCGCGCCAATTTGAATTCAGACTCGGTGCCAATCTGGGTGAAGTCGCCACTGGCAACGATTATGTCAGCATGCTGCGCTTTGATCTCATCCGCAAACCCCTCGGCCAAGGCAGGATCGTGGTGGCCAAAATGAAGGTCGGAAATATGTACGATCTTCATGCGGGCGCTTCCGTGACTTCCAATTCCTCACTTTCGCGCGCCGGTACCAAGACCGAAAGAGCCTGAGGCAAAATTCTGAAATTGAGGGGCGTTTCGAACATCTCAACCTCCCCGTCAATCATCACATTGATCGCACGCTTTTTCACCTTGATGGTAACTTCCCTCACGCTCTCCATGCTCAGGGCCTCATCATCGCGCCAACGTCCCATCAACATGCCAATCAGCAAGCGAAAGAAGTCACCAGCAGTAAAATGATGCAGCAGGTAAAGTGTTAGCGTGCCTTGGTTGAGATCCTGGCGGGAAAAAAACTTTCCCAATCCCTCATCGTAGGAATCGCAGGCGACGGCCAAGGACTGCACCCGCTCTATCCGACGTGCACCTTCGCCGGAATCGAGGATGACAGCCATGCGCCTGGCCCGAGCCAAGCGGCGAAATATGTGCCGTATAAATGCAAGTTTGGCGGCAAGGGACTCTTGGCCGCGTATCAGCTCACGACCTGCGGCCAGGCCGGGGATAAGGCCAATAACGACTTTTTGCATGAATATGCGCCCATTGACCTCAGCAACATCTATACGTTGACGATTGCCGTGAGCGAGCGCGGCGACGGCTGCAGGCAGGTCCAGTGGCAGGTGCAGGTCCTTGGCAACCGCATTGAATGTCCCGAGCGGGAGAATCGCCAGGTCCTTGTCTACACCCACGAGGGCTCCGGCCAGCGCTGTAACTGTTCCATCCCCCCCCGCTGCAACAATAACGTGCGCATCGCTCGCCAGAGCATCGGTGACACGTGCACTCATGCTCCGGTTACAGTCTGCGTCGATGGTCGCGTGGATCCCATTCGAGGAGAACAAGTCGCTCAACGTTTCTCTGGTCACGCCCAACGCATGGGCCGTCCCGGATTTCTCATTCAGAAGGACGTAGTAGCGCCGGTCGGACATGATTCATGTTTCCGTTGGAGAGGAATCCGTCCCACGCAACGTAGACAACCCCAAATGCGTTGCCGGCCATTTAGGGGATTTGCACATGCTCTATAGACTGGTCCGCCGCACCCACCTCAAAAAGGCTTACAAATTCGTCACCACCGAAGTGCGCCTTCTGGCCGCAATCGCGATCGTTAGCGGGCTTATCCTGGGATTTTTCACACTTGCCGACGAAATGGGAGAAGGCGACCTAGAGGCCTTCGACAATTTCGTTCTCATGCTGTTTCGCGATCCTGACAATGTGGACCTGGTAGTCGGCCCAATATGGGCCCATGAGATGGTTCGTGACATCACCGCGCTTGGCAGCTTCTCGCTTTTGGGGCTGATTGTCCTTGGCGTTTGCTCCTACCTCCTGTTGATCAGGCTTAAGTCCGAGGCCTTGTTGATCGTTGTGTCAGTCGCGGGCGGGACCATTCTTAGTACGGTTCTCAAATGGACCTACAGCCGGCCGCGACCAGACCTCCACGTCATGTCGACCCAGTTCACATCGAGTTTTCCCAGTGGCCACGCGATGCTTTCTGCGGTGACTTTTCTCACCTTGGGCACCTTGTTGGCCAAGATCGCGCCATCCTGGAGGATTCGCCTCTTCTTTTTAGGCGGAGCAATATTTCTGACAGTTATTGTCGGGCTTAGCCGCGTCTATATGGGCGTTCACTTTCCAAGCGACGTAATAGCCGGATGGTGTGTCGGTGCCGCATGGGCGCTTCTTTGCAACATCGTTGCCACGATATTGCAGAGGCGGGGTGAACTCCGCGGCGCGTATGCCTCTGCCAAGGAGGCCAGCTGAGTCGGCGCGAATGGCCAAGGTCTAGGACGCGACCGGCGGAACCACCGAGCTCCAAAGACATTTTACGTATACAAACCAAAGGTAGGGCCGGCCGTGGCACACTCTTTCTTCGAAGCTCTGCCCCGGATCGGATACGCAGCGCGCGGCGTCGTGTACATCTTGCTGGGAGGTCTGGCCCTGACGTCCGCGCTCTGGGGCGGCGGAGGAGGAGAAGGTTCATCGGAGGCATTATCCAGCTTACTGGGTCTCCCGTTGGGCAGAATCGCGCTGGGCCTCGTCTCGCTTGGGCTCCTCGCATATGTCCTCTGGAAGTTCGCCCAAGGTCTGCTCAATGCAGATAACCGCGAAAAAGACCTCCAAGGGTTTGCCATCCGGGGCGGAAACTTGATCAGTGGCGGCGCCAACCTGGTCCTGATGTTCAGCGCAGCAAGCATGGCGCTCAACCTTGGACAGAGCAATGGCGGCGGCGAGGGCGAAGAGGCGGCCTCCGCTTGGCTATTGCAGCAACCCTTTGGACCTTTGCTATTGGGGCTTGTGGCCTGCGGTATCCTGGCCGCCGGGGGCGCACAATTTTGGTATGGCGTTTCCCATGGCTACCGCAAACGCATGCCACTTCCTCAGGCCCAGAAACTCTGGATGGATCCACTCAGTTCTTTCGGTCTGATGGCGCGGGGAACAGTCTTCGCCATCATTAGCGGTTTCCTCTTTTTTGCCGCATTGACCGTCTCTCCGGATCAGGCGGGGGGTATGAAGGAAGCGCTCAATTACGTGTACGCCCTTCCATACGGCCGGGTTCTCTATGGCGTCATGTCGCTGGGGCTTTTGGCGTTCGGCCTCTACGGCATGTTGCAGGCGCGCTATCGTCGCGTCGATGTGTCGGACTTAGCGGATATTCGCGCTGCGGCACCGATTTGAGACCTGGGATCTTGAGCGCAGTTAGGCTTGCAGGAGCTTTAACAGTCTCCTCGACCGGAGAGGCGCATATTGCAAGCACCCCCGCAAATTTGGCTCTTTGAGTCGCCACAGGGTTCAACGTGGCGACCTGCGGACCGACTGCTTTTCGAGTCGGGAAAGCGGTCTGAGCCACTAACGGAGGCTCATCAACGATGGTCCTATCCGATCATTTTTCCGAGCGGCGGTTGGGAAGCTCGGTCAACGGGTCGGTTAGGGCCTGCTTTTCGATCTGGTCCTTGGCCATCTGCAACTCGGCATTGCGCAGGCAGATCGTCGGGCCCCACTAGGTCCAGCAGGTGCTGACCAATAAGCGCCCCAGGCTCGCTCTCCAACAGCTGGTTGGCGATGCCATTGCTGAACAACACCCCTTGGGCGGAATGGAACAAAAGGGCGAATGGCAGAAAATCGAGGGCAACGCCCATGAGTTCGCGCGCCCCGGACAATGCAGTCTGCGTCAGCCGGGCATCGGCTGCTCCGCCCTCATCGAGGGTGAAAAGCATCGTGGCCGGTCGACGCACGCACTTCAGAAACATCTAACTGCTTGATCGGCAAGGCTTCCACGGGCGAGTTCCCCCCTTTGCCGCAAAGTTCCACGCCGGAACTTATCGAGTGCATAATGACAACAGTTTTGTTTCGCAGTTCCGATCACACGCGCGTCCATGGTGACTCAATGGAAAGTCTGACCAAGGACAAAATGTGATGACGGCTTTGTCACATTTTTTACCAAGGTGCGATTGTTTGCTTGGTCAGAAAGTTACGGGGGAACCGTCATGAGCCTGCGCATTTCGACCAAATTGATCATCATGGGGGTGCTGGCCCTGAGCATGATGATCGCCGGGACGATATTTTCACTTTACAACAGCCAGACCCGGCTGGTCGAAGACCGTAAAGCAATGCTCTCGGCCATGACCGACGCAGCCACTTCGGTGATCGAGGCTTACGCAGCGCGGGCTGAGGCAGGAGAGCTAACCCGCGAGGACGCCCAGACACAGGCAATCGCTGCCATCGAGGCCATGCGCTACAGTGGCAGTGAATATTTCTTCATCAACGACATGACGCCCGTCATGATCATGCACCCGATTAAACCTGATCTGAATGGGCAGGACCTGACGCAGACCGCCGACCCAGACGGCAAGCGGCTCTTTGTTGAGTTCGTCAAGACGGTGAAGGCGGGCGGCGCCGGGTTTGTCGACTATCTCTGGCCCAAGCCAGGCAATGATGCACCGCAGCCCAAGCTCTCCCACGTCGCTGGCACCTCCTGGGGCTGGATCGTGGGAACGGGCGTTTATGTGGATGATCTCGAAGCAGCTTTTTGGGAAAACGTGAGCTTACTCGGGGCAGCGCTCCTCGCCGGTATAGCCGTCATGGCTGCGGCCGCCTACCTGATTGCCCGTTCGATCACCCGCCCAGTCAGCTCGCTCACCGCGGCGATGACTGGGCTGGCCCAGGGCAATCACGAAGTCGAGGTGCCGGCGACAACCGCGGGTGACGAGATCGGCGACATGGCGCGCGCCGTCCTTGTGTTCAAGCAGTCCGCCATCGACAAGCTGGCAACGGAGGCAGAGGCTGCCGAGGTGCGACAGAGCCGCGAAGCAGAAAGGGTGCGGGCCGAACAGGAGCGTCTGGCGAGCCAGGAAGCCAAGGCAGTAGAGGCCAAGAGCGATATTGCCTCGGTGGAGGAACTGGCAAAGGCCCTGCAGGCATTGGCAGCCGGCGACCTCGGATACCGGATCACCGCCGAGCTTCCGCCCAAGACGCAACGGCTCAAGGACGATTTCAACCGAACTGCGGATAGCCTGAGCGACATCATTGTTAATCTCCGGCGAACCTCTGAAGAGTTGAGGAATGCCACTGGTGAAATACTTACAGGCACCAACGATCTGTCTGAGCGCACCACCCGTCAGGCCGCCTCGATTGAAGAGACTTCTGCAGCCATGGAGCAACTCGCGGCGACAGTGATGGAGAATGCCCGTCGCGCCAAGGACGCCGCATCTACCGCCAGCGTGGTCACCCAAGCCGCTGAGGAAGGCGGAAAGGTCATGGAACAGGCAACCGCCGCGATGGGCCGGATCACGGCCTCCTCCGCCAAGGTGTCAGATATCATAAGGTTGATCGACGACATCGCCTTTCAAACCAATTTGCTGGCGCTCAATGCGTCGGTGGAAGCGGCGCGCGCAGGTGACGCCGGTAAGGGCTTTGCTGTTGTGGCCATCGAGGTACGTCGCCTTGCTCAGAGCGCGGCCGAGGCCTCATCGGACGTCAAGGCCCTGATCGAGCAGTCAAGCAATGAGGTCGGTGGTGGTTCGCAGCTTGTGTCCCAGGCCGCAGAGCGGCTTGCTGCCATGCTCGAGGCGGCTCGCTCCAATAAAGAGCGCATGCAGGCAATCGTCAATGACAGTGGAGAGCAGGCTTCTGCGATAAACGAAATCAACGCCGCTATCCAGCAAATGGACAAGATGACCCAACACAACGCTGCCCTGGTTGAGCAGACTAGTGCAGCCATTGCGCAGACAGAAGCGCAGGCTAACGCGCTTGATCGCATCGTCGAAGTGTTCCGAGCCGGAGAGCGGAGCGCTCCATCGGCGGGGAAACCGGGGTCCAGCCTCAAGGCCGCCTGACCGACAAGAAAACAGGGGGCGCCGGCCATGCCGACGCCCTCCTGGCGTGGTTACCTTGACGGGAAAAGGACGTCCTAGACGAGACCGCCCCGAGCGGAGTGAAGTCCTCAAAGCGGCCGCAAAGGCGACGCCACATAGGTCGCGAACACCGTGGTCACCGCAACCCGCTTGTGATTTCATGAGAGTGAGAGCCGACCCTGTCGCTGCCGATCTGGTAGGCGGACCTGGGCGCCGTCGACCGCAAAGCCGGACGCCAGTTTCGTAGCAGCTAAGCGCTTGAAGACTTCGGTAACGCCGGGCGCTGCAGGACGCCTTCCGCGCACGACACGCTGCCCGCTTCGACATCGCCGTCGTAGTGGCGCTTCGGCGCTTATCGGGCGCTTATGGCAGCAGGTTGTGCCGTACTTCCGATCCCACACGAAGCCATGGTTCTCCGAAGACAAAAATAGCAGCAGTGACGGTTGACGGACGGCGCCGGTTTCTCGTCAGTGTTTTATCTGCCTGGGCCAACAGTCTCTATGAGCGCCCTGCACGTTTGATGCCGCAGGACTCCCTCGCGGAATCGACAAGTCTCGACAGCCCTTCGGCCTCGGCCCCGGAAGCTGCCAGCGCTGACATCAACACGATAAACGCGGCGGAGGCCTGGCCAGCGACCGAGGGCTCAATGTGCTCCGGACACCGGCCATGCTGTTGCCTTACCGCGATCATTGAGGCGACGGCCTTTTCGATCCTGGCGACATGGTCATGAAACATTTGGGCCACAACCTCGTCCTCTGCCACCCTGCTGGAGCCTGTCCGGCAAAGGTAGCAGCCGCGCCAGGATTCAGAGGACACGGCCGCCTCGATAAGATTCCAGAAGCGTTCCAGCGCCTCAGGCGAACCTGTTTCGATCAATGGGGTCAGTGTGGGGTTAAGCACGCCTTCCTGATAGACTCTCAGCGTTTCCCGGACCAGCGAAGCCTTGTCGGGCCACCAGCCATACAACGCTTTGCGGCTCGTTCGGGTGGCTTCGACGATTTCGGAGTAGCTGGTCTCAGCGACACCTTTTTCCCAGAAAAGGACCATTGCTTTCCAGAGCACCTCGGAACGCAAAGTCTCCGCTTCCTCATTGCGCATCTTTGCCTCTTGACGAAGAGAACGGTTGTTCTCTAATCGTTACATCAGGTTGAGAATATCCATTCTCATCGCAGTTCAGGAGGATAGGGTCAATGAGCCATGGGCCGTCGTTGGCAGAACAACGCGCCGCCGGGCGAACGCCTGATGCACTTCAAGCCAAGGCGCTGGGACTTCGGTTTCCCTTGAAGGCCAATGCAGTGTTTTCCTTCGCAAGCGGGCTCACCATGCTCCTGTGGAGCGCCGAACTGTCAGAACTCGCGACCGTTGGACCAGACTTCTCCTACCAAGCGGTTGGCGCTTGTTTGCTGGTTTTCGCGCTGATGCTCCTTAAGGCCTCCGTCCGTCCCACCCCAATCCAGGTTCTAGCCTTCGTAGGGGCGGATATGGCCTGGATCATCGGAACCACACTTGGCGGACTCCTTTTGATCGGCGAGCTTTCACTCTATGGCTGGCTGGCACTTGCTGCGGTCAACGCGACGGTGGGCGTCCTTGCGTATCTGCAGTACCGCTCCATTCTCGCCTATTTTTCCGCACCGGCCGGCAGCCGGGAGCGCTTCCGGCTTTGCCTGCACGTCGATGTTTCCGTCAGACCAGAAGCACTCTGGCCGGTTGTATCGAACTTGGGTGCCATCAAAAACTACGTTCCAACGCTCCGCTCGTCTGCTTTGACTGTTGGAGACAGACCAGGAACAGGATGTGTCCGAACCTGTGAGAGTTCGTCCGGTAGCAAATGGTCTGAACGTTGCGACCATTGGGTAGAGAACGAAAGCTTCGAGATGACCTTTCTTACTGAGGAAACGGGGTTCCCCTTCCCATTCAGCCTAATGAGAGGCGGATGGCAAGTGAGACCGCAGGCCGCGGGCTCCTATGTTGAGATCTGGTGGCAGGTCACGCCACGGATAGCCGCGGGTGCGGGGTTGCTGCTGCCTATGATGCAGACTCGGCTGGCAAAGGACATGGCCAAGGTGGTAGCGAACATGGCGAGCGCCTCCTCGCATTTAGCTGAGCGAGGTACAAGCAATCGCATAAAAACCTTGGTGCCCTGCTAGGCAAATCATTGTCAGGAACGTATGCCTCCGGCGCCAGGATGATCGGCTGCCACGTTGAGCTCCAGCGCACAAAACCCGGCTGCGAGACGCTCCTGTTCACGCTGCCTCGGTTGCGACCTTCCATGAGTGCGCTGCATCTGCTCCATGCCGATGCCGGTGAAGAGAGTTCACCCGGCTGGCCGAACGCCTTGGTGCGCCTGCTACGGCAACGCAGATGGGGTTGGGCGCCATCCCCTCCAGCCATGGCAACTTTATCGGTCATGGCGGCGTCATTGGTGGGGATGCCGTCAACGACGCGCTCACGGAGGCCGATCTTGTGCTCGCGGTGGGCTGCCGGTTTTCTTCGTGGTTATGGGACGCGGGCGCCCCGGCGCTGGCCAGCAATTGCAAAGTGATCCAGGTCGATCGTCGCAGCCGCCTCAGGACACATGGATCCGACCGCCTCGGACTGGCCGGCCCGGCTGCGCCAAACCTATCTCGCCTATCGGGACCGGCTTCGGAAAATGGCCGATACGCCGTCCGAAGCGGGCATGACCAGTCCCGCTGCTTTCGCCTTTGCGCTGGACGACATGCTTCCAGGAGACGCGCTGGTAACCTATGACGGTGGCCACACCACCTTCTGGCACAATGATATTGTTTCTGCGCCGGCTGTCCGTTCCCGCTTTCACGCACCCGGACTTGCCCAACTTGGTTTTGGCACCCCCCTATGCACTGGCGCTCAAGGCTGCGCTTCCCGACAGGCCTGTCCATCTGCACCACAGGCGATGGCAGCTTCGGCTTTGCCCTGCAGGAACTCGACACGGCCCGTCGCTATGGTCTGCCGGTCATCTTCGTCATCCACAACAATGCCGCCTGGGGGATTATCCAGGTTGGTCAGCACAAAGCTGGGTTCGAGCTGGAAACAGACTTGTCCGGACGGTTGCCGAGTTCCGGGAACGGTTCGCTGCGGCATTGAACAGCCCCCTGCCCACTGTGCTTGATTGCCGGACGGAATTCGTGCCCCATCCCGGCATTAGAAATTCGGCGCTTCGGCCATGACACCGCCAGCCGAGATGCCACTGCCATTCTAGCCGCGGCATCTCGAAGACCGATGCTTTAATGGTGCCCGGGTCATTGCTTGTCACGCGGATCGGGTAAAGCGGTCTGTAGAAAGGCGATGACACTGTCCATGATGTGGCGCGTGTCATAGCCGGTGAAGCAGTGATCCGCTCCCTCAAGTGGCTCCCAGCGCGCTACGGCATTGGCCGTCTTCATGGCTTCATAGAGTTCAGCGCCCTGCGCCGCGGGCACGACCCTGTCCATGGTGCCATGCATGATCAGGCAGGGCGCCGCTGCTTGGTTGACCCAGGTGACCGGCGATGCCGCCCGTGCTGCTTCCGGACATTGCGCGATCGTGCCGCCGATCAGCTGAGCGGGAGCAGAGATGGCGGTATCGTGCCGAACGAAACTGTCCGGCAGCGCCTGTTCGACAAGTGTTTGCAGGTTGGTAATGCCATACCAATCAACAACGGCATTGACCTGACTCGAGGGGCCACAGACGCCGACGTCGCCTTCAAATTCGGCCGGTGTCGCCAGTCCGAGCAGGATTGCCAGATGTCCGCCTGCGCTTTCGCCGAGTGAGGCGAACCTCTCTGGATCAAGGCCAAACAGATCGGCATGGTGCCTGAGGTAGCGGACGGCGGACTTGCAGTCCTGCAATTGCGTGGGGAACGTGCCTTCTGACGAAAGCCGGTAGGACACGCGCGCGACAGCGAATCCTGCGCCCAGTAGCGCAGCGTCGATATCCATCGCGGCCAAATTTACATGCATCGAATGGGGGTGACCGAAGAGCCACCCGCCGCCGTGAATGTAGATGACCAGGGGATGCGGTCCGTCACCGGCCGGCACGCGCAATGACATTGTCAGCGCGCGGAACCCGGCCGGTTGGGCGAAAAGGAGCTCGGGCCAAAACCTGACGCCCTCCGGCTCAATGACCATGCGCCGCAAGCATTGATCGAGCTCTTCATGTATCCCCGGCGGGATTTTGACTTGGGTCACGTCCAACCCTCAGCCCGCGACTTCGACGTCGGCACCGCTGGCAACGGCGAGGGCTTGGCCGCCATTCCCCAGCACCTGTCCGTCGAAAGCGAAGCTCTCGGTTGGCTCGCCAGCCGTCGTCCAATAGTCCAGTCCGTCGCCATTGGCGGCGCTATACACCCAGCGAGCATGGCCGCTGGTGACTTCGGTGCCATAGGCAGTACCCGCTGGGATATTGGCAAAATCGCCGTCGCTCGGTTTATGCACTACACCGTTTAGCGTCAGCTTCAGGGTGCCGTTGAGAACGAATAGCGACAGATGCGTTTTGGCATGGCGGAGGGAAGGCATGACCGCCCCGCGCCCAGCCTCGATGGACCGCATCTCCACGGCGCCTTTGGTGATTGCCATGCTGAGCATGGTTGTCGCCAAATGGCCATTGAGCCGGTAGCGCGTGCCGTAGCCGGACTGCAGGATGTAGGATGCCGGCCCTTCAGGCAGAACACGATCGGTCGCATCACCGTTCGAAGGTGCACAATAGTCCTTTTCGACTCTGTTCACGCCATGCTTGCCCATTGCCGGTCCCATGCGGCTGAAGTCATAGGGATGGGTCGGCTCCGGCAGGGCAGCCGCGGTCCAGGCCTCGCCAGCATCGTCAAAAAAACCTTCCCAGCCTCCGGGCGCCACGATGCCGAAGAACTGCGTGCGGGGGGCAACACACTGATAGGAGTGAACGTCGCCGGGCTGCACATAGGCAAAGTCGCCCTCGGCCAGCACCCGGCATTGGTCATTGTTCCAGATTTGTAGCCGGCCACGCGTACAGAGCCAGATATCGTGTTCTTTTTCGTGGAAATGCATGGGGATTGGCCGCTTGTCGATGCTCGATTCCAGCATGACGGCGCCATAGCCTGATGCGGTCTCTCCAACTCCGGCCAGAATGCGGACCACCTGGCCCGCGACAACGACCGAGCGCCCCTGCCCGGCTTTGACGACATAGGGCGTAGTGGTGCCCGGTGGGGCGTCCAGAATAGCCGAATTGTTCATGTGTTCCTCCCAGATCGGGATGGAAAGGATGGGACCGAGCTCGGTCGGGCTATCCATCATGGCCAAAAGAGTCTGGAAGTTCTGATGTGCATCGCCTTCGAAGTCGAAGCCGGCCGCCGCATAGATCTTGCCGCTCTCCACAAACCCGAGGACCTCGTCGGAGCCGCCGCCCGACACGATGCAGGGCGTCGGCAGTCCGGCAGCCTCAAAGGCCTGCAGGGCACCCATGGCGTTTTCGTCATTGGAGGCATAGACCGCATTGGCATCGCCATGCGCCAGCAGCATCTGTGAGACCTTCTGCTGGCTTTCCAGACGCTCCAGGGACAGGTTTTCGGCAATGATGACGGCGTTTGGTGCCGCATTTTCCAGGCCGGCCTTGCCGAAATCGTCGGTTATCTTGGCCGCCTCGGCGCCCGACGTGTCGCCGAGGAAGAACACTTTGCCCTCGCCCTCGAGCTTCTCGACAATGCAATTGCCCAGTTCCCGGCCAATGGTCGTGCCGTAGTCTTCATAGTCGATATCGGAAAAGGCAATGCCCGGCTGGCGCTCGCTGAGACCGTAGTCTCCGGGCCGGCCGGAAACGACCATCGGAATGCCGCTCTCGACCGCGCGCTGCACGACGTTACGCAGAGCTGGTGCGCCAATCGTAATGGCCCAGGCGCCGTTGACGCGGCCGGTCTCAATGACCTGCGCCAGCTGCTGGGCCTGGGTTGTGGCGTCAAACTTGGGGTCGAGCGCCATATAGCCAATGCCCGCCTCATCGGCGAAATGGTTCAGCGCGCCGGACAGGCCCTGCATCGCTGGAATGTCGAGGGACAGCGGCGAAAATGCGATGGTCCTGTCCTGCGCCATAGCACCGCCGAACGTGGACAAACTGACTGTGGCCAGCACAAGACCGGAGGACAGCATACGAGTTGTGGACATGATTAGCTCCCAAATCGGCCCATTGGGCCACTCCTCTGGGCGGCACGCTCTTCCGGCGTGACGACCCGTTTATGAGAGGGACGCTAACAACGCCGTATTATTGAGAAAAATTGATTGTTCGGAATAGAACCAATCAGTCTGGTGAATGTATTGCGGCCGAAGGATCATGGGCCATGGGCTCGGCTGACAGCAAACCGGATCTCGATTTCGGGCCAGTAGGGCAGACCACCGGCTCGCATGCTGCTGGTGGCAGCAGGGCCAAGTTTGTCCTGGACCTCGGCGCGGTAGCATTGGCGGGCCTGCATGCGGGCAAGCCAGTGGGCGACCTGTGGCCAGTCGCGCGCCAGAACCCCTCAAATCCGAGACGCTCCAGCGGCAGGTAGCGCAGCTGCTTACTACGTTTGTGCAAATCGCATGACGAGAGGATCGATGGCCTGCTCGGGCACTAATGTCTCCATGCCCGCTTTGGGCGAACTCGTCCTCGCCGGCGTCCAAGACCGTCTCCTGCCACCAGACCGTCTGGCGCAAATCCTTGAAGCCCTCGTTGCACGCAAACGTCGGTTCGCGGCAAATGTGGATGATCGATTGGAAGCGCTGAACGCCGAGTGGAGCAAGGTCGAATCCGCGCTCAGGACCTTTATAAGCTGGTCGAGGCCGGCGAACTTGGCGCGGACGACATGCTGAGCGCGCGCATTGTCGAGCTACGCGACCAGAAGACCAAGGTCGAGGCGACGATCGAGCGCGCCTTGGCCAATGCAGCGCCCATCTCCGGGGTTACGCCCGAAGCCCTGCGCCCTTTCGGTCAGACCGTCCGAGAAAAACTGTTGCACGGCGATATCGCGCTGCGTCGCAACTGCCTGCGCTCCGTGGTCGGCCAGGTCATTGTCGAGCCGCAAAAGGTGACGATCCTGGGTAGTACCCACGCGCTTCATGCCGCAATCACCAGGGGTGAATTTTCAGCGCCTAAAGTTCGCAGTTTGGTACAGAAATGGCGCGCCCGAAGAGATTCGAACTCCTGACCCCCAGATTCGTAGTCTGGTGCTCTATCCAGCTGAGCTACGGGCGCGCAAACCGACTTGTGCGGTAGGCTTGTTGGATCGGTGCGCCTGGCGCTTCCGATCAAAGCGGGGCAACCCATACATGGGTGTTCTGGCCATTGCAAGCGGGCGGTGAAGATTTTCGTGGGAAGAGTTCAGCCCTCTCTGCGGCGAACCGGCAGGGTGATGTCGAAACGGGTCCCCTGCCTCTCCTCCACATACGCCAGAACGCCGCCATGAGCCTCGGTGATCTCTCGGGCGATGGCCAGTCCCAGCCCGGTTCCGCCCGAGCGGGCCGAGCCTTCAAAAGCCACGAACAGGTTTTCCCGGGCGCGCGGCGGGAGGCCCGGCCCATTGTCGCGCAAGGTAATCACGGTGCGCTCGGAATCGGCATTCGCGCGCGCCTCAATGCGGAAACCTTCGGGCTCGCCGGGCACCGCTTCCAGCGCCTCGCGCGCGTTCTTGAGCAGATTGACCAACACCCGCCCCATTTGCCCGGCATCCACCTCCACCATCAGGGCGGCATCCACACCATTGTCGAACGCGATCAGCGGATTGCCCGCAACCCGGGCGTCAAAAGCGGCGTCCTCCACCAGGGTGCGCAGATTGACTGGCGCAAATTGCGGTACGATGGACGTCTCCCGGCCATAATCAAGCACGGCCTGGGCAAAGCCGATCGCCTTGTCCAATGTGGTCACCAGCCGTGGCGCCAGCCGCTGCACCTTGGGATCGTCCAGCGTTGCCACCTGATCTGACAGCAACTGCGCCGAGCTGAGCGTGTTGCGCAGGTCGTGATTGATCTTGGCAACGGCCAGCCCCAGATCGGCCAGATGCCGCCTCTGCCGCAGCATGGAAAACAGCTCCGTTTCCATATCCGCCAGTTCACGCTCGAGAATGCCGATTTCGTCGGATCGGCGGGACGGAATCAGGATCAGGGCGGCATTTTCGGGCGCCTTGCGGAAGGCCAGCATATTGCCAGTCACCCGCAGGACCGGGTCGATGAACAGGCGGCTGACCAAAACATAGAGCACAAAGGCCGTCACCGCCGCGATGCCAAAGGAGACCAGCGCAAAACTGCGCGAATAATCAATCATGTCGCGTCGCAGCGGTGTCTCGGGCATCAGCAACTCGACCAGGCTTTCGTTGAGATCGCCCTCACCCACAACGCGCAGCGTGCGTCCGGCGGGCGCGACCAGCGTATCGAGGGCGCCCCAAACGCGGCTCGGCAGGTCGCCCTGCCGCAGATCGGCGGTAACCACCGTTTCCGGCATGACAGGAGTAGTCAGTTCAATAAGCTGGCTCTGTCCTTCGCGTCGATAAACAATGGCATGCGCGCCGGCCGAGTTGAGCAGCCTGTCGGTCAGGCCGCGCGGCAGCGCCATCACGTCGGGCACCGCGTCGAGCACCCGAGCCGCCACCACGCCGATTTGCAGGCGGTCTTCCAGCCAGGTGGTGCGAAAGCTTGCGACCGAGGGGAGAAAGATGACGATTTCGACCAGCAGGATCACCCCGATGATCGTGGCGATCAGCTTGCTCGAAAGTCCGGGAAACCGGCCGGCCATGGCATTGGGCTGGTCTTTCATCCTCGCAATCCTGCCAATCCCTTTCGCCCCAATTGGTGGCCACCTTAGCGCAATGCCGGCTTGCGCTCCTTATACGCGGAGCCGCCGCCGCAACGCGCCGATGCGCCTTGCAAAGGGAGATACGGTCTCGGCTCTTCTATGGTTTTCGCCCAAAGCGGCCAAAATCGCCAGAAGGCTTGGATGGGGCAGGCTGAGATCGGCCAGTTGCGCCAGCGGAATGCCTTTTTCCATCGCCAGCGCCAGAACGCCGGCCAGTTCCCCCGCCTCCGGCCCCGCCAGGCTCGCGGCCATCACCTGCCCCTTGGGATTGACAAGTACCTTGACCAGCCCCCTGTCCTGCCCGGCCGCACGTGCCTTGCCATTCTCCATCAACCCGCTGCGCAATATGGCATGCCCCGTTGCCAGCGGCTTGGAGTCGGAGGGCCAGCGGCCGATCTGGGCCAGGGCCGGTTCGGTCTGCACCAATTGTGGCTGATGAGCCGGCTGATGCCGCGATGTGCCAAGCACCAGCGCTTGGATCACCGCCCGGCCATGACTGAGCGCGTGATGCCACTGCCCGATTCCCGCACCGGCACCGACCACCCGGATCCGCCGATTACTCGTCTGGCCCAAAGCGCCAAGGGCAAATTGCCGCGCCTTGCCGCGCAGGGGCCGCAGGCGCGCCGCTTCCAATCCAATATCGTCCAGGCTCGCCTGACTGCCAGCGCACACCAGCACATGTGAAATGTCGAGCGCTTCACTCGCCCCATCGGGCAGCGTGATGGTGGCGCCAATACCCTGCGACCGAGGATGGACCTCCCCCACCATGCCGCCGTCGACCACCCGCACCCCTTCTTCACCCAGGCATTGCAGCACGACGCTGGCGGCCTCGATATCGAAGCCGGGCAGTGCCGCACCCTGCGGCACCAGCGTCACGTCCGATCCCAGCCGCGCGAAGGCCTGTGCCAATGCCAGGCCCTCCGGATCGGCACCGATCACCAGCAAATGGGTGAGCTTGCGGCTGTTCTCGAGAATGCTGTCGGGTGTGAAATAGCCAGCCTCATCGAGGCCGGGAACCGCCGGCAGTAGCGCCGCGCCACCGACCGCCAGCACTATTGCCTGGGGGCGTACCTGCACATCGCCCACCGCCAGGGTCATGGCATCGACAAAGCGAGTCGCCCCCCGCAACACCGAGATGCCCAACCCGGTCAGCCGCTCGCGACTGTCGAGCGAGCTCTGTTCGGCGGCCAGGCCTTGTGCCCGCTCCTGCACTGCCCGCATGCTGATTTTGGGGTCGGCACTGGCCAGGCCCAGAGCGCCGGCCTGCCGCATGGCTTGGGCGCGCGACGCGCTCGCCACTAGCGAAGCAACCTGCATGGCCCGCTGCGGCCCATCGCCCGGTTCGGCATGGCCTCTGTCGACAAGCGTGACCTCAGCGCCAAGGCGCCTGGCATGCTGGGCCAGCGCGATTCCGAGCGCTCCTGCGCCCACGATGCAAAGCTCGGGTCGAGTAATCTCAGCCATGTCCGCCACAGGCCAGAACCATTGCCGTTCTTATGCGGGGGAAAGCGCGGCTTGACAACAGGGCCATATAGGCCGTTCTGCGTGCCAATGCGCGTTGACTTAGGCATGTCTTTTCCCTATAGACCCCACCAACGCGAAGGCGGCGCGCATGCCCGCCTCAGGGATTATTCTGCTTTCAAGCAGCACCAAAGAAGAGGAACCGTGCGACAGCGCGGTCTGATGTTATGAAGCGTACATATCAGCCTTCCAAGCTCGTGCGTGCCCGTCGTCACGGTTTCCGTGCCCGTATGGCCACCAAGGACGGCCGCGCGATTCTCAATCGCCGCCGCCGCGACGGCCGCAAGAAGCTTTCGGCCTAAGGGATTTTTGGCCGGATGACGGCCGAACAGTCCACGCGCCAAGCGACATTGCGCCGCCTCAAGCGGCGCGCGCAGTTCTTAAACGCCGCCCGGGGCAATCGCGCCGGGCGTTCTGCGTTTGGGCTGCAGGCTGTACCCAGCACCGAGGCTGATCCCGGCATCGGCTTTACAGTCACCAAGAAGGTCGGCAATTCGCCCGAGCGCAATCGCATGAAGCGGCGGCTTCGCGCGGCTGCGGCAGCTTGCGCAAGTGACTTTGTGCCCGGACATGACTATGTGCTACTGGCGCGGCGCGAAGCCCTCAGCCAGCCTTTCGTTAAGCTCGTCGCCGATCTCGGCGGCCTTATCGCCCGTGTGCACGACACAAAACCGGGCGAAAATCGCAAATCATCCGGCCGCGGCCAACGGAACCCGAGACCATGAACTCTGATAATCGCAATGTGATCCTTGCCGTCGTGCTCAGCATGATCGTGCTGTTCGGCTGGCAGTTCTTCATTGCCGGTCCACAATTGGAGCAAGCCCAGCGTCAGGCTGAAATTGCAGCCCAGCAGCAGGCCGAATCCGAGCAACTTGCCGTGCCGGCAACCAATGCCGACGGGTCCGCTGCAGCGCCGGCCGCAGCAGCCGGGGCGCCGCAGGTTTTCGCCGATCGCGAAACCGCCGTCGCCGCCACCGACCGCGTCGCCATTTCCACGGCTGACCTCGAGGGCTCGATCAACCTGACCGGCGCGCGCATCGATGATCTCGAACTCAAGCAGTATCGCGAGACGGTCGATCCCGATTCTCCCATTATTGCCCTGCTCAAGCCCGCCGGGCTTGCCGACGCCTATTTCGTCGAACAGGGCTGGGCCGCAGCCGCCGGCTCTGACGTTGCCCTGCCCACCAGCCAGTCGGAGTGGACCCTTGAAGGCGACAACACCACCCTGACCGCCGACACACCGGTCACCCTGCGTTTCGACAATGGCGAAGGTCTGGTGTTCCGCCGCACCTTTGCCGTGGATGACTTCTATCTCTTCACCGTCACCCAGACCGTTGAAAACAACGGTGCGGGCGATGTTGCGCTGTTCCCCTATTCGCGCGTCATCCGCCACGGCAATCCGCAGGTGCAGAATTTCTTCATTCAGCATGAAGGCCCGATCGGCGTGCTCGGTTCGAACAATTATGTCGCCCGCAAATATGGGGACTTGCAGAACGAGCGCCAGGTCGACTTCTCCTCGACCACCGGCTGGCTCGGCATTGCCGACAAATATTGGGCAACCGCCGTACTGCCCAAGCCGGACACCGCGATCAATGCGCGCTTCGCCTTTAGCCAGTCGGGCGGCACCAATGTCTTCCAGACCAACTATGTCGAGACCCAGCCGGTTATGGTGCCGGCGGGCGGCACGGTCAGCCATGAAGCCTATGTCTTTGCCGGCGCCAAGGAAGACCGCGTCATCTCCGCCTATCAGGAACAATATGGTTTCGACCGCCTCGAACTGCTGATCGATTGGGGTTGGTTCCACTTCCTGACCAAGCCGATGCACTGGCTGCTGGTTACACTCTACGGCATTCTGGGCAATTTCGGCCTCGCCGTGCTGGCCGTGACCGTCATCGTCAAGGCCATCTTCTTCCCGCTGGCCAACCGCTCCTACGCTTCGATGGCCGCCATGCGCCGCGTCCAGCCGGAAATGAAGGCCATCCAGGAGCGTCTCAAGGACGACCGTGCTGCCCAGCAGCAGGCGATGATGGAGCTCTACAAGAAAGAGAAGATCAATCCGCTCTCCGGGTGCTGGCCGATCCTCATTCAGATCCCGGTCTTCTTTGCGCTCTACACCGTCATCTTCATCTCGCTTGAGATGCGCCACGCGCCGTTCTTTGGCTGGATTCAGGATCTGGCGGCGCCCGATCCGACCAATATCTTCACCCTGTTCGGCCTGATCCCCTGGGATCCGACTGCGCTGCCGATCCTGGGTTCCTTCCTGCATCTGGGTATCTGGCCGGTCATCATGGGTATTTCGATGTGGGTGCAGATGCGCCTCAACCCGCCGCCGCCAGATCCGACCCAGGCCATGATTTTCAACTGGATGCCGGTGATCTTCACCTTCATGCTGGGCACCTTCCCGGCGGGTCTGGTGATCTACTGGGCCTGGAACAACACTCTCTCGATTGCCCAGCAGTGGTTCATCATGAAGCGCCACGGCGTCGAAGTGAACTTGTTCGGCAACATCGTGGACAGTCTTCGGCGCAAGCCGAAGCCGGCCGAGCCCAACAAGAGCTAAGCCGAACTGAACGAATGAACAGGCCCGCCGCTTTGTCGGCGGGCTTCTCCTATCTGGGGTCACACATGACGCAGCCCGACTACTCCCCTGACATCATCGAGCGCGGCCGCCTGCTGTTTGCCCGGCCCTTCCTGTTCGTGAAGGGCTGCGTGAAGCTGGCCGACCTGCCTCCCATGGACCGGGTCGAAATCGCCTTTGCCGGCCGCTCCAATGTCGGCAAATCCAGCCTGATCAACGCGCTGTGCGGCACCTCGGGCCTGGCCCGCACCTCCAATACGCCGGGCCGCACCCAGGAGCTCAACATCTTCGAGAGCCAGAGCGAGAACCTGCGCATCGTCGATATGCCCGGCTATGGCTACGCCAAGGCGCCAGAGCCCAAGGTCAGGGCCTGGACCGCCCTGATCCACCAATACCTCACCGGCCGCGCTACCCTGCGCCGTGTCTATGTGCTGATCGACAGCCGCCACGGCGCCAAGGACAACGACATTTCGGTGATGAACGAGCTCGACCGCGCAGCGGTCAGCTATCAGGTGGTGATGACCAAGGTCGACAAACCCTCGGCCACGGATCTCGAAAACGCCGTTGCCAAGACCCGCGCCGCCATCGCCAAGCGCCCTGCCGCCCATCCGGACATCATCCAGACGTCATCGGAAAAAGGCACCGGCCTCAATCAGCTGCGCACCGAGATCGCACTGCTCTTGGAAAGCTGAACCAGCACCAATGCAAAGGGCGCCCAAGGCGCCCTTACCCGTTCACCGAAAGCCCCCTTCAGCTAGCGGCGACTGCCTGCATCCTGCATGAACCGCGCAATATAATCCCGCATCCGGGCACTGTCCGAGGCGCTGGAAAACGACCCCAATGCCTCTTCGATCACCCCATCACTCGCCTTGCCGCGGCGCAGTTCCACCAGTGCCGTACCATAGCTGTCATCGAATTCGGGATGCGGCTGAAAGCTCAAGGCCTGGCCGGAACGGTAGAACAACCCTGCATTGGGCGTGAAGTCCGAAGCCAGGATCACCTCGGCCTCATTTGGCGGGGCGATCACCTGGTCCTGATGCGAGCACACCACGGACAGCGTATCGGGTGCCGCATCCATGAAGCCGGGCCGGTCAATCACCCGATATTGGTGCCGCCCCAGTCCCCAGCCTTTTTCTGATTTCCGGACATCACCACCAAGAGCATCAGCCATAATCTGATGCCCAAAGCAGATCCCCAGCATCGGGGTCCGCGCCGCATAGGCCTTTTGAATGAAGTCGCGCAACGGGTCGAGCCACGCGTGATTTTCGTAAACGCCGGCTGACGAACCGGTAATGGCGATACCCTCCAACCCGGCCGGGTCAGGCAACGCCTCGCCATCGAGCACCCTCACCGCGTCATAGTCGAAGGTCCGCCCCGTCGAAGCGAACATCTCCCGGAACATGGCCGAATAAGGGTCGAACCGTCCCTGGAGCGGGTCCGGCACTTTGCCGACTTCGATTGTGGTGATCTTCATGGCCAACCGCGTATTTGTGACCCGATTGGCATATCGGAGTCGCACAGGCCCGATCAAGCACGCGCCTGTGCGTAGCTGCATTGCAGCGGCAGACTAATTGCTGCCGTCATTCGGGCGCGATTTGCGCCCGCCGTCGCGGCGGTCTTCCTTGGTTTTGGCATCGCCCGGCGCCTGGCCGAAATGCGTGCCGCCCAGATGCCCACCAGTGCTGACATTTTCCAGCTTTTCGTCCACCGGCTTGTCGTCGGCTTGCTGATTTTGATCCTGCGTGTTTTCA
The DNA here is from genome assembly GCF_014197055.1 of Devosia subaequoris. Lineage (GTDB taxonomy): Bacteria > Pseudomonadota > Alphaproteobacteria > Rhizobiales > Devosiaceae > Devosia > Devosia subaequoris. Next base: position 338,807 of record NZ_JACIEW010000005.1, on the reverse strand, counting down.
CTCATGGCTGTTCTCCTCTGTCAGGAAGCCAATGTGCGAGATGCACGATCGTTCCGTCCGCCCGCTATGCCGCTGGCGCGAAACGCAATGACAATCCATTGATGCAGTAGCGCAGCCCGGTAGGCGGCGGACCGTCTTCGAACACATGCCCCTGATGTCCACCGCAATTGGAGCAGTGCACCTCGATCCGGGTCATGAACAGCGAGTTGTCTTCCTTGGTGCCAATGGCACCTGGAATGAAATCCCAAAAGCTTGGCCAGCCGGTGCGGCTGTCATATTTCTTGTCGGCCTCGAACAAGGCCTGGTCACAGCCGGCGCAATGGAAAGTGCCGGCCCGCTTTTCGTCATTCAGGGGTGACGTATAGGGGCGCTCGGTATCTTCATGCCGCAACACCTGATACGCGGCGGGCGAGAGGCGCGCTTGCCACTCTTCATCGCTCAGCATGAAGGGAAAATCTCCCTCCACGGCGTTGGCCGTTCGTCCCAGCCCCAATGCAGCGCCAAGCGCCAGCAGCGAGCCGGAGAACAACATCGTGCGTCGATTTAGGGTCACGGCAACCTCCTTAAATCGGTAATGCCCGACAATCGCCGGGCAGTACCAAGTCAGCAAAAACGTGACCACAAACGCCCACGGGCGTCCATCGGGGTCACGTCAAGGTGAGGCTCCGCACATCGGGACGGGCGCGTGCGGAGCCCCTGTTCCTGCACTATTCGTAAACGTGCAGGGTTTGGTTACATCGCGGGAAGCAGAACCGCGTCGATGACGTGGATCACGCCGTTGGACTGGTCAACGTCTGCAATGGTCACAGTGGCCATGCCGCCATTGGCGTCGGTGATCTTGACCATCTCGCCATCAAGGCTGAAGGTCAGTTCGCCACCCTGCACGGTCGCAGCGCTGTATTCACCACCATTGTCGTTGATCATCTGCACTAGGTCGCCTGAGTGAATGTCACCGGCAATCACGTGATAGGTCAGGACAGCGGTCAGCTGATCCTTGGCTTCGGGAGCCAGCAGACCTTCAACCGTGCCTTCCGGCAGGGCTTCAAACGCAGCATTGACCGGTGCGAACACGGTGAACGGACCTTCGCTCGAAAGGGTCTCGACCAGGCCGGCGGCTTGAACGGCGGCGACGAGCGTGGTGTGGTCAGCCGAGTTTACGGCGTTCTCGATGATGTTGTTGGTGGCGGGCATGGCAGCGCCGCCGACCATCGGAGCGTCCTGGGCGATAACACCACCGGCGACCGAACCAAAAGCAAGTACGGCAGCGACGGAGAGGGCACGAATAGAAATGGTCATTATAAAGTTCCTTCCTGTGTAATTCTGTTCCCATTCATCTCGATGGGACACAGGAAGATACGGGCCCGCTCTCAACCCAGTTTCGCTGGTGTCGAAAAAACTCAAAAATCTTCACGGACTTGAATTACGTTGTTTATCAGCCACTTATAAGCTTTAAGGGCGCCGAACCTCGCCCTGCAAAAAAGAAATATCTGCGGTGATCCAACCGGATAGCGCGTGCGTAAAAGCGTCAATTTCGGTCCCGGTTCCTGCCGCAATAAAAAAATCCCTCCGACCAGCGGAGGGATTTCAATCAGGCTGCCAAAGAAAGCGGCGTCAGGTCCTCAGGCCCGACCAGGCCGGGTCCGAAGCATAAGTTTCCGTCGGCACGGTCTGAGCGGCGCGCCCCCAGATATCCACGCTCATCAGGCGCGGGCCGTCATTGCCGCCCGGATCCTGGTAGAACATGATCACCCGTCCATTGGGCGCCCAGGTCGGCCCCTCGGCATGATAGCCCGAATAGAGCAGGCGCTCTCCCGAACCATCCGGGTTCATGATGCCGATATGGAATTGCCCGCCCGACTGGCGGGTAAAGGCGATCAAGTCGCCATTGGGCGACCACACCGGCGTCGAATAGCTGCCTTGTCCGAAGCTGATGCGCTGGGCATTCCCGCCCCCGGCGCCCATCATGTAGATCTGCGGTGACCCGCCCCGATCACTCTCGAAAATGATCCGGCTGCCATCGGCTGAATAGGAGGGCGAGGTATCGATCGCTGCGCCCGAAGTAAGCTGTATGGGCTGACCGCCGCCGGTCGAGATCGCATAAAGGTTGGTGCTGCCGCCCTGCTCCACCGAAAAGGCTACCGTGCCGCCATCCGGGGAGAAGCGCGGCGCAAAGGTCATCGCACCGACATTGGCCAGGCGCTGCTGCTGACCGGTTGAAAGCTGCAACAGATAGACCTGCGGGTTGCCCTCGGCAAAGTTCATATAGGTAACCAGGTCGCCATTGGGCGAAAAGCGCGGCGTCAACGCCATGGTCTGCCCATCAGTGAGATAGCTCACATTGGCCCCGTCCTGGTCCATGATCGCCAGGCGCCGAACGCGATTTGCCTTGGGGCCACTCTCGGCGACGTAAAGGACGCGGGTATCGAAATACCCCGTGCCGCCCGAAAGCTGCGAATAGATCGCATCCGAAACCAGATGCCCGATACGACGCGCCGAACTGGGGTCGGTGGCATAGCTGTTGCCAACAACTTGCGCGGCCTGTTGCGTATCCCACACCCGCACCGAGGCGCTGATTTGCCCGCCCCGCTCCACGGCGCCCATTACCAACCCGTCGACATTGGCGGTGCGCCACACGTCGAAATCGGGCGTTGCATTCACATCGCCCACCGCGATTGGCAGCGAGGCCGGATCGAGCGGCAGGAACAGGCCGGAGCGCCGCAGATTGTTGCGCACAATATCGGCAATTTCCCGCCCAAAGGCCGGGTCCGAAGAGGCAAAGTCGGGAATGGCGATGGGCAGTGGCTGGAAATTGGCGCCCTCCACCACGATGCGCAATTGCGCAAGCGACATCGGGGCGGTGGCCAACATAGCGCCGCCGGCCAGGCCAAGCTTGAGCGCCGCGCGTCTAGTGAACAGGGTCATCGGTCCTATCTTACTCCGGTCTTGCCGTTTGGCCGCAGTTTGGCCAGCAAACTGGCAAATTCAAGGTCAGGGTCTTAGTTCCACTTCAATGGAACGCCATTGGTCGTAGGAATCGGCAGATAGATTGAACGGCCCGTCCTGCGAAGCTGCCATGACAGCCCGAACAGCGGCGCGTGCGATCTGGCCCCCAGCCGGCGACGGGTCGGCAGCAATGACCTGCGGTGTCCCCGCCAGCGTGCCATCGCGATTCATATTGATCCGCAATGTCACATTCATCCCGCTATTGAAGTCGCTCGGCAACAACTGCCAATTGTTCTTGATCCGCGAGATCAGCCCGTCGATCTCGTTCTGGCTCAACCGCGCCGACGTTCCCGTCGTGTCACCCAGAGTGGGTGAACCACCCTGCCCGGTGGTTGCGCCAGTGGTCGGAGCGTTGTTGATGATCGAGGAAATCTCGTCGGCCGTCTCCGAGCTGATTTCGGTTGGTGGGGCCCGCTCGGCAGCCGCAGCTGCAGCCTGCCGCTGACGTTCCTCTTCTTCCCGACGACGGCGCTCCGCAGCCAATGCCTGCTCACGCACCTGCGCCAGATCGCTCGGACGCGAGGTCGGCAAGGCAACATCGACCTGGGGTGGTGTCGGCTCGGGTTCGGGTTCGGGCTCAGGCTCCGGCTCAGGTTCCGGTGTCGGCTCCGGTTCCGGTGTCGGCGCCGGCTCCGGTTCGGGCTCCGGCTCTGGCGTTGGCTCGGGCACGGGTTCCGGTTCGGGAGCAGGTTGCGGTTCTGGATCCGGCGGCGGCGCCAGATCTTCTGGCCGCGTCTGCGGCAGGACGACCGGTGTCGGCGCTGGCTCGGGCGCTGGCTCGGGTTCCGGTGTTGGCTCCGGCTCAGGCTCAGGCGCTGGCTCTGCCTCGGGGGCGGGAGCAGTTTCGGTTACCGGAGCCGGCGTGGGCGCGTCGGCCGCCGAAGGTGTGACCTGATCCTGCTCGGTATTCCCCGTGGGCTGTGCCAGTTCGGCTGGTTCCTCGCTCTCGACGATTGACGGCGTATCGGTCTCCACCACCTCGCTGTCGAGCTGCCCCATTCGAATATTGGAATATTCCTCGATAGGCACCAGTTCGACCGCAATAGACTGCACGTTTGGCTGCAGCGGCTCGGTCAGTCCCAGATTGACCAGACCCAGCACCAACAGCAAAACATGAACAGAAGCCGATACGACCAGGCCCGTACGCATATGCCTGGCCTACCTCTCGCGCTCAGTGACGAGCCCGATCTTGGTATAGCCAGCCGCCGAAAGCATCCCCATGACCCTCATCACCGTGCCATAATTGACCGTGGTGTCGCCGCGCAGATAAATGCGGTCCTCCACCGTCGCCAGGTTGCTCATGGTAGACACCAGCTCCGTCTCGGCCACCGGCGCTTCGTCGACGAAGATCGCGCCCTCGGGCGACACGGAAACGGTGATTGGTCGCGTCTGGCTGGGCAGTTCGCTGGCCGCCGTACGCGGCAGGTCCACCGGCACTCCTGACGTCAGCATCGGCGCGGCCACCATCATGATGATCAGCAACACCAGCATGACGTCGACCATCGGCGTCACGTTGATTTCACTCATCACCGCGCTGCGCTTGCGCCGCCTTCGGCGCCCGCCGCCACTTCCGCCGCCCGATGCGACACCCATACCCATGTCAGCGGCCCCGCGCTTCGAGCTGACGGGACAGAATGGTCGAGAATTCGTCGGCAAAGCCTTCCAGCCGCCCGGTCAGCTTACCGGCATCTGAGGAAAGCTTGTTATAGGCAATCACCGCCGGAATAGCGGCCACCAGACCGATGGCGGTGGCAAACAGCGCCTCGGCGATCGGCCCGGCCACCACGGCCAGATTGGTGTCCGAAGACGCCGCAATATTGGTGAAGGCGTTCATGATGCCCCAAACGGTGCCGAACAGCCCGATAAAGGGGCCAGCCGAACCCACCGTGGCCAGAAAACCGAGACGCTTTTCGAGATATTCGCTTTCCCGCGCAATGGCGACGTCAAGCACCTTGTCCAGCCGCTGCTGCATGCCTACGAAACTGGCCGCATTCTGCTCGTGGCTGCGTTTCCATTCCTTCATGGCCGCAACGAACACCGAACCGAGCCCGCCCGAGGGTTTTTCCGCCTGCTGCTGATACAATTCCTCGAGCGACTGGCCCGACCAGAATGTGCGCTCGAACCGGTTCATCTCCGAATGGGCGCGCCGATAGGTGATGGTCTTGTCGATGATGATCGCCCAGCACCAGATCGATGCCGCCAACAGGCCCAACATCACCGATTTGACAACGAAGTCGGCAGCCCAGAACAGGCCCCAGATGGAGAGGTCCGCATGCGGAGCGACTGCTCCCACTGCATCCATGGCTTCCATGTCGTGATCCCTTTTGGCCGGCCCGTGCATCAGGCCCCATTGCTGCTGCGATGGGGATGAATTCTGTCAAAATTAAGAGAAATGCCCGCAATTCCGGGCGCAGGGTGGTCCGGCGCGGCGCAAATCTGCCAATGCGCCAATTATGGTCACCAAAGAGTTAAAAAAGAGAGTCCGACGCTATGCCCCTGGCACCAGCCGCGCCCGCAGATGAGCCGGTAAGCGCGCCGGGCCGCCGCTCATTTTGATCGCCACAACGGTCACCCGGGCCGATGTGATCACCTTGTCGTCACGCAGTATTGTCTGGTCCAGCACCAGCCGAACCCCGCCAGTATCTGCTACCTCGGTCGTCACCGTCAGCAGATCGTCGATCCGCGCAGCGGCCAGAAACTCGATCTCCATCGACCGAACGGCAAAGGCAACACCCTGCTCGGCCAGTTCCACGTGATGCACACCCAGATCGCGCAGCAGCTCGGTCCGTCCACGCTCGAAGAACTTCAGGTACGCCGCGTGATAGACATTGCCCGAAAAGTCGGTGTCTTCGTAATAGATGCGGACGGGTATGCGATGCGTGCTCATTGTGCCTTGTAGTCCAGGCCACGCGCTTTCACCGCCGGGTCCAGCTCGACAAAACTCTTCGGCCCGATACCGTGCAGCTTGGCGATATCCTCGCGTGGCCAACGCGCCAGATCGGCAAAGGTGAAGATCCCGGCTGCTGCCAGCGCCCGCTGAGCCGGGCGGCTCAACTTGATCGTCGCAGTAATGGAATCGTCTGCCGCGCTCATGTCTGCCCCCGTTCATCATGAGCCATATGAACGAGCCTCTCCGGCAAATCACGCAGGAATGCCGGCAACCAGCGTGGCATCAGATTGGCCGTCTCCAGCGCGTCTCCCGCCAGCGGCACCCAATCGAAACTCAGAATGTGCCCCTCATCGGGCCGCTGCAGCCAGGGCGAAGAACCATTCGGCGACTGCCCCGGCAGTTCGGCCGCATAGAAAAACCCCAGCTCGTGGAAATCCTCATCATCCCGGCGATAGAAGCTTTCTGAGGTCGCAATCATCGCCCCGACATTGGCAGGCATCGCCAATTCTTCTTCTATCTCCCGCTCCAGGCTCAGCGCACTCGGCTCGCCCAGCTCGATCCGCCCGCCGGGCAGCATGCAATAATTATCGTCATCCTCCCGGCATACCAAAACATGCCCATCGGCGATGATGATCCCGGCCACCCGAAAATTGAACCGCTGCCCGCCAATGGGGAAGCTGATGACATGTCGGTCACTCAATCCCCCTCCTCCTCGAACAGGCTCGATTGCAGCCCGACAAAGCCCTGTGGAACCACCTTGCCCATATGCTGAAAGGCAATCGAGGTCAGCATGCGGCCGCGTGGCGTGCGCTGGATAAAGCCTTGCTGCAGCAGATAGGGTTCGACAATTTCCTCGATGGCGTCACGCGGTTCGCTCAACGCCGCCGCGATGGTTTCGATACCCACCGGTCCGCCATTGTAGAAATCTGCGATCTGGGTGAGGTAGCGCCGGTCGAGCTGATCGAGTCCGCGCGCATCCACGTCGAGCCGCAACAGCGCCTTGTCTGCCACCGCGCGATTGACCTCGGTCACGCCATCCACCGTGGCAAAGTCGATCACCCGGCGCAGCAACCGGCCGGCAATGCGCGGCGTCCCGCGCGAGCGGCGCGCGATTTCCATTGCCCCGTCTGGCGCCATGGCCATGCCCAAAAGCCGCGCCCCACGGGTTACGATCTGCACCAGTTCCTCGGGGGTATAGAAATTGAGCCGCACCGGAATACCGAAACGATCGCGCAATGGCGTGGTCAAAAGGCCCGCACGCGTCGTTGCTCCCACCAGGGTGAACTTGGCCAGATCAATGCGCACGGAACGCGCCGCCGGCCCCTCCCCGATAATCAGGTCGAGCTGGAAATCCTCCATCGCCGGATAGAGCACTTCCTCGATGGCCGGGTTGAGCCGGTGGATTTCATCGATGAACAACACATCGCGTTCTTCCAGATTGGTCAGCAGCGCCGCAAGATCGCCCGCCTTGGCGATTACCGGGCCGGAAGTTGCGCGAAAACCCACCCCAAGTTCCTTGGCAATGATCTGCGCCAGTGTGGTCTTGCCCAGGCCCGGCGGTCCCACGAACAGCACATGGTCCAGCGCCGCCCCGCGCTTCTTGGCCGCCTCGATGAACACCTCGAGATTCGCCCGCGCGTCGGCCTGCCCGACAAAATCGGCAAAACCCGAGGGCCGGAGCGAAACGTCGAGATTGTCGTCACGTCCGGCATTTGGGGAAGTAAGATCGGTCACGCGAGAAGTTCCATTCCGGCAATGCGTTTGGCGGCGTTCTTGTCGAAGGTCACGACTTTGCTCGCTCCTGCGGCAATCGCGCTCAAGGCGATGAGGCTATCGGCGAGGTCGGAACCATGCTCATGGGCCGCCGATACGGCCGCTTGCACCATGTCTGCGTGTTCGATCTCGATATTTTCGCTTTCGAGTAGCGAATCGACGGCCACCAGGATGGCATTGTCATCGAACCCGTAGCTGCGCTTCAGCACCCAGGCCAATTCAACCAGCACGATCGTACCAACAAACGCCGGATTGTCCTGCGACAACCCGCTGAGAAGTTGCAGCGCCGCGCTGGTCTGTTCCGGCGCTTCGTCGACAAACACCCGCACCAGGACATTGGTGTCAATGCCGATCATCTGGTTGTCTTGCGCCGGAAACGGTCTGCGGCCTCATCGAGAACGGCCTCGTTCATCTCTTCGATACTTACGCGCCGGCCATTGGGCGGCTTGCCGAGCAGGCCCGCAAAATCCTCCAGCCGTTTGGTTTTGGCCGTCACGATCAGCACACCGTCCTTGAGCCTCCACCGCAATGGCGTGCCATCCTTGATCCCAAGAGCATCGCGAACCGACTTCGGTATCGTCGTTTGCCCCTTGCTCGTCACGGATGAGGACGCCTCAAGCTGGGTGATCTCATTCATCGGAATGACTCCACGAATTCCTTACCAAGTCAAAGTAGTAAGGAATCCTGTCTCAAACAAGGCTACTGGCTCAATTCCCTAAGTCCCAGCCGGATCAGCTTTTCGGTTGGCGTATCCTCGCCTTCCTTTGCCACCACTCGTGCCAGGGCAGATGATGCCTGCGCGCTCGAATAACCCAGATTGGTCAACGCAGAAACCGCGTCACTGACATTGGAGGACGCGACACCGTCACCCAGCGCGCTCTGCAGGCCCAGCGTTCCCGCATCGATGGCGCCAATGGCGGGCACCTTGCCCTTGAGCTCGGTTACGATGCGCACCGCCAGTTTCGGCCCCACGCCATTGGCCCGCCCGATCATCGCCTTGTCCTGCAGGGCAACCGCGCTCGACAACTCCGATGGCGAGAGCACCGAAAGGATAGCCAGCGCCACCCTGGCGCCGACCCCCTGCACGCTGGTCAGCAGCAGGAACCAGCTCTTTTCCGCCTCATTGGCAAAGCCATAAAGCTTGATGAAATCTTCGCGCACAATGGTCTCGACAAAGACCACGGCCGACTCGCCAACCCGGGGCAGGGCCTGCAGCGTCCGGCCCGAACAAAACACCTCGTAGCAAACCCCACCACAATCGATCAGCACGACATCGTCGCCAAAACTGTCGACCAGACCTTTGAGCTTGCCGATCATGCCAATGCTCCCATACGGCGCGCTGAGACACGGTGGTGCGCATGGCAAATCGCTACCGCGAGCGCGTCGGCGGCGTCCGCGCCCTTGACCACAGCCGAGGGCAACAGCGTTTTGACCATCAAGCCCACCTGGTTCTTGTCCGCATGCCCGGTCCCCACCACCGACTTCTTGACCAGATTAGTGGCATATTCGGCCACCACCAATCCGCGCAGCGCCGGCACCACCAGTGTTACCCCGCGCGCTTGGCCCAGGATCAGCGCGGAACGGGGCCCGGAATTGACGAAGGTTTCTTCCACCGCCGCTTCATCGGGCCGATGCAAATCCAGAACTTCCCCTAGCCCTTCGGCCAGTGCGGCAAGCCGATCAGCCAGTGCGCCTTCCGTTGGCGGCGTCAACGTTCCGCCCGCCACAAAGCTCAGCCGATTATCCACAGCTTCGATAATGCCCCAGCCACATCGCCGCAGCCCCGGATCGATCCCGATGATTCGAACAGCCCTTGTCATGGTCTTCCTTGTAAAGGCGAGACCCGACCTTACCAAGGGCGAAGTGAACAAATAGGCAACAAAATGCAGCAACTCGGATGGTTCGATAAACTTTTAGCGTTTCGGGAAACCACCTGTAGAGGGCCGAACTCTACCCTTGTGCACGGGAATGCATGGCAATGGGGCGCAAATGTCAGGGCTGAAACTTCGGTTGCCCCGCAGATCAATGCTGCGGATCTACCGCGTAACCGGAATTTTGACGGCTGTTTCTGTCATCGCTTCGGTTGTGGTCACCAATCTCATCATGGAAACCTTCTCGGCGGGGATCAATGTCCCGGGTCTGATGACGGCCATCATCATGCCCGTGCTATTGGGTACCCCGGCTCTTGGCATCATCATGTTCAAGCATGAGCAATTGCGCGTCGCCAACGAACAACTGCAGCTGTTGGCTGCCACCGACTGGCTTACCGGCTGCCTCAACCGCGGGGCATTCACGCGCCAGGTCTCCCAGGCGCTGGACGCTGCGACCGCCGGCGGAGCTCTGCTGATCATCGACATCGACCACTTCAAGACCATCAACGACAACCACGGTCACGATCAGGGTGACGACGCGCTCCGCCTGATCGCACATACCTTCACCTCGTTATGCGCTTCGCCAAATCTTGTGGGTCGCCTCGGGGGCGAAGAGTTCGGCATCTTCTTGCCTGGAGCCACGGAGACCGAGGCCGGCAATTGGGCAGAGACCATCCGCGACGCCGTCGCGCAATTGTCCTTTTGCGCCAACGGCAGCCATTGCCCTCTCTCCGTCAGTGTCGGCGTCGCCGGGTCCCAGGGGCGCACCGATTTCCGCACGCTCTATCGCCGCGCCGATACCGGCCTTTATCGAGCTAAATCCGCGGGACGGGATCGTATCGAGATAGCGGCCGCCGCTTGATCACTACCGTTTGCTGGCAGTGACAATCCACCTGCCATTTGAAACCGAGTTATTTGCAATGCTGCTTTTTAGGACCATCGCAATACCGGGTTTGTCCAGCGTCGGGCGCTGGACGATATTTGGCACGTTGGCCTGCGTCCTGGCCTCTCTCAGCCTGACCTGGCTGCTGATCCTGGACATCGACAGCACTTTGGCGCCTCGCATTCTTCTGGTCTCGACCACCCTTCCCATTCTGATCGGCGCGCCGCTTTTTTTCTTTTTCAGCCTCAAGCTGCGAGGCTTGGCTATTGCCAATAAGCGACTGGACCGCGTGGCGCGCACCGACAGCTTGACCGCCTGCCTCAATCGCCGCGCCTTCACCGCCCGGGTCAACGCCTGGCTGCAGGGGCCCTCTTCTCCGCCCTGCGGCGCCCTGCTGGTGATCGACGCCGACAATTTCAAATCGGTCAACGATGTATATGGCCACGAAAGCGGAGATGAAGCTCTTACCATCATCGCGCGCGCCATTCGTTCGGTGCTACGCGTCGACGATCTGGTCGGACGCATGGGTGGCGAGGAATTTGCCGTATTTCTCCCCGGTGTCACCTCGCGTCAGGCACAGACCGTCGCCGAACGCATACGGATGTCGGTGATTGTGGCTTGCTTCGCCCCCACCGGAGAGGCCTACCCGCTTTCGGTAAGCATCGGCGCCGCCAGCTTCACCGGAAAAACCAGCTTTCCTGACCTGTTCCGCACTGCTGACCAGCGGCTCTATCGTGCCAAGCGTGCCGGCCGCAACGCCGTCGTGGTGGCTGACGCGCCCGCCCATCCGGCCACTGGGCTGGAACGCGCTGGCGCAACGACAAAGGGCGGCCCAACGGACCGCCCTGATTTCTGCGTCAAGCAAGATAACGCCCGTCAGCCTTCGAGCTTGGCTGCGTCTTCATCGCTCATGTCGAAGTTCGAATAGACGTTCTGCACGTCATCGTCTTCTTCGAGCGTATTGAGCAGCTTCATCAGGGTCGCCCCCTTTTCCGCGTCAATCGGCGTCTCGTTCTGCGGCTTCCATATTGCCTTCACTGACTCGGCCTCGCCGAGCACCGCTTCGAGCGCCGTGGAAACTTCGGCCATGTTCTCGAAGGTGGTGTAGATATAGTGGTTATCCTCGTTGCTCTCGACGTCTTCGGCACCAGCTTCGATGGCCGCTTCCATCACCTTGTCTTCCGAGCCTACCGAGGCCGGATAGGTGATCTCGCCAACCCGGTCGAACATAAAGCCCACCGACCCGGTTTCGCCCAGCGCGCCACCATTTTTGGAAAAATACGAGCGCACATTGGACGCAGTGCGATTGCGATTGTCGGTCAGTGCCTCGACGATGACCGCCACGCCACCTGGGCCATAGCCCTCATAGCGAATCTCGTCATAGTTCTCCGCATCGCCGCCGGAGGCCTTTTTGACGGCCCGCTCGATATTGTCCTTGGGCATAGACTGGGCGCGGGCATTGGCAATGGCCAGACGCAGGCGCGGATTGAAGGCCGGGTCGGGCTGGCCCATCTTGGCTGCCACGGTGATTTCGCGCGCCAGCTTGGAAAAGATCTTGGACCGGATAGCGTCCGACTTGCCCTTGCGGTGCATGATGTTTTTGGCGTGGGAATGGCCAGCCATGAAGAACCTCGGATATGCAATTTGCGAATTTCGCGCTGCTTATAGGGGGCCGGAGCGCAAAAATAAAGCGCCCGCCCGGCGCTCGACCGGACAGGCGCTGCCAATCGGCCCTATCGATTAACCCGGATCGTGCTTGTTCCAGATGCTTTTGTCGATCTTGCCGCTGAGTTCAGGATAGTCCGCCGCATGGAACACCGGCTCCTTGCCGGCCTTGCGCTGGGCACGGTAATCTTTGGTCAGCTTGGCCACCGTGCCCGAAAGCAGCACAATGGCGATCAGGTTGACCGTGGCCATCAGCCCCATCGAGGCGTCCGCCGCATTGAACACCGTCGCCACGCTCTCATAGGCGCCCCAGATCACCATTGCCAGCACAGCCAGCCGCAACACGGTCAGCCCCGGCGTGTTTCCGACCTTGAGGAAGGTCATGGCGTTTTCGGCATATGAGTAATTGCCGATGATCGAGGTGAAGGCAAAGAACAGGATCGCAATGGCAATGAAATATTGCCCGGCCCCGCCGATGTGAACCGTCATCGCCGCCTGCGTCAGCGGCGTGCCGGTCAATTCGCTGCCCTCGACCATCACCCCTGAGAGCAGGATCATCAATGCCGTCGCCGTGCAGATCAGGATGGTGTCGATGAATACGCCCAAGGCCTGCACGAAACCCTGCGAAGAGGGATGGTGCGGATCAGGGGTCGCCACGGCCGCAATATTGGGCGCCGAGCCCATGCCGGCCTCATTTGAGAACAGCCCGCGCTTGACGCCGTTGAGCAGCGCCCCAGCCAGCCCGCCTCCAGCCGCATCGAGCCCAAAGGCGGACTGCACGATGTAGCCCAGCATGCCCGGCACTTCGCCGATATGGATCGCCACCACGTAAAGTGCCACCAAGAGGTAGAGCACGGCCATGAACGGCACGACAATTTCGGCGACGCGAGCAATCTGCCTGATACCTCCGAAAATCACGATGCCGGTCAGGATGGCCAGCGCCACCCCCACCCAGATTTTCTCGAACCCGAAGGCCCCCTGCATGGCATCGGCGATGGAATTGGCCTGCACCGCGTTGAACACCAGCCCGAAGGCTATGATCAGGCAGACCGAAAAGACAGCGCCCGCCCACGGCGCCCTGAGCCCCTTGGCGATATAGAAGGCCGGACCACCGCGATACTGGCCCTCATCATTCTTCGTCTTGTAAAGCTGAGCCAGCGTGGATTCCGAATAAGCCGTAGCCATCCCGACCAGCGCCACCATCCACATCCAGAAGATCGCACCGGGCCCGCCCAGATAAAGCGCCACGGCCACCCCGGCCAGATTGCCGGTGCCCACTCGGGAGGCCAGACTGATCGTCAGCGCCTGGAAGGGCGATATACCGGCGCTGTCACCCTGGCGAGAGCCTGTAACCACCCGGAACATTTCACCGAAATTGACGAACTGGATAAAGCCCAGCCGGATCGTGAAAAACAATCCGACCGCCAACAGGCCGTAGATGAGGACATAGCCCCAGAATATATCGTTGAGAAAATTGATGACCGGATCGAGCATGGCCCCACTCCTCGCATGCGTGGACGATTGATCGGCATTTCCTGCCGCGTCCGGGGCCCGTTATCGTGTCAGCCTGCCGTCTATTCTGCGCCCCAGGCGCAACATGTTGATCGGAACCCAATTTGCGAGATCCGGCAAGGGGGAAATCTACCGATCAGGGCTGATGGTCAGAAGTCCGGGATGACCTGCGCCAGTACGCCGCCAATCCGGAGCGGCGCAATCTTGGCGCAAAGCCCGGTCACCGGGTCGGTCTCCACCGCCACGCCGCATAAAGTCGCCTCGCCTTCCGAGGGCGTGAACCGTCCACCGGGAATACCGGTCAGAAACCGATTGAGCGGTTCGTCCGTGTCCGTGCCGATAATGCTGTCGAAATCGCCGCACATGCCTGCATCGGCCATGAAGCCGGTACCGCCCTTGAGCACGCGATGATCGGCCGTGGGGATATGGGTATGAGTGCCCACCACCAGCGTCGCCCTGCCATCGAGATAGTGACCCATGGCCTGGATTTCTGAGGTCGCCTCGGTATGAAAATCCACGATCACCGCATCGGCCACATCGCCCAGCGGACAATCGGCAATCGCGGCTTCCACCGCCCGGAACGGATCGTCGATCGGCGGCATGAAGACCCGGCCCTGCGCATTGACCACCAGCACGCGATGGCCCCTGCGGCTTTCTACCAGCATGGCCCCGCGCCCCGGCGTGCCGGGCGGGTAGTTCAGCGGACGAATGAGATGGGGCTCGCGCTCGATATAACTCAGGGCCTCGCGCTGATCGAAGGCATGATCCCCCAATGTGACGATATCGGCACCAGCATCGCGCAAAGCATTGTAGTGGTTTTCGATCAGCCCTTTGCCGTGACTGGCGTTCTCGCCATTGACGACGACGAAATCGAAGCCGTGATCAGCAATCAGCCCCGGCAGACGTTCGCTCACCGCGTCCCGGCCGGAGCGGCCCATCACATCGCCCAGAAACAGTAATCTCATGCGTCCGCGCCAAAAAAGCGGATGCCCGCCTCGGTAATCACCATGTCGAGCGGCACGTCATGGGCGTCACGCGGGATGTGCGCCAGTTCCTGGGCGGCAAAGGCCAGGCCGACCAGCAACGGCTTTTTCGGCAGTACCGCCAGGGTCCGGTCATAATAGCCGCCGCCATAACCGAGCCGCGTGCCCTCATTGTCGAAGCCCAACAGCGGCATGAGCACCAGGTCCGGCACCGCGCGCGGCGCCAGATCCGACGGCGCCAGCGTGCCAAACCCCGCCTCGTATAGGGGCGCATCGGCCTCCCACACCCGCATGTCGAGCGGCTCATCATCGCCCTGCACGACCGGCAGCAGCACCTTCTGGCCGCTATCCATCAACCGCACCAATATGGGCTGACAGTTCAGTTCATCCCTGATGCGCCAATATCCGGCGATCACATCGCCGGGTCCGAAGGCAACCGATTCAAAGAAATGTTCCGCCACCGCCTTGGCCGCCTCGGCACGGTCCTCACTGGACAGAGCCGCGCGGGCGGCATGAGCCTCCGTCCGCAGCGCGGCCTTTTCCTCTTCGAATGCCTGGTCCGCCATTAGCCCTCATCACCAACAAATTCAGTGCCGCCCTGGCCGTGGGTCTACTGATCCCGGGAACCTACTTACGTAGGTGGGCGCCGTATGTCCGAGCCCACGGGCCCGGTCAGGGACAGCTCCCTTAGGATCGATTAAGGCCCCGGGGATATGTGAGTCCTCACGCGCCGGGCAGCGAGACGAGATATAGGCGCATGCGGGCGCCAGTGCAAAGCGACAATGCGCTCTTTTTCAATCTCGTGAACGCGCCCCGCCTAGGGCAGCGGCACCGCCCCATCCAGCGTCTCGGCGACATCCTCGAGCGCCTCGGCCGCTTCGTCCAGTTTCCGGGCAAACCGGGCCTCGGTGCTTTCCAGTTCCTCGGCGATATCCTGTCCTGCCTGCGTCAGTTCGGCCACCTGCGCTTCAAGCGCCTTGACCTTGCGCTCAGCTTCAGAAAGCTCGTCGAGCACCGCAATACCGGCCATGACTGTCAGCCTGTTGTCACCAATTTCGCCAACCGCCCCCTTGAGCCCTTCGACCTGGGTATTGAAACGCTCGGCCAGCCCGATCAAATGCGCCTGCTGCCCCTCTTCGCAGGCCATGCGATATTTGCGGCCATTGATTTCGACATTCACCTCGGGCACGCGATCACTCCGCCTTTGCCAGCACAGAACGCACGGTTTCCATCGCCTCGACCAGGCGCCTTGAAACTTCATGCGCACTATCGTCGAGCCGTTTGGCGCGGGCAGCGGTCTTGTCGAGCTCGGTGGCCAGACGCGCGCGCTCCTGCACCAGCCGCTGTGTATCCACTTCCATGCGCTGCTGACGCTGCAGCCGGGTGTTGAGATCGCGGGTACTCGTGGCCAATCGCGCCAAAGCCCGGTCGAACCGGGCCGAGGCCGAGCTCAGTCCATCTTCAAGTTCCGTCTCACTCATGGCCGCTACTGCCCTCAAGACGCGACGATTCCAACTTGTGCCAGCCTGCCCCAGCCCTTGTGTCAATGCAACTGCATTGCGGGGCGAACCCCCGGAATTCCGGCCTCGGACCGAACGCTTACGGCCCTTGGTGACATTGACAGGCAAAACGAACCTGTTATGCCTCAACCCCGCCTTTGGGAGGGGGGCGCCCAGCGCCCGCTCCCGCCAGTTTCAAGCCTTTTTTAAGCGAGCGGTCCCATGACGAACACAGCCCAGCAGAACGATTTGGCCAATGCGATCCGGTCGCTCAGCATGGATGCGGTCGAGAAAGCCAATTCCGGCCATCCCGGCCTGCCCATGGGCTGCGCCGACATTGCCACCGTGCTGTTTACCAAGGTGATGAAGTTCGACCCCGCTGACAGCAATTGGGCTGACCGCGACCGCTTCGTCCTCTCGGCCGGCCACGGCTCGATGCTGCTCTACTCCTCGCTCTATCTGCTGGGCTACGAGGACATGACCATCGAGGAAGTGAAAAACTTCCGCCAGCTTGACTCCAAGACCGCCGGTCACCCCGAATATGGTTTTGCCAAGGGCATCGAAACGACCACTGGTCCGCTGGGTCAGGGCATTGGCAATGCCGTTGGCATGGCCATCGCCGAAGCCAAGCTGGCCGCTGAGTTCGGCTCTGACATTGTTGATCACTACACCTGGTGCCTGGCAGGCGACGGATGCCTGATGGAAGGCATCTCCCAGGAAGCCATCGCGTTGGCCGGCCACCTCAAGCTGAGCAAGCTGGTGGTGATCTGGGACAACAACAGCATCACCATCGATGGCGCTGTCTCCAACGCCGACAGTACCGACCAGATCGCGCGTTTCCAGGCATCGGGCTGGAACACCATCGAGATCGACGGGCACGATCAGGTCGCCATCGAAAAGGCGCTGCTCGACGCCAAGAAATCCGACAAGCCGACCATGATCGCCGCCAAGACCACCATTGGTTTCGGCGCCCCGAAAAAGGCAGGCACCAATAAGGTCCACGGCTCCCCGCTTGGCGCTGAGGAACTGGCGGGCGCCAAAGAGGCGCTCGGCATCACCTATCCGGCATTCGAAGTGCCCGGCGAAACGCTCGAAGCATGGCGCGCCGCTGGCCGCCGCTCGCAGAATGTGCGCGGAGAATGGCTGTCCCGTCTCGGGGCGTCGGCCAACAAGGCCGAGTTCGAGCGCCGCATGGCTGGTGATCTGCCCGCCGGTTTTGCCGACGCGATGAACGACTACAAGCAGCAGCTCAGCGCCGACAAGCCCAAGGTCGCCAGCCGCAAGGCCAGCCAGATGGCGCTCGAAATCATCAACGCCATTGTGCCCGAAACCCAGGGTGGATCGGCCGACCTCACCGGGTCGAACCTGACCAACACCAAGGAAACCCTGCCCTTCCAGGCCGACAATTACTCCGGCCGCTATATGATGTACGGCATTCGCGAACACGCCATGGCTGCCGCCATGAACGGTATCGCGCTGCATGGCGGCTTGATCCCCTATGGCGGCACATTCATGTGCTTCACCGATTATGCCCGCCCCGCAATCCGTCTCTCGGCTCTCATGCACCAGCGCGTCATCTATGTGATGACCCATGACTCGATCGGCCTGGGCGAAGACGGTCCGACCCACCAGCCGGTCGAGCACATGTCCGCCATGCGCGCCATCCCCAACCTGCTGGTTTTCCGTCCGGCCGACGCTGTGGAAACCGCCGAGTGCTGGCAGTTGGCGCTGGAAGCCGACAGCACGCCGTCCATTCTCGCCCTGTCGCGCCAGAACCTGCCGACCGTGCGCACCGAACACACCGCCGAAAACCTCTCGGCCAAGGGCGCGTATACCCTGGTCGGCCCCGCCGACGCCGATGCGGTGATCTTCGCCACTGGTTCGGAAGTCGCCATTGCCGTCGAGGCCCAGCAGGAGCTGACCGAGAAGGGAATTTCCGCCCGCGTCGTCTCGGTGCCCTCCATGGAGCTCTTCAACAAGCAGTCCGATGCCTACAGGGCCGAAGTGCTCGGTTCGGCCAAGGCACGTGTCGCGGTTGAAGCCGGCATCGAGATGAGCTGGAACAAGCTGCTGGGCGACAAGGGTCGCTTTGTCGGCATGAACTCGTTCGGCGCTTCGGGCAAGATCGATGACCTCTATGCCCACTTTGGCATTACGTCCGATGCCGTTGTTGAAGCCGTCACCAGTCAGTTGTAAGAGAGCCGCGCCTCCCTTTTCTCCTCCCCTCCCGCTAGGAGCACAAAAACATGGCAGTTCGCGTCGCCATCAATGGATTTGGTCGTATCGGCCGCAATGTCCTCCGGGCCATCATCGAGTCGGGCCGCACCGACATCGAAGTGGTGGCCATCAACGATCTCGGCCCGGTCGAAACCAATGCCCACCTTTTGCGCTTCGATAGCGTGCACGGTCGTTTCCCGCACAAGGTAACCGTCGAAGGCGACACCATCGACGTCGGCCGCGGCCCCATCAAGGTCACTGCCGTCCGCGATCCGGCTGAACTGCCGCACGGTGAGATGGGCGTCGACATCGCGCTGGAATGCACCGGCATCTTCACCTCCAAGGAAAAGGCCAGCGCGCACCTCAAGGCCGGCGCCAAGAAGGTGGTCATTTCGGCGCCCGGGGACGGCGCAGACAAGACCATCGTCTATGGCATCAACCATGCCAGCCTCACCAAGGATGACGTGGTCATCTCCAACGCCTCGTGCACCACCAACTGCCTGGCCCCGCTGGCCTATGTGCTGCACAAGGAGTTCGGCATCGAAAAGGGAATGATGACCACCATCCATTCCTATACCGGTGACCAGCCCACCCTCGACACCATGCACAAGGATCTCTATCGCGGCCGCGCGGCTGCGCTCTCGCAGATCCCGACCTCGACCGGCGCTGCCAAGGCCATCGGCCTGGTGCTCCCCGAACTCAAGGGCAAGCTCGACGGCGTCTCCATCCGCGTGCCGACCCCCAACGTCTCCTGCGTCGACTTCAAGTTCATCGCCAAGCGCGATGTGACCGCCGAAGAAATCAATGCTGCGATCAAGAAGTACGCCGATAGTGAACTCAAGGGCGTGCTCGGCTACACCGAGTTCCCCAACGTCTCCATCGACTTCAACCACGACCCTCACTCCTCCACCATGGCGCTGGATCAGACCAAGGTAATGGACGGAAACTTCGTCTCGGTCCTGAGCTGGTATGACAATGAATGGGGCTTCTCCAACCGCATGGCCGATACTGCCGTCGCGCTGGGCAAGACGCTCTGAGCGGGTTGCGAAGCTGACTTGGAAAGGGCGTCCCAAGGGGCGCCCTTTTTGTTGACCCGGCCTATCCTCAACCAATGTCACCCCGGCCTTAAGCCGGGGCCCAACCGGAGATCTCAATTTGGATCCGGGCTCAGGGCCCGGGATGACAGCCGGCAGGTGCTGATGCAATGTGCCTGAAGAGCGGATCACCCTGTGGTGCCAAATGATTCTCAACCGATCCATCCGCTGGCGCGGCCTTGATTTCGAAACCCTCGAGCATTGCCACATCATCGCCAATGGCCGCGACACCCGCATTCGCGGCACGATAATCGGGCCCGATTTCGGCCTGTTCTATCGCCTCAAGCTCGATGAGAACGGCCACGCCCGCACGGTCAGGATTGAGCGTGCAGACGGCAAGTCCCTCGAATTGTTCGCCGATGGCGCCGGTGGCTGGTCCGACGACCGCGCCGAACCCATCCCGGCCCTGCGCGGCTGCGTCGATGTCGACATCTGGCCCACCCCTCTAACCAATTCACTACCCATCTGGCGCGGTGACTGGGCGGACAACAAACCGCTCTCCTTCACCATGGCCTGGATCGACGCCACCGACTTTTCCTTCAAACGCTCCGAGCAGATCTACACCCGCCTCGACGCAAGCCATTTCCGCTACCAATCTGCCAGCTTCGAGGCCGTGCTTGAGATCGAGGCGGACGGCCTCGTGACGAACTATCCCGGCCTCTTCACGCAAATCTGATTCACGCCCTTGTCACCAAATCGGCCTAATGGCTGCACTGTGTCGGCAACGGAGCAATGAATAATGTTCCTCCTCACCAAGCGCATCTCGGCGACCTTGCCCCTGATCTGGCTCTTGCTCGGCATGATGCAGATGCCCTGGCTGATCCCGCTGCCCGCGGTTCTCATGCTGGGCTTTCTGACCTGGCGCCACCGCCGCATTCTCACCCAGGTCGGCTCCGCGCCCCTCGCCAGCGATGGTTTCGCCAAGCATGTCATGGTCGACGATCTATTGCGGCTGGGCGGGCAGATGCTGATCTCGCCCTTGCTCTACATGGCGGGCGCCGCACTCGTTTCGCCCTTGGCTGGATAGCCTGCCGGGGACAAAAGGCATTTCTTTGTCGTCACGAGTTCTTCGACTTATCCCCGTTCCAAATATCTCCCGCATACTCCCCCCATCCCCGTCACGCACGCGGCCCCGACGCAGGGCCGGACGGGGAGGCCGGGAAGAGGGGCGCCTCTTTACGCGGGTAGAAGCTCGGCAGCCGGACCTGCAAGAACGGTACCGCCTGAATCCGGACCCGTGGAAAATCCGTGTTTCCGTGACGAACGGCCAGTGGCTCTTGCACTTGAACGTTCATCTTTCTGGGCCACTGGCCGTTCGTTACCGTGTATCCGCAAGCCGAAGGGCCGGGCGGCTTCGAACCATGCCCGACTGGCGGACGCCATGCCTTAAGAGAAATTTGCTGTCCCTGCTTCCGCCAAACGTGGCACTCTGCTACCCACGGCGCGAAAAGAACTGACCCGGAGGCAGCACCATGAGCATCAGCTTCAAGACCCTGGACGAACTCGATCTGACGGGCAAGCGCGTGCTCCTGCGGGCCGACCTCAATGTCCCTGTCGCCGACGGCAAGGTCACCGATGCCACCCGCATCGAGCGGCTGGTGCCCACCATCCGCGAAATCGTCAAGAAGGACGGCAAGGTCATCCTGCTGAGCCATTTCGGACGTCCCAAGGGCCAGGTGAACCCCGAATTCTCGCTCGAACAGGTTTGTTCGGCCGTCGCCCAACAAACCGGCCATCCGGTCGGCTTCGTTGCCACCGACTGGATTGATGTCAGTGCGGCCCAGGCCGCTATCGACGAAGCGCCCGCCGGCTCGGTGCTGGTCATGGAAAACACCCGCTTCCATCCGGGTGAAGAAGCCAATGATGTAGAACTGGCCCGGCGCATGGCGAGCCTGGGCGATGTATACGTCAACAACGCCTTCTCGGCCGCTCACCGCGCCCATGCCTCGACCGAGGCGCTGGCGCACCTGCTGCCTGCCGCAGCGGGCCTTGCCATGCAGGCCGAACTCGAAGCCCTGGAATCCGGGCTCGGCAAGCCGAAAAAGCCCGTCGTCGCCATTGTCGGCGGCGCCAAGGTATCCTCCAAGATCGACCTGCTCGAAAACCTGGTCACCAAGGTGGATGGCCTGGTCATCGGCGGCGGCATGGCCAACACCTTCCTCTTCGCCCAGGGCTATGGCGTGGGCAAATCGCTTTGCGAAAAGGATCTGGCCGACACCGCCCGCCGCATCATGGACAAGGCCGACAAGGCCAATTGCGCCATCATCCTGCCCATCGACGCTGTGGTCTCCTGGCACTTAAAGGCCAATTCGCCCACCCGCCTCTATGGCGTGGATGCCATCGACCCCGATGGCATGATCCTCGATATCGGCCCGTCCTCCATCGAGCGCATCAACGCCGCCATTGACGACGCCCACACCGTGGTCTGGAACGGCCCGGTCGGCGCCTTCGAAATGCAGCCCTTCGATGCCGGCACCGTCGCCATCGCCAAACACGTCGCCAAGCGCACCCATGACGACCTGCTGGTCTCGGTCGCCGGCGGCGGCGACACTGTCGGCGCGCTGGCCCATGCCGGCGTCAAGGACAAGCTCAGCTATGTCTCGACCGCTGGCGGCGCCTTCCTTGAATGGATGGAAGGCAAGCCCCTTCCGGGCGTCGAAGCGCTGAAGAAGTAATCAAAAAAAGGCCGGGTCACCCCGGCCTTTTCATTTTCTAGAACGTCGCCGACATCGGGTCCGAGCCGATCCGGCCATCGGCAGTATCAAGCCCGGCAATCGCCGCCTTGTCTTCCTCGCTGAGCGCAAAGTCGAACACCTCGAAATTCTCGACGATACGGCTTGGGGTCGCCGATTTGGGGATCACCACCAGACCCAGATCGAGATGCCAACGGATGATCACCTGGGCCGGGCTCTTGCCGTGCCGCTTTGCGATCTCGCCGATCACCGGATCGGCCAGCACATTGCCCTGCCCCAGCGGGCTCCAGCTTTCCGTCACCACGCCCAGACCAGCATGCTTGTCGCGCATCGCCTGCTGCTGGAAACGCGGATGGAGCTGGATCTGATTGATTGCGGGGGTAACTCCGGTTTCGCGGATCAGGTCGTCGATATAGGTGCCCTCAAAGTTCGACACGCCAATGGATTTGACCTTACCCTCTTCGCGCAGACGGATCAGCGCCTTCCAGGTCTCGATATATTTACCCCGGAAAGCTGACGGCCAGTGAATCAGATAGAGATCGACATAATCGGTCCCCAGCCGTTTAAGGCTCGCATCCATAGCCCTGAGCGTTTCGTCAAACCCCTGGTCCTCGTTCCACACTTTGGTGGTCAGAAAGATATCCCCCCGGTCTATCCCAGAGGCGACAATGCCCTTGCCGACACCTTCCTCGTTTTTATAGACGGCAGCGGTGTCGATATGCCGATAGCCGGTTTTAAGCGCAGTGCTCACGATCTCGACGGCAACATCGTCCGGGGTCTGCCAGACGCCCAGCCCCAGTTGCGGGATTGAGCGGCCGTCATTGAAGCTCACATGCGGTTGCGTGCCCATTATTATATCCTGACTTTATGTGATTTTCGGCGCCCGGGACGCCTGGGAGATATCGGCAATTTACGATGAACAGCGGTAATCGCCAACCCCTGCAACAGGTTCCATCCCCAACTTCCATACAAGATTAGCCTTTCGTCTCATATCCGGAGGTCTAATCGAATCCCGGCCAACGAAAGTCTAATCTCCAAGGCAGTTCACATCCGAGGTTTCACTGCCATGACCAAGTCGCTCAATGCCATTGCCCAGAAATTGATGACCCCCGGCATGGGCATCCTGGCCGCCGATGAATCCGAAGGCACCATCGGTAAGCGCTTCGACAAGATCAACCTGCCCAACACGCTCGAATTGCGCCGCGATTACCGCGAAATGCTGTTCGGCGCCTCCGAGGCGATGAAATCCTACATCTCCGGCGTCATCCTCACCGAGGAAACCCTCAAGCAGGAGGCCGCTGACGGCACGCCCTTCCGCGCCATCCTCGCCGATGCCGATTGCATCCCCGGCATCAAGGTCGATCGCGGTGCGTTTCCAATGCCCGGAGAAGGCGGCGAGAAGATCACCGAAGGGCTAGACGGCCTGCGCCAGCGCCTGGCTCACTACGCCGAATTGGGCGCCGGTTTCGCCAAATGGCGCGCTGTCATAACCATCAATGACATCGCCCCCACCCGCAACAATATCCGTGCCAATGCCCATGTCCTGGCGCGCTATGCCATGCTTTGCCAGGAAGCAGGCATTGTCCCCATCGTTGAGCCCGAAGTGGTCGGCGATGGTGAACCGGGTAATCACTCTATCGAGCGCTGCGCCACGGTCACCGGCGATGTGCTGGAAAATGTGTTCAAGGAACTGCGCCTGGCTGGCGTCGATTTGGCTGGCATGCTTCTCAAGCCCAACATGATCCTGCCCGGCATCAATTCGCGCGAGCGGCCCAGCGTCGAAGAGGTCGCCCGCCGCACCGTTGAAGTGCTCAAGGAACATGTCCCCGCCGCCGTCCCAGGCATCGCCTTCCTTTCCGGCGGCCAGACCGACGAGGAAGCTACAGCGCATCTCTCGGCCATGAACCGCATTGCTGGCAAGCCCTGGCCGATGACCTTCTCTTATGGCCGGGCCCTGCAAAATGTCGCCTTGCGCACCTGGGCTGGTCGTCGCGAGAACTTCCAGGCCGCACGCCAGGCCTTCACCCACCGGGCTCACATGAACTCCCTCGCTGCCACTGGCGAATGGACCAATGATGTGGATCGGGCCGCTTAGCCCCTTCCTTCTTGCCGCGAACCCAACGTCGTGGCTGGCGCGCACTCCCTCCCGGGGTGCGCGCCTTTTATCTCCGGTGGAGCGCCATTGCCTATGATGGGGTCAATCCCCTATTGAGGCATGTCCCTTTCTTGCCAAAATGGCACCTTAGGGACCACGCCGCGAATATCGGGAACATCATGGCTCCGCAGCTCTATCTCATCACACCGGAAAATCCGCAGCTTGAGCAGTTTCCGCGCCAGCTCATGAGCGTGCTGTCCGGCCCGGAAATCGCAGCCCTCCTGGTGCGGCGCGCTGGCCAGGACGATGCCGGATACACCGCCCTTGCCGAGCGCGTCATCCAGATCGGCCAGGCCGCTGGCGCCGCCGTCCTGCTTGAGGATGACGCCGAACTCGCTCGGCGCCTCGGTGCCGATGGCGTGCATGTCACCAGCGGTGGTACCGAGGCCATCCGCGAAGCCATCTCGCTGCTCAAGCCCGAGGGAATAGTCGGGGTCGGCAATGTCCGCTCGCGCCACGACGCCATGAGCTTTGGCGAACTCGACGTCGACTACGTCATGTTTGGCCCGCTGGGCGGCAAGCCGGATTCCGCCGCAGCAGATCTGGCGGCATGGTGGGCCGAAACCTTCGAAGTCCCGGCAATCTATTCCGATCCGCAGATCGAAGCTGGCGCCCTCGACCAGACCGGGGCCGAGTTTGTCGCCCTCTCCGATTGCATCTGGGCGGCCGACGATCCAGCCGCAGCGCTCAGCGCCATCGACGCGGCCGCCAGGGCAGACACATGAAGCACGCGCCTATCCTGCTCGCATTGATGATGGCTGGCGCGGTAGTGCCCGCCTTGGCGCAGAACAATGTGGCCGACCAGATCAACGATTCTGTGTTCGGCCCTCGCGCGCCCACCGACTATGCCTTCGGCGCCTATCAGCGCGGCTATTTTCTGACTGCGCTGGAGCTGGCCCTGCCGCGGGCCGAGCAGGGTGATGCTGCCGCCCAGACTTTGATCGCGGAAATCTATGCCCGAGGCCTGGGCGTGGCGCAGAATACCGAGCGCGCAGCCGGCTGGTATCAGTTGGCATCCAATAATGGCGACCGGCTTGCCACCTTTGAATTGGGCATGCTGTATCAGGACGGCGTCGGCGTCCCTCGCAACCGCCAGCGCGCTGCCGAATTGTTCACGGCCTCAGCGGAGGCTGGCTATATCCCGGCCAAGTACAATCTGGCCCTGCTCCACGTCGAAGGGGTTTATGCCGACCCGAACCTGACGCGTGCAGCCGAGTTGATGAAGCAAGCGGCAGACGCCGAACTGCCCGAGGCCCTTTATGATTATGGCGCCATGCTGCTCGAAGGCGCGGGCCTTGCTCCCGATATCGAACAGGGCGCCGACTACATCCGCCGCGCCGCCGAAGCGGGTTTGGCTGATGCGCAGGTCGATTATGCAACCCTGCTTTATCTCGGCCAGGGCGTCGAGCAGGACATCGAGGCCGCCGCTTTCTGGTATGGCGTTGCCGCGAGCGCAGGCAATGTCGTGGCCCAGAACCGCTATGCCAAGCTTCTCGCCGTAGGCGAAGGCGTCACCCTTGATCTTGAAGAAGCGGCCATGTGGCGCGCGCTGGCGCGTCGGCAAGGCCTCACCGACCCCGATCTCGATCGCCTGCTGGTATCAATCCCTGCCCAAGCGCTGGAACGCGCCGAAGAACGCGCCCGCTTCTGGCCATCCACCCCGCTCAGTATAGAAACTGTCGCCACCGTGCCGACCGTGGAAGGGCCCGTTCTGCCCAGCCCCACGGACGCCGACAATGCTCCCACCCAGGTGGTCGATCCCAATCCCGCGTCCCCGGACGCATCCGAAACCGGAACCTCCGCTGAGGGCACGGAAACGCAAGCCCCTTGAACCAGCCTCGGTTCTGGGGCAATAAGCGCGCCACACTTCAATCCAGCGGCGGGGCATCTGCCCCTTGGCCGGCCGGCAGACCGCTCTGCCCGCCCCGGTCGACCCGCATGAGCTAGCGAGCAATCCACGTCATGGCCCGTTCCGCCCTTCTCAACGTCATGGTCAGTGCGGCCATCAAGGCCGGCAAGTCGCTGGCACGCGATTTCAACGAAGTCGAGAACCTGCAGGTCTCTCGCAAGGGCCCCGCCGATTTCGTCTCCAAGGCCGATCTGCGCGCCGAGCAGATCGTCTATGACGAACTGCGCAAGGCCCGCCCGACCTACGCGTTTCTCATGGAAGAGGGCGGCGAGGTTGCCGGCACCGACGGTCAGCACACCTGGATCATCGATCCGCTCGATGGCACCACCAATTTCCTGCATTCCATTCCCCTGTTCGCCGTCGCGATCGCCCTGCAGCGCGGCGACGAGATTGTTGCCTCGGTGATCTACAATCCGATCATGGACGAGCTCTACACCGCCGAAAGGGGCGGCGGTGCCTGGCTGGCCGACACCAAGCGCCTGCGCGTCGCCGGTCGCCGGCATCTGTCCGATGCAGTGGTCACCACCGGCATCAAGACCCAGGGCACCAGCAATGACACGCTGCAATTGCGCCAGCTCGCCACGATCAATCCTGCTGTCGCCGGCATTCGTCGCTCCGGCTCGATCGCGGTCGACATGGCCTGGCTTGCCGCCGGGCGGTTCGATGCGCTCTGGGAAGCGGGGCTGAAACCCTGGGACGTCGCGCCGGGCCTGCTGATGGTCAAGGAAGCCGGTGGCCTTGTGACCGACTTTGCGGGCCAGCCCGGCTCTGTCTGGAACGGCCAGATCGTGGCTGGCAACGAGACGTTGCAGGGTGCATTGCTCAAATCCTTGCGCAAGGTCCAGTAGCGCTGCCGCATTCCTGTCACTGCGTGCCGCTAACCTTTTTAATTGTCACGCCTTTCCACCGCCTCTAGACTCAGGGGCGGTTGATTTGCGCGCGCGAGGGGCAAAGGTTCGGGACAGATGACGCAGACTTACGACCCCTATCACCTCTCCAGCCCGACCGTTTATCTGGTCAAAATCGTCATTTTTCTGGTGCTGGTGGGGCTGGTCGCCGCCATTCTGGCTACCAACATCGTTTCGTTCTTCTGGGCCAACCCGTTCATCAATTCGATGATCTTCTTTGCCCTGTTCATCGGCATTTTCCTCAGCTTCCGGCAGATTTTCCGACTGTTCCCGGAAGTCAAATGGGTCAATTCCCTGCAGGATGGCGATGCCAGTTCGGCCCGCCCGCCCGTGCTGCTGGCGCCGGTCGCCGGCATTCTGCGCGAACGGATCGGCGAAGCCATCATCACCCCGGCCTCCATGCGCTCCATTCTCGACTCGGTGGGCAACCGGCTCGACGAGGCCAAGGACACATCACGCTATCTGACAGGCCTGCTGGTCTTCCTCGGCCTCATGGGCACGTTCTACGGCCTGCTCGAAACCGTGAGCTCGGTCGCCGGTGTCATCAATGCGCTCGACGTTACCTCGGCTGATAGCGCAGCCCTGTTCGCCAACCTCAAGGAAGGCCTTGCCGCACCGCTGGGCGGCATGGGCACGGCCTTCTCGTCCTCCCTGTTTGGCCTCGCCGGATCGCTGATCCTCGGCTTTCTCGACCTCCAGACCAGCCAGGCGCAGAACGCCTTTTATACCGATCTTGAGGATTGGATGACCTCGATGACGGAGCTGGATCATCCGGTCACCGCTATGCAGGCCAATTCCATGGGCGTCGCCGGTGCCGACATGCAGGCCATGATCGAGCGCATGGGCGCCAATATGCAGAACCAGAATTCCTCGCAGAACGCCATTCGCGCCATGGCTGAACTGGCCCGTGGCATTGACGGACTGGTCAAGCATATCCGCACCGAGCAGGAGGATTTGCGCCGCTACATCACCGAGCAGGGCGAAACCAACCAGAAGCTGCGCGACCTGATCCAGGCCATGCTCGACGAAGCCGACAACGAGCGCCGGAACTAGCCCATGCCCGCCGCGCGCGCCCGCCGCAGACAGGAAGCCAATTACTGGCCCGGCTTTGTCGATGCGCTGTCGAGCCTGCTGCTCGTCATCATCTTCATGCTTTCGCTGTTCATGCTGACCCAGTTTTTCCTCGGCCAGGAGATTCAGGGACGCGACACGGCGCTGGCCCGGCTCAACAGCCAGATTGCCGAGCTGACCGAATTGCTGCAACTCGAACGCGCCAATTCCGACGACCTCAATGCCCAGTTGGCCACCCTGACCGCGACCCTGGCCGGAGCCCAGTCGGAAAACGAAGCCCTGTCAGATCGGCTCGCCGGCATCGGCGCGGGGCTTGGCGATCGCGACGACACCATCGCGGCGCTGGAATCGGACCTGCTGCAGGCCGAACAGCTTTCCGATGAGGCCAATGCCCAGGTGGCCCTGCTCAACCAGCAATTGGCGGCGCTACGGTCCCAGATCGGCGCGCTTGAGGCTGCCCTGGAGGCCTCTGAAGCCCGTGATGCCGAGTCCCGCACCCAGATTGCCGACCTGGGCCGCCGCCTCAATCTGGCACTGGCCCAGCGTGTGCAGGACCTGACCCGCTACCGCTCCGACTTCTTCGGGCGCCTCCGCGAAATTCTGGAAGGCCGCGCCGATGTCACCGTGGTCGGCGACCGCTTCGTGTTCCAGTCCGAGGTGCTGTTCGACGCCGGCCAGGCCGAGGTCAATCCGGCCG
This sequence comes from Devosia subaequoris, assembly GCF_014197055.1. GTDB lineage: Bacteria > Pseudomonadota > Alphaproteobacteria > Rhizobiales > Devosiaceae > Devosia > Devosia subaequoris. The sequence goes on along the minus strand of NZ_JACIEW010000005.1, from coordinate 309,984 downwards.
CCCTGCCCCAGCTCGATTCACTGGCCGACGCCATATTGCAGCTTGAGACCGAGATCCCGCCAGACATCAATTGGGTGCTGCGCATCGACGGTCATACCGATAGCCGCCCGATCTCCAACGCGAGATTCCCGTCCAACTGGGAACTCTCAGCGGCCCGCGCCATCTCTGTGGCGCAATATCTGGTCACCCAGGGCGTCTCGCCCAACCGCCTCGTGGCGGCCGGCTTCGGCGAATTCACGCCGCTCGATCCCGCCGAGACCGACGAAGCCTACCGCCGCAACCGTCGTATCGAATTCAAGCTGACGGAAGGGTGATGCCTGGCGCGCCGTAACCGGCTGGACGCACCCGCTGGGGATCGGCCGGATTTCAAAGCCTGCTCTTAACCCTGTCGACCAATACCGCCTCCCCTGTTGCGCCGCGGCAACGCCACAAAAAAGCCAGGATTCCCGCCACATCCGCGCCCCATTAGCTGGCGATTAACCACTCTGGCACACCCGGTTTTAAGAATAAGCGCGGTAAATGCTGTCCTTAAGATTGAAGCCTTTCCCTTAGGAGCCTCCCGTGGTCATCCCCGCACCCATCAATTCCGCCCTGCGCGCCGCAGCCATGCTGCTGTTCGTAGTGGTCATCGCCGCCTGTTCGCGCAGCGCCACCGACAATGTCGGCCTGACCGGCGTCGGCAATACCGGAGCCGGCGCTCCGGGCAGCCAGCAGGAATTCATTGTCACCGTCGGTGACCGCGTTTTCTTTGAAACCGACTCCAGCTCGCTGACCAGCGAAGCCATGGCCACGCTCGACAAGCAGGCCCAGTGGCTCAACCAATACGCCAATTACCGCATCATGATCGAAGGCCATGCCGACGAACGCGGCACCCGTGAATACAATATTGCCCTGGGCGCTCGCCGCGCGTCGGTGGTGGTGAACTATCTGGTCAGCCGCGGCGTCAACGCTCAGCGCATCACCAGCCAGTCTTTCGGCAAGGAACGCCCGGTGGCGATCTGTAATGACATCTCCTGCTGGAGCCAGAACCGCCGCGCGGTCACTGTCGTCCAATAGGCATCGGATCCAGTGAAAACTGGAGGCAAGAGCGCCCGGAACCAGAAAATGGTCCGGGCGCTTTCTTTTGACCAAAATTGCTCTTTATCCGCGGACGCAGAATCCCCATCTTGGCCAGCATTGGCAGCATTTCGGAGGCAGGCGTGACGCTTAGGAATTTCAAGAAACTTGGCCGCGCGGCGCTATGTGCGCTTGGCATCGGTCTCTGCGCCCCGGCAGTGCAGGCCCAGACCACGCTGCCACCGGGCGAATTGAGCGGCCTCAGCTTCAACAATGACGGCGGCCGCATTCTGGTCGCCCAGGCCGACAATGCCCAGCTCATGGTGCGCATCCAGCAGCTTGAAGAGCAGATCCGCGTGCTCAATGGCCAGGTCGAGGGCTTGACCTTCCAGCTCACCCAGCTGCAGGAAATTCTCAACCGTTTTCAGGAAGACGCCGAATTCCGCTTTCAGGCACTGGAAGGCGGTGGCCCGGGAAACGGTGAGGCGGCAACACCAGCGGGCGGCGCCACCCAGCCCGAGGCGTTGCCGCAGAACCCTGCCGCCACCGAATCCGAAGTGCCACTGACCGATATTCCCGAGCAGGGGGTGCAGCCCCTGCCCGGCGAAATCGAATTCGATCCCACCTTTGACGATGGCAGTGCGCCCATGGACGATCTGGGCCAATCGGGCGACCCCCTGGTTGGTACTGGCCTGGCTGGTGGCATCGACCTGATCACGGGCGAGCCGCTGAATTTGAGCTACGACCCGGCGGCCGACCAGACCGGCAATCCGGATGCGGACGCCCAGTTCCGGGCCGGGTATGAGGCGATGCTGGCCGGAGATTATGCGTTCGCCGAACAGCAATTCAGCCAGTTCATCGAGCTCTATCCGGACAATCCACAGGTGGTGGACGCCGGAAACTGGCTGGGCGAAGCCATGCTGGCCCGATCTGCCTATGCCGAGGCTGCCGACGTGCTGGTGGATGCCTACCAGCAGAACCCCGATCACGAGCGGGCGCCCGACATCCTGCTCAAGCTGGGCGTGTCCCTCGCCGGCGTCGGGGAGCGGGAAACTGCATGCCGCACGTTCGGCGAGGTCTCGACACGTTATCCTGACACCATCCCGGCCTTCCAGGCCCGTCTCGCTGAGGAAAAGGCAAAGGCCGAATGTCCACCGGCCTGACACCCGACCTGGGTGATCCGGAAGTTTTAGCGCGCCTTTTCGCACCGGCGGCAGATCAGGCGGCGATCGGGCTTGCCGTCTCCGGCGGACCCGACAGCCTCGCCCTGATGCTGTTGGCCCAGCGCTGGGCCAGGGCGCTCGACACGCCCCCCAGGCTGATCGTCTACAGCCTCGACCACGGCCTGCGCCCCGAAGCAGCGAGCGAAGTGCAGATGGTATTGCGCGAAGCCGAAAAGCTGGGGCTGGACGCGCAAGGGCTGCGCTGGACCGGCGAGAAACCCCCAACGGGTCTGCAGGAAGCCGCGCGGCAGGCGCGCTACCGCATCATCGGCGAGGCGATGCAGGCCGATGGCGCAAGTTTGCTGCTGACCGCCCACCATCGCGCCGACCAGGCCGAGACAGTGCTGATGCGCTTGGCCCATGGCAGCGGCATAGAGGGGCTCAAGGGCATGACTTCGCTGAGCCAGGTCGAGAATATCACGGTGTTCCGGCCCTTGCTCGATGTTGAACCGGCCAGCATGGCTTTGCTGGTCGAAGAGGCCGGTCTCACCCCTGTGAGCGATCCATCCAACAAAGACAGCGCCTATGAGCGTGTGCGTTGGCGCAAGCGCTTGCCGCAACTGGCCGAAGACGGCCTGGACAGCGCCACCCTTTCCCGTTTTGCCAACCGGATGGCCGAGGCCGACTTGGCCCTCACCCAGATGGCCGATGCCGCCTTTGACGAGCTGGTGACACTGGATGGCTTCGGCGCCGCCAGCCTGCCTCAGGACGCATTTCACGCCCTCAGCCCGGCCATCGGCCGGCGCGTGCTGGCGCGCACGCTCAACATTGTCGGCGGCCGGCAAAAGCCGCGGGCACTGGGCCAAATTGAAAAACTCTACGATCAGATCGCCATGGGAGATCTGCCGCGCGCCGCAACGCTGCTGGGCGCCGTGGTGCGTTTGAAGGGAAAAGGATTGACCGTCTCCCGGGAGCCGGGCCGAGCCCTGCCGGAACCCTGCGCCCTGGGGGCGCATCAAAAACTGGTCTGGGATCAACGCTTCATGATCACCAATCTTTCAGGCGCGACGGGCCTGATCGCTGGCGCCACCGACTTCATGCCGCGTCATAGGCTCGAGCATTTTCTGGGATTCAAGGTGACCACTCCGGCCGAAGCCATCCGCACCGCGCCTCTGGTGCGCGACGCCGAGGGCGAAATTCTCTCCTTGGGCGGCTGGTCCTTCGACGACAGGATCGCCGTGGAACTGCTGGTCGATTAGATCTGGTGCACTTCGCCCAGGGCCACAACCGGACCGGTCGCCTTGCCTTCGGGCGCACCGCCCTTGGGCTCGAGCGTAATCGCCAGCACCGAGCCCTCACCCCATCCAGTTCGGACCTCTTCGCTCAGTGGTACCACAGAGCGCTCATTGACCGGGATGACGCCCATGGAAATGGCGTCCTGCTCGCCCTGGATCGCCCACAGTTCCAGATCGCGATCCGAGGGAACCTCGCCCGAAAGCGCAGTCAGCCGTACCGCTCCGGCGCCGTCGTAGAGAGCCAGGAAGCGCACATCGCTTCCCTCGGCTTCGAGCGCTGCCACAAGCTGGGTGGTTAGGCTGTTGACGCTTGTCGCTGGCTGCATCAGATTCAATCCAATGGCCGCTACAGCGACGGCCAGGGCGCCCGCGGTAATGCCGCGCCAGAGTGCCAGGCTGTTCCAGATCGAGGCCTTTTGCGCATGACCGAACAGCCGCGTTTCGACCCGGTCGAGCACATGGGCCGGCGCTGCCACCTCGGCAAATTCGTTATCCAGTGCGGCAAAGCGGGCTGCCCAGAAATCGCGTTCCGCCTGCAAGGTAGGGTTGGACGCTATCAGAGCTTCCACCCGAGCATGCTCGGCTGGTCCCAACAGGCCCAGGACGTATTCAGCTACCAGCGCGCCGCGCTCGTCACCGCCAGTACTCTCCTGTTGTTCACTCATGCCGTCAGACACTCTCTCAGTTTGATCAGGCTGCGTCGCAGCCAGGTTCGCATTGTATTGAGTGGCACGGAAAAGCGCTGCGCCAACTCATCATAACTATAGCCGTCCAGATAAGCGCCGCGTACCGCATCGGCCCGATCAGCTTCCAGCTTGGACAAACACGCTTCAATGCGCGCGCCCTCCTGGCTCGACTGCGTCAACCGCTCGGGACTGGGTCCAGCATCGGCAATTTCCATCGCCGTATCCAGGTCGTCACCCGCCGGTCGCCGTGCCCGCACCATGTCGAGCGCATGATTGCGCGCGATGGCCACCAGCCAGCTTATCGGCGAATACTGCCCCGCGACATAGCGATCCGAACGTTGCCAGACCTTGATATAGACCTCCTGTATGGCTTCTTCGGCCTCGGCTCTGTTTCTCAAGATACGCAGCACCACACCGAACAGTTTCGCGCTCGTGCGCTGATAAAGCGTACGAAAGGCCTGCCGGTCGCGCAGCGAACAGCGCGCGATCAGATCCGCAATCTCGGCGGTTCCCGTGTGATTTGCCATGGGCTTGGGCCCTCCCGTCCTCGCGGCCGTGCCGCGGCCTGTATCTGTGGAACGCGGCCAAGGGATAAATGGATCACTACTCTTCAAAAAAGCTGGGCAATGGCGTTTCATAGCACCGCAAAATGCAATAGACCCTTCACCCTGATGAAGGCCACGCCAGGGAGCCGCCCGCCACCATGACCGATCAAGCCTCCGAAACCGACCGGTTCAGCCACGATGCCGGCATCCTCGCCCAGGCCTTGCCCTATATGCAGCGTTATGAGGGCAAGACGGTCGTGGTCAAATATGGCGGCCATGCCATGGGCGATCTCAAGCTCGGCCAGGCCTTCGCCCGCGACATCGCACTGCTCAAGCAGTCCAAGGTCAACCCGATCGTGGTGCATGGCGGTGGGCCGCAAATCGCCCTGATGCTGAAAAATCTCGGCATTGAATCCAAATTCGAGGGCGGATTGCGCGTCACCGATGCCCGGACCATGGAAGTGGTCGAGATGGTCCTGGCCGGCTCGATCAACAAGGAAATCGTGGCGCTGATCAATGCTGAGGGCGAATGGGCGATCGGCCTGTGCGGCAAGGACGGCAACATGGTCTTTGCCAAAAAAGCCGAAAAGACCATCAAGGACCCCGGCTCCAATATTGAGCGCGTGCTTGATCTGGGTTTCGTCGGCGAACCCATCGAAGTCGACCGCACCCTGCTCGATCTGTTGGCGCGCTCCGAGCTGATTCCGGTGATCGCCCCGGTCGCACCCGGCCGCGATGGCAATACCTACAACATCAATGCCGATACATTTGCCGGCGCCATTGCCGGTTCGCTCGGCGCCAAACGCCTGCTGTTCCTTACCGACGTACCTGGCGTGCTCGACAAGGACGGTAAGCTGATCCCCGAGCTGACCGTGAGCGACGCCAAGGCGCTGATTGCCGATGGCACCATCTCCGGCGGCATGATCCCCAAGGTTGAGACCTGCCTTGAGGCACTCGACAACGGCGTCGAGGGCGTCGTCATCCTCAATGGCAAACAGCCCCATGTGGTGCTGGTGGAACTCTTCACCGAGTTCGGCGCCGGCACGTTGATCGTACGTTAGCGGCAATCAAGGTAAACCGTTTCCAATCCCTGCCCGCGAACGCAATGGCGTCGCGCAAAATACCCTATTAAGATGGTAGAGTATCGCGGTAGCCTCCCCCATCGGATGAGGGAGGCGGTATTGGCTTCAGAGTTCCTGGTTTTTGCCATTGTGGGCTTTTTGGCTCAGATCGTCGATGGCGCGCTCGGCATGGCCTATGGCGTCGTCAGCACGACCATGCTGCTCAGCTTTGGGCTCCCGCCTGCCGCGGCGTCGGCCAGCGTCCACACGGCCGAAATGTTCACCACGGCAGCCTCGGCCACCAGCCATATCAGCCAGCGCAATGTGAACTGGCATCTTTTCTGGCGTCTGGCTCCCGCCGGCATCGCCGGTGGCATATTGGGCACTTACGTCCTGACCTCCATAGACGGCACTGTGCTGCGTCCCTTTGTGACCGTCTATCTCGGTCTTTTGGGCGTCTATATATTGTTCAGAGCCTTCAGGGCCCGCGCGCCCTATCGCGAGCACGGGACTGCCTATATTGCCCCGCTCGGCGTGGCCGGGGGATTTGTCGACGCGGCAGGCGGGGGCGGCTGGGGGCCAATTGTCACCTCCAGCCTTATCGGCTCGGGCGGAGCGCCGCGCTATGTCGTCGGCACGGTCAATACGGTTGAGTTCTTCGTCACCACCGCGGTTTCCGTCGCGTTCGTCACCGCACTTTTCACCGGCCATTGGCAACAGACGGGTGGCCTTTATGGTCACATCTGGTCCGTCGCCGGTCTGGTTGCCGGCGGGGTGCTGGCAGCGCCGCTGGCCGGTTTCGTGGTTCGGATGATCCCCGCCAGAGCATTGATGCTCCTTGTGGGCGGACTTGTTACTGTTCTTGCGGCCTACCAAACTTGGCAATTATTGGCCTGATCCAGGCAGAACGAGCGCTCGCATCATGACTCCGGCAGTGAGTCACACCTCTGCGACAGCCGGCTTGGCCCCGCCCTGCCCCTCGGCCACCCGACTATTGCCCTTGAAGACAAATGCCAGCGCCAGCACAAGGGCGAAGGATACCACTTGATACCACATCGCCAGGGCGGCGGCGTCGCCAAAGGCAGCTTGCGGCCCATTCCCGGCTTCCAGGTTGTTTGCGAGTTGGGAGAAGAAGATCTGTCCGACCAGCGCCACGCCAAGCGCGCCGCCGACCTGCTGAAAGGCCTGCAAGGCGCCGGAACCGGCCCCGGCATCACGCGGCGGCACATTGCGCAGGACTAGTTGAAACAGTGAGGAAAAGCCGCCGCCCAGGCCAATGCCCGCTATAAGCAGGGGCACCAGGAAGCTCCAGGGATCGATGCTTTCGCCCGCACCCGCGACCACAAAATGCAGCCAGCCAATACCGAAGCTCACCATCCCAGCAGCCACGGCGAGGCGGCTGCGCAGATAGTGCGCTCCGAAGCGCGCCACGATAAAGGACGCGATCAGCACGCCCGCCGAGAAGGGCAGATTGGTCAGGCCCGATTGCAGCGGCGAGAAGCCGAAACCCGATTGCAGCAAAAGCGAAATCACCAGGAAAAAGCCGGGAACGCCAGAGGCAAAAACCGTGACGATAAAGGCTCCGAACATATAGTCGCGATTGGACAGAAGGTCGAAATTGAGCAATTGCGGCTGCCCCACATGCGCCCGCCGCTTCTGCCAGAAATAGAACAGCGCGAGCAGCGCAAGACCCGCCACCATCATGGCAAAGCTCCAGGCCGGCCAGTCCAGCGCCCGCCCCTCGATGATCGGGAAGATCACCGCAACCATTCCCAGGCCGAACAGGACAATGCCGACATAGTCATTGCGCAGCGCCGAATGCCCCGGCAGCCGCGGGATAAGGAACCACCCGGCAATAATGGCGGCGATGCCGATCGGTATATTGACCAGAAAGATTGGCTGCCAGTCGAGGCCGAATAGCTGCGCATCGATCAGCAGGCCCCCGAGCACCGGCCCGCAGACCGAGGCCAGTCCGGCGGAGAGGCCGAACAGCGAGAACGCCTGACCACGCTCGTGCGGTGGAAAAGTCACTGTGGCAATGGCCAGCACTTGCGGCGTCATCATTGCCCCGCCCAGCCCTTGCAGCACGCGCGCGCCAATCAGCATTTCAATGGAAGGCGCCATGCCGCACAGCGCCGAGGCCACGGTGAAGGCCGCCACGCCGAACAGAAACATGCGGCTGCGTCCCACAATGTCGCCAAGTCGTCCGAAGGGCAGCAGGCCCAGGGCAAAAGCCAGGACATAGGCAGCCACGACCCATTCGATCTGCGCGTTGCTGGCGCCCAGGCTATCCCGCATGGACGGCAGTGCCACATTGACGATCGTCACATCGATCAGATTCATGAAATTGGCAATGAGCAGGATGCTCAGCGCCAACCACCGACGGGGATCGGCGGGCGCAGCGGCTCCGGGCTCATTGGTCGTCATACGCAGAAATCCTCAAAACAAAGCAACGGGCCCGAACGACCCATTCCGTCGATCAAAAAATGCGCCCCACCTGATAGCGCAGCAACTCAGTCAGCCACACCTTCGGGCAGATTGCCCGCCTTGAACAGCACCTTGGGCTCGTCATAGGTGTCCGCCTCGACGTCCACCTCGGCCGAATAGGCCCACACCCCGGCTCGCATCGGGGCAATGCGTTCAGCCGCCGCAATCGCCGCCTCCGCTGATTTGGACTGCTGCGGCTGGTCAGGCTCCAACTTACGGCCCTTCTGTCGAAAACCCTGCACATAATAAAGCGTTGCCACTGTTCTGATCCCTAGATTGACCAGCAGCGGCAGACTCGCCATGCCGGTGCACACCGACACCGTTTACGACACAATCGGGCGCGTGTCGCAGAACATGTTCAGCCTCGACCCACTCGTCGCGACGCTGTGGACACCGATAACCTCCCGCGCCAGTATCGCCCGAGGTTGACATCTGGTGTCAGCAGGCGTCCCTCACCGCCATCATCAAGAGCCTCGAGACCGACCGATGACCGACTATGTCCGTAAAATCCTGACTTCCTCGGTCTATGAGGTGGCTGTCCAGACGCCGCTCGAAAAAATGGACCTTCTGTCCGCGCGGCTGGGTCAAGACATCCTGGTCAAGCGTGAGGATTTGCAGCCGGTCTTTTCTTTCAAGATCCGCGGCGCCCACAATCGCATTGTCCATCTGAGTGCCGAGGAACGCGCCCGCGGCGTGATCTGCGCCTCGGCCGGCAATCATGCCCAGGGCGTAGCGCTTTCCGCGACCCGGCTGGGCATCCGCGCCATTGTGGTGATGCCCACCACCACGCCGATCATCAAGGTCAATGCGGTCAAGCGCCTTGGCGGCGAAGTTGTCTTGTTCGGCGACGGGTTCGACGCAGCGCGGGCCCATGCGGCAGGCCTGGCGGAAAAACACGGCCACGTGTTCGTACATCCTTTCGACGACCCGGATGTGATCGCCGGACAAGGCACGGTCGGGCTGGAAATCATGCGCCAGCACCCCGAGCCCATCGGCGCCATCTATGTCCCCGTTGGCGGCGGCGGCCTTGCGGCGGGCATTGCCAGCTTCGTCAAATTCCTCCGCCCCGAAATCCGCGTCATTGGCGTGGAACCGGATGAAGCTGCCAGCATGAAGGCGGCCATCGCCGCTGGCAAACCGGTGCCGCTCGACCGGGTCGGACTGTTTGCCGACGGGGTGGCGGTGCGCCAGGTTGGCGATGAAACCTTCCGCCTGTGCCGCGATCTGCTCGACGATATCGTCACTGTCTCGGCCGACGAAATCTGCGCCGCCATCAAGGATATTTTCGATGATCACCGCGCCATCACCGAGCCGGCGGGCGCCCTGGCGCTGGCGGGGCTGCGGCGTGACATCGAAGACGGCACTGCGCCAAAGGACGGGGCACTGATCGCCATCAATTCCGGCGCCAATGTCAATTTCGACCGGCTCCGCTATGTGGCCGAGCGCGCCGAAATCGGCGAACGGGCCGAGGCGTTGATGGCCGTTACCATTCCCGAACGCCCGGGCAGTTACCGGGCCTTCATTCGCCTGATCGGCAATCGCGCTATCACCGAATTCAACTACCGCTATCGCGCCGGGGACAGCGCCCGCATCTTTGTCGGCGTGAAGCTCGCCCGCGGCGATGCCGAAAAGCGCGAGATCATTGAGCTCTTGCAGAACAACGAACTCGCGGTGACCGATCTGACCGACAATGAAGTGGCCAAGCTCCATGTCCGGCACATGGTCGGCGGACGCGCGGCGGGGCTGACCGACGAGCAGGTGTTCCGCTTCCAGTTTCCCGAGCGGCCCGGCGCCCTGCTCAAATTCCTTGAGGGACTGAACGACGCCTGGAACATCACCCTGTTCCATTATCGCAATCACGGCTCCGACTATGGCCGTGTGCTGGTGGGGGTGCAGGTGCCGGCCGAGACGCGCGCAGACTTCTTCGCGCATATCGACGCTATCGGCTTTCCCTATTGGGACGAAACCCAAAACCCGGCCTATCGCCAGTTCCTGCACATGGATTGAGCGAACCGACCGACATTAGGTTGAAATAAACCGCATTTAAAGCGGGCTGACCTATTTCCGCCATGCCGACATTGCATTTGCCAGAGCAAGGGGCAATCTGTCGACACTTTGGCAAACTGGACCATACCAGCACGCGCATAACTATAAGAGGGACATGAATACGATGATCAGAACGATCAAGACCACCAGCCTGATGACCGCCACCGGGCTTGCCGCCTTCGCTTTCATGCAGCCCGCTATGGCGCTCGATGCTCAGACCTTCCTTGACCGCATCGAGGCCGTTTACGCGGTCATGGGCTATGATATGAGCTTTGGTGAGGCCAGTCTGTCCGGCGACACCATTACGGTCGATGGCGTGACCATCAACATGGCCGGCATGGATCCCATGGCCCTCGATGCAGAACTGACCTTTTCCGGTGTCGTCGAGAATGACGATGGCAGCTATTTCGCCGACAGCCTGACCACGCCCGATCTCGACCTCGAATTCGGCGACGAACATACCGGGCAGCTGACCCTGGTGGATATGGTCGCTGAGGATCTCTGGCTGCCGCCGGAAGGCGATACCAGCGCTGAAGCGCTGGTGCAACTGATTGGCCGCATGGCAACCGGTCCGCTGACCGTGACGCGCGATGGCGCCGAAGTCATCAAGATCGCCGGCATGGAAGCAGTCTCCGAATTTGCCTATGACGCTGACGAGACACTGGAATCGATCAATTCCGACGTTGCCATCACCGATATCTGGGCGGACCTGTCGACACTGGGCGAAGAGGAGCCGGAAGCCGGCGCCATCGTCGAAGCACTGGGGCTCACCAGGATTTCAGGCAACATCACCCAGTCGGTGAACTGGTCCATGGCCGATGGGCGAATGGTATTCGAGGAGAGCAAGCTCGATTTTGCCGATATTGGTGCCCTCAATTTCACTGCCGACATTTCCGGCTTCACCCTCGACATGCTCGACAAGATCTACGCCATGCAGGCCTCCGATCTCGATCCGATGAGCGAAGAGGCCCAGGCCCAGCAGATGATGGCCGGCATGGAAATCGCCCAGGCGCTCTCCATTGGCGCGACATCGCTCCGCTATGACGATGCGGGCCTGGCACCTAAGCTGCTCGACCTGTTTGCTGCACAGTCGGGCGTCGAACGGGCCGAGTTCGTAGACAGCCTCAAGGCCATGCTGCCGGCCATGATCGCCGAAAGCGGGATGTCCGCCCTCAATGACGTCGTGGTACCGCCCGTTTCGGCCTTCCTTGAGGATCCGCAGAACCTGGAAGTAGCGATCAACCCGCCCTCCCCCACCTCGGTTCTGGTGTTGGCGGCCGCCGCCGCCAACCCGGCGGGCCTGATCCAGGCACTGGGGCTGACCGTGACAGCCAACAGCAAGACCAAATAAAGTCAATGTGGGGCCTTCGGGCCCCGCAACTCTTCTGCGCTGATGCAGGCTGCATCCTTTTGTGACATGATGGGCCAATGACCCCACTACGCCGTCCCCACGAAAATCTCGACCATGTCACCGACTGGGTTTTCGATCTCGACAACACGCTCTATCCGCGTGAGTGCAATCTGTTTGCGCAGATCGACACGTTGATCACCCGGTATGTGATGGATGTGACCCGCCTGGATTTCGCCAGGGCCCGTGCCTTGCAGAAGGACTATTATCGCGATTTCGGTACCACGCTGAACGGGCTGATGCACAAGCACGACATCGACCCCGACCACTTTCTCAATACCGTGCACGCCATCGACTATTCGCCGGTCGATCCGCATCCTGATCTGGTGGAAGCCATCGCCGACCTGCCGGGGCGAAAGTTCATCCTGACCAATGGCGATACCGGCCACGCCCGCTCGGTGCTCAGGCGCCTGGGCGGCGATCATCTTTTCGAACATGTGCACGATATCCGCGCCATGACCTTCGTGCCCAAGCCACACAAGAAGGCCTATGAGGGGTTCTTTGCCAACCATGGCATTGATCCGACACGGGCCATCATGTTCGATGATCTCGAAAAGAATCTGGTGGTGCCCCACGATCAGGGCATGGCTACGGTGCAGGTGGTGGCAAGCGACGATTTCAGCCATGAGCAGGTCGAGGCTTGGGAGCTGGGCCGCTCCACCGGGCCACATGTGCACCACGTCACCAGCGACCTTGCAGGCTTTCTGCGCAATTTGCCATGATGCGGACAATTCTGTCCAAAAGGTAATGGGCTCAGGGCTTTGTCCCTATTCCCGATTGGCTGGGAAGCCGGTACATTGCCGCCATGAGTGACCTGCCCGGGCGCCGTCGGCCGCCCATTCCCGAAACCAGCCCGACCCTTCGCGACCAGCTCGATAACCTCGCGCATCTGGGACGATTGATCGCGCAGATTTGGCGCACCAGCAAGGGACTGACCACAGCCAGCATTGTCCTGCGCCTGCTGGCGGCCGTGCAGCCGGTGGCCGTGCTTTATGCCGCCAAGCTGATTGTCGATGAAGTGGTACGGCTCACATCGATCACCCCACCCGGCCCCCACATTCTCGACTGGTTCAACGCTGGCGCGCTCAACGGGATTATCGGCTTCCTCCTGCTCGAACTGGCACTGGTGCTGGCCAATGATTTGGTCGCGCGGGCCACGGGCCTGGTGGATTCGGTGCTTTCCGAGCTCCATTCCAACCAGGTGAGCGTCGAATTGATGGAGCATGCCGCCCGGCTCGATCTGCAGCACTTTGAGAGCGCTGAATATCAGGACAGGCTGGAACGCGCGCGCCGCCAGGCCGCCGGGCGCAATGCGCTATTGAGCCAGATTTTTGGGCAGGCGCAGGACATCATCACCGTCTTCACCCTGGCCGCCGGTCTGTTCTTCTATGCGCCCTGGCTGATCCTGCTGCTGCCGCTGAGTTTTATCCCCTCGGTGTGGGGCGAGGCCCGCTTCAATTCGCTGGCCTACATGCTGAGCCGCTGGCGCACGCCCGAGCGGCGCGAACTGGAATATCTCCGTCATATCGGGGCCAGCGCCGAGACCGCCAACGAGGTCAAGCTGTTCGGGCTGGGCGGCTATCTCGTTACCCGCTTCAAGAAGCTGGCCCAACAGATCTTCATTGAGAACCGCCGCGTTGCCACGCTACGCGCCAGCTGGGGTGCCCTCTTTTCCGCCATCGCCAGCCTGGCCTATTACGCCGCCTATGGCTTCATCGTCTGGCGCACCATTACCGGTGCTTTCACCCTGGGCGATCTGGCCTTTCTTTCCGGTTCCTTCCTCAGGCTCAACGGCCTATTTCAGCGCATCCTGCTCGGCTTCACCCAGATTGCGGGGCAATCCATGTATCTGGACGACCTGTTCTCCTTCTTCGAAATCGAACCCACGGTGCTGGCCCCGGCCGACGCCAAGCCCTTTCCGGCGCCGATCCGCACCGGCATTGTCTTTGACAATGTAGGCTTCAAATATCCCGAGACCGACACCTGGGTGGTGCGCAACCTCTCCTTCGTACTGCCGGCCGGCGAAACACTGGCACTGGTGGGCGAGAATGGCGCTGGCAAGACCACCATCGTCAAGCTGCTGACCCGGCTCTACGACCCCAGCGAGGGGCGCATCACCATCGATGGGATCGATCTCAGGGACATGGCGCCGGTCGATATCCATACCCATGTCGGGGTGATTTTTCAGGACTTTATCCGCTACAGCTTTTCCGCCCGCGACAATATTGGGGTCGGCCGCATCGAGGCGCGCGAGGATCAACCCCGCATCGACACCGCCGCCGAGCAGAGCCTGGCCGACGGCGTCATTGCCAAGCTGCCCAAGGGCTATGACCAGCAATTGGGCCGCCTGTTCCGCCAGGGCCGCGATCTTTCCGGCGGCGAATGGCAAAAGGTGGCCATCGCCCGCGCCTATATGCGCGACGCCGAACTGATCATTTTGGACGAACCCACCGCCGCGCTGGACGCCAAGGCGGAAGCCGAAGTTTTTGCCCGCTTCAAGGGCCTGGCGGCTGGCAAGTCCGCCGTCATCATCTCCCACCGCTTTTCGACCGTGCGCATGGCCGACCGCATTCTGGTCCTCGACAATGGCGCCATACTCGAAGCTGGCACCCATGCACAACTCGTGGCCCTCAAGGGCCGCTACGCCGAACTGTTCGAGCTACAGGCGGCGGGCTACCGCTAAGGGCTCTGGGTCAACTCGCTTCCCCCTGTCTTGCAATCGTCATAATACATCGATAAATCTCGATATATGGATGATTCAGCAATCATAGATGCGCTTTCTGCCCTGGCGCAGCCCACGCGGTTGTCCGCCTTTCGCCTCGCGGTCGAACACGAACCGCACGGCCTGCCCGCCGGCGAGATCGCGAGACAGCTCGACGTGCCGCAAAACACCATGTCTACCCATCTCGCCCATCTGGCCCGCGCCGGCTTGCTGGTGGCCGAGAAGCAGGGCCGCACCATCACCTATCGCGCCCAGATCGATCACATGCGCGCTGTCATGGGCTATCTGGTCAATGATTGTTGTGGCGGTCGCCCCGAACTGTGCGCGCCACTGATCGAGGACATCACCCCCTGTTGCGCGCCCGAGGAGCTTCGCCAATGACCGATCAACAGTTCGACCGCGTCTATAATGTACTGTTCCTGTGCACCGGCAATTCCGCCCGCTCCATTCTGGGCGAAGCGCTGATGAATGCCCTGCCCGGCGGCAAGTTCCGCGCCTTTTCCGCCGGCAGCCAGCCCAAGGGCGAAGTCCATCCGCTGGCCCTGCATACACTCAAGGAAATGGACTTGCCGACGGACGGCTTTCGCTCCAAGTCCTGGGACGAATTCGCCACCCCCGACGCACCCCGGCTCGATTTCATCTTCACCGTCTGCGACAATGCGGCGGGCGAAGCTTGCCCCTTCTGGCCCGGCCAGCCCATGACCGCCCATTGGGGCGTCGAAGATCCGGCCGCCGTGGAGGGAAGCGAAATCGACAAGCTGACCGCCTTCCGCAATGCGGCCAACTATCTTCGTCGCCGCATCGAAGTCTTTGCCGCCCTGCCGCTGGCCACCATCGATCGCATGGCCTTGCAGAACAAGCTCAAGGATATCGGCAAGCTTGAAGGCGCCACGGACCAGGCAAGCAATGACTGATCGCCTGCGCAACCTCGCTGCCGAGGCGCTTGGCACCGGCATTCTGGTCGCCACCGTGGTCGGCTCGGGCATCATGGCGCAACGCCTGACCGATGACATTGCCCTGGCCCTGCTCGGCAATACCATCGCCACCGGGGCCATCCTCGTGGTGCTGATCGGCGTGCTCGGCCCGATCTCCGGCGCCCATTTCAACCCGGCGGTGACTCTGGTCATGGCGTTGCGTCGGCAATTGAGCGCGGCAGATGCCGGGCTCTATGTCGTCGCGCAGATCTGCGGCGCCATGCTCGGCACGCTGCTGGCGCATCTGATGTTCGACCTGCCGCTGGTTTCGGCCTATGCTGACCCGCGTAACGGCGCCAGCCAGTGGCTGAGCGAGGCGGTGGCGACATTCGGGCTGGTCCTGACCATTCTCGTCTCGCTCAGATACGCGCCCGAGCAGATTGCCATGCGCGTCGGGCTCTATATCACCGCCGCCTATTGGTTCACCGCCTCGACTTCCTATGCCAATCCCGCCGTGACCATTGGCCGGGCACTGACCGCGAGCTTTGCCGGTATCGGCCCGGCCGACGTGCCCGGTTTCATCATCGCCCAGATCCTGGGCGCCCTTCTGGCCATGGCGCTGAGCGCCTGGCTGTTGCGTCCACAAACGGAGCGATCCGCATGAGTGTCACCATTTATCACAACCCCGATTGCGGCACCTCGCGCAACACGCTGGCCATGATCCGGGGCGCCGGCATCGAGCCACAAGTGATTCTCTACCGAGAAGCGCCGCCCAGCCGGCAGCGATTGGAAGAACTGATCGCGCGGGCGGGCCTGAAAGTGCGCGATGCCATCCGCGTCAAGGACACTCCCTATTTCGAGCTCGGCCTCGACAACGAAGGCCTGTCCGATGAAGAGCTGATCCAGGCCATGCTCGCCAACCCGATCCTGATCAATCGCCCCTTTGTCGAAACCGAGCATGGCGTGCGTCTTTGCCGACCTTCCGAAGTGGTGCTCGATATCCTGCCCGAGGCGCTCGGCATTCCCTTCACCAAGGAAGACGGCGGCGTGGTCATCGACGCCGATGGCCAGCGGGTGTGAAGCCGACTAGGCCGGTCAGGCACCCGAAGCATCCTGACTATTGGCCATTGAGCCAATGAGAAGCGCCGTGCCCCTGCCAGCAGACCACCACCTGACCGTCATCGCCGAGACCTACCGCCTGCCCCGCGTCCTTCCTGGCCCGAGCGGCCTTTGCCGTCTGGCGGCTAGGACCGGTGGCCCACCTTTCGCCAGGCGTCGATGACTGCGTCTGCTGAGAGATCAATGTCCTCTTCTGTCGTCGCTCCGGATGTCACCGAGATACGCATCACCCAGTCATCTCGCCACATTGCACCTGCCACATAGCAGACCCCATCGTGCAGAACCTGCGCGATGACGGCTTCGGTGTGCAACCGGCGTTCTGCAGGGTCGCCATCTCCAAAATTCACTATGAGCTGATTGATAATTGGTCTGCTGACCACATGAATTCCTGGCTCGGCGGCAAGGCGGTCAGCGAACCGGACTGCCAGGCTGCAGTGGCGCTCGACCAAGTCGGCCATACCTTGGCGCCCAAGCGTTTTCAGCATGGCGTAGACGGGGATTCCGCGGGCGCGACGAGAAAGCTCTGGAACGTAGTTTGAAGGGATACGGTCACCTTCCGCAATTGACGGGAGATAACTCGACCACTGTGACATTGCCCCTAGCAGTGCATCTCTATCTCTAACGATTGCGAAGCCGCAATCATAAGGGGCCTGCAACCATTTGTGTCCATCTGTTGCCCAGCTATCGCCGCCTTCGATGCCATTGGTGAGGTGCTTGTGGCTCGGGGTCGCTCTGGCCCACAGTCCAAAGGCGCCGTCCACGTGCACCCACGCATCGTGTTGTCGGCCAATGTCGACGATTTCGTCGAACGGATCAAAAGCGCCGGTGTTGATCTGGCCAGCCTGGGCGATGATGATCTTGGGGCCGCTGAGATTAGCAATCGCCCGCTCCAGCGCCGCTGGGATCATGCGTCCCACCTCGTCTGTGTCGAGAGATATGACGCGCCTTCTTCCAAGCCCGACCAGTTGCAACGACGAATACACCGACGAGTGCGCATCGTTGCCGATGAGCACATGGATCGGAGGGGCGCCAAACAAGCCGTCAGCATCAGGATCCCAACCCACCGCCATCAGCGTCTTGGTTCTGGCCGCGGCCAGGCAGATGCCGTTTGCGACAGTGGCCCCGGTGGCAAATCCGATACCGCTCGTATGGGGTAAATCCAATATTTCGAGCAACCACCGCTCAGCCACTTCCTCGATAGCGGCCCCCGATGGGGATGTTGATTGATAGCCTGCGTTCTGCCCCCAGGCGCTGACAAGAAAATCCGCAGCAACACCAGTGGGATGTGAGCCTCCCATGACCCAGGCAAAAAACCTTGGCCCCGTCGTAGGCATGAGCCCTTGCTCCGCCACCGCGACCAGTTGATCGAGCACCTCAACCGGATCCGCGCCGACCAAGGGCAGTGGTGCGTCAAACCGATCTCGCATCGAATGGTAGTCCGCGAGCGGCTTGGCCGGTTTGCTGCCCAGTTCAGATCTGTATCGCGTGGCGTGTTCAGCGGCGCGACCAAGCAGATGATCCAGAGTTGTCATGCTACCTCCCAGAACAAGGCCAGGTCGCCGAACAAATTTGGAGCCCGGTCTCCCCATTCGCGCAGCACTCTGGGCCCCATTCCCAAACCACGCAAGGCAAAGCGGCTAGCATCGCAATCTCTCTGGCAATCGAGAGGTCGTGGAGAACGGCCAACGTCCCTGTTGGAGTCGCGTGCCCACTCCAGTTACCGACAGATCAACGTTTGCGCCGGAATGCCCCGCCGCTACCACCCAGCGCTAATAGGTCGCCCGTCCGCCCGAAAGGTCGAAGACGCTGGCGGTGGTAAAGCTGTTTTCGCGGCTCACCAGCCAGGCGACCATGGCAGCGGCCTCTTCCACCTCGAGGAAACGCCCGCGCGGAATACGCGAGAGCATATAGGTGATGAACTCTTCGGTCAGGCTGTCGAGAATCCGCGTCTTGGCCGTCGCCGGGGTGATGGCGTTGACGGCAATATCGAAGCTGGCCAGTTCCTTGCCCAGCGATTTGGTCAGGCCGATCACCCCGGCCTTGGCCGCCGAATAGGCCGAGGCGGTCGGATTGCCCTCCTTGCCGGCAATCGAGGCGATATTGACGATGCGCCCGTAATTGCGCGCCTTCATTCCCGGCACCACCACGCGATTGACGTAGAAAGTGCCGTTGAGATTGATTTCGATGACCCGCCGCCATTCGTCCGGATCATATTCGTCCAGCGTCGCGTTGTTCCCCGCGATGCCGGCCGAATGCACCAGGATCGACACTGGTCCTGCCTCGGCTTCCGTCGCTGCATGGGCGCGTTCGAGCGCTTGGAGATCGGTAACATCGGCGCTCTGCTGCGACGCACCGGCCCCCAGCGCGGCAACCGCCCTTTCAAGCAATGCGCTATCCTTGTCCCAAAGGCTTACCTTGGCACCGGAGGCCAGCAGCCGATGGGCAATGGCAAAGCCAAGCCCCTGCGCCCCGCCCGTGACCACCGCCACCTGCCCCTCAAGATCGATCGAATTCATTGGCTTCCCCTCTGCCTGCAAATTCTACTGCCGCCCGCCCCGCTGCCCGACCGGTGGCGAAACAGGCCGTCAGCAGATAGCCGCCCGTCGGCGCCTCCCAGTCCAGCATCTCACCAGCCACGAAAACGCCGGGCAAGGCCTTGAGCATAAAGTTTTCATCCACGCCGTCCCAGGCAATGCCGCCAGCCACCGAAATCGCCTCGGCGATTGGCCGGGGCCGCTGCACGTCAAGCCGCACCGATTTGATAGCCGCTGCCAGTGCATTGGGCGTTAGAATTGCAATGTTGTGCACACATTCGCGCAGCAGGCCCTGCTTGGCCCCATCCAACCCCGCACCCTTGCGCAGACGATTGGAAAGGCTGGCCTTGGCCGGTTGCCGCGCTAGATCATGCGTCAGGCGTTCAATGCTTCGTCCCGGCGCCAGATCCAGCTCGAGACTGGCAGCGCCATCTCGTTCCAACCCATCGCGCAATGCCGCCGCATGCGCATAGACCAGGCTGCCTTCAACGCCCCAGCGCGTGACGACAAATTCGCCTGCAGTCGTATCGGCACTGCTGCGGGCAACCACCGCCTTGATGGGTTCACCGGCAAAGCGCTCGATCATCAACGCGGACCAGTCCACCTCAAACCCGCAATTGGCCGGGCGGAACGCCGACACCGCCACGCCACGTTTTTCCAAACTGGACACCCAGGTCGCGTCTGAGCCCAGCCGGGGCCAGCTCGCGCCGCCCAGCGCAAGCACCACTGCATCAAAATGCTCGACCACTTGGCCCGCCGGCGTGTCAAAGACGACACCCCCCGCGGCAAACCCGGTCCAGCGGTGCCGTGTGCGTATCTCCACCCCCTGCACCACGAGGCGGGCGAGCCAGGCGCGCAAGAGGGGCGACGCCTTCATGGCGCTGGGAAACACCCGCCCCGACGATCCGACAAAAGTCTCGACGCCCAGTTCCGCGCACCAGGCGCGCAATTCGGTCGCAGAGAATGTATCGAGCGCGGCCTGCAATTGGGCCTGGGCTCCGCCATAACGCGTATCAAACGCGCTCTTGTCCTCGGCGTGCGTGATATTGAGGCCCGACTTGCCGGCCATCAGCAATTTGCGCCCGACGGTGGGCATGGCCTCGAAGATAACGACGCGTGCGCCCTGCTTCGCTGCCTGCTCGGCAGCCATCAGCCCGGCCGGTCCGCCCCCAATTACCGCGATCCGCCTCGCCACCATGTTCGCCCATCTGCTTGAATGCGTCAGTACACTGCTAACCAATAGAGCAAACCATTGCCACGTCCCGATTCCTGTTAAGCTTCACCTAATCGTGCCGCTCATATGGTTGGCGCAATTCGGGCGGGGGCCGCAATACAATGCGAATGCTGATCGTCGATGATAGCCGCTCCAGCCTCGCGCTGATCGGCAGCATCGTCAAAGAAGCAGTGACGGGCGAGATTGAGCTCTGTCTCAATCCACTCCAAGCACTGGACAAGTGCCAAGACTATCAGTTCGACCTTATCATCGTCGACCATATCATGCCCGAAATGGATGGTGTTGCCTTCACCGCCGCGCTGCGTTCGCAGCCGTCCTATCGCATCGTCCCCATCATCATGGTGACCTCCGACCTCGACAAGACCGTGCGCATCGAGGCCATTAAGGCCGGCGCGACGGATTTCCTGCACAAGCCCTTCGATCCGATCGAGCTGCAGGCGCGCGTGTCCAACCTGCTGGCACTGCGCCAGGCCCAGGTCGAACTGGCCGACCGCGCCCAATGGCTCACCCGTGAAGTGGAACGGGCAACCGCCCATCTGCTGGCGCGCGAAGAAGAGATCATTTACCGGCTGGCGCGGGCCATCGAGTATCGCGACGGCGGTACCGGCGAACACGTCTCGCGCGTTGCTCTGATCAGTCAGATGATCGGCGAAGGTATCGGCCTGCCACCCGAGCGCTGCCGCATGATCTATCTTTCGGCGCCCCTGCACGATATCGGCAAGATCGGCATCGCCGACGCCATTCTCTCCAAGCCGGGCCGGCTGACCGACGAGGAAATGGCGATCATGCGCGAGCATGTCACTATCGGCGCACGCATTCTGGAACGCGGCGGGTCCGAGCTGATCCGCACCGCCGAACTGATTACGCAGAGCCACCACGAGAAATGGGACGGGACCGGCTATCCCGACCGCCTCTCTGGCACCGACATCCCAATCGAAGCGCGCATTGTGGCCATCGCCGATGTTTTTGACGCCCTGTGCTCCGAGCGCCCCTATAAGTCCGCCTGGCCTATCGACAAGGCCTATGCCGAAATCATCCGCTGCAGCGGCAGCCACTTCGACCCGCAATGCGTCGCCGCCTTCCGCGCCAAATGGCCCAAGATCTGCGCCATCATGCAGCCCAATGAGCCCGCGCACGCCGTCGGCTTCTAAAACGTTCAATCGACCGCTCTTGGTATATGGGCCGACACCTTCTGGTGGGTGCGCGAACCTGCACGCGAACGGCTGGCGACAAGCCAAGTGAATCAAAAAGCACCAACATCCGAGTTATTGGAACTCAACTCTGAATCGATCGTGTTCGATTCACACGCAAACCCCAAAGACTCAGCGTGATTCATTGCAGGACAAGATATACACATTGATTAAAGACGATACTATCCAAAGTAATATTTAGAAAACACAGTACAATTCTTCAATTCCATGGGATCGGTAACCATCAGTTAAGCGAAAAATGCAAGTTTAGTATCAAGCCGGATGGGAATACGGCGGACAGATTGGCAATAGAAACAGCATAGCGAGCACCGCACCGGTATCAGTCCTTTTCGCCTACCGATTTCCCGGCCTCCTTTCGCGGTAGAGAGACAGAATGTCATCTTCAGTATTTTGCATACGGTCATGCCCATGACCGATGAACGAACACACATGCTCGTATTGACGGGCGATGCAGGCATCAAGAACGCGACCGAAGTCGCCGCAAACCTGCGCAACACCATTGAAAACCATGCAGCCGTCGCCATCGACACCCAGGCATTGTCCGCGGCCGATGTGACCACCGTGCAATCCCTGCTCGCCGCCCGGGTCAGCGCCCGCGCGCTCGGCAAGGACTTGACCATGCTCGCGCCCTTGGGAGGGCCGCTGCAGGCCGTGCTGAATGACGCCGGCTTCCTCACCCCCGGACAGGAACATGCCGCCTTCTGGTCCGACCAACCGACAAGCCAGCAGGACACTGAGCGATGACCAAGACCATTCTGACGATCGACGACAGCGCCTCCATTCGCCAGATGGTGGCCATGACGCTGACCGGCGCGGGGCTGGACGTGCTCGAGGCCGGCAACGGCCAGGAGGGTTATGACGTTGCGACCGCCAATACGGTTCACGCCATTCTGACCGACCTCAATATGCCGGTACTCAACGGCATCGAGTTCATCCGGAAATACCGCCAGCACCCCTCCTCCAAAGGCATTCCGATCATCCTGCTCACCACCGAATCCGACGATGAGCTCAAGCGCGAGGCCAAGGAGGCCGGCGCCACCGGCTGGATCGTCAAGCCCTTCAAGCAGGACCAGTTGCTGGCCATTATCAAGAAGGTCACCGGGGCATGAACATTTCCGACCCCACTGAAACCTTCCGCCAGGAAGCGCGCGAACTGCTCGACGAGCTCGAAGCGGGGCTGCTCGATCTTGAGCAGGATCCATCCAATACCGACCTGGTCAACTCCACCTTTCGGGCCTTGCACACCATCAAGGGTTCGGGGGCCATGTTCGGCTTCACCGCCGTGGCCGAATTCGTGCACGAGTTCGAAACCGCCTTTGACCAGGTACGCAAGGGGCAGACCCAGGCCAATGCAGCCCTGATCGGTGTGGCGCTCGACGCCAAGGACCATATTCATCTGTTGATCGAAACGCCTGACGCCAGGATTTCAGGCGGCGATGTAATCCTGGCCAATCTGCGCGCCATCGTGAACGGCGAGACCAGCGCACCGCAAGCACCCATGGCCGAGCCGGAACCGGAACCGGTCAGCGCGAAATCTGCAGAACCGGCCCCCAAGGCCGAAAAGACCATCTGGCGGTTGGACTTCTACCTGCCTTCCGACGCGCTTATCTACGGCACCAACCCAGTACTGCTGCTCGAAGAGTTGGCCGAAATCGGACCGGCGACGATCACCGCCCTGACCGATCGGGTTCCTGACCTAGCCGTGCTCGACCCCGAAACGCCCCATATTGGCTGGCGGGTCGATATCGACGCGGACGATCCCACTGCGGCGATCGACGATGTTTTCCTGTTCCTGCGCAACAATATGGAATTGAGCCTGGTCCAGCTGAATGCGACAGATTTGCTTGCTCAGGAAGCTGAAACTGCCGAGGAGCCGGTCGCTGCCGAGCTTGAAGACCAACCGGGTCCCGCCGCGGCTCCCACCACGCCTCAGTCTCCCGCTCCGCGCGCCAAATCGGCGGCCGCAACCGACACCGCTGAACGGACCGCAGCCTCCTCCCTGCGCGTCCCGGCCGAGCGGTTGGACGAGTTGATGGATCGCGTCGGCGAGCTCGTGATCGCCCAGGCCCGCCTGAGCCAGATTGCCGGTCTGAGCTCAGACACCGCACTCAAGACCATTGCCGAAGAGCTCGAACGCCTATCCTCGGGGCTGCGAGACACCACAATGGGCATTCGCATGGTGCCCATCGGCACCCTGTTCAGCCGCTTCCGCCGTCTGATTCATGATCTCTCGGGTGAATTGGGCAAGCCCATTGAGTTCATCACCACCGGCGAAGACACCGAGCTGGACAAGACCATGATCGAGCGCCTGGCCGATCCGCTGGTACATCTGATCCGCAACTCGATCGATCATGGCCTGGAAAGCGCCGACAAGCGCGCCGCGGCCGGTAAGCCGGCCAAGGGCGTGGTGCGGCTCTCTGCTGTCTATTCGGGTGCCGAAGTCGCCATTTCGATTACCGATGACGGCGCCGGGCTCGATGCCGCGCGCATCCGCGCCAAGGCCGAAGAAAACGGCTTGATCACGCCGGATACCAAACTGACCGACCAGGAACTCTATCACCTGATCTTTGCGCCGGGTTTCTCCACCGCCAAAGAAGTGACGTCCCTCTCGGGCCGCGGCGTCGGGATGGATGTGGTCAAGCGCACCATTGACGGGCTGCGCGGCACCATCGATGTCACCTCCCGCCCCGGTGAAGGCTCGACCATGACCCTCAGGCTCCCACTGACCCTGGCCATTATCGATGGCATGCTCGTGCGGGTTGGCAAAGGACGTTACACCATCCCCCTGGCTGCCGTGGAAGAATGCGTGGAACTGCCCGAGGGCATCGAAGCCCATGCCAAAGGCCGCAACTTCCTCGATATCCGCGGTGCGCTGGTACCCTATCTGCGGCTGCGCGAAGTCTTCGGCACCAAGGGCGAGAGTGAGCCACACCAGAAGGTAGTGATTGTCTCTTCCGGCGAGGGCCGGGTGGGCCTGGTGGTCGACCAGATCATCGGCAACAACCAGACCGTCATCAAGCAGCTCTCAAAGCTCCACTCGGGCATCAAGTCCTTCTCGGGCGCCACCATTCTGGGCGACGGCTCCGTGGCCCTGATCCTGGACACCGCTCATCTGGTGGCCGCCGGCCAGGGCTATGTGGATCGCAATCTCACCGGGAGGGCTGCATGAGTCAGGCCATGAAACTGGTCGAACTGGCCCAAACCGCGCCGGTCGACGCGATGAACGCGCTCACCATCCGCCTAGATGACGAGCTGTTTGCCGTCGAGGCCCATCATGTGCGCGAAATTCTCGAGCTGGTGCCGATCACCGAAGTGCCCAATGCTCCCGAATTCGTCGGCGGGCTGATCAACGTGCGGGGCCGTGTCGTGCCGCTGGCCGATCTTCGGGTCATGTTCGGCATGAACCGGGCCGAGCCGGATGAGGACACCCGGATTGTCGTGATGGAAGTCGACATGGATGGCGAGCCCGCCATTGTCGGCATCCTGGCCGACAAGGTGCACGACGTCACCGATATCGAGGCCGCTTCCATAGAGGAGGCCCCCAAGGTCGGCATGCGCTGGCGCCCTGAATTCATCAAGGGCATCGGCAAGCGCAATGGCGGCTTCATCATCATTCCGAACATGGAACGCATTTTCGAAATCTCGGGCGCAAGAACCGCACCCGTCGCAGCTTCAGAAGAAAGGTCTGCATCGTGAGACTGACTATCAAGACAAAATTGGCGGCCGTCTTCGGCGTGGTCGTCGCCCTCTCGGCGGGGAGCATGTTCATTGCCCTGCAGAATTTGGGGCAGCTGAACCAGGAACTGGAGACCATCGTCGAGGTTCGCGCGGCCAACTTGATCCGCTCCTCGCAGATGCAGACCAGCCTGGAAAGCCTTGGATCGCGCGTGCGTGCCCAGATCATCACCAAGGATCAGGCTGAAAAGGAAAGCTATGTCGCCTCGCTGCGTGAGGACTATGACGAACTGATCCAGGGACACGCCTTCCTCGAAGGCAATACGATGGATGCCACCATTAAGGGACAACTGCCGGAGTTCATCACGAAGGTGAACGAGCTTTGGGCCGCAGTTGAACGCGGACAGGAGCAGACGCTCAAAAACTCTGATGCCAACGCCCTGGCCATCAGCCGCAGCGAAGGCAGCGGATCGCTCGGTGTCTTCGAAGAAACCATGGGCGCCCTGCGCGCATCCCTGCAGCGCAAGGTTGATGCCGGCGATCTCTCCGCATTTCCCGCCTATCGTGCCGCCACCGAGATGTTCCTGACCGGTTCTGACATGTTCCGCCAGCAGCGCAATGTATTGCTTGCCGCTACCCAGGACCGTGCCCTGCAGGAAACCTGGAACAGCGACTATTTGACCGGCGTCGAGGCCAATGCCGTCCGCCTGCCGCAACTGCAGCGCACCATGCCCGCATCCGACATGGCCCTCTTCAACGAAGCCCGTGCCGCCTATGACGACATGGTCGCCGCCATGGACAAGGCTGTCGGCATCTCCATGGAAAATGGCGACTATTTCGCTCTGCAGGAAATGCAGAACGTCAACACCCTGCGCCGCGATGCCAATGCCATCCTGCAGTCCATGATTGATCGCAATGCCACCATCATGGACGAAGCCAAGGCACACGCAGCCGAAGTCTATCAGACCTCGACGATGCTGCTGATCGGCCTGCTGGCAGGCTCCGCCCTGATCGCTCTGATCGCCGCCACCTGGATCGTGGTCTCGATCTCCCGGGCTCTCTCTAGCGCCGTGCGTCTGGCCGACGAAGTGGCCGGTGGCAACCTCTCGGCCACTGCCGAGGTGAAATCCGACGACGAAGTGGGTGATCTGATCAAGGCGCTCAACGCCATGACCCAGAAGCTGCGTGAAGTCGTCGCCGAAGTCACCAACGCCACCCGCAATGTCGCCGCCGGTTCCCAGGAAATGTCGGCCACCGCCGAACAGCTCAGCCAGGGTGCCACCGAACAGGCCTCGTCCACCGAAGAGGCATCCGCCTCGATGGAAGAGATGGCGGCCACCATCAAGCAGTCGGCCGACAATGCCACTCAGACCGAAAAGATCGCCCGCCAGTCCGCTGCCGACGCGATTGCCTCGGGCGAGGCCGTAAACAACGCGGTCTCGGCCATGCAGACCATTGCCGAAAAGATCATGGTGGTGCAGGAAATCGCCCGCCAGACCGATCTGCTCGCACTCAACGCGGCAGTCGAAGCGGCCCGCGCTGGCGAACATGGCCGTGGCTTTGCGGTTGTCGCCTCTGAAGTGCGTAAGCTTGCCGAGCGCAGCCAGGCAGCGGCTGGCGAAATCTCGACCCTCTCGGGCACCACGGTCAAAGCGGCCCAGTCAGCCGGCGACATGCTCTCCAAGCTGGTCCCGGACATTCAGCGCACCGCTGAGCTGGTGGAAGAAATCTCGGCCGGCTCCAGGGAGCAGAATGCCGGCGCCGCCCAGATCAACACGGCCATCCAGCAGCTCGACAAGGTGACCCAGCAGAACACCTCTGCCGCCGAGGAAATGTCGGCAACCTCCGAAGAACTGGCCAGCCAGGCCGAGCAGCTCCAGTCCGCCATCAGCTACTTCCGCATCGATCCGTCCTCCATCACGGCTGTTGCCAATGATGCGCCAGCCAGCAAGGCCGATCTCAAGTCTGCCATTTTGGCCAAGGCGCCGCACATGACCCCGCGCAAGCCGGTCCAGAGCAAGCCAAAAGCCAAGAGCGGCGGCGGCTTCGACCTCGACATGGGGGATGCCGGTGATGATCTCGATGGCGATTTCACCCGCCGCGGCGCGGCCTGAGTGGATCGGTAGCCATGGCTGAACAAGCCCAATATGTGACCTTGGGCGTCGCGGAGGAAATCTTCGCGGCGCCCGTCGCCAAGGTCCTCGAAATCCTCGACATGCAGCCCACTGCCCGTCTGCCAAGGGCACCTGAAAACCTGCTCGGCATGATCGATGTGCGCGGTCAGGGCGTGCCGGTGCTGGACTTGCGTCTCACTCTGGGCATGGAGCCTGCACCAGACACGGAGAACACCCGCATTGTGGTCCTCGCCATCAATGGCACGGAGGGCCAAGTGACCATGGGCCTCAGGGCCGACCGGGTGTTCGAGGTGACTGTGCTCGACCACGCAACGCTTGACGCGCCACCGCCCGTGTCCGCCGGCTGGGGCGACCAGGTGATCCAGGGGATCGGCCGGCGCAATGGCGAATTCGTCACCGTGCTCGATCTCGACCGCATGCTGGGCAATATCCCGTTGCCAGCCCATCGCGCGGCCTGAACATCACAAGGCCGGCTCTCCTGCCGGCCTTGCACCGCCTTTTTTGGAGTATTGTAATTGGCTGCCCTTGCACACCGCTTGGAAGACGACGACCACTTGTCCGACGCCGATTTCATCAAGATTTCCAATCTGATCGGCCAGCAGGTCGGCATCAAGCTGCCCCCCAGCAAGCGCCTGATGGTGGAAGGGCGTCTGCGTCGCCGCCTGCGCGCGCTCGATCTGGCCAGCTTTTCCGATTACGGCGACTATCTGTTCCGGCTCGACGGGCTGGAGACCGAGATCACCTATCTGATCAATGCGGTCACCACCAACAAGACCGACTTCTTCCGCGAGCCCGAACATTTCGAATTGATGCAGAAAAAGCTCGTTGCTGAGCTGATTGCGCAACGCCGCGACCGTCTGCCCCTCCTCAAGGTCTGGAGCGCCGCCAGTTCGACCGGCGCCGAAGCCTATACGGCCGCCATGGTATTGGCCGACATGGTCGCCCAACGCCGCGACTTCCGCTTTGCCGTTCTGGGGACGGACATCTCAACCGATGTGCTCGATATCGGTCGCCGGGCCATTTATCCCGCAGAGCAGGTCGTTCCTATGCCTCCCGGCATGCAGTCGCGCCACCTCATGCAGGCCCGCCGCCCCGGCGCCCGCCCCGAAGTGCGCATCGTTCCCGAACTGCGCCGGCTGGTGCGGTTCGACCAGCTCAACCTGATGGACGAGAGCTACCCCTATGACCGGGACGTCGACATCATCTTGCTGCGCAATGTGCTGATCTATTTCGAAAAGGCCGACCAGGCGAAGGTCATATCGCGGCTGGTCGGGCATTTGCGCCCCGGCGGTTATCTTCTTCTTGGTCATTCGGAGTCCATGATCGGTACATCGATCACCATGCGACAGGTTGCCCCTGCCGTGTTCCAGAAGACCTGAGACGAGACGAAGCGATGAAAGACAAGATCCGCGTTCTGATCGTTGACGACAGCGCCTCGGTGCGCACGACGCTTTCCGATATCATCTCGGCCGACCCCGATCTGGAAGTCATGGCAACCGCCGCCGACCCCTATGTGGCCGTCGAACGCATCCGCCAGGAAGTGCCGGATGTGATGTTTCTCGACATTGAATTGCCGCGCATGGACGGGATCACCTTCCTGCGCAAGATCATGTCCCAGCGCCCCATTCCGGTGGTGATTTGCTCGAGTCTGGCTCAGGACGGGTCGGACACCTTCCTGCAGGCGCTTGAAGCCGGCGCGGTCGACGTGGTGGCCAAGCCACGCGTCGACACCGCCCAGTTCCTGCAAGAGTCGCGCATGCGCATCTGCGACGCTGCCAAGGCCGCCGCCCATGCCAAGCTGCGGGGCCTCGCCAAGGTTTCGCCCGAGTTGCGCACGTCACCGCCTGACGTCAAGGTCGAGGCCAAACTGACCGCCGACGCCATCATCCCCCCGATTTCGGATGCACGGCGAGAGAGCCTGTTTGCCCGACTGCCGGTCACCGAACCAATCGTAGCCATCGGCGCTTCAACCGGCGGTACCGAAGCACTGCGCGAAGTGCTCGAAGCCCTGCCCGCCGACGCCCCGCCCATACTGATCGTCCAGCACATGCCGGAGAAATTCACCGCCGCCTTTGCCCGTCGCCTCGACATGGGCTGTGCGGTCCGGGTCAAGGAAGCCGAGGATGGCGATCTGGTGCAGCCCGGCCAGGTGCTCATCGCCCCGGGCAATCTGCACATGCTGCTGGTCCGCAATGGCGCGCGGTATACTGTTTCCATCAAGGAGGGGCCGCATATTTCGCGCCACCGCCCGTCGGTCGATGTGCTGTTTCGCTCGATTGCCCAGGCTGCCGGGCGCAATGCCATGGGCATCATCCTGACCGGTATGGGCGACGACGGAGCGCGCGGCCTGCTTGAGATGCGCCAGATGGGCAGCCCCACCATTGCCCAGGACGAGGCCAGTTGCGTGGTCTTCGGCATGCCCAAGGAAGCCATTGCCCGCGGCGGCGCTGGCCGCACCCTCCCCCTGACCAAAATGGCTGGCGAAATCGTTGCGCATGCGCGCGCCGCCACTTCCGGAGCAAAGACGTGACCTCTTCTGCCGACCCCCACGCCATGCGCCGCCTGGCTGACGATCTGGCCCGCCCACGCCAGGATATTGAAGCGGCCTTCGTTGCCGTGGGCGGCCGGCTGACCGATGGCGCGGCCCTGCTCAACAAGCTTTCCAAACTGTTCGAAGCCCTGCCCCAGACGCTGGGCGGAGAGCAGGTCGAGGAAGCCAGCAGTCATTTGCGCGCCGTGGCCTCCCGCGCCGAACACCTTGCGACCTCGTTTGCCCAGGAAAAATCCGACCTGGCCCGGCTGGCGGAAGTGGTCGCCGCCGCCAATTCGCCGATCTCGGACCTCAAGCGCGCCGTCAAGATGATGGGCATTGTTTCGGTCAATGCGCGCGTCACCGCCGCCGGCATTGTCGGGGACAGCGATGATTTCGAGGTGTTCACCACCGACATCGCCACGCTCTCCGATTCGGCCAGCCGCACCATCCAGGACTTTGCCCAGGTCTATCGCCAACTCACCGCCGAAGTGGATCGCGCCACCAGCCAGCGCGCCCGCTTCGAGGCGGCCCACGCCGATACCCTCACCCATCTGGGCAGCAGCCTGGGCTCGACCCTTGTCGCACTCGACCAGCAGCGCGCCGTGGCGCTGGAGAGCAGCACCGAAACCGGCCGCGTCTCGCGCCAGATTGTTGGCCGCATCGGCAGCGCCGTCATGTCGCTGCAGGTGGGCGACGCGACACGGCAGCGGCTCGAACACGCCGAACTGGCCCTCACCAGCATGGCCGAGCTGCTCGGGGGGGAGACCGCTTTCGATCAGACCCTGCCCGCCGATCAGCATGAAACTGCCCTGGCGGCGCTGGCCGCACTGCAGCACCAGCAAATCGCCGCCACC
Organism: Devosia subaequoris; assembly: GCF_014197055.1. Classification (GTDB taxonomy): domain Bacteria; phylum Pseudomonadota; class Alphaproteobacteria; order Rhizobiales; family Devosiaceae; genus Devosia; species Devosia subaequoris. Next base: position 279,306 of record NZ_JACIEW010000005.1, on the reverse strand, counting down.
GCTCAGAGCTTTGCCCAGGAGGTCGAGCAGGCCGAGGCTGATCTGTCGGCCCTGGCCGCCGATGCCGGCACCATCATGGCCCGTAGCCGCGATTTTCACGGCGACGAGCGCGGCACCAGCTCCGCCGTAGCCAGCCTCAGCGCCCAATTGCGCAGGGCCGTGACCATTCTGGCTGATTTCGAGGCAGAACGTGCCAAGCTGGAAATCGTCGCCCAAGCCGTCCAGGAAACGGTCAAGACACTGCTCGAACACGTCGCGGCGGTCCAGGAGATCGAGGCCAATATGCGTCTGGTCAGCCTCAATGCCGCCGTGCGCTGTGCCCAACTCGGGCCGCGCGGCGCCTCGCTCACCGTCATCGCCACCCAATTGCGCGAACTGACCAGCGAAACTGTTATTGCCGCGGAAGCGGCCATGGCAAGACTTGGCGAGTCCTCGACGCTGGCCGGGTCCTTCGGCACCGCCACGGATCAAGGCAGCGGCCAGATCGGGGAACTCGAAGAGCAGGCCAATCTGGCGCTCGACATTCTCTCCACGCTTGATCAGGCCCTTGCCGATGCCCTGAAACGCCTCAACAGCGATGGCCCCAAGGTGATCAAACTGCTCGAAGCGGCCGCTGGCGGTCTATCGGGCCAGTCGGCCATGGCAGAAACTCTCGACGACATCGCAATCGCCACCGCCGCGCTCAGCACCCAGGCCCCACCGGCCCAGCTCACAACCGAGCTGTCAGCCATTCTTGCGAGCCTGCGCAAAACCTACACCATGGAAGCTGAGCGCCAAATCCACGACCGGCTTTTCGCCGCCACCAGCAGCGCACAAAGCGCTGCATCCGATGAGAGCGGCAAAGCGGAACAAGAAGCAGACCTGGCCGAATTCATGCTCTGACCGGGCGCGCAGACGCGCGCCGGCTTGAGCGCCTTTTTTGGCTACCAAAACTTCCAGATTTCAGAGGGGGTTTGGTAGCGGAGGAGGGATTTGAACCCCCGACACAAGGATTATGATTCCTCTGCTCTAACCAACTGAGCTACTCCGCCCCAAAGAGGCCGTCGGTGGTTGGCCGACGCGCGCCTTAGTAAGGTTTGCCGGTTCACTCTGTCAAGCGCTGCTGCACGAGCGGTGAGACTTTTCCATCTCTCTCATCACATCGCGCACTTGCGCCAGATCTGACTCGAATTTCGCCCGCTCACGGGTCCGCCCTTCCTTGTCGGGAATGCGCAGAAGATAAGAGGGGTGATTGGTGACGAACAGCATGGTGGTTTCGCTCAGCGCAATGGGCTTGCCCCTAAGCTTGCTTATGGTGACGCTGCTCCGCCCCAACAAGCTCTGTGCCGCGGTGGCACCTAGCGCCACGATGACCTTCGGATTCACCAGGTTAATCTCATGGTCGAGCCAGAATTTGCAGGCTTGCACTTCGTCGCTATCGGGCCGTTGGTGAATACGCCGCTTGCCGCGCGGGGCGAATTTGAAGTGCTTGACCGCATTGGTGACATAGACCCGCCCTCGATCGATACCGACCTCCTCGATAATGTCGTTCAGCACCTGACCGGCGGGCCCGACGAACGGTTGACCGGCTAGATCCTCCTGATCTCCCGGCTGCTCGCCCACGAACATCACGTCGGCCCGTGCCGGACCTTCGCCGAACACGGCCTGGGTCGCCTGTTCAAAAAGCGGACAGCGCTGACAAGACTGCACAGCCTCGCGCGCTGTTTCCAGCGAGTTGATACCTTCCACCGCTTCCGGTTCCAGCACCCGCGCCTGCTGACGCAGATGACGGGCCGGCGGTTGACTGGCCGCGCGCTCGATCATCTCCTGCTCCATGTGCTTTGCATTGCGAACCAGAGGAGCAATGAGCTCGGCCTCGGGCAGGTTGCGCCAGTATTTCACCGGCATCTCGCTCTTCATCATCGCAACCTTGAGCCGCGCCGGGTTGAAGATTGAGGCGTAGTAGGTTTTCCAATCCTCTTCGACAGCATCGGCAGCCGGCACATCGGATTTGCGTCCACCCGACCCAAACGCCAGACTTTCCCCATCCCACCAGGCACTGGCATAAGGCGTGACGATCCCCCAGCTCATGCCGGCGAAGCGACGCGCGAAGAACGGTGCCGTGGCTTCGAGCACAAAGTGGTCGGGCTCGAACCAGGCGATGAAGCGTTCCCCGTTCCTGCCCTCCACCGCGCGAAATCGCACGAAAGCCTTCAACTTGTGGGCATCGCGGCGCACCGCCGAGGCCATGCGAGCCAACAGCGCGCTATCCCGATCCCCGGCATTGTCGAGGCATCGCGGGTCGGATTGCAGCCGCCAAAGCACGCCATAGAGGACGGCAAAGCGCCCGGGATCGGCGTGCTGAATAACCTGCTCGCCTAACGCGATAAATCTTCGCGGCACGCTCCCAACTGGCCCGTCGGCATCGGGCAACATGTCGTCTCCGGCCTCAAACAAACCATTGTCGTCACCTGCAACCCGCCAGACGAGTTGCCCAGGCGCCATACCGGCCACCAGCAGGCGGCGCGCCTTGTCCCGCCACTCAGCAAAGTCATTGCGCTTTACAAGCCGCACCGCCAGCATCAGAACAGGCTCAATTGCTGCGGCGCTGGCGTCAGCTTCTGTTTGAGCCGCTGATCGTCGAGCAGCCCGCCCGGTGTCCAGTCTGCACAGGTGATGAAGGGCCGCACCTTATCGATTGAGGCAGTCATTCGCGCAATATCCGCCAGGGTAAGCCGGTGATAACGGCGCGAAGCAATGATGCGGTTGACCGCATTGACCCCCAGACCCGGAACACGCAGCAAGCGCTCCCGCTCTGCCCGGTTGACGTCGATCGGAAAATCCTGCCGTCGCTTGATCGCCCAGGCAAGTTTGGGGTCGATGGAAAGGTCGAGATCGCCGCCCTGCCCGCCCGAGACGATTTCTGGCACATCAAAGCCGTAAAATCGGATCAGCCAATCCGCCTGGTAAAGTCGATGCTCCCGCATCAGTGGCGGTGGTTTGAGGGGCAGGCGTGCGCTTGCATCGGGAATGGGCGAAAAGGCCGAATAATACACCCGCTTTAGCCGGTAACCCGAATAAAGGCCCGCGGCGCGCGTCAGGATTGCCGCATCATTGGCGCCATCGGCCCCGACGATCATCTGCGTCGATTGCCCGGCCGGGGCGAATTTTTCTGGTGCGGCTTTCGATTTCTTCTCAGGCGCGGCTTCGTCTAGTCTCCCGCGCAGTCGCGCCATGGCCGTGCGAATTTCTGACGGGCGCTTCTCCGGTGCGAGCTGTTCCAGCGCGACGTCGGTGGGAAGCTCGATATTGGTCGACAGCCTGTCTGCCCAGCGACCCGCCTCGATCAGCAATTCAGGCGCCGCATTGGGAATGACCTTGAGATGGATATAGCCTGCGAACTGATGGGTCTCGCGCAAAGTGCGGGCCACACGGACCAGTTCCTCCATGGTGTGGTCCGGCGACCTGATGATCCCCGAGGACAAAAACAGACCCTCGATGTAGTTCCGACGATAGAAGTCGAGCGTCAGCCGCACGACCTCATCCACCGAAAACCGCGCGCGCTGCACATTGGAGGACGAGCGATTGATGCAATAGACGCAGTCGTAGATACAGAAATTGGTCAGCAGCAGCTTGAGCAGGCTGATGCAGCGTCCGTCCGGTGCGTAGGAGTGACAGATACCGCTCCCTTCGGTCGAACCGATCCCCTTGGTCCCGGCGCTACTGCGCTTCTCGCTGCCGCTTGAGGCGCAGGAAGCATCATACTTGGCGGCATCAGCCAGGATCGCCAGCTTGCGCGAGAGGGTCAGGGCGGCCATTGTTCATCCTTTGTTCCGCTTGGTCATAGCGTCTTTCAGGCGAACCGACACTTCACAAAACTCTTGCGCGCAATAATGTGAACGTCGCGTTTGTTCACCAATCGAAACCAGTGCGTTGCGATTGGCTTGCTTTTCTCCGGGTAATTGCGGCCCTACATTGCTCTCAACACCGGCGCCCATAGCGCCCATGAGGAGTATTGGACATGACTCTCGAACTTGGCGGCATCCACCATCTGACCGCAGTAACGGCCGATGCGCCGAAGAACTTGCAATTTTATACCCAGACCCTGGGCATGCGCCTGATCAAGAAAACGGTGAACCAGGACGACACCTCGGCCTATCACCTGTTCTATGGCGATGGCGTGGCCTCGCCCGGCGCCGACCTGACCTTTTTCGATTTCAACACGATGCGCGAGACGCGTGGCAATCACACCGTGGGCCGCACTGGCCTGCGTGTCGACAGCGCCGAAACCCTGCAATGGTGGAAGGACCACCTGCAGTCCAACAATGTCGGCACCAGTTCCATCAAGGAGCGTTTTGGGCATCTCTCGCTCGACTTCGAGGATTTCGAAGGCCAGCGCTTCCGTCTTGTGGTTGACGATAAAAACACGGTCGTGCCCTGGGAGAAATCCCCGGTTCCGGCCGATAAGCAGATCATTGGACTGGGGCCAATCACGCTTTCCGTGCCAAAGCTCGAGCCGACCGACGCCGTGCTTACCCGCGTGATGAACATGCGCCAGGTGCGCAACTACCCGGCGCGCGAACGCAATGCCGAGGTCTTCGTCTATGAAATGGGTCCGGGCGGACCGGCGGCCGAACTGCATGTGTCGGTCGACCCGAGCCTGCCCCAGGCCCGCCCCGGCGCCGGCGGCGTGCATCACGTCGCCTTCCGCACGCCCGATCAGGACACACTGCGCGAGTGGATCAGCCGCGTGAACAGCTTCGGCATTCGCTCCTCGGGTGAGGTGGAACGCTTTTACTTCACCTCGCTCTATTTCCGCGAGCCAAACGGCATCCTGTTCGAGATCGCCACCGACGTGCCCGGCTTTGCCACCGACGAGCCGATGGAAAGCCTGGGCGAAACCCTGAGCCTGCCACCCTTCCTCGAAGACCGGCGCGCCCAGATTGAAGCCGGCTTGAAGCCATTGGTCTGAAAAGGCGCCCACACCGGCTGTAAACCTCAGCCGGCGTGGGCGACGCACTCGCGCCGGCAGCGCCCACCTGATGGGTCGGGAAGTTGGGGGGGTGCGGCGGTCAGTCCCAACACTTTTGCATGCACTTGCCGCCGCTCCCGGCTATTCTGGTGTGGTAGGACGGGCGCGCCATCCCCTACCTTGGTGCTCTCGGACATGTTCGTTTCTGGGAGGCTCCGTCATGTCGGACAAACCGAAAACCGGGCCCTTCGGGCTCAACCGCATCCGCATCATGATTCTCCTCATGGGCGCGCTGGTGCTGCTGATTTCCATCGGCATGTTTCTGGGCGGCCCGAATTCCTATCAGGCACTCAGGGACGCCTCCAACGCGGCCAAGGAACCGACGGCGGAACAGTTGTCTTCCAACTAACACTATTGTCGGAAATTCCTCAAATTGTATGCTCCATTTACTGGCTGGATTAGGGGTAAACAATGGAGATATTCATAGTCCTTTTGTTCATCGTTGGCGTCGTCGGCGCCATCGTTCAACATCTATTGAAAAAGAAAGATGAGGTTCGTCTGCAACAAGAGGAGTTTGATCGGAAGAGCAGGATCGCCGCCCGCTATTCAAAGGATCCTCTCAGAGACGACATCCTGGGCAATCGAATTCGGCCTGGCATGACAGTTCAACAGCTTGTGGACGCATGGGGGCCACCCGCGGCGATCGACGAACGGGTTCTCAAAACCAAAGTGGTCCACACATACAAGTACGCTCAAACTGGCGCTCGCACGTTTCGCCAAAAGGTGAAGGTTGAGAACGGAATCGTAGTAGGCTGGACGAACACTTAGGACATCACGCCACCAGCGCCTGCGGCACGGCCTCGGCAATGAAGCCGCCACCCAGCACTTCGCTCATTTCGCTGTCATCGGCATAGAACACACAGGCCTGGCCCGGCGAAATGCCATACTCGCCGCTGACCAGTGTCACATAGACTTCGCCGTCCTGCATCTGGATGACAGCCGGCTGTGGGCCACGGGTCGATCGCACCTTGACCTCGACCGGCGCCCCATTGCCTGCACTGACTTCCGCCAATGGCAAGCTACCGAGCCAGTTCACATCGCGCAGCCGGACGGTGTGGGTCTTGAGCGCCTCGCGCGGACCAACGATCACCCGGCCAGCGCGATGATCGAGCTTGACCACATAGAGCGGTTCACCCGCGGCAATGCCCAGGCCTTTGCGCTGGCCAATCGTGTAGTGAACGATACCCTCGTGTTCTCCCAGAACACGACCATCCATATGGACGATCTCGCCCTTGGCCAGCGCCTCGGGGTGCATCTTGGCGATGATGTCGGCATATTTGCCCTGCGGCACAAAGCAAATGTCCTGGCTGTCATGCTTTTCAGCAATTTCCAGGCCCATTTCGCGCGCATGCTCGCGCACTTCCGCCTTACCCATGCCGCCCAGCGGGAAGCGCAGGAAGTCGAGCTGGTCCTGGGTGGTGGCAAACAGGAAATAGGACTGGTCCCGTTCATTGTCGCGTGGGCGGAACAGATGGCGCCTACCGTCCTCGCCCAGCCGGGTCTGCACATAATGGCCCGTGGCCAACACATCGGCGCCCAGGTCCTGCGCCACCGTCATTAGATCAACGAATTTCACCGACTGGTTGCAGGCAATGCAGGGCACTGGTGTTTCGCCCTGCTGATAGGCGTTGGCAAACGGCTCGATGACTGCATTCTTGAAGCGCTCTTCATAGTCGAGCACATAATGGGGAATGCCCAACTTGGCCGCAACGCGGCGCGCATCGTGAATATCCTGCCCGGCGCAGCACGCGCCCTTGCGATGAATGGCTTCGCCATGATCGTAAAGCTGCAGGGTCACGCCGACCACTTCATAGCCCTCTCGGGCGAGCAATCCGGCAACAACGGAGGAATCCACGCCCCCGGACATGGCGACGACGACGCGCGTGTCCTCAGGGCGCTTGGCAATATCAAGCGAGTTCAACATCTCTTCTCGTATCCGGTTGGGGTCAAGGGCCAGCGGAAACTGTGAGCGGTTCCATACGCCGAGATCGCCGATCTGTCCATTGCCGCACCCGGCAGCTTTTGCCCAATGCCCGGCAAGCTCGACCCAGCCAACACCAAGCCTGGGACGAGACCAACTCATAAATCATTGAAAAAAATGACAAAATAGATCGCCCACAATCTGGCAAGCCTCTTGCATTGCACTATCCGGATGAGTGTTTTGTTCAAGGGCGCCCCAAGTTGGCATCACATCTGACAATAATCAGCGGCACCAGCGCCTCCGGCGCCATCGGCAAGGCGTTCGCCGGCCAGTCCGCTGCCGCACAGGACGCAGCCAGCGAACCGACCGGCCTGCTTGGTCTGTTCGCGGCCCTGCTGGACAATGCCGGGTTGGAAACCGGCGCAACCGTGCCGGCGCCCGTGCCCGGTGCCAATTCTGGTCAGCCCAATTCTGTTTTCGATCTGGCCGAACTGTTCCGCCTGGGCTTGGCGACTAGTTCGGGTGAAACCACCTCGGATGACGAAGCCGATCCCGAAGCGCTGGCGACCGCCATCGACCAGCCCACCCAGGCCGCAACTGCCAACCCAACTCCCATGGTCGACTTTGTTGAGGCGTTGAGCGCGCTCAAGACCAGCCTGGATCAGGGCGAAGCGCTCGACCCGGAACTTCTCGAGCAGGTGGAAAACGCACTTTCCGACCTGGCTCAGTCCCTGGGCCTCGACATTGAGGCACTGACCGTGCCCGAAGATTTCGCCGCCCTGCTCGAATCCACCGGCGAAGATGACACGGGCCTGGCTGGTGCGTTGACTCAGTTGCTGGCGCCGCTCGCCCAGTCGCTCTCGACCGCCCAGCCCGCGACCGACGCACAACAGACCCGCGCAACCTCAGAGGCCACCGCGCGGCTCAAGGCACTTGGCGACAAGCTCGGCGCCCTGCTGGCCGCGCTGGCAGACGGTGATGTGCCGGCCGAAAAGCTGGCCGCACTGGGCATGACTCCCGGACAACCCCTCGACGCCGAAATCGAAGCCGCGCTTGGCCGCTTTGCCGCTGGCCTGACTCAGCGGGCCGCTTCTGTCCCCGAGGAACCGGTTCTGGCCGCGCCAACCCTCAAGGTCAGCGAGCCGGTGCTGTCCGGCAAAACTACCGACACGCCGGACACGCTGGACATGTCCGGCGCCACCGCTCGCACCACCGAAGACTCAAACACCTCGGGTCAGCAGCGCGACGACAACGGCCCATCCGCCGCCGATCGCGGCAGGGAACGCATAGAACCCGCCAATCGCGAGACGCGCCGCGGCAATGCGGCAGCCACCGCACCGGTCGACGCTTCGAACACGCCTGCCCCTTCCGCCGATGCCAATGCACAGGCGACGAACGCCGCCCGCATCGATGCGGCGGCCAATCCGCGCATCATCCAAGCCGGCTACCAGACCAGCCAGCAGCAGCTCAACCTGCCTCAGATTGCCTTCGAACTGGCCCGGCAGGTTCAGGACGGCAATACCCGCTTCCAGATCCGCCTCGACCCGCCCGAACTGGGCCGCATTGATGTCCGCCTCGACATTAATGAATCTGGCCAGGTCAATGCGCGGCTGGTAGTGGAAAAGTCCGAAACCCTGGACCTGATGCAGCGCGACCAGCGGGGGCTGGAGCGCGCCCTGCAGCAGGCCGGGCTCGACAGCAGCAAGACCAATCTCGAATTCTCGCTCAAGCAGAACCCCTTTGCGGGACAGCAGGGGCAGATGGGTGATGGCCAGAATACCAGCGGTCAGTCCGGCTCCGCCGACGAGAACACTGGCTCGGCCGAGACCAGCGAAGAGCCGGTGCCCCTGGTCAATCTTTATCGTGGCGCCCTCACGGCCAGTGGCGTCAACATCACCGTGTAAGGAGTTAGGTCTATGGCAGTCGATGGCGTTTCCTCCAGTTCGTCCAGCAGCGCGGTATCTTCTGCGCGCTCGACGATTGCTGGCAATTTCGACACTTTCCTCTCGATCCTGACGACCCAGCTCAAGAATCAGAATCCGCTCGACCCGCTCGACACCAATCAGTTCACCGCACAATTGGTGCAGTTCTCCGGCGTCGAACAGCAGCTCAAGACCAATGAATTCCTCGAAGCCCTGCTGCTCAACACCCAGACCAGCTATCGCGCCGACGCCGTCTCCTATATCGGCAAGGAAGTGACCGCGTCTGGCGAAACCGCCGAACTCAAGGATGGCGGCGCCTATTGGGCCTATAATGCTGCTACCAATGTGGCCAATGCCACGGTGACCATCAAGGACGCGTCCGGCCAGGTGGTCTATACCGAATCCGGCTCGCTCAATGCAGGCCCTGGAAATTTCCTCTGGGACGGCATGGGGTCTGATGGCAATAAGAAGCCGGATGGCGTCTACACCATCTCCATCAAGGGCACCAATCTGGCGGGGAACGAGGTGAAGGTTTCGACCTCCTCGGTGGGCGTCGTCACCGCCGTGGACTTCTCGGGCGCCGAGCCGATGCTGACCGTGGGCAAGAACAAGGTCGCACTTTCTGATGTAACCAGTATCCGGCAGGTCGACACTCCCCCCGCAGAAGAGAAAGCCGGGAGCTGATCGGCTGCTACCGGTGGCCCCTTGCGCAGGCTGATGTCCGGCCCGGATGCGGCCTGCGCATTCTCTTGCGCAATTGATTGAAACCGCTGGCGTTTCTTAACCTGTTGTAAGTTTCCCCTTAGGGGTATCTTAAGCTCACTGCCCTACTCTCAGGCTCATATGGTCAGGTTTGAGTAGAGAGTAAAATGACCGTACAGATGCGTCCTCGCGTGAAGTACGTTATTGGCCCCGACGGCAGCCCGCTGACAATTGCGGATCTTCCTCCAGCCAATACGAGACGGTGGGTAATCCGCCGCAAGGCTGAAGTTGTTGCCGCCGTTCGCGGTGGCCTGCTCAGTCTCGAAGAGGCGTGTGAGCGTTATACGCTCAGCGTCGATGAATTCCTCAACTGGCAGGCCGCCATCGACAAACATGGCCTTGCCGGTCTCCGGACAACCTGGATTCAGCACTACAGAGAAGGCTGATGCCTTTTCTCGCCGATATCAGGCTGCCAATTACAAACCCGCCGGATTTTTCCGGCGGGTTTCTTCTTGCTCGTCAGGGTGTGGCGTCCGTCAGCCACTCGGCCGCCGCCGGGCGGGTCTTCATGCGATTGTAGTAGGTTTCGCAGGCCGGCATCGGGGGATGGTCGAAGGGGATCGCGAACCAGCGGTGCAGCCCCAGCGTGATCGCTATGTCGGCCAGTGAAAATTCACTGCCCACGACAAAATCGCCGCTCTTGGCCAGGTGGGCCTCAATGATGTTCATCTTGCCCGTCCAGGCCGCGATATTGTCGGCCACTTTCTGGCCGTCATCGAACCCCGGCGCCTTGCGAATGATCGACATCAGCGGATAGGCCCAGTTGGACCCCATCTCGTTGTTCTGCCAGAGGACCCATTGCATGACGAGCCCCTGCTGGCGCGCCTCCCCGGGCAAGAGCCCGCCTCCGGCCTTTCGGTTGAGATAGAGCATGATCGCCACGCTGTCCCAGAGCACGAAGTCGTCCTCAACCAGCACCGGCACCTGTGCATTGGGATTGAGGGCCATGAACTCGGGCACTTTGGGATTGCGATTGGGCATGCCCCAATCTTCATGTTCATATTCCAAGCCCAGTTCGCGCGCCGCCCAGGTCGCCTTGCGCACATTGATGGACGTCACCCGCCCCAGAATCCGCATCATGTCCCTTCACCTTCCATTAACTCGACCCGGCAGTTCTTGCCTAAAATCGCAAGTTGCAACAGCCAGTTAATACATTGTTTACCATCCACTAGGTAATTTTTGCCCATCGGTCATGGGGGCACCTCGACCGTTTACAAACGGACCGGGTCTGCCGCGTGGAAAGTCTAACACATCTCATCAACCGCATCGGCCTGCCGCGCATTGCCGCCATGGCTCTGGTCGCCGTGTTGATGTTGGGATTTTTCGGCTTCCTGATCATACGGTCTCAGACGCCGAACCTGGCGCCGCTCTATTCGGGACTGAGCCTGGAAGATTCCTCGGCCATCGTCACCGAGCTGCAAACCCTTAACATTCCCTACGAATTGAGGGGTGAAGGCGCCACCATTCTGGTGCCGCGCGACCAGATCACCACCATGCGCATGACGCTGGCCGGCGAGGGCCTGCCGACCCGCGGCCAGGTCGGCTACGAGATTTTCGATCAGCAATCCACCCTGGGGGCCACCAGCTTCGTGCAGAACATCAACAATGTCCGCGCGCTCGAAGGCGAGCTGGCTCGCACCATCGGTTCGCTTAATCGAATCACCGGCGCCCGCGTGCATCTGGTGTTGCCCGAACGTGAATTGTTCCGTCGCGAACGCCAGGATCCGTCCGCGTCCATCGTTTTGACCACCCGTGGCGAATTATCCACGGGAGAAATTCGCGCTATCCAGCATCTGGTGGCCTCGGCCATCGAAGGGCTGACGCCAGGCCGTGTCTCCATCGTCGACGATCAGGGCACGCTCCTGGCCTCGGGCACCGGCGAAGATGTCGCTGGCGTCATGACCGCGCAGAACGACGAACGCACGCTGGGCTTTGAAAACCGGATGCGGACGCGTGTCGAGGACATGCTGGCCAATGTCGTCGGGGCTGGCCGCGCGCGCGTCGAGGTCGCCGCCGAACTCGACTTCAACCGCTCCACCACCACCCAGGAATTGTTCGATCCCGAAAGCCAGGTGGTGCGGTCTACCCAGACGCGGGAAAGCGAAAATCTCTCCGGCGGCAATAACGGCCAGGTGACCGTGGCCAACGAGTTGCCGGGCGCTGACCAGAACAATGGTGCCGGCGGCGTCACCGAACAGGGCACCTCGAGCGAAGAAGTCATCAATTACGAGATTTCCAAGACCACCCAGACCGATGTGACCGAGGCCGGTGCTGTCAAGCGTCTGTCCGTGGCGGTTGTGGTCGATGGCACCTATGCCGACGACGGCGCCGGCAACATGACCTACACCCCGCGTTCCCCCGACGAGATCGCGCAGATCCTGACCCTGGTCCGTTCCGCCGTCGGTTTTTCGGCCGAACGCGGCGACAGTGTCGAAGTGGTCAATATGCAGTTTGCCGAGCGCCCCGAATTGGCTCCGCTGGGCACTGAGGCCGGCTCAGGCCTGCTCGACTTCACCCGCGACGACCTGATGAACGGCGCAGAAATGGGCGTGACCCTGCTGATCGCCCTGGCCCTTGTGTTCTTTGTCATGCGTCCGCTGCTCAAGAAGGCCCTGACCCCCGAAACCCAGCCGCTGGCTTTGCCAGAGGCCGCCGAAGTCAGCTATCACGGCGTCCTGGACGCCAATGGTCAGGTGGTTCCAGAAATTGAAGAGGCTCCGCGCGACAAGACGCCTGCCTGGGTGGCTAACGCCAAATCCATGGGCGAAACCCAGCTCCAGACGCTTCAAACCGTCGGGGAACTGGTTGAAGAGAACCCCAGACAGGCTGCGCTGATCGTGCGTGACTGGCTGGGCAACGCGGCGTAGGTACGATGGCCCTGGTATCCCAATCCAACGAAGACAATGCCGCCGCCGGCGCCCCGACAACGGTGGGCGCACAGCTGCAGGTCGGTGGCGAACAGCGCGTCCTGAGCGGCGACGAGAAGGCCGCAGCGCTTCTGCTGGCTCTTGGCCCCGACTACGGCAAACCCATTTTCGACGAGCTCGATGAACTCGAGGTCAAGCAGCTTTCCCGCGCCATGGTGCGGCTGGGGCCGATCACCCAGGAAATGCTCGATGATCTGATGATCGAGTTCGTCACCACCATCTCGTCCAATGGTTCGCTCTCGGGCAACACCGACTCGACTGAACGCCTGCTCCTGAGCTTTTTGCCCCAGGACAAGGTCGACGCCATCATGGAAGAAATCCGTGGCCCGGCCGGCCGCAACATGTGGGAAAAGCTTTCCAATGTGCAGGCCGACGTGCTCGCTGCCTATCTCAAGAACGAATACCCCCAGACCATTGCCGTGGTGCTCTCCAAGATCGCCACCGAACACGCTTCCAAGGTGCTCGCCGTGCTGCCCGAAGAGCTGGCCATGGACGTGGTGACGCGCATGCTCGGCCTGGACCCGGTGCAGAAGGAAATTCTCGAAAAGATCGAGATGACTCTGCGCACCGAGTTCATGTCGACCCTGAACCACACCAAGCGGCGAGACAGCCACGAACAGATGGCCGAGATTTTCAACGCCTTCGACCGACAGACCGAGGCGCGCTTCATCACCAGCCTCGAAGAGGTCAATCGCGACGATGCCGAGCGCATCAAGCAGCTGATGTTCACCTTCGAAGATCTGGCCAAGCTCGACATGTCTGCGATCCAGACCCTGCTCTCAAAACTCGACAAGCGTGAACTTGCTTTGGCGCTCAAGGGCGCCAACGACTCGCTCAAGGACAGTTTCTTCAACAACATGTCGAGTCGCGCCGCCAAGATGCTTCAGGACGACATGCAATCAATGGGCCCGGTACGCCTCAAGGACGTGGACGAGGCCCAGACCCGCATGGTCGCCACGGCCAAGGATCTCGCCGCCAAGGGCGAAATCCTGATCATGAAATCCACATCCGACGACCAGATGATTGCGTGACACCATGGCCCAACCCGCACGCTTCACCTTCGATCTGGATCTCGAACCCCGCTCCTCCGCCAGGCGGCCTGCCCCCGCACCAGTGCCCTCCATTCCCGAGGACGTGGTGGCCCAATTGATCGCCAACGCGCGCGAAGAAGCTTATGCCGAGGGTCTCAAGGCCGGCGAACAAAACGCGGCATCCATGGCGACACAGACCATCGCTGCGGCCGCCGGCACCTTGGCGACCCACACCATCAACTCCGCCAAGGCGCTGGACGCAGCGCGCGACGAACATCACCAGCAGGCGGTTGAGTTGGCTCTGAGTATTGGTCGCAAGCTGGCGCTGCACCTGCTCGCGCGCTTTCCGCTGACCGAGCTTGAGGCGTTGATTAGCGAATGCCTGCCCAGCCTCAATGGCGTGCCGCATCTGGTGGTGCGCTGCCATCCAGATCTGGCCGACGCTATTCGCGACACTGCCACCACCCAGATGTCCCATTCCGGCTTCGCTGGCAGGCTGGTCGTCATGGGTGACCCGGAAATCCGCCTTGGCGACGGTCGACTTGAATGGGTTGACGGAGGTCTCGTGCGCGACATTGCCGACACCGCCCGTCAGGTCGATCACCAGATCGCCACCTATCTCGCGGCGCGCACAGGCGGCCAAAGCAAGGAGAACGGTTGATGACCGAGCCTGAAAACGACATCACCGCCGCCGAAGGCTTCAATCTCGGTGAAATGGATGCACCCGAACGCAATAGCCGGGGCGAGGCCCATATGGAGCGCTCCGCAGCCGATCTGGAGGCCGTGTTCGACGTACCCGTGCGCGTTTCAGTCGTCCTGGGGCGCACCAAGATGCCAGTCTCAAGCCTGCTCAAGCTCGACACCGGCACGGTAATCGAACTGGACCGCCAGGTTGGCGAGGCGGTCGAGATTTTCATCAACGAGCGCTTGGTGGCGCGCGGCGAGATTGTGCTGGTCGAAAACCGGCTCGGTGTCACCATGACCGAAATCATCAAGCCGCAATAAGGGAAGACCACGATCATGCGATTGCTCATCATCGGGGCCCTGGAAGGCCAGCTTTCAACAGCAACCAAGATGGCCATGGATGGCGGCGCCAAAGTAGCCCACGCCCCCTCCATCGAAATCGCCCTGGCCTCACTCCGCGCCGGCAAGGGCGCCGACCTGCTGCTGGTCGATGTGATGATGGACATTGCCGGCCTGATCGCAGGCCTGGAAGCCGAGCGCATCGCCATCCCTGTAGTGGCCTGCGGGGTCGAGACAAACGCTGCGGCAGCCGTCAACGCCATTCGCGCCGGGGCCAAGGAATATATCCCGCTGCCGCCGGACGCCGAACTGATTGCAGCTGTGATCGCGGCGGTCGCCCGCGAAAGCTCGGACTTTCTCTATCGCGACCCGGCCATGGAGCGCGTGGTCCGAATGGCCGAGCAGGTCGCTGGCTCGGAAGCCTCCATCCTCATCACCGGCGAGAGCGGCACCGGTAAGGAAGTCGTCGCCAAATATGTGCATGGCCGTTCCAAACGCGCCAGCAAGCCGTTCATCTCGGTCAATTGCGCGGCCATCCCCGAAGCGCTGCTGGAAAGCGAGCTGTTCGGCCATGAAAAGGGTGCCTTCACCGGCGCTGTTGCCCGCCGCATTGGAAAGTTCGAGGAAGCCTCCGGCGGCACGCTACTGCTCGATGAAATCTCGGAAATGGATGTGCGCCTGCAGGCCAAATTGTTGCGTGCCATTCAGGAGCGCATCATTGATCGCGTCGGTGGCACCAAGCCGGTGCCGGTCGACATCCGCATTCTGGCTACGTCCAATCGCAATCTGAACGAGGCCGTGCGCGAAGGCAGCTTCCGCGAAGACCTTCTGTTTCGCCTCAACGTCGTCAACCTCAAGCTCCCGCCCCTGCGCGAGCGCCCCGGCGACATCATTGCCCTGTCCGAACACTTCGTCGCCAAATATGCCAAGGCCAATGGGCTCCCCCCGCGCAGTCTCTCCCCCGAGGCCCGCGACGCGCTCGTCAAGGCGCCCTGGCCGGGCAATGTGCGCGAGCTGGAAAACACCCTGCACCGCGCCGTCCTGCTTTCCTCGGGCGACATTATCGGCCCCGACGCCATCGTGCTGCCCGACGGCATGGGCCTGAGCGAAGCAGCACAGGCAGCCTCTCCGGCCGCCCAATTGGCCCAGACTGCCGAAGCCATGAACCGCGCCCTGGTAGGTCGCACCGTGGCCGATGTCGAACGCGACCTGATCCTCGATACTCTCGACCACACGTTGGGCAATCGCACCCACGCCGCCAACATCCTGGGCATCTCGATCCGCACCTTGCGAAACAAGCTCAACCAATATGCCGACGAGGGTGTGGCTGTGCCTGAGCCCGGCGACAAGCGCGGTGCCGCGTGAGGCAGACCACTAGATGACCGACGCCCCGACCGGCAAACCACCAGGCTTTTCGTTGCCCTCGATCGCGAAGGTAGTCGAGACCCTGCGCTCGGGCGATATCGCGCTCGCCACCGGCGTCATGGCGCTGATCGTCATCCTGATCGTGCCCATGCCACCGATCCTGGTGGACATGCTGCTCGCCATCTCGATCGTCTTCTCGGTGATGATCCTAATGACCTCGCTGTTCATTCAGAAGCCGCTGGAATTTTCGTCTTTTCCGACCGTCCTGCTGATCGCAACCATGCTGCGGCTCGGCCTCAACCTGGCGACCACGCGGCTCATCCTCTCCGACGGTCACAATGGCACCGGCGCTGCCGGGAATGTCATCGAGGCCTTCGGCAGCTTCGTGACGGCGGGCAACTTCGTCATCGGTATTGTCGTCTTCATAATCCTGGTGATCGTCAATTTCATTGTCATCACCAAGGGCTCTGGACGTATCGCCGAAGTCGCGGCCCGTTTCAGCCTCGACGCCATGCCCGGCAAGCAGATGGCCATCGACGCCGACCTGTCAGCTGGCCTGATCGACGAGGACACCGCCAAGAAGCGCCGCGCTGACTTGGAAGGCGAAAGCGCCTTTTTCGGTAACATGGACGGCGCGTCCAAATTCGTGCGTGGCGATGCCATTGCCGGCTTGATCATCACCTTCATCAACGTTTCCGCCGGCATGCTGATCGGCATCATGCAGCAGGGCCTGGGCTTTCAGGAAGCGGCCAACAACTACACTCTGCTCACTATCGGCGATGGCCTGGTCAGCCAGATCCCCGCGCTGATCGTCTCGACCGCCGCCGGCATTCTGGTGTCCAAATCCGGCGTGACCGGCGCCGCCGACAAGGCCCTGTCGCTGCAGTTCACCGGCTACCCACGGGCCCTGGGCATGTCCTCGGCGGTAATGGTTGCCCTGGCGCTGCTACCCGGGATGCCCATGCTGCCGTTCCTGGCTCTGGCCGGCGGCGTCGGCTACGCCGCCTACCGTGCCGGCAGGGCCAAGGCCGGGCGTCAGGTGGAAGAACAGGCCGAGGAACTCGCCAAGTCCGCCCCCCCGCCGCAACCCTCCGAGCCGCCAATTGCCGACAGTCTCAAGATCGACGATCTCAAGCTCGAGCTGGGCTATGGCCTGTTGAGCCTCGTCAAGGAAGACGAGCACGGCAATGACCGGCTGACCGAGCAGATCAAGGCGCTGCGCCGGCAGCTTGCACTGGAATTGGGCTTCATCATGCCGCCCGTGCGCATTCTGGACAACATGCAGCTCGAGCCAAACGATTACAAAGTCCGCATTAAGGAGGTCGAGGCCGGTGTCGGCGAGGTTTATGCCAACCAGCTCATGGTGATGGACCCCTATGGCAACCAGATCGACCTGCCTGGCAACCACACTACCGAGCCCACTTTCGGCCTGCCGGCTACCTGGATCGAACCGGCCCTGCGCGACGAGGCCGAATTGCGCGGTCTTTCCATCATCGACCCCTCAACGGTGATTTCCACCCATCTCACCGAAATTCTCAAGGCCAACGTCTCGGATCTTCTCAGCTACGCCAATGTGCAGTCCCTGCTTTCGGGCCTGCCCAAGGATCAGCAGAAACTGGTCGAGGATCTGGTGCCTGGCCAGATTACCGTTTCTGGCCTGCAGCGCGTGCTTCAGACTCTTCTGTCTGAACGTATTTCCATTCGCGACCTGTCCACCATTCTCGAGGCCGTGGCCGAAATCGCTGGCAATGGCCGCTCTGTTTCCACCATCACCGAACACGTCCGCGCCCGCCTCGCCCGGCAGATCTGTGCCGCCAATCTGGGCAATGACGGTAACCTGCCCCTGCTCACCCTCTCGCCGCAATGGGAGCGTGACTTCGCTGAATCCATGGCAGGCGACGGTGATAACAAGCATTTGGCCATGGCACCGAGCAAGCTGCAGCAATTTATCGGCGCAGTGCAGTCTGCCTATGAGCGCGCCGCCCAGCAGGGCGAATTGCCGGTGCTGATCACCTCGCCCTCGATCCGCCCCCAAGTCCGCTCGATCATTGAGCGCTTCCGTCCGCAAACCGTGGTGATGAGCCAGAACGAGGTACATCCGCGCATCCGGCTCAAGACGGTGGGCAGCGTCTAGGGAGAATCGGTCGGCCGTAGTGTCAGCACGGGGGCAGTTGCGGGGGGTGGATTAGCCTCCAGACCTGCAATCAGCGACTTCATCTCGTCGATCTCACGTACCTGGGCGGCAATGATCTCGTCGGCCAGTTCGCGCACCCGCGCGTCCATTGCCAGGCGCAAACGCTCGTCGCACCCGCAGGTCCCCGATAATGACGCGGGCATCCGCTTTCAGAAACTTTCGGCTCTGGCGCCACTGCATGGCCTCGGCAGTGGCACGCCGCTCCTCATCCCAGAGGTCGAACTTGAGCTCGGCCATCCAGGCGTCCGGCTCCATCCGCACAGCGCCGGTTTCAGCCTCCAGTGCGGCAGCGCGGGTCGATTTCCCTACCCCGGGCAATCCGGATATGATGAACAGTGTCGCACTCACCGCTGGGTCAGCGCCAGCTTTGCCCCCAGCACCACAAAGGCCGCCGCAAAGCTCCGGCGCATCCAGTTCAGCACCGCCGGCCGCGACATCACCTGTCCGCGAATGGCTGCGGCGAACAGTCCATAAAACGCAAAGACCGCGAACGTCATGGCCATGAACACGCCGCTCAATTCGAGCATGCGCGTGACCGCATTCGGCGTGCCCGAGGGCACGAACTGTGGCAGGAAGGCGAAGAAGAAAACGGAGAGCTTGGGATTGAGCAGATTAATCAGCATGACCTCGGCAGCCATGGCACCCAGTGGCTTAGTATCCTGCCGCGCCGCAACCGATACGGCACCGGTCTCCCGCAATGTCGACCAGGCCATGTAGAGCAGATAGGCCACGCCGAGATATTTTATGATGTCGAAGGCCAGCGCGCAGGTGTGGAGCACCGCAGCCAGTCCGGTAATGGCAGTCAGCATGTGCGGCACAATACCGAGCGTACAGAACACGGCCGCCCAAAGGCTCGCCCGACCACCCCGCCCAAGCCCGGTTGCGATAGTGTAGATCGCCCCGGCGCCTGGCGAGATGACGACGATCAGCGTCGTTATCAGAAATTCAATGCTCATCTGGCCCTGCAGCCTGCGCGGGCAATATGCCCGGCGCAGACGGATTGCGCCAGAGGAGCGCGTCTATCCCAGACCGCCCGGCACAACGGGCGGCAGATCAAGTTTTGAGGCCTCGGCGGACGTATCGACCTCGTCTTCTTCGGCCAGCTCGCGCTCGGCTTCATACCAGAATTCCTGTTCGCGCCCCTCGGGCTGCCCGGCCTTGTCCCAGAGCTGAAAGGCGCGGTCGCGAATCTTGTCTTCATCCACGGTGTGCATCTTGTCCTCCTCGGTTGTGCTCGTGAAACGCACACCACTCCATACAGTTGCTGTGGAACAAGCTTGTGACCGGGCGCATTGTGGCTGCGAAGTCGAGGGCGACCGATGAAACTGTTTTCCTGCACCCATTGTGGCAATACGGTCTATTTTGAAAACGCGGTTTGCGAACGCTGCGGCCATCAGCTGGGCTATCTGCCGGAGCGCTCCGCCTTGGTGTCGTTAGTCGAAGATGGCGGGCTTTGGAGCTCTCCGGCCATCGCCGACGATGCCTTCGTGTTCTGCGCCAACGCCGCCCATGGCGCCTGTAACTGGCTGATCCCCGCTGAAGCAGGCGGCGACATCTATTGCGCCGCATGTCGGCACAACGAAACCATTCCCGATCTTTCCGACCCGGAAAATCAGCGCCGCTGGCAGACCATAGAGCGCGCCAAGAAGCGCCTGTTCTATTCACTGATACGCTTGGACCTGCCGCTTCACACCCGTGCAGAGGACAGCCAGCACGGCCTTGCTTTCCGTTTTCTGGCTGACGATGCGCAAGGCAGCGATCGGGTCATGACCGGCCACGACAATGGCATCATCACCATCGCCCTGAGCGAAGCCGACGATGCCGAGCGCGAATACAGGCGCACCAGCATGAACGAGCCCTACCGCACCCTGCTGGGCCATTTCCGCCACGAGATCGGCCATCACTTCTGGGATCTGCTGGTCGCCCAGGGTCCGGCCCTCGAGACCTTCCGCGGCCTGTTCGGCGACGAGCGGCAGGACTACGCTCATGCATTGGAAGCCTACTACGCCAATGGTGCCCCGCAGGGCTGGTCTCAGACCCACATCAGCGCCTATGCCACGGCCCATCCCTGGGAAGACTTTGCCGAAACATTTGCTCATGCCCTGCACATCATCGACACCGTCGAAATGGCCGCGGCTTTCGGCGTTCGCGCTCGCCCGCGCATCGTGGACGAGAATCTCGATATGGCGCCGGTGCAGCTAGATCCCTATCGCGAGCCGGATATGGCAAAGATCATCGACAACTGGGTCCCCTTGGCGAGCCTGATCAACAATCTTAACCGCGCGATGGGGCAGGCCGACGCCTACCCCTTCGTCCTCTCCCCGCCGGTCATCGAAAAGCTCGCCTTCATCAACGCACTGGTGCGCCAGCCATCTGGCTCATTCAGCCCCGCCGTGTGACGTGGTCATAGGGCGACAACGCATCCTCGAGCGCCTGCAGGTCCTCCGGCAATTCGGCTGCAAACAGCATTTCCTCGCCCGTCGTCGGATGCTCGAACCCCAGTTCGGCAGCGTGCAACGCCTGACGTCCCAGCGCCTTCACCGCCTCCGCGATTTCGGCTGGCAGCTTGTTGACCTTGGTCGCAAAACCGGGTGCATAGAGCAAATCGGAAACCAGTGGATGGCCGATATGGGCCATGTGCACGCGGATCTGGTGGGTGCGCCCGGTTTCGAGCTGGCACTGGATGCGGGTGACATCCCAACCCGGCGCGCCATAGCGCGCTTCCACGGCATAGTGGGTGATCGCCTCGCGTCCATGCTTGATGACGGCCTGCTTCAACCGATTGCCCGGATCGCGTCCCAGCGGCGCATCGACCGTACCCATGCCCGACTGGGTCGAACCCCAAGCATAGGCAATATAGGCGCGATGCAGCGGCCCCGTGCGCCCGTGATCGGCGAATTGTTCGCTCAAATGCTTGTGCGCCTGTTCGGTCTTGGCAGCCACCATCACCCCGGAGGTGTCCTTGTCCAGCCGATGCACGATACCGGGCCGCTTGACCCCGCCAATGCCTTTCAGACTATCCCCGCAATGAAAGATCAGTGCGTTGACCAGCGTAGCCGAGGGCGAGCCGGGCGCTGGATGCACGACCATGCCGACCGGCTTGTTGATGACGATCAGGTTTTCGTCTTCAAACAGGATATCGAGCGGAATGTCCTCGGGCCGCGGATCGGGATCTTCGGGGGGTGGGGCGACAAGGACGATTGTCTCCCCGGCCTTGAGTCGGTATTTGGGTTCACCAACCGGGCGTCCGTCGACAGTTACGGCACCGCCCAGGATCAAATCCTTGATGCGATTACGGCTCAGCGCGTTATGCGCCTTGGCCAGCATCGCATCGAGCCGCCCGCCGCTCATTTCGGCGTCGACCACAACCTCAATGGGTTCGCCCTCCAACTCGAAATCGATGTCTTCCGCCATGAGCAATCCTGAACCAAATACGCCGGACACCGCCGACACCGAATTGTCGCCGGAAGCCAGGGCCATGCTGGGAAAAGCCCGCCGCTCCTTCGCGGTCTCCATGGGCATTCTGTTGCTCGGCTTTATGGCGATTGGCTTTGCTCTTGTCTATCGCGTCATGCGCGACAGCCCGCCCCCCGCCGTGGCGGAAAACGTCACCATCCCCGTCGGCGCCGAGGTGATCTCGGCGCTGAGCACCGATGGCACTATCCAGGTAACGTACAGCGCCGGTGGTGCAACTACGCTTAGCGTATTCGACGCCGAGACGGGCGAATTGCAGCGCAGCGTGCAGATCGGGACTGAGTAATCGCCCCACCGCGACAGCCCTAGCGCTCCTGAATTTCCTTGAGGGCCGCCAGGCGGTCCGACACGGTGCCGCGCTGGGTATTGGCGGGTGTGGGCAACACATCCAGCCCCTCTCCGTCATCGGCAAAGCGTTGCACCCGGTCGAACAGGCTTTCCTCGGGCTGCCGGGCCTGGGCCGGCGCCTCGTGATCAACGGCATAGACCAGCCGGCTCACGCTGGCGGCGATGTCATTGAGCTTTTCGCGCAAATGCGCTTCCTCAAACCGCTCGGTTTCCCAATCGGCCATAATCGAGGCTTCCACATTGCTCACCTTGGAACGAAGATGCTCAAGCTCTTCTTCCATTGAAAGCCTGTCGGCCAGCAGTTGCTCGACCCGGTCTTCGTTCTTTTCCACCACCTGGCTGGTTTCGGCCAACAGAGCATTGAGGCGGTTTTCTGCACTTGCAATGCGCGCTTCAGCCGTCACCAGTTCTTCTGCGTCAATCTCGCGCTGGGCTTCGCGTCCGGCCAGGGCGTCGCGCATCTGGGCAATGGCTGCACTGGCCTCGGCACTGCGCCGATCAGACTTCTCCAGCCGCTCGATCAGACTATGCGCCTGGTCCTCAAGGAAAGCGGCCCGCTTGCGCTCGATTGCCAGCGCTGCGGTGAGTTGGTCGATATCGCCTTCGTAATCGCCAGAGAGGGAAATGCCATCGACCCTAGTCGCCTTGGCGAGCCCGCCACGCAGGGAATTGCGGAGTGTTTCGACCTCTTCGGCGCGGTTTTCCAGCTCCCGATCACGCTTGCGCAGCCGGTTGCCGAGATTGGCGCCTTCCTTTTCCAGTTCGAGAATGCGCGCCCGCAACTCGACTTCGCGTTCTTCAAGCTCCCGAACCACGCCGAGGTGTTTTTCGCGCTCGGCCCGGAGCGCCCCAAGTTCAGTGCGCTTCTGATTGGCGTCGCCAAGCTGCTCGGCCAGTCGTTTGCGCAGCGTCTCGACATTCATCTCGAGACGCCGGGTGGATAGCGCAAACTCGGCCCGCAACTGGTCCTTGTCGGCCCGGAATTCGGCCATGGTAATGGGCGTTGCCGCCTCGATGCGGCGCTTGGTCAGGCGCACGGCGCGTCGCCATACCGCCGGCATGATGATGAGCGCCACCAGCCCTGCAACGAGCAGGCCCAGAGCAAAATACATGATATTTTCGATCAGCATCGATGCAGCCTCCGGCGGCGCAGACGCCAGCCTTGGGACAGTCCCTTATCCGGTTTTGGCAGCAAAGACGGGCGGAAGCCATCTTTGGCACTGGTTAACCCTAACGGGTTTCTGGCGGGTCGTCACGACAAAGCCGGGGTGACGAGCCCCGGCTTGGCAATGAATTGATTGATACTGGCGCTCAGAACGGGTTCCAGGTCGGCTCCGCAGTGAAGTTGAGATAGCCCACATTGATGCCCAGCCGCGCGCCGACGCCGGAGCGGATCGGCACCACCACCACATTGCCGCGCTTGGTGACGGTCATGCCGACACCGCCAATAACATAGGCTGAGCCGTCCACCCCAGGATAGCGGCCCAGAATGTCTTGGATGGTGGCAAGGTTATAGACCAGCATCATCACCTTGGAGCCGTCGCCGCCCACATCCAGTCCGATGCTGGGCCCCTGCCAGAAGATCGAAAACTGCCCGGCATTGCGGGTATAAAGCGTGCCCTCGCCATATTTGGCGCCGATGAAGAGGGCCCCGCCCGCTTCCTCACCCAGGATATAGCCATTGGGCTGGCCATATTGCCCCACGGCCCGCTCCACCACCGAAGCCAGCCCCTGTGCAGCAGAGCCGAAGAACTCGCGGCCGCTATCCACCAGTTCCTCACCCGAAAACGTATCGCTCAGCGACCCCTGGGCGAGTGCGGGGGCGTTGAAGGCCACTAGAGCACCGATCAGGGCGGCAAACTGGGCAAGGCGCTTGAACATGGCATATCTCCCGTGTCGATCGCTGCCCTTACGAAGACCTTAAGGTCTTGGCCCCTAGTCTTGGACCCGGCATTCCCGATCATTTGGGCCAATCATGCAGCATATCTCTAAACAAATCTTAACCATGATCGCCCTTGTTCTGCCGCTTTTCGGGCCCTTTCCCGCCACGGTTCAGCAAAGTCTGGCGCAATCCATCGTCACCTATGTCCTCACCGATCCGCTGACCGGACAGGCGATTGGAGGCATGGATCCGGTGTCCTATTTCACCGAACCGGCCCCCCTGCCCGGCCGACCCGATTTTGAGCTGGTCTGGCAGGGCGCCCCCTTCCAGTTCGCCAATGCCGCCAATATGGAAATCTTCCGGCGCAATCCGGAAATCTATGCGCCCCAATATGGCGGGCATGGTGCCATGAGCATGTCGCGCGGCTTTGTGTCCGACGCTGACCCTCTGATCTACACGGTCTTCAAGCAGCGCCTCTTCTTGTTCTATTCCGCCGCCAATCGCGAGGCATTCCTTCTGGCGCCGGACGCGGCGGCCCTGCGTGGTCAGGAACATTGGCCCACCCTGTCCAAAACGCTCTCGACCCGGTAGTGCACCGCCCTCTGGCGCTTTATTGTCCCCAGACTGATTCTCGCCGCCATTCTGCGCATTGCGCCTACGGAGACCCGCACCATGGATATTATTGAGCTCAAGGCCACCGACCTCGCCGCCATGTTGTGCTCGCGGGTCTGCCACGACCTCATCAATCCCATCGGCGCCATCGGCAACGGCCTGGAAGTGCTATCCGACCCCAATCAGGGCGAAATGGCCGAAGGCGCGCGGGACCTGATCGCCAGCGCCGCCAAGCAGAGCCGCGCCAAGCTTGAGTTCGCCCGTCTCGCCTATGGCGCGTCATCGACCGCCGGCACCGATATCGACACGCGCGAGTGCGAACGCGTGGCGCGCATCCTGTTCGAAATTGAAAAAGCCGATCTCGAATGGACCGTGCCGCTGATCCTTCTGCCCAAGCACAAGGCCAAGCTGTTCATGAACATGCTGCTCATTGCAGCCGGCTCAGTGCCGCGCGGGGGTACGGTTTTCGCATCAATCACCGGCGCAACAGGTGAGGAAAAGTTCGAGTTCACCTCGAAGAGCGACCCTGAAAAGCGCCAGAAGACGCTGGTGCCGTCCGGCTCTGCCGGGCTCCTGTCCGGCCTGCCTGAAGACGGGTCGGTGGATGCACGGGGCATCCAGCCCTTCTACACGGGGCTGTTGGCCCGCATGACTGATATGGAGCTCAATATCGGTCTGGAAGACGACATGTTCTTTTTCACAGCCACCCCCAAATCAGGTGCTGTGAACGCCGAATAGGGCGTAAAGACCTGCCAACATGGGATATTACACAAGGTCAATCGGCTTTGAGCGGTAATTTCACACCGTCGCGCTAACCATTCGCCAACCTATTGGGCGGCATAGTGGAAAAAGCGTCTCAACCGTCCCCAGGGGCCCTCTTGCATGCGTAGCTGCCTGATCGTCGATGATTCAAGCGTTGTGCGTAAGGTTGCGCGCCGTATGCTGGAAGATCTCGACTACATCGTGGACGAGGCCGAGGACGGGCAGGAAGCCATCGACAAGTGCCGCCAGGAAATGCCTGACGCCATTCTGCTCGACTGGAACATGCCCATTATGAGCGGTCTGGAGTTCCTCAAGCTGCTGCGCGCCTATGTTGGCGGCGAAAAGCCCCGCGTCATCTATTGCACGATCGAAAACGACGTGGGTGCCATTGCGCTCGCGCTAAAGGCCGGCGCCGATGACTATATGATGAAGCCGTTTGATCGCAACGTGCTCGTCAGCAAGTTCCAGAACAAGGCGGAAGCCGCCTAGCGCCCGCGCCCTGAAGCGCGCTATCAGGCTCGCTCTCCCCCGCAGCAGACAGTGACCTCAGACCGCCTCTTCCGCCCGCCCTTCGAGGAACGCCTTCTCGCGCGCATTGCGCGTCAACTCGGCGGCCCGCCGAAATTCGAGCTTGGCTTCGGTGTGGCGCCCCAGCTTGCGCAGTATATCGCCGCGCACCCCATAGAGCAGGTGATAATTTTCTAACGCGGGGCTCGCCTTGAGCGCATCGACCAGTGGCAGGGCTGCCGCCGGCCCCTCAGCCATTGAAACCGCCACCGCACGGTTAAGCTCGATCACCGGCGAGGGGGTTACTTGGTTGAGCAGACCATAAAGCGCTGCAATCTGTCGCCAATCGGTCTCGTCGGCCTTGCGTGCGCGCCCGTGACAGGCGGCAATGGCGGCCTGCAGCGTATAGGGTCCGGCTATTCCGCCCAATCGCTGCGCTTTCGTCAGCCCGTCGAGGCCGCGCCGAATCATCATCTGATCCCACAGTGCCCGGTTCTGGTCCGGCAGCAACACTGGCTCACCCGCCGCATTGGTGCGCGCCCGGACTCGGGCGTGCTGCAATTCCATCAGTGCCAATAGGCCGTGAGCCTCCGGTTCCTCCGGAATCAGTGAGACAAGAATGCGTCCCATGCGCATCGCCTCCTCGCACAATCTCGGTCGCATCCAGTCTTCGCCGGCGGTGGCCGAATATCCTTCGTTGAAGATTAGATAGAGCACCCCCAACACCGAGGCGACGCGCTCTTCGCGCTCGGCCCCGCGCGGCACCTCAAAGGGCACACCAGCATCGGCAATGGTGCGCTTGGCCCGCACGATGCGCTGCCCGATCGTCGTGTCGGTGGCAAGGAATGCACGGGCAATTTCGTCGGTGGTCAGCCCCCCGATAAGGCGCAGGGTCAACGCCACCCGGCTCTCTGGCGGCAGCACTGGATGGCAGGATGTAAAGATCAGCCGGAGCAGATCATCGCCAACTTCGTCATCCATTTGCTCGTGAATCGCCGTTTCCGCATCGGGCCGTTCATCTTCCATGTCCCGGCCCAGCATTTCGAGCTTGCCGGCCGCCATTTTGCGATGCCGGAAATAGTCGATGGCCTTGCGTTTCCCCGCCTGCATCAGCCATGCACCGGGATTGCGCGGCACACCGGTTTCCGGCCAATTCTTCAGCGCCGCCACCAACGCTTCCTGCGCCAGTTCCTCGGCCAGGGAGATGTCGCGCACCATGCGGGTCAAACCGGCGATGACGCGTGCCTGTTCCACCCGCCAGACGGCAGCAATGGCGCGGTCCGATTCCTCCCGCCCCTTGATTGTCCCCTCACCCAAACCGGCCGTCCTCCCGACAATGGTGCGTCCATATCGCGAGAAGAGCAACTATGCTGGCGCTGCTAGGTCAAGTCAAAATACCAACGCCTGTGGCAACGATGTTCCCCGACCTATTCCTGCAAATCGAACTGCAGCCCAGAGATCGCGCAGCCCTCCGCCGCTCCGACCTTTAGGCCGGTGGAGCCGTCCTCGACGGGGCAGGTCATTGGGAAGCTGGCTGAGCCGACATATCCAGTGACCTCCGAAAGCACCAGTTCTCCGTCGCCGAGTGTATAACTACCCTCAACCCGCGCCCCGGTACGGTCCCGCATTTCGAACCGGCCGTCTTCGGAAAGTTCCAGGCTCAGACCATTGGCCTCACCATCGGCCGCAACCTCGAACGCCCGAGCCTGATCCTCGAACGCCCGAGCCTGATCAGCGCCGTCGTCCTCCTTCGCGGGCACTTGCGATGCGATACGAGCTTCGATCTCCTCCAATTCGCGCGAGCGCTCGGTCAAGGTCTGGGTCAATGCCTCCACCTGCGGCTGCAGGGTCTGCAACTGTTCCTCATAGCCCTGGACATCTTGCTCAAGGCGAGTGCGCTGCGCGCTCAACTCATCGATTTGTTGCTGCAAGGCGGCGAGGTCAGCATCCGCGGCTTCCGCCTGCTGGTCGAGTTCCGCCCGCTCATCCTGTTTCGCCGTCAGTTCCTCACGCGCATCCTGGAGGCGGCTCTGGGTCTCCGCCAGGCTGGCTGTGGCCTCAGCCGCTTCATCGGCGAGCTGCGCGACATTGGCCGTGGCGGTCTCTTCCTGACGGCGCGCTTCCTCAAGACGAGACCCGACATCGTTCAACTGTCGGCTTGAGCTTTGAATCTCCGACTGCAGTGCTGCCTGTCGCGCGGCCAGTTCCTGAACCGTGGCCGTCGCCTCTTCGGCTCGAGACTCCAGCGCGGCGACCTCCTCCTGGGCTGCACGCAGCGACTGCGAGACGCTTTCAAGCTCTCCATTGCGCGCTTCGAAATCCTGGTTGGCAGCTTCTAGCTGGCTATTGGCCTCTACCACCTGAGCCTCGACGGCCTCCAGTTCGGCCCTGGCATCAGTCAGCGCGCCGGCCGTCTCCTCGCGTTCGGCCAGATTCTGCTGCGCGGCATCCCGCTCGGCAGTCAACGTCGCCACATCAGCCCGCAATTGCTCGTTTTGCCCGGTGCTGTTGATCCACATGGCCACGAATGCCAGCCAACCGGCGGCAGCTACGATGAGCACTGTCAGGACAATCGGTTCGCGCAAGCGGGTGGAGAGGTCGGCCATGTGAGTTCCCCCTGAAATTGTGTTCAGGACGAAACGTGATGAGACCGTGCCGGTTCCGAAAGCTGCGCGCTTTGTCGTCGCCTACCGCACACAAAGGCGACAAAAAGCCCCGCGCGAACAAGTCACGCGGGGCTCCAAAACTATTCTGGCCGATGGTTCAGGCGACGTTTTCTGCGTAGCCTTCGGCATCATCGGGCTCACGCAGCACATAGCCACGGCCCCAGACCGTTTCGATGTAGTTCTTGCCGCCGGTGGCAACGCTGAGCTTCTTGCGCAGCTTGCAGATGAAGACGTCGATGATCTTCAGTTCCGGCTCGTCCATGCCGCCATAAAGGTGGTTGAGGAACATTTCCTTGGTGAGCGTCGTACCCTTGCGGAGCGAAAGCAGCTCCAGCATCTGGTATTCCTTGCCGGTCAGATGCACGCGGGCGCCCTGAACCTCGACGGTCTTGGTGTCCAGATTGACCATCAGATCGCCGGTAGAAATGACCGACTGGGCATGGCCCTTGGAGCGACGGACGATGGCGTGGATGCGGGCCACGAGCTCGTCCTTGTGGAACGGCTTGGTCATGTAATCGTCGGCGCCGAAGCCGAGACCACGAACCTTGTCCTCAATGCCGGCGAGGCCAGACAGAATAAGAATGGGCGTCTGAACCTTGGCGACGCGAAGTGTCCGCAAGACTTCGTAGCCGCTCATATCCGGCAGGTTCAGGTCCAGCAGAATAATATCGTAGTCGTATAGCTTACCGAGATCCACGCCCTCTTCACCGAGATCGGTGGTGTAGACGTTGAAACTTTCGGACTTCAGCATCAATTCGATGCTCTGCGCTGTCGCGCTATCGTCCTCAATAAGGAGTACCCGCATTATATTCCCCTTGTCATTCGTTCCTGCTGGAACCCGCGGGAGGCCGAGCCAATCTGCCCTTCCCGCTCCAACCCTACTGGATATGACTGAAGCCTAAGCCCAACTAGTTAACAAAGTTTAATTCTGATCCGCAATACGCAAACGTCGTTAGGATGAATTAATCTTAACTTATTGAAAAATCTAGATAAATGACCTGAAAATTTCTTAAGGTACTACATTAAGAAAGAGTTCCAAGAGACTCTCAGGACTCAGGCATTCAGGGCATTTGGAGGGAGTTCGGCCACATTTGCGCCACAGGACACAATCCACCGATCATCTCAGCCAGTAGCGCTTTTGCGTTAATGATCGGTTACCATCCGATTCGTCAGTCGGCCCGAATCGAGCACCCGAAGAAACCATAATTGTGGCGCCCGGGTCTCCTCCCGGACCCGCAAGATGAACGATCCCTGGAATGCGGCATGAACATGAAGGCCCTGATCTCGGCCATCGAAGCCATAGACGATGTGGAAGTGTTTGGACGGGTCAAATCCGTGCAAGGGTTGCTGATCGAAATTGTCGGCCCGGTGCGCGAACTGCGTGTGGGCGGGCGGGTGGTCATCGAGGCCACCGACGGTCATCATCTTGGCGCTGAGATCATCGGCTTCCGCGACGGCCATGCCCTCTGCCTGCCGTTCGGCGAACTGGGCGGTGTCCGGCTGGGCTGCAAGGCAGTGTTTCGCCGGCATGACGGCTCGGTCAATCCGTCCGAGGGCTGGTTGGGCCGGGTCGTCAATGCCAAGGGCGAACCCATTGATGGCCTTGGCCCGCTGCCCATGGGGGCGACGTCCTATCCGCTGAGGCAGTCGCCCCTGGCGGCGCACGACCGGGACCGCGTCGGCGAGCCGATCGAATTGGGCGTGCGGTGCCTCAATACCTTTGCCACCATGTGCGAAGGCCAGCGCATGGGCATCTTTGCCGGCTCGGGTGTCGGCAAGTCGGTGCTGATGTCGATGCTCGCCCGCAATACCGATGTCGATGTTTCCGTGATCGGTCTCATCGGCGAGCGCGGGCGCGAAGTGCACGAGTTCATCCAGGAATATCTCGGCGAAGAGGGACTGGCGCGGGCTGTGGTGGTGGTGGCCACATCCGACGAAGCCGCGCTGATGCGCCGCCAGGCCGCTTTTATCTCGATGTCGATCGCCGAATATTTCCGCGACAGCGGCCGGCGCGTGCTCTGCATGATGGACAGCCTGACCCGCTTTGCCATGGCCCAGCGTGAAATTGGGCTGGCCATTGGCGAGCCGCCCACGGCCAAGGGCTATCCACCAACCGTCTTTACCGAACTGCCGCGTCTGCTCGAGCGCGCGGGACCCGGCAAACCAAATTCGGGCTCCATTACCGGACTGTTTACCGTTTTGGTGGAAGGTGATGATCACAATGAGCCCATTGCCGATGCCGTGCGCGGCATTCTCGATGGTCACATTGTAATGGAGCGCGGCATTGCCGAACGGGGACGCTACCCGGCCGTCAATGTGCTCCGGTCCATCTCGCGGACCATGCCAGGCTGTGTGCCCGAAGAGATTCGGCCCACCCTGTCTCGGGCGCGGGAGCTCATGTCCATATTTTCGGACATGGAGGAACTGATCCGGCTGGGGGCTTACCGGAAAGGGTCAGATCCGAATGTGGACCGCGCCATCGCTATCTTCCCCAAGCTGGAAGCCTTTCTGGGCCAGCAACGGGACGAGACCACGACGATTGCCGAGGGCTATGCCATGCTCGCCGGATTGATCGCCGAGGCGGATGCGCGGGCCTGAAGGGCAGGCTGAATGTGTGTGAGCCGGTCCGGAACTGACTTGATGTGTAAGGAGTACAGGTCTTGAAATCGCGCAGCGAGAGCCTCATTCGGCTCAAGAAGTTCCAGGTTGACGAGAAGCGCCGGCAGGTTGCGCAGATCGAGATGATGGTCGCCGACTTCGAGCGCATGGCGTCCGAACTCGACCAGCAGATCGAGATCGAGCACACCAAGACCGGTATTTCCGACACCGCTCATTTCGCCTATTCGACCTTCGCCAAGGCCGCGCTGACCCGCCGCGACAATCTGCTGGCATCCGCCAATGACATGAAGGTCAAGCTCGAAGCCGCGCAGGACGCTTTGGCCGAAGCCCTCGAGGACTTGAAAAAGGTCGAGCTGCTCGACCAGCGCGAACACCAACGCGAAAAAGACGAGCAGGCCAAGGTCGAACAATCCGAATATGACGAAGTGGCGCGGATGCACTACCGCCGTCAATAATTCACTATGACAGACACGAAAAGGCCCGCCGAAGCGGGCCTTTTGCATTGGATGGAGCGCTGACCTTAGAGGTCGGTAGCGCGCTGTGCCGGATCGTCGGCGTAAGTCGACTCGTCATACTCCGGCTGTGCTTCAAGCTGTTCGCGCGTGAAATCCGAATAGATGATCAGGTCGCCATTTTCGTTGGCGGCGAAATCAAGGTTATCCAGCGACACCGCGACGCGCTTTTCGCCAATACCCAGGAAGCCGCCGAAATCAATCAGCATGGCATCGATCTGGCCGTCTTCAGTGAGGAGGATGTCGCCAACCTCGGCGATGTCATCATCATTGGGTCCGATCACGGTTGCGCCGGTCAGGTTTTCGGCAGTCAAGGCTTCGACGTCGACGGTGGCATAGCCTTCACGCGGCATCATGCGCTGGTCCGCGCCCATGGCATCATCAGCTGGCGCCATGGTGTCGTTGGCAGGTGCCATCGTCTGATCAGCCGGCGTCACCGCAGGCTCAGCCGGGGCCATGGCCGGATCGGCTGGTGCCATTGCCGGATCACCATTCAGGTTTTCTTCCCAGACGAATTCCGGTGCGGCATTCAGGGCATCGGCGGTCGTAGCCAGCACCCAGCGCTCAGTCTGGTCGAAGGCAATCGTGTGCTCAAGCTCGGCGAAATCGACAGCGACATTCTTTTCGCCAATACCGAGGAAGCCACCAACCCCGATCACCACGGCATGAATTTTGCCATCGGCAGAGATAACCAGGTCATTGACGGAACCGATCTGTTCGGCATCTTCAGCGCCGCTTGAGAAGATCGTCGCACCCATCACTTCAGAGACCAAGGCGTCGCCCTCACCGGCATTGTAGCCGGCCGACATGTCCCAGGGCTCGCGAGCTTCCATGGTATCCATGGCGCCATGATCGGCCGGGGCCATCGCATCATCGGCCGGAGCCATTTCATTGGCAGGTGCCAACTCGGTTGCTGGCGCCTCGGTGGTCGTCGGCGTTTCGGTGGTGGTTGCGTCCTGGGCGATCGCGGACGTACCAAGCACAAGCGCGAGAGCCGAACTGGTAAGTAGGGTGCGGATCATAGTAAGCTCCAAAGGTTCATTGTTTAGGTGAACGGGGCCGTGCGGCGCAAAACTTGCCGGTAGCGTGTCGTGCGGCCCGTTGATGAGCGAAGAACGCAGGTAATGGGCGACCCGTTCCGCAACTTTTTTTGAGCCAACTGCTGGAACCAATAGAAAAAGCCGGCAACTGACTTGCAGCGCCGGCCTTATCTGCCTCCCGGTTAACCGGGTTATGTTTAGTTGTGCGTCCCGAGCGTGTCTGCGGTCACGCCGGTCGATCCTTCGGCGGCGCGGCATGGGACGCGCACGAAGGTCGACAAGTCTACAATAGCGCAAGCCCAATGGCCGGCCAGACAGACCCGGGTTAATGCGTTAACGAACTGCTAATCGACCAGCTCAGCGCTCTGCTTGTCATAATCGCGCATAGCCCGATGCGGCATGCCGCCATCCATAAGTTCGGGACCGAAGGCGACAAAGCCCAGGCTTTCGTAAAAGCCCAGCTTGTCCGATTGCGCGGTCAGGTAAAACCGATCCTGACCGCGTGTCCGTGCATGCGCCATGGCAGCGGCGATCAGCTTGCGCGCAATGCCGCGACCGCGAAAGGCCTGGTGGACCGCTACTCGGCCGATCTTGGTGTGCTCAGGCAGATCGATCAGCCGCAACGTGCCGACTACCTCGCCATCGACCAGGGCGACGAAATGAGTGGCCGTCATGTCGTAATCGTCGTGCTCTTCTTCTTGCGGGACCTTTTGTTCCCACACAAAGACCTCGCGCCGCAGCGCGAACGCCGCATTGCACAGAAGAGAAAAGACCGGAACAGGCATAATGACGGGATCTGACATGAACCCAGATTAATCAGCTTACGACAGCCGCGAAAGGGCGCTGTCACACCAAAGTGTTTTCTCCTCCGGATGATTTCATCGTATATTGACGATGAAAGGTGAAGTGCCAGCGGGAACCCTGTCCAGGATGTAACGTTAGATTCTCCCTGGCCTCTTAAATTCGCCAAACTGCAACTTATATAGTCCTCATATTCCGGCGCTGTGCCTAAGGGACGGCGAGGGATTTTCCGCCCGCGTGATGCGGGGGAAGCTGAAAGGGGGTGCGTCCATGGCCCAAACGAATTTACCAGTCCTCTCTTCCGAGGGTGGCCTCAGCCGCTATCTTCAGGAAATCCGCAAGTTTCCCATGCTGGAAGCGGATGAAGAGTATATGCTGGCCAAGCGCTACAAGGAGCACGCCGATCCCGGTGCGGCCCAGAAGCTCATCACCAGTCATTTGCGCCTCGTGGCCAAGATAGCCATGGGCTATCGCGGCTATGGCCTGCCCATTTCCGAGGTGATCTCGGAAGGCAATGTGGGCCTCATGCATGCCGTCAAGCGGTTCGAGCCCGAAAAGGGCTTCCGCCTGGCGACCTATGCCATGTGGTGGATCCGCGCCGCCATTCAGGAATATGTGCTGCGCTCCTGGAGCCTGGTCAAGATTGGCACCACCGCGGCCCAGAAGCGGCTGTTCTTCAACCTGCGCAAGGTAAAGGGGCAGATCGCTGCGCTTGAGGACGGCTCGCTGCATCCCGATCAGATCAAGCAGATCGCCACCACTCTCAATGTGACCGAGGACGAAGTGGTGCAGATGAACTCGCGCCTGTCGGGTGACGCATCGCTTAATTCGCCCATGCGCGCTGATGAAGGCGCCTCTGAATGGCAGGATTGGCTGGTCGACGATACGCCCGACCAGGAAACCAGCCTGGGCGAAAGCGAGGAATATTCCGAGCGCATGGGCATGCTGAACAAGGCGATGGATGTGCTCAACGAACGCGAGCGCGCTATCTTCCAAGCCCGCCGCCTGCAGGAAAGCCCTTCGACGCTAGAGGAGCTGGCCCAGCATTACGAAGTCAGCCGCGAACGCATCCGCCAGATCGAAGTGCGGGCGTTCGAGAAGGTACAGGAAGCCGTGAAGGAAGCGGCTGGCGCCTAGTCAACGCTGCAAATCAAATTTGACGAGCCCCGGTGATGAGCCGGGGCTTTTTTGTCGGATTTAGTAGGTACCTGAAGGCAAGCCGTAGACTAAGAGTTGCAAGCAACCACGTTAGTACCGAGACTCATCTACCAGTGCACGTATTGTCGCGCTCTGATCGCAGGTAGCTGCCACCGTACGTTTGCATTTCATCACCTTAGCGGATACCGCTCTCCAACACCCGCTTCAACGCCGCCACATCCTTCCTGTTTGCCGCCCTCATTGCCGCGGCCACAATCGGCGCCACTATACCAACAAAGCCCCTGGGCTCGCCGCGATTGGTGAGGCAGAAGCGGGTGCCGCCGGGGCCGGTGGCCTGGAGCTGATAGGCGGTTTCCATGGGGAATGGTCCCTGTGCCGTGCGCATGACCAGGCGATTGTGGGTCAATTCCACTACCCGATAGGTATAGGCCAGTTCCCGCCCCAGGAAATGGGCGACGAAATCCATCTCGCTGCCTTCGGCAACCGGCGGCGATGTGCGCCAGCGCACCGATTTTATGTTGGCATACCATTGCGGCGCATTGGTCGGCTCGAAGGCATAGCTGGCGACGTCCGCCAGTGGTCGCGCGATCTCGATATTGGTCGTCACCTCTACGCGCATATGCTCCCCTCGCGCCCGGTTCGCTCAATCTAGCAAAATATGGCGAACGGCTGCATCCTTTGTCTCGCCACCGCGTATTAACCCCATCGCGACAATATGACTGGACGGGAAGACCGGAACAGCACAGGTCTTGCCCTTGTAACGCCCCATTGGGGGTCTTACATTCGCCCCAATACTGGCGCGCCCCGTGCGCCCGCCTCTCCGGGACAGGATTTGATGAACGGAAACTTCCGCAACTTTGCCATCTGGCTGGTCATTCTCTTTATGCTGATGGGCCTGTTCCAGGTCTTTCAGTCGTCCACGCGCACCATGTCCGTGGCTGAAAAGAGCTACAGCCAGTTCGTCACCGACATCGATGCGGGGCGCGTTTCCACCGTCACCATCACCGACAATGTGGTGTCCGGCCAACTCAATGACGGCACCCGTTTCGAGACCATCATTCCCGATGGCGCCGATGTGATCACCAAGCTGGAAGACCGCGACGTGAGCATCACCGCTCGCGCCCCGGAATCGAGCCCGTTCTGGTCCATCCTGCTTTCGAGCTGGTTGCCGTTCCTCGTCATCATCGGCGTGTGGTTCTTCTTCATCCGCCAGATGCAGGGCGGTGGACGTGGCGGCGCCATGGGCTTTGGCAAGTCTCGCGCCAAGCTGCTGACGGAAACCCAGGGCAAGGTGACCTTCGAAGACGTCGCTGGCGTCGACGAAGCCAAGCAGGACCTGGAGGAAATCGTTGAGTTCCTGCGTGACCCCGGCAAGTTCCAGCGGCTGGGTGGTCGTATTCCGCGCGGTGTGCTGCTGGTCGGCCCTCCGGGTACTGGTAAAACCCTGCTGGCCCGCTCGGTGGCCGGTGAAGCCAATGTGCCCTTCTTTACCATTTCCGGTTCCGACTTCGTGGAAATGTTCGTCGGTGTCGGCGCCAGCCGCGTCCGTGACATGTTCGAGCAGGCCAAGAAGAACGCGCCCTGCATCATCTTTATCGACGAAATCGACGCCGTCGGTCGCCAGCGCGGCGCTGGTCTCGGCGGCGGCAACGACGAGCGCGAGCAGACGCTGAATCAGCTTCTGGTTGAGATGGATGGTTTTGAAGCCAATGAGGGCATTATCCTCATCGCCGCAACCAACCGTCCCGACGTGCTCGACCCAGCCCTGCTTCGTCCCGGCCGTTTCGACCGCCAGGTCGTCGTGCCCAATCCCGATGTGTCGGGCCGCGAAAAGGTCTTGAAAGTCCACGTCCGCAAGGTGCCGCTGGCCCCTGACGTCGACCTCAAGGTGCTGGCCCGTGGTACGCCCGGTTTTTCCGGTGCTGATCTGATGAACCTGGTCAACGAGGCCGCCCTGATGGCGGCGCGCAAGAATAAGCGCTTCGTCACCCATCAGGAGTTCGAGGACGCCAAGGACAAGATCATGATGGGCGCCGAGCGCCGCACTATGGCCATGACCGATGACGAGAAGAAGCTGACCGCCTATCACGAGGCCGGTCACGCCATCATCGCATTGAAGGTTGCCGGTATCGACCCGATCCACAAGGCCACCATCATTCCGCGCGGCCGCGCGCTGGGCATGGTGATGACTCTGCCCGAGAACGACAGCTACTCCTTCTCCCGTGAAAAGGCACTTGCTCGCCTGACCATGCTCTTCGGTGGCCGCGAGGCCGAGATCATCAAGTTCGGCCCCGAAAAGGTGACCTCCGGCGCCTCGGGCGATATTCAGATGGCCACCGCTCTGGCCCGCTCCATGGTCATGGAATGGGGCATGAGCGAGAAGCTCGGACGTGTGCGCTACAAGTCGAACGACCAGGAAGTGTTCCTGGGCCATTCGGTGACGCAGTCCCAGCACATGTCGGACGACACGGCACGCATCATCGACCAGGAAGTGCGCAAGCTGATCGAGGATGGCGAAGCGTCCGCCCGCCATATCCTGACCACTTATCATGACCAGTGGGAAGCGATCGCGCAGGCCCTGCTCGAATTTGAAACCCTGACCGGTGACGAGTTGCGCGCCCTCATGGATGGCAAGCAGCCCGAGCGCCCCGACGACAACGGTGGCCCGACTGCCCCCAAGGCCTCGGGCGTGCCCTCGGCTGGCAAGTCCAACAAGAAGCGCCCGGACGCACCACCCGAGCCGGGCATGGAACCGCAGCCCGAAAGCTGAGGCAATTAGGCATCTTCATTAAGGGTCGCCGCATGGCGGCCCTTTTTTCTTGTCGAACACTCCGCTATTTCCCATCCAAAGTGGTATTATCCACGCAACACCAGTGAATCGGGGGACGCGCCTATGGCCCGCAAATATTTTGGTACCGACGGCATTCGTGGTTTGGCCAATGGCACCAAACTGACCCCTGAACTGGCGCTCAAGGTTGGCATGGCGGCCGGCACGAAGTTCGTCCGCGGTGACCATCGCAATCGCGTCGTCATCGGCAAGGATACAAGGCGTTCCGGTTATATGATCGAGCAGGCCCTGACCGCCGGCTTCACCGCCGTGGGCATGGATGTCTATCTGCTTGGCCCCATGCCCACCCCGGCCGTGGCCATGCTGACCCGCTCGCTGCGCGCCGACCTCGGCGTGATGATCTCTGCCTCGCACAATCCCTATGACGATAACGGCATCAAGCTGTTCCGGCCCGATGGGTACAAGCTCAGCGATCAGATTGAACTGGAGATCGAAAAGCTGATCGACAGCGATATGACGCGCCATCTCGCCAGGGGCCGCGATATCGGACGTGCCCATCGCGACGAGGAAGCGCGCACGCGTTATATCGAATATGCCAAGCGCACCCTGCCCCGGAACATCGACCTTTCCGGCCTGCGCGTCGTGCTCGACTGCGCCAACGGCGCTGCCTACAAGGTCGCCCCGATCGCGCTCTGGGAACTGGGCGCAGAGGTCTTCACCATCGGCGCAGAGCCCGACGGCTTCAACATCAACTACAAGGTCGGCTCCACCGCTCCCGAAGCCGTGGCCGCCAAGGTCAAGGAAGTCCGCGCCGATATTGGTATCGCGCTCGATGGCGACGCCGACCGCGTCATCATCATTGACGAAAAGGGTCATGTGGTCGATGGCGATCAGTTCATGGCCGTTATCGCGGAAAGCTGGATGGAACGTCAGATGCTGACCGGCGGCGGCATTGTGGCCACCGTGATGTCCAATCTTGGCCTGGAGCGTCACCTGACCACACTCGGCCTGACCCTGGAACGCACTCAGGTGGGCGATCGCTACGTGCTCGAAGCCATGCGATCGAAAGGCTTTAACGTCGGCGGCGAACAGTCCGGCCACATTATCCTGTCCGACTTCACCACCACGGGTGATGGCCTTGTGGCCGCCCTGCAATTGTTGGC
The DNA here is from genome assembly GCF_014197055.1 of Devosia subaequoris. Taxonomy (GTDB): domain Bacteria; phylum Pseudomonadota; class Alphaproteobacteria; order Rhizobiales; family Devosiaceae; genus Devosia; species Devosia subaequoris. The sequence continues at coordinate 240,818 of NZ_JACIEW010000005.1, read as the reverse complement.
CGTGCTCAAGCAGATGGACCGCCCGATTTCGGAGATTTGCGCCCGCTTTGAAAAAGTCCCGCAACTGCTGCGCAGCGTGAAGTTCAAGGCCGGCAAGCCGCTTGAGCACAAGCAGGTCATTCAAGCTATTGCCGATGGTCAGGCCATGCTGGGCAGTGGCGGGCGCCTGGTTGTCCGCGCCTCGGGCACCGAACCGGTGATCCGGGTAATGGGCGAGGCAGACGATGCCATGCTGGTGGAAACCGTGGTCGGCCAGATCGAAGCCGCCATCCGCCAGGTGGCCTGATACCTCACGCCAAATATTACCAAAGCAATAACGAGCAGAGGCGCGGATGGTGCTTTGTGAACTGACGATGGTGGCTTGGCGTTAGGGTTAATTCTTTAGGTTAAGTGCGCTTTAAGAAGTTTGCCCGATATTGGTCGCAATCGACTTGGTGTCGTGGCAACCAAAGGACCTTCGTTATGCGTAACCTAACCGCCGCAGTACTGGTCGCAGGAGCGACCATAATTGCAGGGCAAGCTGTAGCTGCCGATCTGCCCTACTACCCACCCGTCATCGAAATCCCCGATGTGGACCACGGCTATTCCGGATCGTTCTACCTGCGCGGCAGCGCCGGGCTGAACCTGCATTGGGCGCCAGAGGTCACACATACGACCCTTGCAACCGGAAACACGCATGCCATCGACCAGTTTGGCTATGGTTATTCTGCCGGCGTTGGTGTGGGCTTCGAAACCGGGACGGGTTGGCGCTTTGATGCCACCGTTGACCATCTGCAGACCGAGGGCTTGCAGACGACTATTGGTGCCAGTGCAAACGCCGCCCTAACGCGAGGCCCCCATCAGCTTTCACTGCGCTCCACAGTGGTGCTCGCCAACGCCTATTACGATTTCGGTCTGGGCAATGACTACGGTTACGGTGCTGCAGGCGGTATGTTCGGCTATGTCGGCGCCGGCGCCGGCGTCGCATTTAATCGCATGGTCACGCAGGGCTCGGCCCTTCCGGACACCTGGGGAAGCAACACCAGCCCAGCTGCGGCAGCCATGGTTGGCGTTGGATATGATTTTGGCCAGGTCGTGGCTGACGTAGGTTACCGTGGCCTTTACATTCACGATATCGCCAATAGCTCGTCCACCTTCCCCTATTCGGTGAAGAACAACTTCGTCCACGAAGTGCGCGGTACGGTTCGCTATCGCTTCAACTAAGGAGCGGCTTGTGGCGGACCGCCACCTCCGCCCCAGACCATATCGGGCCGGTGTCAGAAGACACCGGCCCGATTTATTGTCGCCACTGGACCTCTAGGCCCCGCCAATGCTCAATAGCGGGCGGAGGAATTTTCACATGCATATTCTGATTATCGGCGCCGCCGGCATGGTCGGCCGCAAACTCACTATGGCACTATTGTCGGCCGGCGCGGTCGGCGCAGATCCCATCGATAAGATCACGCTGGCGGATGTTGTCGCGCCCGACACGCCTGTTTCCGCTATTCCTTGCAACTCCCACGCCACCGATCTCTCTGTCCCCGGAGCAGCCGCAAAGCTGGTGGCCGACAGACCGGACGTGGTCTTTCACCTGGCCGCCATTGTATCGGGCGAGGCAGAGGCCGATTTCGAAAAGGGTTATGCCATCAATCTCGATGGCACCCGCTTCCTGCTCGAGGCCATTCGGCAGCAGGGCATGAACGAGCCTTATTGCCCGCGCCTCGTCTTCACCTCGTCCATCGCGGTTTTTGGCGAGCCCCTGCCCCCTGCCATTCCCGATGACATGGCCCACACACCCTTGACCAGCTACGGCACACAAAAAGCGATCTGTGAGCTTTTGCTGGCCGACTATTCGCGCCGCGGCTTCGTCGACGGTATCGGCATTCGCCTGCCCACCATTGCCGTGCGTCCCGGCAAGCCTAACAAGGCGGCCTCTGGCTTCTTCTCCGGCATTATCCGCGAACCGCTCAACGGCATGGAGGCGGTGCTTCCGGTTGACGAGAGCGTCCGCCACTGGTTCGCCAGCCCCCGCGCCGCCATTGGTTTCCTGCTTCAGGCCGCTGCGCTTGACACAGCTCCGCTCGGCCAGCGTCGAACCCTGACCATGCCGGGCCTCTCGGCAACCATTGCCGAGGAGATTGCTGCACTCGAGCGGTTCGGTGGGGTTGCCGCGACCCGCCTGATCCGCCGCGAGCCCGACGAGACCATTGCGCGGATCGTGGCCGGCTGGCCCCAAAATTTTGACGCGCGGCGCGCCCTGGATCTGGGGTTCGTCGCCGAGGCGAGCTTTGACGACATCGTGCGCGCCCACATCGAGGACGAACTGGGCGGCAGGGTTGCACCGACCTGATTGATCGCTGTTCACCAACAAAAAACGCCGCGGCAGACCGCGGCGTTTTTGCGTTCACGAGCCTGAAATTCAGGCGCCGGTCACGCGCCAGATAACGTCGCCCACATCGTCGGCCATCAGCACGGCATTATCAGAGGCCAGTGCCACGCCAACCGGACGTCCATAGGAGTACTTCTCGTCGGGCGAGAGGAAATTGCCAAGGATCTCGCGCGGCATGCCAACCGGCTTGCCGTTCTGGAATTCGACGAAGGCCAGCTTGTAGCCGGACAGCTTGGAGCGATTCCACGAGCCATGCTGGCCAATGGCCATGCCGGCGGGGAAACCGGGCAGCGTGCCTTCGGGCAACCAGCACAGACCCAACGAAGCAGTATGGCCCCCCAGGGCGAAATCGGGCTGCTTGGCGCTTGCAACCTTGGCGGGATCCTGCGGCACGCGATCGTCTACGACACGGTCCCAATAGCAATAGGGCCAACCATAAAAGCCGCCATCGACCACCGAAGTCAGATAGTCGGGTGGGGTCTCATCGCCCAGCCCGTCGCGCTCATTGACCACGGTCCAGAGGTGGCCGCCCTCGGGCTCCCAAGCCATGCCCACCGGATTGCGCAGGCCGGAACCGAATATGCGCGACTTGCCGGTCGCCAGATCCAGTTCGTGGATACAGGCCCGGTTTTCTTCTGCGGCCATGCCCTGGTCGCCGATATTGCTCAGCGAACCAACGGCCACATAGAGCTTGGAGCCGTCCTTGGAAGCGATCAGATTGCGCGTCCAGTGTCCTCCCGGAATCAGGTCCATGATCTTCTTGCCGGGCGTGGTGATCTTCGTCTCACCGGCCACATAGGGATAGGCCAGCACCGCATCGGAGGCGCCAACGTAAAGCGTGTCGCCAATCAGCGCGATACCGAAGGGCTGACGGACATTTTCGATATAGGCGTGACGCTCCTCGGCCACGCCATCGCCATCCGCATCGCGCAGCAAGGTGACACGGTTGGGGCTTTTTCCTGCCGCCCGCGCCCGCTTCATGGTCGCGTGCATGGCATGATCGAAAATGGAGCGCGGGCCGGACCCCTCCTCGCCCATGGACTCGGCTACCAGCACATCGCCATTGGGCAAAACATGCATATTGCGCGGATGCACCAAATCACGGGCAAAGGCATTGACCTTGAGGCCCGCAGCCGGGGTCGGCATGTGATTGCCTTCCCAGCCTTTGGCCGTCGGCATTTTCAGCGTCGGAATCTTGCCCTGCGGCTTGGGGTCGGGAATGGACGGCGTCGTACCGAAGGCGTGCGGCTTGGGACCGTCGCCCGAATGGCGGATGGCAACGGCGGCGCCGCCGACAAGAGCTACGAAGCGGGCGAATAGAGTAGGCTCGGCCATGGATCGTCTCGATTGTGGGGGTTTTGAATCTGGAATGTGGCGCCAAGCTAATGGCTTTGCCCGGCAAGAGCCAGACATTGGTATGATTTATTTGACGGCTTCGACATGTGCCAGGCCGTTAATGAACAGGGTCTGTGGTTTCGGTTTGGGTCTCCAGGGGATCCTCGATCACCAAATCGCTGAGCTGAATGGCTTCTTCGTCCGCCACCACCGAAACGGCGGCACTGGTACCAAGATCGAAATTCTGCTTTTCCTCCTCTGGCAGACCCTCGCGGCGGGCCAGTCGCACGATGACGAACGCCACCAGAATGGCAAACACCACGCCATTGGTAACAAAGATTCCGGTGGGGCCCAGCAATTCAAAACTGAGGGAGGAGACCAAGGGACCGATGGTCGAGCCGATGCCATTGATCAGCAACAGGCCGGCGGACACCTCGACATAGTCGGCTCGGTCGGCGAAGTCGAAAACATGGGCAGCCGCAATGGCATAGCAGGGTAAGAGCCCGGCCCCGAAGGCAAAGCCGATGGCCAGCCATGGCCAGGTGGCGTAGGGCAGGACCACCAGAACCCCGCCGGCGACAATGGAAAACAGCGCCAGCCCGATCAACACCTGGCGGCGATCCATGGTGTCGGAGATCTTGCCGGCCGGCCATTGCAATACAGCGCCGCCCAAAACGGCGGCACTCATGAACAACGCCGCATCGCGAATGCTGCCGCTGGCCGCGCTGGCATAGGCCGGCCCCAGCGACCAGAACGAACCGGTCGCCATGCCGATCAGAAAAATGGAAACCGTGCCGGTGGGCGACAGGCGGAACATGCGCACAGGCCGGAACCGCACGATGGTGATGGGTGCCGGCTGGCTCGATCGTGTCATCACAATGGGCACTGCCGCCAGCGACACCAGCACCGAGGCGATGGAAAACAGCACGAAGCTGTCGGGCTGGAACAGCGTAACCAGCATCTGCCCTAGGGTGATAACGGTGAAATTGACCGTGACATAGATCGAAATCAGCGCGCCGCGGGTTTCATTGGTCGCTTGATCGTTGAGCCAGCTCTCCACCACCAGGTAAAGGCCGGCCAGGCAGAATCCGGTGATCATGCGCAGGGCAATCCAGACCATGGATTCCACCCCAATGGGATAACCCAGCGCCGCCGCCGAAGCGATTGAAACCAGCGCGGCAAACGTACGGATGTGCCCCGCGCGCATGATCAGGCGCGGCGTCAGCACGCAGCCCACCACGAAGCCGAGAAAATAGCCTGACCCCAACAGGCCAACCTCAAAGGGAGAAAAACCCTCCAGCCCGCCGCGAATAGGCAGCAGCATGACCTGCAGGCCATTGCCCATGATCAGCAGAGCCACACTGAGCAGAATGGCGCCGGCCGCCAGCATTGGAGAAAGAAAGGTGTTCCCGGGCATGGTTGCCTGCCTTTATCCGCCCACTCGATTTGCCCCTGTGTTCCGGCCGGGCGATGCACCAGCACAGGCTTTTTGCGTCCTGATCATGCCTGCTTCGGCCCAATGCGCCAAATCAGACCTGAGTACCGCCATGGCGGCAGCGTTTCATGGCTTCGCGTCGACAGCGCGACACCAGTCACGATCTTGGCAGCCTGGCTCGACCCCCTTGGAAAACAGCACTGGTTGCAACGCACCACTCTCAAAACGATCATTGAAAACGCTCGGTTATTTCATGCGAAGCGGCGCGAAATAAATCACCGGCAGGCCCCAGCCGATCGGGCGGGAACAGAAATCAGGGCTCCTCAAAGGAACCCTCGCCGCCGCATGTGATTAGGTCCGGCAGGACAAATCATATTTTTTACGCTAGCAACATGTCAAAAACCGATGAACTCGACCGTATACGCGCAGAAATCCGCGCCGAAATCACTCTTCTCAACAGTCGTCTGAATGCTCTGATTTCGTCGCAATCCTTTCTCGTCATCGCCTATGGATCGGTATTGAGCGCCGCCTTCGGCGAATGGGACGGCCCGTTCACCCTTATCGTGCCGCCGTTCCTCGCCTTGCTGGGTGCAGCTTTGATTATTGAGGCAAGGCCAGCGCTCCGGGCAGCTGAACAGGCCATCACGCATTGGCGTGATCGAGAAAGCGACCTGATAGACCGGAATGCAGAGTTGCGTCCATTTACGCTGGCGCTGGACGAAGACAGCCGACGCCGGACAGAAATGCGCCAACACGCCGGTCGGAAGTTTTCCTCGCGCGCGCCTGCCATCCTGCTGACCGCCTGGGCAGTCTTCTTCATTTGTCCCTTTGCCCTGTACTGGTGGGCGTGATGCCGCCTGCCTGTGCTGCTCCCGGCTGCCCTCGCGCACTCCGACGCTCGGACGCCAGCAGCACCAATGCAGCCGGCGCGGCAAATGCCAACGCGCCCCACGAAATGCGCTCGCGTTCGCGCTCATAGGCCGGTTGCGGGGCCGCATCATCTGGCCAGGGCTCGCCCAACGTGTCAGCGACATGCGCGCCGCGCTCACCCATTGGCGCCCATGCCCCGGTGGTCGAGTCCCGCATCGACTGATGCTCAATCTCCGAGTTTAAAACGGCCCCTATGATAACCAGCGTGGAAGATATCCAAAGCCAGGTCATCAGACCGATGACGGCACCCAGTGAACCATAGGTTGCGTTATTGTCAGCGAAATTGGCCACGTACCACGATAGCGCCACAGATCCCGCGCCCAGCGCCAGAACGGAAACGACCGCGCCTGGAGTGATCCAGCGCCACTTTGCATCCTGCCGGCTGGCGCCCCAGCGATACAGGGCAGCGATCATGAGCGAGACCACCACCAACATGGCCAGATAGCTACCTATCCTCACAAGCCACTCCAGTCCTTCACCCGGCAGCAGCCGTACAAGCGGAGGCATGATGACGACGACTGTCAGCACAAGCATGGCGGCTACTGCACCGCCAAGCGTGAACAGAAGCGCTGTTGCATTGAGTGCGATGAAGGACCGCTCTTCCTGCTCGTGGTAGGCAACATTCATCGCCTCGAACATGGCTTTCACACCCGCGCTGGCGCTCCACAACGCAATGGCTAGAGACACCAACAGGGTCCAGCCCAGCGTGTTGCCACTTTCTGCGGTCAACCTCTCCAGCTGTTCATTGACAATGGACAGTGCCCCGGGAGGGACAATCCCTCGCAACAGTTCGACGTGCTCAAGCACGCTCGCACGGTCGTTGAAAAGCCCGTAAAGCGATACGAAGGCGGTCAGGGTCGGTACCAGTGATAACAGCAAGTAGAAGGTGACACCCGCCGCTGTCAGCAGGACACGGCTCTCGGTAATGTCGCCATAGATACGCCAGACAATGTCCTTCCACCCGCGCGGAGGAATTTTGCTCGGGTCATTGGCGTGACGACCGCGGCCTGGCTGCCCGGTTGGCTTGACTGTCTCGGCCATGAGATCTCCATAAAAGATGGGCGGACCGGTGGTCCGCCCATGAGGATTTATTGAGAGCGCTTCGCGCCATCCTTGGTCTCGCTGGCGCCGGCCACGCCTTCTCGAGCGTCCTGGTACAATTTGCCGGCGCGCTCCGAGGCTTCATCATAAATCGCCTCCGCCCGTTCGCGCCCCTCGTCGTAGAGGCGCTCGGCTTCCCGTCCGGCTCGAGACTTTGCTGCATCGGCCGCATCGCCCATCAATTTGTCCTCTTGCTCGGTGTGGGGAAGGGCCGAACCAAAGGCCGCGCCAACAGCAAAGGCCAGGGCTCCAGCGACCAATGGCTGATCGCGGAACTGGCTGACGATGGTCTGATTGAGCGTATTCATCTGCTCACCCATCGCGTGCGTCGCTTGTGTGGCCTTTGCCTTGCCACCCGCGATACCCTGGCGCACGGCATTCTGGGCATCGCCCATCTTATCCCGCGCTTGCTGCCAGCCATGCGAAGCCCAGCCGCTCGCTTCATCCATCAGGTTCCCGGCCTCGTCCCGGAAATGCTCGACCTGTTTGCCGGTGCCATCCGTGAACCCGCGAAAGCGTTTGCCGGTTTCATCCATGAAATGCCCGGCGCGCCGTCCAGCCTCGTCTGACGCAGCCCGGTATTTCTTTCCGGCCTCGTCGGCGAATTCGCTGAAATGCATTCCGCTCTCGTCGCGCTTGTGCGACACCCGCTTCATGCTGGAGCCGGAGATGGTGGCAACTGGGTAGTCGTCCACTTCACCACCATAGCCGCGCCGGGCATTGATGCTGTCGTCCCACTGTGCGTCCGTATCGACCGGGGCAGAGGCCGGCTTGGCCATGAGCCAGGCGAGACTTACGCCGAGCAGGGCCACCGGCAGTGGGTTGGCCGTCACATTGCGTTGCAGACTGGAGATGAATTCTCCGCCGCCGTCCTTAGTGTAAGCCATCAGTTCATCGATCAACTGACCGGGCGATAGCTTTTGCTGAATGCCGTCGATGCGATCTTCGAGGCGGGCGCGCTGCTGGTCGACTTCGCGTTGCAATTGAGCGGAACTTTTAGTGTCTTCGTGAGCCATCACAGCCTCTCCTTGACGACATCGGCATCGCGACCCAGCGAGGTCGTGGTGCGGTTAAGATTGAGATTGGAAGCCTTGAGAGCGTTGAGGCCCTTCGAAATGAAGACCCAGCCAATAACGCCCACGACCACGGTGACGATGCCGGCCGCAATTGCGGTAGAGATGGTCGCGCCCATGCCTTGGGCTACAAGTATTGCAGCAATGACTGTCACCGCCCCACTGAGCAGCACGCCGAGTGCGCCTAGAGCCAATACGCCACCGATCACCAGCGAGACGACGCCGCCCATCATTTGGCCGACTTTCTCCGAAGTTTCGGCCTTGGCGAGTTGGATTTCCTTTCGGAACAGGCCCGATATGTCGCCCACCAGGCCATTGAGAAGTTCAGAAAGCGTGCGATCTTCATTTGTTTGAGACATTGCCACCTCCTGCAAAATTGCTGCTCGATTGGCCATAGGCGGAGCCACCACTGGTTGGGTTGACACCGCCCGCACTCGTCCGGCCATAGGTTGTGCCTGAAGCTGCTGACCCCGGCACTGCGGTTTCGGAGCCGGTCTGCTTGCGCTGCGCGGACGCGCCAGCAAAACGGCTGGCGACAAAGCCTGCCAGTGCTGCAGCACCCAGGAATGCCAAGGGCTGCCTACGGCCGAAGTCCTGGGCATCACTCATCAACTCGTCCACACTTCGTCCCTCGACTTCCTTGCCGAAGCGATCGAGCCCTTTGGCCAGATCGCGCGCATAGCGGGCAGTTGTCGCCTGGTCGCCTTCCAACTCGTCTGCGACCTTCGAGATCGCCGAGGCAATTCCGGTAATCTGGCTCGCTGCGAGCTTTTTCTGGTCAGAAGCGAATGACTTCGCCCCCTCGCTTGCTTCTCCGATTTTGTCCTGAGCCTGACTTTTGAGTGTCTCGGCTTCATTGGACGCTTCTTTGACTGCAGCATCGAAGTCCTGCCGGACCTTCTGGGCTGCGCCACCGGCGTCTTGCGCAGCGCGCTGTTCGATTCCGGAGCGACTAGCGCCCGGCTGTTCCGTTTTATTTGTGGTCATAGCCGTCTCCTCGATTGTGGCGCGGTTGCTACGCCTTGTTTAGGAAATGGAGAGCGTCCATCGAGGTTCCCTGACCAGCGGGAGTTAGTAGGTTGATCCTGCCGCCGCTTCCGCGAGTTTGTCGCATTCAACCCACCATTGGCTCGGGAAGGCAGCGTCTCGCAGCTGACCAAGCAATCCCTCATCCAGACCGAAGTCGATCAGACATAGGGTTTCATTTTCGGAGGTCAGTGCATTGACCTGAAGCCTGGTGCAATCATCTGGGAGGATAGTGCCTTGGCTTCCGATGGATTGCTCCAGTCCAAGCTGGCTGGGGCAGGCGACCATTCCGCTCTCTGCGCCTGGTGCCTGTGCCCAGACTGACAAGGCAGACATCGGGAAAAAGAGCGCACTGGCCAATAGCACTTTGGTTGTTGGAAACGTCATTTTGCTTGCTCCGTGATCGTTGGGGTCAAGCAAGGGCAACATTTTTGGATGCACATTGTTCCTATCTTTGCGTCCGCGTCGCAAAGGGGGGAAGAAGATTTGCCCCAGGACGATCCAAAACAGCTCAGCGCTGCGTACCCTTTTCGTGAATAGCCGCTCCTGCCCCGCGAACCAGCTCATCGACACCTTGAGCGGGGCCGCCAAGGGTCAGTGCGATTTCGGGTGTGGGACAGAAAAGAGCCCGCGGCGCCGCTCATTCCCGCAGAAATGTTCGCAATAGATCGATCTGCTTGTCGTCCGATAGCGTCGGAGCATGGCCGCAATCGGGGATGGTGACAAGCTCAGGACAGGGGCCACGCATGCGCATCGCACTGGCAATGGTCGGCGGCAACACGTCCGATTGCGCGCCCCGGATCAGCAGGGTACGTGCCGTCACCGCGTCATAGGCGTTCCAGACATCCAGATCGGCCTTGTTCTCGGCCATGGTGGAGACAATTGCCGGATCGTAATGCACCGTGACCTGCCCGGTGCCGGTACGCCGCATTGAGGTATCAACCATACGGCGCCAGAACATTTCGCTATTGGCGCCGAAGGGGGCATAGGTGCGGCGCAGCCAGGCCTCATAATCGGTCACCGTGTCGAACACCGGCGGTTTGCCGACATAGTCGGCGATGCGCCGGGCGCTGTCATAGGGAATATCCGGCCCGACATCATTGATGACGAGGTGCGTGATGCGCTCGCGCAAGCTCCCGGCTGCCAGGGTGATGCCGAGCAGCCCGCCCATGGAGGTGCCAACCCAGGACAGTTGATCGATGCCGAAATGATCGAGCATCGCCGCCGCCATGGCACCATAGGTGGCAAAGGTATAATCGGTGGCGCCACGCCGGGACCATGCCGACAGGCCCCGACCCAGCGTATCGGGGCACAGCACGAAGAAATCCGCCGACAAGGCCCGGGCTGCCTCATCGAAATCCCGGCCGGTGCGCGCCAATCCGTGCCACATGACAAGAGCGGGCTGGCTCGGATCGCCCCATTCGGTGACATGCATCTCAAAGCCGGCGGCATCGAGATAGGTCGAGCGAGGCTGCCTCATTTCCCGCCACCCTTGCCCAGCAGGGTGCCGACAATGCCGGAGGGGAAGAAATACACCAGCAGGATAAAGCCGAGGCCGAGCCAGAGCAGCCAGCGCTCCGGGTTGAGCAGGTCGGGCACCAGCGGCAAACTGCCCGTCGCCTCGGCCCCCAGCGCCATCAGATCCTTCAGGTAGTACTGCGCCAGGGTCATCAGTACCACGCCGATGACCGCGCCCAGCATGGTCCCCATGCCCCCGATCACCACCATGAGCAGAATATCGATCATGATGTCGAAGGACAGCACGACTTCCGGACCGGTATATTTGAGCCAGACGGCGCGCAATATCCCGGCGCAGGCTGCAATTCCGGCGGCGATGCAGAAGATGGTGGTGCGATAGAACACCACGCGATAGCCGATGGCTTCGGCCCGCAACTCGTTTTCACGGATGGCCTTGAGCACGGATCCGAGCGGTGAAGCCACGATGCGCATCATCGCCAGGAACAGCACCAGCGCGGAAATGAAAACGAAGTAATAGAGCGCGATCTTGCCGTTGAGTGGCACGCCGAACAGGCGCACCGCCTTGCCCTCAGCATCGCTCAACAGCTCGAACGCCGGCGAAAACAGGCGCGGTATGGAATAGGTGATGCCGTCCTCGCCACCGGTAAAGTCCGAGAGCTGGCTGGCCAGCACCATCATCACCGAGGCGGCCGAGAGCGTCACCATGGCAAAGAAGATCGCCTTGACGCGCAGCGAAAGCAGCCCGATCAGCAGCGCCAGCACCAGTGCCGCTACCACGCCGAGTCCACCACCAAGCAGTATCGCCTCGAACCCGGGACCCATGGTCTTGAGCGCGATGGCCGTGCCATAGGCGCCCAGGCCGAAGAACATGGTATGGGCAAACGATACGATGCCTGTGTAGCCGATAAGCAGGTCATAGCTGGCGACCAGCACGATGAACACGCAGATGCGGGCCGCCACCTCCTGGCTGCGCACATCGGGAAACAGGAACGGCGCCAGGGCCAGAGCCAACCCGATCAGCGCCACGGCGCCATAAACGATGAGGCGTCCGGGCCAATTAGCCGATATTGCCGATCCGCGAAGGGATTTGGACGCGAGGGCGGAACTGTTGTGTGCCATGCTCATCTCCGCCTCACCGCTTGACCGCCGGGAGCAGCCCGTAGGGGCGCCAGAGCAGGATTGCCATCATCAACAGCATGTTGGAGGCCAGCGCCATCTTGGGGACAAGAAAAGCGACGTAGTTCGCCATCAGCCCGACCAGCAGCGCCCCGAGCATTGACCCCTGGATCGATCCCAGCCCGCCGATAATGACCACGATGAAGACCAGGATCATCATTTCCGAGCCTAGCGCCGCCGTGATCAAGCCCTGATAACCGGCCCACATCGCGCCACCCATGGCAGCCAGCGCCGAGCCGGCCATGAACACCAGAATGAACAGCCGGTCGACGCGGAAGCCCAGCGCTTCGACCATTTCCCGGTTCTCGACACCCGCCCGGATCAGCAGGCCGAGCCGGGTGCGGTTAAGCAGCAGATACATAGCAAGATACACCACCAGGCCGAGCAGAAACGCAAAGATGCGATAGATCTCGACCGACACACCGGCAAACACGATCGATCCGGTCAATACCGCGGGACGCGGCACCGGAATGGGCGCGCCACCCCAGATCAGAAGGACGAGTTCCTCAGCCACGATCAGCGCACCCACGGTAATCAGGATCTGGCGCAAATGGTCCTGATAGACCGGCTTGATCACCACCCGCTCAAAGAACCAGCCGGCCAGCGCGCCAAATATGGTCGCCGCCGCGATGGCCAGAAGCAGCCCGGCCAGATTGAGCGCGGGATTACCGCCCGTGACCCAGAATCCGAGCCAGGCCAGCACGGTGGCACCGATAAAGGCCCCCGCCGTCACGAAGGCGGAATGGCCGAAATTGAGCACGTCCATCAGCCCGAAGATCAGCGACAGGCCCGAGGCCATCAGAAAAATCATCATGCCCATGGCAAGGCCTGCAATGGTCAGCGTGGCCCAGGTCGAGGGCTGACCGATCAGCACGAATGCAACGAAGGCCAGCACGACGGGCAGCAGCATGACGCCACCAAAACGGTCAATACCGGCGCTCATTCGGGTCCGAAAGGGAATGGAAGTATCGCTCATATCGTCCTCAATGGGCTTCCAGCGAGAGGCTGAGGAAACGGCTTTGCAGGGCCGCGTCCTCCGCCAACTCCATCATGCTGCCGCGGTGCACGATGCGTCCGTCATCGATCACCGCCACGGTTTGGCCGAGCGCCTTGGCAAAATGGAAATTCTGCTCGACCAGCAGGATCGTCGTCTCCGCGGCGATCTCGCGAAAGGCGGTAATCATGTTGCGAATGATCGAGGGCGCCAGCCCCTTGGTGGGCTCATCGATCAGGATCAGGTCACGCTTTTCGACAATGGCGCGGGAAACCGCCAGCATCTGCTTTTGCCCGCCCGAAAGCGCGTGCGCCGGTTTGGTCCAGAACTGCTTGATGGCGGGAAAGATGGCATGGATTTGCTGAAGGCGCTCCGCATCGAAGCTGCCGTCATGGGTGGCAAGGCGCATATTCTCCTCCACCGTCAGTCCGCCGAAGATGCCCATGTTTTCGGGCACAAAAGCAATGCCGAGCCGGGCGATGTCAGGTGTACCGAGCTGCGCGATATCCTGCCCGCGGAACTGGATCGTCCCGAGCCTTGCCTTCCACAGCCCCATGATAGTGCGCAGCGTCGTGGTCTTGCCCGCACCATTGCGGCCCAGAATGACATGCACTCCACCTTCGGGCACATCCAGGCTCACCCCGTGCAGCACCTGATACTGGGCGATGTTGGTGTGAACACCCTCGAGACGAAGAATGGCAGTCATCACGCTACCTCGTCTGTGCCGGTGCCGAGATAGATGTCGCGGACCAGCTCCATATCCATCACCTCGGTCGGGTCACCATCGGCGACCAGTTCGCCATTGTGCAGCACCACGATGCGGTCCGCCAAAGCGCGCACCACATCCATCTTGTGCTCGACCAGCAATATGGTCCGCGAACTGTCCCGCTTGATGCGTGCGATCAGCTCCAGAATGATCGGCGCCTCATCCACCGACATGCCGGCGGTCGGCTCATCGAACATGAAGATGTCCGGCTCCATGGCCAGCAGCATCGCCACCTCAAGCTTGCGCTGATCGCCATGCGGCAAGGCTGCCGCAGGCAGTTCGGCGACCGCAGCAAGATTGGTCTGTTCGAGAAAATCCATCGCCTTCTCAGTCAGGGTCGTGAGCGCCGCCGTCCTGGCCAACAGGCGATGCCCCTGCCGCGCCTTGCCCTGTACGGCCAGGCGCACATTTTCAAAAACCGAGAGCTTGGGAAACAGATTGGTCAACTGGAAGGCCCGCCCGATCCCGGCCCGCGCCCGCTGCGACGGCGAGAGCGTCGTGATGTCGCGCTCTCCGAGAAGAATGCGGCCCTGGGTGGGGCGCAGCTGTCCAGACACCAGATTGAACCAAGTGGTCTTCCCGGCGCCATTGGGCCCCACGATCACCGTCAGCTCGCCGGGATGAAAGGCGCAGGTGACATTGTTGACCGCGGCATGACCGCCGAAATGGATCGACAGATTCTCGGTTCGGATCGAAGGCGATGTGGACACGTCTGTTCCCCGCGCAATTGAAACGTCCGGCGAGGAGGAGGACCCTCGCCGGGCGCATCGTCAAGGTGCGAATGCGCAGCCTATTCCTAGTTGTTGCGGCCGATGGGGATATCCATCTCGTCCGGCTCGATCACCCGCACCAACTCGGGAATGGCCCAGTCGACGCCATCCTCGACCTTGATCTTGAAGTGATACATGGCCTGGAGCGCCTGATGGTCCTCGGGACGGAAGGTCATCGTGCCCTTTGGCGTCTCGAAGCTCATCCCTTCCATGGTTTCTATCAGGGTTTCGGTTTCCCAGTCCGGAGCGGTTTCGAGCGCTTTGACGATCGCCATTGCCGAAGCCATGCCGCCGGCGGTGAAGAAGTCCGGCGGCGTACCGTAACGCGCCATATGCTCCTCAACCAGCCAGTCGTTCACCTCATTGTCCGGCGCTTCGTAGTAATAGTAGATTGCCCCTTCCATGCCCGGCACCTGCTTGTAGGCGGCGAGCGCGGGCAGGATATTGCCACCGGTGGACAGCTCGATCTCGAACCGCCCCGGATCGGCCGACGCCAACGGCGTCATGGCGTCGATCCCGGCGACATAGATCATGATCACCTTGCGGCCTGGCTGGTCCTTGAGTGCATTGAACAGGCGCTCGATGGTGGCGGTAAAATCGGTGGTCTGCTGGGGCACATATTCTTCGGCCACCAGGTTCGCGCCGGTGCCTTCGAGCGCACTCTTGAACGCTGCAACGCCGTCGCGGCCGAAGGCATAATCCTGCGCCAGGGTCGCCACATAAAGGTTTTCGTCCGGCGCCAGCGCCAGCGCCTGGGCCTGCATGTCCATGGACGAATTGCGTGAGGTCTTGAACACATAACGGTTGGAATCAGGCCCGGTGAGACCATCGGCCACTGCCGGCTCGACCAGCAGGATACGCTCATATTCCTCGGCCACCGGCAGCATGGACAGCGCCACGCCAGAGGAAGTATCGCCCACCGCGATCAGCGCATCATCGTCGCCATAGGCTTCTGCCAGCAGCGCCCGGGCAATATCCGGCTTGAACTGGGTGTCCTTGATGATCAGCTCGATGGGCTTGCCCTTGACCTCCATCGTGCCATTGGTGGCGTATTCCAGCCCCATCTCGAAGCCGGTATGGGTCTGCTTGGAATAGGCTTCCAGCGGCGAACCCGAAAGCCCGTGCAGCAGCGCAATGCGCGCCGCATCCTGGGCAAGGGCGGCGCCGCTCAGCGCCGTCGAAATGGCCAATGCGGCCAATAATGTCTTCATCATTCTTCCTCCCTCAACAGGTCCCGCCGGGCACTGCGCGCCCGAGCCAAGCCTATGCGATCTTTATGAGAATCGTGCATCGGGTGTGCCCGGTCACAATTCCCTCCTCCGGTTCCCCCCGGCATGCCGATTTCGGCTTGGACTGGCGCGGAGCGAATTGGTGTCTATTATCCCTGTGCTCTTGAAGCTCGGACAATACCGTAGAAACACACCACATGATCGATCCCCACGACCTCAGCGCCATCGCCTTCCAGAACGCGCCAATCGGTCTGGTTGTGACCGAAAGCCGCGTTATCAAGGGATGCAACCCGGCCTTTGCCGAGATGTTCGGCTATCAGGTGAGCGATCTGCTCGAGCAGTCCTTTGCTATCCTCTATCCTTCGATGGAAGAATTCGAGCGCATTCGCGATGTCGGGGTGGAGCCACTCAAGCGCACCAATCGCTACTCGGACGAGCGCATCATGGCCCGCAAAAATGGCACCCTGTTCTGGTGCCGTGTGCGCGGCCATTCCCTGACCCGGGACGATGATCCGCTGCGCCGAGCGGTTTGGAGCTTTGCCGACCTGTCCGAAACGCGCAATGTGCTCAAATTATCGGGTCGTGAGCGGCAGATCGTCATGCATTTGGGTGAAGGGCGCACCTCCAAGGAAATCGCCCGCACCCTCGATATCTCGCCCCGTACGGTCGAGAGCTACCGGGCCCGGCTGCTCAAGAAATACAATGCGCACAACGTGGCCGAGCTGCTTTCCCATCTCAGTTCGATGCCCGGTTGAGTGGCATGTCACAACACCGCTCACTGCCCAAATCGGTCGCAACTGTCCTCAATGCCTTCGATTCCCTTGGTGACAGCTTCAAAGGCGCCATCACCGTGGATGCCGAAGCCCGGATCACCTGGATCGACGAGCGCTATCGCGAGTTGCTGGGCATTCCCGGCGACGCGGACCTGGTGGGACAGCGGGTGGAAGAAGTCATCCCCCACTCCCTGCTGCGCCGGGTCGTTGAAACCGGCCGGCCTATCCTGATCGACATCATGGCCTTTGACGACAAGCAGTTCGTTGTCTGCCGCCTGCCACTGCGCAATGAGGAGGGCGAAATCCTGGGTGCCGTGGGCTTCGTGTTCTACGAGGAGATCGATTATCTGGCGCCTATTCTCGACAAGTTCGAGACCATGCAGCGCCAGCTCTCCCGCGCCCAGGCCGCGCTCAACCGCGAGCGCCAAACCAAATATTCGCTGTCCAGTTTCGTTGGCGCTTCCGAGGCCGTACGCGACCTCAAAACCGTAGTCCGCCGCTATGCCCTGCGCGATGGCGCAGCGCTCATCCTTGGCGAGACCGGCACTGGCAAGGAACTGCTCGCCCACGCCATTCATCAGCAATCCGACCGGGCCGATGGTCCCTTCGTGGCGGTCAACGTCGCCGCCATCCCCGAGGCGCTCCTGGAGGCAGAGTTCTTCGGCGTCGCCCCCGGCGCATTTACGGGCGCGGATCGCAAGCCGCGCAAGGGTAAGTTCGAACTGGCGCATGGCGGTACGCTGTTTCTCGACGAGATCGGCGACATGCCGGCGGCCCTTCAGGCCAAGCTCCTGCGTGCTTTGCAGGAAGGAGAGTTCGAACCGCTTGGCTCCAACACCGTCAAGAAGGTCGATGTCCGCATCATCGCCGCCACCTCGCAGCCGCTCGAACAGAAGATCGAAGACAAGAGCTTCCGTGCCGACCTCTATTATCGCATCGCCGTATTGGCGATCCACGTGCCGCCCTTGCGCGAGCGGCTCGACGATATCGGCCTCATCGCCGAAGCCCTGCTCGAAACCATACCGCGACCGCGCGACCAGCGCGGCTGGCTGATCACACCCGAAGCCATCGACCAACTCACTCGCTATCGTTGGCCGGGCAATGTGCGCGAACTGCGCAATGTGCTCGAGCGCGCCGCGGCGATGGCCCCCTCCGAGATGATAGATCTAGCTCTGATCGCCAAGGCTTTGCCGCGCGAGGCAGCCCCAACGGGCGCGCCTCCCATTGCCGCGGACTTGTCAGCCAGGCTGGCAGACGCGGAACGCTCGGCCATGCTCGAAGCCCTTGCCGCCGAGGACGGCTCCAAATCCGCCGCCGCCCGGCGCCTGGGCGTGTCGCGCTCGCAATTCTACGAAAAGCTCAGGCGGCACGGCCTGGACTAAGGGGCCATGTGCGGATTTCCGGACAGATCTGTCCGGCGCGTCCGGGAAACCGGACACACCCCCTGCCACACTGAGCCGAACACCCCGGAAAACCGGCACTGGCACGCTTCGTGCAATGTCTTGCCCAACAATCAAGGCCACAAGGCCGTCGACAGGGTGGAGGCAAGGAATCGTGTCAAAGCGCGTAGCGCTGGTGACGGGATCGACGAGCGGTATTGGGCTCGCGATCGCGCATAAGTTTGCCGAGATGAATTATTGTGTGGCGCTCAACAGCTTTGAGCCCGCCGAGGACCATGCGGCTTTGATCGGTGAACTAGACGCCCTGGGCTCCGGCGAGGTTGCCTATTTTCCGGCTGACCTGTCCGACGCGTCCGCCAGCCGGGCGCTGGCCGACGCGGTCATTGCCCGCTTCGGTCACATCGACGTGCTGGTCAACAATGCCGGCATCCAGAAGGTCGCGCCCATCGAGGATTTTCCTGATGAGGACTGGCGGCGCATCGTTTCGGTGAGCCTTGATTCAGCGTTTCACGCCATCCGGGCCAGCCTGCCCGGCATGACCGAGCGGGGTTGGGGCCGCATCATCAATATCGCCTCGGCCCATGGCCTGCGTGCCTCCCCCTTCAAGTCGGCCTATGTCGCCACCAAGCACGCCGTTGTGGGCCTCACCAAGACCGTGGCGCTCGAAGCTGCCGAAAAGGGCGTCACCGTCAACGCCATCTGCCCCGGCTATGTCTGGACCCCTCTGGTGGCCAAGCAGGTTGCCGACCAGGCTCGTGTGCATGGCCTGTCCGAAGAAGACGTCGTGCGGCAGGTCATTCTGGCGCCCCAGCCGACCAAGCAATTCGTGCAGCCCGAGGAGATTGCCGAAATGGCCGCCTATCTCTGCTCGGACTGGGCGCGTTCGATCACCGGCTCGACCATTTCCATTGACGGAGGCTGGACCGCCAAATGAGCGCCCCCGACATCATTCTGTCCGCCCGGCAACTGACCAAGCGGTTCTCCGGCTTTACAGCGGTCAACGGCGTCGATCTCGACGTGGAGCGCGGCACCATCCATGCGCTGATCGGGCCCAATGGGGCAGGCAAGACCACCTGCTTCAACCTGCTGACAAAGTTCCTGCAGCCCAGCGCGGGGACCATCAAATTCAATGGCCGTGACATCACCAGCATGGCCCCGGCCGCCATTGCCCGGCTCGGCGTGGTCCGCTCTTTCCAGATTTCGGCGGTGTTTCCACGCATGAGCGTGCTCGAAAACGTCCGCATCGCCCTGCAGCGCCGCCGTGGCGACAGCTTCGACTTCTGGCGCAACCAGAAGGTGCTCAACGATTATGACGCTGAAGCCCGCGAGCGCATTGAGGAAGTGGGCCTGACCGAATTTATCAGCGAGACCGCCGGCGAGCTGAGCTATGGCCGCAAGCGCGCACTGGAAATCGCCACGACCCTCGCCCTCGAACCGGAAATGCTGCTGCTCGATGAGCCGATGGCCGGCATGGCGCAGGAAGACGTGTCCCGCATCTCCGCCCTCATTCGTCGTATCGCGGCCAAACGCACCATCCTGATGGTCGAACACAACCTTTCCGTCGTCGCCGATCTCTCGGACAGGATCACCGTGCTGGCCCGCGGCGAAGTGCTGGCCGAAGGCCCCTATGAAACCGTCTCCAAGGACCCGCGTGTCGTTGAGGCCTATATCGGAGCTGGTCATGGCTGACGCTGCCCGCAAGATCGATCCCGCACCGGCCGCTCACGCCCTCGCCGTCCGCGACCTCCAGGCCTGGTATGACGAGAGCCACATTCTGCATGGCATCAATTTTGACGTCGCGCCAGGCGAAGTGGTCACCCTGCTCGGCCGCAACGGCGCGGGCAAGACCACGACGCTGCGCGCCATCATGGGGTTGATCGGCAAGCGCACTGGATCGGTGCAGTTTGAAAACCGTGAGCTCATTGCCTTGCCGGCACGCGCCATCGCCAAACTCGGTATCGCGTTCTGTCCCGAAGAGCGCGGCATCTTCTCGGCACTTTCTGTGGACGAGAATCTGATGTTACCCCCGGTGATCAAGCCGGGTGGGCTCAGCCGCGAGGACGTGCTCACCATGTTCCCGAACCTGCGCGAGCGCCTTTCGAGCCAGGGCACCAAGCTTTCGGGCGGCGAACAGCAGATGCTGGCCATCGCCCGCATCCTGCGCACCGGCGCCAAATTCCTGCTTCTGGACGAGCCGACCGAGGGCCTTGCCCCGGTCATCGTGCAGCAGATCGGCCGCACGCTGGCCACGCTCAAGAATCAGGGCTTCACCATCGTCCTGGTCGAGCAGAACTTTCATTTCGCCGCCTCGGTCGCCGACCGCCACTACGTGGTCGAGCAGGGCCGAGTCATCGACATGATCCCCAACACAGAGATCCAGACCAATCTGGGCAAGCTTCACGCCTATCTCGGCGTGTGAGGAAACCGGTCCGGGAGAGGACCCTAGGAGGAGAGAACCAATGAACTTCAAGACAACAACCCTGGCGGGTCTCGCCGCCATGCTGATGACGGGCTCCGCCATGGCGGTGGACGTCAAGCTCGGCGTGCTCAACGACCGATCCGGCATTTATGCCGACCTTTCGGGTGAAGGCTCGGTAGTGGCGGCCCGCATGGCTATCGAAGATTTCGATGCCGCTTCCAAGGGCATCAATGTCGAGGTGATTTCAGCCGACCACCAGAACAAGCCCGACGTGGCCTCCACCATTGCGCGCCAGTGGTATGACGAGGAAGGCGTAGACGCCATCGTCGACGTGCCGACGTCTTCGGCCGCCCTCGCGGTCAGCGAGATCACCCGTGAGAAAGGCAAGATCTTCCTCAACTCTGGTGCCGCTTCAACCGACCTGACCGGCGCACAGTGCGCACCGGGCACCGCACACTGGACCTATGACACCTATGCCCTGGCCAATGGTACCGGCCGCGCCATGGTCGAATCCGGTTACAAGAACTGGTATTTCCTGACCGCCGACTATGCCTTCGGTCATTCGCTCGAAGCCAACACTTCCAAGGTGGTTGAGGAAACCGGTGGCTCGGTCGTCGGCTCCGTCCGTCACCCCTTCCCCGGCACCGATTTCTCCTCGTTCCTGCTGCAGGCCCAGGCCTCGGGCGCAGACGTGATCGGCCTGGCCAACGCCGGTGGCGACACCGTCAACTCGATCAAGCAGGCCGCCGAATTCGGTATCACCCAGGCAGGCCAGGCACTTGCCGGGCTGCTGATCTTCATCACCGACGTGCATGCGCTGGGCCTTGAAACGGCGCAGGGCCTGGTGCTGACCGAAGCCTTCTACTGGGATCTCAACGACGATACCCGCGAGTGGTCGGCACGCTTCTCCGAGGAAATGGGTGGCTCCAAGCCGACCATGGTGCACGCCGGCGTCTATTCGGCCGTGACGCACTACCTCAAGGGCGTGGAAGCCACCGACAGCAAGGAAACCGAGGCGGTGATGGATTGGATGAAGTCCAACCCGTCGCAGGATCAGGTGTTTGGCGAAGGCTCGCTGCGTGAAGACGGCCGCCACCTGCACGACATGTACCTGTTCCAGGTGAAGTCGCCCGCGGAATCCGAGGGCGATTGGGACTATTACAAGCTGCTCTCCACCATTCCGGCTGACGTCGCCTTCATGCCGCTTGAAGACGGCGGCTGCGCACTCGTCGAATAGAACTTCATCCTCCAGGCGTCCCGGCTCCGACCGGGGCGCCGCCCACGTCGCCGGTGCGGTTCGGCAACGACGGATCCGCGAAATTAGGTAAGAGAACATGTTCGAGCTCTTGGGAATTCCCCCGCAGGCCCTGTTCGGCCAGCTCCTTTTGGGGCTGATCAACGGCTCATTTTACGCCCTGCTCAGCCTGGGGCTGGCGGTCATTTTCGGGCTGCTCAACATCATCAATTTCAGCCACGGGGCCCAGTACATGATGGGCGCCTTCGTCGCCTGGATGGGCCTGACCTATCTAGGCATTCCCTATTGGGGGGCGCTGGTCGTGGTCCCTCTGGTCGTGGGGGCGAGCGGCGTCGTGATTGAGCGATTGATGATCTCGCGCCTTTATCATCTCGACCATCTCTATGGCCTGCTGCTGACCTTCGGCCTCGCCCTGATCATCCAGGGACTGTTCCGCAATGGTTTCGGCGTTTCGGGCCTGCCCTACTCCATTCCCTCGCAATTGAGCGGCGGACAAAATCTGGGCTTCATGTTCCTGCCCAATTATCGCGCCTGGGTCGTTGTCGCCTCGCTCCTTGTCTGCTTCGGCACCTGGTTCGCCATCGAGCGCACCCGGCTTGGCGCCTATCTGCGCGCCGCCACGGAAAACCCCACTCTGGTCGGCGCCTTTGGCATCAACGTGCCGCGCATGATCACCCTCACCTACGGCTTCGGCGTGGCGCTGGCCGCCTTTGCCGGCGTGCTGGCCGCGCCGATCTATTCGGTCAATCCCAATATGGGCGCCGACCTTATCATCGTGGTCTTCGCGGTAGTCGTCATCGGCGGCATGGGGTCGATCCTGGGTGCCATTCTCACCGGCTTCGGGCTTGGCATCGTGGAAGGACTGACCAAGGTCTTCTACCCCGAAGCCTCCTCGGTCGCGATCTTTGTCATCATGGCCATCGTCCTGCTGGTCAAACCCGCCGGCCTGTTCGGAAGGACCGCCTGAGATGAGCGTTACGACACAAACCACCTATACCAGTGCGTCCCAGGCCATGCCCATCGGCACGCCGCGCCACCACATCATCATCTTCGCCGTGCTCCTGGGGCTGCTGCTGATCGCGCCCTTCCTGCTCTACCCGGTCTTCATCATGAAGATCTTGTGCTTTGCTCTGTTCGCCTCGGCCCTCAACCTGCTGCTCGGCTTTGGCGGACTGCTTTCATTCGGTCATGCCGCCTTTTTCGGTTCGGCCAGCTACGTCACCGCCCACGCCGCCAAGGTCTGGGGCCTGACGCCCGAGGTTTCGATCCTGCTCGGCACCGGTTCGGCAGCGATCCTGGGCCTGTTGATCGGCGCGCTGGCCATTCGTCGCCAGGGCATCTATTTCGCCATGGTGACGCTTGCCTTTGCACAAATGGTCTTCTTCTTTGCCCTGCAGGCCCCCTTCACCGGCGGCGAAGATGGCATTCAGGCGGTTCCGCGCGGCAACCTGTTCGGCGTGCTCTCGCTGGCCGATGACCGCACCCTTTACTTTGTTGTGCTGGCGATCGTGTTCGGCGGGCTGCTGGCGATCTACCGCATCATCCACTCGCCCTTCGGCCAGGTGCTCAAGGCCATTCGTGACAACGAGCCACGCTCAATTTCGCTGGGCTACAAGGTCAACCGCTACAAGCTGGCCGTATTCGTGATGTCCGCGGCCCTCGCCGGGCTGGCGGGTTCAACCAAGTCCCTGGTGTTCCAGCTTGCCTCGCTGACCGACGTCTACTGGACCATGTCCGGCGAGGTCGTTCTGATGACGCTGTTGGGCGGCATGGGCACCATATTCGGACCGTTTGTCGGAGCTGCCGTCATCGTCACCATGCAGAACTATTTCGCCAGCTTTGGCGCCTGGGTGACCGTCCTCCAGGGGACGATCTTCGTAATCAGCGTGCTGCTGTTCCGCGAGGGTATCGTTGGCGTGCTGTCCAAATGGATCAAGAAACCGCTCTAACCGGCCGCATCCTGGCTGCCGCCAGTGACGTGAACAGCGTCTCGTCAAGACGTTCATCGCGCCAGTGAGCCTGGTGCCATTGTCACTGACCACCGTCGACGATCTGCCGCTTTAGGTATCGAACTCGCACACCACCCGTCGCTCGGAGAGCGAGGTGTCTACGACCAGGGGAGGCATTCCCTGTTCGTAGACTACCGTCAGACCTCGGAACCGCCGACCATCGCGGCCTCGCACCGCCCAACGCATCAAAAAAGCTAACTCATTGAAATGATACGTCTCTGGGCTGGGTATGTGTAGCCAACGCCCGAAGCTACGGGTTTCAAACCACCGCCCATCATCCAGAATCCAATTGACGCCGTATGGCCCGAGGCGTATTGGCGGCCTCAGGACATCTCGCCCTAACGCGAGACAATAGGCCTGGGAGGGCCGCTTGATATGGCTGATACGCCCCAAACCGCACCGGCGGTCAAACCGGCTAATCCAAATTTCTCGTCGGGTCCCTGCTCCAAGCGTCCAGGTTGGACGATTGATGCGCTTGCTGGCGCGCTCACCGGCCGCTCGCACCGGGCCAAGCCCGCCAAGGCGCGCATTCAGCAGGCCATCGACCTGACCCGCGAACTGCTCGAAGTGCCCGCCGACTATCGCATCGGCATTGTTCCCGCCTCCGATACCGGCGCCGTCGAAATGTTCCTCTGGAGCGCCTTGGGCGCCCGCGGCGTCGACATGCTCGCCTGGGAAAGCTTCGGAGCCGGCTGGGTCACCGATGTGCAAAAGCAGCTCAAGCTCGACGATGTCCGTGTGCTCGACGCGCCCTATGGCGAATTGCCCGATCTGACCCAGGTCGATTTCAACCGCGATGTGGTCTTTACCTGGAACGGCACCACCTCGGGCGTCCGCGTCCCCAATGCCGACTGGATCCCCGCCGATCGCGAAGGCCTGACCATTTGCGACGCGACTTCGGCCGCCTTCGCGCAGAACCTCGATTTTGCCAAGCTCGATGTCGTCACCTTCTCCTGGCAGAAAGCGCTGGGCGGCGAGGCGGCCCATGGTGTGCTGATCCTCTCGCCCCGCGCCGTCGAACGGCTCGAAACCTTTAAGCCAGACCGGCCGTTGCCGAAAATCTTCCGCATGACCAAGGGCGGCAAGCTGATCGAAGGCATCTTCAAGGCCGAAACCATCAACACCGTCTCGATGCTCTGCATCGAGGATGCGGTGGATGCCATGCAATGGGGTGTCGAGATCGGCGGTCTCAAGGCCATGCAGGCCCGCGCCGACGCCAATGCCAAGGTGCTTGCCGACTGGGTTGCCAGGACCGATTGGGTCGACTTCCTGGCCAAGAAGGAAAACGAACGCTCCAACACCTCGGTGTGTCTGGTTATCTCCGATCCGGACATCAACGCGCTTGCAGCCGATGCTCAGGCGGCCTTTGCCAAGGCCATCGTCGCCCGCCTCGACAAGGAAGGCGTGGCCTATGACATTGGCGGCTATCGCGATGCGCCTACAGGCCTTCGTATCTGGACCGGCTCCACTGTCGAAACGTCCGATCTCGAAAAGCTGACCCCGTGGCTGGACTGGGCGTTCGCCCAGGAGAAGGCCGCGCTCGAGGCTGCCGCCTAGTTCTGACCACCCTCTCCAACCTCCCCCTTAAAACAGGGGAGGGGCTGATCGAGTTGGACTCGCTATCGTGTCTCACTCGGAGCCATCCCTCCCTCTTCTTCAGGGGAGGTTAGGTGGGGGTCCTTCCAAAACACTCGATATTTCAGGAACGCTCCAATGCCCAAAGTTCTCGTTTCCGACAAGCTGAGCCCCACCGCCGTCCAGATCTTCAAGGACAATGGCGTCGAGGTCGACTACCTGCCCGATCTGGGCAAGGACAAGGACAAGCTGTTCGAAGTCATTGGCCAGTATGATGGTCTGGCCATCCGCTCGGCCACCAAGGTGACCGATAAGATCCTCTCGGCAGCCACCAATCTCAAGGTCATCGGCCGCGCCGGTATCGGTGTCGACAATGTCGATATCCCGGCGGCGACCAAGAAGGGTATCATCGTGATGAACACGCCCTTCGGCAATTCCATCACCACGGCCGAGCATGCCATCGCCATGATGATGGCGCTGGCCCGCCAACTGCCCGAGGCCGACGCATCGACCCGCGCCTCCAAGTGGGAAAAGAACCGCTTCATGGGTGTGGAAGTCACCCACAAGACGCTGGGTCTGATCGGGGCGGGCAATATCGGCTCGATCGTCGCCGACCGCGCCCAGGGCCTGAAGATGAAGGTCATTGCCTATGACCCGTTCCTGACCCCGGAACGCGCTGTGGAACTGGGCGTGGAAAAGGTCGAGCTCAACGATCTGCTCGCCCGCGCCGACTTCATCACCCTCCACACGCCGCTGATCGACGCCACCCGCAATATTCTCAACGCCGAAACCCTCAGCAAGACCAAGAAGGGCGTGCGGATCATCAATTGCGCCCGCGGCGGTCTGATCGATGAAGCAGCGCTCTTTGAAGCGCTCAAGTCCGGCCAGGTCGCCGGTGCGGCCCTCGACGTGTTCCTTGAGGAGCCGGCTCAGAACAATCCGCTGTTCGAACTGCCCAACGTCATCTGCACCCCCCATCTTGGCGCGGCAACGACTGAAGCGCAGGAAAACGTGGCACTGCAGGTTGCCGAACAGATTTCGGCCTACCTGATGACCGGCGAGATCACCAATGCGCTCAACTTCCCGTCCATCTCGGCTGAGGAAGCCCCTATCATCACACCCTGGGTCAAGCTTGCCGAGGCCCTTGGCTCCTTTGCCGGCCAGCTTACCGAGACCGCCATTTCGGGCATCAAGCTCGAATTCGAAGGCACTCCGGCTGAATTGAACACCCGTCCCATGGTCGCCGCCGCCATCAATGGCGTGCTCAAGCCGTCGCTGGGCGACATCAACATGGTTTCGGCCCCCCAGATCGCCAAGGACCGTGGCATTGTGGTGGAAACCACCAATCGCGACCAGCAGGGCGCCTATGAGGGCTATATCCGCCTGACGGTGACCACCGAACGTCAGACCCGCGGTGTTGCCGGCACCCTGTTTGCCAACGGCAAGCCGCGCATCATCCAGGTCAAGGACATCAACATGGAAGCGGAAGTGACCCCGCACATGCTGTACGTCACCAATGAAGACAAGCCGGGCCATATCGGACGCCTCGGCACCATCCTGGGCACGCTGGGCATCAATATCGCCAACTTCAACCTCGGCCGCGCCGAAGTGGGTGGCGATGCCATTGCCCTGGTCTCGATCGACGGCACGCTGGACGACACCCAGCTCGACCAGATCGTAAAGCTCGAAGGCGTCAAGCAGGCCAAAGCACTCAAGTTCTGAGCTTGCTGAAGGATTTGTTTTGAAGGCGGCCCCCGGGCCGCCTTTTATTTTACCCGCCGCGCCGCCCATTCAGCCAGCAGAATGCCGCTGACGATGATGGCTGCAGCGACAAAGTGGTAGGGCTGCAGCGTCTCGCCCAGAATGATCACCGAACCCAATGTTCCGAACACCGGGATGAGGTTATGGCTCGGCGCCGCACGATTGGCGCCGACCATTTCGACGCCGCGGGCATAAGCCACCTGACTGAACATGGACGGGAAGATCGCCACATAGGCGATGACGGCCCAGACGACCGGGGGCGCCGATGTGAGCGTGGCAACTTGGCTCACGCCTCCCTCGGTAAAGGCCAGCATGATCACGGACGTAATCGCGGCGCCCGAAAAGCTGACGGCCATAAAGCTCAATATGTGCATTTTCGGCCGAAAGCGAAGGGCCAGCGTGTAGCTGGTATAGGCCAGGCACGCGAGCATGACGAAGCCGTCGCCGGCATTGATGTCGAGCGTCAGAATGCGCATGAGATCGCCATGAGTCGCCGTCAGAACGACCCCGGTAATGGCCAGCAGCACCCCCAGGATCTGGATGAACTGCGCCCGCACCCGAAAGATGATGAAATTGGCCCCCAGGATCAGCATGGGCAAGGAACCCTGCTCAATCGCCGAATTGACCGCCGTTGTGGTTTGCAGTCCGAGATAGAGAAAACCGTTGAACAGCGCATAGCCCACCGCCCCATAGGCCATCAGCACCGGCCAGCGTCGGCGCACGACATCCCAGTCGCCTTTGAGGTGCGGCCAGGCAAAGGGCAGAATGAAACTGGTGGCCAGAACGCAGCGGCTGGCCAGCAGCAGAAAGGGGTCGATTTGGCCCACCGTCAGCTTGGCAGCCACCACATTGCCGCCCCAGAAAAGCGGCGCCAGTATCAGCAGCAGATAGGGTTGATCCAGGATGCGGGCGAAAAAGCCGCTACTTTGCTGTGGTTGCGGCTTTGTCATCGTCGCCCGGGTGATGTAAGGACAATCGGACTTATCAGTTATTCGGCCGTAATCAAACTGACAACGGCGGCCGGGGGGACGTCACGTCCATTCATCGTGGGGACCGACGCATAAGCTGCGGTCCCGTTTGTGTGCCTTGCTTTGGGGAAGACTGAAATATGGCGAATGTGGTTGTCGTCGGCTCGCAATGGGGCGACGAGGGCAAGGGCAAAATCGTGGACTGGCTTTCGGAGCGCGCCGACGTCGTGGTGCGTTTCCACGGTGGCCACAATGCCGGCCATACGCTGGTCATTGACGGGGTCAGCTACAAGCTGGCGCTGTTGCCCTCGGGCCTGGTGCAGGGCAAGCTCTCAGTCATTGGCAATGGCGTCGTCGTGGATCCGCACCACTTCGTTGAGGAAATGGCCAAGCTGCGCGCCCAGGGGGTGAACATTACCCCAGAAGTGCTGCGCGTCGCCGACAACGCGCCGCTGATTCTCTCGCTGCACCGCGAACTCGACGGCATTCGCGAAGACGCCAATTCGGGCCTGAAGATCGGCACCACCCGTCGCGGTATCGGCCCGGCCTATGAGGACAAGGTGGGCCGCCGCGCCATTCGTCTGATCGACCTGTCCGAGCCCGAAACGCTCATGCCCAAGATTGAGCGTTTGCTGACCCACCACAATGCGCTGCGCCGGGGCATGGGACTGACCGAAATCTCGGCCGAGACCATCCACCACGAGCTGACCAGCATCGCTGCCGACATCCTGCCCTTTATGGACCAGGTCTGGCGCGTGCTCGACCAGAAGCGCCGCGAGGGGGCACGCATCCTGTTCGAAGGCGCGCAGGGAGCCCTGCTCGACAACGACCACGGCACTTACCCCTTCGTCACCTCATCCAATACCGTCGCCGGGCAGGCCGCAGCCGGTTCGGGTCTCGGCCCGACGGCCATCGATTATGTGCTGGGGATCACCAAGGCCTACACCACCCGCGTCGGGGAAGGCCCCTTTCCCTGCGAGCTTGACGACGAAGTTGGCAAGCATCTGGCCGTTGTCGGTCGTGAAGTCGGCGTCAACACCGGGCGGTCGCGCCGCTGTGGCTGGTTCGACGCGGTTCTGGTGCGCCAGACCGTCAAGACCTCGGGAATCACCGGCATTGCCCTGACCAAGCTCGACGTGCTCGACGGCCTGAAAGAGATCAAGGTCTGCGTCGGCTATGAGCTGGATGGATCACGCATTGATTATTTGCCCGCCTCAATGGGGGCACAGGCGCGGGTTAAGCCGATCTACGAGACGCTCGAAGGGTGGTCCGAGACCACTGCGGGTGCGCGGAGCTGGGCCGAATTGCCGGCCCAGGCGGTCAAATATGTCCGCTATATCGAGGAACTGATCGGTGCTCCTGTCGCCCTTTTATCCACCAGTCCGGAACGCGCAGACACCATCTTGGTCGTTGACCCATTCCAAGACTGACATATTTTGCTAAAAGACTGCGCTGTCAGAGTGAGTACCAAGTAGCCAATGGCGGATTACAAGGAGCTGTTGCGTCGGGCCATTTCGGCGCTGCCGGAGAATAACGGAGCTGCGCGTCGCGCGGTCTATGAAAAGGCGCGCTCGGCCCTTGTCGGGCAATTGCGCGCCATTCAGCCCCCTCTTCCGGCGCGCGATATCACCCAGCATCGCCTGCAGCTCGAGGATTGCATCCGCCAGGTCGAACAGGAAGCCAGCGAAGCCGTAATCAGCCTCGGGCGCGATGGCCCTCTGGCCGCGCGCCCGGCTGCCCCCCAGCCGCGCCCCGAACCTGTCGCGCCGCCTGAACCGGTCGAGACAGAGGCAGAGGACGAGCCCGAAGCAGTCTCTGAGCCTGAGCCGGACCCTCTGGCCGCGGTCGAACGCGAGGCCGAACCAGAAGAGACTGACGCACCATCGCCTGAGGACGTCGCCGCCGCTCTGGACGCCGTTGCGCCAGTTGCCGAACCGGCTCCCGAGCCCATCGCTGGTGCTGCTGAGGAACCGCCGGTCGCGACCGAGCCCGCAGAAGAATCTGAGCCTAATCCGGCTTCGGGCAAGTTCCCATCGATCGAAGACATTATCGCCCAGGCCGCTGAAACCGGTGGCGCGACAGTTTCGCGCAACCCGGACACCGTGCGAGACGACACGGGGCCAGCGACTGAAGAGACGGGCCCCCCCGTCGAGCCGGAACGGCCCGGCAAGACCTTTTCCTTCGCGCGCCGCGACGCTGTGACCAGCGAGACTGCCGGCAAGGGCAACACGATCACGCCAGCCTCGCTCGCGCCGCGCATCGAGCCGGTCATGGGCAGCACCGCACTCGCCAGCCAGCCGGCCAACGCCGAACCGGTGCTGATCGACCCGCCTCTGCCCGTCGACCCCGCACTATCCAGCGTGCGCGAAGTCGAGGTGGAACAGGACGATGCCCGCGCCGCCGAAGGCGCTATCGAGCGGGCCATCGAAACTCTGGATCGCGAAGCGCGCGGCGAAGCAACGCCGTCCCAGGCGCACCAGACGGAAACCGGTTCACCCCCCAGTGAGGCTGTCCCGGAAAGTGACACCAGCTTTGCCCCCGTCGATGCGGAGCGGCGCACCGGGACTGGCCTGACCATTTTCCTGATCGTCTTCGCCTTGCTTCTGGCCGGTGTCGGCGGGGCCGGATTTTGGGCCTGGCGCGAGGGCTATGTCGATCTCGACCAGATGTTCGGTCGCAGCCAGACGTCCGTCGTACAGCCAGAGACCATCGAGCAGCCCACTGGCCTGACCATGGACAACACGACCACCGAACCGGTCAGTGCTGAAGAAAGCGCCTCAGGTCCGGGCAATACGGCAACCACCTCCGCCACTGAGCCGACCAGCGCACTTGAAGCCGGGGACGAAGAGCGGCTCGAACCGACACTCGAACCGGTCACCCCGACCGGCACTGAAACCGTCCTGCCATCGCTTGGCAGTGACGAGGTCAAGACCGAGGAACGCCTGTCGGGCGAAGACACCACCATAGCCGCTACGGAAGATCCGGCTGCCAGCGTTGATCCCGTCGACCTGGCGGGCAATCAATCGCTCCTGCTAGAGGCTTCTACCGGCGGTCAGGCCAGCACCGTACCGTTCTCGGGGACAGTAGAATGGAGCCAGGGTACCGACGAGATCGGCCAGCCCACGCTGGTGGCTGAGGCCAGCATCCCGGCACGCAACATGAGCGTCTCTATTCTCATTCGCCGGAATATTGATCCCAGCCTGCCCGCCAGCCATCTGATGGAAATCAGCTTCGACATTCCCGACACCTTTATCGGTGGGTCGATCGCGACATTGGCCGGCGTGTTGCTCAAGAATGAGGAACTGGTGCCCGGCACAGCACTGGCCGGGGCTGCCGCGCGTATTGTGGGCAACACCTTCCTGTTCGCCCTCAGCGCCGCACCGGACGATCTGACTGCCAATACCGACTTGCTAGATACACAGCGCTGGATTGATCTCGCGATTGTCTATGGCACTGGGCGCAACGCCATCCTCACCTTGGAAAAGGATGAAGAGGCACAGGCCCTGTTCGACACCGTACTCGCTGCCTGGGAAGAGTAGAACGCGCTAGACGCGTTCCAGTTTGCCCGCGGTGATCCGGTAATGCGTGGTGGCGAGCGCCGCAATGTCGTCGGCATGATGGCTGACCAGAACGGTGTGCCATTTGTGCCGGCGCGTCAGCTCACCAACCAGCTCCCTGGTGGTCTGGCGCGTTTCATCGTCCAGCGCCGAAAACGGTTCGTCGAGCAGCAGCACAGGTCGATTGCGCAGCAGCGTCCGTGCCAATGCCACGCGCTGCTTTTGCCCGCCAGAAAGATTTGCGGCCTGTTTGGCTTCGAACCGGGTCAGACCGACTTCGGCCAGGGCTTCGGCGACCTGCTGATGGCCGGCTGATCTGGGCGTACCACGCGGGAGGCCCAGAACCACATTTTCCTCGGCGCTAAGATGTTCAAACAGATTGTCTGCCTGCAGCAGCAGGGATACCGGACGCGCTTCGGGTGGGAACGGCAATAGCTCTTGTCCGTCCAGCGTCAGCGAACCGCTCACCGGCGCAATGAAACCCGCCATTAAATCGAGCAAGGTCGACTTGCCAGAGCCGCTCGCGCCGGAAATTGCCGTGACTTCACCCGGCTTGGCCTCCAGGCTGAAACCATAGGGTTTCCCCTGCCCCGGATGGGCAAAGACCAGATCATCGGCGCGGAGCATGGGAAATCCTTTCAATCAGGCGCGGCAGGCCGACAAAGGCGACGATAGTGAAGATCAACAATAAGGCCGCGATCGCCGCCGCATCATTGGATTTGTACGATCCGAGCGCCCGGTACATCATCAGCGGCAAGGTCTGGAAATCCTGGGTGCCGAATAGGGCAATCACCCCCAGATCGCCCAGCGAGAAACAGAAAGCCAGCGCCAGCATCAGCCCGATATCCCGCCCGAGCAACGGATATTCGATGCGCACAAACTGCGTCCAGCCCGACAGGCCCAGAGATCGGATCAGCTTGCCCCGTGTCCGCATGATTGCATCAAGCGGCGGGCCGAGCGTGGCAATTGCAAAGGGCAGGGAAAGCAGGCTGTTGGCGATAACCACGACAATCGGGGCGGCAGTTCCCACCGGAACGCCAATCGTGCGGACCAGCAGGAAAAAACCCAGCGACAGCACTACTGCGGGCACCGCCAGATAGGCAAAGGCCGGAATGCCGAGCAGCGCGCGCGCGCCCTGCCGATGCGCCGCACTGCGGCCAAGTGCCAGCATGAGGGCCAAGGCGAGCGTCAACATTGCCGAACTGGCACCGATGATTATGCTGGTCCCAGTCGCACGCCAGAAACCGGCCTGACCCAACACCCGCAGCAAGCCACCCGCCAGCCCGTCATAGAGCACCGTCAGCAATGGCAGAGCAAAACCGATGGCTCCCAACCCCAGCACAGCCCATTGCAGCACCCGCACCGGTGCACTGTCGCGCCAACTCGGCTGGGCCGAGCGGCTCAAGGCCGAAGGCACCGGAGTAAAAGCCGATGCCAGAAGGATGACGAGTGAACAAACGCCAATCTGCGTCAGCGCCAGACGCACCGCCC
This sequence comes from Devosia subaequoris, assembly GCF_014197055.1. Lineage (GTDB taxonomy): Bacteria > Pseudomonadota > Alphaproteobacteria > Rhizobiales > Devosiaceae > Devosia > Devosia subaequoris. The sequence goes on along the minus strand of NZ_JACIEW010000005.1, from coordinate 207,928 downwards.
CGACCAGATCGAAATCGAGCCGTACGGCGGTAAAGATTGCCACCTCCAGCGTCTGGTTCGCTGGCCCGCCGCCCAGCAGCAAGACAATGGGAAAGCTGGTAAAGGCCAGAAGGAAGATGATAGCGCCTAGCCCTGGCAGGCTGCCCCGCAGCGCCGGCCAGTCGATCAGCGCGAAGCGCTGCCAGGCCGACAGCCCCAGCGATTGCCCCATCTTGAGTCGGCTCTGCGGGATGGCGTCGAGCCGGGCCAGCAGAATGCGCCCGGCAAAGGCCCCATCGAGAATGACATGGGCCAGTAGGATGCCAGAAAGGCCATAGGCCGGGCTTTCGAACCCGACGCCGAACAGGGCCCCGCTCGCTTGGTTGATCCAGCCATTGCGCCCCCAGACCGAGAGCAGGCCAAAGGCCACCACCATGCCCGGTGTGACGATGGCGGCGGCAAACAGCCCCACCACCAGATCGCGCCCGGAAAAGCGCAACCGGTTGAGCGCCCAGGCCAGCGCAGTCCCCACGAGCAGCGAGAGAACCATGGTGAGCCCCGCCTGCAGCGCCGTCATGCGCAGCAGATGCGGGATATCCACGCGTGATCCACCCGAGGCATCCGTGGCGGCGTCCAGAATGGCCCACAGCACGGCCGCGATGAGCGCCGCAATGACGAGGGTTAGTGTTGCCGCAGCGGCAACGCGGAACGGGCGGCGAGGAAGGGTCAGCATAGCCGCTGACCCATCCAAGCGCACAATGCAGCACCTCCCCCTTGACGGGGGAGGTTGGGAGGGGGTTCACAAGCATCCGGATTGTGCCCCCCCCCTCCCCAACCCTTCCCGCGAGGGGGAGGGTGTGCCTCCGTGTCCGTTGCCAGCATGGCGCCTACTGCACCGCCGCCAGCATCTCGTCGATCCAGGCCGCCAAATTGGCGGTGATCTCGGCTTCGTCCAGACTCAGGGTTTTGTCCGGCTGCGGCAGGCCCTGGAACGCGGGATCGATCTCGCCGCCCAGATCCACCACCGGGAACATCCAGTTGGTAGTCGGGATATTAGCCTGCCCCTCGGCCGAAGTCAGGAAGGCCAGGAAGTCACGCGCCAGATCCTGCTGATCGGAGGATTTCAGAATCCCCGCCACTTCGATCTGCGGGAAATGGCCTTCGGAGAACATTGCCGCCTTGATGGTGTGATCGTCCGCATCGAAGATGTGATAGGCTGGCGAGGTGGTGTAAGAGAGCACCATGTCCGCTTCCCCATCCAGGAACAGCGAATAGCTCTCGCTCCAGTCGCGGGTGATGGTCAGGATATGCGGCGCAAGCCCTTCCCAGATTTCCGGCGCCCGATCGCCATAGGCGGCCTTGACCCAGAGCAGCAGACCCAGGCCCGGCGTGGCCGAACGCGGATCCTGAATAGCGATCTTGATATCGTCATCAAGCGCGATCAGCTCTTCGAACGAGGCCGGCGGCGCCTGCATGGTATCGGTGTCCCACATAAAGGCGAAATGCGAATAATCGAAGGGCACGAATTGCGCATCGGTCCACTCGCCCGGCAGGGAGAGATGGCTCATGTCCAGGCCGTGATCGGCGAACAGCCCGGTTGCCCGCGCTTCCCCGGCGATGGCGGTGTCGAGCCCGAGGATCATATCGGCCTCGGTGCTGTCACCCTCAAGCTGCACCTTGCGCAGCGTGCCAATCGAGGAGTCGGCGGCCACCCAGTTGACCGTGCATTCGCAGGTGGCTTCAAAGCCTTCCTTCAAGGGAACGCCGGGCCCCCATTCGGAGGCAAAGCCGTCATAGGTATAGATGGTCAGGACAGGCTTGTCCTGTGCGTGCGTAGCGCCGGACAATCCGGCAAGAAGGACCGCAAGCGCCAGTGAGGAGGATTTGACCATATCGGTCTCCCTTCAGGTGGTGTGCGGCCATGGGTGAAGGGGGTGTCAATGGTAAAGGACGCGCGCAGGCACCCCTTGCCATCTCGAACTTCCTCCGCCAGCATGACCTGGTTCAGGTTCTATGGGTAACTCTCAGCTCCGGCAGCAACCGGAACACCCCAGCGAGACGGTGCGGACCTTATTGAGAGTGAACCCAGAGTGCAATCCCCCATTCAATCTACCGAAAAACCCCTACTGCAGTTTGATCGCCCGCTCGCCATTGTGGGCGGCGGCACCGTGGATGCAGGGCTGTTGCACGACCTTGTGGCGCGCGATATCGCCCTGATCGGCGCCGATGGCGGCGGCAATGCCATTGGTGCGGCCGGCCTGGTCCCCGAGGCCATTCTGGGCGATCTTGATTCGCTCGAGAATCGCGCGACGTGGGAAAAATGCACGCGCGTCATCCACATCCCCGAGCAGATCACCACCGATTTCCAGAAGGCGCTCTATTCTACTGCGGCGCCGGTCACCCTGGCCCTGGGCATGACCGGCAAGCGCCTCGATCACACCCTGGCGGCTCTCGGCGCCCTGCTCGAGGTCGCCCCCCATCGCCATGTGCTGCTGGTTGACGAAACCGATGTGGCCCTGGCCGTTTCAGGGCCGTTTGCGTTCGACGCGGCGGCGAAGGAGCGCGTTTCGGTGCACCCGCTGGTGCCAATTGTCTTCGAGCGAACCCGCGGCCTCTTCTACCCGATGAACGACCTGCTGCTCGATCCCGCCGGCCGGCTCGGCACCTCCAATGAAGGCACCGGCGGGCGCGTCGAGATTGTGCCCAGGGACAACACGCCTTGGCTGTTGATCCTGGGCCGTGAACGCTTGTGGGATCTGGTAGAAGCCTGCGCGAAGGCAGGCTAAACCACCTCACCCAGACGGAACTGCAACTTGGCGAGTTCTGCATAGCGGCCACCCTTGGCCACAAGCTCGTCATGCGTGCCGGAATCGATGATCTTGCCGCCATCAAGCACCAGGATCGTATCCGCATCCCGGATGGTGGCCAGACGATGGGCGATGACCAGCGTCGTGCGCCCTTCCATCAGATGCTCCAGCGCCAATTGCACCAATTGCTCCGAGCGCGCATCCAACGCCGAAGTTGCTTCGTCCAGCAGCAGGATGGGCGCATTCTTGAGAATGGCACGGGCAATGGCGAGGCGCTGCTTCTGTCCGCCAGAGAGCATGACGCCGCGCTCGCCCACCACCGTGTCATAGCCCCCCGGCAGGTCGGACACGAAATCGTCGACCAGAGCCGCCTTGGCCGCCGCCGCCACCTCATCCATGCCGGCATCGGGTTTGCCGAACAGGATGTTCTCGGCAATGGTCCCGGCAAAAATGATCGGCTCCTGCTCGACATAGGCGAAGCGTTGCCGCAGATCGACCAGCCGCACATCGCGAATATCGACCCCATCGACGCTGATCACCCCGCCGGTTACGTCATAAAAGCGCTGCAACAGGGAAAGCATTGTCGACTTGCCCGATCCCGACGCACCGACCAGGGCCACCGTCTGGCCCTTGCCCACGGCAAAGCTGACATCGTCCAGGACCTTGTCGTCTGTCGCGCTATCATAGGAAAAACTCACCCTGTCAAATGCGACCGTGCCAAGAGCCGGATCGGGCAGCGCGACGGGGTGCACCGGATCGGTAATTTCCGCGTTGGTATCGAGGATTTCCACCAGCCGCTCGGTCGAGCCGGCAACCGTCTGCAGCGATCCCAGCACTTCCGAGACATTGGTCAGCGCGCCCGAAGCCATCAGGGCATAGACCAGGAACTGGGCCAATTGCCCCGCCGAAACCGAACCCTCGAACACGGAGCGGGCGCCCCACCACACCAGTCCCACCAACGCTGCCGTGCCCAGAAAGATCACCATGCCCACAAGGAAGGCCCGGGCACTGAGGCGTCGGACTTCGGCTCGATAGCTCGCTTCGCTCCGCTCATCGTAATGCGCGGCCTGCCCGGCCTCCTGGGTAAAGGATTTGACGGTGCGATTGGCGCCCAGCATCTCGGTTGCCATGGCCGAAAGATCAGCCAGCGCATCCTGGGTTATGCGCGACATGCCACGCAGCCGGCGTGAATAGATCATCACCGGGGTGAGGATCAGGGGAAGCGCGACGACCACAGCCAGCGTCAGCACCGGACTGGTCAGGATCATCATGATCAGCGCACCGGTAATGGTCACCAGAGAACGCAGGGCCAGAGACAGGTTCGACCCGACAGCGCTGCGGATCACGCTGACATCGCCATTGAGGCGGCTGGTCAACTCGCCCACCCGATGGGTGTCGAAATAGCGGGATTCGAGTGTGAGCAATCGCGCAAAAACCGCCTGACGCAAATCGGCCACCACGCGTTCGCCAATCAGCGAAATGAAGTAATAGCGTGCGCCGCTGGCCGCAGCCATGATCGCGGCAATCCCGATAATCAGCCAGCCATAGCGCCCCACCATATCCAGGTTCTGGGTGATGAAGCCCTCATCGATCGCGCCGCCCAGCAGAGCCGGGATGGCGAGCGAAGAAATGGCCGAAACCAGAAGGAAAAGTACGGTCAGACCCAGGCGCACCGGGTAACGCAGCAAAAACGGCAGCAGCCGACGCAACGGCTTGAGCTGACGGGGCGATGCTCTCACCTCGGAGACAATCTTTTCGCGGCCTGTCTCGGAGGAAATCGCCTGATCTGTCATGGTTGCAACGCGCCGTTCTTGCAATTGGATCGGCCAGCGCCGAAGACCGCCCCCATATAGGGGCTGGCCCGACGGCCCGCAACTGCGCCAGCCAAAGCCATATTGCCGCGCGGCTTGTATAGAACAACCGATTCTGCGGTCTTGCAGAACCCGCGCTTCTGCGCTAGGAAGCCGCCCAACACCAGTTTGATGCTCTCCGGGCGCTGCGGCGCCCGTTTGATTTGAGGCAAGGCCATGAAGACCGACATCCACCCCGACTACCACACCATCAACGTGGTCATGACCGACGGCACCACCTACCAGACCCGCTCGACCTGGGGCAAGGAAGGCGACACGCTGCAGCTCGACATCGACTCCAAGACCCACCCCGCCTGGACCGGCGGTTCGGGTCAGCTCATGGACCGTGGCGGCCGCGTTTCGCGCTTCAAGGAGCGCTTCAAGGGTCTTGGCATCTAAGCCAAAACTGTCCGATATTCCGCAAAGCCCGGCCATCGCGCCGGGCTTTGTCTTGTCTGGAGCCACGCCATGTTCATCCTGTCGCTGACCTATACAGCCCCCTTGAGCGAAGTGAACGCCCATATCGAGCCGCATTTGGCCTGGGTGGCCGGTGGCTATGACAGCGGCACCTTTCTTGCGTCAGGCCGCAAGGAGCCGCGCACCGGCGGGTCATTCTGGCGGTGGGAGAGCGCAGCCAGCTCAAGACTCTGGTCACGACCGACCCCTTCGTTCTCGCCGGGGTAGCCGAATATGAAATAACCCAGGTGCAGTTGAGCCGGACGGCTCCGGGCCTGGAAGGGTTGAAGCGCTAAGTACTGCGGTTCTTCTTTGAAGTCGGGCGGCTGCTACCTGATCTGGTTGGCCGTGCGTAGGTTCCATGGCGGGATTTGTAGACGTTCGCCCGGATCGCTGAGATCTGCTCGGCGTAAGTCTGGCCCTGGCAGGGGCTTCGGATATCCACTTTGCGTCGCGCGCCTGGACCGGTCAGTCGGCCCGGCCAAAGGCGGCCTTGAGACGGGAAATCTGATCGGCCACCCCGTTGATCAGCCCTGGCGTCTGCTCGGGCAGATCGCCCTTTTCGAGCGCATCGAGCTGCATCACCCGATCGAACAGCCGGTCGCCCTTGTCAATGAAATCGCGCAAGGTCTGGGGTAATTCGTCGTAGCCCGGTCCGCCGCGATCCGACGGCGTTGCGGAAAACTTGACCTTTTCCTTCTCGGAGCGGGCATTCTCGCGGGAAATCTCACCTTCATTAACGGCGCGCTGCAACAACAGCCAGGAGGCGAGCTGCATCAATCGGGTCGTCAGGCGCATGGATTCAGTGGCGTAGAGAAATCCGGCCTCGCGCGGCAGTACACGGCTTTCGATCCGCCCCTCGGCATCGAGATAAGCGGCCACTTCCTCGATCAGCCCCATGCCCTCACGATAAAGCGCGTCGAACCCGCCCGACGCTGCGATGCGCGGACCTATCGCTACTGCCTGCCTGGTTTCACCGCTATCGGCCACGCAAAATCCTCCGTTGGGTCATGCTACCCCCAAGCCTGTTGGGGGTCACCCATGCGGTCGCAGTATTGTTAATTTTGTGGTTGAAGCGTGACGCGTCAAACCAAAGCCTGAAAAAGAAAAAAGAGCCGCAAGTGTGCAGCTCTCGAAGTTAACAGGGAGGCGTCAAACAGAGGGAGAAACCACTCTGAAAAATTCAGAACAATCTGAATAATGAGACGTTACCGCCCAAACCTTAATTTGCGCTTAACAGCGAGCAATTTCTTAACCCTGAGCTTTGACTTCATCGCAACCCTGTTGGCGGGTGGTCAAGCAAGGTCCGCCCGGTCAGCGTGATGATAGGCTGGTTTCCGGCCAACTCGACCCAACCCTTGGCACAGAGTGGCGCCATGTCGCTGCCCCTGGCCACCGGCTCACCGCGGGCCAGCGCACTTAGCGAGGCCAGTTCCCCTGCCTTGACGCCTTCCAAGATCATGTCGTCCTGTCGCACCATTCTTCCAGCTCCTCCGTGGATGACAGCGAAATGTGGCCTAGAGCCTGCCCTTGTCCATTGGCCAAAGGTTGGATCGACGTTGCCGCGCCAACTGCAATTGACTCATGAACACCTGCAGCGGCTCGGCAAGCCAGGCTCGCTCCAAGGCATTTCGTGCCGGCTCCAGAGCCCGCACGGTAATTTTCTGCTCTCTGGCCCGTGCACGTTCGGTCTCCAGAAAATAGAGCCCGCTCAGGGTCAACAGCAGGGCAACGCCCACAATATTCCAGTCCATTTCCGCAAGTCCTTTCGTGGTCCGGATAAACTGCCCGACCCCGAAATATGTTGAAACCATAACCCTTCGTTAAGACTAACAAGGGCTCGGACCAAAACGGCCTTGGACCAAAATGGTGCCATCACAAATTATGCCCGGTTCAGATTTTGAACGCCGCCTCTGCCGCCCGCCGCGAATCGCCCTTGGCCGCAATCGCGGCCTTGATGCGTGCGATTTCCCCCTCCAGCAGAGCGATCCGGTCCTGCAATTCCTCGACGGACAACACGTCAAGGGCCATGCCCACCTCATGGCTGCTGGGCCGCTTCCGATCTTCTTCTTCCATTGCACGGCACTCCCATTACTAAGCCGGAACAAGTTTAGCCCAGACATCTTGCCGGGCAAGCCGGCTTGCGCCAGCATTGGGCCATGACTTTGCCAGAGCACATGACCGCCGTCTGCATTGCCGAACCCGGTGGGCCTGAGGTGCTGACCCCCTGCACCAGTCCTGTCCCCCAGCTAGGCCCGACCGAGGTGCTGATCCAGGTCGCTGCCGCCGGGATCAACGGCCCCGACCTGGCCCAGAGGCGCGGCCTGTACGCCCCGCCCCCCGGCGCGTCCCGCCTGCCGGGACTGGAAGTGGCCGGAGAAATCGTGGCGATGGGCGGCGAGGTGACAGATCTTGCCCTGGGCGACCGCGTGATGGCGCTGACCAATGGCGGCGGCTATGCCGAATATGTTGCCGTGCCTTTCGGTCAGGTTCTGCCCGTGCCGCATGGCTGGCGCTTGGCTGAAGCGGCGGCGTTACCGGAAACCTGGTTTACCGTCACGCAGACCCTGGTGATGCGGGCGGGCCTCCGGCCGGGCATGCATGTGCTCGTCCATGGGGGCGCAGGCGGCATCGGCGGCGCCGCGATCCAGATCTGTTCCATTGTCGGCGCCCACGCCATCGCCGTGGTCTCGGACGGCGACAAGGCCAGCTATTGCAACCGCCTTGGCGCCATCGCCACGATCGACCGTGCGCGGGAAAATATCGTCGACCGGGTCATGGCCCTGACCGATGGACGCGGCGCCGACCGGGTGGTCGACCTCATTGGTGGGGCGCTGACCGCGGTCAACATCGCCGCATCGGCCCGCGGAGGGCATATCGTTCAGGTCTCCACCTTGGAAGGCGCAACGGCCAATGTCCCCTTGCGCACCATAATGGCCAAGGACTTGACACTTTCCGGTTCAACCTTGCGGCCACAGACCGCAGCGACCAAGGCCGCCATTGCCGCTCATATCCGCGACAATTTTCTTTCATCCCTGTCGGCGGCCAACTGGATCAAACCTGCAATCTCCACCTTTCCGCTCGCCGAAGCTGCTCGGGCCCACGCGGAAATGGAGAGTCGACGCCATCGCGGTAAACTGATCCTGCTGACCGCATTCGGCGCCGCAAATCCGGCTAGTTAGCCGTTGCGATCCGGCGGCATTTTCCCTATATTGGCGCGCAGTTCCCCTCAGCATTTGGCCAAGAGGCGGAGCGGCCCGGAGGAAGACCGGCCGCGCCAGCAGGAGAAGTTTAACCATGTCCCAGTCCCTTCTGATGCCCAAGGCGACCGCCGTCTGGCTCGTGGACAACACCGCCCTCTCATTCGAACAGATCGCCGCCTTCTGCACGCTGCATCCGCTTGAGGTCCAGGGCATTGCCGATGGCGACGTGGCCAGCGGCATCATGGGCGTGAACCCGGTGCAGAACGGCCAGTTGACCCGCGAAGAGATCGAAAAGGCCGAGGCCGATCCGAACTATCGCATGAAGGTTTCCGAGCCCAAGGTTCGCGTCGCCGCCGTCAAACGTAAGGGCCCGCGCTATACCCCGATTTCGCGCCGCAACGAGCGTCCCAATGCCATCAAATGGCTGGTGCGCAATCACCCCGAGCTCAAGGACGCACAGATCATGCGCCTGGTCGGCACCACCAAATCGACCATCGAATCGGTGCGTGAAAACACGCACTGGAATGCGGCCAATCTGACCGCCATGGATCCGGTGACGCTGGGCCTGTGCAGCCAGATCGATCTCGACCTCGAGGTCAAGCGCGCCTCCAAGGATGCTCCGGTCCAGTCGGAGCTCAATGAAGGCACCACCCTGATGACCGCCGAGGAAGCCCTGGCCCGCGCCACCGCCCGCCAGCCGAGCGATGGTGAAGGCGCCTTTGAGGGCGACCATTCCGGGCATTCCGCGCCGCAGCACGAGGAAGAACTGGACGCCGATTCAGTTTTCGCCAAACTCAAGTCGATCAAGTCCGATAGCGACGAATAGTTAGAGAAAGGCCAGCAGGGTGGAAGACAATATTCTGCTGGCCATCTTCGCCCTGCTCGCCGCCAGCGCAGCCCTTGTGCCGCTGGCCAAGGCATCCGGGCTGGGAACTGTGCTGGGCTATCTGGCCGCCGGCATTCTCATCGGTCCCTATGGCCTGGGCCTGCTGACCGACATCGACACCATCCGCCACATTTCCGAATTCGGCATCGTGTTGATGCTGTTTCTCATCGGGCTCGACCTGCAGCCGCGTGAGGTCTGGCGCATGCGCAACAAGGTGCTCGGCCTTGGCCTGCCGCAGATGGTCCTGACCGCCATTGTCATCACGCTGATTGTCCAGCTCTTTGGCTTTGCACTCAGTACCGCGATCATCGTGGGCATGGCCTTTGCCATGAGTTCCACCGCCATTGCCATGCAGACCGCCGAACAGCGCGACATCACCCGCACCGATGCCGGACGGGCCAGTCTGGCCGTGCTGCTGGTGCAGGATGTGGCAGTCATTCCCATTCTCGCCATCGTGCCGATCCTGGCCTTCACTGGCTCTGGTCTCAGCCTGGAGGCGGAAATTACCGAAGCGGTTTCCGAGGTCGAAAACCCCATCTTCTGGCAGACTTCTGCCCTGTTGCTGGCGACCTTTGCCGCGGCCATCATTGGTGGCCGCTATGTCGTGCGGCCACTACTCTCCTTTGTCGCCCGCACTGCCGTACGCGAGGCCTTCACTGCGCTGGCCCTGGCCCTGGTCGTTGGCGCCGCGCTTGCCACCCAGGCCCTGGGTCTGTCACCAGCGCTGGGCGCCTTTATCGGGGGTGTGCTGCTGGCCGACAGCGAATATCGCCATGAGCTGGAGAGCGATTTGCAGCCCTTCAAGGGCCTGCTGCTCGGCCTGTTCTTCGTCTCGGTCGGCATGTCGATCGCCTTCGCCGAATTCCTCGAAACCCCTTGGCTGATCGCGGCCCTGGTGCTGATCGTAATCGCGGTCAAATTCGCTATTCTCTATGGGCTCTGCACCCTGTTCCGGATGACGCGGCCCGACCGGCTGCTGGTGGCAATTCTACTGAGCCAGGCCGGCGAATTCGCCTTCGTCGTGCTGCAATTTGCCAGCAATCGCGGTGCGCTGCCCGCAGATGCCTACGGGCTTTTCACCGTCGTGGTTGCTCTGTCCATGGCCACCACGCCGCTCCTGCTGCTCGGCTTTGACAAGCTGATCGCGCCCCGCCTCGATGCGCGCAACAAGCGTGCCGACCGCGACCCCGATACGGTGGAAAAGCATCGCCGCATCGTCGTGCTCGGCTATGGGCGCTTCGGCCAGATCATCACCCGCATGCTGCGCCGCCATGGCTATGATATGACACTGATCGACGACGATGCAGCTCAGATCGAGCTGGTGCGCCGCTTCGGGATCAAAGTCTATTATGGCGATGCCTCACGCTCTGATCTGCTCCATGCGGCCGGTGTCGGCCACGCCGAACTGGTCATAATCGCGGTGGGGGGTGCGGACCGCATCCTGCAGGTGGCCCGCAATGTCCGCCGTCATTTCCCCGATGTCGCTATTGCCGCACGCGCTACCGACCGCGAGCATGCCCACGCCCTGATGGACCTGGACATAACCCTGTTCGAGCGCGAGACTTTCCATTCGGCGCTGCATTTGGGCCGACGCGTTCTGGTCCATCTCGGCCATGACGATGCCAAGGCCGAGCAACTGGCCCGCGAATTCTACGAGCGCGACAAGGAACTGCTTGATCAGGCCTTTGCCCTGCGCGGCGATCGCGAGGCCTATTGGGGAATGGCGCGCCAGTCCATGACTCTTCTCGACCAGGCGATGCAGGCGGACGCCCCCGAGCCGCTCAAGCAAGTCAAGCGGCCGGGCAAGCTTGACAAATCACGCCTGCCAAGGTCGGGTTAGGCCGACTTCCCGCCGGACTAAAATAAATCCATGATCGATCCAGTTTTTGTCACGATCGCCGTGATCGCGGTGCTTGTCGTCGGCCTGTCCAAGGCTGGCCTGCTCGGCGGCCTCGGTGTCGTCGGTGTTCCCCTGCTCACTCTGGTCATGGCCCCGCGCGAGGCCGCGGGCATGATGCTGCCCGTCCTGCTTTGCATGGATGCGGTGGCCATCTGGATGTATCGCAAGGAATGCGACTGGAGCCTGATCAGAATCATGCTGCCCGGCGCCGCTGCCGGCACGCTTGTGGGCTGGGGCCTCTGGGCCGTTGTCAGCGATGCCTTCGTGCTGCTGATGGTGGGCGTGGTCACCCTGCTCTTCGTGATCGACGCCATATTGCCGCTGCGCAAGAAGCTCGAAGGTCTGCCGCCCTCAAAGCCCTGGGGCGTCTTCTGGGGTTCCATCGCCGGTTTCACCAGCTTCATTTCCCATACCGGTGGCCCACCGTTTCAAATCTACACCCTGCCGCGCCGGCTGCCCCCGGCAGTTTATGCCGGCACCACGGCATTCTTCTTTGCCATCGTCAACACCGCCAAGCTGGTGCCTTACTACTACCTTGGCCAGCTCAATGTGCAGAACCTGACCCTGTCGGCCGTTTTGGCCCCGGTCGGTCTGGTGGGGGTGTTTATCGGCGTCTATCTGGTGCGCCGCATCGACGCGAAACTCTTCTACCGCATCGCCTACTGGCTGGTGTTCCTGCTGGCCCTCAAACTGGTCTGGGACGGCGCCACCGGGCTGATGGCAGGGTGAGGCTGAGCGCCCTGACGACAGCACAGCCTTCACAGCCGGACTCCCGCTCGCTAAGGTCCGGCCCGAAACAGTTTTCCGGAGTTTTCCATGTCCGCAGCCGCTCAAAAGGGCCACAACCAGTTCGGCGACCTGCCCGTCTGGGATCTCAACGATCTTTATCCCGGCAAGGACAGTCCGGAATTCAAGACGGCGATGGACCAGGCCAAGTCGCTGGCGGCCGAATTTGAGGCCAAATACAAGGGCAAGCTGGCCGAGCTTACCCAATCCGATCGGTTGATCGAGGCGATCAAGGACAGCGAGACGCTGGGCGATCTGACGGGCCGCATCGGCTCGTTCGCCTTCCTGCAATATGCCCAGAAATCGACCGACCCGGATCGCGCCAAATTCATGGGCGACACCAATGAAGCGCTGACCACTCTCTCGACGCGCGTGCTGTTTTTCGAACTCGAGCTGAACCGCATTGCCGATGCCGATCTGGACGAAGCTCTCGACAAGGACGCCGAACTGGCGCGCTACAAGACATGGTTCGCTGAACTCAGGAAGGCCAAGCCCTACCAACTCGACGACAAGCTCGAAGAGCTGTTCCACGACAAGTCGGTCACCGCCTATTCGGCCTGGAACCGGCTGTTTGACGAAACCTTGTCGAGCCTTGAATTCGAAGTCGACGGTGAAACGCTCAACCTTGAATCCACCCTGCATTTGCTCTCCGAAAAGGACGAGACCAAGCGCGAGGCCGCTTTCAAAGCCCTTGCCTCTACGCTCAAGGCCAATGGCCGGCTGTTTACCCACATCACCAATGTCCTGGCCAAGGACAAGGAAATCTCCGACCGCTGGCGCGGCTACAAGGACATTGCCGACAGCCGCCACATGGCCAATTCGGTGGAGCGCGAAGTGGTCGATGCGCTCCAGGCCGCCGTCGAGGACGCCTATCCGCGTCTCAGCCATCGCTACTACAAGATGAAGGCCAAGTGGTTCGGCAAGGACAAGCTCAATGCCTGGGACCGCAATGCGCCCCTGCCCACCAGCGACGAGCGCATCTGGGACTGGGATACGGCGGTCACCACCGTGCTCGACGCCTATGGCCGCTTCTCTCCTGAGCTGGCCGACGTCGCTAAACCTTTCTTCAATTCAGGCTGGATCGATGCGCCGACCGGCAATGGCAAGCTCTCGGGCGCCTTTGCGCATCCCACCGTGCCCAGCGCCCACCCCTATCTGATGCTGAACTATCTCGGGCGCACCCGCGATATCATGACGCTCGCCCACGAATTGGGCCATGGCGTGCACCAGCGGCTCGCCGCGGCACAGGGACCGATCCTGGCCAATACACCCCTGACCCTGGCCGAAACGGCCTCGGTCTTTGGCGAAATGTTGACCTTCCGCGCCCTGCTCGACAAGACCACCGATCCCCAGCAACGCTTTGCCCTGCTTTCGGGCAAGGTCGAGGACATGCTCAACACTGTTGTTCGGCAGATCGCTTTTTATGCCTTTGAACGCAAAGTGCACACCGCCCGCCGCAATGGCGAATTGCGCACTGAGGAGATCAACGCGCTCTGGCTCGAAGTGCAAGCCGAGTCACTGGGAGACGGCATTATCGCCAATGAAGGCTATGAAACCTTCTGGGCTTACATCCCCCATTTCATTCACTCGCCTTTCTACGTCTATGCCTATGCCTTTGGCGACTGCCTTGTGAACTCGCTTTACGCACAGTATGAGAAGGCCAGTGAAGGCTTTGCGGAGCGCTATTTCGAGCTTCTCAAGGCCGGGGGCAGCAAGCATCATTCCGAACTTCTCGCGCCTTTCGGGCTCGATGCCAAAGATCCCCAATTCTGGTCGCTCGGCCTGTCCATGATCGAGCGGTTGATCGACGAACTGGAAGCCACCGCGCCCTGAGTGGGACTTTCGGCGTAACACGAATAGACGACTATACTTTCGAGGACCCAATGGCCAAAACCCGCCCCGAACACCACCCCGATCCGGTACTGGAATCAGGCATGGATTACGCCGAGCACGAAAAGACCTATAACGGCTTCATTACAGCAGTGAAGTGGTCCGTGTATGGCACGGCGGTTTTGATGATCATCCTCTATTTCGTGATCAATCCCTGATCGCAGAATAACCCGCAGGCACACGAAACGCGCCTGCCCCCGGGCAGGTGGGCAGGAGAGTTTCCCATGAAGATTGCCGTTTTGCGCGAACGGTTCGAAGGTGAAAGCCGCGTCGCGGCAACACCCGAAACCGTCGCCAAATTCATCGCGCTGGGCGCCGAGGTCGCCGTCGAGGAGGGAGCTGGCACCGGCTCGCGCATTTCCGACGATCAGTTCAAGGATGCAGGCGCTGCCATCGGCGCCACAGCCGCCGCCACCCTTAAGGGTGCCGATATCGTGCTCTGCGTGCGCCGTCCGTCCGCCGCCGAACTCAAGGGCGTCAACACCGACGCCCTGTTGATCGGCGCGCTCGACCCCTATGGCAATGAAAAAGACGTCGCCGCACTCGCCAAGGCGGGCGTCGTGGCCATGTCGATGGAATTCATGCCGCGCATCACCCGCGCGCAGGTCATGGATATCCTCTCGTCCCAGGCCAACCTGGCCGGCTATCAGGCAGTCATCGAGGCGGCAGCCGTCTTTGACCGGGCCATGCCCATGATGATGACCGCAGCCGGCACCGTCCGTCCAGCCAAGGCCTTCGTGATGGGTGCGGGCGTGGCGGGTCTGCAGGCCATCGCCACCGCCAAGCGCCTCGGCGCCGTAGTGTCGGCCACCGACGTGCGCGCCGCAGCCGGCGAGCAGGTGGAATCCCTGGGCGGCAAATTCATCATGACCGAGGCTCTCAAGGACGCCTCGGGCACCGGCGGCTATGCCCGCGAGCTGACCAAGGACGAACAGGCGGCACAGGCCGAACTGGTCGCCGGGCATATCTCCAAGCAGGACATCGTCGTCACTACCGCACTGATCCCTGGGCGCCCGGCGCCCAAGCTGGTGACCAAAGCCATGGTTGAATCCATGGCTCCAGGTTCGGTGATTGTCGATCTTGCGGCCGAACGCGGCGGCAATGTCGAGCTGACACAGCCGGGCAAGGTCATCACCCATAATGGCGTGACCATCATCGGCTATACCAATCTGCCCGGGCACATTCCCACCACCGCCAGCCAGCTCTACGCGCGCAATCTCCTGGCCTTCATCACCACGCTGATCGATGCCAAGGAAAAGAAACTCGCCATCAACTGGGAAGACGAACTGGTCAAGGCCACTGTGCTCACCCGGGAGGGCGCCGTCGTGCACCCGAATTTCGCCGCGTCCAAGACTGACCCGGCAAGCGCCGCGGAGGCCAGGCCCGCGCCAGCCAGGAAGCCCGCTGCGAAAAAGCCAGCGACACGCAAGACCTCAGCCAGCAAGGCCGCCGCAAGCAAGGCCGCCGCAGCGCCCAAGGCCGAAGCCGGCCAGCCCCCGGCTGACAAGCCGGCCCCGCGCAAGTCAACGGCCCGCAAGCCAGCAGCCAAAGTCGCTGTTGCAGAAGCCGGCACGCAAACCGATCCAGCGGCCAAAGCGCCCACAGCTAAGAAACCAGCCGCCAGAAAGCCGGCAACCAGAAAGCCGGCAACCAAGCAGCCAGCGGTCGACAAACCTGCCGCCACTGAGGGAGGAGACAAGTAAATGGACGCTACAGCAGAAACTGTCGCCAACGCCGCCGCCGTGGCCCATGGGGCCATTGGTGGCCCCATTGACCCTTTCACCTTCCGCCTCGCCATTTTCGTGCTGGCGATCTTTGTGGGCTATTTCGTGGTCTGGAGCGTCACCCCGGCCCTGCACACCCCACTGATGAGCGTCACCAACGCGATTTCCTCGGTGATCGTGGTGGGCGCCCTGCTCGCGGTGGGCGTGCAACTGGCCACGGACGCCAGTTGGGTCAGCAAGTTTTTCGGTTTCATCGCCCTGGTGTTTGCAAGCGTAAACATCTTTGGCGGGTTTCTGGTGACCCAGCGCATGCTGGCCATGTACAAGAAGAAGGGCTGATCAAATGATCGACGCAAATATCGCCGCCCTTCTCTATCTGGTCTCGGGCGTGCTGTTCATCCTGGCCCTCCGGGGCTTGTCACACCCCTCCTCATCGCGCCAGGGCAATCTCTTTGGCATGATCGGTATGGCCATTGCCGTGGTCACCACGCTCATGGTGGCTGCCCCGAGCGACTTCATGAGCTGGCTACTGATTATCGGGGGTCTCGCGCTTGGCGGTGGCATCGGCGCCTTTATCGCCCGCTCGGTCAAGATGACCGACATGCCCCAGCTCGTGGCAGCCTTCCACTCACTGGTGGGTCTGGCCGCAGTCTTCGTCGCTGCCGCCGCGCTCTATGCCCCCGAGGCCTTCGGCATCGGCACACTGGAACACATCCACGCTCAAGCCTTGGTTGAAATGAGCATCGGCACAGCGATCGGCGCCTTCACCTTCACCGGCTCGGTCATCGCGTTCGCCAAGCTCAATGGCAATATGAGCGGCAAGCCGATCATTCTGCCCATGCGCCATCTCATCCATATCGCGATTGGGCTGGCCATCGTGCTGCTGGTATGGGCCTTCACCGTGACCGGCAATCCTTGGCTGTTCTGGCTGATCACCATTCTCGCCCTGATATTGGGCGGGCTGATGATCATCCCCATCGGCGGCGCCGACATGCCGGTCGTGGTCTCCATGCTCAACTCCTATTCGGGCTGGGCGGCAGCCGGCATCGGTTTCACCCTGGGCAATACGGCGCTCATCATCACCGGTGCCCTGGTCGGCTCCTCGGGTGCGATCCTGAGCTACATCATGTGCAAGGCGATGAATCGCTCGTTCATCTCGGTGATCCTGGGAGGCTTTGGCGGCGATACCTCCGGCGGCGCTGCCGCTGGCGAGGATGACCGCCCGGTCAAGCAGGGCGCCGCTGACGACGCGGCATTCCTGATGAAGAACGCCGGCAAGGTGATCATCGTGCCCGGCTACGGCATGGCCGTCGCCCAGGCCCAGCACGCCTTGCGCGAGATGGCCGACCTGCTCAAGGCCGAAGGCGTCGAGGTCAAATACGCCATCCATCCGGTGGCTGGCCGCATGCCCGGGCACATGAACGTGCTGCTCGCCGAGGCCAACGTGCCCTATGACGAGGTGTTCGAACTCGAAGACATCAACTCCGAGTTCGCCCAGTCCGACGTCGCCTTTGTCATCGGCGCCAACGACGTGACCAACCCTTCGGCCAAGACCGACAAGACCTCGCCCATCTATGGCATGCCGGTCCTCAACGTCGAGGATGCGGGCACAGTGCTGTTCATCAAGCGCGGCATGTCGGCAGGCTACGCCGGGGTGCAGAACGAATTGTTCTTCCGCGACAACACCATGATGCTGTTCGGCGATGCCAAGAAAGTCACCGAGGACATCGTCAAGGCGTTCGGCCACTAGGGCCTTGGTGGTAACAGACAACAATTGGGAAGCGCGGCCATGAGTGCCGCGCTTCTTGCATTTGCGCTGGCAAGCTTGTTGATCGAGCTCACTCCCGGCCCCAACATGGCTTATCTGGCCATCCTGGCTGCCGACCGGGGCCGCGTTGCTGGCTTAGCGGCCGTCGCAGGGGTCGCGCTGGGCCTGGCCGGGCTAGGTTTATTGGCCGTTCTCGGCCTCGGCACGCTGGTGCTCGAGCAACCCTGGCTCTATCAGATTCTGCGGTGGACCGGCGTGGCCTACCTGCTTTACCTCGCCTGGGAAGCCTGGCGCGATTCCCGCAAGCCCATAGATGCCGTCGACCCGAACGAGGGCACGCGACGCTTTTTCCTGCGCGGGCTGATCACCAATCTGCTCAACCCCAAGGCCGCCTTGTTCTACGTCACGGTCATGCCCGGGTTTCTCTCGACGACGACAATCCGGGAGGCTCTGCTGTTCGGCGCAGTTTATGTGGTCGTGGCAACGCTCGTGCACGCCGTCGTGGTGCTTCTGGCCGGCACGGTCCAGCCCCTATTGACCGTGCCCGCGCGGCGCCGGGTCATGGGGGCGGTCTTTGCCATCCTGCTGGTCGGCGTGGCCGGTTGGGTCGGCTATTCGACAGCAATGTAGGGCAGCCGGTTTTCTCCTGGCCCCGCTTGCCTTAGTCTCCTTACTCTGCGGGGGAGGACCATGGCCAGAACAACGCGCCGACGCACTGTTGCGCCCAGGTCGGAGCCGATCAAGCGGCAGGCCATCGTGATCGTTCATGGCCAGGGCGAGCAACGGCCCATGGGCACGATTCGCGACTTCGTCCACGCCCTTTGGCAGGACAACCCGCAACTCGATACGCCAGAGGAGGCTTATCCGCGGCCGCGCCCGATCTGGATCGTGCCCGACGACAAGAGCGGCCTTTACGAGTTACAGCGCATCACCACTCCCGAGCACAATGGGCGGCGCACCGACTTTTTCGAGCTCTACTATGCCGACCTGCTCAATGCCACGCCCATGCGCAATCTATGGCGCTGGATTCGAAGGCTGCTATGGATCGACCCCGCTCAAGTGCCAAAACACATGCGCTGGCCCTGGGTGGTGTTCTGGTTGCTGACGGTTCTGGCTGTCATGAGCACCCTCGCCGCCGTTCTGGCGTTGCCGCAGGTGCTGGACACCCATTGGTATGATCGATTTGTCTCGCCTGACGCGTGGCGTGGCCATGCTATCAGCATCACGGCGTTGGCCCTGATCCTGCTACCCAAATTCTTCAGTCCGCTTTCCTTCATCAAGCGAATACCCCGATTCCTGCTGATGCTCGTCATTACCATCGGCATTCTCGACAGCTTTAGCTGGAATGGTCATGTCGCCAATCTGATGCTTTTGGGCACCTTGGCCTATCTCGCCGCAACCCTGCTATTGCCCTATTTCGGCGATGCCGCGAGCTATCTTTCAGCCCAGACTGAAACCGTGCAGAGTCGGCAGGGTGTCCGCAATCGTGGGCTTGCCTTGCTCAAGGCGCTGCATGAAGACCCTGAATATGACCGCATCGTCGTGGTCGCGCACTCGCTGGGGTCGGTACTGGCCTACGATCTGCTCCATATCCTCTGGCGCGAGGTGGGTCCGACCAAGGACAACCCGCCGGGCCCGGACGCCCTGGCCGCCTTTTCAGCACTGGATGACTTCGTGTCCAACGCCCCCTCACAGGCCTGGAACAGCGGGCGGATAGCCCAATACCAAGCCTTGCAATGGAAGGTTTACGAAGCCCTGCGTCTGCAGAAGGGACCGGCTGGCTCCGAGACGCAATCGGGATGGAAGATTTCCGACCTCGTGACCCTTGGCTCGCCCCTCTCCAGTGCGGAATTCCTGGTAACAGATGGTAGTGCGGACTTTGCCCGCATGAAAACCGAGCGCGTGCTGCCCACGGCGCCCCCACAGGCCTATGACGAAACGCGCGGCACCATCTATCCAGACCCGCAAAAGGGCCCTGTCGCCCACCATGCCGCCGTGTTCTCGGTGGTGCGCTGGACCAATCTTTTCGACCGGATCGATAGCCCGCTGTTTCTGCTGGGCGACGCCATTTCGGGGCCTCTGTCCGGCGCGGATCGGTTCGGGCCCGGCATCAGCGACCGAAAAGTCGAAATCACCTGGGGGCGGCTGGGCTGGCGCCTGTTCACGCACAATTTCTACTGGACGGACACCTCACCGGCCGACGAACCGCCGGCCGATCACATCACCGCGTTTCGCGACGCAGTGGGACTGGAACGGTCCGCGCCCTGATTTTCGGCCCGTACCGCGAATACATGCGAGCGGAAACCATCAATAATGTGGCGGCGGTCGATCCGTCGCCGGGTCGGCGATATAGCTGCCAGAGCGCATTTGCTCTTCGAGCATGGCCAGTTTCTTGGTCAAGAGATCGATGCTTTGCCATTGTGCCGTCAGCGCCGCATTAAGCTCCTCGATAGTCTGGTCCTGATAGGCGACGCGTGTTTCCAACGCGTCGATCCGCTCATTGTGTTCGACGCTGCTCATGGGCCTTCTCCATACCTGGAACGCCCGGAATACGGGGGTTTCCCTCCATCTTCAAGGGGCGTGACCTTCACCGGCGGATTGACGCAAGCGGAACCCTTCATCAGCGCCAGCCATTGATGGAGCACGATCCGCCAACGGGGAGCCACAAAATGGCCACCACAGCAATGCTCGATCAGGCCGCTCACGGCCACCTCGATACCTTGACCCCGTCGCAATCTGCGGCGCGGCTGGTTGTCTGCGTGAGCCTGCCCCTTGGTGCCTTTGGCTTGATCCATCTTGCCGCTGGTGCCTTCGGCATCTTCCCGATCTTTTTTTCTCCCTTTGGCCTGCCTCATTGGGGCGGCGCGGCCCTGCATCTGGCCCAGCTTGCCCTGTTGGGGGCCGCCTTCTGGGCGCTTACAGAGCAGGTGGTCCGCGGAACCGCGCGTCATTGGCTGATCGGCCTGACCATTCTCTACAGTCTGCTGCCTTTCTTCACACCGCTGCTCGATTCCCTGCAACTGGGCCTGGTCTGCACGGCTATGTTTCTGAGTACCCTGGCAGCTATTCAGCGCGTTGGCTCTGCCGCGCCGCTGGCTGGTTGGCTGATGGCGCCGATGCTTGCCGTTACCGGCACCGGCGCGGCTCTGGGTTTGACCATCGCTGCTGCCTATAGCCCGCCCTTTGCTCTCATGCAGTCGGGCCACACCCAGCCTGCTGCCTAGCAGTTACCTCAAAGTTCCCTCTTGCCAGCCGCCGCCCGGACCGCCATCTGGGCGGCAGTTTTTTTGTGCGGAGGCTGCCCATGACCAAGTTGCTTAAGATCGACGTGTTCACCGATGTGGTCTGTCCTTGGTGCCTGGTGGGCTCGGCACGGCTGGATCAGGCGATTTCCCGGCTTCCCGACGATGTCGACTTCGAACTTGAGCACCATCCCTACTTTCTCGGTCCCAACACCCCGCCCGAGGGCGTCAATGTCCACGAAATGCTCCGCGAAAAATACGGCCGCGAACCAGAGGAAATGTACGCCCGTGTTGAAGGCGAAGCGGCCAAGCTTGGCATTTCGCTGGATCTGAGCAAGCAGGATCGCCGCTACAGCACAACCAAGGCGCACACGCTCATCCGCCTTTCCAAACCCAATGGCAATCAGCACGAGCTCGCCAAGGCCATCACAGACGCCCATTTTCTGGCGTACAAGTCCATCAATGACGACAATGTCCTTTCCGACATTGCGGTCGAGCATGGCTGGGACCGTGGCGACGCGCTCGACGCCTTCAACGATGAACACGAACTTGAGGTGACCGCTCAGCTGGCCGCCAGTGCCGCCGAACAGGGCATCCGTGGTGTGCCCTTTTTCGTCTTCGGCCAAAAATACGCCCTCTCGGGCGCGCAACCGGACGAGGTTTTCGCTCAGGCGCTCAACAAGATCATTGCAGAACTCTGACAAGCCTTTACCGCCTGCTATAGTGGGTGCAAATCGCCTTATTCGGGACTGGACACTTGAAACTTTTCCGCCGCCTGCTGCTCGCCCTGCTCGTCCTCATCGTGGCGGGTTATGCCGGTGTGGTCGGCTACATGTATTTCAATCAGCGCGCCCTGCAATACAGCGCCCAGGGCGAGGTCTTCGCTCTCAGCGACACAACGCTGACCGCTGCAAGCGAGGTGCTCATCGCCACTGACGGCGGAGCGGTCAATGGCTGGTATGCGCCGCCGCGCCCCGGCATGCCGGTCATTGTCTACTACAAGGGAAATTCCAAGAGCTTTACCGAAGAAAGCGAGCGCTATGAGCGCTTTGTCGCCGATGGCTACGGCTTTCTCGCCTTCGACTACCGCGGCTTTCCCGCCTCACCTGGCGAAATCTCCGAAGCCAATATCCTGTCCGACGCGCTGGCCGCCTATGACTGGCTGGACGCTGAGACCGACGCCCCTATCCTGATCTGGGGTCGCTCGCTGGGTTCAGGACCCGCCAGCTATGTCGCCAGCCAACGCGAGGCAACCGCGCTGTTGCTGGAGACGCCCTTCCTCTCAGCCGTCAATGTCGCGGCCGAGCGCTACCCCATCTTGCCGGTCGCGCTGGTCATGCAGGACCAGTTCCGCAACGATCTCTGGATCGAGGACGTCAGCGAACCGGTTCTGGTGGCTCATGGCACCGCAGACCGCACCATCGACGTCACCAATGGGGAACGCCTCTATGCCCGCGCACCCAACCCGGATGAACTCTGGATTGTCGATGGCGCCGATCATTCCGACCTCTGGGATGCCGGCATCTGGGATCGCGCCAAACCCTTCTTTGACCGCTCGTTGAACCGGTGAAACCGCCGCGCCCACTGGGCATGTCTCCCAATCGGACCGCCATTATCGGCGGCCTGATGGTGACAACCGGCCCGCTCAGCCTGACCCTCTATGGTCCTGCTCTGCCCTCGATCGTGGCGGATCTGGGCGCCACCGACGCCGGCGGCAAGTTGACCATGACGGTCTATTTCGCAGCCTTCGCCATCTCACAATTGCTATGCGGTCCGCTTTCCGACCGGTTCGGCCGCCTGTGGGTCGGGGCGGCATTTTTCGCCATTTATGTGCTCGGCTCGCTGGTCTGCGTCCTGGCACCGACCCTGGAAATGCTGCTGCTGGGCAGGGTTATGCAGGGCTTTGGCGTGTCCGCGGGCGGCGCCATCTCGCGCGCTATGGTGCGCGACCAGTTCACGGGTATGGAGGCGGTACGCATCCTCACCCTGGTCAATCTCATTCTCACGGTAACGCCTGCCCTCGCCCCCACCCTGGGAAGCCTCATCATGCTGGCAGGGAGCTGGCACTTGATGTTTGCCATCATGGCCGCGTTTGGCGTCGCAATCATCACGCTTTTGGCTTTTGGCGCCCGCGAGACCTTGCCAGAAGCGGCGCGCGCGCCGCTCGCCCCTCGTCAGATCCTCCGCAATTATGCAGACCTGTTGCGGGCGCCCGATTTTCTGTTGCCTGCCCTGATGCTGGCCTTGGCCTTTGGCGGCTTTTATGGATTTGCCGCGCTGCTGCCCTTCGTCCTCATAGGGGATATCGGTCTCACGCCTTTCCAGTTCGCCATGGCCTTGCTGATCCAGACCGGCTCCTTCATTGTCGGCAATCTGGTCGCCGGCCGTCTGTCACATCGGCTGGACGGACCGCAATTGATCATTGTCGGGCTCGTTCTGCTCGGCCTTGGCGGGCTCGGCTTTGCGGTGGCCCCGCGGCTCTTTCCCGAGTCGGTCCTGGCCGTCATGGCGCCAGTGAGCTTTTGGATGCTGGCTCTGCCGGCCATCGGTCCAAGCGCCACGGTCGCAGCCATGGCACGCTATGGCCACATAGCCGGTGCGGCCAGCGCCATGGCCGGCTTCTTCCAGATGGGCGGGGGCTTTGTCGCTTCGCTATTGGCCATCACGCTGTTTGCCGATGCCCGGGCGGCGCTGACAGTCGTTCTGCCATTGCTGGCGGTGCTGACCATAGCCACCGCCACGCTGCACCGCCGCCTCTATCCCGGGCAATAAAAAACGCCGCCCCGAACCGGGACGACGTTTAAATTCGATAATGCTCTGGAACGCTTAGTTGCGGCCAGCGGCGCGGCCGGGGGCCACGATGCCGCCTTCACGCTGCGCACGCTTGCGGGCCAGCTTGCGCGCACGGCGCACAGCCTCGGCCTTCTGGCGAGCCTTCTTCTCGGAAGGCTTCTCATAATAGTTGCGCAGCTTCATCTCGCGGAAGACACCTTCACGCTGCAGCTTCTTCTTCAGTGCGCGCAGCGCCTGGTCAACATTGTTATCGCGAACGACTACTTGCAAAGGTCAACCGCCCTTTCAAAGCTATGCAAACTGTTATGATAATAACGGCATGGCCATACAAACCACCCCGCCGACCAGCCCAGCCGGTCACCGTGGCGGGCTCTATAGCTCAACATTGACAAGCTGTCCACACTCGACACACGGAAAAATGCGGGCACCTTGTAGGTTCTCTTGCCACAGACTAACCCTGAGCCATCAATGTGCTGGAGGCCAAACATGTTTTATCCCCTCGTCATGGTCCCCGGATTGAGATGCGACGGCTTTCTCTACCAGCCGATCATCCCGCGCCTTGGTGGCAGCATCGCGCCTGTCATTGCCGATGTGTCACTCGATGACTCCATTGCCGGCATGGCGGGCCGCATCCTCGCCGCCGCGCCGCCACGTTTCGCTCTGGCTGGCCTGTCGATGGGGGGCTATGTCGTGCTCGAAATCATGCGCCAGGCGCCGGAACGCGTGACCCACCTGGCACTGCTCGACACCAATGCCCGCCCTGACAGCGAGGAACGCAAACAGGCACGCCTGGCGGAGATGGAACTGGTGCGACAGGGCAAGTCGACCCTGGTGTCCCGCATGGCCCTGCCCGGCCTGCTGGCGCCGGCACATCTTGATGGTCCCGTGGCCGATCAGGTCCACGACATGGCCATGCGCGTTGGAACCGACACCTATATGCGCCAGCAGACGGCCATCATGGGGCGCATCGACTCACGGCCTTTTCTCCCGGGCATTGCCGTCCCCACGCTGGTTGGCGTGGGCGCTGAGGATAAACTCATCCCCCTGCGGCTCTCCGAGGAAATGGCTGAGCTCATCCCCGAGGCGGAACTGGTCATCTTTCCCGATGCCGGCCATGTCCCGACACTGGAGAATCCCGCAGCGGTGGCGGAAGCCATGAACAACTGGCTGAAGCGATAAGACCCTAGCCGCGCACGATCTTGTTGATATGCCCCATCTTGCGGCCGGGCCGGGATTCGGCCTTGCCGTAGAGATGCGGCTGGGTATCGCCATCGATCCCGTTGGGCACCTGATCGACTTCATCGCCGATCAGGTTCTGCATCACCACGTCGGCCATGCGCTGTGGATCACCCAGCGGCCAGCCGGCAATGGCGCGGATATGCTGCTCGAACTGGTCAGTGAGGCACACCGCCTCGGTCCAGTGGCCAGAATTGTGCACCCGCGGCGCGATTTCGTTAACGAGCAGGGACGGACGTTCGCCACCCACGACAAAAAACTCAACGCCCAGTACGCCCACATAGTCGAGCGCCACGACAATGACTTTGGCCAGCATCGCCGCATGTTTGGCAACGCCCGGCGCAATGTCGCCCGGCACGGTCGATGTGAAAAGAATGTGATCCCGATGCACGTTCTCGGCGGCATCGAAGGCCCTCACTGTGCCATCCAGCCCGCGCGCCACCACCACGGAGATTTCTTTCTCGAAAGGAACAAAGCCTTCCAGCACCAAAGGATGGGGCTTGAGTTCTGCAAAGGCTGCCTCGGCATCCTCGGGGGCGCGCAAAACG
Organism: Devosia subaequoris; assembly: GCF_014197055.1. Taxonomy (GTDB): domain Bacteria; phylum Pseudomonadota; class Alphaproteobacteria; order Rhizobiales; family Devosiaceae; genus Devosia; species Devosia subaequoris. Next base: position 182,860 of record NZ_JACIEW010000005.1, on the reverse strand, counting down.
CGCTGGCCCTTGCCGTCATAGCCCAACCGCGTGGACTTGAGCACAGCCGGCAGACCCAACTCGCCAATGGCCGCTTTCAGGTCATCAAGGCCATGCACTGCGCGATAGGGCGCAACCGGAATATTCTTGGACGAAAGAAAGCTCTTTTCGGCCAGCCGGTCCTGCGAAATGGCCAGCGCATTTGCGCCGGGCCGCAGCGGCTTCAGCCCTGCCAGAACTTCGGCAGTGGCCGCCGGCACATTCTCGAACTCATAGGTCACGACGTCGACCTGGGCCGCGAAGGCCTTGAGCGCTTCGACATCGTCATAACCGGCCACGGTCTTGAACGGCGTGACGTCAAAGGCCGGGCTCTGCGTATCGGGGCAGTAGATATGGCTCTTGAGTCCGAGCCGGGCTGCGGACAGGGCCAACATGCGTCCGAGTTGCCCGCCGCCCAGAATGCCAATGGTGGAGCCAGGAGCCAGAATGGTCGGATTGTCAGTCAAGGTACTACTCGAGATCGGACGGAAACTGCGGCACGGCCTGAGTCTGGCGCGCCCGATGGGCATCGAGCCGGTCAGCCAGGTCCTCATCGCTCAGGGCCAGAACGGCTGCTGCCAATAGCGCCGCATTGATGGCACCCGGCTCACCGATGGCCAGCGTGCCCACCGGCACCCCACCAGGCATCTGCACGATGGAATAAAGACTATCCATGCCCGACAAGGCCTTGGACCGAACCGGGACGCCGAACACCGGCAAACTGGTCATCGCCGCGATCATGCCCGGCAGATGGGCTGCGCCCCCGGCGCCTGCGATGATGACCTTGACCCCCTCATCCCGAGCATTGGTGGCAAAATCCACCATGCGTTCGGGCGTGCGATGCGCCGAGACGATCCGCGCCTCATATTCCACTTCGAGATTTTCGAGGGTTTCGGCGGCCAACCGCATGGTGGGCCAGTCCGATTGGCTGCCCATGACGATGGCAACCGGTGGCTTGAGCATGGCGATTCCCCCGTGCCGCTCCGCAAAGCGCGCAATTAGCCCAATTTCTGCCACAACTCAAGGCGTCCGGCTATTCAGGCGATGATATCGGGCAACAGGATATTTTCGAGTTGAACGATCCGATCCTTGAGCGAAAGCTTACGCTTCTTAAGCCGCTGCAACAGCATCCGATCCGCCATTTTCGACTGTACCAAAGTGTGGATCGCTGCATCGAGATCGGCGTGTTCCTGGCGTTTTGTGGCCAGTTCGATCCCCAATTGGGTTTCCTGTTCCTGGGTCAGCGACAGCATGGTGTACCAAACATTTCAGACGCTTTTCTCAGCCTTGGTTAACCGATCACGACAAGTTTTGCATCCCAATTTCGAGACCGTCCCGAACGGCGTCGACAAAGCATGAATTATTTGTGACGATACCCCTGTCCAACACGCTGAAAGGAGTTGTTTATGACGACTGAAGGCCACATCGCAGCGCTTGAACGCCGCCACCAGGAACTGGATCGCAAGATCCAGACCGAAACCCAGAACCGGCTTGCCGACGACCTCACGGTCGCTACACTCAAGCGAAAAAAACTCGAAGTGAAGGACGAACTCCACAAGCTCCAGAGCGCCACGCGGCAATAGGACAGCACAAAAAACTTTCATAAGCTCTGGAGGGTCACGGCTTTACGCCGCGGCCCCTTTTCATTGCCCGTTGCTCAGGCACAAATCGTTAGGATTAACATCCTCTTAAGAAGCAGCGGGCATCGTCATTCCCAAAACGGCACAACTCGATTCGTGCCGTCAGGACTTCTGATCTGGGGTAAATATGACGCGTGTTCTGGTGGTGGACGATGATCCGGTGCAATTGCGATTGACCTCGGAAGTTGCCAACCGCGCCGGCTTCAAGCCGATCACCGCAACCGGCGGCGAACAGGCGCTCTCCATTCTGCGCGAGGATCCCCAGCTTGGAGCCATGATCCTTGATCTCGTCATGCCCGATCTCGATGGCATGGGCGTGATGGAGGCCATGCGCAAGGAGGGGCTCACGACGCCGGTCATCATTCAGACCGCCAATGCCTCCCTTGAAACCGTGATTTCGGCCATGCGTCAGGGGGCGGCGGACTACTTCGTCAAACCGGTGGCGCCCGAGCGGCTGGTCATCTCGCTGCGCAACGCTATGAAGCTCGATGCGCTCGAAGCCGCTATTCGCGCCGAACATGCGCGCAAGACCGGTACGTTCAGCCAGAAGGACATGATTGCCGCTGCGCCCACCATGGCCCGCGTTATCACGCTGTGCGCCAAGGCCGCCAAGAGCAATATCCCGGTGCTGATCGAAGGCGAGAGCGGGGTCGGCAAGGAGTTGGTGGCCCGCATCATCCAGGGCACGGGGGACCGGGTCGGAAAACCTTTCGTCACCGTCAATTGCGGGGCCATTCCGCCCAATCTGGTTGAATCGACCCTGTTCGGCCACAAAAAGGGAGCCTTCACCGGCGCCCATGCCGACCAGCCCGGCAAATTCACCGAGGCCCATGGCGGTACGCTGTTCCTTGATGAGGTAGGTGAGCTGCCGCTCGATACCCAGGTCAAACTGCTCCGGGCGCTGCAGGAAGGCGAAATCGAGCCGGTCGGCGCCAGCAAGCCCGAAAAAGTCAATGTTAGGTTGATTTCAGCCACCAACAGACGCCTGCTCAACCTGGCCAAATCCGGCGAATTCCGCGAGGACCTCTACTACAGGCTCAATGTCTTCCCCATCTATGTGCCGCCCCTGCGCGAGCGGCTTGAAGACATGCCGGCGCTGATCAATCACTTTATCGCCCGCTTCTCGGCCGAGGCTGGCAAGCGTGTGCTCGGGGTCTCCCCTGCAGTCACCGAATTGCTGAGCAAATATGACTGGCCGGGCAATGTGCGCCAGCTCGAGAACGCCATCTATCGCGCCATTGTGCTAAGCGACAGCGCCTTTCTCGAAACCCAGGATTTTCCTCAGGTGTTGGCCCAGGCGGCTGGGCGTGAGGAAGCCATGCGCGCCGTGGAGAAAGTTATCGAGCTCACCGAACCGGTTCATATCGACGCCGCGATTGCCCGTCCGCCCATGGAACAAGTTTCCCCGGCCGTACGCGATCGGTTTCTCTCGGACAGCGGTGACCTGCAACCGCTTTCGGACATCGAGCGCGAGGCCATCGCCTTTGCCGTCCAGCATCACGGTGGGCGGATGTCGCGTGTGGCCCGGGCGCTCGGCATCGGTCGCTCGACCCTTTATCGCAAGCTGCACGAATACGGCATGGCTGAAGGGCTGATCAACGACGCGGCCTGACATCCTACGCAAATTGGTGGGAAAGCCGCCGCGTTAACCCTATCGCTTACCTGGCCGTTAAGAAATTGGCGCGAAATGTCGCCAATCTCCTAACCAGTGAGGCCCTCATGCGACATTCAGCCATTGCCCTTCTTACTCTCATGGTGGCCTCGACTGCGGTGCAGGCGGCCGACCTCAACTGGAACAGCAATGCCACCTCGCCCATCTACGGATCAGCCAGCGCCACCCAATGGACCGGCTTTTACGCTGGCGTAAGTGGCGGCCACGCGTGGGGCACGACCACCAACAGCCCAGCGTTGGCTGGCGGCCAGGCCAACAACAATAGCGCCGGCTGGAGCCTGGGTGGCCAGGCCGGCTACAATATGGACCTGGGCGGCTTCGTGGTCGGTGGCGAAGCCGACCTGCAATGGGCCAGCATCGGCTACAATGAACCCATCGCCGGCGGCTCTTTCGAGGCCAAGACCGATGTCTTCGGCACCGTGCGCGGCCGCGCAGGCGTCCCCGTGGGTCAGGTCATGCCCTATGCAACGGGCGGTCTCGCCTTCGGACGCGGCGTCGCCCAGGAAAGCACTGGCGTCGTGACCTCGCAAACAGCCAACCATTTCGGCTGGACCGCAGGTCTCGGCCTTGAAGCTCAGGCCACCGCCAATATTTCGCTCAAGGCGGAATATCTTTATGTCGACCTTGGTGAGCAGTCCTATGCGGGCCTCCCCACCGGCAATCGGGACATCACCCAGCGCTTTTCGCTGGTGCGCGCCGGCATCAACTACAAGTTTTAGTTCAAAGGCCGACCAGACCCACCGTTGCAGTCCTGCCACAGCGCTGTTTCACGAATCTGCGAGCGATTGCCCCTGTTAAGAATTGCGGGCTAAAGATTTTCCTTGGCAGGCCGGGTGCGTTGAGATTCGCGTCTGTCCTGGGTGAATGATGTCGGGAGCAAGCATGAACAAGGTTCTGGTCAGTCTGGTCGCTTTGGTTGCCGCCATAACCGTGGTTCCGTCGGTCTCGGCCCAGCAGGTCGCCAGCCTTGATACCAGCCGCATTGTCATTGCCCCGCCGCAAAGTGACCTTGCGCGCACCATCAAGACCGGACTTTCCGCCGCCTATTACGGGGCCCGGCCCGACACGCGCGCCCATGAAGAGGCCCAAAGGCTCTATTTTCTGTATGGCGAACGCCATTTCGAGCCGATCTGGCTGACCGAACAGGCAAATGGAGCGGTCGCCTTTTCATCTGCAGCCAACAAGATCATCACCCTGTTCGAGAACGCGGCCAGCGAGGGGCTGAATCCCTCGGACTATCTGACCCCGGAAATCGACGCAGCGCGGCTATCGGGTGACGGCGTCGAACTGGCAACCCTGGAAACCGCCTTTTCGGCGGCCACCATGCGCTATGCCGATCACCTGCATAATGGCCGCATCAATCCCCAGTCGATCAGCACCCTGCTCGATCTCAAGCGCAAGCCGATCAACGAGGCCGCGCTGCTTGAGAAACTGGCTCAGAGCAAGGATCCGGCCAAGATCCTGATGCAGCTTGAACCCCAGCATCGCGAGTTCCAGGCGCTCAAGGCGGCTCTTGCACGTTTTGAACAGTCCAACGCGGCCCGCCCCACCCCGATCGGCGATGGTCCGGTCCTCCGCCCGGGCAATTCCGATGCCCGCCTGCCGGCCATTCGCGCCCGGCTCAAATTAGACGCTTCAACCTCCCAGCTCTATGACGCGCTGACTGTGGATGCCATCAGGTCCTTTCAGGAAGGTCAGGGGCTCGAAGTCGACGGCATTATCGGCCCCGCCACGGTCGCCGCTCTCAATGGGGGCGTGGCCACACGGCGCGAAGACATCATCGCCAATATGGAGCGTTGGCGCTGGATGCCGGCCGATTTGGGCGACTTCACTGTCTTTGTGAACATCCCTGAATTCCGCCTCTCGATCCTGCGTCATGGCAAGGAAGAATACACGACGCGCGTGGTGGTCGGCACGACGAAGAACCAGACGCCGGTGTTTTCGGACAGCATCCGGCATCTGGTGGTGAACCCATACTGGAACGTGCCCTCGTCCATTATTCGTGGCGAAATCGCCCCGGCGGTGCTGCGTAATCCGGGCTATACCGACAGCCACAATATGGATCTGCTGTATAACGGCGCCCCGGTCAGCCCCTGGCAGGTCGACTGGACGCAGGTATCCGCCTCCAATTTCCCCTTCCGCGTGCGCCAGCGCCCTGGCGCTGGCAACGCCCTAGGGCAGATCAAATTCCTCTTCCCCAACAAGCATGACGTCTATCTGCACGACACCCCGTCCAAATCGCTGTTTTCGCGTTCCTACCGCGCCTTCAGCCATGGTTGCGTGCGAGTGCAGAATCCGCTCGAATTTGCCGACGCGCTGATGGCCAATGAGCCAAATATTTCACGCAGCTCGCTCGAATCCATGTTCGGGCCCTCCGAGCGCTGGGTGAACCCGCAAAAGCAGATCCCGGTGCACATAGCCTACTTCACCTTGCGCGTGGACGAAGAGGGTTCCATCCGTTCCTATGGCGATCTTTACGGCCACAACGAAAAGCTGATCGCCGCCATGGGGCTCGATGCGGTTGATCCGCCAGCCATTATCGCCGAGGCGGAAACGGTGCCCCAGGAACTCTCCCCCTGAGGGCAAATGCCCAAGTCGCACCAGGATCGGTTAACGCCTTGGTAACAATTTCGCCTTGGTTGTGCCCGTTTTTGCCCGTAATAACGAAAGCGTGAGGGGATCTAAGGTCAGTTCACAACTGGTTAGCGTTAATCAATTCGAGCGAATTGAGCGCTAACGTCTCACCATTATCTGACGAGAGAGCCGGGCAGAGTTTGGCGTGACGGTCTTGGGGTTGATCAATTGGCGGGGTGCTGCACGGCTTGTTGCCGCTGCGGCGTTGTGCGTGTCCGCCTTACTGCCGGTGGCGCCGGTTCAGGCAGCATCCGAGCGCGCCCTTTACCTCCATTATACCCACACCAAGGAAACCGCCCGCATCGTCTTCAAGCGCAACGGGCAATATGTCCAGTCGGGCCTGAACGAGCTCAATCAGTTTTTGCGGGACTGGCGGCGCGACGAAGCCACCAAGATGGACCCGCGACTGTTCGACCTAATCTGGGAAGTCTACCAGGAGGTGGGCGGCACCCAGCCGGTTAACATCGTGTCGGCCTATCGCTCTCCGGCCACCAACGCGATGCTGGCGTCCAAATCGTCCGGCGTCGCCGACAATTCCCAGCATATGCGCGGCACCGCGATGGATTTCTTCATTCCCGGTGTGCCGCTGGCCAAGCTGCGCGCCGCCGCCATGAAGAAACAGGTTGGTGGCGTGGGCTACTATCCCACTTCGGGCAGCCCTTTTGTCCATCTGGACACCGGTTCTGTGCGCGCCTGGCCCCGCATGACCCGCGCCCAGCTCAAGGAACTGTTTCCTGACGGCAAGACCATGCACCTGCCCACCGATGGCAAGGTGCTGTCCCAACAGGGCTACAATGTTGCCCTGGCCGAATGGAAACGCTGCCACGCCTTCCCCTGCAACGGCTCCAGTTCGGGCACGCGGGTGGCCAGCGCCTCGGAGGGCAGCGGCCGCACCCTGGTGGACCTGCTGTTTGGCGGAAACGAACAGACATCCGCCAGCGCACCGCAGGTGCAGACAGCCTCGCTGGCTCCGCAGCGCTCCACCCCGGTAGCCCCGGCAATGCCCGAACGTCGTCCCGCCGACCTGGGCGGAACAGACCTCGCAGTAGCCTCGGTGTCGGACACCAACCTGCCCTTTTCGACCAGCGGCAGCGCGCCGCTGACCGGCGGCGAGATGACGCTGGCCTCGCAGGTCGCGGTGACCATGCCCGTGGCCATGCCCAGTGACTTGCGGAACAACGACGCTGTCACCGCCCTCGCCGCTCTGACCGAACCCACCATGCCGACGCCACGCGTCATCATGACGGACCCGCCGGCCGATATCCTGACGGCTTATGCTGCCGCCAGCCCGAAAGCAGAACCCGAGGCACAACGCGCGCTGGAAATGATCATCGAAGGCACCACCACTGCCAGCGCCACGGCAACGCCCCCCGCACCAACCGATCGACTGCCGGCTCTGCCGCCCCTGCGGCCGGCGGCAAACATCCAGACCGCCTCACTCAGCGGCAATCTGTCCGACCTGTTCGGCGGCACATTCAGCGCGACCGATGCTGAAGCACCGACGCCCCTGGCCGAGGCACTGGTGAAACATGTCGCCGCCCGTCCCGATCCCGACGCTATGCGCCGCCCCGCTCTGGTAGCCCCCGACCTTGAACATGTCGCGGACATCTTCACCGACCCGGCGGCGATGTCCTCGGGCCGCTATGCCGTGATCTTCAATCACGATGAGGCTGATTTCGACCCGACCCCGGAAATGGGCCGCCATGTGCTGATCAAGGGCGTCGGTGATAGGGCGCCAGCGCCGGTCCATAACCGTTTCACGCGCACCGCGCCTCTGGTCCTCGCCAGCAACTGACCGCGCCGCCCCGCGTCTTCTGCCCCGCAATTGCCTGAATGCTCGCCCACTAGTGGGAGCCATCGCCGCATTGCCCTGGCTGGCATTGCAAAGGCATCACCCTGCGCCTAAACAGGGACAAACCAGATATTTGACGGGGATACGCTTGGCCAACAAGCCCGATACGCCGCTGCTCGACACCGTTCAGACCCCAGCCGATCTGCGTGACATGCCGCGTGAGGATCTGCGTCAGCTTGCTGATGAATTGCGGGCCGAAATGATCGACGCTGTTTCGGTCACCGGCGGCCATCTCGGGGCGGGCCTGGGGGTAGTCGAACTGACCGTTGCGCTGCACGCCGTATTCGACACCCCGCACGACCGCATTATCTGGGATGTTGGCCATCAAGCCTATCCGCACAAAATCCTGACCGGCCGTCGCGACCGCATGCGCACCCTTCGGCAGAAGGGCGGGCTCTCCGGCTTCACCCGCCGCGCCGAAAGCGAATATGATCCCTTCGGCGCCGGGCATTCATCGACATCGATCTCGGCTGGCCTGGGCATGGCTGAGGCCAGCAAGCACATGGAAAAGCCGCGTAATGTCATTGCCGTCATCGGCGACGGTGCCATGTCGGCCGGCATGGCCTATGAGGCGATGAACAACGCCGGCGCCATGGATGCACGCCTCATTGTCATCCTCAACGACAATGACATGTCCATCGCTCCCCCCACCGGCGCCCTGCGAACCTACCTGGCCCGTCTGGTCTCCGGCCCGGTCTATCGCGGCACCCGCGAGGCGGCCAAGGCCATGGTCTCCAAACTCCCCCCCTTCCTGCACGAGCCGGCTCGCCGCACCGAGGAATTTGCGCGCTCCTTCTTCACCGGCGGCACGCTGTTCGAGGAACTGGGCTTCTACTATGTCGGCCCGATCGACGGGCACAATCTGGAAGACCTGCTGGCCATCCTCGACAACGTCAAGGAATTTGGCCAGGGCCCGATCCTGATTCACGCCGTGACCAAAAAGGGCAAGGGCTACGCCCCGGCCGAGAATTCGGCTGACAAATATCATGGCGTTTCCAAGTTCAACGTCATCACCGGCGCCCAGGCCAAGGCGCCCTCCAACGCGCCCTCCTACACCTCGGTGTTTGCCTCTTCACTGATCCAGGAGGCCCAGGCTGATCCGCGCGTGGTGGCCGTCACCGCCGCCATGCCCTCGGGCACGGGCCTCGATAAGTTCGCAGAGGTCTTTCCCAGCCGCATCTACGATGTGGGTATCGCCGAACAGCATGCCGTGACCTTTGCGGCGGGCATGGCCAGCGAGGGTATGAAGCCCTTCTGTGCCATCTATTCGACCTTCCTGCAGCGCGCCTATGACCAGGTGATCCACGACGTCGCCATTCAGGGCCTGCCGGTGCGCTTCGCCATCGACCGGGCCGGCTATGTCGGCGCCGATGGACCGACCCATGCCGGCAATTATGACAATGCCTATCTCGGCGCCATTCCCGGCATGGTGCATATGGCCGCCGCGGATGAGGCCGAATTGCGCCACATGGTAGCAACCGCGACCGCTTTTGACAGTGGCCCGATTAGCTTCCGGTATCCGCGCGGCGAAGGCATGGGCGTGGACATGCCGGAACGCGGTGAGATTCTCTCGATTGGCAAGGGCCGCATTGTGCGCCAGGGCAGCACGATCGCGCTGCTCTCTTATGGCACGCGGCTGGGCGAAGTGCTCGCCGCCGCAGACAAGCTGGCCGCTCTCGGGCTCAACCCCACCGTGGCCGACGCGCGCTTCCTCAAGCCTTTGGATGAAGAGCTCATCGCCTCGCTGGCACAGAGCCACGATGTGTTGATCACGACCGAAGAAGGCGGCCTGGGTGGCTTTGGCAGCCATGTCGCCACATTCCTTGCCAGCAACGGCTTGCTCGATGGCAAACTGCGTTTCCGTCCGCTGATGATCCCCGACACCTTTGTCGAACACGCGTCCCAGGCCGACATGTATGCTGCCGCTGGCCTGGATCGCGCCGGTGTTGTCGCTGCTGCGCTCACCGCGCTCGGATATGACGAGGCGGCTATGAAAGCAGCGATGGCAAGGATCTAGTACGGCCTCAGCGCTGCCGCCGCCTCTCCTCAAGGAGGGACTGCAGAACTGAGATTACGCGTAGTTCGTCGGCAGGCCGGGCGAGGACTTGACCGTTTCCATCGAAATATAGGCTGACATGTCGAACAGCTCGATACGCGAAACGAGCTGCTTGTAGACCACGTCATAGTGTTCAACATCGGGCAGCACGATCTTGAGAATGTAGTCGAAATTGCCGGTCAGGCGGTGCACTTCGACGATCTCGGGGACTGCTGAAACGGCCGCATGGAACTTCTCCAGCCAGTCGGCGGCATGTGAGCCGGTGCGCACGATGACAAATACGGTCGTCGGGAGGCCCATTTTGCGCCGGTCCAATTCCGCCGCGGTGCGCGCTATGAACCCCTCCTCCTTGAGCCGGGCGATCCGGCGGGAACAAGCCGAAGGCGAGAGCGCCACTACCGCCGCAATATCGTTGACGGGCTGCTCGGCATCCGCCTGCAATAAGCTCAAAATCTTTCGGTCGCGCTCGTCCAGCATGAGTTCTGCTCCATTCGCGCACAATATTAGCGCATCTTCTCACTCCCCTGCAAATTTGCCGCGCGCTATCTGCCATAGCAGCCAAACTCTGCGCGCCCTTTGCTCTTCAAACGCCGCATCATTTCAGCGACCTGGAGGACGCAAAAATGAAGACGATTGGTTTGATCGGCGGCATGAGCTGGGAATCGACTGCCGTCTATTATCGCCATATCAATCAGGAAGTTCGGCGCCTGCGCGGCGGCCTGGCATCCGCCGAAATCGCCATGCGCTCTCTCGACTTCACCGAAGTCGTGGCCTTGCAACAGGCCGGGCGCTGGGATCAGGCCGGCGACCTGCTGGGGCGGGCCGGGGCTGGTCTGGCCCGAGCCGGCGCGGACTGCGTCCTGATCTGCACCAATACCATGCATCTGGTCGCCGAACCGGTGGCAGCAATGTCAGGCATTCCGCTGATCGACATCATCACCGAAACGGCGTCTACCTTGCTGGCCCACGGCCACAAGCGCCCGCTGCTGCTTGCCACCCGCTACACGATGGAACACGGCTTTTATACCGAGCGGATGAAAGCCCAGGGCATCGAGGTGATGGTACCCACAGCAGACGATCGCACCATCGTTCACGACATCATTTTCAACGAACTCTGCCAGGGTCAGGTGCGCGCGGCGGCCCGCGCGGCCTATCTCGACATCATTGGGCGCGCCAAGGCCGAGGGGGCCGACTCCGTCATCCTCGGCTGCACCGAAATTGGACTGCTGATCGATCCAAAGACCCTGCCCCTGCCCGGCTTCGACTCGACAACCATCCACGCAGATGCCGCGATCCGCTTTGCTCTTGGCGATGAAGCCGCCAAAGCCGCGTAATCTGGAGGCCGGATGAACCAGTCAGGCTAACTGATTATTGAGAGTCTTGCTGGCCTTTGGATTCTGCAGAAAAAGGACGGCCCATGACCATTTCCAGCATTTCCATTGGTGCCTACGGCATGCAGCGTGCCAGTGGCCAGCTGGAGCAAAGCGCCGCGCGCATCGCTCGCTCGAGCACCGAAGGCACCCGTCGAGCTCTCGAGCGAAATGGTCAACGTGATCGGCGCCGAGGCCAACTTCAAGGCCTCCGCGAAGGTCGTCAGTGTGGCCAGCGACATGTCCAAAGCCCTGCTCGACATACTGGCTTGATCGACAATTACCGCTCGGGCGGTGCTTCAACCATGCCCAGGGCGGACATATAGAGCTCAAGCAGGGCTTCCTGCTCCATGCGCTCATTGGCATCCTGCTTGCGGATGGTCACGATCTTGCGCAGGATCTTGGTATCGAAGCCATTGCCCTTGGCTTCGGCATAGATTTCCTTGATGTCGGCGGCGATGGCCGCCTTTTCTTCTTCCATACGCTCGATGCGCTCGATGAAAGCGCGCAACTGATCCTGCGCGACGCTATCTTCAACGGCCATGCTTCGTCTCTCCTGGCGACCAGTTCCGGCCGGTCAAATGCCGGACGGCTGGCGCGAAATTGCTGCGGAATTGTCCGCGCCCCATCAACCCCAAGCCCGCCCCCCATTCAACCCCCTTTACCCGCAATCCACACCCTGCCCGGGCTTGCCGTTGTTGCTCGGGGTCACTCACGCCGCTTTTATGATCAGCGTGGCATTCATGCCCGCATTTCCGTCAAATCCCCCCTTTAGCCATTGACCTCGTCTCTACCATACGATCAAAGAAGGGCACGTTTTCCGGTGATTTCCAGCGCAATGGTGAACCCTATCCGTCTTGGCTCGACCCTGTTGCTTGCCACCCTTGGTGGCCTGATGGCCATGGCCACGCCCGCACAGGCCGAGCTGCGTATCTGCAATGAAACCGCCAATCTGGTTTCGGTCTCCCTGGGCTATCGCGCCGAGCGGGGCTGGATGAGCGAAGGCTGGTGGCAGACCCCTCCGGGCGACTGCCGCACGATCTTCCAGGGCGACCTCGCCCGTCGCTTCTACTACCTCTACGCAGTGGACGATATCGGCGGCGGGTCCTGGGACGGTCAGGTCTTCATGTGCACCCGTGACGAAACCTTCACAATATTCGGGGTTGAGGATTGCCTCGCCCGGGGCTATGAGCGCACCGGGTTCTTTGAAATCGATACACAGAACCGTACCGACTGGACGCTGCAGCTCACCGAGAGCGCCGGCGCGCCAAGCATTGTCGGCCCGGACCTGGGCGAAGATCTCGAAGATCCGGCTTTCCTGGTCGACCCCGACGAGCCCTTAACGCCAGACAATACGGACACGCAATGAGACGGATCAGACGCGCAAAGATCCTTGCCACCCTCGGGCCCGCGAGCCACGAGGAGACCATGATCGAGGAACTGGCCAAGGCCGGGGCCGACGTCTTCCGCATCAATATGAGCCATGCCAGCCACGAGGTGCTGCACCAGACCGTCAAGCGCATCCGCGCGGTCGAAGCGCGTCTCAAGCACCCCATTGGCATCCTGGCCGATCTGCAGGGCCCCAAGCTGCGCGTTTGGAAATTCGCCGAAGGCTCGGTCAATCTGGTCGCAGGGCAGAGCTTTACCCTCGATAGCGAGCAGAACGATCAGGGCAACGCCCAGCGCGTTTTCCTGCCGCACCCGGAGATCATTGAGAGCGTCTCTGTGGGTGACCGCCTGCTGCTCGATGACGGCAAGCTGCAATTGAAGGCGACCAAGGTCGGCAATGGCGCCATCGAGACCGAGGTCATCTATGGCGGCAAGCTCTCCGACAAGAAGGGCGTCTCCCTGCCCGATACGCTGCTGCCCACCGGCGCGCTGACCGAAAAGGACCATGCGGACCTGCTCGAAGCGCTCAAGGCCGAGGTCGACTGGGTTGCGCTCAGCTTCGTGCAGCGCCCAGAAGACATCATCGATGTGCGCAAGATCGTCCAGGGTCGCGCCGGCGTCATGGCCAAGATCGAAAAGCCGCAGGCCATCGAGCGGCTCGAGGAGATCGTTAAGCTCTCCGACGCCATCATGGTCGCCCGTGGCGATCTGGGTGTCGAACTGCCGCTTGAGCAGGTCCCCGGGCTGCAAAAGCGCATGATCCGCATGTGCCGCCGCTTCGGCAAGCCGGTTATCGTCGCCACCCAGATGCTCGAATCCATGATCACCGCGCCGGTGCCGACCCGCGCCGAGGTCTCGGACGTGTCGATCGCCGTGTTTGAAGGCGCCGACGCGGTCATGCTCTCGGCGGAAAGCGCCTCGGGCGACTATCCGGTCGAAGCCGTCTCCACCATGGCCAAGGTTGCCGTGGCGGTGGAAAGCGACGCCAACTACAACAATATCATTCGCGCAGCGCAGACCGAACCGGAGGCGACCGCCGCCGACGCCATCTCGGCCGCGACGCGCCAGGTTGCCGAAACCCTCGATCTGGCTGCCATCGTCACCTACACCGCCTCGGGTTCGACCGGCATCCGCGCCGCGCGCGAGCGGCCTAACAAGCCCATCATTGCGCTCTCACCCAATCTGCGCACCATTCGTCGCCTGTCGGTGGTCTGGGGCATTCACTGCGTCCAGACCGAGGATGCGGTGAGCCTGGAAGACATGGTCGATCGTGCCTGCGTCATCGCCTATGAGGAAGGCTTTGCCCGCCCCGGCGACCGCATCGCAATTACCGCCGGCGTGCCCCTGGGCACCCCCGGCGCGACCAATATGCTGCGTATCGCCTTTGTCCGTCAGGACGGCGCCGGCTCGAGCTAGGGTGTTACCCAGCTGCATCAATGACCAAGGCCCCGACGCTGTCGGGGCCTTGTTTGTTTGTGCTTTGCTTGCAGCCATGCCCGGCAAGGATCAAGATCGCACCAGTCGAGCAAGGGAGCAGGGTGATGCGTACAGGTGATGGACAAACATCGAGCGGAACGCCGATGGGCCGCAGGGGCTTTCTGCTCGGCTCCGCCGCGGCGCTGGGCACGCTGGCGCTTTCCGGCTGCACCACGATCAAGGCACTGAGCATGGCCGAGGCCGAACAGGCCTATGGCCCACTGCCCGATGAGCGCTTCCCCATCGAGGCGGTCAATCTCAACAAGGTCGCTCCAAAATATTGGCGCCGCACCGTGCGCTATGACAGTGCCGAGGCGCCCGGCACCATCATCGTTGATCCGCGCAATTACTATGTCTATCGCATCGAGGGTGACAATGTCGCCACGCGCTATGGCGTCAATGTCGGGCGGGCCGGCTTTCTCTGGAGCGGGGACGCCTATATTGGCCGCAAGGCCGAGTGGCCGGTCTGGACCCCGCCCCGGGAAATGATTGAACGGCAGCCCGAAGTGGCTAAATATGCCGGCGGCATGCCCCCTGGCCTCGACAACCCGCTGGGCGCCCGCACGCTCTACCTCTACCAGGATGGGCGCTATACGCTGTACACGCTCTACAGCACCCGTCAGCCAGAAACGATCGGCAAGGGCATTTCGAGCGGCTGTATCGGTCTGCTCACCCAGGACATGATGCACCTCTACGAGCGCACCCCGGTCAACACCAAGGTCATCGTGCTCAAGGCCTGATCCGGCTGGGTCATCGAACCGCATAACGTCTCCTCCTGGCGCGCTTGACTTGGCCGTCCGGCAGTCTTGCCTCGCGGTTACGAGAATGGAGCGATATCACGAAGTTCAGGATGAGCCCCGGCCTGCGCCAGGGTGACAGCCTGTGGGTTGCTCTGGCCCGTGCAGCAAGTCCGTCGTCATGGCAGAAATCGCCCCCGTTGTGGTCGACAAGACTGTCCAGCCAATTGCCTGAAATTTTCCGCAGCGACATCCCTGATCCACCGACTGTCACCCCGAGGGAAGCCGGGGCCGCCCCTCCCAATATCTACCCACCGGCTCCGACAGGGGTCTGCACGCGCGGCGCCGTCTCAGGATGGGCCCCGGGTGAGGTGGACAGAACAAGGCAAAACCGATGGTCAGCTTGACCCATCTTGGTCATTTCGCTTCTCGCTGTCGCTGTCCAAAACCTGCAGTACGTTCGGCGACGTAATTAACAAATCGGAGCAGCACCGGGTTTGTCTCCTTACTCCGCCAACAGATTCCAATAGGCCATTTCGCTCCCTCACCGGACAGGGGCCGTTGCAGTGTGCGGTTCCCTAGGGCTTCAACGCCCTGCAGCGGTAGAAACGCGCAGCCAAGTCCAGCCGCGACCACTGCGTGGATAGTCAAGATGTCATCGGCGTGCTGGACAACCCTTGGAGCAAATTGGGCTCCGATACACCATTTCCGGATCTGCTCGTTAAGCCCGGGCCCGCGCGACGGCGTTAGCGCGACAAACCCAAGGCTGTTCAACGATGCCGATTGGTCTACGTCAGGGAGTGCCATGTCACGAGGCATTACGAGAGCCAACTGCTCCTCTGCAATCTCTAGGAATGACAGCTCACCCAGTTCTACTGGCGCACGACAAAATCCGATATCGAGACGCCCATCCAGCAATCTTTGATGCTGGTCCCTGGAGGGCATGTCATTGAGTGTAATCTGGCAATCGGTGACCATAGCTCGGAATTCGGCAATGAATTGGGGTGCCGTAATGAGCGTGGAAATACCAAATCCAATGTCGAGATTGCCCGTAAGACCTGCAGTTGCTCGTTGCATTTTGACGTCGATGTCATCGCTCAAGCGCAAAAGGATCAAGGCCTCTTGGTGAAGCAATTTACCCAATTGCGATAGCCTGGCGCCATGTCGCCCACGCTCAAACAGGGGGCCGCCAACTGTCATCTCCAACGCCTGCATCTGCTTGGATAACGTCGACTGTGTGACAAAAAGCTTTTCGGCTGCCTTGCCATAATGCCCGGTGTCGCTGAGCTGAACGAAGGAGCGCAGCAGCTTAAGATCCATTCTCTTACCGACTTTTTTGTGTCAAATATCTCATTTTACGAAACGATAGCAGCATGATTTTCTCGCTCCAAGTCTCAGGAGTAAGAGTCATGACATTGAAAGTTTCTTCAGTTCAATTCCAGCACCGTGCCAACGATAAGGAATACAATCTGGGGCGAATCGCGGCCTTCACGGCTCAGGCGGCCTCGGAGGGCAGTCAGCTCGCAGCCTTTCCGGAAATGTGTATTGGCGGCTACTGGCACGTTCCAAAACTGGATGCAGCAGCGTTGCGGGCGCTGGCTGAGCCGTTGACCGGGCCTTCGATCTCCTATGTTTCTCGTCTGGCGCGGGAGCATGGCATAGCTATCGGCGCTGGCTTTTTGGAACTCTCGGACAATGGAGAGCTCTACAATTCCTACGCCGTGTCCATGCCGAATGGTCATGTTCATTGTCACCGCAAGCTCCATGCCTGGGAACATCCCCTTATCCAGAGCGGCAATAGCTTCACCGTGTTCGATACGCCGTGGGGCGTCCGAGCAGGTATCCTGATCTGCTGGGACAATAACTTGATCGAAAATGCGAGAGCCAACGCGTTGCTAGGAGCAGAAATGCTGATTGCACCGCATCAGGCTGGCGGGGGGCAATCTGTCAGTCCACACGGTATGAAGCGGATACCGGTCGAGAAGTGGCAGCGCAGACAAGAAAATCCCGCAGCAATTGAAGCTGAAATCAGGGGCCCCAATGGTCGCGAATGGCTCCTGCGGTGGTTGCCGTCGCGGGCTCACGACAATGGTATGTTCTTGATTTTCAGCAACGGCATTGGCCAGGACGAGGATGAAGTTCGTACCGGAAACGCGATGGTTCTCGATCCTTACGGCCGAATTCTGGTCGAAACCTGGCAAGCGGCGGACGCAATAGTCACCACAGAAGTCGACCTCGCTTTACTGGACAAGTGCACGGGCCAACGTTGGATTCGCGGACGTCGTCCGGAGCTTTACGGCATACTCACCCGGCCAAATCCAAAAGGCCTTTCGCCGATGGAGGCGCGCTACTCCCAAACCTCGACACGTTCGGTCTAGGAGCGCGCGTTTTAGGCTGTTCGGCGCGCTACGCTACTGGCCCCACGTGAGGGATCTAGCGTCAGCTTATCTTGCTTGATTAATAAAGCCGCCAGTCCGCTTCCCACCCCATACCCGCCGAAAATGCACAGAGCCCTCGGCTCAAGGCCGAGGGTGAGGCAATGTCAGTGCTTCGGCATTGAACGTCTTCGTGGCGAGAGTTCCGCCCTTCAGACCATCCGCCCCACCCATCAACGCAACAAGGCCCGCACTTTCGTGCAGGCCTTGTCGAAGTCAAATCGGTGAGCGCGAAGCGCTTAGCCCTGGCGGGCCTTGAAGCGCTTGTCCACCTTGTTGATGATGTAAACGCGGCCGCGGCGGCGGACGAGCTTGTTCGCGCGGTGGCGAGTCATCAACGCCTTCAGCGAGTTGCGGATCTTCATCTTAGTAATCCTCGGTCAAACAAAAGGGGCGCCAAGGCGCCCGAAAACTGGCCTCTACATAAGGAAACGGAGCCCACCTGTCAACGCGCAATCGCGTCGCTTTCCCCCGTTGCAAAGCCGTTAACGCGCCAGTTATCGACGTGGCTTATTCTAGTCCTGAACACAGTTCAGAATCGACCCCGATGCCCAGCGAACAGATTACCAAATCCGGCATTTTGATCATTGACCCGCAGGCCAACATGGCCGCCCTGGTGGCCGGCATGCTGCGTGGCCTCGGCCGCCGGGATATCCGCGAAGTCAATGATGCATCACAGGCGCAACAGGAGCTGCGCCGCAGGCCTTTTGAACTGGTCATCATCGATGATGGTCTGGTCAAACCCGATGCCGTGGAGATTGTTCGGCGGTTGCGCGTCGATGCGGAGAGCATGAATCGACTGGCCCCGGTGATCATGATGTCGGCTGCGCCCGACGCCGCCCGTATTGCGGCGGCGCGCGACGCAGGTGTGACCGAATTTCTGCGCAAGCCCTTTGCCGCCAACCACCTCAAGTCCCGGCTGGACAGCATCGCCGCCAACCCGCGCCCTTTTGTCGAGGGGGGCGGCTATTCCGGCCCCGACCGACGGCGACAGGAAAGGGACGTTGGCACCGCTGACCGGCGCAGCCCCAACGACCCGGACAAGGCTTGATCCAAACGCACCAGTCTGACCCCAAACGCAATCCCCGGGTCCAGGCCAAGGTACCAATCGGTCCCGCTCTATAGGGCCTCAGGCGGCAGCCGCCGCCTCCCTGCGTAGGCGACGACGCACTTCACGGCGTTTCATTTCTTCCTTGGGATCGGGGACCGGCACCGAAGCAATCAACTTCTTAGTGTAGTCATGGCTGGGCGCCATCACCACCTGCTCGCTCTCGCCGATTTCCACCACCTCGCCGAAATAAAGTACCATGATGCGCTGCGCGATGTGGCGCACCACGGCGATGTCATGCGCGATGAACAGCAGGGAAACGCCGAATTCCTTTTGCAGATCCATGAGCAGATTGATGACCTGGGCCTGCACGGAAACATCGAGCGCCGAAACCGCTTCGTCGCACACGATCAGCTTGGGCCGGGTGATCAACGCCCGTGCGATGCCGATACGCTGGCACTGGCCGCCGGAAAATTCGTGCGGATATTTGTTGATCATGTTCGGCGTCAAACCGACCTTTTCCATCATCTCGGCCACGCGCTTGGTCCGCTCGGCCTTGGTGACTTCGGGATTATGGATCTGCAGCGGCTCAGCGATGATTGATCCAGCGGTCATGCGCGGATTGAGCGAGGCCAGCGGATCCTGAAAGATCATCTGGATATCCTTGCGCAGCCCCACCAACTCGCTGGAGTTCATCTTGAGGATGTCCTTGCCCATCCACACCGATTCTCCGCCTGAAGCCTCGATCAGGCGGATAATGGCGCGCGACAGTGTCGACTTGCCACAGCCGCTCTCCCCTACAATGCCCAGCGTCTCCCCGGCATGCAGGTCAAAGGAGACATTCTTGACCGCCTTGAGCACCTTGTGCCCGCCAAACAGCCCGCCCGCCGGCACGTTGAAATGGACCGACAGATTACGGACCTGGAGAATGACGTCCTGCTCGCTCATGCTTTGCGTGCTCCGGCCATGAATTCATAGGAAACGGTGGAAAGGCGCTCGACCTTTTGGTCGAGCCGCGGCACCGCTGAAAGCAGTCCCTTGGTGTAGGCGTGCTCGGGATTGGCAAACAGCTCTTCGGTCTTGCGATATTCCATCACCTCGCCGTTGAACATCACCAGTGTGTCCTCGCAGGTGCCCGCCACAATCCCCAGATCATGGGTGATCAGGATGATCGAGGCGTGGAAATCTTCCTGCAGGTCCACCAGCAGATCGATTATCTCGGCCTGCACCGTCACGTCGAGCGCCGTGGTTGGCTCGTCGGCGATCAGCAATTCGGGCCCGCACAACAGCGCCATGGCGATCATCACGCGCTGCCGCATGCCGCCCGAGAACTCGTGCGGATACATATGCACCCGATTCTTGGCGTCGGGGATGCGCACTGCATCGAGGAAACGCACGCTTTCGGCCAGCGCTTCGCTGCGGCTCATGCCCTTGTGGTGCTCGAGCACCTCGGTCATCTGCCGCGAGATACGCATATAGGGGTTGAGCGAGGTCATCGGGTCCTGGAAGATGATCCCGATCCTTTCGGCGCGATAGCGGTTGAGCTCACGCAGCGGCAGGTTGAGGATCTCCTTGCCATCGAAGCGGATCGAGCCCGTCGCCCGCCCGTTTTTCGGTAACAGACCCATCAGGGCGAAGGCGCCCTGAGTCTTGCCCGAGCCGCTCTCCCCCACAATCGCCAGGGTCTTGCCCTTTTCCAGCGTGTAGCTGAGGTCCCGCACGGCGTGGACCACGCCGTCCTGGGTGTCGAAATCGACCTTGAGGTTCTTAACTTCTAGCAGAGCCATGTCGTCCTACCGGTCCTTGGGGTCGAGAGCGTCACGCAGGCCGTCGCCGACGAAATAGAAGCTGAACAGCGTGACGATGAAAAAGCCCAGCGGGAACAGCAACTGCCAGAGCGTGCCATACATCACATTGCTCGCACCCTGGGCGATCAGCGCCCCCCATGAGGTCAGGGGTTCCTGCACGCCCAGGCCCAGGAATGAGATAAAGCTCTCGGTCAGGATCATCTGCGGCACCAGCAGCGTGGCATAGACCGCCACAATGCCCAGCAGGTTCGGCACGATATGCCGGAAGATAATGGTGAAATGCCCGGCGCCCGATGCGCGCGCAGCCTCGATGAATTCCTTCTGCTTGAGCGACAGCGTCTGGCCCCGCACGATACGGGACATGTCCAGCCACGAGATCAGTCCGATACCGATGAACAGCATGGAGATCGAACGGCCAAACACCACCAGCAGCAGGATCAGCACGAACATGTAGGGGATCGAAAGCAGGATATCGACGAGGCGCATCATCACCGAGTCCAGGCGCCCGCCAAAATATCCCGCGACAGCGCCATACACGGTACCGACTATGACCGCGATGCCCGCTCCGACAATGCCGACCATCAGCGAAATCTGGCTACCCTGGACGACCCGCGCAAAAAGGTCGCGGCCCAGATCGTCGGTTCCGAAGTAATGGCCGCTTTCCAGCGACGGGGCGCCCAGTTCGGGCACCCGTCCCAGCACCGACCAGTCCACTTCCGAATTGGTCCAGACGGCAAAGAAATTGCCGGTAAAGGCGAATAGCGCCACCAGCACCAGCAGAACCAGGCTCACCACCGAAGGGATGTGCCGGAAGAAACGACGGGCCGCGTCGGCCCAGAGCGAGCGGCTCTTGGTGGCGGTCAGGTAGGACTGGTCGTCCACATTGGTCGGGTCAGCCTGGGCTTCCACACGAATTGGTCTGAGAACCATTGGCCCGCTCCTAGTAGCGAATGCGGGGGTCGACCCACGCGTAAAGAATGTCGACAACCAGATTGAAGGTGATCGTCAGGGCACCAAGGAGAATGGTGATCCCCATGATCACCGAGTAATCGCGGTTGAAGGCGGAATTGGTGAACAATTGCCCGATGCCGCCGGTCGAGAAGAATACGTCGATCACCACCGAACCGGTCACCATGCCCACAAAGGCCGGACCCAGATAGCTCAGCAGCGGCATGAGCGCCGGCTTGAGCGCATGCCGGATAATGATCTGGCTCGAGGGCAGCCCCTTGGCCCGGGCGGTCCGGATGAAATTCGAGCTGAGCACTTCGAGCATCGAGGAGCGGGTAATGCGGGCAATGGACGCCATATAGCTGGTACCCAGCGCGATCACCGGCATGATGACATAGGGCAGTTGCCCGCCGCGCCAGCCCCCACCGGGCAGCCAGTGCAGCCAGAGCGTGAAAACAATCACCAGCAGCGGCGCCATGACGAAGTTCGGCAGTACCTGGGCACCGATCGAGGTTCCCACGGCGAAATAGTCGATCCAGCTATTGTGACGCACGGCCGCGGCAATGCCGAGCAGGCAGCCCACGGTCACGGCCAGCACGAAGGACCAGGTCCCGTAGGTAAGGGTGACCGGAAAACCCTGCGCGATGATGTCGTTCACAGTGCGATCGGTATAGGCAAAGGAGGGCCCGAAATCGAAGCGCGTCACGATGCCGACCACATATTCCCAGAGCTGGATATGCCAGGGTTGGTCGAGCCCGTATTTGGCTTCGATATTGGCCAGCACCTGGGCCGGCAAGGGACGTTCGGAATTGAACGGACCGCCAGGGGCAACCCGCATCAGGATGAACGAAAAGATAATGAGAATCAAAAGCGTGGGTATGGCTACCGCCAGGCGCTTGAGAATGTACTTCAGCATTTTGTTGATCCGTGCGTCGGCGACGCGAAGCTAGGCCCGGCTTACTGGCAGACCGGCGCTTCGCAGAGGACTAAATCCTCCAGTCCAGGGTCGCTGCGCCAGATGCTGGATTGCCCAGATGGGCGTATCCCGCACCCCCGAGAAGGGGCGCGGGATAGCGGTTATCGTCGCGATGTTACTCGGCGACGCGATACAGGTCCTTCGAGTACCAGTTCTGCTCGACATTGTTGACCGGCCATTCCTGGATCTGCGGGTTCAACATGTAGACGCCGGCATAGTGATAGATCGGCAGCACGGGCATTTCCTCGGCCACGATCTCTTCGACGCGCGTGTAGTTGGCGCTTGGATCGGTGAGGGTCTTGGCTTCAGAAAGCAGGCTGTCGACCTCCTCATTCGAGTAGGCCGAGTCGTTATAGCCGGACTCGGTCTGCATCAGGTCAAGGAAGGTCGAGGCTTCATTGTAGTCGCCGCACCAGCCGGCACGGGCGACTTCATAATCGCCATTACCACGCGCTTCCAGGAAGGTGTTCCATTCCATGTTGTTGAGCGTGGTGGTGACGCCGAGCTTCTGCTCCCACATCTGCGCGATCACGGTCGCAACTTCGCGGTGTGCTTCACTGGTGTTGTACAGGATCGACAGCTCCAGCGGATTGTCGCTGCCATAGCCTGCTTCTTCCATCAGCGACTTGGCCGCTTCGTCACGCTCTGCTTGGGTCATTTCGGCAAACGGCACCGAGGGAACCTCGAAATTGGCAGTTGCGCCAGGCGTAAACGTGTAGGCCGGGGTCTGCCCGCCCTGCAGGATCTGGTCGGTGATCACGTTGCGATCGATCGCATAGGCCAGAGCCTGACGGACCTTGACGTCCTTAAGGGCTTCCGGGCCGTTCTCGCGCAGGTTGACGTTGTAGTAGTAGGTGCAGAGGCGCGGGAACGAGATCGCCGCATCCGGATGCTCTTCCTTGAGACGCGGATACTGGCCGGTCGGCACTTCAGTGCGGTCCAGTTCACCGGCGAGGAAGCGGGTCAGGGCCTGGTTTTCATCGTTGATGACCAGAGCGGTGACAGTTTCGAGGACAGTGTTCTCCGCATCCCAGTAGGTGTCGGACTTTACACGCACCGAACGCTCCTGCGGAACGTGTTCGGTCAGCACATAAGCACCATTGGTGACAATGTTCTCCGGACGGGTCCAGGCATCGCCATGCTCTTCAATCACCCACTGCGGCGAGGGGAAGGTCGAGGCGTGCGTGGTCATGGCCGGGAAGTAGGGGAGCGGGGCCGACAGGTTGACCACAAGCGTGTGCTCGTCTGGTGCTTCCACGCCCAACTCGGACGGTTCCATGTCGCCGGCGATGATTTCAGCGGCATTTTCGATCGACATCAGTTCGCCGAACCAGGCGTAAGGCGAAGCCAGTTCCGGGTTCACCAGACGCTTCCAGGCGTAGACGAAGTCACCCGCGGTCACCGCGGTGCCATCGGACCACTTGGCGTCTTCGCGCAGCTTGAAGGTCCACTGGGTGTTGTCTTCGTTGGCGCTCCATTCAGTGGCGACGCCCGGCACCAGCTCACCATCTGCGTTCTGGTTCAGCAGGCCCTCGAACAGGTCGCGCACCAGTTCCGAACCGGTCACATCTTCCACGATCTGCGGGTCGACAGAGCTGTGCTCATCCAGCACGCGATAGGTGAAGGTCTGCTCGTCAGCAAGCGTCACGCCTTCGGGCACATTGGCCGCGAAAGTCGGCACGGCCAGTGCGGTAGTCCCCAGCAGGGCAGCGGTGGCTACAGCCACGAATTTCTGAGTTGCGGATTTCATTCTCGTCCCATCTCCTTGTGGAATTCTTGCGTTTCTCTGACTGGCCGCCTTTTCCGTGGGCAGCTCATTCTTCTTTGTCACCAGACAGGAGCCTGGCGATCAAGATGGTGGACGGTATTACGCAAATCCGTCCACTGACAAGCAAAAGATTGACCTAAACGTCACCAGCGGGTCAATTGTGAATATCTCATATCCATATTGTTGGGAGGCATGAATTTTTGCCCAGCACGACAATAATGGATTCAGATACTACGGCACGGAGGTCGGCACTCGGCTCGCGCAAGCGGGTGCTAATATACCCCCGCCGCACCAGTCAGGTCGGCTGGCTCCCGCCCTGCACAAAAAACACCACCATTGCGACGACAAGCAGCGCAGCGAAGGGCACCCACCCCGGCAAAGGGCCACGCGGCTTCTTCACAGGCGGCTCGGATTTCTTCTCGGGCCGCCGGAATTTGATGACATTGTCGCTCATTGAGCGCTTTCTACCAGAGCCGCTACGCCCATGCCACCTGCCGTGCACACGGAAATCAGCGCTTTCTTGTTGACCTCAGTCGAGAGCAATTTGGCTGTCACCCCCAGAATGCGCGCGCCGGTCGCCGCGAAAGGATGCCCATAGGCCAGGCTGGACCCCTTGATATTGATCTTGGCCGGATCAATCTCGCCCAGCACCTCGTCGCGCCCCAGCACGTCCTTGCAATAGGCTGGGTCCTTCCAGGCTTTGAGCGTGCACAGCACCTGCGCGGCGAAGGCTTCATGCAACTCGAAATAATCGATGTCGCCAAAGCCAAGACCGGCCCTTTCGAGCATTTCCGAGACCGCGATGGTCGGGGCCATCAGCAGACCCTCGCCATGGGCAAAGTCATTGCCGGCCACCCGCCCGGTGGTCAGGTAAGCCAGGATTGGCAACCCCCGGGCCTTGGCCCACTCTTCGCTGGCTAGCAGAACGCCAGCCGCGCCATCAGTCAAAGGCGTAGAATTGCCAGCGGTGAGCGTGCCATGGCCGCTCGACTTGTCAAAGGCCGGCTTGAGCGTGCTCATCTTGTCCAGGTTGGCGTCCGGACGGACATTGTTATCCTTGACCAGCCCGGCACATGACACCAGGAGATCGTCGTGGAAGCCCTCGTCATAGGCCGCCGCCGCATTGCGATGGCTGGCCACGGCCAAGGCATCCTGATCCTTGCGACTGATGCCCCATTCACGCGCCATCAATTCGCAATGCTGCCCCATAGACATGCCCGTGCGCGGCTCGTTGACCGAAGGGGCCACCGGGGTCAGTTCGCCAAAGGAAAAGCCCTTGAAGGCACCCAACTTTTGGCCGGTCGACTTGGCGGAATTGGCGTTGAGCAGACGGTGCTGGAATTTTGGCCCAAAGACGATGGGGCTGTCGCTCACCGTGTCCGAGCCGGCGGCAATGCCACTCTCGATCTGACCCGAAGCAATCTTGCCGGCCAGCACCAGCGCCGCCTGCAGGCTTGTGCCACACGCAATCTGCATGGTGGTGCCGGGGGTACGGGGGCTCAGGCCCGCATCGAGCAGCGCTTCGCGCGCAAGATTGAAGTCGCGCGAATGATTGATGACCGCGCCCGCGATTACCTCATCCACTTTTTCGCCCTTGAGGCCGAACTTGTCGGCCACCGCCCCAAGCACCGTACCAAGCATGGACAGATTGGTTTCATCTGCATAGGCGGTGCCACCGCGGGCAAAGGGAATGCGGGCCGAGCCGATGATGGCAACGCGCTTGAGTTCAGTCATTTGTGTTCTCCTCTTACGCGCGGCCATCGGCTCTGGCCTTCATCGGTCCGCCCAGGAAAGGGGCAAATCCGGTTCCCATGATGACGCCGATATCGGCCTGCTCGGGCGAGGCGACGACACCTTCCGACACGACCACCTCGGTCATGTCGACCAGCGGCTTGACCAATTCCTTGCCCAGACCCGCCAGATCGGGATGCGAAGGTGTTTCGGCTTTTTGGGCCTTGCCCTTTTCCCATTTGTAGAAACCCTCGCCGGTCTTGCGGCCGAGCTTGCCTTCGGCGATCAACCTGGCGAATTTGCTGTCGGCCGGGACATCATGACCAAGTTCGGTCGCGACCGACTTGCCAACGTCCAGACCCACCGTATCCATCAACTCGATCGGCCCCATGGGCATGCCGAAAGCAACGGCGGCAGCGTCGAGCAACTCCTTGCTCTCGCCCTTTTCCACCCGCTCAACGGCGCCCAGCATGTAAGGCATGAGCACACGGTTGACCAGGAAGCCGGGCGCGGACTTGACCACGACTGGCGACTTGCCAATGGCTAGGGCAAAGCTGGCACCCTTACCGATTTCCTCATCGGAATTGAAGCTTGAGCGGATCACCTCGACCAGCGGCAATTGCGCCACCGGATTGAAGAAATGCAGCCCGATCAGCCGCGCTGGGTCTTGCAAGGCCTCGGCAATACGTTCCAGTTCAATCGAAGAGGTATTGGTGGCCAGGATGGCGCCGGGCTTGAGCTGTTCTTCGATGCCGGAGAATATCTTCTGCTTGACCTCAAGCTTTTCCACCACCGCCTCGATAATGACATCGGCGCGGGCCACGCCGGTGCCCTTGGGGTCGGCAGTCAGGCGCAGCATGGCGGCGTCAACTTCGCGCTTCTTCTTGTAGCGTTTCTGGAACAGCTTTTTGGCCCGGTCGAGCGCCGGCTTGATCCGCTCCATATCAAGATCCTGCAGCGTCACTTCCATGCCGCGATAGGCGCACCAGGCGGCGATGTCGCCACCCATCACCCCGGCGCCGATGACATGCACGCGGGAGAATTTTGCACCTTTCAGGCCCTGTTTCTTGAGGCCCTCGGAGAGAAAGAACACACGCCGCAAATTCGTGGCGGTGGACGAACCCATCAGCGGCACGAAGGCGTCGACCTCGCCGCGGATCATCGCGCGCCAGTCATTGCCATGCTTTTCGAACAGGTCGATCAGCGCATAAGGGGCGGGATAGTGCTCCTTGCGGGCCTTTTTGCCGGCCTGCTTGCGCATCTGGTTAGCGATAGCCTCGCGCACCAGCGGCAGGGCGGCCGCCTTCTTGACCGCCGGCGCCTCGCTCGATTTCTTCCGCGTCAGCACGGCCTTGCGGCCCTCCCAGCGCAACTGGTCGCGATGCCGCACCAGCTTGTCTACCAGGTTGAGCCCGCGTGCCGCGCCTGCCCGCAGCATCTTGCCGGTGAGCATGATGCCCATGGCATCGACCGGCCCCGCCTGACGGATCGAACGGCCGGTGCCGCCGAAACCGGGGAAGATGCCCAGATTCACCTCGGGAAAGCCGATGCGGGTCTTCTCGTCATTGACCGCAATACGATAATGGCAGGCCAGCGCCAGTTCGAGCCCACCGCCCAGGCAGAAGCCGTGAATGCCCGCTACCACTGGCACGGGCAGCGATTCGATGCGGGCGAACAGCGCATGGGTGCGCCGCAGCGCTTCGGGCAGCACCGAAAAATCGCTCATCGCGTCGAACTCGCTGACATCGGCGCCGGCGATAAACCCGCTGTCTTTCCCCGACAGGATCACCACGCCCGCCAACTCATCGGAACTGGCCAGGTCCTCAAACCGCGCCACCAGCGTTTCCAGCTCCATGATGGCTTCGCGGCTCAGCGTATTTACCGAGGCCCCGGGGGTATCAATGGTCAGCCAGCCTATCTTTTCGAGATCGGTGTGAAAGCGCCAATGTCTGGTCTCGGTTGCCTGTGGGGCGATCATGGTTTTCCCTCGATGTCTCGGTCGCATCTCCCCTCCCCTTAAAGGGAGGTAGGCGCAGGCTCTGGCCTGCAAATGTTACTCCGCCGCCTGCCGAGGCGCGGTTTCCTTGAGTACGTCCATCTCGAAATCGTCAACATGCACGGCTCGATTGGTCGCTTCGTCTGCGGCCCGCATGATACCGGCCTCATTGTCGCTCAGCACACCCGCCTCAATGGCATCGGCAATCGCATCACGATCCAGCCGCCGTTCGATAACGCCGCGCCGAGCCGCCTTGATGAATCTGGCCTCGATCTCCTCAGCCTCGGTGACCTTGATGAATGCATCTTCCAGAACGCCCGTCACGTCATTTGGGTCCATGGAGATATAAACGCCGGTGGTCAGCCGGTCGCGAAACGCGCCGGGACGCAGTACCGAACGAACAAAGCGGTAATTGACGGTGTCGGCTGCCGGCTTGGCATGGCGGCCGAGCGGGAAACACAGAATGCGCATGGCCCAGGCAAAGACCGGGTTGGGGAAGTTGTTGAAGACTTCGGCGAACCGCGCTTCGAGCATGGCGATACGATCCTGCATGATCGCCTCGACCAGTTCCTTGTCTTCTTCCCGGGCGCCCTCTTCCTCGTAGCGCTTGAGCGTTGCCGACATCAGGTAGAGTTCGCCCAGAATATCGGCCATGCGTCCCGAAATCTTCTGCTTGCTCTTGAGCGCACCGCCCAGCACCACAGTGGTCCAGTCGGCCACCAGGGCAAAATCCTGCGCATAGCGGTGCAGCCGGCGATACCAGATGGCCATCGGCCCACTATGGGGTGAGGAGGCGAAATTGCCATTTGTCACCCCGTGCAGGAAGCTGGCAACGATGTTGCGCAGCATGAACGAGGTGTGGCCGCCAAAGGCGCCGTCAAATGCGTCCAGTCCCGCCCGGCGATCCTTGTTCTGCGCCGCCTGAACTTCCTTGAGTAGATAGGGATGAGCGCGCAGCACACCCTGGGCAAAAGTCATCAGCGTGCGAGTGAGAATATTCGCACCCTCCACCGTGATGGCCACCGGCAAGGCCTGATAGGCGCCGAACAGGTAATTGCCCGGCCCGTCCTGAATGGCACGTCCGCCATGAATGTCGAACGCATCATCCATGTTATCGCGCATGGCTTCGGTGGTGGTGTATTTGAGCAGGCCCGCAATCACCGCCGGGCGCTGGCCTTCATCCACCATCGAGGCGGTCAGGCGGCGCGTTGACTCATACATATAGGCGCGCTTGACCATTTCGCCGAGCGGCTCGGCCACACCTTCCATGACGCCCACGGGAATGCCGAACTGTCGGCGCACCCGCGCATAGGCCGAGGTGGCGCGCAGGGTCTGCTTGATCGAAGTGGTGCCGATCGCCGGCAACGAAATGGCGCGGCCGGTGGACAGGCACTCCATCAGCATGCGCCAGCCCTGCCCGGCATAATCTGTGCCGCCGATCAGGAAATCCATGGGTACGAACATGTCGGTACCGCGCACCGGTCCGTTCATGAACGCCTGGCGCGCCGGATAATGGCGACGACCGATATCAAGCCCCGGATGATCATGCGGGATCAGGGCCAGGGTAATGCCGATATCGGGACCCCTCTCAAGCAGATTATCTGGATCCTTGAGGATGAAGGCCAGGCCCACCAGAGTGGCGATTGGCGCCAGGGTGATGTAGCGCTTGTCAAAGCTGAGGCGCACGCCCAGAACTTCTTCGCCATTGTGCATGCCCTTGGTGACGACGCCGATATCGCGCATGCCACCGGCGTCGGAACCCGAGTGCACGCCGGTCAGTGCAAAACAGGGCACTTCGCGGCCATCGGCGAGGCGATGAAGGTACTTATCCTTCTGCACCGGCGTGCCGTATTTTTCCAGCAGTTCGCCGGGCCCAAGCGAATTGGGCACCATGACGGTGATGCCGGCGGCGACCGAACGGCTTGCGATTTTCGAGACGATCATCGACTGGGCCTGGGCCGAAAAACCCAACCCACCGTGCTCCTTGGCAATCAGCATGCCCAGAAACCCCTTGGACTTGAGAAAGTCCCAGAGCTCGGGGCTGAGGTCGGCGCGATTGTGACGAATATCCCAGTCGTCGATCATCTTGCAGGCGGTTTCGGTAGGCCCATCGAGAAAAGCCTGCTCCTCATCGGTCAGGGTCAGTGGCCGAATGCCGGTCAGCTTTTTCCAGTCCGGACGGCCGGAAAACAGTTCGGCATCCCAGCCCACCGTGCCTGCATCAAGCGCTTCCTGCTCGGTGCGGCTGACCTTGGGGAGAATGGATTTGACCGCCCCGTAGATTGGCTTGGTGAGAACGACCATACGAATGGGCTTGACCGACAGCACCAGCAGCAGCGCGCCGAAAACGATCAGCACCCAGGAAAACCAGCCCAAGCCATAGACGGCGCCGGACTGGGTAAAGTCGAGCCCCGATACCACGCCGATCACGGCGAAAGCGGCACCCCACTGCCAGAGCGGGCTTTCCCGCATCGCCAGAGCACCAAAGGCCGCCAGACTGATCGCAACCAACAACAGGGTCATCGCCCACATCCTCCTCATGCAGCGATCGCCCATGTCAGGGCGAAGCACCGTCGTCAATCAAATGCCGGACCGCCCCGAGGGTTCGACCCGTTCCCTCTCCGCCCGCAACTTTGCGCCACGACGAAGACTTGTTGAAGGCAGTTTACTCAGATTGACGCATACGTCAACTAGATGCCGATAAGAGACCTTCCTGGCAGGCGCCTATGAAAGTCTTGGGCAGATAATTGACGCTAACGTAAACAAGTGGAATAGTTTGCGTGAGATGACAGGACAGGTGCCAACAGAGCATCGGAGGCTAGACGCCCACTGCATCCAATATTTGGGAACGCCCATTTGTCTGTTTCAGGCACTGGGAGGAGATATCGATGGACACGCCAGCTACCAGCAATGACAGCCTTCGCCCCTGGATCGAAAGCTATCCCGAGGGCATCGTCTGGGACGATCAAATCGACACATCCCCTGTGCATGAACAGGTTCTGGCGGCCTGCGCCAAAAATCCAGGCGCCATGGCCCTGGATTTTCTCGGGGGCACAACCAGCTTTGGCGAGCTGGCCGAAAAGATCGTCGCCTTTGCCGGAGCGCTGCAAAGCCAGTTCGGCGTCACCAAGGGCACACGCGTCGCCCTGATGCTGCCCAATACGCCCTTTTACCCCATTGCCTATTACGGCGTGCTGCGTGCTGGCGGCACGGTGGTCAATTGCAATCCGCTCTATACGGTATCCGAGCTGGGGCACATCACAGCCAATGCCGGCGCCGACATCATGGTGACGCTGGACCTGCAGCAGATCTTTGAAAAAGCCGAGGCCCTGCTGGCCGCTGGTCATGTCAAGAAACTGGTCGTTGCCCATTTCCCCAACGCCTTGCCGCTGGTCAAGAAGATCCTGTTTTCAGTCGCCAAACGCAAGGATCTGGCACACCCCAACCGCTCCGCCCATGCCAGCGTCATCTCCAGCTTTGAGGACCTGCTGGCCCGCCGGGATTCGCCGTCGCCGGTCACCATCGATGCGCAGACCGATATTGCGGTGCAGCAATATACCGGGGGGACCACCGGTATTCCCAAGGGAGCGCTGCTGACCCACGCCAATATCGCGGCCAATATGAGCCAGATCGACAAATGGGGCTGTGGCCTGTTTTATCCGCCTTCCAAGGTGATCGCGGTACTGCCCTTCTTTCACATCTTCGCCATGACCGTCTGCATGAACGTGCCGCTCGGCAATGGAACGCCGGTAATCATGCTGCCACGCTTCGAATTGAAAGCCCTGTTGGGTATCTTCAATCGGACTGGCGCCAATGTGCTGCCCGCCGTGCCCACCCTGCTCAGTGCATTGGCGAGGACCGACGCCGTCACTCGGGCGCAGATTGAGACCCTGGAGGTTGCCATATCCGGTGGTGCCGCCCTGCCCGACGAAGTGCGCCACGCCTTCTCCAAAAAGTCCAAGGCCCTGCTGGCCGAAGGCTATGGCCTGACCGAAGCCTCGCCCGTTGTCTGCTGCGCCGCGCTCCGGGTGCCCTCCAAGCCCATGTCCATCGGCCTGCCTCTCCCCGGCACCGATATCCGCTTTGTCGATGTGGACAGCGGCAAGGTAGTCGGCATCGGCGAAGATGGCGAATTGCAGGTAAAAGGCCCGCAGGTCATGGCCGGCTATTATGAGAATCCGGAAGCCAGCAAGGACGCCTTCATGGACGGCTGGCTGCGCACCGGCGATGTCGGCCATATGGATGAAGATGGCTACGTGTTCCTGGTGGATCGCATCAAGGACCTTATCATCTGCTCGGGGTTCAATGTTTACCCGCGCACCATCGAAGAGGCCGCCATGACCCATGAGGCCGTCGATGAGGTCAACGTAATCGGCGTGCCGGACCAGTATCGCGGCGAGGCGCCGGTGGCCTTCGTCAAGCTCAAGGATGGCCACACGATCAGCGAGGCGGATCTGAAATCCTTCCTCGCCGAAAAGCTCAACAAGATTGAAATGCCCCGCCAGATCATTTTCAAGGAGGCCCTGCCCAAGACCCTGATCGGCAAACTGTCCAAGAAAGAGCTGCGGGAGGAATACGCCCAGATGAAAGCCGGAAAATCGTGACTAGCACGCCACCCGAAAGCCAGGACCTCTTCGCCATTGCCGAACTCGCCCGCGAGTTCGGCATTTCGACCCGGGCCATCCGGTTTTACGAATCCAAGGGCCTGCTCTCGCCCGAACGCGTCGGCGCGACTCGCATCTTTCGCAAACGCGACCGGGCCCGGCTGATCCTGATCCTGCGCGGCAAGCGCCTTGGCTTTACGCTGCGCGACATTTCCGACTATCTCAGCCTGTACGACGCGGACCGCGCCCAGCAGGTAAACCTGTTGGCCGACAAGGTCGATGAGCGCCTTGCGCTGCTCGAACGCCAGCGCGACGACCTCGAAACCACCATCCGCGAACTGCGCGAGATCAAGCAACTCGCCCAGGAACGACTGCAAAAAGCCGGCTAGCGCTCCCCGCGCCCCTTGTGATTGCTGGTCATCGGGCCGGGCTTTTTCGGCCTCGTCCAGCCCTTGGGCGGCTGTCGCACTGGGGCATTCGATCCCAAGCCGATCTGTCCGGGCGGCGCCTGCCCGACAATGTCGTCGCTTTCGCCCTTGAGCCGCGCAATCTCGTCGCGCAGCGCCGCCGCCTTCTCGAAATCAAAGGCAGCGGCAGCCGCCTCCATCTGCTTTTCCAGCGCCACCAGTCGGGCGTGGTTGCTGCGCGATGACATGCCAGGTTTCCTCTTCAGTAATTCCCCATGGATTGGGGGCTCCTCGACAATAAGGAAGGAGCCAACGTTCCTACCCCACAAACGCATCCATGTCCTCGATCCGCGCCGCTTCGCTCGCCGGCTTGTCCCAGCGTATCCGATTGATTCGCGGAAAGCGCAGCGCCACGCCCGACTTGTGCCGGGCACTGCGCTGGGCGCTGTCGAACGCCACCTCGAACACCAGTTCCTTGTTCACTTCACGCACTGGCCCGAACGAACCGATCGTATTGGCCCGGATCCAGCGGTCGAGCTGTTTGAGTTCCTCATCGGTGAAGCCGAAATAGGCCTTCCCGATGGGCACGATCTCATTGCCCTTCCAGACCCCGAACGTATAATCCGAATAGAACGAGCTGCGCTTGCCATGCCCACGCTGGGCATACATCAGCACCGCATCGACCACATTGGGGTCCCGCTTCCATTTGAACCAGAACCCCTTGGGCCGTCCCGGCACGTAGGGGGCGGTCCTGAGCTTGATCATCACCCCTTCATGGCCGTGCTCGTCGGCGCCTTGTCGGCGCAGCGCCGCCAGGTCCGCCCATTGGTCGAAGCGCAAGATTTCTGAAACATCCATCCGGGTCTGCGGATTGGCCGCGAACCAGGCCTCGAGCCGCTGCCGCCGCGCTTCCCAGGCCAGCGCCCGGATATCCTCGTCCTCATCGAACAGCATGTCATAAACCCGCACGAAGCCAGGCAGTTCGGCCATCTGCTTTGGTGCGGCAACCTTGCGGTTCAGCCGCTGCTGCAGATCGTTGAAACTGCCCGGCTCGAAGTCATGCCCGACCAGCAATTCTCCATCCAGCACGGCCCGCCCCATGGCGGCCTCGACCACGTCGGGGAAACTCGCCGCAATATCGTCGCCGGTGCGCGAGAACAGCGATGCGCCGCTCCGCCCAAGCACCAGTTGCACCCGGATACCATCCCACTTCCATTCCGCCGAGAAGTCGCGCGGATCAAGCTTGGCAAAATCGCTCTCCTCGATCGGTGTGGACAGCATCAGCGGATGGAAGCGCGACCCATGGTCGATCTCGGGACGTCCGCTCCGTCCCTCCAGCCAGTCGAATAGTTCGCCATAGGGCGGCTTGACCCCATGCCAGACTTCCTCGATCGCCTGCAGGTCTACCCCACTCATTTGACTGAGCGCGGTCTTGGCCAGCCGCGCCGACACCCCAATCCGCAGCGCGCCCGTGGCCATCTTGATCAACGCCCAGCGTTCATGGATCGCTGCCTGCGTCAGCAACCCGCCGATGACCTTGGGCAGTTCGGCCTTGCTGGTCGTATTGAGCAATTCCACCAGGGTGCTGAGCCGCGGCAAGTCCTTGGCCCCGTGATGGGGCCAGATCAGCGCAATGGTCTCCCCCAGATCCCCCACATAGTCATAGCTGAGTGCAAACAGCGTCTCGTCCACTTCGGCCAGCACCGTCTGCTTGAGCAGCGCCGGCTTGACGTTGCGCATCTTGAGCTCCCCGGTCAGAACCGCCAGCGCCAGCCCGCGGTCCGGGTCCGGCACCTCGGCGAAATACTGCGCCAGCGCCGCAATCTTGCGGCTGCGCGAAGGGGTCAACGCCAACAGCTCAAGCAGGTCCGCAAACCGCTTCATGCGCCCCCCTCCCCGCCATCGTCATCGAGCCCCGGCAACGCCAGCGGGTCAGCCTCCAGCCCCTGCTGCCGACACCAATAGACCAGCGCATCCTCTCGACCATGAGTCACCCACACGGTCCCTGCGCCGCTTTCGAGGATGGATTGATTGAGCTCGCCCCAATCGCAATGATCCGAAATCACCAGCGGCAGCTCGACCAATGCCTGCCGGGCCCGCTGCTTGATGCTCATCCACCCCGAGGCCTGGCAGACCACCGGATCGGGGAAGCGCCGGCTCCAGCGATCGCGAATGGCCGAAGGCGGCGCGATCACGATCTGTCCGGCCATGGCGGCTTTGGGCATGCCGGTGGCCGGGAACAGCTCTCCCAAGCCCACCCCCAGTTCCTCATAGAGGGCACACAGCGCAATCATGGCGCCATGCAGGTAGATCGGCCGCTCCCAGCCGGCGTCGCGCAGCAGCGCGATCACCCGCTGCGCCTTGCCCAAGGCGTAACATCCCACCAGATGACAGCGCTCGGGCTGGTCAGCCACCGACTTGAGAAGCCGCCCGATTTCATCTTGCGGCAATGGGTGCTGAAACACCGGCAACCCGAAGGTCGCCTCGGTCACCATCAGGTCGCAGGCCACCGCTTCATACGGCTCCGCCGTGCGATCCGGCAGCCGCTTGTAGTCCCCGGTCACCAGCGCCCGCTGCCCCTCGGCCTCCACCAGCACCTGCGCCGACCCCAGAATGTGACCGGCCGGGTGCAGGCTCACCTTGGCTCCATCCACGCTCAGCACCTCGCCGAAGCGCAGCGGATCGAACCGCCCCGCACAGTCCACGCCATAGCGCACCTTCATGATGGCGATGGTTTCCGGCGTTGCCAGCACTGCCCCATGCCCCGAGCGGGCGTGATCGGCATGGCCATGGGTAATGATGGCGCGCGGCTTCGGCCCGTCCGGATCAATCCAGGCATCGAGGGCTGGCACATAGAGATTACGGTCGAGAATAAAGCTCATGGTCCTGTCAGAACGCGGCGAAACGGGAGCCGGTTCACGCTTTCACCACCGCTTGTGCAGCATGCCAGCGCCAGTCCGTGGCAGCAGGGTGCTCGATAGTGATCCACGCTTGCCTTCTTGTCCGCATTGTTCCAGACCGAAGGAAAACGAGGAGCCAGAGATGCGCAAGACAACCCACGCCCCCGGCACCATCCAACGCCTGAGCATTGAGAGCAAGGCGCTGGCCAACAACCGGCTCGGCGATGACACCACGCGCATTGTCGATGTTTATGTGCCTGCTGGACATGACGGCAAGGACCTGCCGCTGCTAGTCGATCTTGTCGGCTATACGTCCGGCGGCCCTGCGCATACCGCCTGGAGGGCCTTCACCGAGAATGTGCCCGAGCGCCTCGACCGCCTGATCGGCGAGGGAAAGATGGCGCCGGTGGTGGTCGCTTTTCCCGACTGTTTCTCACGCCTAGGCGGCAATCAATATGTGAACAGCCCGGTCATGGGGAACTATGAGGACTTCCTGATCGAGGAAATGTTGCCAGCCGTCGAGAAAAAATTCTCCTGCGGTGGCACGGGGCGCCGCGGCGTGTTCGGAAAATCATCGGGGGGCTTTGGGAGCCTGGTGCACGCCATGCGCCATCCGGACGTCTGGGCCGCAGCCGCCAGCCACTCCGGCGATGCCGGCTTTGAGCATCTCTACCTGGCCGGTTTTCCCAATGTGTTGATGGCGCTCGCCAAGCAGGACAATTCCATTGAGACATGGATGAAGGCGTTCGAGGCCAAGCCCAAGCTCGATGGCAAGGACACCCTGACCTTGATGTTCCTTTGCCAAGCCGCAAGTTTTGACCCCGATCCAGACGCTTATCTGGGCCTGAGGTTGCCAGTGACCCTGGACACCTGCGAGGTCATTCCCGAACGGTGGGAGAATTGGCTCGCCTGGGACCCGGCGCTGATGGTCAAGTCTCACGCCGATGCCATCGGCAAGCTGAAAGGCTTCTTCCTCGATTGTGGCACCGAGGACCAATACGCCATCCTTTACGGCACAAGGCGTATCCACAAGGCGCTCGAACAGCGCGGCATCGCCCATCGCTACGAGGAATTCCCCGACAACCATTCCGGCATCGACTACCGCTTGGATGTCAGCCTGCCATATCTGGCCGAAGTGCTGTCAAACTAAGCCCGCCTGTCCCAGCCGTCCCCTCTCCTTGCACTGGAGAGGGCGCGGCCTGATTTGTCCAGACTCCCCACGAGCGCCGTGGGAGTAGATGCCCATGGCCCGATGAGGCCCTCACACCACTTTGCTAACCTCGAGCAATCCGGGCTTCTTTTCATTGGCCAGGTTGATGGCGGCCTCGCCGCCCAGAACCACGACATGGCCCTTTTCGGCGACCAGATCGACAGCATCGGCCAGCGCCAGGAAGTCGGCCCGACTGGTGCCGAGAATCTCGTCGCGCCGCTGCTGGCGCAATTTATCGGTAGTGCCATTGAGCAGGCGCCACATGGCTGAATAACCCTTGGCATCTGGGAATTCGGGCCGATCGAGATCACCGATCACGCCGATCACCGAGCGCACCAGATTGGTCTCCCCGATTTCGGCCCGCAAGGCCTTGGCCGCCCCGTCATAGACCTCGAGCGTCTTGAGCAGATTGGGGTCCCGATAGGAGAGGAAGGCGAAATTGCCCGAGGAGAGATCGAACCGGCTCGACCCGCCATAGGCGCCACCCTGCACGCGCACCTTGTCCCAGAGATAGGTGGTGTTGAGAAAGCGCAACGCCACTGAGGCGGCCGCCGACAGCTCGATCCCCAGCGCTTTCAGGTTTGCGCCCTTGCCGACATAATTGACCTGGGCCGGGATCACCAGACCCTCGTTCTTCGGCGCGAAGGCATGACCCCAATCCGCATCGGCCAATTCTGCGTTGGGTAGGCCGCCGACAAAACCTTCCAGCACGCTCTTGGCGCCGTCCCAGAGTTCGCCATCGGCTGTCAGATTGACGATCATGCGACCGCGATTGAACAGCTTGTCACGAATGGAGAAGAGCTTGGCCGCGACGCTGTCCCAATCGCTGTCTATGCGCTTGACCAGGCCCTTGAGAAACTCGAGATAGCTGACCCCGCTCATTTGCTCGGCAATCCATCCTGCCTCGGTCAGCCCGGCTTTGATGCGGGCGTCGACAATGGCATTGCCGCTGGGCACCAGCCGGGCCTCAAAGCCGGCTTTTTCCTCCAACGCCATCTGCTTGAAGCGTGCCTTGTTGCCAAGATCGGCATCGAGCAGCACATCGCCCATAATACCGAGCATGCCCTCGAACTTGTCCGCCACCGCCTTGCCCGAAAGGAAGAACCAGGCCGACGTACCCGAGCCATCCTGCATGCTGGCAAGGCCGCGATGTTGCGCGATGCCGCCCGTGGTCCGGCCGATCCGCTGGGTTAGCGAGACAAAATCTTCCTTGCTGGTGCCGGTTTGCAGCAGCGCGCGGCCAAACAGCGGCAGATAAGGAAGTTCGGCCTTGTCGAGCACATGCAGGTCAAAGCCGAGATCGAGATACAAGATCCCCAGCGTCGGCAGGTCGTGGTAAAGTGTGCGTACGCCGGATATAGCGCTTTCCGCAGTCGGGACTGTGCGGGTTTCGCGGTCCAGATCATCCAGCGTCAGCGTCGGAATCCTGGCGAGATCCTCAGGCTTGTCGACGCTTTCCTGCAGCGCCCGCAGGCGCTCGGTGCGCTCCATGACCGCAGCCAACTCGCTTTCGCTCAGCCCTGCGCGGACAGCCGCTAGCCGATCTGCTTCGGCCTTGGCTTCGCGCGCACCCTGCTCAGGATCGGCCTCGATCCGCGAGGTAACGCGATGCGGATTGTCGAGGAACAGCCGCCGGATTTCCTTTTCGAAATGGCCGCTCGCCGCCTTGTCCTTGAG
This sequence comes from Devosia subaequoris, assembly GCF_014197055.1. Lineage (GTDB taxonomy): Bacteria > Pseudomonadota > Alphaproteobacteria > Rhizobiales > Devosiaceae > Devosia > Devosia subaequoris. The sequence goes on along the minus strand of NZ_JACIEW010000005.1, from coordinate 144,508 downwards.
CGCTGTCAGCGCGTCCTCATAGACCAGTGGCGAGAGCGGATCGCCACCATGCAGCCAGCCGCCCAATGCAGTGAACATATAGGTCATGCCGCGCGGATAAGAGCCGGTATTCTGCTCGCGCAGATTGAACTCGAAAGTGTTGATCGCCGCTTCCCGCTGCTCCTCGGAAAAGCCGGTCTTGGCCAATTCTTCCAGCGTCTCTAGCACCAGCTTTTCGACCTTTTCCGCGTCGGCCGGATCGATGCCCTTAAGACCGAACCCGCCCATGGGCTGGCGCAGATAGGAGGAAATACCACCCCCGATCATCCCCTCGCCCAATCCGCTTTCATTGAGTTTCTTGCGCAGTGGAGCCGCCGAATTGCCCGCCAGCAGATAGCTCAGCATGCCGTGGCTCAGCGTTTCTTCCCGGCTTTCGGGCGGATCCAGCATCCAGTTGACCGAAACCATGCCATCGCGGCGCTTGTCCGGATCGATGGAGCCGGCATAGGTGCCCGACACCTGTCTCGGGGCATTCCAGCGCGGTTGCAGCTTGACCTCGGCATCCACGTCGAGCTTGTCGAACTGGCTGAAATAGTCATCGAGAATCTCGAGCCGCTTCTCGGGGGCATCGTCGCCCGAGAACACCACCCGCGCATTGGACGGGTGGTAATAGGTTTGGTGGAAGCGCTTGAATTGTTCATAGCTCAATTCGGGGATAGCCCGGGGATCGCCGCCCGAGCTCTTGCCATACGTGGTGTCAGGGTAAAGCGCGGTCTGGGTCTGGGTGTGCATCACCGAGTCCGGTGAGGAATAGACGCCCTTCATCTCGTTGAAGACCACCCCCTTATAGACCAGCGGCGCATCGAGATCGTCGAGCTCGTAGTGCCAGCCCTCCTGCTCGAACGTGTCCTGGGAAATCAGCGGAAACAGCACGGCGTCGAGATAGACATCGACGAGGTTGTAGAAATCCTTGAGGTTCTGGCTGGCCACCGGATAGGCAGTCTTGTCCGGGAACGTCATGGCATTGAGGAAGGTGTGCATCGACCCCTTGAGCAGCTCCACGAACGGCTTTTTGACCGGATATTTGCGCGACCCGCACAGCACCGAGTGCTCCAGGATATGCGCAATGCCGGTTGAATCCTCCGGTGGCGTCTTGAAGGTGATGCCGAACACCTTGTTCTCGTCTTCGTTGAGAAGACTGAGCACTTCCGCCCCGGTTTTCTTGTGCCGGTAGAGTTTTGCCTGGGATTTGATCTCGGCAATGGTCTCGTCGCGGACAAGCTCGAAGGCGGGGTGGGACATGGATACTCTCGGCAAATGCTTCTGGTTGATGGGGTCAACCTAGGCACGCCAGAGGGCCAACGCTAGGGGTGCTTGAAACAATCACCCCGGCTCACGCTTCAACGATTGGCAATTTTCAGTGAAACCGCTTGCGCTCTCTCTCACGCGCCAGAATGCCCGGGGCGTTCAACGTCGCGATCGGCTGACCCGCATCCGCCGGTATATCACCAGAAAGCTGCAGATCGAGATAGCGAGCGCAGCACACTCTGAGAAACGAGGTGAAATTGCCCAGATCGTGCCCGGCATCGATTGATTCATGGTGCAGCCGGGTAATCAGCTGCACCACATTCATCGCATCGCGCCGCGCGATCTCCTCGAGCTTGGCCCAGAAGAAGTTCTCCAGCCTGATGCTGGTCACCATGCCGTCGATGCGCAAAGAGCGCGTCGTGGACTCCCAGAGCCGGGCATCTGCCTTGATGAAGAGTTCACACATCGCTGCCTCCTGCGTCTGACGCCGATCAGGCCGCCTGATTCACGCCTTCGGACTGCGCGGCCAGCACAGCCATGAACTGTTTGAGCCAGGCCGGATGAGCTGGCCAGGCGGGCGCCGTTACCAGATTGCCATCGGTGACCGCGCCGTCAATCGCTATGTCGGCATAATGTCCGCCTGCCAGCTCGACTTCGGGGCGGCAGGCCGGATAGGCCGAGCATTGACGGTCCTTGAGGACGCCGGCCGCTGCCAGCAATTGCGCCCCATGACAGATCGCGGCAACCGGCTTGTTGGCGTCAAAGAAATGCCGCACCAAGTCCAGCACTTTGCCGTCAAGCCGGAGATATTCCGGCGCGCGCCCGCCAGGAATGACTAGCGCGTCATAGGCAGCAGGCTCGATATCCTCAAAGCTGGCGTTCAGCGTGAAATTGTGACCGCGCTTTTCCGAATAGGTCTGGGCGCCTTCAAAGTCGTGGATCGAGGTAGCAACCTGCTCGCCGGCTTTCTTGCCAGGGCAGACCGCATGCACCTCATGCCCGCAGGCGAGCAGCGTCTGGAACGGCACCATGGTCTCGTAATCCTCGGTGTAGTCACCGGTGACCATCAGGATCTTTGCGCTCATCTTGTTCTCCTCCCAAGTTCGCGGAAGCAGGATAGATCAGCTCTGCCAGCCAGTGGTATTAAGCCGCTACTACGCCGCCCAATTACACCTCGCCCCGAATTTCCGGCTTCACATCGCTTTCATACCACTCCCGGAGCTGCTTGAGCAGCGCGGGGAACAGGCTCTTGCGTTCCGAAGCGGCCACATTGTCCGCAATCTGCTCGGGCTTGGACACACCGGCGATCACCGTCGAAACCTCGGGATGATCAAGGATCCAGCGAAGAGCGAACTGGCTCATTGGCAGACCATCCGGTGCATAACCCTTGAGCGCCTGCACGAGTTCGACGCCCCGCTCGAACGGAATGCCGGCAAAAGTTTCGCCCACCGAGAACGCCGCGCCATCGCGATTGTAGTGACGATGATCGCTGGCATCGAACTGGGTGTTCTTGTCGAACTTGCCGCTCAGCAATCCGCTGGCCAAAGGCAGGCGCACAATGATGCCGACATCTTTCTCCGCCGCGCGCGGGAGCAATTCCTTGGCGGCATCCTGGCGGAACAGGTTGAAAATGATCTGCAGCGTGGCACAGCCAGGCTGATCCAGACAGATCATTCCCTCTTCGATGGTCTCGACGCTCGCGCCCCAGTGGCGCACCAGCCCCTCAGCCTGCAGCTCGTCCATCCAGCCAAAGATCGCGCCATCGCGCAGCACCTCGGTCGGCACGCAATGGAGTTGTGCCAGATCGAGCGTGTCCGCGCCCAGCCTCTTGGCCGAGCCCACCAGGCTGTCGCGAATGGCCTGCTTGGAATAGCCATCGGGATAAAGACCGGCGCCGCGGCCCAGCTTGGTGGCGACGGTCACATTGGGGCCCTTGGCATGAGCACCGATGCGGCTTTCGCTCAGTCCCCCGCCATAAACATCGGCGGTGTCCCAGAAGCTGATCCCGGCATTAAGCGCATGGCCAAGAATAGCGTCTGCGGTCTCGTCGCCGACCGGCCCGAAATCGCCGCCAAGCTGCCAGCACCCAAGGCCAATCTCGCTGACCTCATAACCCGTCCTGCCCAACCGCCGCGTTTTCATGCGCTTGTCTCCCGATTCAACCTGCTGGGCAACCTATTGACCCACCCGGCCAAGAACAAGGGCGCCGCAGCGCCCCGGTTCCAACAATCCTGCACGCGGGCCTATTCGAAATAGTCCGGAAAGTCCTCGATGGTCTGGCTGAGCAGCACCTCTGCCCGTGCCAGGTGCGCCCGCATTGCCGCCTCTGCGGCCACCACGTCGCCCTGGCTGACCGCCTTTACGATCTGCTTGTGTTCGGCAATGGCGCGCTGGCTCGATGACACCCCCAGGGTCAGATAACGCACCCGGTCAAGCTGCATCTTGTGATCGTCGATCAACTGCCACGCATATTCCACGCCCGCCAGCCGGGCCAGGGTGCGGTGAAATAATTCATCGAGCTTGTGGAAGCGGCGGCTGTCATTGGCCGATGACGCCGCCTCCTGATCGGCGATCAAATCGTCCAGGATCTGGCCGATCTCGGGGCCGGGCTCGGTTGCCACCCGGCGGATGATTTCCACCTCGATGCTCTCACGAATGAACCGGCTCTGCCGCACCCCATCGGGCGAAATTTTCTTGACCACGGTGGCGCGCTTGGGGCGGATCAGCAGCAGCCCCTGCTGGGCCAGGCGAATGAAGGCTTCGCGCACCGGCTGCCGCGACACGCCATAGCGGGCAGCGATATCGCTCTCCGAGATCACGTCGCCGGGCTTGAGCACCATGCTGACGATATCGTCGCGCAGGGCGCCGACGACGCGAAATGCGATGGTTCCTTCGAGCGCTTCGCCCACCTTGCCTCCAGCCCGGGCTGATTCCATTTCTGGACCATGGGACGGATAGGCCGCTAGCGGCTTGCCTCGTTTGCTGTCTTCCACAGAATTCTGGTCCTTTTTCGTCACATGCGGCCCCAACACGACGCCGTGTCGCACAAGTGTAGAAAGAAACAGTACATTTCCGCAATCTTGTATGGTAGATGCTTTTTCGCCCGGCTCCGAGGTGGAGTCGCGCACGGGTTTTATCGAGACTGGAGAGAGACGAATGGCCAAGACCTACGCGCTGGTGGGGACCGGAGGTCGCGCACGGATGTTCTACGAGGCCATTCTGGGGCCGCATCGCGAACAGTCCCGGCTGTTGGCCCTGTGCGACACCAATCAGGTCCGCATGGATTTTACCAACAGGGTGATGGTCGAGGAGCTTTCCGGCCAGGCCGTCCCGACCTACAAGGCCACCGATTTTGACAAGATGATCGCCGAGCAAAAGCCCGACACCATCATCGTCACCTCGATCGACCGCACCCATCACAACTATATCATCGCTGCGCTGGAAGCTGGTTGTGACGTCATCACCGAAAAGCCGATGACCACCGACCCGGAAAAGTGTCAGGCCATCCTCGACGCTGTCGAGCGCACCGGCAAAAATGTCCGTGTCACCTTCAACTACCGCTATGCCCCGCACAATTCGGCTCTGCGCGAACTGATCGCCGAAGGCGCCATCGGCAAGGTCACCTCGGTGCATTTCGAGTGGCTGCTCGACACCCGCCACGGCGCCGACTATTTCCGCCGCTGGCACCGCGACAAAGCCAATTCGGGCGGGCTGATGGTGCACAAATCAACCCACCATTTCGACCTGGTCAATTTCTGGCTCGGCACCGAGCCGGACACCGTCTTCGGCATGGGTGATCTCAAGTTCTACGGTCGTGCCAATGCCGAGGAACGCGGCGTCTTCACACCCTATACCCGCACCACCGGGGTGGAAGCGGCAAAGGATGATCCCTTTGCCATCGACCTGACCAGCAACCCGGTCCAGAAGGGACTCTACTGGGACGGCGAGAAGGAAGACGGCTACCAGCGCGACCAGAACGTGTTCGGCGACGGCATTTCCATCGAGGACACCATGAATGTCCTGGTGCGGTATCGCAACAAGGCGGTGATGACCTATTCGCTCTACGCCTACGCCCCCTGGGAAGGCTTCAACGTGGCCATCAATGGCACCGGCGGACGCCTCGAGCTTACCGTGCACGAAAACTCCTACATCAATGCCGGCGCTGGCTCTGAAACGGAGGGTGCCGCCAAGGGCGTCAAGCTCTACCATTTCCCCTTGCATGGTGAACCGCGCGTCGTTCCGGTCAAGCATGGCGAGGGCGGTCATGGCGGCGGTGACAAGATCATGCTCGAGGAAATCTTCGGCAATGCCACCCCGCGCCCCGGCTATGGCGCCAACCACCGCGACGGCGCGCTCTCGATCCTCACCGGCATCGCCGCCAACAAGAGCTTCGACACCGGCCTGCCGGTTGACGTGAAGACACTCGTGAAACTCTGAAGCCTATGGCGCGCCGGGCACCGTCCGGTGCTGCGGCGCGCCATCGCAAATTTCGTAGTAGTCGCCTTTGTCTTCGACGAATATGTGCTCGGACACTTTGACCCCGGTCGGTCCATCAAAAGCGCCAAGCATCAGGCCGATCAAGTCAGCCTTCAGGAACTCGAAAAACATCGGAGACCCGCAGGTCGAACAGAAGCCCCGACGGGCATGTTCGGACGAGTGGAACCATGCAATATCAGCGTCTCCACTAATCTTCACAGCGGACTTTTTCACGTCCACACCAGCCTCGTAATTGCCGGTGCTCTTTCGGCACATGCTGCAGTGACATGCCGTTGCCTTGGGCAAACTCCCGCTTACCTCGAAGGAGACCGCGCCACAAAGACAGGATCCTTTGTGCATGGCGCCCTCCCAAATGCCCTACCGGTCGAATGGCACTGATGCAGTCAGCACGTCGCCGGAATTGTTGAACTCGACCTCGAAATCCACGGTGATGCGGTCATCGACCAACAGGATGCGCGCGCCGATCCGCACATCGCCCCCGGCCCGGTCCTTTTGCTGCTCGCGCAGATCGAAACTGATCCGGCCGCCCGACTGCCGCCCGATAGCAAGCCCGGTATAGCCGGCATTGGAGCTCATGGCCGCTTCGTAGCGCCCCGCATCGTCGTTGTAGGCGATGGTACCGCTGATCGATAGCGTTGCATTTACCAGGCTGCAGCGGCCCGTATAATTGATCTTGAGCAGGTTGCCCTGCGCCACACTCAGCCGGCAGCGGAAAGGTTCGGGCTGGTCGCCCCCCACCAGGGCCCCTTCGCCGCGCCAGTCGCCGATATAAGAGGAGAGCAGGTCCAGTTCCCGTACACCGGCCTGCGCCAGGCCTGCGCTCAGCGTTGTTGCCGCCAGCACAAAAGCCAGAAAAACTATTCGCAGCCAATAAGTCACATCCTACCCCCTCAGGTCCGTCTGCGGTTCATGTCTGCCAGCACTTTAGGGCAAGAACCAGTAAAAAAAGTCCCGCGATTGACCGCATTGTTACGAATCACCCAACCACTATTGGATAATGAGGCCAACAGAATGAAAATATGCCAGCTTGGCCATTGAGGGGAATATTGCGGGTATGAACGCTGGATCGATCATCAACGCGCGCGACGTCGACTACACGCTGGACGTCGCCGGACGCCCGCTGCATATCCTGCGCAGAGTATCACTTTCCGTTGCTCCAGCAGAAGTGGTGGCCATTGTCGGCCCCTCGGGCAGCGGCAAAACCTCCCTGCTTATGCTGCTGGCAGGCCTAGAAAAGGCCACCGCAGGTCAGGTGGTGGTCAATGGCCGCGACCTCTCGGACATGAGCGAGGACGACCTGGCGCGCTTTCGCCGCCATACCCTGGGCATCGTGTTCCAGAGCTTTCACCTCATCCCTTCGCTCAGCGCGCTGGACAATGTGGGCCTGGCGTTGGAAATCGCCGAGCCCCAGCTATCCATGGTCCAGGTCCGCGAAAAGGCGGCCGCGGCGCTGGCCGCCGTCGGTCTTGAAGGCCGGCTGGATCACCGCCCTTCCGCCCTTTCGGGCGGGGAGCAGCAGCGCGTTGGCCTGGCCCGTGCCAGCGTCGCCAACCCGCCATTGCTGCTGGCCGACGAGCCGACCGGCAATCTCGACCAGAAGACCGGCGCCATCGTCGTCGACCTGATGTTCGACCTGGCCCGCAAGAACAATACCGCCGTGGTGCTGATCACCCATGACCCGGCGCTGGCAGACAAGGCCGATCGGGTGTTCACCATGACCCAGGGCCAACTGACCGAAACGACGGCCCCCAAACCGGCCGTTGGCAGTGGGCACGCCGCGCGAAAGGCCCCCGCCCGCAAACCACCAACCAGCAAGGCGGTCGTTAAGTGATGCGCGGCTTCTGGGCGGCCACCCGCATCGGCCTACTCGACATGCGCGGTGACCTCAGGCGCTTCCTGCTACTGGTGATCTGCCTGGCTGTCGGCACTGCGCTGATTGCCGGCGTCAACTCGGTAGGCGCCAGCATCACCCGCGCCATCGAAACCGGCGCCGCCGAGATCATGGGCGGGGATATCGAACTGTCCCGCGCGGACCGCCTGGCCACCCCCGAAGAACACACCGCCATGCGGGACTTGGGCCAGGTGGCCCAGGTGATCGACACCAATCTGCGCGCAGAGACCTTTTATGAAGAGGCCTTTGCCGATGTCAGCGCCGTGGGCGAAACCTATCCCCTGCTCGGCCAGGTGCGCAGTCCGCAGTTGGGCGCGGGCGAAGATCTTGCCGCCTTGCTGGTGGAAGTCGATGGAGCCCATGGCGCACTGATCGATGGCATCATGCTCGACCAACTCGGCCTCACTATCGGTGACAGCTTCGGATTGGGCGGCACCGAATTTCAGGTCCGCGGTACGCTGATCGGCCTACCCGACGGCCCGGTGCGCGGTTTCCGCCTGGGCATGCCGACACTGATTTCGAGCGACGGGTTTGCCGGCGTCAGCGACCGCACCTCCCCCTTGCCGGGCCTGGGCACCTGGTACCGCTACAAGATCCACCTTGCCGACCGTGACATCGATGCCGGGCTCGCCAGCGCCATCGAGCAATTCGGCAATGCCGGCTGGACGGTGCGCTCAGCCCGCGACGGCCTGGGGCAGATGGTGCGCTATTATGATCTGTTCATGCGCTTCCTGCTTATTGTTGGGCTGGGCTCGCTGTTGATTGGCGGCGTCAGCGTCTGGACCGGTATGCGTGCCTATATCGCCGAGCGCTCCGGCGTCATCGCCGTGCTGCGTTCCATCGGCGCCGACCGGGCGCGCGTGTTTGTGCATTTCCTGGCCCAGGTGGCAGCCCTGGCCCTGGTCGGGGTCGGCATCGGGCTGATCATCGGCGCCAGCACGGCCTGGTTCATCCTGCCCACGATTGGCGCCGCTGTGGGCATCGCCCTGACGCCGGCGGTACACCTCCAGCCCCTGGCCATTGCGGCCGGCACGGGTATGGTCACCGCCTTTGCCTTTGCCTATCTGCCGCTGGTGCAATCCCAGGCCATCCGGCCAGTGCTGCTGTTCCGTTCCAAGGGTCTCGACGCCCCGCCCGTCGACTGGCGCGCGCTGTTGCTATCCTGGCAAGTGCTGCCCCTCGCTTTCGCCATTCTGGCCTTCTTCGTCCTCGCCTGGCTGATGACCGGTGACATCGCCCTGGTGCTCGGCTTCTGTCTTGCCAGCGCACTCGGCGCCATTCTGTTCCAGGGCTTCATCCGTCTGGCGCAGCTTGGCCTGAAGCGCCTGCCTGAAACCGGTCCGCGCGTCCTGCGTCACACCTTCCGCAATATCTCCGCTGCCGGACAGAACGCCGCGGCCGTGGCGGTTTCTGCCGGTATGGCGCTGACCATGCTGATCATCGTTCTGGTGATGCAGACCAATCTGCAGCAGGAATTCCTCGGCGCCTCTGCCTTCGACGCCCCCACGCTGGTTGGCTCGGACCTGTTCCCCGACGAAGTGGAGGACCTCGAGACCCTGACGCTGCAAGGCAATGGCATTACCCGCTTTGTCTCGACCCCCATGTTGCGGGGCGCCCTGGTCGATGTGGCCGGTACCCAAGCGGATCAACTGGTGACACGCGGTCCGGAGGCCACCTTCCTGCTCGCCGGTGAAGTACCGCTGACCTATCGCACCCATCTGCCCGCGTCATCTCGGGTGACGGCCGGTGAATGGTGGTCCGCCGAATATACTGGCCCTGCCCTGGTCAGCCTGCACCAGAGCCTGCGGCACGGCCTCGGCGTCGATCTGGGCGACACGCTGACCTTCTCGATCTTTGGCGAAGAGGTAAGCGTCACCATTGCCAGCTTCCGCGATTATTCCTGGCAGGGCGGCATCGACTTCCTCGCCACCTTCTCCCCCGGTGTGATCGAGAACTACCCCACCACACTGTTTGCCGCTGTCACCGCCGCGCCCGGGGTTGAGGAAGACGTCACACGCCTGCTTGCTGCCGAATTGCCCGATATCCGCTTTATTTCCGTGGGCGATACGCTCAAACAGGTCACCGATGCGCTGGGCCAGCTCTCCTTTGCAGCCAGCCTCATCGGGGGCCTGGCCGTCGGCAATGGCCTGCTCGTTCTGATCGGCTCGCTCTCGACCGGGCGCCGCCAGCGCGAGGCCGATACCATCATCACCAAGGTGCTGGGCGCCACCCGGTCCGAACTGATCGGCTCGGCCTTCCTGCAATATCTGGTGCTGGCAGTGCTGGCCGCAATTCCCGCCCTGGTGCTGGGCATCGGCATGGGCCGTTTTGTCAGCGGCCTGCTGCTGGCGGTCGAATTCACGCTCAAGCTCGACATCATCGTCGTGGTCTTGGCCGTCGCCATCGCCATCACCGCCATTCTGGGCGCCATGACGATCCTGCGCGCAGCTTCGGCGCGCCCGGCGCGATTGTTGCGCGACCTCTAGCCGATCACGAAAAATGCTCAACCAGCATGTCGAACACCAGCCGGATCCGCCGGCTGGTATGCAACTCCCGGTGAGTCACCAGCCAGACCGGCACCGCGATAGGGTCGATTGCGGGCACGGCGATCTCGACCTCCGGAGTTTGCCGGGCGACCGCTTCGACCATCGGCCCGAGGCATATGCCCCGGCACACCCATTCCCAGCCGGTCATCCCGCTCTGCGTCAATAGCGGGAAATTGGCCCTGCTCAGGGGCACCCCGCGCTGCCGCATCTCGGCGATGAAGGGCTCGATTCCGTCTATCGCACCACTCATTTCGCAACGAGCCAGTTCAACGCCATTGCTCGGTCGCCCCAGCCGGTCGAGCAAGTCCGGCGTTCCATAGACATAAGCCGCCGTGTCCCGGCACCGCCTCGCGATCAGGCCATCCTGGTCGGGCCGGACATGGCGGATGGCAATGTCGGCTTCACGCCGCAGCAGGTCACTGATCGACCCCGTCGCCAGCACCTCCAGGGTGATGCCCGGCGCGGCCTTGCGCACCTCGGCCAGAAGGGGCGGCAGAACATGCCCTGCATAGATGTCAGCGGCGGTGATCCTTACGACGCCCTCCACCGATTGCGACTGTGCCGCAGCCGACATCGCCACGCGGTCTGCTGCCGCGCCCATCTCGCGCAGATCGGCCACCAGCCGCTGCCCCGCCTCTGTCAAAATCAGGCGCCGCCCCACCCGCTCGAATACGGCAATGCCCAGGCCTTCCTCGAGCGCCGCCACCTGTCGCCCGAGCGTCGGCTGCGTCAGGCCGAGCCGTCGCGCCGCCGCCGATAGCGAGCCGGCCTCCACCGTCGCCAACAGCGCGCGCATCTGGTTCCAGTCAATGGGCCCGGGCATTTCCTTCATGCATCTACGTATAGTTCTTGTGCCAAATTCTGCAATTTTGTTTTCTTGAGCCCCCGGTTATCCTGCTGCCAGTATTCTTGGGGACGAGGAGTTAGACCATGGCCGAGCCAAGCGCCTTCTGGGACCGGATGGCGGATCGCTATGCCGCCCAGCCCATCAGCGACGAGCAGGCCTACCGCACCAAGCTGGCCAGAACCCAGTCCCACTTCACCCCGGACATGGACGTCTTCGAGTTCGGCTGTGGCACCGGCGGCACCGCCATCATCCATGCCCCACACGTCCGCAGCGTCCGGGCGGTGGATTTTTCCGAGCGTATGCTGGAAAAGGCCCGCATCCGCGCCGCCCAGGCCGGGGTCGATAATGTCACCTTCGAAAAGGGCGACATCACCACCATGCCGATCGCCCCGGCCAGCTACGACGTCGTGCTGGCCATGTCCGTCCTGCACCTGCTCCAGAACCGGCAGGCCGTCATTCAGCGCGTCTTCGACATTCTCAAGCCAGGGGGCATTTTTGTCTCCAGCACCGTCTGCATTGCCGAGACCGCCAGGTGGTTGGGCTATATCGCCCCGCTTGGCCGTGCTCTTGGCCTGCTTCCGGTACTCACCGTCATGGACCGGGACCAGTTGCGCCAGGACATCACCCGCCCAGGCTTTACCATCGAGCATGACTGGCGCCCCAAGCCCCGGGCAGCCGTCTTTATCATCGCGCGCAAGCCGAACTGATTGCCCTGTGGAACCGGGCTTTTCCCGATTGGGCGAATCGGTGAGGCTATGTGCTATCACTCGCAAATAGTTAGTTAGCCGTGCGTCTGCCTTCCCGCTGGAGATGAGGCGCATCCAGCCGGAGAGATGATGCAGGTCGCCATCGACATGGGAGAGAGCCGGGGATCCGGCCCAGCCCACATGGATCTTGAAGAATTGCTCGCCACGCGCCTTCTGGTGCAGGGCAATTCGGGGTCCGGCAAGTCACATCTGCTACGCCGCCTGCTCGAGCAGTCCGCGCAGTGGGTGCAGCAGTGCATCATCGACCCCGAGGGCGATTTCGTCACCCTGTCCGATAAATACGGGCATCTCGTAGTCGATGCCACGCGCACCGAAAACGAACTGACCCGCATTGCCAATCGGGTACGCCAGCACCGTGTCTCAGTGGTGCTCAATCTCGAGGGGCTCGACGCCGAACAGCAGATGCGCGCGGCGGCCGCTTTTCTCGGCGGCATGTTCGATGCAGACCGCGATTTCTGGTATCCGGTTCTGGTCGTGGTCGACGAGGCCCAGTTATTTGCCCCGGCAGCGGGCGGTGAGGTCTCGGACGAAGCGCGCAAGTTGTCGCTCGGCGCCATGACCAATCTGATGTGTCGTGGCCGCAAGCGCGGTCTGGCCGGTGTCATCGCCACCCAGCGCCTTGCCAAGCTGGCCAAGAATGTGGCGGCCGAGGCCTCCAACTTCCTCATGGGCCGCACCTTCCTCGATATCGACATGGCACGCGCCGCCGACCTTCTGGGCATGGACCGTCGCCAGGCCGAACAATTCCGCGATCTGGCGCGGGGCCATTTCGTTGCCCTGGGGCCCGCCATCTCCCGCCGTCCCTTGCCCATCATCATCGGTAGCGTGGAAACCGCGGCGCGCTCGACCAGCCCCAAGCTGACCCCGTTGCCCGAAGCGCCAGCCGATGCGGCCGATCTGATTTTCACGCAGGACCCCGAGGAACTGGCCCGGCCAGTGGTGCGCCGTCCGGCGCCGCCCCCGCCGCCATCGACCAATGAATTGTTGGCACAGGTCGCCGAAGCCCGTGCCAAGGCCCGCGCCGAAGCACCGGAAGAACCCGCTTCACTATTTCCGGAGATCGATGAAGCCGAGCGCGAAGCCATGATCCAGGCGGTGATGGTCGAGCTGATGAGCGACCCCGACGCGGGTTTTCGCAACACAGCGCAGCTTTATCAGGATTTTTTGGTCCGCTGCCGCATCCGCCGCATTCCGGGTGATCCACCGGCCCTGCCCGCCTTCAAGCGCCTGCTCGCCGTGGCTCGGGTGGCGCCCGATGAACAGACCGCCGCCTCTGACGGCTGGCAGCAGGCCCTAAGCCTCTCCGAAACGCTGACCGATGATGTGCAGGGCGTGTTCCTGGTTATTGCCCAGGCCGCGTTGACCGGTGCCCCCTGCCCCTCCGACGCCACGCTGGCCCGGCTTTATGGCACCCATTCATCGAGCCGTGCCCGGCGCCTGCTGACCTGGTTCGAAGAACGCGGACTGATTGTTCTGCGCACCGATTTCCGTGGAGCACGCATCGCCGCCTTCCCCGATCTCGGCGCCGAGACCGCGCCGGGCGATCCCAATGGTCCGGACGAATTGGTCGAGGAACGCGGCGCGGCCGAATAGCGCTTAACCGCGGAGTTCCGCCCGAAAGCCATACCGTTCCGTTGCGCCCGCACCCAGCAATTCCGTAAAGGGCCGCTCGCTCAATTCTTCCGATCCGCCCACCGCGGCCGCGGTCCCGTGCCAGGGCTCAAGGCAGATGAAACCGGCGCCCGGCTTGGTCCAGAGCGCAAAATTGGGCAGGTTCTCCCAGGTGAAATGCACATTAGGCCCCTCGGCAGGGCCATAGACCAACCCGGCGCCCGCCCCTTCGGGGAACAGCATGGCGTCATTTGCAAACAGGCTGTGCTCGAGCGTCAGCCGCCCTGCCTCAAAGGGCGAGGGCAGCGCTTTCGGCTCCACCAGCCCGCCCGACAAACGACGCAATGCCGGGGCGCCGCCGTCATCCAGCTCAATACTATGCGGCTTGTCTTCGGCGCCCGGTAGCGGCCAGGCAAATGCAGGATGAAAGCCGATGCCGAAGGGCATGATCTTGTGGTCACAATTGGTGACTGTGGCGCTGACCACCACGGCGTGCCCCTCCACCCGATGCTCGACATCGAGCTGAAAATCGAAGGGATACATCGCCCGGCTCGCCTCAGACGCAGTCAGCCGATAAACGCAGCGATCGGTTTCCTCGACCAACAGCGAAAAATTGCTGCGCCGGGCAAAGCCATGCTGGCTCATCTGGAACGGAACACCGTCCACTGTCACCGTGTCATTGGGCGCCTTGCCGACAATGGGAAACAGGAGGGGCGAGCGGCCGGTCCAATAGGCAGCGTCGCCATGCCAGAGCCACTGCCGGCCATCGCGTGTCTGGATCAACTGCATCTCAGCGCCAAGCGCCGCGACATCGACGGTGATCTGGTCATTGGCGATACGTGTCAGTTGCATGCGCCACTCCGGGCAATCGCTGGAACAGCATGCACCCTAACCTGCTCGGGCGCAGAGGAGAACCGGCAAGTACGCTTGCGATGAATTAGCCGCTGGTTTGGCGCCGGTCGTGACGACCCTTGCGTGCAGGCCGCTGCAAAGGCTATCGGCTCTTTATGCCCATAGCAATGCCGCCACTACCCATCGACGCCGCCCTGCCCGCCCTGGCCGAGGCCCTGACGGACGGCGTTTCCGCCGTGCTGGTCGCCCAGCCGGGCGCTGGCAAGACAACGCGCGTGCCGCTGGCCCTGCTCGATGCCCCTTGGCGTGGCGAGGGCCGCATCATCATGCTCGAACCACGCCGGCTGGCCGCCCGGGCCGCAGCACGGCAAATGGTCCGGCTACTAGGCGAGGAGATCGGACAGACTGTGGGCTATCGCGTGCGCATGGAAACCAAGGTGTCCGCCCGCACGCGCATCGAGGTGGTCACCGAGGGTGTCTTCACCCGTATGCTGCTGGGCGACCCGGAGCTGAGTGGCGTCGCGGCCGTCATCTTCGACGAATTTCACGAACGTAGCCTCGATGGCGATCTGGGACTCGCCTTGGCGCTCGATGCCCGCGCGCTACGGCCGGACCTCCGGTTGCTGGTCATGTCTGCCACCATTGATGGCGCGAGCGTCGCCAAGCTGCTTGATGACGCTCCGGTCATTGACAGCCCCGGCCGTACTTTTCCCGTCGAAACCTTTCATCTTGAACCCGACCCGCTGCAGCGCCTCGAGGACCAGGTGGCCAGTGCCACGCTCGCCGCCCTGCGCGAGCACGAAGGATCAGTGCTGGTGTTCCTGCCCGGGCAGGGCGAGATTACCCGCACCGCCGAACGGCTCGCCACGCGCCTGCCCGCCAACACAGATCTGGCGCCGCTCTATGGTCAGCTTTCGCCCGGCGAGCAGGATCGGGCCATCCAGCCGGCACCCGAGGGGCGTCGCAAGATTGTGCTGGCGACCTCAATTGCCGAAACCTCGCTGACCATCGAAGGGGTGCGCATCGTCATCGATTCAGGTTTTCGCCGGGTGCCGGTCTATGAACCGGCCACCGGCATGACCAGTCTCGCCACCCGCCGCGTATCCCGCGCCGGTGCCGACCAGCGCCGCGGCCGCGCGGGCCGTACCAGCCCCGGCGTCTGCATCCGGCTCTGGCACCAGGGCCAAAGTGCTGCGCTCGAACCGTTCGAGACCCCGGAAATCCTCGCCGCCGATCTCTCGGGGCTGCTGCTCGACCTCGCCAGTTGGGGCGTTAGCGATCCGCAGGCCCTGGCCTTCCTCGATCCGCCGCCAGCTCCGGCCTGGGCCGAGGCCAAGGCGCTCCTCCAGCGTCTCGACGCCATAGATGAAACAGGGCGCCTGACCGCCGCCGGCAAAGCCCTGGCCAAATTGCCATTGCATCCGCGCCTCGCTCACATGGTCGTCGCCGGAGCCGAAGACGGCGATGCACAGACCGCCGCCGAACTGGCCGTGCTGATTGGCGAGCGCGGGCTGGGGGGAGACGATACTGATCTCGGTCGCCGCCTCGAGCGCTTCCGCACGGATCGATCCCGCCGCGCCGAAGAAGCCCGCAGCCTGGCCCGCCGCTGGGCAAAGCAGGCTGGAGGGTCATCCGGCGAGGACCAGTCCCCCGGCCATCACCTGGCCCGGGCGTTTCCAGATCGGGTCGCCCAATCAGCCGGTGCCCGTGGCCGTTTCCGCCTCGCCAATGGACGGCAGGCCCAGCTCGACGAAACCCATGCCCTGGCCGGCGCGCCCTTCATTGTTGTCGCCGATGTAACCGGCAGCGCCACACAGGGGCGTATCCGTTCGTCCGCGGCGCTGGATACGGGCGAACTCGAGGCCCTGTTCGCCAGCCATATCCGCACCGAAACCACCCTGACCTTCGATCCTGCCAGCGGCGCCGTGCGCGCCCGCCGTCAGCGGCGGCTCGACGCTTTGCGGCTGGCCGACGAAACCGCCCCGGTGACCGATTTCGACACCGCCGCCAAGCTCCTTGCCGAAGCCGCCATCAAGCGGGTGGAGGCGCTGCCCTGGAGCAAGGAGCAGAAAGCTCAGCGCGCCCGCGCCAGTTTTCTTCATCAGAGCCTGGGGGTGGATTGGCCCGACCTGACCGACGCCGCCCTTGCCGCCGACCCCGCCTGGCTGATCCCGCACATCCTGGGTGAAACGCGGCTTTCCGCGATCACCGCCGAGCATCTCGGATCAGCGCTGGAAACCCTGCTGCCCTGGGCGAAAAAACAGGAAATGGAAAAGCTGCTCCCCAGCCATTTTCGCGCGCCTTCGGGAAGCCACCTACCCATTGACTATGGTGCCGAAAATGGCCCGGCGCTGGAAATCCGGGTGCAGGAACTGTTCGGACTCGACCGGCATCCCAGCATTGCCGATGGCCGGATACCGCTTTTGCTGGTGCTGCTTTCACCGGCTCATAGGCCGATCCAGACCACGCGGGATCTGCCCGGCTTCTGGCGCGGGAGCTGGAAGGACGTGGCCCGCGACCTCAAAGGCCGCTATCCGCGCCACCCCTGGCCCGACGATCCAATCGCCGCCCCGGCCACCAGCCGGGCCAAGCCGCGCGGCACCTGAGTTTCAGGCGCGCTCGCGCCAGCCGAGCCCCATGCTGGTCATGGCGGCCGGCAGATATTCCGCCCCCACCCAACCCTGGTAGCCGCTCGACCGAATGGCCGCGAAAACGGCTGGGAAATCGATTCCGCCGCTGCCCGGCTCATGCCGACCCGGCCTGTCGGCAATCTGGATATGGTCGATGAGCGGCAGCAGGCGCATGAACTGGGTCACCACATCCTCGCCCATCATCGCCATGTGATAGACGTCATATTGCAGGCGCAGATTGTCGTGCCTCACCGCCGCCAGCACACGCTCGGCCTGGTCGAGACGGGATAGCCCATAGCCGGGCATGTCGATTGGATTGATCGGCTCGATCAGCCCGACCACGCCCGCGCCTGCCAGCCGTTCGGCGGCCCAGCCCAAATTGTCGATGAACACGGCCTCTGCCTCGGCAGGGGTGACGCCCTCGGGCACGAGGCCGGCCATGATGTGAAGGCGCGGACAGCCCAGCGCCCTGGCATAGTCGATTGCCCGGTCGATCTCGGCGCGAAACCGGGCCTGCTGCCCCGGCTGGCAGGCGCAGCCCCGTTCGCCCGCCGTCCAGTCACCAGCCGGCGAATTGAACAGCACCACCACAAGCCCCGAGGCCCGGGCCGCCTCGGCGACAACCTGCGGCGGGTCATCATAGGGGGACACAAATTCAACGCCGCCAAAGCCATCAGCGGCTGCGGCGGCGAAGCGATCAAGAAAGTCATGCTCGGTATAGAGCATGCTCAGATTGGCCGAAAACTTCATGCCTCGGGCGTAAAATTGAGCGCCACGCCATTGATGCAATAGCGCAGGCCGGTCGGCGGCGGCCCATCAGGGAAAACATGCCCCAGATGACTTCCGCAGGTGGCACAATGCACTTCGGTGCGCACCATGCCATGGCTGCGGTCGGTGGTAGTTTCAACTGACCCGGGGATCGGGTCGTTGAAGCTGGGCCAACCTGTCCCACTTTCAAATTTCAGCGTCGCAGCGAAGAGCGGTGTGTCGCAACCGGCGCAGGAAAAGGTGCCGGGGCGCTTTTCATGTAGCAATGCGCAGGAGCCAGGCCGCTCGGTGCCGTGCTGGCGCATGATATAATATTGCTCTTCGCTCAGCCGCTCGCGCCATTCGGCATCGGTGCGGGTCACGGGGAAATTTTGCGCATCCATGGCCACTCTCCTGATCTCGACCTGTCTTTCGATTGTCATATAGGCTGGGTTACACGCCAATCCCAGCCCGCGATCGTTCACGACGCGGTTCACAGGCACTGTTTCATGACCAAAATCACCAGCCTCGACCAGCTGGAGGCGCTCTATCAACCTGCCCCTGCGCCCGCTTCCACCGTCAAGGTGACATCCACCATGACGCCCCACTACCGGCGCCTGATCGCGGTCAGTCCCTTTGCCGCGCTGGCCACGATCGGTCCCGAAGGCATTGATTGCTCACCGCGCGGCGACAAGCCGGGCTTTGTGCGCGTCCATGATGACACGACATTGATGCTGCCGGATCGACGCGGCAATAACCGCATCGATAGCCTGCGCAACATCATACGCGACCCGCGCTGCGCCTTGCTCTTCCTCATACCCGGCTCGGGCACCACCCTGCGTGTCAACGGCCGGGCGCATCTGTCCATCGATCCGGCTCTGCTCGAAAGCTTTGCGATTGAGGGCAAGGCACCGCGCTCGGTGATCGTTCTCGAAATCGACGAAGTCTATTTCCAATGCGCTCGCGCAATCATCCGGTCCGAACTCTGGAACCCTGAACGCCATGTCGATCCGGCCAGCCTGCCCACCCCCGGCCAGATCCTGGCAGC
This sequence comes from Devosia subaequoris, assembly GCF_014197055.1. Lineage (GTDB taxonomy): Bacteria > Pseudomonadota > Alphaproteobacteria > Rhizobiales > Devosiaceae > Devosia > Devosia subaequoris. Next base: position 125,785 of record NZ_JACIEW010000005.1, on the reverse strand, counting down.
GATGACGGCCGAAGAAGTGGGCGGCGACAGCTATGACAAGGCTTGGCCGGAACGGGCGAAACAGACCATGTGGTAGTCGAAGGGGGTGGCAGGCGACCGGAGAAGCCGCCCCTGACAGCAGGATTGGCCCGCGTTATCCAGGCAAAAAAAGTGCACCGGAAGGGTTCTTCCGGCGCACCTGTGCTCTGCATCAGACGTCAAGCGACCTCAATCGTCATCGTCATCATCGTCATCGTCCTTATCATCCTTGTCATCCTTGTCATCCTTGTCATCCTTGTCAGCCTTGTCAGCCTTGTCAGCCTTGTCAGCCTCCTTGGCAGCTTTCTCCGCGTCCTTCGCCGCATCGCTTGAGGAAGTGCCGCTGCCGCTGCTACCGCTGGCGCCTGTCGTCGTCCTGTTGGCGTCGCTTGCACCCGTCGCCCCTGACGTAGTCGTCGAGGGCCGGGGAGGCGGAGTGACGGCACCGGAGACCGGCGTCACTTTCGCAGCGCTCACGACCTGTGTCGGCGTTGCGGACACCTCCTGGCCGGCACCGAGACTGACGGGCTGTGATGACCGGCTGTCGCTGACTTCAACAGTGCCTCTGAAGACTGCAACGGTGGACGCGGCTCCATCGGACCTTACCGAAAACGCCGTGCCCTTGACGACCGCGGCCAGAATACTGGTCTGAACCGCCAGGTGCTTGACGTTACGCGCCTCCGCGTCCACCCCCACCGTGCCGGCGTGGTTGTAAATCGTCGTGAAGCCGTCGATGTCGGCGATCTGTGCAGTCGTGTTGGGACTGAGTTCAATTGTTTCCTGGCTGCGAACGAAAGTCGCCCGCCCGTCTGGAGCGCTTTTTATGACGCGGTCATCCGAAACCACACTGCCGCGGAAAAGTTGTACCCACTGCCCATTGTCGAGTGCGAACACCCCGCCGCGGATACGAGTCACTTCCCAATCGTCAGCCCAGGCAGAAACTGCGCTCGTCACCACGACGAGGGCAGCGATCATCACGCGTGCTAGCATCTATGCCTCCCACAAATTCTGGCAGACAGCTTGCTCAGACAATCGCTACCGACTTCTAAACTCCCAGATCACAATTTCTGCGTCAGAAGCGAAAGACCATGCCCGACATGACCGACGTGCGGCCTGGATCGCCGCTCAGATCGATGTCATGCTGCACCTGAAAGCGGGCAGAGGCGCCGTTGGATACCTCGAACTGAACGCCGGGCGCCACCCGCACATATGTCCCCTCGGTGCTGTGCAGCCCCAAGGCGACGAGGCCACCGACCTCTACCGCCTGGTCCAGCAGCAGGCCGGCTCGAACACCGAAATCAATACTGCCTGTCTCGTCGAAATTGCCCTGCACTGTCCCTTCAACCGCAAGGAAAGTGTCGTCTCCGGCCCAACTATATCCAGCCAGCGCAGACACGCCGCCTCGTAACGGCCCCATGGTCGCACCGCCGAGCAGACCGAGATAGGGGCCGCCGACCGACCCGGTCGAGACATAGTCCGTCGGCAGCGGCGGCAAGTCTGGGAGCGCAGGCATCTCGCCCGCATAAGCCACCGACGGCACGAGAAAGAGTGCTGTGACAATGATACTGCGATACATGGCGGACCTCGACTGAATGTGCAGCCGCCAGAACATCATTTCTTGGTTAGCAAAGTGCTAATGCGCCGCCGCAGACCGGGCGCGAGTCGATCACTTCTTGCAGCAAAGAGCTGTGGAGGGGACATTGTGAAAAATGGTGGGAGTAACAAGGATTGAACTTGTGACCCTTCGCGTGTGAAGCGAATGCTCTCCCGCTGAGCTATACTCCCACATCGCCTTCTCCCCTAAGGGAAACAAAGCGAACCGGAAAGAGATGGTGGGCGTAACAAGGATTGAACTTGTGACCCCCTCGATGTCAACGAGGTGCTCTCCCGCTGAGCTATACGCCCATCTCTCCGGGACCGGATTGGCTGCGCCGTTCCGGTGGCGCGGATAGACCATAAAATCCCCGTTGGGGTCAAGAGCCAATCAGCAAGCTGTGAATTCTTGCGCGATAAACCCCGCACATCCGGACGTTTCCGCAATTTTTGCTAGTGCCCATCAAGCCGCCAGCAGGCGCTCGACCTCGTTGACCAGATCCTTGAGATGGAAGGGTTTGGAGAGCACCGAAGCATCCTTTGGCGCATCGCTGTCGGGATTGAGTGCCACCGCGGCAAAGCCGGTGATGAACATCACCTTGAGATCGGGGTCGAGTTCGGTGGCGCGGCGCGCCAGTTCGATCCCGTCCATCTCCGGCATCACGATATCGCTCAGCAACAGCGAGAACGGTTCTTCGCGCAACCGCTCATAGGCCGACAGCCCGTTGTCGAAGGACACAACCTCATAGCCGGCATTCTTGAGCGCCCGCATCAGGAACTGGCGCATATCGTTGTCGTCTTCGGCGAGCAGGATTCGCTTCATCAAGGGTCCTCTTGGGGCAGAGCCAGCGGCTGAGTCGGTATTTGCGTCGATGTTTATGCCACCGTGCCGCTTTCGCAACCTCTCACTGCATCCGGTGTGCCCTTTTCCGCGTTGTTCGCACAAATGCAACAATTCTGGACAATCGCGCCGCCGCGCGCGAAACTTACATCCAGCAAATCACTTTCGGGCGGACGATGCCGCCACATGGGGGAGACGGCGTGCGGTCCGACTATTGGGATCAACCGGCATTTGAGACGATCCGTCCACGACGGCTGGTCGCGCCTGTCGTGTTCAACTCGCCGCATTCCGGCAGGGTCTATCCCGAGCGGTTCCTCGCCATGGCGCGGCTCGACCATCTCTCGATCCGCCAATCCGAGGACGCCTATGTCGACGAGTTGTTCGGCCGGGCACCCCATCTTGGCGCGCCACTTTTGCGGGCGCACTTCCCCAGGGCCTATCTCGACGTCAATCGCGAGCCCTGGGAACTGGACCCCACAATGTTCGTCGAACCATTGTCGGACCGGTTCAACACCAGTTCGCCCCGTGTCGCGGCAGGGCTGGGCACGCTGGCTCGTGTGGTCGCCGAGAACAAGCCGATCTATCGCGAGCGCCTGACGTTGGAAGACGCACGCATGCGTATCGAGGGCATCTACCACCCCTATCACGCGGCGCTGCAAAAACTGCTGTCCGAAAGCGTGGCCAAATTCGGCCTCGGCGTCTTGATCGATTGCCATTCCATGCCACGGCTGGGCCGCCATGGAGAGCGGGCTACGCCCGATATCGTGCTAGGCGATCGCTATGGCACCACCTGCGCTGGCCCGCTGGTCGACCTGGTCGAAACCATATTTGCCTCGGCGGGCCTGCGGGTGGCCCGCAACCGCCCCTATGCCGGGGGCTTCTGCACCCGCGCCTATGGCCGCCCGCAACATGGGGTGCATGCCCTGCAGATCGAGATCAGCCGTCACCTCTATATGAACGAGGTGACCCTCGAGAAGAATGCCGATTTTGATGCCATCAAGTCGCTGGTCGAGCGGCTGATTATCACTCTGGCAGGGATCGACCTGGTGGCCCTGGCCGGCATCTCCACCTTGCCCGAACAGGCCGCGGCAGAATAAACCGGACAAACAAAAGGGGCCGCCCCCAAAGACGGCCCCAGTCAAGGGAGGAACGATGTTCACCGAACGTGGCACCCAGATGCCGGGCCGTTCGGCAACGCACCATGCCCCTTGTCGATGAACCCATTTATGCCGTGGGACAAGTCTTCCCGCCTCTGTCCACAGCCGTTCCTGCCAGCCTTGTTGCAAAAATGAATCAGAAACGTCACAGAAGAACAGGATGAAAACCCCGCACAAATCCCGCTCAACCAGAAGTGTTCTCAAGTAAATCCTTGTAACACTAGCCCTTTTGCCCGACGCTAAGTCCGAAAGCTCCACTATGCTCGCCAGTTCGATCGATTTTGCCCGGATTGAAGCCGTCCTGCACGAGGCCAGCACGGCGGCCGCACAGCACACCCTGCCCCTGTTTCGCACCCCGCTCGCCATCGACAACAAACTCGCCGCCGGCTTCGACCCTGTCACCGAGGCAGACAAGGGCGCCGAAACCGTCATCCGCGACATCATCGCCCAGGCCTTTCCCGATCATCAGATCATCGGCGAGGAATGGGGCACCACCGGCGAGGGTCCTCATAGCTGGATCATCGACCCCGTCGATGGCACGAGGGCCTTCATTTCAGGCGCACCGGTCTGGGGCACGCTGATCGGCTTTGCCATTGATGGGGTGGCGGTGGCCGGGCTGATGAGCCAGCCTTTCATCGGCGAGGAGTTTATCGCCGTGCCGGGCCGGTCGACCTATCGGCGCGGTGACCTGATGCGCACCAACCAGACCAGCGGCCAGACCGATCTGGCCGCCGCCCGGGTGTTCACCACCACGCCGAACCTGTTTTCTGGTGAACACTGGAGCAAATGGCAGGCGGTGGAACAGGCCACGCGCCTGCAGCGCTTCGGCATGGATTGCTATGGCTATGCGCTGTTGGCCGCCGGGCAGGCGGACCTCGTGATCGAGCCCTATCTCAACACCTATGACATCGCCGCTTTGGTGCCGATCATCCGCGAAGCGGGCGGCGCCATCACCTGTTGGGATGGCACCGAGCCCAGCGGCGGCGGCAATGTGGTGGCGGCCGCGACCCCCAAACTGCTCGACAAGGCGCTGGAGCTGATCAACCGGGCCTAGCGGCTCTGCTCGGTAATGAAGGCATCGAAAGCGGCAAGCACCTGGCCGCGTACCGGGTCGGCTTCCATGAACATCTCGTGGCGCGAACTGGCGATCACCATATGCCGCCCGGTGCGCAGGCGCAGGCCCAGTTGCTCTATGGCCGGGGTCGAAACGATCCGCTCCCGGGCGGCTGCCAGGATCAATAAGGGAATGCGGATTTCGCCGGGGAACCGGTCCTGCCTGGTCTCCAGCATGGCCCGAATGGCAGCGCCCAGCCAGCGGAAGCTGGGCGAGCCGACATAAAGCCCGTCATCGGCCCGAATGGTTTCCACCATGCGCTTGTAGCGCAGCATATCCGAGGTCAGGGGATTGTCCGGATACATGCTCTCGTCCGGTCGCCGGTCGCCCTTGCGCTTGAGCGGCAGATGCCCGAGCCCCATAAAGCTGATCGTTTCGGCCACGGCCGCCCAGCGGTGCAGGCTGTGATCCAGGCCGTGCAACCCCACCATGGGGGCGCTGAGAAATACCCGGTCGAACATCATCCGGTCGCGCGTTGTCGCGATCAGGCTGGCCAGACCGCCCATGGAATGGCCCACCAGATAGAATGGCGGCGGGCAGTCTGGCAGCAGGATCTCGGCATGAAAACAGCGCAGATCGGTCCAGTAATCCTCGAAGCGATCGACATAACCCACATGCGGATTGCCGATCAGCCGGTCCGAACCGCCCTGGCCGCGCCAATCGAAAGTCGCTACCGCAAAGCCACGCTTGCGGAAGTCGGCGATAGTCTCGAAATACTTTTCGATATATTCGGTCCGCCCCTGCACCAGGCACACGGTGCCGCGCTGGGGCCCCTCGGTCTTTGGCCAAAGCGCATAGCGCAACCGCACCTTGTCCGAGGTGGTAAAATAGCCCACCCGCGCGCCCTCTGGGACCGGGTTGGTCGGGATGGACACCAGCCTGGGTCCGTTCGGTTCGACTTGCGCTGACAATTCCTGCCCTCGTTTCCGCTTCGGCGGCGACCTTAATCGGGCATTGCTAAAAAAGAAAAGCCAACAACCGGTTTTGGCTGCTGGCTTCTCTTGTCTGCGCGGTCCCATGCGGGGGGCGGGTTGACGGGACCGTCAGGGGTGCGAACGTTTCAGCCGGAGCTGTCCGGTCACATTCGCATGCCCTCTTCTAGGCCGTTGCGCCTGAACCGGAGCGGAGCGGCTCATTCATCTTCGGTTCATCTCGCCGGGCTCTTGAACCGGCTTTGACCACACCTACATCAATGCTGTCCGCCGGGCATACCGGGGACACCGGCCCTGTCCAAACGGTCTCGCCTATTGAGGGAGCACCGCCGCAGGCACCGGTCGACACTCAACCACGTTGCTCAATCAGGAGAATGTGACAAATGCAGACCATCGATTTTTCCCCCTTCTACCGCTCCACTGTCGGCTTTGACCGGCTGTTCAACCGTCTCGATACCCTGGGCGCCCAGGAAGCCAAGACCTACCCGCCCTATAATATCGAGCGCACCGGCAGCGACACCTACCGCATCTCCATCGCTGTCGCCGGATTCTCCAATGGCGACATCGCCGTGGAGACCAAGGAAAACAGCCTCGTGGTCAAGGGCGCCAAGCCCTCCGAGAGCGGAGAAGACAAGCGCGAATTCCTCCATCGCGGCATCGCCGAGCGGGCCTTCGAGCTCCGCTTCCAGCTTGCCGATTATGTCGAGGTGCAGGGCGCAACCCTCGAAAACGGCTTGCTGCATCTGGAGCTGAAGCGCGAACTGCCTGAAGGCAAGAAGGCACGCACCATCCAGATCAATGGCGGCACGGCCTCCATCGAGGATAAGTCCGTAAACTAATCCTTCCGAGTCCATCGGAATGACGAAGGCGCGGTCCGCAAGGGCCGCGCCTTTCTTCATGCGCCGGGATCTGGGGCACAGCACGCCGCGGCTGCATTGTTGACGCCGGCCACCATGGCCGGGTGCCCCTGACAGCAATCGCGCATCAGGAAGTCCACCAGCCCCGAAAGGCCGGCGAAATTGGCCGAATAAAGGATGGAGCGCGCTTCGCGGCGCGATGATATCAGCCCGGAACGCTCCAGGTGTGCCAGGTGAAACGATGTGCGCGAGGACGACGCCCTGACCGCCTCGCTGATGGCCCCTGCGGCCATCCCCGCTTCGCCCGCCATGACCAATGCCCGCACGATGCGCAACCGTGTGTCCTGTGAGAGCGCGCCAAACGCATCAAGGGCTTGCTTTTCGTTCATTCTCATTTCAATATCTCTTGAAACATTGAGATAATGGTAAAGCCAATGAACGCGCCTGTCACCACCATGATGCAGCCCGATTGCACACTGAATCAGCTGCGCGCCCGCCTGGAACCGCACGCCGCCCTGTCCCTGGTCCTCGATTATGCTGGACGAACCATTCAGCCCGGCTACCATGTGACCGAAATCAAGGCAGCGCACTTCGCCGCTCTCGACTGCGGCGGCAACCCGGACCAGTGGAGCGAAACGATCCTGCAGGTGGAGGACCTGCCGGCCCTGGAAAGCAACAATTATATGAGCGTGGGCAAGTTCCTTGCCATTCTCAGCCGCGTCGACAAAGCGCTGACTATGCCCCCCTCCTCCCGGGTCACCATCGAGATCAGCCGTCCTGGCGAGGCCATGCAAATCTTCGACATCGCTCGCGTTGAATCAGCACCGGATCGCGTGACGCTTACGCTGGCGATGCGCCCGGCCATCTGCAAGCCGCGCCATCGCGGCGGCCAGCCGGAAACAGCCTGTTGCGGGCCACAGGCCCAATCATCAGCCTGCTGCGCCTGACCAACACGCCAGGCGAGCCCATCAAACATGTCCAGTTCCGTTCCCGCGTCCGCCATATGGGCTCTGGGCATCACACAGATCGTGGGCTATGGCTCACTCTATTATTCCTTCAGCGTGCTGGCCCCGGCCGTCGGGAACAGTTTTGGCCTGCCGATCGAATGGATATTCGGCGCCTTGACCATCGCGCTGCTGATCGGCGGACTGACGGCACCCTGGACCGGACGCATGCTGGACCGGTTTGGCGCCGCGCGCAGCATGAGCATGGGCTCGATCCTGGTCAGTATCTTCCTGCTCCTGATCGCCATGGCACCGAACGGGATGTTCTTTGCATTTGCCTTGGCCGGCATGCAAGTCGCCTCCACCCTGGTGCTCTACCCCGCCGCCTTCGCCGTGCTGGTGCAAATGGGCGGCCGGCAGGCACAGTCCAACATCACCCATCTGACGCTGATCGCCGGCTTTGCCTCCACCCTGTTCTGGCCCTTAACAGCCTTGCTTGAAGACCAGATCGGATGGCGCGGGAGCTATCTGGTCTTCGCCGGCATGAACATGGTGGTTTGCCTGCCGCTGCATCTCTGGCTGAGCCGATTGTCGCGCCGGGCGATGCCCGCTCCAGCGAACTTGGCCACATTCCAGCAGCCGGTAAGGGTTTCGGCCCATGGCCCCCAAACCAAGCTGCTCTTTCCACTGGTGCTGATGGGCTTCGCGTTGCAAGGCCTGGTATTGGCTGCAATCACCCTGCAAATGCTACCGCTGCTCCAGGCGCTCGATCTGGGCAGCCATGCCCTGTTGATCTCGAGTATTTTTGGACCGGCGCAGGTGCTGGCACGGCTGGTCAATATGGTGTTCGGCGGCCGTCTGCGCCCCACGGCCCTGGCCATCATCGCCGCTGCCACCCTGCCGCTCGCCCTGCTGCTGCTTACCGCTTCGGCACCCATTCTGGCTGGCGCCATGGCCTTTGCCCTGATCTTCGGCCTGGGATCGGGGCTCACCAGTATTGTCTCCGGATCCCTGCCACTGCTGTTGTTCGGCCAGTGCAATTACGGGGCCCGGCAGGGGCTGATCTCAGCTGCCCGCCAGATGGCGGCGGCTATGGCCCCCTTTGCCATGGCCCTGGCTATCGGTCAGGCCGGCGCTTCCGCAACGCTCTGGTTATGGACGGCCATGGCGCTTCTGCCGCTGGCCTGCTTCATCCTGATCCTACCGCTGATGCACCGCGCCGCGCCCGCCGCCCCGGAGACAGGGCCGGCACCGGCCGAATAGCCGGCTCCATCGACATGGGAACGACTCCGCATGTTGCGCAGTTGATTGAACAAGGCTCCGTGCCGCCTCAATGAACTCCAGCGTCAGGATAAAAACTCAATGAAAACCCCATCCATCGACCTCAAGGCCAACGCCAAGTCTGCGGTGATTGACGTGCTCAATGCCCGCCTTGCTGACAGCATCGATCTGGCCCTGGCCACCAAGCAGGCCCATTGGAATTTGAAGGGTCCCAATTTCATCGCCGTCCATGAAATGCTCGACCCCATGCGCGCGGCCATTGATGGTCACATCGATGTCATGGCCGAACGCATAGCTCAGCTCGACGGCACGCCGGACGGCACCAGCCAGACGGTCGCCAAGACCACCAGCCTTGACGCCTACCCCACCGACATCAAGAAGGTGCCTGATCATCTCGCTGCCCTGGCTGATCGTTATGGCAAGCTGGCCAACCAGGTCCGCAAGGATATCGACGCGACCGACGAGGCCGGCGATGCCGATACCGCCGACATTCTGACCGCCTATTCTCGCGATCTCGACAAGAATTTGTGGTTCATCAAATCGCATCTCGAATAGGACTTTCACCCCCCTTTTCAGCTTGTCGGGCGCTCCCTCGGGGGCGCCCTTTCTGTGTTGGCGCCAGATCAGGCAAAATCTCCTACAGTTTCCTACAACTTTTCCGACCAAGTCCTATTTTTTGTGTCGACTTGGCGGCAAAATAGCTTGCTCCTAGTTTGGAATTATGCAAATGTGCCGGCGTTAGGGCAGCACCTCTGTCCTATCTCACGCGTCGCCCCGCTCTCCGCGGCCAGCGCGCACGCTGGTCCGGCTGGACCGCTAGTCGATAGCGGAAACGGACAGGCGGGGCTAAGATAGAGCCCGAATATGAGCGGCCATTTGGATGCAGTGCCGCTCCCCATACAGGAACGCAATTTGCTCATTCGAGCCGTACTCGTGTAGTACGACCCGGCTGAACACTGCGCCCCAGAGGAAACCATGCATCCGCCCGGCCGGCCTTGTCGGCAATAGCAGGATGCGCAAGACGAAACATTGGCCCCAGTTCAGGGCCCGAACAGAACGAGGTTGAGCCATGGCAAACGAACGGAACGGCATCACCGCCCAGACCGAAACCGCCAATCGCAAAACCCTGATTCTGGATGGCAAGCGCGTCGACGGACGTCCTCAGGCCCAAGGTCTTTATGATCCGGCCCAGGAGCATGATGCCTGCGGTATCGGCATGATTGCCAATATCAAGAACAAGCCCAGCCACGAAGTGGTGCAGAAGGGTCTCGAAATTCTCGAGAACCTGGAGCATCGCGGTGCCGTGGGCGCCGACCCGCTGATGGGCGACGGCGCCGGCATTCTGGTGCAGACCCCGCACGCCTTTTTCGCCAAGGTACTGCCCTTCGCCCTGCCCGAAAAGCAGCACTACGCCGTGGCGATGGTGTTTTACCCCAATGACGTCGCCCTGCGGGACAAGTGCGCTGCCGTGGTCCGCCGGTGCCTTGAGACCGAGGGCCTCGAACTGCTCGGCGAACGCACCGTACCCACCGACAATTCACGGCTTTCCGAAGGCGTCATTGCCACTCAGCCGATCATCGAGCAGATGGTCATTGCGCGCCCCGAAGGCCTGACGATCGATGAGTTCGAGCGCAAGCTGCTGATCGTACGCAAGGTCATCTCCAACTCCGTCTATAAGGAAGTCCCCGAGAGCGACAGCGATAACGGCTTCTATGTCGTCTCCATGTCGGCGCGCACCATTGTCTATAAGGGCATGTTCCTGGCCGACCAGCTGGGCGCCTTCTACACGGACCTGCACGACGAAGCCTTTGAAAGCGCCATCGCGCTCGTCCACCAGCGCTTCTCGACCAACACCTTCCCTTCCTGGAAGCTGGCCCATCCCTATCGCATGACCACCCACAATGGTGAGATCAACACCATTCGCGGCAACGTCAACTGGATGGCGGCCCGCCAGGCCTCGGTCTCCTCGCCCAGGTTCGGCGATGACATCACCAAGATCTGGCCGATCTCCTATGAGGGTCAGTCCGACACCGCCTGCTTCGACAACGCGCTCGAATTCCTCGTGCGCGGCGGCTATTCGCTGCCCCACGCAGCCATGATGCTGATCCCCGAGGCCTGGGCCGGCAACTCGCTGATGGATGAAGAGCGTCGCGCCTTTTACGAATATCATGCCGCCCTTATGGAGCCCTGGGACGGCCCTGCAGCCATGTCCCTTTCGGACGGCCGCTATGTTGTTGCCACGCTCGACCGTAACGGGCTGCGCCCCGCGCGCTACCTCGTAACCAAGGAAGGCCATGTCGTCCTGGCTTCGGAGTCCGGTGTGCTCGATATCCCCGAAGAGGATGTCGTCGAGCGCTGGCGCCTGCAGCCCGGCCGCATGCTGCTGATCGACCTCGAAGAGGGCCGCATCGTCTCGGACGAAGAGGTCAAGAAGCACCTGGCCACCAAGAACCCCTACGCCGAATGGCTCGCCCGCAGCCAGATCGTGCTCGAGGACCTGCCCGCCACCGAGCCGCAGGCCCCCAAAAGCTCGGAAAGCCTGCTCGACCGCCTGCAGGCCTTTGGCTACACCCAGGAAGACTTCAAGCTGTTGATGGCCCCCATGGCCACCACCGGCCAGGAAGCCGTGGGCTCGATGGGCACCGACACGCCCATTTCAGCGCTCTCTAACAAGTCCAAGCTGCTCTACACCTATTTCAAGCAGAACTTCGCGCAGGTCACCAACCCGCCCATCGACCCGATCCGCGAGGAATCGGTGATGTCGCTGGTGAGCTTCATCGGCCCGCGTCCGAACATTCTCGATCTGGAAGGCTCGTCGCGCGAAAAGCGCCTCGAAGTGCGCCAGCCCATTTTGACCAATGAGGATCTCGAAAAGATCCGCGCCATTGGCGACATGCGCGACAACCAGTTCAAGACCAAGACCATCGACATCACCTACATGGCCGACAAGGGCGCCGCTGGCATGGAAGCGGCCCTTGCCGACATCTGCGCCATTGCCGAAGAGGCGGTGCGGGGTGAATACAACATCATCATCCTCTCCGATCGTCTGGTCGCGGCCGACCGCATTGCCATTCCGGCACTGCTGGCGACCGCTGCCGTGCATCACCATCTGATCCGCAAGGGTCTGCGCACCTCCTCGGGCCTGGTGGTGGAAACCGGCGAAGCCCGCGAGATGCACCATTTCGCCATGCTGGCCGGCTATGGCGCCGAGGCGATCAACCCGTACCTGGCCTTCGAGGCCCTGGCCGCGCTGCATGCCGAAGGCGAGTATCCGCCCGAGGTTTCGGCGGACGAAGTGGTCTATCGCTACATCAAGAGCGTCGGTAAGGGCCTGCTCAAGGTCATGTCCAAGATGGGCATTTCCACCTACCAGTCCTATTGCGGCGCCCAGATCTTCGATGCCATCGGTCTCAATTCCGAATTTGTGAAGAAGTATTTCTTCGGCACCGCGACCTCCATCGAGGGCGTGGGCCTCGCCGAAGTCTCCGAAGAAACCGTGCGCCGCCATAGTTCCGCCTTTGGCGACGATGCGGTGCTGCGCAAGGCCCTGGATATCGGCGGCGAATATGGCTACCGCATCCGCGGCGAAAAGCATGCCTGGTCGCCTGACATTGTCGCCGATCTGCAGCACGCCGTGCGCACCGCCAGCGACAGCCCGGAAACCGCCCAGGAACGCTATGACAGCTTTGCCGCCCATGTGAATTCTGGCGACAATGGCTACCTGGCAATCCGCAACCTGTTCGACATCAAGCCGCTCGGTCCTGCCGTCGAACTCGATGAAGTCGAACCGGCCGCCAATATCGTTCGCCGTTTCGTGACCGGTGCGATGTCCTTCGGCTCGATCAGCCGCGAGGCGCATACCACCCTGGCCATGGCGATGAACAAGATCGGCGGCAAGTCCAACACCGGCGAGGGTGGCGAAGAGCCCGATCGCTACAAGCCCCTCCCCGACGGCTCGCGCAATCCACTGCGCTCGGCCATCAAGCAGGTTGCTTCGGGCCGCTTTGGCGTCACCACCGAATATCTGGTCAATTCCGACCAGATCCAGATCAAGGTCGCCCAGGGTGCCAAGCCCGGCGAAGGCGGCCAGTTGCCCGGTCACAAGGTCGACTGGATCGTTGCCAAGACCCGTCACTCGACCCCGGGCGTGGGCCTGATTTCGCCCCCGCCGCACCACGACATCTATTCGATCGAAGATTTGGCTCAGCTCATCTACGATCTCAAGAACGTCAACGAGCAGGCCGATATTTCGGTCAAGCTGGTCAGTGAAGTGGGCGTCGGCACGGTGGCTGCAGGTGTGGCCAAGGCGCGTGCCGACCACATCACCATCTCCGGCTATGACGGTGGCACCGGTGCCTCCCCGCTGACCTCATTGAAGCATGCCGGTGGCCCTTGGGAAATCGGCCTGGCCGAAACCCATCAGACGCTGGTGCTCAACCGTCTGCGCTCCCGCGTTCGGCTGCAGGTCGATGGCGGTCTCAAAACCGGCCGCGACGTGCTGATCGGCGCCATTCTGGGTGCGGACGAATTTGGCTTCTCCACGGCGCCACTGATCGCGGCCGGCTGCATCATGATGCGCAAGTGCCACCTCAACACCTGTCCGGTTGGCGTTGCCACCCAGGATCCGGTGCTGCGCAAGCGTTTCAAGGGCACGCCCGAGCACGTCATCAACTACTTCTTCTTCGTGGCCGAAGAGCTGCGCGGCCTGATGGCCTCGCTCGGTGCCAGGACACTCGACGAGTTGATCGGCCGCTCCGACCTGCTCGACCAGCGCCGGGCCACCGATCACTGGAAGAGCGAAGGCATTGACCTCTCCAAGGTGTTCTACAAGCCCGAGCCGCTGGGCGGCGACAGCCTCTATCACACCGAGACGCAGAACCATCACCTCGAAGCCGTGCTCGATCGCAAGCTGATCGAACTGGCCGCTCCGGCGCTGGACAACGGCACCCCGGTGCAGATCGAGCTGCCCATCAAGAGCCGCGACCGCTCTGCCGGCGCCATGCTTTCGGGTGCGGTGGCCAAGAAATATGGTCATGCGGGCCTGCCCGAGGACACCATCTCGATCACCCTCAAGGGCACCGCCGGCCAGGCCTTTGGCGCTTTCCTGTCCAAGGGCATCTCGATCGACATGATCGGTGACGCCAATGACTATGTCGGCAAGGGCCTCTCGGGTGGTCGCATCGTGGTGCGCCCGTCGGACAAGGTCGGCATCGTGCCGGAAAATTCGATCATCGTCGGCAATACCGTGCTCTATGGCGCGATTTCCGGTGAGTGCTATTTCCGCGGCGTCGCCGGCGAACGCTTCGCCGTGCGCAATTCGGGCGCCATCGCGGTTGTCGAAGGCACCGGCGATCACGGTTGCGAATATATGACTGGCGGCCTCGTTGTGGTCATTGGCAAGACCGGACGCAACTTTGCTGCGGGCATGAGCGGCGGTGTCGCCTATGTGCTGGACGAGGACGAAACCTTCCGCTCGCGCTGCAACCTGGCCATGGTCGATCTTGAGCCGGTGCAGGAGGAGGAAGACCTCATGCGCAAGCTGCACCATCATGGTGGCGACCTCGAATGGCATGGCCGCGTCGACATTTCGGGCGACATGACCAAGCATGACGATGAGCGCCTGCACCAGCTCATCTCCAATCATCTGCACTACACGGGCTCGACCCGCGCCAAGCAGATCCTGGAAAACTGGGTCGAAATGCGTCCCAAGTTCGTCAAGGTCATGCCGGTCGAGTATCGCCGCGCCATCCTGGAGATGGAAAAAAAGCGCGCTTCGGGCGCTCAGGCGGCGGCCGAGTAGCGGCCCTTTCTTCACCTCCCCCGATAAGGGGGAGGCCGAGAGGGAGTGGAGCCGGGCTCCGCTCTTTCAGTTGAGTTCAATTCCGCGCACAGCGCGACCTAAGGGGAGACAAGCATGGGCAAGGTTACCGGCTTTCTCGAAATCGAACGTGAAGAGCCGCGCTACGAGCCGGCCTCCGACCGCATTCGCCATTTTGGTGAGTTCACCATTCCGCTCACCGAAGGCCGGGTGGTCGATCAGGCTGCCCGCTGCATGGATTGCGGCATTCCCTTCTGTCATGGCGATACCGGCTGCCCGGTGCACAACCAGATCCCGGACTGGAATGACCTGATCTATAATGGTGATTGGGAAGAGGCTTCGCGCAATCTCCACTCGACCAATAATTTCCCCGAATTCACCGGTCGCATCTGCCCCGCCCCCTGCGAGGAAGCCTGCACCCTCAACCTTGAGGACGTGCCCGTCGCCATCAAGACGGTGGAACAGGCCATTGCCGACAAGGCGATCAAGGCCGGTTGGGTCAAGCCGCGCCCACCCAAGACCAAGACCGGCAAAAAGGTCGCCGTCGTTGGTTCGGGCCCGGCCGGTATGGCCGCCGCCCAGCAGCTCGCTCGTGCCGGGCACGATGTGCATGTCTATGAGCGCGAACCCAAGGCCGGCGGCCTGATGCGATATGGCATTCCCGACTTCAAGATGGAGAAGGGCCATATCGACTTCCGCGTAAGCCAGATGGAAGCCGAAGGCGTCACCTTCCACTATGGCGTCAATGTCGGTGTCACCACCCCGCTCTCGGATCTGCAGCGCGACCACGACGCAGTGCTGCTCTCTGGCGGCGCCGAGCGCCCGCGCCCGGTCGATGTCGAAGGCAACCAGTTCGCCGGCGTGCATTTCGCCATGCCGTTCCTGGTGCAGCAGAACCGCCGCGTGGGTGGGGAAGATGTCAGCAATGAATTCCAGCTTACCGCTGCCGGCAAGCATGTCGTGGTAGTGGGCGGTGGCGATACCGCGTCGGACTGCGTTGGCACCAGCTTCCGCCAGGGCGCTATTGCCGTCACCCAGCTCGACGTCCGCCCGATGCCGCCCGAGCTGGAGAACAAGTTGACCAACTGGCCCAATTGGGCGGTCAAGATGCGCACCTCGTCCTCCCAGGCCGAAGGCGCGATCCGCGAATTCTCCGCCGGCACCATGAAGATCATTGCCGACGCCAATGGTCACGTCACCGGCGTCGAGTGCGCCCGCGTTGACCGCAAGCGCCAGCCCATTCCAGGCACCGAGTTCGTCATCAAGGCCGATCTGGTCCTTCTCGCCATCGGCTTTGCCGGTCCGGTTGCCGAAGGCATGCTGACCGAACTGGGCGCCGACCTCGACAAGCGCGGCAACCTGTTTGCCGACACCATGAGCTACAAGACCTCGGTGCCCGGCGTCTATGCCGCCGGCGACATGCGCCGCGGCCAGTCGCTTGTCGTCTGGGCCATCCGCGAAGGCCGCCAGGCCGCCCGCTCCATCGACTTCGACCTGATGGGCAAGACGGACCTGCCTCGCTAAACAGCCGCACCAACGGGTAAATCGCGCCACTGGCGCGATTTCAGGCGAGCAGACCACGAGCACTGTGCTCGAATGGCCGTGTATGGGCAGCCCGAACGGATTTAGCCCCACACCGGCCGGTCCCTCCCCCTATCAGGGGGACTTCGGAACGGCCGAAGGCAAAATCACGCCAGTGACGTGATTTTAGATTCGAAGGCCGGAAGGGCTACGCCCGCACGGCAGGTCAGAGTATGGTCCCGCAAACGCGATTCCACGGACGCCCCATGCCCCAAGCCCCCTACACCGTCGACCAGCTCATCTCCGCCAAGGCCATTGCTGCCCGCGTTGAAGCACTGGCTGCCGAAATCACCGAGAATTTCCGCGACACCGACAAGCTCGTCGTCGTGGGCCTCTTGCGCGGCTCCTTCATCTTCATCGCCGATCTGGTGCGCGAGATTGATCTGCCGGTCGAGGTCGACTTCCTCGAAGCGTCCTCCTATGGCGACGCCATGGAATCGAGCCGCGAGGTGCGCATCCTCAAGGATCTGCGGGGCGAAATTCACGATCGCGACGTGCTGGTGGTGGAAGACATCATCGACACCGGCCACACGCTCAAGCACGTCCTGGAAATCCTCGAGACCCGCCACCCGCGTCGCATGGAAGTGTGCGCCCTGCTCAACAAGCCATCGCGCCGCGAAACCGACGTCCCGGCCCGCTGGATCGGCTTCGACATCCCCGATGAATTCGTCGTCGGCTATGGCATCGACTACGCCCAGCGCAACCGGAACCTGCCCCATATCGGCAAGGTACGTTTCCTCGAGGAATGACGGACAGCGCTGCTACGCTTCGCTCTGTCGCTTGCGGAAGGTGCTGAACTGGAATTTCTGCACGCTTCCCCATGGCGTGACATGCTCGTGTCGGACTTGGCCGACAAGCACGAACCGGTCGCCGAGCAGTGCCGATAGGCTTTCCCCGTCATGCCGCACCACCGGCAAGCCGCTGCATTTTTCCGGGCCGTCTGGCGCGAACGTGCCGATGACGGCAACGCCCCCGGCGACCAGCGCCCGGTCGATGGCCTCGGCATAGCGCGCCTGGTCATCCGCTGTCGCAAGGAAATGCAGCGCCGCCCGGTCATGCCAGAAATCATAGCCGCGATCAGGCTCCCATTGGGTGACGTCGCCGGCGATCCAGCCGACATTGCTGACCTCCGGCAGGCGGGCCCGCGCGATATCGAGTGCAGCCTGTGACAGGTCCAGCACGCTTACCCAGGCCTGGCCACGGGCAATCAGCGCATCGACCAGCCGCGAGGCACCACCCCCGATATCGACAAGGGCGTGCTCCTGACGAAGGCCGGCGGCATCGAGAAGCCCAAGCGAAAAGGCCGGGCTCTCCTCGAACCAGGACACCTCGTCCTCGCCCTTGGTGGAATAAACGCCCTGCCAGTGGTCTTCTCGTTCGCTCACATCACCGCCCCGACCTGCCAGGGCACGAACTCATTGTCGCCATAGCCCAGCGTCTCGGACTTGGTCCGCTCGCCCGAGGCGACCTTGAGGATGTGCTCAAAGATTTGCTGACCCTTGGCCTCGATGGAAACACCCTCGACGATGTCGCCGCAATTGATGTCCATATCTTCGCTCATGCGGGCATACATGTCCGAATTGGTCGCCAGCTTTATCGACGGCACCGGCTTGCAGCCATAGGCCGAGCCACGCCCGGTGGTGAAAGTCAGCACATTGGCGCCGCCTGCCACTTGGCCGGTGGCCGAAACCGGGTCAAAGCCCGGCGTGTCCATGAACACAAAACCCTTCTCGGTGACCTTCTCGGCATATTCATAAACCGCCGTCAGCGGCGTCGAACCGCCCTTTGCCGTCGCGCCGAGGGACTTTTCCAGAATCGTGGTCAGCCCGCCCAGCTTGTTGCCGGGCGACGGATTGTTGTTCATTTCCCCGCCATTGCGACGCGTGTAATCCTCCCACCATTTGATGCGCTCGATCAGCTTTTCGCCCACTTCGCGCGTCACCGCGCGGCGGGTCAGCATATGTTCGGCGCCATAGACTTCAGGCGTCTCCGAAAGGATCGCCGTGCCACCATGCTTGACCAGCGTATCGACCGCAACGCCCAGCGCCGGATTGGCGGTAATGCCGGAATAGCCGTCCGAGCCGCCGCATTGCAGCGCCAGGGAGAGATGACTGGCATCCACCGTTTCGCGCCGCGCCTTGGCCGCCACCGGCAGCATCTCCTTGATGCGCTCGACCCCCCAGTCAATCATCTTGCGCGTGCCGCCGATCTCCTGGATCGTCATGGTCTGGAAAGTGTCGGTTTCAGATAGGTTATAGGCTTCCTTCATCCGGTCGATCTGGAACGCTTCACACCCTAGGCCCACCAGCAATGCTGCGCCCAGATTGGGGTTGGAGGTATAGCCCCACTGCGTGCGCCGGAAAATCTGATAGCCCTCGCCGCTCAGATCCATGGCACAGCCCGTGCCATGCACGAACGGGATAACCCCATCGATCTCCGGGTAGTCGTCCAAAACGCCCGAGCGGTTGATTGCTTCGGCCATGAATTTGGCGACAGTTGCCGAGCAGTTCACCGAGGTCAGGATACCAACATAATTGCGCGTCCCCACCGAGCCATTGGCGCGCTTGAAGCCTTGAAAGGTCGCCCGCTGGCTGGCTTCCAGCATCTCGACCGGCACCGCGCCTTCGGCAAAGGCATAGTCGTGTGCCAGCGACCCATCGGGACCGCCCATGCCGCAATTGTGCTCATGCACCCAATCGCCCGGCGCAATCCCTTCCTTGGCAAAGCCGATGATCTGACCGAATTTTACCACAGCCTCGCCTGCCGCAATCGGGCGTGTGGCGAACTTGTGCCCGCGCGGCACCCGCCGGATGATGGCAACACCCTCGGGCGTGCCGGTGCCCACCTCGAGATTGGCCAGCGCCACCGCAATATTGTCGGCGGCATTCAGCACCAGGGTCTTGCCTTGCGGCTGCGTCACTTGCTCATTCATCAACAGGGGCCTTTGGCAGTCGGTTCTCAACGCTTTACGCCAGAAGATATTCTCGTCAGATTGCGCACGCGCTTCGAGAGGTCCGGCATTGTCATTCAAGACGTCACTAACTAACATGTTAGCATGAAAACGGAAGCCAGTCCTTACCAATTTCTCGGTTCAGCAGGCGATTTCTCGCGCGGCACGGTCACGGTGGAGGTCACCAACGCCCTGCGCCAGGCCATAGTCTCCCTGGCCCTGCCACCGGGCACCATGCTGGACAAAACCGCCATCTGCACCCAGCTGGGCGTGTCGCGCTTCCCCGTCAGTGAAGCGCTGGCCAGGCTGGCCGACGAGGGTCTGGTCGACATTGCACCGCAGCGCGGCTCCACCGTCTCTCTGGTCAAAATTGCTGATGTCCGCGAGTATATGCTCATCCGGAAGGGGCTCGAGAGCGAGGCTTTGCGCGTTCTCATCGGCAAGCACGACACGGAGGTCATCGCGGCGCTGCACGCCAATATGGCATCCCAGCGCGATGCCGCCTCGCGCGACGATGCCGAGACCTTCCACCAGATCGATGTGGACTTTCACGACATCATCTTCCGCTCCATGCGGCTGACCAAGGTCAAATCGATCATCGACAAGGCCCGCGCCAACCTTGATCGCGCCCGCCGTCTCATCATCACGCCGCGCCGGCTCAACCTCACCATTGCCGAACATCAGGCGATCTTCGACGGCATTCTGGCTGCTGACGCGCCCCAGGCCATTGCCGCCATTCGCGCCCATATCGACGCGGTCATGGTGGAACTGTTCGCCTTCGCCCAGGAACAACCCGCGCTGTTTGCCGACGGCGCCGAATTCACCACCGAAGACAACGACTTCCCCTTTGGCTAACCGCGAGACCTCTTTCACCAATGCTCAAGAATATCCCGCCCCTGCTTGGTCCCGAATTGCTCTCCACCCTGCGTGCAATGGGCCACGGCGACGAGATTGCCATCGTCGATGCCAACTTCCCTGCCGAGTTCCTCGGTCCATCCGTGATCCGGGCCGACGGCATTGCCGCCACTGACATTTTGGATGCGGTGCTGACGGTGATGCCGCTTGATGATTTTGTCGACGATGCCGCCATCGGCATGGCCGTTGTCGGCGATGCGTCCGCCGTCCCGGCGATCTTTGGGGAGTTCGAGGCGCTCATTGCCCGCCACGAGCCAACCCGGCGCTTCTCCACCATTGAGCGCTTTGCCTTTTACGATCGCGCCAGCAAGGCCGCCGCTCTCGTGCAGACTGGAGAAGCGCGTCTCTATGGCAACATCATACTCAAGAAGGGTGTGATCCGCCCCGAATCCTGACCGGCCGAACGGCTTTGTCCCTAGCCGCCCTCGACAGACTAACATGTTAGCTCTATGACGCCGACAAACCCATTTGGAGGATCCTCACCATGAAACTGCTTCGTGTCGGTGCCAAGGGCGCTGAAAAGCCCGCCATTCTTGCCCAGGACGGCTCGATCCGCGATCTCACCGGCGTCGTGGCAGACATTGGCGGGGCGACCCTGCTGCCCGAGGGGCTGGAGATCATCGCCGGGACCGACATTGCCTCGCTGCCCACGCTGTCCGCCGACGAGCGCATCGGTCCCTGCGTGGCCAATGTCGGCAAGTTCATTTGCATCGGCCTGAACTATGCCGACCACGCCGCCGAAACCGGCGCGCCGATCCCCGAAGAGCCCATCATCTTCATGAAGGCCACCAGTGCCATTGTCGGTCCCAATGACGATGTCATCATCCCCAAAAACGCCATCAAGCCCGATTGGGAAGTCGAGCTGGCGATCGTCATCGGCAAGGAAGCCCGCTACGTAGAAGAAGCCGACGCCATGGACCATGTGGCCGGCTATTGCGTCTGCAACGACGTATCCGAACGGCACTTCCAGACTGAGCGCGGCGGCACCTGGGACAAGGGCAAGGGCGCCGACACCTTCGGCCCCATCGGCCCATGGCTGGTGACCAAGGACGAGGTCGCCGATCCGCAGAACCTCAAGATGTGGCTCGAGGTCGATGGCAAGCGCTATCAGGACGGCTCCACCAAGACCATGATCTTTGGCGTTGCCAAGGTCGTCTCCTATGTCTCCCAGTTCATGAGCCTACAGCCGGGTGACATCATCACCACTGGCACCCCGCCGGGCGTAGGCATGGGCATCAAACCCGAGCCGGTCTGGCTTCAGCCGGGCAATGTCATGCGCCTCGGCATCGAAGGCCTCGGCGAGCAGACCCAGAACGTCAAGGCCTATAGCGCCTAATTTCTGCTGTGTGCCCTTCCCTTTGGCGGGAGGGACAACACACACAGGGGCAAAATCTGCGGGCCCGTCAGGCGGGTCCGCACCTTGCTCACCCTGACGCCCCCCGCAAGGCGCCCGGCGCCTCGAAAAGTGCCTCCTGCTGGCCCCACCTGCCTTTCTGCCACTAGGCGGCGATAGAAGACTGGCAGAGTTTTTTCGCACCTGCGTACGACCGGGGCCAAGGCTTACCTTGTGGCCGGACCGCAGGACGGCTATGGGCCTCATTCGGGAACTGGGGGAGACCATGACCATTTTCGACAACACGCTCGATGCCGATGGCGCCCTCATCGTCGGTGCCGGCCTTGCCGGTCTGTTCACCGCACTCAAGCTGGCGCCGCGTCCGGTCACCGTGCTTTCCCCCAAACCGCTGGGCATGGGTGCGTCCTCGGCCTGGGCCCAGGGTGGCGTTGCTGCGGCGATGGGAGAAGGTGACAGCCCCCGCGCTCATGCCCAGGACACCGAAATGGCCGGCGCCGGCATTGTCGATCATGGCACCGCCGAAGGGGTCACCGCGGAAGCCGTGGCCCGTATCGAGGATCTGGCCCGCTGGGGCACACCATTCGACCGCGATGATTTCGGCAATTTCGAGCTCGGACGCGAAGCCGCTCACTCAGCCAACCGCATCGTCAAGGTCGAAGGCGACCGCGCCGGCTGGGCCATCATGCAGGCCATCATCGCCGAGGTCAGGCGCACCCCGTCTATTCGCGTCGTGGAGGGCATTACGGCCCTCAGCCTCGCACGCGACAATGGCCGCATCATTGGCGTTTATTGTCGGCGCCTGGGTGATCGCTATTCCGAACCCATTTACATCCGCGCCCGCGCCACCATCCTCGCCGCCGGCGGTCTGGGCGGGCTATACGCCGTCACCACCAATCCCCCCGGCGTGCGTGGCCACGCCATGGGCATGGCGGCCCGCGCCGGCGCCATCATCGCCGATCCCGAATTCGTCCAGTTCCACCCCACCGCAATTGCCACCGGCGCCGATCCGGCGCCACTCGCCACCGAAGCGCTGCGTGGCGAGGGTGCCATTCTGGTCAATGATCTGGGCGAGCGCTTCATGCCCGCCATCCATCCCGATGCCGAATTGGCCCCGCGCGACATTGTCGCCCGCGCCAATTTCCGCCAGATCCAGTCAGGCCGCCGGGTCTTCCTGGATACCCGGGAAGCCCTCGGCGCAGACATCCTCACGCGCTTCCCCACCGTCTCGAAATATTGCCACGACGCCGGCATCGACCCCGTCAATGGCATGATCCCGGTCACCCCGGCCGCCCATTTTCATATGGGTGGCGTGAAGGTGGATGAGCGCGGCCGCTCTTCCCTGCCCGGCCTCTGGGTCTGCGGCGAAGCCAGTTGCACCGGCCTGCACGGCGCCAATCGCCTCGCATCAAATTCCCTGCTCGAGGCTGTGGTCTTTGGCGCCCGCATCGCCGAAGACATTGGTGGCCTGGAGCCGACACGCAAGTTGACGCCGTTTGAAGGTATCGAATGGGACGAGGCCGAGGGCAACAAGGCCGAAGAGGTGCTGCGTAACACCGTGGCGGTGCAGGAATTGCGCCGCATCATGGGCGATCTGGTGGGCGTGGAACGTGACGAAGCGGGGCTCAAGGCAGCCCTCCGGCAGATCGCCCACCTCGAGGCGACGGCCGAACAGGTCACCAGCGCCTTTCTCAACATGACGACTTCGGCCACGCTCGTCGCCGCCGCCGCCCTGCTGCGCAGCGAAAGCCGCGGCGGACATTTCCGCCTCGACTTTCCCGAACCCAGTCAGGACTGGGAACACCACACCGAAATGACCCTGAGCCAGGCTCTCGCCATCCGCGCCGGGGCCTGATCACTCCGCCAGCAGATAGGTCGCCAACGCCGTCAGGTCTTCGTCGGTCCAGTGCGAGGTCGAGTCGGTAATGACCTCGCCCATCGGGCCGCCCAACACATCAAAGCCTGGTGTGAATCCGTCCTTGAGCGTCTGGACCAGGGTTGGAACAACATAACCTTCCGCTATCAGCGCATCGGCAGTGATGTCCGGCGCCCGGCCACCGGTGCCGCCCGGCGACCCGGTCAGCGCCTGATCCCATTCCAGCGCGCCCAAGGCATTGCGTGGCGTATGACAGGCCACGCAATGGGCCGGACCAAAGGCAAGGTATTTGCCACGATTATATGTTTCGGACTGCCCCTCTTCGGGCTCAAAGCGCCTTGGCGAAAAGAACAGGTTCTGCCATCCGGCCATGGCCAGCCTGATATTGAACGGAAAGGGTATCTCGCTCTCTGGCGCCGGTTCGCTGACAGGCTCGGTAGCCATCAGCGCCGCATAGAGATCGACGATCTCCTGGTCGCTCATCAGCGTGTAGTTTTCGTAAGGAAAGGCCGGGTAGAGATGACCCTCGGGGCCCATGCCATTGCTCATGGCGTCGGCGAACTCGGCCACGGTCCAGGCGCCGATCCCGGCAACCGGGTCCGAGGTAATATTGGGCGGAACGAACGTACCGAATGGCGTCTCCAGACCCGCTCCACCAGAGAGCATGGCGCGCCCATTTTCAGCATCGGTATGGCAGGCAACGCAGCCGCCGAGCCGGATGAGATAATCGCCGCGCGTCACATCGCCGGCCAGATCCAGCTCCCGCGCCGGTCCGGCGACCGGCTTGAGCAGATACACTCCCGTGCCGACCCCGATCACCGCCACAGCGATTGCTGCCCACCAACGCTTTCTCATGCCTGCCCCCGCTGCCGCTCGTTGGCCAGATCAGACCAGAACCGGCAACAGGGTGCAATCATCTGCCGATCAAGAGCTGGCGAGATCGAGAAGTGCTGCAATCCGCTCCTTGCGCGTTTCGGCCACCAGTCGCCCCAGTTCACTGGTGCCCTGCATCAGCACCAGCGTCGAGCGCCGCGGAATGGCCATGCTCCGCGCCAGTTCGCTATTGCCGTATTTGTCCCAGTCGACCCGCAGAATAGGGATGGCCGCATAGGCGGCGCTTTCACCCTGCAAGGCGTCCAGCACGCGCTGCTGGGCCGCACAGGTCGGGCACCAGCTTGCATGGAAATTGATGAGATAGGGCGTGCCGCTATCGGCAAGCCCCTCGAGTTCGGTTCCGGTGTAGTCGATGAACTCCAGCGCTCCGGCGGCTCCCGCCACTAGGCCTAGAACGCTGATGCCTGCCAGGCCGGCCAATAGGTGTCGACGTGTAATCATGCACTTGTCTCCTCAGATACTTACGGATAGGTCAACCAGCCAGACCGGCAATACGCCCAGCGCCCAGGCTTCCAGAAGGCGGTCGATACGGAAAATGATGGCCAGACCCACCAGCGCCAGCCCCACACCCAGCGCGGTCTTGGCATGGGGCGCGAACTGCATCAGCAGGGCCCGGCGTCCGGACAATGCCGCCCGCGTGCCATAGGCCAGCGCCAGCACGATACTGGCCGCGCCCAGCGCGAAACACGCCATGATCAGGCCGGCATAAAGCAAGTTCTCGCCTTGCGCCGCCAGCCCGATGGCGCCACCCAGCGTCGGGCCGATACAGGGCGACCAGGCCAGACCCAGCAAAGCACCGGCCGCCGCCTCACCCCACAGCCCGCGTCCCTCGAACTGACCGAGTAGACGCGTACTACCACTGGCCGTGGCGCCGGCTAGGCGCGAGAATTGGGTTTGCAATGGTGGGGTCAGCAAAACGAGGCCAAAACCCAGCATGGCCCAGCCCGCCCCCAGGGCAATGACGTCCTGCGGCAGTCCAAGGGCCCGGGTCAGGGCAAAGGCGCCCAGTCCGGCCAGGGTAAAGCTCAGGGCCATGCCACCGGCCATCGCCAATGGGGCCAGCCGGTGCCGCGCCAGCGCACTGGCGCCGATCAGCGGCAACAAGGGCAGAACACAGGGGTTGATCAGCGTCAGCAAACCCGCCGCGAAGGCCAAAACCAGATCAAGCAATCCCGCGCTCCCATTTCAGTCTGTTCGAGAGACTATACGAGAGCGGAGCACACTAGGTTACGATCCGGCGTTGACGTAGCCGTGATCAGGCCGAAAGCACCTTATCCACTTCCGCCCGGCTGGGCGGCTGGCAGCCGATCCGGCCGCAATTAATGCCGGCGACCACAGCGCCGAACCGCAGCATCGATTCCAGCTGTGCGGCATCGAGTGCGGCCAGTCCACCCGGCTTAAGTGTCTTCGCCTCCCCCAGCCAGGTCAGGATGCCTGCCATCAGGCTATCTCCGGCACCAACCGTATCGCCGAACACTTCGGGCTTATGGATTGGTGCCGATGCGCTGGCCTTGCGGGAAAAGGCGCGCGAGCCGTCTTCGCCCATGGTCACCACCACCAATTCGCAATTGGGCCGTGCCAGCAATTGTGCCGCATGGTCTTCAACGCTTTTGCCCGGTTCGAGCCAGGCGTGATCCTCGTCCGACAGCTTGACCAGATGCGCCTTGTCGAGAAATCGGCCCAGCCGCGCCCGGAAGCCGGGCTCGTCCTCTATCAGCTTGTCGCGCACATTGATGTCGATGGAAATCGTTGCGCCACGCTCTGCTGCAGCATCGACCACATCGGTCCACACCACCGCGTCCTCTTCCAGGATCGGAGAGAACCCGCCGATCTGGTAGAGCTCCACCTGTCCGGGCAGGCCCGCCAGGAGGCCATTTCGGGTAAAGGCCCGATCGGCGCCGCGTTCGAACACGTAGCTTGCCTGCATCTTTGCATTGAAGCTGACGATGGCTTTGGTGGTCGGCGCCGCGACGCGTTCTTCGAGCAGCACCGAGACCCCTGCCTCGGCCAGCGGCGCCAGCAGCACATCGCCAAACTCATCCTGGCTGATCGGGCACAGAAACCCGGTCTGATTGCCCAGCTTGGACAGGGCAATGGCACAGTTGAACGGCGACCCGCCCGCATGCGCCACCCGCTCGGCGCCCGGCTCGGCCGAGACCGGCACCAGATCGATCAGGCTTTCGCCACCGACAACGAACATGCATTCCTCCCAGGCACAGGCTTCGAGCGGCTGCATACCACTTTGGTATCAGATGTCACCAGCCAGATGCGGCAAACTCCCGCAATTCCGCCACAATCACATTGACCCACCGAACGGATAATGCTCAATCGGTTCCGGAATAGGCGCGGAATAGCGCCGTTGTGACTTCGGGGAACTGGGAGGCGCACACCAATGCAAGCGCTCGCCGTGCTGGTCCGGTTGATCAGCGCCATCAACTGGCTCGTGGGGCAGGTGTTGTCCTGGCTGGCCCTGGCCTGCGTGCTGGTGTGCTTCACCGTGGTTGTGCAGCGCTATGTGTTCAGCACCTCGACCCTGTGGATGCAGGACCTCTATGTCTGGCTCGGTGGCGCCATGTTCACCGGCGTGGCCGGCTTTGCCCTGCTGCGCAACGACCATGTCCGGGTCGACGTGTTCTACCGCCCCGCTTCGGTCCGCCGCAAAGCCATTGCCGACCTGATCGGCGTACTGATCTTCCTCCTGCCCTATGTCTACGTGGTCTGGACCTACACATTTACCGCCGTCGCCCGCTCCTGGGGCTTTATGGAAGGCTCGGCCAATATTGGCGGCATGCCCGGTCTGTTCATTCTCAAGAGCTTCATTCTGCTCTTTGCCGTTCTGGTCGGCCTGCAGGGCCTGGCCATGGCCGCCCGCGCCATTCTGGTGCTGGCCGGCAAGGAAGATCTCCTGCCACCCCATCTGCGTTACGAAAACCCCGACGACAGCGACCACCCCGCCGGAGAGATTGCCTGATGGATCCCGTACTGCTTGGCGAGATTCTCTCGGCCGTCATGTTCTTCGGCGTTATCGGCGTGCTCATGCTCGGCTTTCCGGTGGCCTTTTCGCTGGCCGGCACCGCGCTGATCTTCGGTCTCATCGGCTGGTGGCTGGGCGTTTACGACCCCTCCAACTACGGCTCGCTGGCGGGCCGCTATATCGGGTTGATGACCAATGAAGTGCTGGTCGCCGTGCCGCTCTTTATTTTCATGGGCGTCGTGCTCGAGCGCTCCGGCATCGCCGAGCAATTGTTGCTCACCATGGGCAAGCTCTTCGGCAATCTGCGTGGCGGTCTCGGCCTGTCGGTGATCGTGGTCGGCGCACTCCTGGCCGCCTCCACCGGCGTCGTCGGCGCCACCGTCGTCACCATGGGCCTGATTTCCCTGCCGGCCATGCTGCGCGCAGGCTATGATCCGAAACTGGCCACAGGCGTCATCTGCGCTTCAGGCACTTTGGGGCAGATCATTCCGCCCTCGACCGTCCTGATCTTCATGGGCGACATGCTCGCCGGCATCAATTCCCAGGTCCAGATGGAAAAGGGCAATTTCGCCCCCGAGCCGGTCTCGGTCGGGGCGCTGTTTGCCGGTGCCATCCTGCCTGGTCTGCTGCTGGTCGGCCTCTACGCCAGCTATATGATTTTCAAGGCCATCACCGACCCCAAATCCTGCCCCGCCACCCCGGTCCCGGAAGACGAAAAGGCCGGGCTGATGCGCGAAGTCTTCGTGGCCCTGGTGCCGCCGCTGCTGCTGATCGTGGCCGTTCTCGGTTCCATCCTGGGCGGCATCGCCACCCCAACCGAAGCGGCTTCGGTCGGCTCGGTCGGCGCCATGCTGCTGGCTGTGCTGCGCCGCCGCATCGATTTTTCCATCCTGCGCCAGGCCGTCATTTCCACCGCCACCATCACCTCAATGGTCTTCATCATCCTGTTCGGTGCCGCGGTGTTCTCCATCGTCTTCCGCATGATGGGCGGCGACAATCTGGTGCACGAATTCCTCTCCTCCATGCCGGGCGGCGCCATCGGCGCGATGATCATCGTTATGTTCATCATGTTCCTGCTGGGCTTCATCCTCGACACCTTCGAGATCATCTTCATCGTCATCCCGATCACCGCCCCGGTGCTGCTGGCGCTCGATGTCGATCCGATCTGGCTCGGCGTCATGGTCGGGGTGAACTTGCAAACCAGCTTCCTCACCCCGCCATTTGGCTTTGCGCTGTTCTACCTGCGCGGCGTGGCTTCCAATGCAGTATCGACCGGCGCGATCTATCGCGGCGCCGTGCCCTTCGTAATACTGCAACTAATCGGCATCGCCCTGCTCTTCACCTTCCCCCAGCTCATCACCTGGCTGCCGGACGTGCTGTACTAGAGGACCATCTGTACTGAAGTCGTGATAGGGGCTGGAAGGCCATTCGGCCCTCCTCCCCCATGCCGACAGGCAAATGAACTGCCCACCCTCGGCTTGCGTAGTGCAGGCAAGGAGGCGCAGTCATGACTGACTTGAAGTCTTTTCCGGTGGGTGGCCTTGCCGCGGTGAATGGTGCCAACGGCGGCATTGGCAGGGCTCTTGTCGAGGCCCTGTCAGGCGTCAATCAATTTGGTGCTGTGTTGGGCTTTTCGCGCCGCGCCGATGGCCTTGACCTGACCGACGAGGCCTCGATCGCCAAGGTTGCTCACTGCGTTCATCAACACAACATTCCGGTCCGGCTCGTCATCGTCGCCACCGGACTCTTGCATGATGGCGACCTGCAGCCGGAAAAATCCTGGCGCCAACTCGATGCAGCCCGGTTGGCCCGCAGCTTCGCGGTCAACGCCACCGGCCCGGCCCTTGTTGCCAAGCATTTCCTGCCGCTATTTCCGCGGGAAGGAAAAGCCGTATTTGCCGCGCTCTCGGCCAAGGTCGGTAGTATCGGCGACAATCGCCTGGGCGGCTGGTACGGCTACCGCGCCGCCAAGTCAGCCCTCAATCAATTGCTGCACACCGCCGCTATCGAATTGCAGCGAACGCGTCCGGACGCCTTCTGCGTGACCCTGCATCCGGGCACAGTCGCCACACCACTTTCGGCGCCTTTCACATCGTCTGGTCATGCACCTGTGGGCGCCCAATTCGCGGCCACCCGCCTGCTCGGGGTCATCGATAGTCTGCGCGCCGCAGACAATGGCTGCATGCTCGACCACACCGGCCAGCCCCTGCCCTGGTAGAATCTTGGCCTAGCCGCGCAGCCCCGGAGCCTCCTGCCCGGTCGCCTGGACATATTCGCTATAGCCTCCACCATAAGCATGGACGCCCTCCGGCGTCAGCTCCAGCACGCGATTGGACAGCGCCGCCAGAAAATGCCGGTCGTGGCTGACGAACAGCATGGTGCCTTCAAAGTTTGACAGCGCCTCGATCAACATCTGCTTGGTCTGGATATCGAGATGGTTGGTCGGCTCGTCCAGCACCAGGAAGTTGGGCGGATCGAACAGGATCAACGCCATGGCCAGCCGCGCTTTCTCGCCGCCCGAGAGCACCCGGCATTTCTTTTCAATGTCGTCGCCGGAAAACCCGAAACACCCGGCCAGCGCGCGCAAGGGCGCCTGCCCTGCCTGCGGAAAGGCGGTTTCCAGCGTCTGAAAGATCGTCATGTCACCGTCGATGCCATCCATGGCGTGCTGGGCGAAATATCCCAGCTTCACACTTGGACCACGCGACACCGATCCCGCATCGGGTTCGGACGCTCCGGTCACAAGCTTGAGCAGCGTCGACTTGCCCGCCCCATTGACCCCCAGAATGCACCAGCGCTCGCGCCGCCGCACATGGAAATCCAGTCCGTCATAGATCGAACGGCTGCCATAGGCTTTCTTGACCTTCTCGATGCGGACGATGTCCTCGCCCGAACGGGGCGCCGGACGAAATTCGAAAGCCACGGTCTGCCGCCGTTTGGGCGGCTCGACCCGGTCGATCTTGTCAAGTTTCTTCACCCGGCTCTGCACCTGCGCGGCGTGGCTGGCCCGCGCCTTGAACCGCTCGATAAAGGCGATTTCCTTGGCCAGCATGGCCTGCTGCCGCTCGAACTGGGCCTGCTGGTTGCGATCGGCGATCTCGCGCTGACCCTGGTAGAAATCATAGTCTCCTGTGTAGCTGGTCAGCACGCCGGCATCGATCTCGATGACCTTGTTGACGATCCGGTTCATGAAGGCCCGGTCGTGCGAGGTCATCAAAAGCGCGCCACTATAATTGTTGAGGAAGCTCTCCAGCCAGATCAGGCTTTCCAGGTCGAGATGGTTGCTCGGCTCGTCGAGCAGCAGCACATCGGGCTTCATCAGAAGGATCCGCGCTAGCGCCACCCGCATTTTCCAGCCACCGGACAGGGCGCCGACATCGCCATCCATCATCTCGGCCGAAAAGCCCAGCCCCGCCAGCACTTCACGTGCCCGCCCGTCCAGCGAATAGCCATCAAGCTCCTGGAACCGCCCCTGCACCTCGCCATAGCGCTCGATGATGGCGTCCATCGCTTCGGCCTTGTCCGGATCGGCCATATCAGCTTCCAATACGGCCATCTCAGCCATCAACTCGCTGACCGGTCCGGCCCCGTCCATCACGGCGCTGACCACTGATTGCCCGCTCATCTCGCCCACATCCTGGCTGAAATAACCAATGGACGTGCCCCGATCGACCGAGACCTGCCCCTCATCGGGCGGCTCCTCTCCGGTGATCATCCGGAACAGTGTGGTCTTGCCTGCACCATTGGGCCCGACCAGCCCGATCTTCTCCCCCTTCTGCAGCGCGGCAGAGGCTTCAATGAAGATGATCTGCTTGCCGTTCTGCTTGGAGATATTGTCGAGTTTGATCATGGGAGAGGCCTGGAGTGCGCGGCGCACTGACGCCGCAGAAAACAAAGCGCTCCTAAAGCATCCCCAACCGCTCCGGGCAAGGCGCGTAGACGGCCACCAGCCATGTCCAAACGTAAAAGACCCCGCAACCTGGGCTGCGGGGTCTCGATCTGATCGCCGAAGGGCCCTGCTTTTAGTCGTACTTGATGTACTTTTCGCGGGCGACGAGGAACGGCATGTCGGTGCCCTCGGTGCGCTGGCGCAGCAGCTTGAACGCGGAGATGAAGCTCTCGGCGGTTTCCTTGGTCAGCTCATCGCCGCTTTCGCGGATTTCCGAGATCAGTTCCATCGAAGCATTGGCGCCGGCCTCGATGATTTCCTCGGGGAACTGGCGGACCTGAACATCATGCTCATCAACCAGCGCCTGCAGCGCACGTGGATCATTGGCATACATGTCCGAGGACACATCGTCATAGGAAGCCTGCGCCGCGATACGTACGATTTCCTGCAGGTCTTCAGGCAGTTCCTGGAACTTGGCCTTGTCGACCACCAGCTCGGTAGCCAGGCCCGGCTCGACGAAGCTGGGGAAGTAGTAGTTCTTGGCGACCTGGTGGAAGCCCAGTGCCAGATCGTTATAGGGGCCAACGAATTCGGCCGCGTCCAGCGTGCCGGACTGCAGCGCGGCAAAGATCTCGCCAGCGGCAAGGTTGGTCACCGAAGCGCCCAGCTTGCTCCACACCTGACCGCCCAGACCCGGGGTCCGGAAGCGCAGACCCTGAATGTCGGACACGCCGGTCAGCTCGTTCTTGAACCAGCCGCCTGCCTGGGTACCGGTATCACCCGAAAGAAAGCCCTGTACGCCAAACTGGTCGTAAATCTTGTCCCACTTCTCCTGACCGCCGAGATAGCGCACCCAGGCGCCCAGCTCGCGATTGGTCATGCCGAACGGCACGCCGGTGAAGAACGACAGGCCCTGGCTCTTGTTCTGCCAGTAATAGGCAGCGCCATGGCTCATCTCGGCCGATCCATCGATCACCGCGTCCAGCGCCTGCAGGCCCGGCACCATTTCGCCGGCAGCGAAAACCTGCACGGTCAGGCGACCGCCGGAAGCCTTGGTGATGCGATCGGCCAGCTTCTGCGCGCCAACGCCCAGACCCGGAAAATTCTTGGGCCAGGTGGTGACCATGCGCCAGGTGATATTGCCCTGGGCGATCGCCGGCGTGGCCAGCGTGGTTGCCGCTGCCGCAGCGCCGATGGTGGCGACCGAAGCCTGCTTGAAGAATTCGCGTCTTTTCATAGGTGTCCTCCCGATAGACTGATGAAAATTGTTGTTTCACCGTACGATCTGGAACCAGCCGCCCGGTGCTTGGGCGCTAACAAATCAATCCGCGCTCATTCTGTCCAGCAGCTTGTTGCGGGATATAGTGAATTCTCGGCGGTGTTCCGGTTGCCAAAGAAATCTTCCTCAGGCCGGGATTAAATACCGCATGCCGGTGTGTGTCCTGATAGCGGGCCCGCAACCGCGGTCCGTCAACAGGAGGGAAAATCCCATGCAATTCCGTTCGCTTCTCGCTGGCGCCGCCGCGCTGGCTTTGTTTTCCACCCCAATTCTGGCCGCCGAATATCTCGACGGCGCGGTCATGTCGACCGACATTGAAGGCCAGATGGTCCTGACCGACGCCAACGGCATGACCCTGTATATTTTCGACAAGGATGAGCCAGGCGTCTCCAATTGCTATGACACCTGTGCAGAAAAATGGCCGCCGCTCTTTGCTGATGACGCTGCCACGGCCGAAGGCGACTTCTCCATCGTCGAGCGCACCGATGGCACCAGGATGTGGGCCTATAAGGACATGCCGCTCTACTATTGGGTCGAGGACATGAACCCGGGCGACACCACGGGTGACGGCGTCGGCGGCGTCTGGCATCTTGCCATTGAATAGATAGAGCGGTTCCGCTCGGGATAACTTTGGCGTGGTCGATTTTCTCGATGAACTCGAAGCCTGCGTACCGGCCCTGCGCCGCTATGCCCGCGCGCTCACGCGCAATATCGACCACGCCGATGACCTCGTCCAGGACTGCCTAGAGCGCGCCATCTCCCGCCGGGGCCTGTTTCGCCCCAGCGGTCCCATGCGGCCCTGGCTTTTCACCATCCTCGTCAATCTGCATCGCAATGCGCGCCGCACCGAGCAACGCCGCGGCACGCATCTGGACGCCGACAGCCTGCCCGATCTGGGCACGCCGGCGCCGCAACACAGTCATCTGGCATTGGCCGAACTCTCCCGCGCCATCGATGACCTGCCGCTCGAACAGAAGGAAACGCTGCTACTGGTTACCCTCGAAGGCATGGCCTATGCCGAGGCCGCAAGCATTCTCGATATTCCCCTGGGCACGCTGATGAGCCGGCTGGGCCGCGCGCGCGCCAGTCTGCGTCAATCCACCGGTGAGGTCCAGGAACCGCACTTGAGGTCGGTCAAATGATGGACGTCACCCGCGACACGCTGATGGCCTATCTCGATGGCCAACTCGATGGTGACGCCCGCGCCGCCGTCGACGCCTGGCTGGCCGACAATCCCGATGCCGCCATCGAGCTGGCGCAATTGCAGCGCCAAACCGAGGCCATCAACACCCTGTTTGGCCCGGTCGCGACCGAGCCGGTCCCGCCCCGCCTCAATGCCCACCGTCTCGCCCTGAGCCAATCCCGGCGGCGTTGGCAGAGTGTGGCGCGGGCCGCCATGATTGTGGGCATATTGGGCATCGGCATCGCCGCCGGCTGGCTGCTGCGCCCGACCGCCGAGAACCCTGCGCTCTACAATCGCCTGATTGCCGACGCGGTCAGCGCCCACACCGTCTATGTTGTCGAAAACCGCCACGCCGTCGAAGTGGCCGGCACCGAGGCCGACCACCTGGCAAGCTGGCTCTCCAATCGTCTGGACACCGGACTGGCCATGCCCGATCTGGCAGCCGCCGGTTTCACCTTCATGGGCGGGCGCCTGCTGCCAGCTCCCGCCATCCCCGGCGGCCGGGCGGCGCAATTGATGTATGAGGATAGTGCCGGCGAGCGGGTGACGCTCTACATCACCCCCAGGAGCGGCATCGATGGCCCCAATCTTGAACTGGTACGCCTGGGCGGCGACAACGCGCTGTACTGGGCCAATGCGACCATCACCTGCACCATTGTCGGCCCGCAATCCGCCGAGACCCTGCAAGACCTCGCCGACAGCGTCTTCGCGCAATTGACACCGTCGCCGGCCTCAAGCGCCGGCTATCGCCCCATTTAGCCGCGCTTTGGCGCGTTACGCGGCGGAATGTCGTTCGAATAGATATTGTGCAGCCCGACATTGAGAATGTCGCGCTCGCCGCACAGCGCCATGGTGGTATCGAGTTCCTTGCGGATGATTTCGAGCACCCGGGTCACCCCGGCCTCGCCGCCCGCACCAAGCCCGTAAAGCATCGGCCGTCCGATAAAGGTCGATTTCGCCCCATAGGCCAGCGCCTTGACCACGTCCTGCCCGCTGCGAATACCGCTATCGAGATAGACCTCGGTCTTGTTGCCGACCCGCTCGACGATTTCGGGCAGCACGCGAATGGTCGAAGGCGCCCCATCGAGCTGGCGCCCGCCATGATTGGAGACCACGATGGCATCGGCGCCATTGTCCACCGCCGCCTGTGCATCATCGGCGTCAAGCACGCCCTTGACGATCACCGGACCGCCGAAGCGCTCCTTGATCCATTTGACGTCGCCCCAATTGAGCGTCAGGTCGAACTGGCTGGCCGTCCAGGCCGAGAGCGATGCCAGGTCGTGATCACCGCCGACATGACCCACGATGTTGCGGAAAGTGTGCCGTTTGGTGCCCAGCATGCGCAGGCACCAGAGCGGATGCTGCATCATCTGCCAGACCGAATAGGGCGTGAATTTGGGCGGCGTCGCCAGCCCGTTCTTGATGTCCCGGTGCCGCTGCCCAAGGATTTGCAGATCCATGGTCAGCACCAGCGCCGAGCACTTGGCGGCCTTGGCCCGATCAATAAGGCGATTGATGAAGTCGCGGTCGCGCATCACATAGAGCTGAAACCAGAACGGCGCCGAAGTGTTTTCGGCAATATCCTCTATCGAGCACACGCTCATGGTGGAGAGCGAAAAGGGGATGCCAAACTTTTCCGCTGCCCTGGCCGCCTTGATCTCGCCATCGGCCGTCTGCATGCCGCCCGTTGCCGCCGGCGCGATCGCCACCGGCATGGCGATCTCCTGGCCCAGCATTTTTACCTTGAGATTACGGCCCTCAAGGTTCACCGCCACCTTCTGGTTAAGCTTGATCTTTTCGAAATCGCTCTCGTTCTCGCGATAAGTGCCCTCAGTGTAAGACCCGCTATCGGCATATTCGAAGAACATCTTTGGCACACGCCGATGCGCCAGCCGCTTCATTTCATCAACGGTAAGGACCTTGTCCATGGCGGTCATAAGCGGCGCTCCGGTGTGATTTCCGGATTGCTCTAGCAACTAACATGTTAGTCTTCAAGCCGCGCGTAGGCCAAATTGCTCCGGCGCAGAGATTTGGGACGAGACGACCATGAGAACCAGGCTCGACCGAGGTAAGACCACGAACCCACCTAACGGCTTCGCCGCTCCTCCGTCCCTCGCCCCACCACCAGCGTCGCAAAAATCGTCACAAACCCGAACAGCACCATTGCGCCGGCCAGCACATGCGCCTTGTCCCATTCGAGTCGCTCGACAAAGTCGTAAATGGCAATGGAGAGCACCTTGGTCTGGCCCGGAATATTGCCCCCGATCATCAGCACCACGCCAAACTCGCCCATGGTATGGGCAAAGGTCATGATGGCGCCCACCAGATAGCCGGGCCGCGCCAGTGGCAAAGCGATACGGAAAAACCGCTGCGAGCGGGAAGCGCCCAGCGTGTCGGCCACTTCCAGCACTTCGGTTTCGATGGCGGCAAATCCATTGCGCAGCGGCTGCACCATGAAGGGCAGCGAGGCAATCACCGAGCCGATCACGAGCCCCACAAAGGAAAAGGCCAGCGTGCGCGCGCCCCAGAAACCCGCCAGCCATCCCCCTGGCCCGCTCGGTCCCAGCGCCAGCAACAGATAAAATCCCAGCACCGTGGGTGGCAGCACCAGCGGCAGTGTCACCAGCGCGCCTACCGCTTCGCGCCCCGGACCTCGCCCATGCGCCAGCCACCAGGCAATCGGTGTGGCAACGACGACCAGGATCACCGTGACGCAAAGAGCCAGCGCAAGGGTCAGCAGAACGGGCGAAAGGAGTGGGCCAAAATCCATCAGGGGACAGAATAACCCGCCATTTCGATCACTGCCACGGCTTCATTGCTCCCCAAGAATTCTAGAAAGGCCAACGCTGCCGGATTGTCAGCCCCCTCATTGAGCAGCACGGCTCCCTGTGCAATAGGGCTGTGATAAATCTCGGGCACCAGCCAGTATCCGTCTTTGCCCTGCACCTGGCTTGCCGCCACAAATCCCAATTCGGCATTGCCGCTTTCGACAAATTGCAGCGTCTGGGTGATGTTCGCGCCGGTGACCAGCCGTGCTGCTATGGCATCATAGAGCCCCAGCGCGGTCAGCGTCTCCACCGCCGCCCGCCCATAGGGTGCCGCGTCAGGGTCCGCTATGGCGATCCTGGAGAAGTTCCTGGACGAAAGCGTCGCCTCCGCATCAAGACCGGGTGCATAAAGCGCCAGCCGCCCTTCGGCATAGACAAGAAAACTCCCCTCGACCGCCAACCTGTCCGCTACTGCGCGTTCGGGACGCGCCGTGTCGGCCGCCAGCAACACATCGAACGGCGCCGCCTGGCTGATCTGCGCAAAAAGCTGGCCGGTCGCGCCATAGCTGAGCACCACCTCGTGATCGGTATCGGCCTCGAACAGCGACGCCAATTGTTCCGCCACCGCGGTGAAGTTGGCAGCCACCGCGACATGGGCGGTCTCGGCCCCGACGGGGACCACACCACCCGATAGCGTGAGAAAAGCAAGAAATACGATACTAGGGACGTTTGTCTTGGTGCTCCGCGCCACCGCTACCACCGGCTCAGCACCCTCCCCCTTGCGGGGAGGGTTGGGGAGGGGGGCTTGCGCGGTGATTGCCGGTGCGTCGTTCCAATACGGCAACGATCGCGTCATAAACGCCCTCACGGTTTGTCAGCACATCATTGTTCGAAAATCGAAGAACCTGAAACCCACGATCCGCTAGATATTGATCTCGCGTCGCATCATTGAGTTGCACGACCGGTTGCCCGTGCGTTTCGCCGTCGATCTCAACGACTAGCCCGGCATGGAGGCACGCAAAGTCAACAAAATAGGGACCAATCTCAACCTGCTTCCGGAAGTGCCAACCATTGGTCCGGAGCGCATAGATGGCCCGCCAGAAGACGCGCTCGGCCATTGTTGGGTTTGCCCGCAGTTTTCGGCGAAGCTGCTTGCTCAACAGACCCCCTCCCCAACCCTCCCCGCAAGTGGGAGGGTGTCGCACCGTGCCGGCCACAATATCGCGGCTAGTACCGAGTTAGCACCTGTCGTTTGACGGTGGAAGTTGGAAGGGGGGCCACAAGCACACTCGGACTCGGAAAATCCAACCGATGCCGACCGCAGCTCAACCTACCCCTTGAGCGCACTCGCTTCCCTGGCCAGCGCCTCGATCCGCGCAAAATCGCCGCTCGCCAGCGCGTCAGCCGGCATGATCCAGGACCCCCCCACACAGATCACATTGGGCAGCGCCAGATAAGTCTTGGCCTTGACCGGGTCGATACCGCCCGTCGGGCAGAAGGTAATATCGGGCAAGGGCGAGGCGAACGCCTTGAGTACGGGTGCACCGCCCAGCGCTTCAGCCGGGAAGAATTTGAGGAAGCTGTAGCCCCGTTCGGCCGCGGCCATCGCCTCGGTCGGCGTGCCGATACCGGGCAGCAAGGGAATGGCCACATCCTCGGCCGCATCGAGCAGGCGCGGCGAGGCACCGGGCGACACCATGAAACGGCATCCTGCATCCACCGAACTCTTCATATGCGCCGCGTTGCGTACCGTGCCCGAGCCGACGATCGCCCCGCTCACCTTGGCCATTTCCTCCATCACCCTGAGCGCATTGGGGGTGCGCAGGGTCACCTCCAGCACCGGCAGCCCGCCGGCGACCAGCGCTTCGGCCAGCGGCCGTGCCTGCGCCACATCATCGAGAATGATGACCGGAACCACCGGAGCAAGCGAAAGAATGGAGCGAATGGCGTTGGCGTCCTGCGGCATGGCTTTGATCTCCCGGTACTAAAGCTGGTCTGAGGGTTAGGCGGATGGCGAATTTCTCGCAAGACGATTCATTGAAATGAAAGTCAAAAATACCTAGGTTCCGCCACGCGCTGCGAGGCGCGCACATTTATCGGGCCTTCGAGCAGCAAAAGTGACGCCCACTTTTCCTGAAAGCCGGAAGATGCGACGGGAGGCCCATCATGGTGCAGACGATCAATGCGGTGACACCGCTCACCGAGGCCCGCGCCATTCTGGCCGACAGCTTTGACCTCAAATATTCCAAGGCGGTCGAGCGCGCCACCGACAAGATCTTTGAGCGGGTCAAGGACAAGATCCCCGAGATCGAATGGCCCTTCTATGCGCCGCTGATCTTTCAGATCAACCGGCTCAAAAAAGAAAAAGACGCGGTCATCCTGGCCCACAATTACCAGACGCCACAGATCTATCATGGCGTGGCGGATGTCGTAGGCGACAGCCTGCAACTGGCCGTGGAGGCCACCAAGGTCACCCAATCGGTCATCGTGCAATGCGGCGTGCACTTCATGGCCGAGACCTCAAAACTGCTCAATCCCGACAAGACCGTGCTGATCCCCGACAGCCGGGCCGGCTGCTCGCTCTCGGAAAGCATCACTGCCGAGGATGTGGTGGCCATGCGCGAACAATATCCCGGCGCCCCGGTCGTCACCTATGTGAACACCTCGGCCGCCGTCAAAGCCGTCACCGACGTGTGCTGCACCTCCTCCAACGCCCTCGACATCGTCAATCGCGTCGAGGGCGACACGGTCATCATGATCCCGGATCAATATCTGGCCGCCAACACCGCCAAGAAGACGAAAAAGAAGATCATCACCTGGGCCGGCGCCTGCGAGGTGCACGAAACCTTCACCGCCGAAGACATTTCCGAGCTCCGCCACGCCTATCCCACGGCCAAGATCATCGCCCATCCCGAGTGCCCGCCCGAGGTGATCGACGCGGTCGATTTTGCCGGGTCCACCGCCGCCATGATCGACTGGGTCAAGACCACCAAGCCGCCTCGCGTGGTCATGGTCACCGAATGCTCCATGTCCGACAATGTCGCCAGCGAAACCACCGGCGTCGACTTCCTGCGCGGCTGCAATATCTGCCCGCACATGAAGCGCATCAACCTTGAAAACGTGCTCTGGTCGCTGCACACCGGCACCGAAGAAGTCACCATCCCAGAGGAGATCATCGCCCCCGCCCGGCTAGCCGTCGAACGGATGATCGAGCTGAGCCGTAAGGGCGACTAGGGCCGCTTTGCGATCAGATCGATCTCTACCAGCGCCCCCACGGCAAGCGCGGTGACCCCGATGGTCGTCCGCGCCGGCAGTTTTCCGGGTTCAAAGAATGTCGGCCACAGCGCATTGAGCGCCGCATAATCCCTCTCGAACTGGGTGAGATAGATCCGGGCCATGGTCACGTGCTCGAGCCCCAGCCCGATCCCGTCAAGCACGATCGTGAGATTATCCATCACCCGCGCCGTCTGCGCCTCGATGCCCTCTGGCAGGGGCGCATCAGGCGCCGCCGGGTCGGTTGGCATCTGCCCGGTGACAAAGACAAAGCCATCGGTCTCGACCGCATGGCTGAATGGCGCGACGGGGCGGGGACCGGCGGGAATCATGTGATAAAGCAGTTCACTCATGGGCAGCGTAACCTTCTGCGGATCAGACCCGCAGACGAGCCTGTGCCATGGCGTCCTGTCAACCACCCGTGATGCGGCTTGCCCCGGCCCGTTGAACCGGTCAGACTTGTTCTTGCCATGAGCATTCACCGACTGGTCATTGCTGCACTGCTGCTGGCCCCGGCGCCAATCACCCCGGGCCTGGCTCAACCCTATGGCCAAAGCCAAGCCCAATCAGCCCAACTGGATAGTCTGTTCTCCCAGCTCTCGGCCTCGACCGACGCACAAGCCGCCCACAGCATCGCCAACGATATCTGGCAGATTTGGATTCATCCCGATGATCCGGTGCTCGGCGCGCGGGTGGCCGAAATCATGACGGCGGGGGGCTTTGCCGGCCCGGCCAGCCAGTTACCCCTGATTGATGCGCTGGTTGCCGATTATCCCGACTATGCCGAGGGCTGGAACCTGCGCGCGACAGCACACTTTCTCAACGGCGCCTATGAGAAATCGCTGTCCGATATTGTCGAGACGCTCAAGCGCGAACCGCGCCATTTTGGCGCCCTCTCCGGCCGGGCGCTGATCTACCACGCGCAGGGAAAGCGTGACCTGGCTCTTGAAGCGATCACCGAAGCGCTCGATATTCATCCCTTCCTCGCTGAACGCGCCTTGTTTCCCGAACTGGGTCCACCCCCCATTCGCAGCTGAACCCGAACAGGACAGACGACACCATGAGTGATGGCGACCACACCATTCATCACGAGCAGGGCCCGACGCGGGGCCGCTACTTCATCCGCCTCGCCCCCGGCGCCGAAGCGGAAATGACCTATAGCAAGACCGGCGACGGACCGATGATCATCGATCACACCGGCGTGCCACCCGAATTCGAAGGACGCGGCATCGCGCTCAAACTGGTCAAGGCCTCGATCGCTGATGCCAGGGAACAGGGCTTCAAGATCACCCCGGTCTGCCCCTATGTCGTCGTGCAGTTCCGCCGCCACCCCGAATGGCGGGATTTGCTGGCTTAGTAGCCGAAGCGGTATCGGTCGGCCGTATCCGCGAGGATGGGCGCAAGGGCTTCCCAACTCACCCGGGCGGTTGGAGCACCATATGCATAGGCCGAGATTTCATAGGGCTGAAACTGCACCACCAGACCATAGGGGTCGGACAGCAGCCACCGATCCGGATCGGTGACCACCTCGACCAGGTCATCAGGGCTGTCGAGCCAGAGCGCATCACCATGCTCGGCCTTGGCGGCCGTGAGGACCATGTCCAGCAGCTTTTTCTGCCACCCCTTGCCGGCGAAGACATCCCTGGCCTCCAGCCAGCGCACCTCGTCTTTCACAAAGTGCCGGTAGGTGATGGTATAATTGCCATGTGCGGCGCCATGCCCGTACCAATAGGTATTCACCTCCAGCGTCAGGCGATTGCCAGACACATCCTTGAGCGTGATGGTATTGGTTGAATCGCTGGAGCTGTCGTTCTCGACGCTTTCTGGACCGCCCTCTTCGCCAAATCCGCCGGAGATGGCCTGCCCTTCCGCCGTCACCAGCGCGTTGAATTCTCTTGCGAACCCCGCCTCATCATCGATCTGCACCACGGCCAGTTCGTGTTGCGCCACTGGCCAGTTGGAATCAGGATTTTCCGCCTCATAGGGGTCGGGCAACGCCGTGTAGCGGGCGTCAGGATAAACCCGCATTCCGTCGATCATCCGGCTCGTTTCCAGCACGCGGCTGCGGCTGTTGAACAGATCGTTGAGACAGTAAAGCCCGCGTTCGTCATATGCACCGCTGGTCAGCGGTTCGGCATTGCGCGTACAGGCGCGCCGCGCATAATCGAGCCAATCCCGCTGGCTGGCGCGCAATTCGCTCAGCGCCTGCTCGGACAAGCCGCCGCTGGCGGTGGCATAGGTCTTGGCCAGTCGCTCATCGGCCAGCGACAGGTCCGGATCGGCGCAGATCGCCTCTTCGAATGGGGTGGCGGCCTTGGCGCAATCAAAGCTGGCGGCACTTGCCGCGCCCGGCCCGGCAATCAGCCCCAACGCGACGGCGAGAAGCGGAGAAAAGATGCGGTTCATAGCTGCTCCTGGGATGCGGCAGGCTGACGATATCGTCAGACTTGCCGCACGTCACCCCTTGGCGCTGCGCGGTGCTTCCATCAAGGACTCATCGAACACAACGACCATATTGCGGCCCCGGGCCTTGGCCATATAGAGCGCCGTATCGGCCATATCGGTGGCCACTTCCAACGCATCGCCCATCTCCGCCAGACAAGCGCCCGCGCTGACTGAAATCGCGATGTCCCGTGCCTCCTCGATGCGCACGGGATTTTCATCGATGGCCAGCATCACCGCGTGAGCCATGCCGCGCAGGCGTTCGGTATCACATTCGGGCAAGA
The DNA here is from genome assembly GCF_014197055.1 of Devosia subaequoris. Lineage (GTDB taxonomy): Bacteria > Pseudomonadota > Alphaproteobacteria > Rhizobiales > Devosiaceae > Devosia > Devosia subaequoris. Next base: position 83,571 of record NZ_JACIEW010000005.1, on the reverse strand, counting down.
GAACGATGAACTCGTCTCCCCCCCATCGCGCGCAACTATCCTTTGGCCCGAGCGCGCCGGCAATGCGGCGCGCCACTTCGAGCACCACCATGTCGCCAGCCGCATGGCCAAAATTGTCATTGGTGGCCTTGAACCGATCGATATCGACCAGCAATAGGCCATAGGGGCCCAGCGCGCTGGCGTCGGCGTGTGCGGCCTGAAAGCCGCGCCGGTTTAGAATACCGGTTTGCCCGTCCCGGAACGCCAGGCGTTCAAGCTCGCGCGTGCGCTCGCGCACGCGGGTTTCAAGCAGCCGGGTGTGATCGTCGACCGCTGCCGCCATTTCGGTAAAGCTTGCGGCCAACCGCCCGATTTCATCCTGACGGCCCGTGCCCATCGACAGTGCCGGGCCGTAATTGCCGCCTCGGGCGCTGCGCACCACGCCTTCGAGCGCCTTGACCCGGTCCAGCACCGCCCGCTTGAAGACGAACATGGCCAGCCCCGCCAGCAGCACCATGACAGCCACCAGCAACAGCCCGATCGGCAGGAACAATCGCCGGTCGATGATGGCATCGAGATCCATCAGCGTCACATTGTACCAGCCGAGCCTGTCGAGATACCCCACGCCGACCAGCGTCCGCTTTCCATTGATAGTGACAAAGGCCGACTGCGCCAGCGTCTCCCCACCAGTGACGCTGTCAAACAATTGCCGCAAGGTGTCCCGGTCGGCTTCACTCTCGACCAGGGAATAGACCGTGCGCTTGTCGCTCATTTCCGAGGACAGACTTGCAAGACTCACCAGGTTTTCATCGCGATGGGCCTGCACCTGACCGCGCCGGTCGACGAACATCGAGATCACCCCGCGCTGGGGCACATTGACCACTTCCTGGATGAAGTTGGTCAGGTCGATCCCAGTGCCGAGCACGCCGAGCACTTGTTGCCCCTCGCGGATGACACAGTTCATCCAGACCTTGGTGACGCGCAGATTGGCGTCATTATCAACATTGAGATGACAGCCTTCACCCAATGCCTTGGCGGAGAAATACCAAGCATCTCGCGGGTTTTCGGGGTCGACTGCGTAACGCAGCTGATCCCCGGCATAGGCATTGGCCGCATCGTTGAAATAGTAGTGCCCAGAGGCATCAATGGTGAAAAAATAGGAGTGGTCGGCAAAATTCTGGCGGAAATGTTCCAGTTCGGCGATGCCGCGCCGCGCCAGAACCGGATTGTCCTCATCCCGCGCCCAGTCGCGAATGGCCTGGCTGCCCGCCAGCGTTTCGGCCAGCGAAACCTCGCGCACCAGCGCCCCAAGACCGCGGTGCCGGTCATAAAGCACCTGCTTTTCCGCAAATAGCGTGCCGAGCTGGATGACCGTCGAATTGATCACCCAGTTGAAGGCAAAATAAGCCGGCACGGCCACTGCGCCAAAGCCCAGCAGCACGAAAATCAGCACCCTCAAAGAGAGCGTATCGGCTATGCGACGTCCCAAACTGGAGATGGCCATCCTCGACCGGCTAATGACACCCACTGGCGCCAAACTGCCCGCAAACGCCTCAAGAAGCTGTTAACGTTTTGGCAAGCCGGAGACGAATTCAAAGGAAAGCCTGGATTGCCGTCAGCTCATCCTGCCGCAGTTCATGCCCGCCCTCGTGCCAGGCCAGATTGGTCTGGGCGCCATTGGCCGTGAAGTAGTCGGCCAGTACCTGGGTCGCGCTGGCCGGAGCGATGGGATCGCGCCGCCCCGCTGTAATCAGCACCTTCCGGCCCGAATAATCCTGCGCCGGCGGGGCAAAGGGGATCAGCGGATGCATCAGCACCGCCTGGTCGAACAGATCCGGGTTTGCAAACTGCATCGAGGCCAGAATATTGGCGCCATTCGAATAGCCCAGCCCGATGACGCGTGATGCTGTACCGGCCTGTTCCCGCACGAACGCCGTCATGGCCTTGGTGCGCAGGGCCAGATCGTCCATGTCATAGACGCCTTCCCCGGTACGCCTGAAATAGCGCAGCGCCCCCTGCTCACTGACATCACCACGCGGCGCCACACGCCGAACGCCGGGCAGCAACTGCCGCGCCAGTTCGAAAAACTGGTTCTCGTCGCCACCCGTCCCATGAAACATGAAGATCACCGGGCCCGTTTCATCGGCGGCAGGATCGGCACGAAACTGATAGCTGGACATGGCAGAACTCCTTTGCGCTTCCGATATTGAGGCTTTCGGCTTCAAGGGCAATGCGCCGGCTAAACCACGCACTGTTGATCAATCCGAAACAATCGCTCTGTCGGCCCAATTGCGCGCCGCCTTGATCGGGCTATGATGGGTCATGTTTCTATCAGTCTTCGACGTCTTCAAAATCGGCATCGGCCCCTCCAGTTCCCACACCATGGGACCGATGACCGCCGCGCGCCGCTTCCTTGACGATCTTGCCGCGGGCGACTGGCCACGCGCCGCCCGTGCCCGGCCGGCGGCCATCACCGCGAGCCTGCATGGTTCCCTGGCCTTTACCGGCATCGGCCATGGCAGCGATCGCGCCGTCATTCTCGGACTGGCCGGGGAGGACCCCCGCACCGTCGACCCTGACGCCATGGACTCCATCATTGCCGAAATCCGCGAAACCGGCCGCGTCACCCCACCGGGCCATCCCGGCTATCGCTTTCGCCCGGCGGTTGATCTGGTGTTCGACAAGCAGACGCCATTGCCGGGCCATCCCAACGGCCTGCAGTTCAACGCTTTTGACAGCGATGGTCAGCGCCTCTTGCGTCGGATCTATTACTCCATCGGTGGCGGTTTCGTGGTGACGGCCGAGGAACTGGACGCCGTGCGCAGCGCCTCGCCCGCCGAGGCGGATGTGCCCTGGCCCTTCGCCGATGCGCGCGAAATGCTCGACATGGCCAAACGGTCGGGCCTGTCCATCGCCGCCATGAAACGCGCCAATGAGGAAGCCCGCCTCTCCCGTTCCCGCCTCGACCGCCAGCTCGATGAAATCTGGCAGACCATGTCGGGCTGTATCGACCGGGGGCTCGACCAGCGCGGCGAATTGCCAGGCGGGCTCAAGGTCAAGCGCCGCGCCGCCGCCATATACGACACCCTGCAGGGAAAATGGCAGCGTAACGAGATCGACCCGCTGGCCGCCAATGATTGGCTCAGCGTCTTTGCCATGGCGGTCAATGAAGAAAACGCCGCCGGTGGCCGGGTCGTCACCGCGCCAACCAATGGCGCGGCCGGGGTCATTCCGGCAGTCATGCGCTATGCCATCCAGTTCAATGCCGGCACCGGCGACATCGCCATTCGCGACTTCCTGCTCACCGCCGCCGCCATTGGCGGCATCATCAAGCATCGCGCCTCGATCTCAGGCGCCGAGGTCGGCTGTCAGGGAGAAGTCGGCTCCGCTTCGGCCATGGCCGCCGCGGGCCTCTGCGCCATTCTGGGCGGCACGCCCGAGCAGGTGGAAAACGCCGCCGAAATCGCTCTTGAACACCATCTGGGCATGACCTGCGATCCGGTCGGGGGGCTGGTGCAGATCCCCTGCATCGAGCGCAACGCCTTTGGCGCCGTCAAGGCCGTCACAGCCGCCTCGCTGGCGTTAAAGGGCGACGGCACCCATGCCGTGCCGCTCGACGCTTGCGTCGAAACCATGCGTCAGACGGGTCAGGACATGAACGAGAAGTACAAGGAAACCAGCCTTGGCGGTCTGGCCGTCAATGTCGTGGCGTGCTGAGGCCTAGTTTCGATACCCCACATCGATCACCGCATGGCCCTCGGTCAGCCGCGACACGCAAGCGCACATCTTGTGTCCCTCCGCTTTTTCCTCGGCGCTGAAGAACACGTCGCGATGGTCGATCTCGACACCGTCCCCCATCACCTGCACGGCACACAGTCCGCATTCGCCGCGCCGACAATCATGGATCATCTCGACCCCGGCCCCGATCAGCGCATCGAGCAGCGACTGGTCCGAACGCACCGCCACCCTTGTACCGCGATTGAGCACTTCCACACTGAACGGCTTTTCGGCAAACAACCCGCTATCGCCGAACACCTCATAGCGTAGCCGGCTGACCGGACGCCCCGATGCGGTCCAGGCCGCCTTGGCCGCCTCGAGCATGCCAATGGGGCCACAGAGATAACATTCCGCATCGCCCGGCAGCGCCGCAAATTCGGCATCCAGGTCAATATGCTGGCCTTGTGAGTTGTCGCGCAGGATCAGCCGGTCGCCCAGCAGCGCCTCCAACTCATTGGCGAAAGCCATCAGGCCGCGCGACCGTGCCGCATAGACCACTCGCACCGAAGCGCCCCGTGCCACCAGCGCCTTGGCCATACCGTAGATCGGGGTTATGCCGATGCCGCCGGCCAGCAGCAGATAATGCTTGGCGCGCCAGCTCAACTCGAACCGGTTTTCCGGCAGAGTCAGGCGCACCTCTTGCCCCTCGTGGAGGCTCCACATGTAGCGTGAGCCGCCTCGGCTCTGTGGATGCAGCTTGACCGCCACCGCGATCTGGCCCGGTGGCGCGGGGATAACCGTATAGGTTCGATTGGCCGCCGCCCCGTCGATCTCGACCGCGATATTGCTGTGGGAGCCGGGATCGAAGCGCGGCACCGGCCCATCGACCGCAAAGCCGATATAGCGCACATCCTCGGCAACCTGCCGGATCTCGGCGACCTTCCCGTTCCGCCATTCCACTTTGTTGCGCATGATTTACCCCACTACCAATGACAGTGCCGGCACGCGGCGGATGAGGCTGCGATCCTGATCGAGCACGAATTCCAGGTTCTGCCGGGCCAGCCGCGCATGCTCGCGCGCCAGCGCCTCGGCGCGGCTGCCTTCGCGCAGCGAAATGGCCTCCACCATTGCCCGGTGTTGGGTCTGCGCACCGTAAAGCGAGCGCCGGAACGCTTCAACATTGGCCTGCTTGTCCAGAAACGCGCTGGGTGAGGCAAAAGGCAGGCTGGTCACCCGCTCAATCTCTCGGCGGATGGTTTGGCTGGCCAGCGCCCACAGCTTTTCGTGAAACGCGGCATTGAGATCGACATAGCCGTCAAAGTCCATGTCGGCGACATCACCCTTGAGCGCCTCGTCAATGCTTTCAAGCAACCGCGTCAACTCGCCCATTCGCGCCGGAGGTACGCCGCGCTCGGCCGCCAGGCGCAGCGCCAGCCCCTCAAGCGTTCCACGCAATTCGATGGCGTCGATCACTTCATCGCGCGAAAAGCTGCGCACCGCATAGCCGCCCGAGGGAATGGCCTCCACCAGCCCTTCCTGACCCAGTTGCGCCAAAGCCGCCCGCAATGGGGTGCGCGAAATGCCCAACCGCTCGACCAGCGTCAGCTCGGACAATCGCGTGCCGGCGCGCAATTCTCCCGAGACGATCAGATCGCGCACCCCCATCAGGGCGCGTTGTGACTGGGCTGCCCGGCCCGACATGCCGCTCATTCCGCCGCCGCCTGAACGGCGTTTTCTTGCTCGACCATGCGGTCGATCAACCGACGGGCCCACATCGAGCCGGCATCGATATTGAGGTTGTAAATGACATGATCGGGGTTTTCGTCGATCGCCTTCTGCTGGGCTTCGAGAATCCGCTCGTCTTCGCGGAAAATCGAGGCGACGCCCTCGCGCAAATCATGGGTGCGCGCCTGTTCGTCGAGCTTGTAATTGCGCGCAAAGGCCCAGAAATAATGGCAGGTCTTGTCGGTTTCCGGCGTCATGGTGTTGAGCACGAAACCATTGACGCCCTGGCTACGGTCGCCCTCCGGCGCGCCGGTGCCGGTGAGTGCCACGCCCACATCGATGGCGATGGTCGAGGGCGCCTGGAAATTGATGATCTGCCACCGATCGACATTGCCCCGCTTACCCAGCTGCCCGCGCCAGAACGGCGGTGCGTCGATATCCTTCATCCAGCGGGTAATCGTGGCGGTGCGGTCGGTATGCGTGGCCTCGAAAGGCGCTTCCGCCACCGCGCGATTGCCGATGGACGAGCCATGCACATAGGTCTCGTGCGTCAGGTCCATCAGGTTGTCGACCACCAGGCGATAATCGCACTTGGCGTGGATATATTTGCCGTCTGAGGCCCAGTTCGGATCCTGGTTCCAGTGCAGATCCGGCACCAGGTCGGGATCGGCCAGTGCCGGATCGCCCATCCAGAGCCAGATGAATCGGTGCCGCTCGACCAGCGGATAGGATTTGACGCAGGCTGAGGGATTTATGGTGTCCTGCGACGGCATGTATACACACCGACCGGTATCGTCGAATTCCAGGCCGTGATAGCCACAAATGACATTGTCGCCATAGAGCTCGCCCATCGAGAGCGGTAACAGCCGGTGCCAGCAGGCATCAGCCAGCGCAACCGCCGTCCCATCCTGCTTTCTATAGAGAACTACGGGCTTGTTGCAGATGGTGCGCGCCAGCAAATCGCGCTTCACCTCGACATCCCAGGCAATCGCATACCACGTATTGAGCGGGAAAGTGGGGCCAGCCATGATTCAGAGTCCTCCTCTTGTTCGCGCCAAAGAATACCAGTTGTATACAGAAATCAAGAGGGCCATTGCCAAACCGGATCCGAGCGGCCATCACTGCTGGCAAAATCAAGAACCCCCGAGAGGAGCTCCCATGGCCGTTGCCAAGCCGCCCTACCACGCCGATGTCGTCGGCTCGTTCCTGCGCCCCGACAGCATCAAGCAGGCCCGCAAGGCCCACTTCGAGGACAGGTCGATCAGCGCCGAGGAACTCGCCGCCATCGAGGATCAGGCGATCATTGATGTCATCAGGATGCAGGAAGATGCCGGCCTCAAGGCGGTGACCGATGGTGAATTCCGCCGCGCCTGGTGGCATTTCGACTTCATGGGCATGCTCAACGGCCTCGACGTGATCCAGCGCGAAGGCGGCGGCATCCAGTTTCACGGCGTCCACACCAGGCAGGACGTGCCCGTGATCAGCGACAAGCTCAGCTTCCCCGCCGATCACCCGATGCTCGAGCACTACAAATTCGTCGCTGCCAACACCAAGGTGACGCCGAAAATCTCCATTCCCGGCCCCAGCGCCATTCACTTCCGCATTGCCGACGACGATATCGCCGTCAGTGAATACAAGCACGATGCCGAAGCCTATTTCGAGGCCATCACCGCCACCTATAAGGATGCGGTCAAGGCTTTCTACGATGCCGGCTGCCGCTATCTGCAGATGGACGACATCTTCTTTGCCTATCTCTGTGACCCGAAAATCCGCGCCGAGCGCAAGGCCAATGGCGAAGACCCCGATTGGCTGATCGGGCGCTACGCCAAGATGATGCATGACGCCATTGTTGACCGCCCGGACGACATGTTGATCGGCATGCATATGTGCCGGGGCAATTTCAAATCCACCTGGGTGGCCGAAGGCGCCTATGACCCCGCCGCCGACGCCATTTTCAACCAGACCGATGTCGATATCTATTTCATGGAATACGACACCGATCGCGCCGGCGGTCTCGAGCCGCTGCGCCTGCTGCCCAAGGGCACCAAGCGCGTGCTGCCCGGTTTCATCACCACCAAGACACCCGAGCTCGAGAACATCGACGATCTCAAACGCAAGTTCGACGAAGCAGGCAAATATGCCGATCTCGACCAGCTCGGCATCGCCCCGCAATGCGGCTTTGCCTCGACCGAGGAAGGCAATGACCTGACCCTGGACGACCAGCGCCGCAAGCTCGACCTCCTGGTCAAGACCGCCGAAGCCATATGGGGCGAGGTGTAAGTAGTGCTGTAGCTACGCTGCAAAAACGAAAATCCCAGCAACTGAGTTACTGGGATTCTCTTTGTGCGAACGCGCGCAGCAATCGTGGCCCTGCATTCTCTGTAGCATCTGCTTCGGAAACCGTTCCAGATGGGCTGGACGTCTCGCTGCTGGCATCTGACGTCCTCTGCGCGCAGAACGCATTGCGCCTATTTGATCTGCTTTTTGTCTTCCGGGGAGATGAAGTAGATGTGCAGGTCGTAGTGAGGAATCTCGTACCCCTCGTGCCCTTCGGCTTCGAACGTCAGATCGACATGATTGATCGAGGGGAGATCTGTCAGCCCGGAGAGATCCGTCCATGATGTCCCGTTCATGAAGTCCTCTTGCGACATCATGTACTCGATGCAGACAACTTTGCCCTCATGCACGCAGTAAATTGGCCCGAGCGGCAGATTTGCAGGGTTGGCCCAGTGCTCTCCCATCATGGGAACGACATCGCTGACCTTCACGACATCTGAGGGCAAGACGCTTTGATCCGGCAATCCGCCGTGATCGTCTGCATAGGCGCTGGATGACAAAAGTGCTCCAGCCAACACCAAACCGGCAATGCTCTTGGTAACCATCTCTAATTCCCTCCCTTGGAATGACTTGTTGTCGTTGGGTGTAGAGAATGCACTACGCAGGCCAGATTTCTCCCAGCAGAGGTGAATGTCTGCTGCTGAGAGCAAGCTTAGCCAGACACCACGCCAGAAGTGTATTACGCAACCCAACTACTATCAATGACCGCTTTTCAGCGCGGAACCTGGCTCCAAGTCGCCAACAGACGGCCAGTTTTCGACACCCGGGCCGAAACGGCGCGCACCGCAAAACCACAAAAGGAAAACCCCAGCAACTCGACTGAGTTACTGGGGTTCTTTGGTTGCGGGAGCAGGATTTGAACCTGCGACCTTCAGGTTATGAGCCTGACGAGCTACCGGGCTGCTCCATCCCGCGTCAAACATCCGAGCCTTGCGGCGCGGTGTGAGGGCTATATAGGGGGTGAACCGGTAGACCTCAACCCCCTCCAGCGCTTTCCGTGACGCTTTTTTGACGCTACCGACAAAAGCGCCCGATCGCCGGGCTCAGCCCTGTGGAAAAGCTGGTTCATCGGTAAATGCCGCTGAACATCTTCCATACCAGAGCCTGCTGGTTTAGGGTCCGCCGCGATTCACGCCAAGGGCTTAGGGAATACCGCATATGAACTTGAAAAAGCTCGGCCGCACAGACGTTTCGGTCACCGATATCTGCCTCGGCACCATGACCTGGGGGAGCCAGAACACCGAGGCCGAGGGCCATGCCCAGATCGCCATGGTGCGCGATGCCGGCATCAACTTCATGGATACCGCCGAAGTTTACGCCGTCCCCGGCAGCCCGGAAACCAGTGGCCGCACCGAAGAGATCATCGGTAATTGGTTTGCCGCCAATGGCGACCGCGACAAATGGGTGCTGGCCACCAAGATCGTTGGGGGCGGTAATGCCCATATCCGCAATGGCCGCCGCCCGGACGCCGCCTCGGTGCGCGAGGCGATCGAGGGGAGCCTCAAGCGCCTCAAGACCGACTATGTCGATCTCTACCAGATCCACTGGCCCAGCCGCGGCCATTATAATTTCGACAGTTACTGGCGCTATGCCCCCGAAAAGCAGGACACGGCCGACGCCCTGGCCAACATGGAAGACGTGCTCGGCGCCATGGGCGATCTGGTCCGTGAGGGCAAGATCCGCCATTTCGGCCTTTCCAACGAAACCACCTGGGGCCTAGCCCAATGGGTGCGCCTGGCCGAGGCAAAGGGCCTGCCCCGCGCCGTGTCCGTGCAGAATGAATATAGCCTGATCCGCCGCATCTTCGATCACGACATGGCTGAACTGAGCCATCACGAAGACGTGGGCCTGCTGGCCTATTCGCCGCTGGCCGGCGGCATGCTCTCGGGCAAATATTTCGACGGCGCTACCCCCAAGGGCAGCCGCAAGGATTATCAGAACGGGTTTTGGCGCCTCAACGAACAGTCCGACGCCGCCACCCATGCCTATCACGAGGTCGCCGCGCGCCATGGCCTCGACCCGGTACAAATGGCCATTGCCTTCTGCCGCACCCGGCCCTTCATCACCTCGACCATTATCGGGGCCACCAGCACCGAGCAGCTCACCCAGGTGCTCGGCGCCGTTGACGTAACGTTGTCGCCAGAAGTGCTGGCCGATATCGACGCCACCCACCGGCGCTTTCCGCGCCCGCTCTGATGAACACCGAATGGGCCGGTTCGTCCGGCCCATTTTCTGTTTCCGGTCTGGTGCAGGCGGGTGGTGGCGCTATAGTCGGGCCCGATCAGCCCAGCGCCGGAGCCAGCCCTTGACGACCCTCTTCACCTCGGTTTTTCCGCTACTGGCCTATCTGGCGTACAATATCATCGTGCCGCTGATCGAGCGGGCGCGCCCCTCGCTTTCCGTCATCATGAACATGCAGCGCCGCCGCTGGGTCGCCAATGCCACCCGGCGCGAAAGCCCCTTCGACGCCATCCTGTCAGGCAACATCATGGGCTCGGTGAGCTTTCTGGCCTCCACCTCGGTGCTGCTGGTGCTGGCGGTGTTTGCCGTCTTCGGTCAGCTTCCTACCCTGATGCAGGCCCTCGATTCCCTCTCGCTTGAACGCACCTATTCGGTGCTCGACGTGCAGATCCATCTCGGCGTCATGCTCGCCATGTTCGTCATGGCCTTTTTCGCCTTCACCCTGTCGCTGCGCCAGTTCAACCATTTCTGCATCATGCTCGGCGCCCTCGAACATGATCGCGACGCCACCGAAGAGGAAATCGACGCCATCGCCCAGATGAACGGGCTGGGCGCGCGCAATTTCAATTCCGGCATCCGCGCCTATTATTTCTCCGTCGCCACCGTTGCCTGGTTCGTCTCTGAATGGCTGGCCATCGCCGTATGCCTGGTCACCGTGCTGATCCTGGCGCATCGCGAGTTCTTTTCTTCGGCGCACCGCACGGCCGCCTCCGCCGCGCTCATTGCCGCGCGGTTGCGGCGCGATGCTCCCCCGCGCTCGGATCGCCCGGCCCCATCCCGGGATCTGTGACGTCAGCCAGAAAGGCGCGGCAATCTTTCAAAACCGGCGCCATCCAGCGCAAGGGCAGGCTCAGGCACAAGAGGGTTCCCGCGTGGCCGAGGCGCGGATAAAGCCGCAGACTGCTGTGCACACCGGCCCGCTCCAACGCAGCACTCAGATTGACGCTGTTGCGCGGCAGCACCAGATCATCCCGTCCTCCGGTAATCAGCAGTTTGGGTGCGACATCGGGCCCGACATGATGGATCGGCTGCGTCTGGCGCGGATTGTCTGCCTGGCCGAACACGCGCTGCGAAATCGGTCCGTCAAAGGGATAAAAGTCGTAGGGTCCGGACAGCCCGATCACGCCAACGACCGCCGCGCGCTTCGCCGGTGCCAGCCAGCGCGGATCGAGCGCCAGGCAAGCGGCATTGTAAGCCCCGGCTGAATGCCCGGCCAGCACCAGGCGCTCCGGATCGCCACCATAACTGGCAGCATTGTCGCTGACCCAGCCCACCGCGGCCGCGCAATCTTCAAGAAATGCGGGATACTCGATTTCCGGCACCAGCCGATAGTCCGGCACCACGACGAGATATCCCAATGCCGCCAGCGCCCTTGCGGCGAAGCCGTAGTGCGTGCGACTGCCCGAATTCCAGGCGCCACCATAAAAGAACACCACCACTGGTAGGGGCCCCTCGCCATGACGGCGCGGCCGGTAAAGATCGAGTTTCCGGCGCGGCCCTGCTCCATAGGACAGGCCTTGTGCAACGCGCCGCGAGGAACCGTCCTTGGGGACCAGTGCGCTGATGATATCTGCGAGTTGGATCGGTCTGCTCCTGAGAACGAGGTCCATTAATTACGTGTCAGCGCCCAATGAGTTTCGTTCCTCGCTCTGTCCGCTGCCGTGCGGGCAAAGTTGAGCCGCGCGGCAATTTATGACGTTGACATTCAGGAATGAGCGGCGTTTATTCCCGCCCGTTGAGAACCTGATATAGCCCCGCCATGCTTGTCTGCCAGTGCAACATGATTACCAGCAAGGAGATCGAGGACATTGTGCTCGACCTCCTCAAGGCCGATCCGTGGCAGCTTGTCGTGCCCGCAAAGGTCTATGCAGAGCTCAACCGTCGTGCGAAATGCTCCGGCTGTGTCCCGAATGTGGTGGACATTATCGTCCGCGTCACCGAAAATTATCACGCACAGCAAGCCCATCAGCCTGCCGAACTGGTCGAACTCCAGTCGGGGCTGGAAAAGCTCAAAAAGCAACGGAACGGAGTACGTCGTGAAAGGCGAAGCACAAGTCATCGAGCGGCTTAACGAGGCCCTTTTCCTCGAGCTCGGCGCAGTCAACCAGTATTGGGTGCATTACCGCCTGCTGGACGATTGGGGCTATAAGCGCCTGGCGTCCAAGGAACGCGCCGAATCTATCGAAGAGATGCACCACGCCGACAAGCTGATCGAACGCATCATCTTCCTCGAAGGCCACCCCAACCTGCAGCGCGTTGCGCCCCTGCGCATCGGCCAAACCATCAAGGAAGTGCTCGAGGCCGATCTCGCCGGCGAATATGATGCCCGCACAGCCTATAAGGCCAGCCGCGAACTTTGCGAACAACTGGGCGATTACGTTTCCAAGAACCTGTTCGAGGAACTGCTGGCCGACGAGGAAGGCCATATCGACTTCCTCGAAACCCAGCTTGAACTGCTCGACAAGATCGGCCCGGAAAAATACGGCCAGCTCAATTCCGCCCCGGCCGACGACGCCGAATAGGCCTTGCCCGATTTTCCTGCCAGACAATGATAAACCGCTCGGGCATGATCCGGGCGGTTTTCATTTGTGCAGCCCGAAAGGTCTTTTCCCATGCAGTTTCACACCGGCCGCCTGATCGACCATGTCCATTTGCGGGCCCGCAATGTCGCCGCCGCCCGCCTTTTCTATGAGAAAGCCCTGGCGGTTCTGGGCATCCCCCTCACCGCGCGCGGCGAGGGCTGGTTCCAGATTGACGAACTCTTCGTCGACGGGCTCAATGCCCGCGCCACCCCCAGCCATATTCACCTGGCCTTCCAGGCCAGGGATCGAGCCACTGTCGATGCCTTCTACAAGGCCGCCCTGGCCGCTGGCGGCCGGGACAACGGCCCGCCCGGCGAGCGCCATTACCATCCCGGCTACTACGCCTGCTTCGTCCTCGACCCCGACGGCAACAATATCGAGGCGGTCTTTCACGGCCCCAACACCCGCTCTGCGCCTTCCGTGGTCGTCGAACCAACCGTCTGAAAACCAGCGCAACCAGGAGGCCTTCATCATGCCGATCGTCAGACTCGAAATCGCCAACGGGATTGCCTCGACCGAACAGAAAAAAGCTGTCATCCGCCGTATGACTGACGTGCTGGTCGAGGAATTGGGCCGAAACCCCGAATACATCTTCGTGGTCATTGACGAGGTGGAAACGGACAATTGGGGCCGCAAGGGCCAGTCGCTGACCGAGCTTTGGCAGGAACGAGAGGCAAGGACGGGGAAAGAAGAGCCCTAGTCCGGCATCCTACTCCTCGGGCCAGGGCACAATAGTCAATTCCGGCCAGATCGCCTTGGCCCGCTCGGCCTTGCGCTCATGCGTTTCCCGGTTCGGCAGGACCGCATTGGGTGTTACACGAAATGAAAACAGATCATCGAGCCCAAATGGCGCATGGATCGAAATCTCGCCATCCGGCTCTAGCCGCGCCGCCACGGCATGCGTCTTCGTCGCAAAATACCTCATCATCTCGGCGCTTGAGCGCAATTGCGGGTAGGCCATACCGAACCGTTCGGTAAACCAAAGATGCACCCGCGCCTGGTTGCGCACCTGAACCGGGAGCGGCATGGCACGGAAGTAATGCTCCACGCGCCGGATCACCCGGTCCTCTGCCTCATAGCTGAGGTCACTACCGTCGAAATAGGCCACATCGGCATCATTGATGCCCGTTAGCGCTGGTCGCCCGGTCAGCACATTCCAGACGCTGTTGTAGATCGCCCCCGAGCCCAACAGCGGATCAGGTAGGCCAAGGGCCTGCATGCCCTCCAGGATGGCCATGAGATGCCGCTGGGTGCGCAAAATCTCGATCAGCGCCCGCTTCTGCGCGTCCCGACCGGCCCCGGCAAGACAAAGATAATCCACCATGCCCCGAGCCTATTCCGATTCGCGGCCATTGGGACCGGCGCCGGAACAGCGGCAGTGCGCGCCTACTTCCTTGCGTCTGAAGCCGGGGCCAATGCCCCTGCAATGGTTGGGACCAGTTCTGCGACCGTGGGGTGGATGTGCATGGTGTTGGTGAGCGCATCCACTTTCGCCCCCATTTCGATCATGTCCAGGATGGAGTGGATCGCTTCATCGCCCCCGGTCCCGAATATTGCGCCACCAAGGATCGCGCGGGTGTCGGCGTCCACGACAATTTTCATCAAGCCCTGCGTTTCGCCCTTTTCCTTGGCGCGGCCCACCCGGGTCATCGGGCGCTTGCCGATCAGGACCGTGTGGCCCTTCGCAAGCGCCTCGGTTTCCGACAGTCCGGTCCGGCCCAGCGGAGGATCGATATACAGAGCGTAACTCATGACGCGGTCCGAGACCTTGCGGTCGCCGCCATCAAGCAGGTTGGACGCAACAATTTCATAGTCATTATATGAGGTGTGGGTGAACGCGCCTTCCCCGTTGCAGTCCCCCAGGGCCCAGATGCCGGGAATGTTGGTTTCCAGGCGATCATTGACCCGAACAAAGCCACGCTCGTCGATCTCCACCCCGGTCTGGTCGAGGCTCAGATCGTCAGTATTTGGTTGGCGGCCGACCGCGAGCAGAATGTGTGAGCACGAGATTTCGGGCTCGCCGGAGGTGCAGTCCACCCCCACGACGGGCCCGGCATCCGAGCGCGAAAAACGGATGCAATCGGCGTTGGAGCGCACCGCAATGCCTTCTGTTTCCAGCACGTCGCGGATCGCCTCGGAGATCTCCGGATCCTCCTTGGCGGCCAGATGCGGGCCGCGCTCGACAACGGTCACCCGAGATCCAAAGCGCCGGAACATTTGCGCGAACTCAAGTCCGATATAGCTACCGCCGACAATCACCAGATGCTGGGGACGTTCCTCAAGCCAGAACAGGTCCGAATTGGTCAGCACATCGACCTGATCGAGACCGGGTATATCGGGAATGGCAGCACGCGCGCCGACATTGAGAAAGATCTGTTCGGCCTCATAGCTGTCCCCGCCCACGCTGATGCGCTTCGGTCCGGTAAAGCGCGCATGACCGCGCACCAGGGTCAACCCGTCCATGCCATCTAGCCAGGATTCGAGACTGTTGCGGGAATTCGCGCTCATGGCCAGGGCGCGGCGCAAGACTGCGTCGAAGTCGACTTTCGCCGTCCCGCCGATGCTGATCCCGTATTCCTGCGCATGGGCAACTGAGTGGGCGACTTTCGCGCTGGCCACCATGGCCTTGGTCGGGGTGCAGCCTGTGTTGACACAAGTGCCGCCGACCTGCTCGCGCTCGATCAGCGCCACGGTCTGGCCGGCCGCCGTCAGTTTCGCGGCCAAGGGCGGGCCGGCCTGGCCAGCTCCGATGATGATCGCATCAAAGGTTTTCGTCATGGCAGCTGGTCCCCTTCTCCGGCCCTTCTTGCAGGGCCGCGATACATTGTCGTTGCAGGCACAATCACTGGGGCGCGGGCATGGTTGCACGTTCGATTGTGTCGAGAACCGCCATTCCGGCGGCCGAGCGCCCCGCAGATCTGAGCCAGCAAAGCCAGTATTGCATGTCGAATGCCGAAGGCAGTGGTATACTGTGCAGCGCGGGGCGGATGGCGGCGACCGACGCCAGCGGCAGGACGGATGCGAAGCCGTAATGCAGCACCAGGTTCAGAATGACCGGGATGGAGTCGATCTCCAGCAGGCTCAGCTGGTCTCTTTCGGTGTCATTGAAGGTCATGTCCAAAACCGTGTCGATGCGTAGCCGCAGCCCGCTGCGTGGACTGGGCAGTGCAATGGGCTGGTTGCGCAACGCCACCGCGATATCACTGCCTTTCGCGCCCACAACCGCCAGGCCCGACGCCGCTATGGGCGCACCCTCAAGATCCTCGGGCAATTTCTCGGTATCGAGCAGCACCACGTCGAAGGTGCCGTTTGTGAGCCCTCGCAACAGCTCCTCGGCCGTGTTGGAACTGATAAACAGCGGTTGTTTGGGACGGGAGACAGCCCAGTTCGCCGTCAGCTTTGCCAATTGCCGAGCGATCTCGCTTTCATATCCAAGCGGCATGATCGAGCCCAGCCTGACGGTGGCCTGGGCGCGACGAAACCGGTCCTCGGAGGTTCTCGATATCTGTCCCCAGAGCTGCAGCAACCTGCCGCAATCTTCCCGGAGCCGTAGGCCCGTTTCCGTCAACACCGTGCCGCCGGTGCCCCGCTTGAGCAGCGTGTGCCCAAGCGCCGTTTCGAGATGAGCCAACTGCCTGGACAATCGCGGCTGCCCCAGCATCAGGGCACGCGCCGCCTGCCGGATACTGCCCCGCTCCGCCACCTCGACAAATCGCCCCAGTGCTTGCAGTCTGACGGTGGATGCGAAAGGATTGGCTTCAGCGGCATAGAGGCCGCATGCCAACCGGGCCGCCTCTGCGATTAATGGTGCGAGACGATTGGCTTCGAGGGTAAAGGCCAGATCCAAGCCGGCCCGCTGGCAGAAACTGGTCGACAGCGCGCTTTCGCAGCGAGCTAAAGCTGCAGAATACGGGGCCGAAAAGCCGCGCCGCACCGCGCAGACTACGTTGGTTCAAAACAATATCGACCAGGATCAAGGTCGAAGTGTCCATCTCGATGCCCTTGTGTTGAGCACCCAAATGGCGTGCTCATTGATAGAACATAGCCTGTTCAGCTTTTGGGATATCCCATGGTTCTAAAATTTCCAATAGCGTCGCCCCTGCAAGGAGACCCCGACGACGTGAACGCGCAATTCGCCTTACCGACAGACACGATCCGGCTTGAGGGCAAACCGCTCAGCTTTGCTGATTTTGTGCGAATTGGTTCTCGCAGAGCATTGATCGTGCCGGAAGCATCGGCGCTTGAGCGCGTGCACAAGGCACGCGAGGTCATGGAAGACGCTATCGGTTCAGGGCGGCCGGTTTATGGTGCCACGACCGGGGTGGGGGCCATGAAGGATATTTCCTGGTCCGAGGACGATCTGGACGCCTTCAGCACGGGTCTTGTGCGCGCCCACCACTTCGGCACGGGCAGCGCCTTTCCGCTTGAGGTCGTTCGCAACGCCTTGGCGATCCGGATCAATATGGCGCTGACCGGGCGCGTCGGGTGTACGCCGGATTTGGTCTCAGCCTTTCAAAGGCTGCTTGTGGCGGATGTGATTCCGGTCGTGCGCCGTACCGGCTCGATTGGCTGCGCCGATATTGGATTGATGGGGCAGATCGGTGCCGTATTGACCGGGGTCGGGGAAGCCTATCATTCCGGCGAGCGTCTGCCGGCCGCCGAGGCCATGGCGCGCGCCGGCCTCAAGCCTTTCAAGCTGGCGCCGCGCGACAGCCTCGCTTCAGTCTCGACCAATGCCGTCGGCTATGCCGCGGCCATACGCGCCATCCGCCAGGCCACCACCACGGTTCGCGTATTGCTGGCAACCGGCCTCACCACGGCCGGGGCGCTGGGTGCCTCCCGCGATCCTTGGAAAGCGGTTGCCCATGTCGGCACCGAGCGCGAGGCCGGTATCGGTGCCTGGCTCTATTTCAACGCCATGGGCTGGGACTGGCCCACCGGGACACATGTGCAGGACCCGCTCTCGATCCGCATGATGAGCCAGGTTTTCGCCACCGCCTTTGAAAGCCTGACGGTTGCCGGTCGCACGGTTCTGGCCGCCACCGGCCGGACCGACGACAATCCGGTGGTTGCCGGCGGCCAGGTGCTCACCTCCGGCGGATCGCTGCCGCTCGATGTCACGGTGTTCCTGCAAACCGCCCAACTGGCGCTGGCCCATGTCGCTCGCAATTCCTTCAATCGCTGCGTGCTGCTAGGCAATGGTGGGCGCCGCGATCTGCCGGTCAACCTGGTGGCGCCGGGCGCAATCGCAACCGGGTTTGGACCGATCATCAAGCTGGCGGGTGAATTGTTCGTGCGCTGCCTGTCGCTCTCCAATTCGATCTCCGCGCAGTCTCTCGTGGTCGCCAATGGACTTGAGGACGAAGCGGCCTTCCTGCCGTTGGTCGTAGAGCGGTTCGAGCGGCAGGCTGGCGCATTGCGACGCCTTGCTGCCCTGGAGGGTCTGCTTGCCGCCCAGGCGATGGACATTTCCGGGGACACTCCGGGCAATGTGCCCGGCATGGTTTATCAACTGGTTCGCCAGCACGCGGCTTTCTATCGTGAAGACCGTCCGCTCTCGTCCGAAGTCGAGGCGGTGGAAGCGGCGCTGGCTTCCGATGACTTTGTCGGCGAACTGATCTCACATTCTGGCATTATGGAGTTGGACGAGTTTTTTGCGCTCGGCCCGCAATCCGGGAACGGAACGACCACTGTCACGAAGTGACAGTGCTTAAAGGGTAGGGACAGCCGGACCATTCCGGCTCACAAAGGAGAGAGTCATGCGCCTAACGAAAACACTCGTCAGCGCCGCCGCCGCGCTTGCGATGACCATGTCCGCCGCACAGGCGCAAGTGGTCGTTTCCTCCAAGATCGACACAGAGGGCGGTGTCCTTGGCAACATCATCAAGCAGATGCTCGAAGCCAACGACATCCCGGTCGAAGACCGGATCCAGCTCGGTGGCACGCCGATTGTCCGCGAAGCCATCACCGCGGGCGAAATCGACATCTATCCCGAATATACCGGTAATGCGGCCTTCTTCTTTGAACGGGCCGATGATCCGCTCTGGAACAATGCCCAGTCGGCCTACGAGGAAGCCAAGAAGCTCGATTACGACGCCAACCAGATCGTCTGGCTGACCCCGTCGCCCGCCAACAACACCTGGGCGGTAGCCATCCGTCAGGACGTGGCCGAGGCCAATGGCCTGGATACCTTCACCCAGTTCGGCGAATATGTTGCCGGCGGTGGCGAAGTGGTGCTTGCGGCCTCCGCCGAGTTCGTGAACTCGCCGGCCGCCTTGCCCAAGTTCCAGGAAGTCTATGGCTTCACCCTCTCCCCCGACCAGTTGATTACTCTCTCGGGTGGCGACACCGCGGCCACCATCGCCGCCGCCGCACAGGGCACCAATGGCGCCAATGCGGCCATGGTCTATGGCACGGACGGTGGCATTGCACCCTCTGGCCTCAGGGTTCTGGAGGACGATCAGGGTGTGCAGCCGGTCTATCAGCCTGCCCCGATCATTCGTGAGGAAGTGCTCAACCAATATCCCCAGATCGAGGAATTGCTGGCCCCGGTCTTCGAGGCGCTGACGCTCGAAACTCTGCAGGAGCTCAATGGCCGGGTGCAGGTTGGCGGCGAGGCAGCGTCCAGCGTGGCCACCGACTTCCTGACGACCAACGGCTTTCTGAGCTGAGCCCTCGGCCTTCGCCGCTGGCGGAGGCTTTGCCGGCTGGGGTGGCGGCGTCAGATGCGCGCCACCCCGCTGGCTGCGGGCGGTCTCGATATGCCGGGACAGTCTCGACAGCGTCCTGATGACGCCATGCCTGCCAGGAGGCGCGAGGGGGCCTTATGACGACCGCTGATACCACGAGCCAAAGCCGTGCGGCTTGGCCGGCCTTCGACAAGCTCGGCGTGTTGATCGCCCTGATCGCTGCCGCCGGCGTCTTTCTGCCCTTTGCCGTCTTCCGCGCCAATCGCATTGTTCTGGGCGAGGGGCTGCTGATCCCATCCGCCCTCGGCTCTCCCTCGGTGGTCCTGCTCGGTCTTGTCCTGCTGATCGGCGTCGGGACCATGCTGCTGCGCGTCAATCCTCTCGCCAAGCTCGGTGTCGGCTTCCTGGTGCTGGCCACGCTCTTCTTCCTGATCGGCCAGTCGGCGACGTTTCTGACGCCCCCTGACAACACCTTTGCCCGGGTGTCACCTGGCGCCGGGTTCTGGCTATTGACCTTTGCCTTCGCACTGCTGGTCACCGACGCCCTCACGCGGCTTAAATTCGGTCCATGGCAGCGCATCGGTATCCTCGCCGTGGTCGGGATGGCGATGGCAGCGCTGCTCTGGAGTGGCGCTTGGAACGATCTGTCGATCCTCAAGGAGTTCGCCAATCGCGCGCCGGCTTTCTGGGCCGAGGCCCGCACCCATCTGCTTCTGGCCTTCGGGTCGGTCGCCATCGCCATCCTTGCCGGTGTGCCGCTGGGCATCCTGCTCTATCGCGTCAAACCGCTGCGCGCTGCTGTGCTCAATACCCTCAATATCGTCCAGACCATCCCCTCCATCGCGCTGTTCGGGCTACTCATTGCTCCTTTGGCCTGGGTCGCGGCCAATGTGCCGGGCGCATCGGCCATCGGCATCTCGGGCATCGGCATCGCCCCGGCGATGGTGGCGCTCTTTGCCTATTCGCTGCTGCCCATCGTTTCCAACACCGTGGTGGGCCTGGTCAATGTGCCCGAGGTCGCCAATGACGCGGCAAGGGGCATGGGCATGACCAATCGGCAGCGCCTGTTTTCAGTGGAACTGCCGCTGGCCTTTCCCGTGATCCTCACCGGCATTCGCATCGTGCTGGTCCAGAATATCGGTCTTGCCACCATTGCCGCGCTGATCGGCGGCGGCGGCTTTGGCGTCTTCGTGTTCCAGGGCATTGGCCAGACCGCCATGGATTTGGTCCTGCTCGGCGCCGTCCCCACCGTCGCCCTGGCCTTTGCCGCCGCCGTAGTCCTCGATGCCTTTGTCGAAATGGTCAGCACCAGGGAGCGTGCCCAATGATCGAAATCCAGGAGCTGACCAAGGTCTATGGCCAGACGACGGTGGTCGACAGGGTCTCCCTGACCATCGGCGCGGGTGAACTCTGCGCCATTGTGGGCACCTCCGGTTCGGGCAAGACCACGCTGATGCGCATGGTCAACCGGCTGGTCGAGCCGACCTCTGGCAAGGTGCTGATTGACGGACAGGATACGCGCGAGGTTCCCGCCTATGAACTGCGCCGCCGCATTGGTTACGCCATCCAGGGCCACGGTCTGTTTCCCCACCGCACCGTGGGGCAGAATATCGGCACGGTCCCGCATCTGCTTGGTTGGGACAAGGCCCGCATCGCCAATCGGGTCGACGAACTGCTTTCGCTGTTCCAGCTCGACCCGGCTCAATTTCGTGACCGCATGCCCAATGAACTCTCGGGCGGTCAACAGCAGCGCGTCGGCGTGGCGCGCGCATTGGCGGCCGAACCCAATATCCTCCTGATGGACGAACCCTTTGGCGCCCTCGACCCGGTCATCCGTGCCAAGGCCCAGGACGACCTGCTTGCCATCCAGAGACGGTTCAACACTACGGTGGTGCTGGTCACCCATGACATGGAAGAGGCCATTCACCTGGGCAGCCGCATCGCTGTCATGGACGGCGGCGAATTGCTGCAATATGCGACCCCCGAGGAGATCATCGCCAATCCGGCCACTGATTTCGTCGCTGAGCTCATCGGCGGCGACCGTCCCTTCCGGCTGCTCTCGCTGGCAAAGGTGAGCTCTTTGGTCGAACCCGGCGAAGCTGCGGGCCAACCGATTGCCGCCACTGCCAGCCTGCGCGAGGCCTATGCCGAATGCCTCTGGTCGGGGCGCGAAGCCTTGCCTGTCATGGACAATGGCACACTGGTCGGCCGTATCAACCGCGCCGATCTGGCCAGGTGCGCTGTGAGGCCGTCATGAGCATTGGCCTTGTCATCCGCCTCCTCGTCCTGGCCCTGCTGGTGGCATTTCTGGTCAGCCCGGAAAGCTTCGCCTTTCTCTTCGAACCCCTGACCAAGAACAATCAGCCGATCATCTACAACCAGGGCAGCCTGCTCGACCTTACACTCAACCACCTGTTGATCGTGGCGGTTGCCACAGCTCTGGCCACCACCGTCGCGGTCGGCCTCGCTATCCTGGTGACGCGTCCCTTTGGCGCCGAATTCCTGCCGCTGTCGCGGAGCCTTGCCAATGTCGGCCAGACCTTTCCGCCTGTTGCGGTGCTGGCCCTTGCCGTGCCCATGCTCGGCTTTGGCACGGCACCGACGCTGGTGGCCCTGTTTCTCTATGGCCTCCTGCCAATCTTTGAAAACACCCTGACCGGCCTCACCGGGCTTCCGCCCACGGTGACCGAAGCGGCACGCGGCATGGGCATGACCGGCAGGCAACGTCTTGTCCGCGTTGAGCTACCCTTGGCCCTGCCGATCATCCTCGCCGGAGTGCGCCTCTCAACGGTAATTTCCCTGGCCACCGCCACCATCGGCTCCACCGTTGCGGCGCGCACGCTCGGTGAAGTCATCATCGCCGGGCTTCTGTCCAGCAACACCGCCTTCGTGCTGCAAGGCGGGCTTATTGTGGGCGCACTCGCTGTGCTGATTTACGACGGCCTCTCGGCCATCGAACGGGCACTGACCCGCCGCACCGGCCAGGGCGCGCGCGCCAACGCCTGAGAACGGAAAGACTTGACCATGTCCGACTTCGACCTCAGCCTCACCGGCACCATCGTCCTTCCGGACCGCGTCATCGAGCGCGGCCATGTTGCCGTGCGCGATGGCAAGATCGCTTTGGTCGGCGAGGGCGCTGGCCCCGAAGCTTTGGACCGCCACGATCTCGGCACTGCCATGATCCTGCCCGGCGCCATCGACGCCCAGACCCATTCGCTCAGCCAGAAAAATCAGGAAGATTTCATCTGGTCCACCCGCTCGGCGGCGGCCGGCGGCGTCACAACCATCGTGGACATGCCTTATGACGAGGGCAATCTGGTCTGCTCGGCCGATGCGGTCCGTATCAAGGTCGAGCATGCCGGCCCGCAGGCCCTTGTCGATTTCGCTCTCTACGGCACCATCAATCCCGAAGAGGGTGCCACGCGCATCGCCGAACAGGCCGCAGCCGGCGTTGCCGCCTTCAAATTCTCCACCTTCGGCACCGACCCAATCCGCTTTCCGCGCATCCCCCCTGCTTTGCTTGAAGAGTGTTTTGCTGCCGTCGCCAGGACCGGCCTCACAGCAGGTGTTCACAACGAGGACGATGAAATGGTCCGCGCCGCCATGGCCAAGGTCAAGGCCGCAGGGATCACCGACTATCGCGCCCATGCCCTCAGCCGTCCGCCGCTCACCGAACTCCTGGCATCGCTGCAGATTTACGAAACGGGCGCCCAAACTGGCTGTCCCGCCCATGTCGTGCATTGCTCGCTGGGGCGCGGCTACGAGATCGCCCGCACCTATCGCGACCAGGGTTATGCCGCCACCATCGAGTGCTGCATTCACTATCTGACGCTGGACGAGGAAAATGACGTCGCCCGCCTCGGCGGCAAGGCCAAGATCAACCCGCCGATCCGCCCGCGCGTCGAAGTCGAAAACCTCTGGCAGCATGTAGCAGCCGGCAATGTCACCCTGATTTCGACCGATCACGTGAGCTGGTCCGAGGATCGCAAGACCAATCCTGACATGCTCGCCAATGCTTCGGGCGTCCCCGGCCTCGAAGTGATGGTGCCGCTGTTCATCAAGGGGGCTCTGGACCATGGCGTGCCCTTGACCTGGGCCGCCAAACTGATGGCCGAAAACCCCGCCCGCCACTTCCGCCTCGACCACATCAAGGGCGCGCTGAAGCCCGGCAAGGACGCCGACATCACCGTTCTCGTCAATCGCCCGCAGGTCTATGACGCGGCCCGCAGCGGCCATAACGTCGTCGGCTGGAGCCCCTATAACGGCATCGAACTGCCCTGGTCTGTCGCCGGAACATGGCTGCGTGGCCAACAAGTCTTTGATGGTAAGGAAGTTCTATCTGAGCCAGGCACAGGTCGCTTTGTGCGTCCCGAGGCGAGCGCATGACCCGCAACCTGCCCACCAGCGCCGCGCGGATCGATGAAGACATCTCGGCTCTGGCCGATATCACCGAGCCCGACCGTCCCTATACCCGCCGCGCATTCACGCCCATGTTCCTCAAGGGCCGCGAATGGGTGGCGCAACGCTTTGAGGCCGCCGGCCTCACCACGCACATCGACGCTGCCGGAAACCTCATCGGCTCGCGAAAGGGCCGGAAACCGGGCCTCGGAACGATCATGCTCGGCTCTCATTCCGACACCGTGCCCGAGGGCGGCCGCTATGACGGCATCGCCGGAGTATCGGCCGCCCTCGAAGTGGCCCGCGCCCTTGCGGACAACGGCATGGAACTCGACCATGATCTGGAAATCATCGACTTCCTTGCCGAAGAAGTCTCGATTTTCGGCGTCTCCTGTGTCGGCAGCCGCGGCATCACCGGAACCCGCCCCGAAGCCTGGCTCGACCGACAGAGCGAGGGCGTCACCCTTGCCAATGCCATAGCCGAAATTGGCGGCAACACGGCGGCCCAGATAACGCGCAACGACATTGCCGCCTTCCTTGAACTCCATATCGAACAGGGGCCGGTGCTCGAAAGCGAAAATCTCGATATTGGTGTGGTGACCGCCATTGCGGGCATCACCCGCATCGAGATTGTGGTCGAGGGCCGAGCCGACCATGCCGGAACCACCCCCATGGGCAGTCGCAAGGATGCGCTTTCAACCGCCGCCTGGATCGCCCTGGCTGTCGAGCGTTTCGCGACCGATCTGGCGGCGGGCGAATTCCACTTCGCGGCCACGGTCGGCGAGTTCCGCATGGAACCCAATGCCGCCAATGTGGTGCCAGCGCGGGTTACCATGCTGATCGATGCCCGGGCCGAACGCCGCACCGACATGGAGCATTTCCTCGCCCAATTGCATGACGGGGTGGCCGGCATCGCTGCCCAAACCGGCGTCACCGTGCCGGAGCCGCGCGTCCTTTCGGACAATATGCCGACGCCCTGCGACGCCGGTGTCCTCGCCTCGCTGGACGTTGCTTGCGACGCCACCGGCGCCCGTCATCGCCGCATGGCCTCCGGAGCCGGACATGACACGGCATGGATGGCGCGCATCACCAAGGCCGCCATGATCTTCGTGCCTTGTGTCGAGGGCCGAAGCCATACCCCCGAAGAATCCGCAAATGCAGAGGACATTGCGCTTGGCGCGGCCGTGCTGCTCGACGCGGTGCGGCGGCTCGATAAAGACCTCCAGGAGACAGCATAATGGGACGCATCCTTTCCGAAAAAGACGTGGAAGCGGCCGTCAAGGGCGGTTCGGTCTATGCAGCGGGCGGCGGCGGCTGGGCCGATCACGGGCGCATGCTGGGCTATGCGGCGGTCTCGATCGGCAAGCCCGAACTGGTCTCGGTAGAGGAACTGGCCGATCGTGACTGGATCGCGACGGCAGCCGCCATCGGCGCCCCGGCCTCAACCACGGCCTGGGAAATGCGTGGCGTTGATTACATCAAGGCGGTGCAATTGCTCCAGGACGCGCTGGGCGAGAAGCTGGCAGGCTTGATGGTTGGTCAGAATGGCAAGTCCTCGACGCTCAATGGCTGGCTGCCATCGGCCGCGCTTGGGCTGAAGGTGGTTGACGCCGTGGGCGACATCCGCGCGCATCCCACAGGTGACATGGGCTCGATCGGCTTGGCCGGCTCGCCCGAACCGATGATCCAGACCGCCGTGGGCGGCAATCGCGAGGAAAACCGCTATATCGAGCTGGTCACCCGCGGCTCCACCGCCAAGGTATCCCCGATCCTGCGCACCGCCTCGGACATGTCCGGGGGGTTTATTGCCTCCTGCCGCAACCCGGTGCGCGCCAGCTATGTCCGCGACCATGCAGCCCTGGGTGGCATTTCGCTGGCGCTGAAGCTCGGCGAGGCGATCATCGCGGCCGAAGGCAAGGGCGGCAGCGCCATTATCGATGCCATCGTCAAGACCACGGGCGGGGCGATCCTGGTTGACGGCAAAATCGCCAAAAAGGCAGTGACCTATACCAGCGAGGCCTTCGACGTCGGGACGGTCACGCTAGAAAATGGCGCTGTGCTGCACGTCATGAACGAATACATGGCCGTCGAAGACCGCGACGGCGCCCGTCAGGCGACCTTCCCCGATGTCATCACCACACTTTCGAGGGATGGCGAACCCCTTAGCGTCGGCCAGCTTGAGGAGGGCATGCAGATCTTTGTGCTGCATGTCCCCAAATCCATCATTCCACTGTCTTCGAGCGTGCTCGATCCCTCGGTCTATCCGCATGTCGAAAGGACCATGGGGATTGAGCTGGCCCGCTATGCCTTGGCCAAGGAGGACTGAGAGATGCCGACCCACAATCCCCGTCACCCACGCTTTCCCATTCCCGGCGGCAATGAAATCCGCGCCCGCGGCCGGCGCCAGGAAGCCCTGCTGCGGCTGCTGGAAAATGTGCTCAGCGTCGGTGAAGACCCGGACAATCTCGTTGTCTATGCGGCGCTCGGCAAGGCGGCGCGAAACTGGGCCAGCCACGACGCGATTGTTCATGCGCTCAAGACCATGGACGAGGACCAAACGCTGATCATCCAGTCCGGCAAGCCGATTGGCCTGGTCAAAACCCACGCCAAGGCGCCACTGGTGATCATGGCCAATTGCAACATCGTCGGGCAGTGGGCCAAGGCCGAGGTGTTCTACGAATTGGAGCGCAAGGGCCTGATCTGCTGGGGTGGGCTGACCGCTGGCGCCTGGCAATATATTGGCAGTCAGGGTGTCATCCAGGGCACCTATGAAATCTTCATGCGCATTGCCGAAAACCGTTTCAACGGCGATCTGGCGGGACGCTTTATCCTGACGGCGGGCCTGGGCGGCATGGGCGGTGCGCAGCCGCTGGCCGGTCGCATGGCCGGCGCGGCGATCCTTTGCGTCGATATCGACCCTGAGCGCGCGTCAAAACGCAAGGAGATCGGCTACCTTGAGGAGATCGCACCCGATCTCGACGCGGCGCTCGACATGATCGCAGATGCGGTCCGCGACAAACGCGCGACCTCCATCGGCCTGGTCGGCAATGCCGCCCACATTTATCCCGAGATTGCGCGACGCGGCATCACGCCCGACATTGTCACCGACCAGACCTCGGCCCATGACCTGGTTTATGGCTATGTGCCAAAGGACTATTCGCTCGAACAGGTGCGCGAGTTGCGCAAGTCCAATCCTGCCGCACTGATGGCCGCCAGCCGAGCCTCCATTGTCGACCACGTTACCGCCATGCTCGCTTTCCAGGCGCGCGGCGCCGAGGTGTTTGATAACGGCAATCTGATCCGAACCCACGCCAAGGATGGCGGCGTCGAGAACGCCTTCGATATCCGCATTTTCACCGAGGCTTATCTGCGCCCGCTCTTTGCTCGTGCCATCGGCCCTTTTCGTTGGATGGCGCAATCGGGTGATCCCGAAGACATCCGCAAGATCGATGACCGCCTGCTGCAAATGTTTCCGGACAACCGCATTGTCACCAACTGGATTCAATTGGCCCGCCGCCACGTTCCCTTCGAGGGCCTGCCATCGCGCATTGCCTGGCTCGGCCATGGCGAGCGCACCGAACTGGCGCTGGCGGTCAACGATATGGTGCGAAAAGGCGAACTTGCCGGTCCGGTCACCTTCAGCCGCGATCATCTCGACGCCGGGGCCATGGCGCATCCCAACATCATGACCGAACGCATGCAGGACGGCTCGGACGCCATCGCCGACTGGCCAATTCTCGATGCCATGCTGCTCTGCTCTTCGATGGCCGATCTGGTCGTGGTCCATTCAGGCGGCGGCGGCTATGCCGGCTACATGACCTCGGCCGGCGTCACCGTTGTGGCTGACGGCACGGACGCGGGTGCCGAACGGCTGTCCTACGCACTGACCAATGACACAGCACTCGGCGTCATGCGCTATGCCGATGCCGGCTACGAGGAAAGCCGGGACGAAATTGCCCGGAAGGGAATTGGGTATATCAACTTGGCCTGACCCCTCGCGGCTTCGCTTCTCAAAGGACGGTTGGGACAAACCTCCGCGCGGGCGGTTTCACCCCGCCTGTTCGTCTTACTGAATAGGGCCTGCATTTGTAGCCGTCATGCCGCTGCTGCGCACGGCATGTGTGAGTTGGCGATGTGCTCTAATAATTCGCCCCGCCAGCGATTTCACGCAACTCCAGCACAAGATCGGTGACACGAGAACAACGGACAGACTTCTCGACTTTCGACATCTACCGAACCGTACGGTACGGTACGGAAATTTCTTGAAGCGCGATGCCAATGGGTCTAAACAGGACATCAGAGAACAAACCGGCCCCACCGGTAGTCCAGACCGAGGAATTCCGCCATGCCCGCCTATCGTTCCCGCACCACCACCCATGGCCGCAACATGGCCGGCGCGCGCGGCCTCTGGCGCGCCACCGGCATGAAGGACGGCGATTTCGGCAAGCCTATCATTGCTGTGGTCAATTCCTTCACCCAGTTCGTGCCCGGCCATGTGCATCTGAAGGATTTAGGCCAGCTCGTTGCCCGCGAAATCGAGGCGGCCGGCGGCGTCGCCAAGGAATTCAACACTATCGCGGTCGATGACGGCATCGCCATGGGCCATGACGGCATGCTCTATTCCCTGCCCAGCCGCGATATCATCGCGGACTCGGTGGAATATATGGTCAATGCGCACTGCGCCGACGCCATGGTCTGCATTTCCAATTGCGACAAGATCACCCCCGGCATGTTGAACGCCGCCATGCGGCTCAACATCCCGGTGGTCTTCGTGTCCGGCGGCCCGATGGAAGCGGGCAAGGCCATGGTCAAGGGCAAGCTCCAGGCACTCGACCTGGTCGACGCCATGGTGATGGCCGCCGACGATCACTATACCGACGAGGAAGTGCAGGCGGTCGAGGAAGCCGCCTGCCCCACTTGCGGCTCATGTTCAGGCATGTTTACCGCCAATTCGATGAACTGCCTGACCGAAGCGCTGGGCCTGTCGCTGCCGGGCAATGGCTCCACCCTTGCCACCCATTCGGACCGCAAGCGCCTGTTCCAGGAAGCCGGCCATTTGATCGTTGATCTGGCCCGCCGCTATTACGAGCAGGAAGACGAAAATGTCCTGCCGCGCAAGATTGCCACCAAGGCCGCCTTTGAAAACGCCATGAGCCTCGACATCGCCATGGGCGGTTCGACCAACACCGTGCTGCATATCCTGGCCGCTGCCCATGAAGGCGGCATCGACTTCACCATGGACGATATCGACGCCCTGTCTCGCCGCGTCCCGGTGCTGTCTAAAGTCGCCCCGGCCAAGAACGACGTTCATATGGAAGACGTGCACCGGGCCGGCGGCATCTTCGCCATTCTCGGCCAGCTCGATCGCGCCGGTCTGATCAATCGCACCGAACCCACTGTCCATGCGGCCACCATGGGCGATGCCATCGACAAATGGGATATCTCGCGCACCAATTCCGAGAGCGTGCGCCAGTTCTATATGGCCGCCCCCGGCGGCGTGCGCACCACCCAGGCCTTCTCCCAGTCTAATCGCTGGAAGGAACTGGACACCGACCGCACTAATGGTGCCATTCGCTCGCCCGACAATCCCTTCTCCAAGGATGGCGGCCTGGCCGTGCTCAAGGGCAATATCGCGCTCGATGGCTGCATCGTGAAAACGGCGGGCGTGGATGAATCGATCCTCAAGTTCACCGGCCCGGCCCGCGTCTTCGAGAGCCAGGACATGACCGTCAAGGCGATCCTGTCCAATGAGATCAAGGAAGGAGACGTCGTCGTCATCCGCTATGAAGGCCCCAAGGGCGGCCCCGGCATGCAGGAAATGCTCTATCCCACCAGCTACCTGAAATCCAAGGGGCTGGGCAAAGCCTGCGCGCTGCTCACCGACGGACGCTTCTCGGGCGGCACCTCGGGCCTTTCCATCGGCCACGCCTCGCCTGAAGCCGCTGAAGGCGGCGCCATAGGTCTGGTGCGCGAAGGCGACATCATCGAGATCGACATCCCCAACCGCACCGTCAATGTGCTGGTCTCCGATGCCGATCTGGCGGCCCGCCGCGCCGAACAGGATAAGCTCGGCTGGAAGCCCGCCCAGCCGCGCAAGCGCAAGATCACCACCGCGCTCAAGGCGTATGCGGCCTTTGTCACCTCCGCCGCCACTGGCGCGGTGCGCGACACCAAGGCCATCGACAAGCTCTGGCACTGAGGCAATTTCATTGCACCGCCCCTCGGAAAAGACGGGGCGGTGCAATTCGCTGTCTGGCCGCATGACTTTTTGATGACAAGCCTGCCGCCCGGTGCTAACACGCGCTTAGCCAACCAGCGGCCTGCCAAGGCTTGCTGGCCTGGTCAGGCTCGATAGCGGGGATTCCACCCTCCCTATCGGGCCGACCCAATCCCCGAAAAAGTCAGAGAATGCCCAATTCGGCGCGCAGCTTCCGGGTCAGCCCTTCAGCGACCAGGGCGTGCGAACGGGTGACATAGGCCAGCAGATCATCCTCGCTTAGTTCCGAGCCAGCCTCCGCACTGGCCCATTTGCGCTTGGCAAAGTAACGGGCCTGCGCGACGCCACTCAGATTGGTCAGAATATCAAAGCTCTCTTCGCTGCACTTGAAGACAACGCAGCGGGGTTCATAGTCGGTCAGCACGCAGAACACCTTGCCGCCGACCTTGGCGACGCGCGCATCCCATTGATCGACGAAGGTGACACCCGGCAATTGTGAGAGCGCAGCGTCGAACCCGTCGCGGACAAACAGGCTCAATTGTCCTCTCCCACATCGGGCAAGGGCAGAAAATCGACGCCGTCCTCAATCAGCTCGGCCACCTCATCCCGCGTCGCCTCGCCATAAATGCCGCGCGCCTCGGCCTCCTCGAAATGAATCTTGCGCGCCTCCTCGGCAAACCGGTCACCGACATTTTCGGCTTCGGCCAGCACCTTTTGGCGGTAGGCACGCAGCATGTCTCGGATTTTGGCGGCCTCGGGGTGATGCGCAGATACCGGCATGCGATCCTGATCGGTCCGCGCGACATTAGGAGCCATCGGCGCCTTCTCGATCATGCCGTCGCCACACTCGGCACAGCTTACCAGGCCACGGCCACGCTGTTCCTCATAGGCGGCTGCATTTTTGAACCAGACATCGAAGCGATGCCCGTTCGAACATTGAAGCGAATACTGAATCACTGGACTTGTCGTTTCATTGCGGCGCTATGCGCCTATTTCTCGACCATATAGGGCCTTGGCTTAGTCGTGCAAATCGGGCGCGGCAAAGTCCCGCGCATTGGCCAGGGCCGGCACGCGTTGCCGCGCCTCGGTGACGGCTGCCGGATCGATCTCCGCGACCAGCACGCCTGGCCGGTCATGGTCGAGTTCGGCAATGACTTTGCCCCATGGGTCGACGATCAGCGAATGCCCATAGGTCGACCGTCCATTGGCATGGCTGCCGCCCTGCGCCGCGGCGATGACATATGACCCCGTCTCAATGGCGCGGGCCCGCAACAGCACATGCCAATGCGCCTGGCCCGTGGGCACGGTGAAAGCCGCCGGCACCGCCATCAGGCTCGCACCGGCATTGGCCAGCACATTGTATAGCCGGGGATAGCGCATGTCATAGCAGATCGAAAAACCGAGGGTAAAATCCCCCAGCGGCGCGATCACGGCCTTTTCGCCACCCTTATAGGTGGCGCTCTCCCGATAGGCGTTGAGCCCGGCGATATCGGCATCAAACAGATGGATCTTGTCGTAGGTCGCACGCTGCGCCCCATCCGGCCCGAACAGCACCGAGCGATTGGCAAAGCGCCCATCTGCCAGCGGGATCGGCAGCGAACCGATATGAATATGCATGTCGTGCTGCCTGGCCAGATCACCCACCGCCGCCAGTTGCGGATGCCCTTCGAAGGGCGCCGCCACCGATTTGAGCTGATCCCGGTTCTCGGGAAAGATCATGGTGACTTCCGGGGTCAGCGCATAGGACGCACCCTGCGCCGCAGCTTCGGCCAGCAAGGGCTCGAGCGCGGCAAGATTGACGGCCGGGTCAAGCCCCGAGCACATCTGAATGGCGGCGATTTTCATGGCGTACTACTGCGCCAGCAGGGGGTCCAGCCCGCCGCGCCGGTCAAGCGCTGCCATGTCGTCATAACCGCCCACATGCGTCTCGCCGACAAAGATCTGCGGAACGGTGCGGCGGCCATGGGCGCGCTGGGTCATCTTCTCGCGCAGGGCGGGATCGAGCACGGTAATCTCGGAATAGTCCACGCCCTTTTCGTTGAGCAGCGCCTTGGCGGCGTGGCAATAGGGACAGGTGGGGGTGGTGTAGATTTCGACCTTGGCCATATCGCTTAAGGCTCCTGAATATCCTGAACTTGCCCCCTTATATGGGGAGATCCTCGCCAATGACAACGCGAGCGAAGGTCAACACGTTCACCTGTGCGGCACCGGCCCGCTTGAGCACGCGTGTCGCCGCCTTGACCGTGGCCCCGGTGGTATAGACATCGTCGATCAGCACCACCGGTCGCCCTGCCAGGCGTTCGAGCGCATGCGGATGGGCTGAAAAAGCCCCTCGCACATTGCGCAACCGGCTGTCGCCGGACAGCCCCACCTGTTGCCGGGTCTTTCTATGCCGCCCGATCAGATGCGGATCGACATCCAGACCCGTCAGTCGGCCCAACTCGCGCGCCAGCAGCATGGACTGGTTGTAGCGCCGGAACCGCAACCGGCTGGCATGCAGCGGCACTGGCACGATGATTGGCCCGGCGGCCCAATAGTCGTGCCCGGCCAGGGCCATCAATTGCGCGCAATACCCCGCCACTTCCGGCCGGTCGCCATATTTGAGCCGGCTGATCAGCGTCCCCGCCACCGCGCTATAGACCACCGCCGCCCGCGCCCGCGCAAAAGGGGGCGGATCGGCCAGGGCCTCGGCCGAGCGCATGTCCGGCCCCAGATCGGTTTCGAAAGGAATGCCCAGCACCGGGCAGAGCGGCGCACTGATCTGCCGCAAACCGGCAAAACAGGACGGACACAGCGCCTGGGCCCCGATCAGCGGCGCGTTGCAGGCAGCGCATCCCGGCGGATAGACCAGATCCAGCAAGGCACGTCGCAGCCCGGCGAAACGCTGCCGCATTCGCGCCCCGCGCCCGATCTCTTTGACTTCCCCGGCCCCCATCTCCATAACAGCCATAATGCTCCCGACCCGGCCCCGGCGAAAGCCTCTTTGATGACCACCCCTCCGCGCCTGTTCGATACCACCCAGATCACCCGCAATCTCCAACGCCGCCCGCAGGGCGCCAATTTCGTGCGCGATCTGGTGCTCGAAGACCTGGCCGATCGGTTGAGCGCCTATAAGCGCGACTTCAGTCGCGCTGTGCTGATCGGGCCCGATGCCTCTTCCTTGCCCCAGACGCTGTTTACCGCCAATGGGCCGGTGCAGGCGCAGCGCGTCGAGGCCTTTTCCGGCGACGAGTTTCCCCTTCTGCCAGAGGGCGACCTCGACCTGATCGTCTCGCTGCTGCATCTGCAAGCGATCAATGATGTGCCCGGCCATCTGGCGCGGCTGCGGCGCCTGCTCAAGCCTGACGGATTGCTGATGGCGGCCTTTGTTGGCGGCGAGAGCCTGACCGAGTTGCGCGAGGCCTTTCTGGCCGCCGATCTGCAGGTTTCGGGCGGCGCTTCGGCCCGGGTCGCGCCCATGGCACAGGTGCGCGATGCCGGCGCCCTGTTGCAGCGGGCCGGCTTTGCCCTGCCGGTGGCCGACGTGGAAACCCATCGCGTCCGCTACGCCACCCCCTTTGCCCTGATGGCCGAACTCAAGGCTCTGGGCGCCGCCAATCCCCTGGCCGACCGTCCCCGGCGCTTTGCCACCCGCACTCTGCTCGCAACCGCCGCCCAGACCTATGCCGAGCGCGACGCAGACGCCGATGGCCGGGTGCGCGCGACCCTTGAAATCATCTGGCTCGCCGGATGGGTGCCGCATGAAAGCCAGCAAAAACCCCTGCGGCCCGGTAGCGCCACGGTCAGCATGAAGGATGTGTTGAAAAATCCCTGATGGACCTCCCCGCCGGCCATATCCTGATCCTCTCCGGCCATCCGGGCTCGGGCAAGACCACCTGCGCCGAGGCGTTGGCGCATCTGCCCGGCGGGCCCAAGGTGCATCTGCACTCCGACGATTTCTGGGGCTATATCAAGACCGGCAAGATCGACCCCTGGCTGCCTGAATCGCACACCCAGAACCAGATGATCATGCAGATCGCCGCAAGCGTGGCTGGGGCCTATGCCGCCAATGGTTATTTCGTCGCCCTGGATGGAGTGATCCGCCCCTGGGCCCTGCCCGCTTTCGCCGAACCGGGCCTGCCGCTGCACTATGTCGTCTTGCGCACCAGCGCCGAGGAGGCCGTCGCCCGCTGCCAGGCCCGCGGTGGCGACAGCCTGACTGACCCCGCTGTGGTGGCTGCCCTCCATGCCGAATTCGCCGATCTCGGGGCACATGAGGACCATGCCCTCAATGTGGACGGCCTCAACCGGGCGGATACCATGGCCGCCTTGCAGGCCGCTCTGGCGTCTGGCCGTTATCGACTCAATGCACCGTCGACTTCGACAGCAGGTTGAGGATCAGCACCCCAGCAATGATCAGCCCGATCCCCAGCATGGCCCATAGGTCGAGCTTCTGGCCGTAGAGCATCCAGCCCAGCAGGGACACCAGCACGATGCCGGCGCCCGACCACACGGCATAGGCAATACCGACCGGCAGGGTGCGCAGGGTCATCGATAGGCAATAGAACGCCACCCCATAGCCCACCACCACCAGAATGGAAGGCAACAGGTTAGAAAAACCCTCCGAAGCCTTGAGCGCGCTGGTACCAATCACTTCGGCAACAATGGCAATGGCAAGAAAGGCATAATTGGGCATGGCATCACCGAGAATTTCGTATCTCCCGGCTTTGACCAGATCGGCGCGGCCAAGTCACGCCGAGGGGAGGACTTGTGTGCCCTCAGGACACAAAAAAGGCCGGTGTCTACACCGGCCTTTTTCAATCAATCTGCAGAAAACCTAAGCGGCAGCTTCCTCATCGCTTTCGGCTTCAGCCGCATCGGCCTTGGTGCGACGCGGGCTCTTGGCGAGTTGCTTTTCGATAAGCTGCACCGCTTCGGTGAGGGTGAGCTTGCGCACGGCGCCGATCTCACGGCTCATGCGATCCATGGCCTGCTCGAACAGCTGGCGTTCCGAATAGGACTGCTCGGGCTGCTCTTCGGACCGGTAAAGATCACGGACCACTTCGGAAATCGCGATCAGATCGCCCGAATTGATCTTGGCTTCATATTCCTGGGCGCGACGCGACCACATGGTGCGCTTGACGCGAGCCCGGCCAGTGACGGTATCGAGCGCGCGCTTGACCTCTTCGTCTTCGGCCAGCTTGCGCATGCCGACAGACTTGACCTTGGCCACAGGAACGCGCAGGGTCAGCTTGTCCTGCTCGAAGCTGATCACAAACAGCTCGAGGGTCAGCCCAGCGACTTCCTGCTCTTCAATGGCGACGACAACGCCGACGCCGTGGGCCGGATAGACGACGAACTCGCCTGTCTTGAACCCAAGCCGCTGCTGCTGCTTCTTGGCTACCATATGCTTCGAACTCCTTGTTGACGCCCCAATGGCTGGTTCCTTGCGGCAAGGTCAGCCATCCTACTTGTTTGGCGCCCGTCAATCCGGACGCATATGCGCAGTCAAACCCCACGTCGCTCCGGATCCGCTTGCCGGAACGGCATGGTTCAGCTTTGTGTGGTGTCAAAAAAATCGTGCCTTCGCGGCACGGCTGGGTGATGGGCTTAACTGCATATGGTCACACCATAGCACAATTTTTCAGCAGAATCAAAAGGAACGAATCACCGGCGCGCATCAGCACCCGCCGGGGATTGACCGGATGTGACGAAACCATGACAAACCTTTGCCACGCCTCAAAGATTTGATGCTTGCAATGAGCCTGCGAACCGCCTAGTCGCCTTCGCCCGGCTCTTCCGAGAAGTACTTGGTGAGCTTGCCGTCCTCACCATCACGTTCTTTTGCCTCGGGCAATGGTTCGCGCCGCTCGGTCAGGTTCGGCCAGCTATTGGAGAACTTGCGATTAAGCTCCAGCCACTCGTCGAGCCCGCTCTCGGTATCCGGCTTGATCGCTTCTGCGGGACACTCGGGTTCACACACGCCGCAGTCGATGCATTCGTCCGGATGGATCACCAGCATGTTCTCGCCTTCATAAAAGCAGTCCACCGGACACACTTCCACGCAGTCGGTATATTTGCAGGCAATGCAATTGTCGGTGACGATATAAGTCATCTAGGAGGCGATCCCATCTCGTTGCGGCCCGACCCTTGGGGCAGGTCAGCCCGCCTGTCTCAACGGGTTTGGTGCTAAACCGTTTTCTTGCGCATCGCAAGGCCGTCCGGAGGGACGGTTTGGCGCATGGGGCAGGCTAAGGGGAAGACTTGCCTAATCGACATCGCCACCGCGCAACCGATCCGTCTCGCGCCGCTCTTTCTTGGTCGGACGTCCCGCTCCAGCCGGTCTTTCTGCGATCGCCGCGTCATATGGCGACAGCTCTGCCCTGGGCACCGGCGGCGGGGAAATATCCTCGTAAAGCCCCTGCGCTTCGCTGGCCGGCCCCCGCCGTGTGCCGCAATCGAGAATGCGCCATATCACGATGCGGTTGTGCAGCGACATGGTCAGCACATCACCCGCCCCGACCTTGAGATCGGTACGCTCGGTCTTTTCCGAATTGACGCGAATAGCGCCGCTTTCAATGATCTTCTGCGCCAGGGTGCGCGATTTGACGGCGCGCGAAAAGAACAGGAAGCGGTCGAGCCGCTCCTTGCGGAGCGGTACCTGCTCCAGCCCTGCCAATTGCTACTCCGACTTGTCGCGTAGGGCCGCCAGCGCCGCGAACGGGCTGTCCGGATCGAACACCG
Organism: Devosia subaequoris; assembly: GCF_014197055.1. Classification (GTDB taxonomy): domain Bacteria; phylum Pseudomonadota; class Alphaproteobacteria; order Rhizobiales; family Devosiaceae; genus Devosia; species Devosia subaequoris. The sequence continues at coordinate 46,963 of NZ_JACIEW010000005.1, read as the reverse complement.
GCTTGCGATCCTCACGGGGCGGACGGCGATCCTTGCGCTCGCCCCGTTCCGCCTTGTCGGGACGGCCCTTGCCATTGGGGCGCGCCTGCTGGCCTGCGCCCTCGGGGCGGCGCGGCCCCTTGCCATGGCGGGGACGATTGTTCTGCCGCGGCCCGTCCTCGCCTTCGCGGCGATTGCGGCTTTCGTGGCGGCGATTGTCATTATGGCGGCGTCCACCGGGGAACCAGACCTCGTCAAACTCCGGTTCAGCCGGAGCGGTCGGCTCTGCAGCGGCCTCAGCCGGAGCTGCATCCGGCACGGCGCCTTCGCCCGGTTCTGCCACGACGACAGGCGCTTCAGCGTTTTCTGGAGCAGCGTCCTCGTTGCCCGCCTCGGCGCTGGCTGCATTGTCCTCCAGCACCTGTTCAAGCGCCGGGGTTTCGGCCGAGGCCTCTGCCGGCGCCGGCGTCTCGACGGCCGCCTTGGGGGTGCGACGGACGCGATAGCCTAGCGAGGTCAGGATGGAGGAGAAATCATCGCCCGAGCAGCCCAATAGGCTCGTCATTTCCACCGTGACTCGGAAACCATTGCCCTCGGCAGCACCGGCGGGCAATTCGCCCTGATAGGGCCGGCCGGCATCCAGTGCCACCAGCGGCCGGATGATGTCGGCCAGGCGCTCGAGAATGTCGACACGCACCGCCCGGCTGCCTGCCACCTTGAAACCGGCGATTTCGTAAAGCCGCGTATCGACCTCGGGGTCGACCACAAAGGAGGTGCGGCCCGACAGCACAATATGGGGAATATCGGAGACACCCGGCTGGCGCACACCACCATTTTTCAGCGCAAACAGGATCAGCGCCAGCTCGCGCGGCGCGGGCTTCAATGAAAGCGGCAGATAGATGTGGTAGGCACCGAACTTGATGCCGAGCTTGCGCAGCTTGCCGCGCACATCCTGATCCAGCCCCTTGACCTCATCGGCCACCATGGCACGCGGCAACAGGCCAATATGCTCGAAGAGCTGATAGGCCAGCCCCCGCGCGCTGCCCTCCAGATCAGCCGGCGCTTCGAGCGCCATGACCTGTTCAAGCACAGTATTGATATGGTGACGCAGCCAGAGCGAAAGGCGGTCCTGAACCTTTTCCAGATCCGGTCCTGTCAGCGTCTCATCGGCCAGCAGCAGGATGCGGGGACGATAAAGGCTGTCGCCTTCGGCCAGCTCTGCCACCACTTCGCCGCGCCAGCGCAGGCGCCCGTCGGTGGCCAACACGAATTCTTCATTTGGCGAACCGGCCAATCTCTCGGCACGATTGTGTATCTCGGGGGCGACCACCGAATCGGCTGCGCCGCGCAATCCCTTGGCGTCAGTATCGCCATCATTGCGGGCCAGGGTGAAACGGAAGCCTTCGAGCGTGCCGATGAGGTGGCCTTCCAGCCGCACTTCGCCGCGCTCATTGATTTCGGGAGATACCATACGTTTGTCTTTCAGATGGCGGAGCAACACGCTGGTGCGCCGGTCCACGAAGCGCTGGGTGAGCCGCTCGTGCAGAGCGTCACTCAGGCGGTCCTCAATGTCTCGCGTCTTTTCGCGCCAATAGGTAGGGTCTTCAAGCCAGTTTTTACGATTGGCGACAAAGGTCCAGGTCCGGATCTGCTTGATCCGATTACTGAGTGTATCAATGTCGCCCTCCGCATTGTCGCAAAACCGGACCTGCTCGGCAATCCAATCTGCGCGAACCGATCCAATTCGTCTCAAATCCGAATAAATGCGGGTAACGATCTCACCATGCGCGGCTGGCGAGATCCCCTGATAATCCGGAGTTTGGCAACATTCCCAAAGCAGTTTGACCGCATCGTGGCCGCGCGCCAGGGCCCCGGCTTCATTGCGCATGAGAAATTCGAGCGCATGCTGATCGGTTGCAATCGGCACGCGGGTCAGTGTCCGGTCCTGCGGCACCACTTCAAGCGAATTGCGCAGCGCCTCGACCGAGCTGAAGTTGAGGTCTGAATTGCGCCACTGCACTTGGCGGATTGGCTGGAAATCATGGGTTTCCAATGCCACCACCAGCTCTTCGTCAAACCCTTCGGTGCCCCCGGTAACGCCAAAGCTTCCGTTGTGCTTGTGACGCCCGGCGCGACCGGCAATCTGCCCCAGTTCGGACGGCGTCAGCGGCCGGCTCTGGTGCCCGTCGAACTTGCTGTCATCAGCAAAGGCAACATGGTGGATGTCGAGGTTGAGCCCCATGCCGATGGCATCTGTAGCGACCAGAAAGTCCACATCGCCATTCTGATATAGCTCGACCTGGGCATTGCGCGTCCGGGGACTGAGCGCGCCCATTACAACCGCCGCACCCCCGCGTTCGCGCCGAATCAGCTCGGCGATGGCATAGACCTGCCGCGCCGAGAACGCGACGATCGCCGAGCGCGCCGGCTGACGCGACAGTTTCTTCGACCCTGCATAGGTAAGCTGGGAAAAGCGGGGCCGGTCGATGATCTCGGCATGCGGGATCAGTTTCTTGACCACCCCCGCCATGGTCGCCGACCCCAGCAGCAGCGTTTCATGCAGACCGCGCGCCTTGAGGATCCGGTCGGTGAACACATGACCGCGGTCGAAATCGATGGCGGTCTGAATCTCATCCACCGCCACGCAGTCGACATGGATGTCCATCGGCATGGCTTCCACCGTCGCCACCCAATAGCGCGGCTTGGCCGGCACGATGCGCTCTTCACCGGTGATCAGCGCAACAGCCTGCTCGCCCACCCGCTCGACGATCCGCTGATAGACCTCGCGCGCGAGCAGCCGCAAGGGCAGGCCGATCATCCCCGTGGGATGGGCCAGCATGCGCTCAATGGCGAAATAGGTCTTGCCGGTATTGGTCGGGCCAAGGATCGCCTTGACCGAATGGGAAGGGGAAAAGCTCATCGTCACCTATGTAGGCGGTCCCTGCTCGGCTTGCGAGAGGCATGGCGCACTTGTCCCAGCAAAGGACAGATTTGTCATGAATTTGTCACGCCTCTTCACCGATAGAACGGAGGCGGAACGAAACAGAACCGAATCGGCGCGACTCAGTGAGTCTGGCTTTGTTCACGGCTAGATATGGTGGCATCCATACACGATTCCACACTAAAGCTGGAGCGCTTGGCGTTTCGGATCGCGACCAAGGCCAATCCGGCCCGAAATCCGTTCAACTTGCTTAGCCAAGGGTTAACTGGCGACAAAATCGGCCATTCCTGAACGAAGCGTAAACGCTTGTTCTTCCGCTATTTTTTCCATCTTCACGACGACACGCCCATAAGTCCTGTGCTTTTGGGCACAAGCTTGAGGAAAATCCGAGTTGACGTATCGGGATGGGACAACGGCCACTGACACAGCCTGTCACGACGCAGGCGCATACAAGCTCATATCAACCACCTTGGAGATCTGCCGGATGTCCGCATTTGATCCCGCAACGCTTCCCGATCCGCTCTCGCAATATTTCGAGCGCACTGACCCTCTCCACGCGGCGGCCCTGTTCGCGCCAAATGCTTCGGTTCACGACGAAGGCGAGTGGCACCGCGGGCAAGCGGCCATCGCGCTCTGGCTGCGCAGCGTCGAGGAGCGCTTATCGCCCGCGCTATCAATTGCAGCGGGTCGAAGCGGACAAGGACCGCACGATCGTCACCTTCGAAGTCTCAGGCACCTTCCCGGGGAGCCCTGCCGTGCTGCGTCAGGCCTTCACCTTCGATTCCCACCAGCGCATAGCGACCCTGGAAACACTCTGACTGTGCCATGACGGCACAAAGCCGCTCGGTGCATCCGGCCCGCCTTAAGGTCTGGTCCAAACGGGGAACGAACAGGGACAGAATCGGGCCGGAATCACCGCTATCACTTTGTTCTCCACCATATCTGGTGGGCTGCAGAGACAGGCCCTACAAGCCAGGCTAACTTACTACAAGATAAGCCCAAATCCCGTTCATGTGCGTGAACATCGGGTTAATTCCGCTCGCCTCCGGCCATTTCCTGACAGTCCCTTAGTGTGCTGGTCGAAGGGACACGGTGGGCCGTTAACCGGTGAGACGCGCACTGGCGGGCCGGTATCGTCGCAAAATTGTCAAAAAAGCTTTTGACCGTCCCAAACTGGGACAGGCAACTCAGCTCTCGGCGCGGGTCAGCACCATGGAGAGATCGCCCATCGAGGTGCCGATAATCACGCGATAGGGAATAAAGTAGCCGGTCTGCCCCAGCGGCGCGTACCACAGGATCATACGGCTGGTCTGGGCCAGGTAATTAGTCATCTCAGAGCTTTCGAAATGCCCCGAGATCGGCCGATAGTCGAGCGAGCAGGCGACCAGGGGCCCCTGATAGCCGGTGCGCGGCGAGGTTGCCTCGTCATTGTCCAGAAAGCCAAGCGCAATATCGAAGCGCTCGACCCCGGTGAAGATCTTGAGCGTGCGCTCGCACAGGCTCCGGTCCAACCCGTTGCCCTTGAGCACAAACGCCGAGAGAAAATCGCCGACATTCCTGAGATGCCCGCGTTCCAGCGGCACGCGATCATAGGAGTCGGTCACCGGTGGCTGCACCTGGAACGCGCTGACATTGCGCCCCTCATAGCCGACATTGGCAGTGAATACCTCGCCATTGGCCCGCGTCTCCAGCGCAAAGCTCTGCGATTGCAGAGACGGGCCCGCCGAAGACCCCGACACCGAGGCGCTGGCTGTGCCACTGGCCACGACGCTCCCCAGCCCCGCCACCCGCGCCGACAAATCTAGCCCGTAGCGCGCGCCATCATCATTGAGGTCGATATCAACCATGGCCACATTGATCCCGCCCACCGTCACCACATAGCTGGCGCGTGCCTCGACCGGTGCGGCCAGGGTCGGTGAAAGTGTGAGCGGTGCGAGGGCGGCAACAAGAGCAAAGGCAGTGCGGATCACGTGTGGTCTTCTCGGCTGCAAATGCCCGCGCGAGACGCTGGCCGGGCGAAACGAATCACTGTTTATCTCCAAACTGCCGTCCATACCGGGCACAAGCAAGGCGCTCGCGCCGCTTTGTCCGGCCTCTTTGCTTGACGGATGCCCCCCAATTCTCTAAAGACCCGCGAGATTTCATCACAATCGAGGCCCGTAGCGGGACGTCCCCGCCACGCAGGACCTTTACACAAACAGGATCAAGACCAATGGCACGTCGCTGCGAACTGACCGGCAAGGGTGTTATGGTGGGCAATAATGTTTCGCACGCCCTTAACCGTACCCGCCGCCGCTTCCTCCCCAATCTGGTGAACGTCACCCTGCTCTCGGACGCGCTCAATCGTCCGGTCAAGCTGCGTGTCGCCACTTCCGCACTGCGCACCGTCGAGCATCGCGGTGGTCTGGACGCCTTCCTGCTCAAGCAGGACGACGCCGACCTGTCCCCGCTGGCTCTGGGCCTGAAGAAGGAAATCCGCGCCACCCTCGCTGGCTAGGATTTCTGCATTCGAGTTTCTGGCCGCGTGGTGGGCAACTGCCACGCGGTCTTGTTTTTTTGGAAGCTTGGCTTCCATGCGTCCTGCCCAATTGAGGCAGGCACAAGACCCGGTGTCGCCGCAAATCCGGCGTCACATCAGCTCCCCGCCCCGGTCTGTTGCCGGTCGGCGGATCACATGAAGGTAGTCCAATGCTGTCTCGTTTCCTGGTGGCCATTGCCGCCATGGTGGCCGTCATCGCCGCCTCCAACTTTCTGGTCCAGTTCCCCGTCGACGCCATGATCGGTGGCGTCAACCTCGGTGACATCCTCACCTGGGGCGCGTTCACCTATCCTGTCGCCTTCCTGGTCACCGACCTTTCCAACCGCGCCTTCGGCCCACAACGCGCCCGGCTCGTCGTCGTGGCTGGTTTTGCCGTGGCGGTGATCCTCTCGATCTGGTTGGCAACCCCGCGCATCGCAATTGCCTCAGGCTCGGCATTCCTGGTCGCTCAATTGCTCGACATCTCGATCTTCCACCGACTGCGCAACAGCGCCTGGTGGCATGCGCCCATGTTCTCCTCGCTGGTCTCCTCCGCGCTCGACACGGCGCTGTTCTTCAGCCTCGCCATGGCCCCGGCTTTCGCTGGCATCGATGCGCTGTTCGGCATGGATGACTCTTCACTCGCCTTCCCCGCCCCGCTGCTCGGCATCGGCCCGGAAGTCGAACTCTGGCAGTCCCTCGCGCTGGGCGACTTCTTGGTCAAACTGGTAATGGCAGTGCTGATGCTGGCGCCCTACAAGACCGTCCGCGACCTGGTACTGCGCAAGATGCCGGTGGCGGCCTGAAAGCCGGCCGAATAGGCCTGGCTATTCCTGTGGCAGCGCGAACTCAAGGACAAGATTGCGCTGCCAATCGTTGAAATTATTGTCCGAGCCGATGAGGATGCGCGTCTCGCCGCCGGGCGTTTCGTGCACCAGCAGGCTTTCCATATTGTCGATCTCGCCGCCTTGCGCCGAGACCAGCAACTCGCCGCGCATCAGATTGCCCGGCCGCACCTGATCGGCCGGCACCAGCCGCAAATTCATCACGAAGGCAAACAGCGACACCCCCCGCTCGAGCACCAGCAGATCGCCATTGGGCAGGAATTTGCAGTCCGTCGGGTTGACGATTGGGCTGTTGGCATAGCCAATCGGTCCCTTGTCATTGACGCCCAGCAACTCACCGCGATGATTGCCATCGCTGTCGAGCGCTTCTTCGGTCAGCAGCAGGGTGGAACCGGCAATGGGCGATGCTTCCGGGGCAATGCAGACCGATTCCAGGCTTTCATTGGTCCTCAGATCGGTCAGCCACTGCGGAATGTTGACTTCCCGCGCCGCGCCATCCGGCCGGCCATCCGTTATCTCAAAGTCCGCCACCCGGGTCAGATGCTCGAACCCCACGCGCACCGCATAGGCCGCGCCATCGCGCCAGACCGTGTCCATGCCTTCGGCATCGCGGGCATACTGGCGCGGCAACACAGTACCGCCCGAATTCTGCATCGGCTCGATTGTAACACCGATCAAGCCGATCAGTCGGTCTGCCTCATCATAGGCTAATTGTCCGGAAATGAAGTTGCCCCGGTCGGAGACAAAAGCAATGCGTTGGTCTGGGCCGGTCTGGGTAACGCCGGAGAGGCCGCCAAAAGTGTCAACCGGGCTTTGCAGCGTCAGCCCGCCGCGAAAGATCAGCCGTTCGACCGGCTGGTCCAGTTCTGCGCCCTTGAACCGGGTGACGGGAGCGGCACTGACCATCAACTCCATCGCCCCGGCCGGCAAGGCCAGAACCAACAGTGCCACGGCAGTTGCGGCCCGCAGCATCATCCCCTGGCCCGCCGCCGCGTCTGGGCCGGCAGTTCCTCGTCGAACAGCGCCGCCAATTCATCGGTCAGCGCCCCGGCCAGTTCCTCGGCATCGAGCAGGGTCACGGCGCGCCGGTAATAGCGGGTCACATCGTGGCCGATGCCCACCGCCACCAACTGGATCGGCGAGCGGGTTTCGATATCCTCGATCACCTGGCGCAGATGGGCTTCGAGATAGTTGCCGGCATTGACTGACTGGGTCGAGTCATCCACCGGAGCGCCATCGGAAATCACCATCATGATGCGCCGCTGCTCGGGCCGCGCCATCAGGCGCTTGCGCGCCCATTCGAGCGCCTCGCCATCGATGTTCTCCTTGAGCAGCCCCTCGCGCATCATCAGCCCGAGATTGCGCCGGGCATGGCGCCAGGGCTCGTCTGCTGCCTTGTAGATGATGTGGCGAATATCGTTGACCCGGCCCGGATTGGTGGGGCGATTGGCTTCCAGCCACGCCTCCCGACTCTTGCCGCCTTTCCAGGCGCGGGTGGTAAAGCCCAGGATCTCGACCTTTACCCCGCATCGCTCGAGCGTGCGCGCGAGAATGTCGCCGCAGATCGCCGCAATGGTGATCGGCCGGCCGCGCATCGAACCCGAATTGTCGATCAGCAGCGTCACCACGGTATCGCGGAATTCGGTGTCGTTTTCGACCTTGAAGCTCAAGGCCTGCAGCGGGTCAGTAACCACGCGGGTGAGGCGCGCCGTATCGAGCAGCCCTTCCTCGAGATCGAACTGCCAGCTCCGGTTCTGCTTGGCCATCAGCCGGCGCTGCAGCTTGTTGGCCAGCCGCGCTACGGCACCCGCCAGGTTCTCCAGTTGCTTGTCGAGCAGGGCCCGCAACTGGTCGAGCTCATCGGGTGGACACAGCTCCGCCGCCTTGACGATCTCGTCATATTTCTGCGTGAACACCTTGTAGTTGAACTGGTTCGAGAGCCGCTCGCCGCCATCCTTGGCGGGTGGGGGCATCGGCGCATCCTCGCCCGCTTCGGCCTCGGCGTTCTCGTCGCTGTCGGCCATGTCAGCGTCCATGCCTTCGACATCGCCGGATTCTTCACTTTCGCCAGCCTGCTGGTCGTCCTCGCTCTCGGACTGTTCGTTCTCGCCTTCGCCCTGCTCCTGGTCCTGATCCGATCCCTGGGCCTGTTCGGGCTGGCTGTCCTCGGCCGCTTCCTCATCGCTGTCGGAGGGGTCTTCCATGTCGCTTTCGGCGATCAGGTTGAGGTCGCGCAACACCGCGCGCGCGGCCCGCGAAAAGTCCTCCTGGCTTTCATAGGCCTCGAGCAGCTTTTCGATCGAGGGACCGGCCTTGCTCTCGATCTCCTTGCGCCAGAGATCAACCAGCGCATGGCCCGAAGGCGGCACGTCCACCCCGGCCAGCTTTTCGCGCAGCATCAATCCCAGCGCCTCGGCCAGCGGCGCATCGCCCTTGTCGTCGACTTCAGCGAAATTGGCGCGAAACAGCCGGTCTTCCAGCATTTCGTGAATATTGCCCACCATGCCCGGCATGCGGATGCAGCCCAGCGATTCCACCCGCGCCTGTTCGAGCGCATCGAAGGCCGCTCGGGCCTGCGGGTCCATAGGCGCCCGCTTGCGGTGGGATTCCGGATCGTGGCTGGCCAGTCGCATGGCCATGGCGTCGCCCTGCCCACGGGCAATGGCAATATCGCGCTTGGTCGGCAGGCGCGGCAGATTGGCCAGCCGCGCCTTGTCCGAGGTCAGCAAAGGCCGGTCGGCGGTAAAGCTCACCTCAAGGTCTGGCTTGGCCCCGATTGCGCGCACCGTCGCACCCATGGCGCTCTTGAACGCCTGGGTCTGGTCCGGCTTATTGGCTTTGCTGCGCGGAGGTTGTGCCATGTATCAGTTGCCTTGGTGGCCGCGACCTCGTGGTTCGACAAGCTCACCATGAGGTCTACGAGACGACGCAGAATTCACAGTAGACCTCACCCTGAGCCTGTCGAAGGGCGAGGCCGTACGCGCTGGACTAAGCCATCACCGCCAGATTGGCGGAGCTTTCCGGCAGGTCTTCGCCGAACACGCGCTGATAGAACTCGGCCACCACCGGGCGTTCGAGCTCGTCGCATTTGTTCAGGAAGGTCAACCGGAAGGCAAAGCCGACATCGCCGCCGAAAATGACGGCGTTCTCGGCCCAGGTGATGACGCCGCGCGGGCTCATCACGGTCGAGATATCGCCATTGATGAAGGCCGAGCGCGTCAAATCTGCCAGGCGCACCATATTGGCGATCTGCTTCTGGCCCTTGTCGGTCTCGCCATAGGCCTTGTTCTTGGCCAGGACGATGCCGACTTCCTTGTCATGCGGCAGATAGTTGAGCGTCGTCACGATGCTCCAGCGGTCCATCTGACCCTGATTGATCTGCTGCGTGCCGTGATAAAGTCCCGAAGTATCGCCCAGGCCAATCGTATTGGTGGTCGAGAACAGGCGGAAGGAGGGGTGCGGGACGATGACACGGTTCTGGTCGAGCAGGGTCAGCCGGCCCGACTGTTCAAGCACGCGCTGGATCACGAACATCACGTCCGGACGCCCCGCATCATATTCGTCGAACACCAGCGCGATATTGTTCTGCACCGCCCACGGCAGGATGCCGTCGCGGAACTCGGTGATCTGCTTGCCGTCCTTGAGGACAATCGCGTCCTTGCCCACCAGATCGATCCGGCTCACATGGCTGTCCAGGTTCACGCGCACCAATGGCCAGTTCAGCCGTGCAGCGACCTGTTCGATATGGGTGGATTTGCCCGTGCCGTGATAGCCCTGCACCATGACGCGGCGGTTATAGGCAAAACCCGCCAGGATCGCGAGCGTGGTATTGCGGTCGAACAGATAGTCCGGATCGATCGGCGGCACATGGTCGCTGCGTTCTTTGTAACCCTTGACCACCATGTCCGTATCAATCCCGAACAGATCCCGCGCCTGGTATTCGGTATCGGGCAAATTTGCGAATTCAGTCATGGTCGGACTCTTGGAAATGCAAGGAAAAATTCTGCGAAGGCGGTGGCTCTATAGCAGCAATGTGACGACGCGGGTAGCCTCGGGATGGTGAGGCCGGGGTGACGATCGGGCAGCCGCTGGGAGGTCCGGCAAACAATACGTACGCTCTGGCGCCCGCAAGGGCCGGTGCTAGCGCACCACGAACCCCTGTTTCTTCAAATGGGTATAGGCCGCGATCACCGAACGTAGACGTTCCTCGGAAGAGGCGTCGCCGCCATTGACGTCCGGATGGTGCTTCTTGACCAGGTCCTTATAGGCCCGCTTGATCTCGTCGGACTTGGCGTGGGCGGTAAAGCCCAGCACTTCAAGCGCCCGCCGGTCCGGTTCGTTGAGCGGCTTGACCCGCTCGGTCGCCGGCCGCTTGGACTGCTGATAGCGATAGCGCGCGAAAACCCCGAACGGGTCACCATATTTGTCGCCGGGCTTGGCCGCATTGCGCCCCGCGGCACGCGCCGCAGTGGGGTTGCCCGTGGCAAAGGTCGAGCGCGATTCGGCCTTGGGCGGGGTGTGCAGCGCTTCGTCCAGCTCTTCGGGGCTCATGCCGGCAAAATAGTTGAACGCCTTGTTGTAGTGCCGCACATGCTCGAGGCAAAAATTGTGATACTGGCCCTCCGAGCCCGCGCCCTTGGGGGCCCTGAACTCGCCGGCCGCTTCGCAGCCTTCCCAGTCGCACTGCACCTCGATCGGTTCGGGCTTTTCCTCCCGCCGCGGCCGAATGCGAATGTTATCGAAGAGCTTGGATTGCTGTTTCATTGTGCCTAGTTGTGTCTTCAGTCAGATATTGGAGCCGACACCATGTCCATGACGGACACGATCCACGCCAAGCTCGCCGAAAAATTCGCTCCCCTCCATCTGGAGGTGATCGATGAATCCCAGTCTCACCATGGTCACGCCGGTTGGCGGGAGGGTGGTGAAACCCATTTTCGTGTCAGAATCGCGACCCGCAATTTTGACGGGCTAAGCCGCGTAGCGCAACACCGCGCGGTGATGGACGCACTTGACGATGAATTGAAGTCCAGCGTGCATGCCCTCGCCATCGAGGTGCTGCCGACCTCGACCATATAGTCAATCCGCTGGCGCCTCGCCACCCTCCGTTCGGGGGGTGATGCGCACTTTCGACACCCGCTGCCGGTCCCGCTCCAACACCAGGAACGAAAAGCCATGCGCTTCGACCTGGTGTCCAGGCTCCGGAATGAGCTTGGCCGCATTGATGACAATGCCGGCCACCGTATTGGCGTGCGCATCGGGCAGATCCCAGTCGAGCAGGCGGTTGATGTCGCGAATGGCGATGCTGGCATCGACGATGAAGCTGCCGTCCTCCTGCTTGTCGATGCCGAACACGGCTTCATCGTCCGGCTCGTCATGCTCGTCGGAAATGTCGCCGACGATTTCCTCGATAATGTCTTCGAGCGTCACCAGCCCTTCAAGCACGCCATATTCATCGAGCACCAGCGCCATATGCGAGTGGCGCTTGAGGAATGCCGAAAGCTGCACCTGCACCGCTGTGGATTGGGGAATGAACCAGGGCTTGGACATGATCTGCCGAATATCGACGCGTGAAGCATCGCCATCCACCGCCATCAGCGCCCGCAGCACGTCCTTGGCGTGGATAATGCCGACAATGTCGTCGGTTTCCCCCTGATAGAGTGGAATACGGGTGTAGGCGCTTTCCAGTACCGCCTTGACCAGCTCATCCGCGCTCATGGTGACATCGAGCGCCAGCATCTGGGTGCGGTGCACCATTACATCGCTGACCACCAGGTCACGCAGATCCAGTAGGCCGCCGAGCATGTCGCGGTCGTCCTTGACCACTTCACCCTCCGAATGCAGCAGGTCCAGCGTGCCGCGAATTTCGTCATGACCCGAAATGGCGCTGACATTGCTCGCATCAAGCCCAAACAGCCTGAGGATCGCGTTGACAATGGCCTGAACCGCCAAGGTCACCGGCGCAAACACGATCACCACCACCCGGATCACTGGCGAAACCCCCAGCGCAAAACCATCTGGCCGCATCAACGCCAGCGTCTTGGGCAGCACCTCGGAAAATACCACCACGGCCGCCGTCATGGCGATCGTGGCATAGGCAATGCCCGCCTCACCGAACAGGGCAATCAGCACGCTGGCGGCCAGGGTCGAGGCAAGGATATTGACGATGTTGTTGCCCAGAAGGATCGCCCCGATCAGCCGCTCCTTCTGGCTGGACAATTGCTCGACCAGCGCTGCCCGCTTGTCGCCAGCGCGCGAAAGCTGGTGCATGCGCGCCCGCGAAGCCGCCGTCAGCGCGGTTTCCGAGCCGGAAAAGAAAAAACTCATCGCCAGCAGCAAGAGGATGCCGCCAGAAGTCAGCCAAAGGGTGAGACTCATTTTGCGCGCATCTCCTCCAGAAAGGCCCGAACGGCCTGCGGATCGACTTGTCTCTCGATAAAGGCCTGGCCGATGCCCCGGGTCAGGATAAAGGTCAGCGCGCCGCGCGACACCTTCTTGTCCTGCGCGATTGCCGCCATCAACTCATCTGTTGAGCCAAGCTCGCCCGGAATATCGGCCAAACGCGTCGGCAGACCTGCGGCCTGCAAGTGCGCCGCCACCCGGCCGCTATCCTGCCCCGGCGCCAGCCCGAGCCGGTTGGAAAAACCATGCGCCAGCACCATGCCGATGGCAACGCCTTCACCATGCAACAGGCGGCTCGAATAGCCGGTGTCCTTTTCCAGCGCATGGCCAAAAGTGTGCCCCAGATTGAGCAGGGCGCGGACCCCGGTTTCCTTCTCGTCTGCGATCACCACCCGCGCCTTGTGGGCACAACAGCGGGCAATCGCCTCACCGCGCGCCGGCCCGCCCGAAAAGATCTCGACACGATTGGCTTCGAGCCACTCGAAGAATTCCGGGTCGTCGATCAGCCCATATTTGACCACCTCGGCATAGCCGGCAGCAAATTGACGCGGATCAAGCGTATCGAGTGCTGAAAGATCGGCCAGCACCAGCTTGGGTTGATGGAACGCCCCCACCAGGTTCTTGCCATGCGGCGAATTGATGCCCGTCTTGCCGCCCACCGAGGAATCCACCTGCGCCAGCAGCGAGGTCGGCACCTGCACGAAATCCATGCCACGCCGCGTCACCGCCGCGGCAAACCCGGCCAGATCGCCAACAACGCCGCCGCCCAGTGCGATCACCAGATCGCCGCGCTCCAGCTTGGCGGACAACAGCCCCTCGACCACCTTTTCGAGCATGCCATAGCTCTTGGTGCTCTCCCCGGCCGGCAACACTATGGTGTCATAAGAAAGCCCGGCCGCATCGAGGCCCGCGGTCAGTCGCGGCAATTGCGCGCCGGCAACCATCTCGTCAGTGACGATGCCATAGCGCCGACCCGGGAATTTTTCCGCCAGGATCGCCCCGGCCTCCTCGATCAGTTTCGGGCCGATCAAAATATCATAGGCGCGTTCACCCAGGGCAACATGAACTGTGTGGTCGATCTGGGCCATGAGACTAAGCTTGCTCTTTCTTGAAATGGTTGAGCAGGGCAACAATGACGTCCCCCGCAACATTGTCCTGTGGCACATCGCGGCTGACCACGGTCAGATCGGCCTCGGCATAGATCGGATAGCGATCTTCAATCAGTTTTTCGAGCGTCCCCCTGGGGTCCGCCGTCTTGAGCAAAGGCCGGTTGGCGCGGCGCGAAACCCGCTCGAACAGCAGATCGAGATCGGCCTTGAGCCAGACTGAAACGGCACCGGATTTCACCAGCGCTCTGGTGTCGGGATTGACGAACGCCCCGCCGCCCGTGGCCAGCACGATATCCTTTTCCCTGAGCAGCCGGGCAATCACCCGCATTTCCCCGGCGCGAAACTCGTCCTCGCCACGCTGCTCGAAGATTTCGGGAATGCTCATTTGCGCGGCGCGTTCGATTTCCTCGTCGCTATCGATGAACTGGCGGCCCAGGCGATTGGCAATGCGCCGGCCCACAGTGGTCTTGCCAGCCCCCATCATACCCACCAGCACCAGCGGGCGGCCGTTCAGCCGGCTGGCCAATGCCCGGGCCCGGCTCTGCCGTCCACTGCCATCCGTTCTGCTCAACTGCCGCGCCCTCCGATCACCGCCGCTATCAATCGGTCCCTGCCCGACCTGTCAAGCATACCGGGCCCCTGTTGATCACCAGGCCCTGTTCGGCGAAACTGGAAAAACAAGACAACCGCAACCTTTTGCTCATAGTCTTTTACGCTGTTCCGGCACGTAAGGACCCTCATGCCTTCCCTGATCCGCCTTCTCATCACTCTGATCTTCCTGGGCGGCCTGGCCTTTGCAGGCATGTTCGCCCTGGTGGCCTTTGTCGAACCCACGCCCAAGGAAGTCAGTCAGCGCATTCCGACCCGTGAATTGCTGGGCGAAAGCGAGACCAACCGCCCCGGCGGCAATCTGCCCCAGCCCAATGTAACCTCTGAACCCAGCACCGGCCAATGAGCGGCGGACACCTGATCGGCAGTTTCCTTGAGATGATGAGCGCCGAGCGCGGCGCGGCAGCCAACACCATCGAAGCCTATCGGCGTGACCTCACCCATTACGCCGCTTTCGTTTCAGCGCAGAACCAGACCCTGCTGAGCGCCACGCGCGACACCGTCGCTGCCTGGCTCGATGATCTGAAAACCGAAGGGCTTTCGGCCTCTTCCAGCGCCCGCCGCCTCTCCGCAATACGCCAATTCCACAGGTTTCTTTGTGCCGACGGAATCCGCAGCGACGATCCCACCCGCATCGTCGCCAGCCCAAAATCGCGCCGCGCCTTGCCCAAGGTGCTGTCCCTGGCCGAGGTCGACCGGCTGCTGACCCTGGCCGAAGCCGAAGCCAACACCCCCGCCAGCCCGCAAAAACAGATTGCGGCTCAGCGCCTCTACGTGCTGCTCGAAATGCTCTATGCCACGGGCCTGCGCGTCTCCGAACTCGTCAGCCTGAAGCGCGCCGCCGTGATGCGTGACGCCGCCTTCATCACCGTCACCGGCAAGGGCAACAAGGACCGCGTGGTGCCCATGAACGACCGCGCCCGAGATGCCGTACGCCACTGGATCGGCACGCTTGAGCCCGGCCCCTTTCTTTTTCCTGCCAAGGGCGAGAACGGCCATCTTACCCGCCAGGTCTTTGCCCGTGACCTCAAGGGCCTGGCCGCCCGCGCCGGCATTTCCACCGCCCGAGTGGCTCCACATGTGCTGCGCCACGCCTTTGCCAGTCATTTGCTGGCCGGCGGCGCCGATCTGCGTGTGGTGCAAATGCTGCTCGGCCATGCCGATATTTCCACAACCCAGATCTACACTCATGTGCTGGACGAGAAACTGCGCAATCTCGTGGAAAGCCACCATCCGCTGGCCCGTGGCTGATTTCTGCTCACCAAATCCCAACCATTTCGCGCCCAGAGCTTGACTCGGCATTGCTCCGTCGCCACTTTCCGGCCACTTTAAAGCGCAAGAGCAGCGGGCCATGATGCATGGGTCGCAAACGAGCCTCGTGCCAGAACAATGACCCTTTTGGGCGGTGGGATGCAGTCTTATCTCGATTTTGAAAAACCGGTCGCCGATCTCGAAGCCAAGATCGCCGAATTGAAGTCGATGGCCCAGAGCGATCAGGCCGTATCGATCGACGAAGAAGTGAACCGGCTTTCCGCCCGCGCTGACGAGGCGCTGGTCGAGATCTATCGCAAGTTGACCCCTTGGCAGAAGACCCAGGTGGCGCGTCACCCGCAGCGCCCGCATTTTTCCGACTATGTGCGCTCGCTGATCACCGAATGGACACCGCTGGCCGGTGACCGCAAATTTGGCGAGGACGCTGCGCTGCAGGCCGGCTTCGGTCGCTTCAACGGCACGCCGGTGGCCATTCTTGGCCAGGAAAAGGGCAATTCCACCGAAACCCGTCTCAAGCACAATTTCGGCATGGCCAATCCCGAAGGCTACCGCAAGGCTGTCCGCATCATGGACATGGCGGACCGCTTCTCGGTTCCGGTGATTTCCTTTGTCGATACCTCCGGCGCCTATCCCGGCATCGGTGCCGAGGAACGCGGTCAGGCCGAGGCCATTGCCCGCTCCACCGAAAAAAGTCTCGAACTGGGCGTGCCCAATATCGCCATTGTCATTGGCGAAGGCGGCTCGGGCGGGGCGATCGCCATTGCCACCGCCAATCGCGTGCTGATGCTGGAAAACGCCATCTATTCGGTGATCTCGCCCGAGGCCGGCGCCTCGATCCTGTTCCGCGACGCCGCCAAGGCGCAGGACATGGCCACCGCCCAGAAGATTACCGCCCAGGACCTGCTCGGCTTTGGCGTCATCGATTCCATCATCCCCGAGCCGGCCGGCGGCGCCCATCGCCACCACGGCGCCATCATGGATTCGACCCGCGCCGCCCTGGCCGCCTTCCTCAAGGATTTCGTCGGCAAATCGCGCCTGGAAACCCGCGAACACCGCCGCGAAAAATTCCTCGCCATCGGGACCAACCTGTAATCTGCAGAGGCTTTGGCGCCCAGGCAACGGACTGCTTGAGCGATCCGGCGACGAGCTGCAGACCTCGCACCATGGTCGCGGTTATGCACAAATTCGCGTGATCGCGTCCTGCTTCCGCACTCCACCCGCCCATGATAAAGGCTTCGTTCACCGCAACAGGTCATAGTGCACTAACCATTGGCCCGGTTGCGGGCTGTTCTTGTGACGGGCTGGATCTCCTTGACTGCCACCTTCTTTCACCGCCTCGGCGCTATCATCATTCTGTTGTGGCTGGGCCTGGGCCTCGCCGCATGCTCCAATTTCGTTAAGGGCGGTGACAACCGGCACAACGTGCCGCTGCCCGGCAGTGTGGTGCAGGGTCTGCGCAATATGGGCTCCACCCCCAACGAGGGCATGGTGGTGCGCATGTTCAAGGAAGAATCCGTGCTCGAGGTCTGGAAGAAGACCAGCTCGGGCACCTACAATCTCTTCAAGACCTATGAGATCTGCGCCTATTCGGGCGATCTCGGCCCCAAATTCAAGGAAGGCGACCGCCAGAGCCCGGAAGGCTTCTATACCATCACCCCCGGCCTGATGAATCCGCGCTCAAGCTATTATCTCGCCTTCAACACGGGCTTTCCCAACAAGTTTGATCGCGCCCATGGCCGCACCGGCTCGGACTTGATGGTGCATGGCGATTGCTCATCGCGCGGTTGCTACGCCATGACCGATGCGGGTATTGCCGAGATTTACGCGCTGGCCCGCGAAACCTTCAAGGGCGGCAATTCCAGCTTCCAGCTCCAGATCTTTCCCTTCCGCATGACCACGGCAAACATGGCCAAGCACGCCACCAGCCCGCATATGGACTTCTGGAAGGACATCAAGGAAGGCCATGATTATTTCGAGCTGACCAAAACCCCACCAGTCTGGGACGTCTGCGAGAAGCAATATATCTTCAATCCGACCGCGACCGGCCCGCTCGATGCCGCCGGCCCCTGCCCCCCTTCGGTGCAGACTCCTGCCCTCACCGCCAAGCTCAAGGCCGACGAGGCCGATCTGGCCGCCAAGGCGGAAGCGGCCCGGCTCGCGGCCGAACGAAAGGCAGCCGAAGAAGCAGCGCTCAAGGCCAGGGGTGAGGCCGTGAATGGTTTCTTCTCCGGCATTGGCGAAAATATCGGCGGACTGTTCGGCGCCCCCGACGCTCAAGCCGGCGCCCAAGCAACCACCGGCATGCCGACCGCGACCACCCAGCGCCCTTGATTGGCGGGACCTGTCCGGTCAGGATCATCAGGCGGTCAAAGTTCTGCCCCAGTTGAGGCCGACTGCGGGCCGGCAATGCATGGAAGACCCTGATGGATCAGCCGGACAACGCCAAAGCTGGCAGTGCCCCCCAGGCCGTGGCCATCGATGAAGTGCGCCCCGTCGCGCGGGAAAGATCGTCCACCCGGCACAAGCGCGTCCGGGAGCCCGCCGCGCGCGGCCATGCCCCGCGCCTGCCGGGCCTGCTGGCTTTTGGCGCCGTGCTGTTCGGCATTGCCGCCTTTGCCTTTTCCGGCTGGATTTACACCCAGAGCCGGCAGGACATCCTGCGCCTCTCCACCCAAATAGCCGAACTGCGCGTGAGCCTTGATCTCTACACGCGCAACGGCGCAGAAAACGGCAGCCTCGCATCACTGCAAGACCGGCTAACCGAGCTTGAAGACAGCTTGGCCAGCGCCAGCGTGCCGGTACCCACCACGGCCTCCGCCACCCCGGCAGCGAACCCCACCAGCAGCAATCAGGAAGATTGCCTGCCGGTCGGCATGCGCCTTCTGGTGGCCTCAGGCGACGCCTATGCCGTCTGCGATCAACCCGGAACGATCGATGTCAGCGTTGTCGACAATGGTTATATCACCCTGGCCGATGGCACCTCGGTTCCCTCGGGCGGTTCCATGCCCCTGCCCGGCAGCCCCTGCATGATTGCCGTCACCTCGGGCGGCGATGAGGGCGTCACCGGCTACGCTGAAATCCGCGTGAGCTGCTGAAGCGCCTCAACCGACCGGTGATGCTGACCGGCCATGTTCTGCTAGTGGCTCAAAAGTTCCCTGCCCAAGCCAAGTCGCGGGGAGGAAAAGCGAAAAGGGCGGCCCGAAGACCGCCCTTTGTTGCATCCGTTGCATTCCCCTCAGGCGAAGGCGCCGTGGCAATGCTTGAACTTCTTGCCCGAACCACAGGGGCAAGGCGCATTGCGCGACACGCCCACCAGCAGCTTGGGATCGACCGGCGGCAAGTCGTTGCGACTTGCAGCAGCTTCCCCGCCCGCATCGTTCTCGCCGGTCAGCGGATCGATATGGGTCTGGGTCAGCTTGGCCGGATCGGGCGCCTGCGGCGTTTCCGGCTGGCGGATCTGCAATTCGACATGGCTGATCTGGGTGGTCACCAGTTCGCGCAGATTACCCAGCAGGGCCTGGAACAGCTCATAGGCTTCCTGCTTGTATTCGTTGAGCGGATCGCGCTGGGCGATGCCGCGCCAACCCACCACCTTGGACAGGTGGTCGAGCATCACCAGATGCTCGCGCCAGAGCCCGTCAACCGACTGCAGCAGGATCGACTTTTCCACCTGCCGCATGACCGAGGGCGAATATTTTTCGGTCTTGGCAGCGATATGCGCATCGGCCGCTTCGCGAATGCGCTGTTCCATGACCTCGGCATCGATGCCTTCCTCGGCTGCCCATTCGGCTGCGGGAATTTCGATATTGAGATAGGTCTTTGCGGCGGCGGCGAGCTGCTCGGTGTTCCACTGTTCGGGATAGGAGCGCGGCGGCATCGCCTTGGCTGAGATGTTCTCCACCACATCGTGGCGCATCTCGGTGATGGTCTCGCTGACGTCCTCGGCATCCATGAATTCGAGACGCTGTTCAAAGATCACCTTGCGCTGATCGTTCATCACGTCGTCGTATTTCAGGATGTTCTTGCGGATGTCGAAATTGCGCGCCTCGACCTTGCCCTGAGCCCGTTCGATGGCCTTGGTGACCCAGGGGTGAGTGATGCTCTCGCCCTGTTCGAGCCCCAGCTTGCCCAGCATGGAATCCATCGAATCCACCGGGAAGATCCGCATCAGATCGTCCTGCAGGCTGAGGAAGAATTTCGAGTGCCCCGGATCGCCCTGGCGGCCCGAACGGCCACGCAGCTGGTTGTCGATGCGGCGGCTTTCATGCCGCTCGGTTCCGATCACCATCAACCCGCCGGCGGCCAGTGCCTTGGCCTTGTCCTCGGCGATCTTGGCTTTGATCTGCTCGATCTTTTTCTCGCGCGCTTCGCCTTCGAGTTCACTCGCCTCACGCTGGATGCGCATTTCGAGATTGCCGCCAAGCTGAATGTCGGTTCCGCGACCAGCCATATTGGTGGCAATGGTGATGGCGCCCGGCAGGCCCGCATCGGCGACGATATAGGCCTCCTGCTCGTGATGACGGGCATTGAGCACGTTCATCTGCCCCACATTCTTCTTGCGCAGGATTTCCGCCAGCATCTCGCTCTTTTCGATCGAGGTGGTGCCCACCAGCACGGGCTGGCCACGGTCCTGGCATTCCTTGATCAGTTCGGCGATAGCCTCGAATTTTTCTTCAGCCGTGCGATAGATCGCGTCGTCCTCATCGATCCGCTGGATCGGCACATTGGTCGGCACCGTGGTGACGCCCAGGCTGTAGATATCGGCAAATTCTTCGGCCTCGGTCGCCGCCGTACCGGTCATGCCGGCCAGCTTCTTATAGAGGCGGAAATAGTTCTGGAAGGTGATGGAGGCCAGTGTCTGGTTCTCAGCCTGGATCTTGACCTGTTCCTTGGCCTCGAGCGCCTGGTGCAGGCCTTCCGAATAGCGGCGGCCCGGCATCATGCGGCCGGAAAACTCGTCAATGATCACCACTTCGCCGCCTTCCGGCGTCTGGCGGACGATATAGTCCTTGTCCTTGCGGAACAGCTTGTGGGCGCGCAGGGCCGAATTGGCATGGTGCACCAGGGCCACGTTCTCCACATCATACATGGATTCGCCGCGCAGCAGCTCTGCCTCGCGCAGCGCCGCCTCGAGCTTTTCCACGCCCTGATCGGTAAAGGTCGCGGCGCGATGCTTCTCGTCCAGTTCATAATCGCCCTCGCCGATCACCTCGATCAGCTTGTCGATCTTCACGTACAATTCGGAACGATCTTCGGACGGGCCCGAAATGATCAGCGGCGTGCGCGCCTCATCGACTAGGATCGAATCCACTTCGTCGACAATGGCGAACTCATGGCCGCGCTGCACCATCTGGGCGCGCGTATACTTCATATTGTCGCGCAGATAGTCGAAGCCGAGCTCGTTATTGGTGCCATAGGTGATGTCGGCGGCATAGGCAGCCTTGCGCTCGGCATCGGTCAGCCCATGCACGATCACGCCATAGGACAGACCGAGGAAATTGTAGATCTGGCCCATCCACTGCGCGTCGCGCCGCACCAGATAGTCATTGACCGTCACCAGATGCGCGCCCTTGCCGGTCAGCGCATTGAGATACATCGGCAGCGTCGCCACCAGCGTCTTGCCTTCACCGGTGCGCATTTCGGCGATGGAGCGGTCATTCATCACCATGCCGCCGATCAGCTGCACATCGAAATGCCGCATGCCCAGCACGCGCTTGCTGGCCTCGCGCACCGTGGCAAAGGCGGGCACGATCAAATCGTCGAGCTTGACGCCCTGTTCGAGCTGTGCCTTGAACTCGGCTGTACGCGCCTTGAGCTCATCGTCGCTGAGCTTGGCCAACTCCGGTTCCAGCGCGTTGATCGCCGCGACCTTCCCCTGGTACCGCTTGACCTGCCTGTCTGAGGTCGTCCCGAAGAATTTCCGGGCAAGCGCAGCAAGTGCCATTGTTTTAAGGTCCTTTGTTTGTGAGCGGCGGGGCTGGTGGAGCGGGCGGCCTGCAATAAATGCGGGCGCTAGCGGGCCCCGTTTCGCCTCGTCACAACTTGGGGAACCCTTCTCGGTTCCCTCTTGCGGATTAAGCGCATGGTCCCAGCCTCGCTTTTCGGGCGCTTGTGGCGGTCCCATGCTCAATGAAAAGCGGCTGAGATGTAAGAGTGGGGGTCAGGCTTGTCAACGTATCGGAAATGGGCCACACCTTCGGCACCCGTGCGGCCAGGCGGCGACAAGCGCGCCCGATGACACTTGGGTGATCGCGGCCCCGTCCGGCACATTTTGGCCCCCTTGCCATGCGAGCGGGAAGCCGAAAATTCTGACCATGCTGGCCATGCCCCTTGCAGGCCCGCCAAGGAGACACGAGATTCCCATGTCCTTTACCCCCCAGCGCCTGCTGCGTGCCGCCAGCCTCGCCGTCCTTCTGACTGCCGCCCCGGCCCTTTGCGCCCTGGCGCAGGACGCCGCTGCACCCGTCGATCCCACCGCCGTTGTCGCCACCGTTGGCGATGAGACCATCACCGAGGGCGATCTGGGCTTTGCCGCCGAGGATATGGCCCAGGAACTCTCGCAAATGCCGCCCGAAGAGCGCCGCGCTTTCCTTGTGCGCGTTCTGATCGACATGAAAGTGATGTCCGCCGCCGCCCGCGATGCCGGCATGGACCAGACCGAGATCTTCGCTCAGCGCCGTGACTATCTTGAGGAACGCGCCCTCCGCCGGGCCTATTTCGCCGAGGCCATTGCCGCTTCCGTGACCGACGAGGCGATCCAGGCCGAATATGACGCCTTCGTCGAACAGTTCGAGCCGGTCGATGAGGTCCGCGCCAGCCACATCCTGGTCGAGAGCGAAGAGGAGGCCAACAGCCTCAAGACCGAACTCGACGGCGGCGCCGATTTTGCCGCCCTGGCCCGCGAGCACTCAATCGATCCCGGCGCGGCCAATGGCGGCGATCTGGGCTTTTTCGGTCGCGGCATGATGGTGCAGCCTTTCGAGGAGGCTGCCTTTGCGCTCGAAGAAGGTGCCGTTTCCGCGCCCGTACAGTCCCAGTTCGGCTGGCACATCATCCGGCTTGACGAAAAGCGTCAGTCGGCCCCGCCGGCTTTCGAGCAGGTGGCTCCGCAGATCCAGAACCAGCTCCTGATGCGCACCTTCTCCGAACAGGTTGAGGAACTGATGGCTGGCGTCGAAGTCACCATCGAGGATGCCGATCTCAAGGCCAAGTTCGACGCCCAGGAAGCGGAAGAGAACGCTGCCGCGAGCCAATAACTTCGGCCATTCACAACACGGAAAAGCCCGGCCAACGTGCCGGGCTTTTTGTTGTGCCTGCGGCAAGGACGCGGCCCGGCTCCGGCCTACCCCCGATAGCCCGGCACGCCCTTCAAAATCATATTGACCACCTGCGGCACCCGGTTCATGGCTTCATCCAATTGCCCTAGCAGCAGATGATGCCAGGCGAAGGACACCACCAGGTCGATCATCAGTTCGGCGTCGGTTTCTTCGGGCACTTCGCCCCGCGCCTTTGCCCGCTCGACAATGCGCGCTGAATGGAGCTTTCTCTCGGCCTGATAGGCCTGCAGCAGCTCGGCGGCGTCCTTGTCAGTCTGGGCTTCGGCCACCACGGCCCGATAGACCGTGCCGCACAGGCTCCCCTGCCAGAAGCCCAGCAGGTGGTTTTCGAGAAAGCTGACAAGATCCCCGCGCAGCGTTCCGGTATCGGGAAAGCTCTTGGCATTCTTGAACCGCTTGTAGACATCCAGCATCAGCGCCGTGCGATGCGGCCACCAGCGATAAATGGTCGGCTTGCCGGCCCGCGCGCGCCGCGCCACCGCCTCGATGGAAAAGCCGGCAATGCCGTTTTCGCGCAGCAGCGCCTCGGCCGCGTCCAGGATTGCTTCCTGGCTGGCCGGATTGCGCCGCGCGCCGATCGACCGCCTGGCGGTCTCCTCATGGTCCACGTTGATGTCCAGTTCATTGTTCATGGCTTTCTCTATGGCGCAAAACAGGCAATGAGAAAAGACTTGAACGAAACGGCTCGTTTCGATATATAACGAAACGTAGCGTTTCGATTGGAGCTCCCATGTCCCTCCCTGCCCGTCTCCGCCTCACCCTGTTGATGACCCTGGCCGTTTATCCAGTGGTGACCCTCTATCTCTACGTGCTGATGCCCCTCACCAATGGCTGGGACATCTGGCAGCGCAGCCTCGTCCTGGTCCCAATGATGTCGGCCACCATCGTCTTGCTTGTCGTGCCCTTTATCAACAAGCGCTTTTCCACCTTCATTGCAGGACGCAAGGCAGCAACGGCCTGACCCCCACAGCTCTGGCGACGGCGGCCTGGCATCTCTGCCGCCCACGCCTTGGAACTTATTGAGCTTTTGTGATTTACTCCTCCTTAAGGGTCAAAGGGGGGCGCCATGTTCAAGAGCTTTGTCATCAATCCGCCGGTCTTTTTCGGCTCGGTACTCATCATCGCTGTGTTCCTGGCCGTTGGCGTGATCTTTCCCGCCAGCGCCGGTTCGTTCTTCAGCGCTCTGCAATCATGGATCCTCACCAGCTTCGGCTGGCTCTATCTGCTTTCGGTCGGCATTTTCCTGGTGGCTGTCCTCCTGTTCAGCCTGGGCCGCTATGGGCGTCTCAAGCTTGGCCCGGACGATTCCACCCCCGATTTCAAGTTCACCTCATGGATCGCCATGCTCTTTGCCGCGGGCATGGGCATCGGCCTGATGTTCTATGCGGTGGGCGAACCCATGACCCATTTCATGGCCCCGCCAACCGCCGAGCCGCGCACCATCGAGGCGATGCGCGAAGCCATGAGTGTCACCTTCTTCCACTGGGGCATTCATGCCTGGGGCATCTATGCCGTAGTCGGCCTGTCGCTGGCCTATTTCGGCTATCGCTACAATCTGCCGCTGACCATCCGCTCCGGCCTTTATCCGCTGCTCAAGGAGCGCATCAACGGCCCCATCGGCCATGCCGTCGACATTTTCGCCATTGTCGGCACCATGTTCGGCATCGCCACTTCGCTGGGCCTTGGCGTCAGCCAGATCAATGCAGGGCTCAATTATCTGCTCGGCGTCCCGATCGGCCCCATGGTGCAATTGCCGCTGATCGCCGTGATCACCGCGCTCGCTACCGTTTCGGTCGTAACCGGGCTGGACAAGGGCGTGCGCATTCTCTCCGAGACCAATCTGGTCGTCGCGATCTTGCTGATGTTCTTCGTGCTCTTTGTCGGTCCGACCGCCGATCTGTTCCGCGATTTCGTGCAGAATTTGGGCCTCTATCTCGATACCCTGGTGCTGCGCACCTTCAATATCTACGCTTATGAACCCACCCCATGGGTTGATGGCTGGACCCTGTTTTACTGGGCCTGGTGGATTTCCTGGTCGCCCTTTGTCGGCATGTTCATTGCCCGCATCTCGCGTGGCCGCACCGTGCGCGAATTCGTCACCGCTGTGCTGTTCATCCCGGCCGGCTTCACCTTCTTCTGGATGACCGTGTTCGGCAATACCGGCATCTTCATCGATACCGGTATAGCCGCCGGTGAACTGGGCAACGCCATAGCCAATGACGTGTCGGTGGGCCTGTTCCAGTTCTTCACCTATCTGCCCTTCCCGGCGATCACCTCGACCCTGGCCATTCTCCTGGTGGCGATCTTCTTCATCACCTCCTCGGACTCCGGATCCCTGGTGGTCGATTCCATCGCGGCAGGCGGCGAAACCGCCACCACCACCGGCCAGCGCGTCTTCTGGTGCGTCATGGAGGGTGTGGTCGCCGCCAGCCTCTTGCTGGCCGGGGGGTTGGGGGCCCTGCAATCGGCAACCATTGCCAGTGCCCTGCCCTTCACCTTTGTCATGCTGGCCCTGGTCTGGGCCCTGTTCGTCGGCATGCGCGCCGACCTCGCCCAGCAGGACGCCCACGCGGTGACCGCCTTCGCACCGGCCCAGCCCGCCTCCGGGGTCACCTGGCAACGACGTCTGGGCTTGATGCTGCGGGCGCCGGGCCAGCGCGAAGTCGAGCAGTTCCTCGAAAAGGAAGTGCGTCCAGCCCTCACCCAGGTTGCCAGTGAACTGACCCAAGGGGGGCGCCCCGCCGAAGTTGTGGACGAAGACGGCGGCGCTATTGCCCTGCGCGCGCCAGCAGAAGGCATGCGCGACTTCGTCTATGGCGTGAGCCTGGCCAGTCAGCCCATGCCGATCCTCGCCCCCCTCAGTGGCGGCAAGCCCGATCTGCGCTACGAGGCCCGCACCTATTTCTCCAGCGGTGGGAAGGGCTACGACATCATGGGCATGCATCGCGACCAGATCATCGCCGACGTTCTGGTGCAGTTCGAACGCTATCTGCACCTGACCCACTCGACGGAGTCGCAAATCCTGCATGCGGCGCCGGAGCACCCCAGCGGGACGTGACCGAGGCCCTCAGACCTCTGCGGCGGGCGTCTTGCGCCCGTCGCAGCTTTGGGGCACACCCTTGTCAGCTTATTGCCCCGCTTAAGGTTTCTGCCCATGGCTGCCCATCCGGTTTCCCCGCTCGCCCCCAAATCCTATCCGGACCTGCCCGCAATCGAGGGCGTGCGCTTCGCCACCGCTGAAGCCGGCATCAAATACAAGAACCGCACCGATGTGCTGCTGATGGCCTTTGACGAAGGCACTGTCGCGGCCGGCGTTCTCACCCGCTCCAAATGCTCTTCGGCCGCCGTAGATTGGTGCCGCGCCAACCTGCCGGGCGGCAGGGCGCGTGGCCTGGTGGTCAATTCGGGCAATGCCAACGCCTTTACCGGGATCAAAGGCAAGGATTCCGTGCAGCAGACCGCCCAGATTGCCGCCGAGGCCCTCGGCTGTTCGACCGACCAGATTTTTCTCGCCTCCACCGGTGTGATCGGCGAACCGCTCGACGCCTCCAAATTTGCCGGCGTACTGGATGAAACCGCCACCCGCATGGCCGCCACGCCGTGGATCGACCCGGCCAAAGCCATCATGACCACCGACACCTATCCCAAGCTGTCGGGCGCTGTACTCGAGATCGACGGCGTTGAGGTCAAAATCAACGGCATCGCCAAGGGCTCGGGCATGATCGCGCCGGACATGGCCACCATGCTCAGCTTCGTGGTCACCGACATGCCCATCGCGGCCGATGTGTTGCAGGCCCTGCTCGTCAAGCACAACCAGACCAGCTTCAATGCCATCACCGTCGATAGCGACACCTCGACCTCCGACACCCTGCTCGCCTTTGCCACCGGCAAGGCCCAGGTCGAGCCCATATTGAGCCTTGACGATCCCCGCGCCGAAATTTTCGGCCAGGCCCTGTCCGACGTCCTGTTCGAACTCGCCATCCATGTGGTCCGCGACGGCGAAGGCGCCACCAAGCAGGTCTCTGTGCATGTCGAAGGGGCGGTTTCCGACCAGAGCGCCTTCCGCGTTGCCAAGGCCATTGCCGACTCGCCGCTGGTCAAAACCGCCATTGCCGGCGAAGACGCCAATTGGGGCCGCGTGGTCATGGCCGTGGGCAAGGCGGGCGAACCGGCCGACCGCGACAAGCTCACCATCCGCTTCGGCGATCTGGTCGTTGCCCGCAATGGCGAGCGCGCCACCGGCTATGACGAGGCCGCCACCAGCGCCTATATGAAGGGCGAAGAGCTCGAACTCACCGTCTCCCTCGGTCTCGGCGACGGCGCAGCCACGGTCTATACCTGCGACCTCACCCACGGCTACATCACCATCAATGGCGACTACCGGAGCTGATGTGAGCCTGCCCGCGGTCGAAACCTTCGAGCGCGCCGGGCTGCTCGCCTGGCCGGGCATCGAGGTCGACTGGGACGGCGCCTGGGTGCGCCGTGCCGCCAATGGCTACACCAAGCGCGCCAATTCCATTCAATGCTTCGACCCCGCTGACCAAGGCGAGGCCGAGGTCCGTCTGGCACAGGCAGTGGATTGGTTGACAGAGCGCAACCTGCCACCGGTCGTGCGCACCACCCCGCTCGAAAGCCCGGCGCTGACCGCGGCTCTTGATGCTGCCAACTGGCGCCGCATCGACCTCAGCCACCTCTACGCTATGCCGCTCACCCCCCAACAACCCGATCCAGGCGGCACCATTCTCGATCTGGCTGACCCGCTGTTTCTTTCAGCCCAACGCGATCTGCAGCATTACCAGCCCGACCAGATGCACAAGCTTCAGTCCCTTCTGGCCAGCATGACCGTCCCGGCCTGTGGCATTGTCGTCGAGCGGGAGGGCAATGTCGTCGCCTCGGGCCTCATGGCCATCGCCGATGGCATCGTCATTACCGGCAATGTCATCACCGATCCGGCGCGCCGCCGGCAGGGCCTGGCCGCCGCCATGATGCGCACGGGTCTTTCCTGGGCGAATGCTAAGGGCGCCCGTTTTGCCGCCCTCAACGTGCAGGCCGACAACGCCGCCGCCAAGGCGCTCTACGCGTCCCTCGGCTATACCCACCAATATGACTACTCATACCGCATCCCCGGAGGCCCCGCGTGACCGACAAACCCCTGCTGCTCGTGGTCGCCTGTGCCCTGGTGGATGCTGACCGCCGGGTGCTGATCGCCCAGCGCCCCGAGGGAAAATCCATGGCCGGTCTGTGGGAATTTCCCGGCGGCAAGGTCGAGCCGGGTGAAACTCCCGAAGCCGCCCTGATACGCGAATTGCGCGAAGAACTGGAAATCGAGACGAAAGAGGCGTGCCTGGCGCCACTTTCCTTTGCCAGCCACTCCTACGAGAAGATGCACCTGCTGATGCCGCTCTATGTCTGCCGCAAATGGCAGGGCACACCGCATACCGCCGAGCACAAGGCGCTCAAATGGGTCCGTCCGCAAGCCTTGCGCGACTATCCCATGCCGCCAGCCGACGAACCCCTGATCGCCGCCCTCTGCGACCTCCTCTAGCCGCTCGCGGCCCCTAGGGCCGCGCCACCACCTTGTAGCGCTGTCCCGGCACCAGCGGATCGCCGGGATAGAGATCGTTGATGATGTAGAACAACTCGCGCGCATTGCCGATATTGGCCATCTGTCCGGCCAGCCGGTCGGCCGTGTCGCCCGCCCGCGCGGTAACCAGCTTGATAGCCAGCCGCCGGATCTGGCTGAGATCGGAGGCATTGGTGCGCCGGAAGCTCTCCAGCGTTGCCTGGGCCCCTTGCGCAAAGCGCAGGCTATCGCTCTTGGCGGCAAAGATGAAACGGTAGACTTCGCCATCGAGCCGCATCACCGCGACCCGGAAGAACCATTGATCGGTTTGGGCCAGGCCCGACGCCATTTCGATGCCGTTGTGCACACTGGCCGTTACCGTGTCGGCCTTGAGCCCGGCTATCCAGCCCGACTTCAGATAATCGGTCAGCGACATGCTCGACTGCACCTGCGCGCTGTCGAAGCGTACCGCCTCGCCATCACCGGCCACCCCGACCACGGCACTCTGCGAGGTCTGCAGGCTATAGCCCTGCGGCACGGTGAAGGTGAACTTGCTGGCCGGATGAATGAAGCGCTGCCCTACAATCGACCCCTGCGCCGGGCTGTCACCGAAGCTGAGCCCGGAAATGGCCGACAGATAGCCTTCGCGATCGGACTCGCCGACCCCGGTCGGGCCGAACATCGAGCGCGCGGTGTTCATCGCCGTCTCGATCCGCGCCGGGGTCGAGGGATGCGAGGACAGGAAGCCATCGCTGCCACTGACCGCACCGGCCGAGAACGCCGCAAATCGGCTCATTACCCCCAGGAAGCGCGCCGCCGCCTGCGGGTCGTACCCGGCCTTGCCGGCAAATTTGATACCTTCCCGGTCGGCGTCCAGCTCCTGGCTCCGGCTGAATGCCGCAAGCTCTTCGCGGGTCCGATTGGCGCTGGCATCAGTCGAGGTATCGCCGCCAAAAATGCCGGTAATCACCCGGTCGACAATCTGGGTCTGACGCGTCCGGTCGGTCCGTGCCCGCGCATGGCGCAGGGTCACATGGGCGATTTCATGCGCCAGCACCGCCGCCAGTTCGCTGGTGTCCGACGCCAGGGCGAGAATGCCGCGTGTGACATAGATATAGCCGCCAGGCAGCGCGAAGGCATTGACCTCGGACGTATCGAGAATGGTCACTTGATATTTCGCGTCGGGCTGATTGGCGGCGGCCAATAGCCGACCGACAATGCGGGCCACCATGATTTCGGCCGGCCGGTCTTCATAGACACCGCCATAGGCCGAAACGATACGCGGATGCTCGCGCAGGCCGAGCACGGAATCGTCCGGGTCAGTTCCTTCCGGCACCACAATCGGGGCCGGGTTGTCGCCCGTGCGCGCCACATTGACGCCGGAACCGACCAGCGTCGAACACGCCGTCAGCGCCACAAGGCTTATGGCCAGCGCCCCCATACGCACAAACTTGCTATCCATTCGCGCGGACATCACCTCGCCAGAACCTCGATCTGCTCGGGATGGGTGACCTCGATGCGTGGACCATCCCGGTTGTCCACCCATCCGCGCACGCGAATCAGCGCCCCATCCAGGCTCAGCGGGTCCAGACCGTCGCGATCGAACAGCCTGAGTGCCGGTGCCTCGATGACTATCGTAAAGTCTTCCTTCCAGATCCGGCCAAAATTGAGATAGACCCGGGAGCCGCTGCGGTCCGCCAGCAAGACCCGGCCTTCCACCAATTCATAATTGCCCGCAAGTTTTGCCAGTTCGGCCGGACGATCTGCCGTCCGCACGCTGTAATAGGGATCGGTCCAGATGCCAAGCCGCTCCGCACGGGCCTGAGCCTCGCCCGCAAAGAGTTGATCGAGGCATTGTCGGTTGTCCGGGAAGGAATAAACCCGCGCCAGCCCGGTTCTGACCATATGCAACTGGGCCCAGACCGGTTCTTCAGCCACATCATGCACAAACAAATGCGCCAGCGCCCGCTCGTAACGGTCCACCTCCTCGCCCCCATAGCCCAGCTGCACAGGCTGGTTCAGCACCAGCCTTTCCAGAGCGCTTTTGGCCTCGGGCGCCAGCGGCCAGGTCGGAAACCCTTCGCGCCCCAATGGCAGTTTGGGCGCCTGGGTGCCGATCAAGCGGACGACCAGCCCCGAATCAAGCACCACCGTATCCCCGTCGGTAACCTCGGTCACGACCCCGCCATTGACCAGGCGCAAGGCCTCGCAGGCCTGCGCCGAGGTTGGTCCCAGGCCGGCCAGCATAGCGGCAGTCACGGATACAATAGCAGTGTGGCGCAAGCAGACGGCCCCTTGAAACTTCACATTCACCATGCACCCAAATGCGGCAAAAAAAGATTAGCCTGTCCCGACATGCTTCGACCAGTGCTCAATCTGCTGGTCCCCATTGCCATTCTGTGCGCCCAGCGCCAATCTGGCCGCAAAGGGAGGCCCCCATGAGCGCGACTGGTACTATTCGCACAGGCACCGCAGGCTGGGTTTATGCGCCGTGGCGCGGCACCTTCTACCCCAAGGGACTGGTGCAGAAAAAGGAGCTGGCCCACGCCGCCGATCGCCTCACCAGCATCGAGATCAATGCCACCTTCCGCGCCAATCAGAAGCCGGCCAGCTTTGCCCGCTGGGCCGGTAAAACGCCGGAAGGCTTCCGGTTTTCTCTCAAGGGTCCGCAATTGGTGACCCATATCAGGCGTCTGAAGAACAGCGCCGAACCGCTCGCCAATTTCTTTGCCTCCGGTCCGCTGGCCCTGGGCAGCCGGCTGGGCCCGTTTATCTGGCAATTACCGCCCAACCTGACCTATGATCCGGACAGCTTTGCTGCGTTTCTGCAGATGCTGCCAAAAGACATCGAAAACTATCTCGCCCTCGCGCAAAAGGCTGATCCGGCCCGGGTTGAACCCTTTCTCGACGCCAGTGGGGTGGGCCCCATTCGCCACGCCATCGAGCCACGGCACCAGAGCTTTGATGCACCCGAGGTCAACGCCCTGTTGTCCCGGCACAATATCGCCCGCGTCATCGCCGACACCACGGAAAGTCCCGCGCGCGAACTGACCGCCGATTTCGCCTATTGCCGCCTGCAGGGCCCGGCGCGCGCCGATGCCACCGGTTACACGGATGCGGACATCGCCGAATGGGCAGCCACCATGGGGCAATGGCGCGACGCCGGTCGGGACGTCTACGCCTATTTCGTGCACGAGGACAAACTGCACGCCCCCGCCAATGCCATCGCTCTGCGTCAGGCACTGGGCATTTCCCGGCCCGGCGATTGATCACGAGCCCGTTTGGCTCTGGCCAAGGCCACGATCGCCCATTAATGGCCTAGTCAACACAGCGTCATACCGAGTTTTTTGCCATGACATCTTCGCGTCCTCTCGACAAGATCGCCGCCGGCCTGGCCTTTGTGCTGGGACTGGTCACCATTTTGGCAGCACTGGGGTCGCAATTCATCGGCGGCCTGCAACCCTGCGAACTCTGCCTTGAACAGCGCCTGCCCTATTACTGGGGCCTGCCGCTCCTGGCCCTGGTTCTCATCCTCTGGAACCGGCTACCGCTCACCGTATGGTATGTCGCCATGGCCATCGTTGCCGCTCTGTTTGCCTGGGGCGCCTATTTGGGCGGTTTTCATTCGGGCGTGGAATGGGGCTTCTGGCCCGGCCCGACCGCTTGCGCCGGCGTCGGTAGCGAGTTCTCCATGGACATGCTCAACGACCTGCAACCCGTGATCAGCTGTGATGTCGTGCAGTTCCGCTTCCTGGGCCTTTCGCTGGCCGGCTACAACGCGCTGATCTCGGCGGCAATCGTCGGGTTGCTGGGGTTATCGATCCTGTTTCAGGCCCGGCACAAATCCTAGATACGTCCGGCCAGGATTGAGCAGGGGCCGCACGGTCAGGTGACCCCTCGCCTCGCCCTTAGGGCACCAGTTCGATATCCCAGTAGAGATAATCCAGCCAGCTCTGATGCAGATGATTGGGCGGGAAGGCCCGGCCATTATTGTGCAGATCGTGCACCGTCGGGGCGTAGGGCGTCTGATGCGGGAACATCTTGATCTCTTTGGGCAGTCGATTGGCCTTGCGCAGATTGCACGGCGCACAGGCCGCCACGACGTTTTCCCACGTTGTCAGCCCGCCCTTGGAGCGCGGAATGACATGATCAAACGTCAGGTCATGCGTGCTGCCGCAATATTGGCACTGGAAGCGGTCACGCAGAAATACATTGAAACGCGTGAACGCAGGGTGCCGTGCCGGCTTGATATAATCGCGCAGCGACACAACGCTGGGCAGCCGCATTTCGAAGCTGGGAGAATGAATGACCGTGTCATAGTGGGAGACAATATTTACGCGATCCAGGCACACCGCCTTGATTGCATCCTGCCAGGACCACAGAGACAGTGGATAGTAGCTGAGCGGCCGGAAGTCGGCGTTCAGTACAAGGGCGGGACAAGCCTCAGGCGACACATGGATAGTCACTTGAGTCTCCCGAAGCGGGAATCGCGTAAGTCCATAGCCCTCTTATACTAAGCCCTTTGTGTCGGGCGTGTGAAGCGGGAACGCAAAGCTTATTTTTTACTGACCCGCGCAATGAAATCGGTCGCAAAACTCAGCCCGTCCGGGGCAATACCGTGCCCCGCGCCCCGGCTGACATGATAGCTGACATTATAACCAGCCTCACTAAGCACACTATTGGCCTCGGCGCTGAGATTGGGATCGACCACTTCATCCACATCGCCATGCACCAGGCACACCGGCGGCCGAGCCAATGAGCCAGCACCAAATCCGTCCGGCGGCAGATAGGCGCCGGAAAACCCGATGATCCCCATCAATCGCTGGTCGGCAGGCAAGGCTGTGCCCACGTGCAACGCCATCATCGCGCCCTGGCTGAACCCGCCCAAAAGGGTCCGCTCCGGCGCGATCCCGGTCTGGTTCCAGAGATCGGTGAGGAACTCCTCCACCACCGGCCGGGCTGCAAGCACCCCGGTCTGCCGGCTGGCGACCCGGTCGCCGGTCCAGTCGATTGGAAACCACTGAAACCCGCCCATTTCGGTGCCGATCGGCGCATGTGGCGCCACAAACATCGCCCCCGGCAACACGCTTTGCCAATGCGGCGCCAGCCCGATCAGGTCATTGCCATCACTGCCATAGCCATGCAGCAGCACCACGGCACTATCGGGAGCCCCGCCATTGGCGGGTGCGAGCATGGGGCCGGAAAGCTTGATCATAAAAGGCTCGAATCCCTGTTCTTGAGCGCAGCAAAATAGCGCCAGAACAACAGTGCCGCCGCCGAACGGTGCGGCGACCAGTCCTGCGCCAGCCCGATCATCTCCTTGATGGTTGGGCGAGCGTCAAGCCCAAGACCGTGATGCGCCGCCTTGAGCAGGGCCAGATCGCCAGCCGGGAAGATATCGGGATGCGCCGCGCAGAACAGCAGATAGACCTCTGCCGTCCAGGGCCCGATCCCCTTGAGCGCCACCAGACGCGCGCTCGCCTCCTCGGCCGGCAGCGTGTCGATATGCGCCAGGTCCAGTTCACCGCTGGCAATGGCTTCTGCCACCGCCCGCAGCGCCAGGAACTTCCCGCGCGAAAAACCTGTCGCCCGCACCGCCTCTTCGCTGAGGTCCAGATAGCTCTCCGGCGCCAGCGCACCGGGCAGGTTTTCATATCGCCCCCAGATTGCCGCCGCACTTGCCACCGACAATTGCTGCCCGCAAATCACCTTGGCCATGCCGGCAAACCCCTTGGGATTAACCCGTGGCAACACCACTCCGACCGATTGGCGCATCGGCTGCAGCGCCGGCACTCGCGCCGTCAGGGCATCGAGATGCCAGGCAACGCCTTCTGCTGTGTCAATTGTCGGGGTCACCAATGTCCTGCCTTTTCCGTTGGACGTTCGCAAATGGGCTCGGCAGAAATGCCTATTGCGCTTCAGCAGGCAACCCGGTTTTCCCGCGCCCTGGCCGAAACCGACCTTCTAACCGTTGAGCTTGCGCAGCAGCTTCTCCATGCGCTCGCGCTTGGCGCGCTGCGTGATTTTGTTCAGACGCTGGCGAATGGTCTCAATCAGTCCAGGCTTTTCGGCCTGTGTCACCACGCTGGCGGTTTGCTCGGCATAGGTCGGAAACTGGTTGGGCGCGGCTGTTTTCAGCCGTTCGACCAGGATCGGCACCGCCTTTTCGGCATAGCCCGACCGCGCCAGCTTCGTCAGCAGCGATGTGCAGCGATCCTTGGCAATCACCGAGCCCCGATCCGCCGCCGCGATGATGTTTGGCAACTCCGCCGCAATCTCGTCGGCGCGGAGTTCGGCCACACTGTCCAGCGCCTGCATGGCGCCCCAGACCTGCCGGTTGGTGCGACTGCCCAGCGCCTCGAGAAACACCGGGCAGTGCCCGCCGATCAGCGCCGGGTCCCGCGCCCCGATCTCGTAGAGCACCTTCATCGCATCATTGCGCTGCCGCGTCGTGCCCGAGCGCACCAGTTCCACCAGCTCGGCCACCGCCGCCTTGTCCTTGCGCGCGGCGATCTCCTCGGCCAGGGCAATATTGGGCGCCTCGTCGCGGCGCTCCATCGCCCCGGACAGGCGTTCGGCAATGGTGCGCCGATGAACCATCAGGCCTCCACCGCTACGTCGAGCGCCAATTCGACCATGTCCTTGAGCGAGGTCTGGCGCGCTTCGGCGTCGATCTCCTCATGGGTGATCAGGCAATCGGTCATGGTACAGATGGTCAGCGCCTTGACGCCAAACCGCGCCGCCAGCGTATAGAGCGCCGCCGCTTCCATCTCGACCCCGATAACGCCATGCTCGGGCAGCTTGTCATAACCGGCAAAGCCATCGGCGTGATAGAAGATGTCCGAGGACAGCATATTGCCCGCATGGTAGCGCAACCCCTTGGCATCAGCCTTGTCGGCCGCCGAGCGCAACAGGCCGAAATCGGCAATCGGCGCGAAGTTGAACGCCCCGAATCGGCCCTTGACGATTGAAGAGTCCGTCGACGCGCCCTGCGCCAGGATCACGTCGCGCACCTTCACGGATGCGTTCAGGCCCCCGCAGGTACCCACCCGGATCAGGGATTTGACGCCATAGAGATTGATCAGCTCGTGCACATAGATCGCCAGCGACGGCTGGCCCATGCCGCTGGCCTGCACCGAAACCGGCTTGCCCTTCCAGGTGCCGGTATAGCCGAGGCAATTGCGCACCGCATTGACCTGCTTTGGCGTGTCGAAAAACGTCTCGGCGATCCATTTGGCGCGCAGGGGATCGCCCGGCAGCAGCACCGCTTCGGCATAGTCGCCCGGCTTGGCATGGTTGTGCGGTGTGGTCATGGCGCTCTTCCCCTGTTGTCCGTTTGGTCAAATCATTGCCACTCGCCCCGTCTAAAGACAATCCCGCCCCTTGCACCCACCCCGCGAGACGGACGCAATGGGCTTGACGGAGGGGGCCCACGGCCCCATTACCACCGTTCAAAACTGGAGGCATGACCATGGTCGCAAAGATCTTCATCGATGGCGAAGCCGGCACCACCGGCCTGCAGATCCGCGAGCGCCTGGCGAGCCGGCGCGACCTCGAGGTCATCTCCATCGCCCATGACAAGCGCAAGGACATCGAGGAGCGCAAGCGCCTGCTCAACGCCGCGGACGTCGCCATCCTCTGCCTGCCCGACGATGCGGCCAGGGAAAGCGTCCGGTTGATCGAAAACGACACCACCCGCGTCATCGACGCCTCCACTGCCCATCGCGTGGCCGAAGGCTGGGCCTATGGCTTTGCCGAAATGGCACCCGACCAGGCCGACGAAATAGCCAAGGCACGCTACGTTGCCAATCCCGGCTGCTGGCCGCAGGGGTTGATTGCCGCAGCCCGCCCGCTGATCGAGGCGCGGCTGCTGCCGACCGATTTCCCGCTCTCCTATCACGGCGTGTCCGGTTATTCCGGCGGCGGCCGGCAGATGATCGAGGACTATGAGGCCCAGGGCGACAAGGCCAGCCGATACATGCCCTATGCCTTGACCTTTCAGCACAAGCACCTGCCCGAAATGGCGCATTACGCCAAGCTCGGCCGCGCGCCTCTGTTCGAGCCGGTGGTCGGCAATTTTGCGCAGGGCATGTCGACATCGCTGCCCATCCATACCGACATGTCCGCCGATATCCCCACCGGCAAGGATCTGCATGCGGCCCTGAGCGACTATTACGCCGCCATTCCCGACAGCTTTGTCCAGGTGGCGCCCTATGAGCCGGGGCTGGGCAAGACGGCCGCGCTCGACCCGCAGGCCCATAACGGCAC
Organism: Devosia subaequoris; assembly: GCF_014197055.1. Lineage (GTDB taxonomy): Bacteria > Pseudomonadota > Alphaproteobacteria > Rhizobiales > Devosiaceae > Devosia > Devosia subaequoris. The sequence goes on along the minus strand of NZ_JACIEW010000005.1, from coordinate 10,123 downwards.
CAACACGCTCACCCTGCACGTCTTTGCCAATGATGAGCTCAATCAGGCCGTGATCTCTGCGGTTTATGACAATCTGGGCAAAGGCGCCTCTGGCGCTGCCGTGCAGAACCTCAACATCATGCTCGGCGTCGGCGCGCGGGAAAGCCTGGCCGCCTGATCCGAGGAGCAGCCCGACCGGACATCCGATCCGGTCGCTGCCCCCAATCCAGGCACCGAGCGTTCACGATGGCAACTTTGGTTTCGCCAATGCAACTGCTAGGCTTTGCCCCGGGTTGAAGCCCATGCATGCAATTTCGAGGAGAGCACGATGAAGCGCACGGCCACCGCCAACTGGACGAAGTCACTGACCGAGGGGTCGGGCACTCTGGATACCCTGAGCGGCGCGCTCCAGGCGCTGCCCTATACCCATAAGGGCCGCTTCGTTGATGAGACCGGCCAGTCGGGCACCAACCCGGAAGAATTGATCGCGGCCGCCCATTCAGGCTGCTTTGCCATGCAACTGGCCCATTTTCTCGCCGAAAACGGCACCCCCGCCACCAATCTCAAGGTCGAGGCGGCAGTCACCCTGGTCCCCGGCACCGGCATCACCGGCAGCGCGCTGACCCTGGTCGGCACCGTGCCGGACATTGACGAGGCCAAATTCCAGGAACTGGCCGAAAAGGCCAAGGTCAATTGCCCGGTCTCCAAAGCCCTGGGCGCCATCGACATCACCCTCGAGGCGAAACTGGGCTAAGGGCGCAGGACACACCTGCCGGGCCGCAAAAACCATTAGCATCGCCGCCTCAGCGTCTGTCTTGGCGGGGCTGCGAACGCCTGCTCGCTGGCGGTATCGCAATGACGACGTTATGCCCTTTCACCGGCACCGCCCCACCCACCAGCCGTCACCCTCGGCCTTGAGCCGAGGGCTCTGCACTTCATTGGCGGGTATGGGGTGGATTGCGGTCATTCCGGTATGGAGGCTGTAATGGCCGTTTCGCGCCACAAGCTGACGTGTAAAAGCCTTCCTGGCGATGCGTCAGGCGTTCCTCACCGACCAGGTACCCCGATGCGTCTCTCCAGGGGACAGGACAAGTAGATCGTGTCCGATGACGAAAGCTCCGGGCGGGCAGGTTTACGGGTCGAGCGCAAAGCCAGGTCGGGCGGGATCGGATCGAGCAAGATTGCCAGTGTAGACCTGGAAAACGGAAAGCCTGGTCGATGCCGATGACTCCAAGAGACCTGCGCGAGGGATGAAAGCCGTACGGCTGAGACAAAGCGTAGCGTGGCTCAGTTCACGCCGGCCCTGTGGGACGCGCCCAAAACTTATGGTAACTACAGGTGGACGCTCGACATCTCGAGAAGAACTCGAGACAATTAGTGGGATAATGGGGGAGCAATATTTTGTATGCCGAACATGATTTTCAGCTGCTAGAGGCTCGCACCGCGGACGTCCCGGTAGACATGCCCTGGCGGCGAGATCGGCCGATCATCAATCCACATGCAGTTTTCAGTCAGCAGCAGGCCTCCTTCGGCCAGCAGCGCGAACACATCACCGCGATCATAGGAAAGAACGGGACAGGTAAGTCCCATCTGCTTGGCGCGATTGTGCGAACATTTATCGCTCTCGAGGAACTTCAGTCTGGCAAGCGGTCGACCCTGAAAGATCTGCCCCTTGAGCATCTGGAGTACGTGAGCGATGGCGTACAATGCGCACTAACGCAGGACAGGCGACATCGCATAAGCGTGACGATCGATGGCGCAGACGCAACACTGCGCGACTTGCCGCTTCCACAGCGCGTCGTGGCTCTAACCATCAGCCCGTTCGACAAGTTTCCGGTGCCAAGAACGCTGGCCCGATCAATCGTGCCGGTCGAAAGGTCCATGTATCAGTACCTTGGGCTGCGTGATCGCTTCGGCAAGGCGTCTATCGAGACCCTACTCTATCGATCTTTGAATAGCCTTTTTGATACGACCGAAAACGAGGCTCTCCGTCGCACGAACATCGGCGCGGTGTTCGACTTTCTTGGCTACAAGCCAACGCTAAATATCATTTACCGACTGCGCGAAACCTCGCGCTTGAGGGACGCGGTCAATCGGCGCGTGCACCTTGGCGATGCGGTCTTAAACCCCACCCAGCTTCGTGGCGTCGAAGAGGCCCAAAGGGCCGGAATCGATGAGCTTGAACTGAGACATCTGCTGGAAATTGCGTTCGAGCGATCTGTGAAGGGCCGCATCGAAATGCGAGCAGACTTCGAGGCCGGCGGCATTCTCGACGACACTTTTCGGAGGCTCCAGCCAATCAGGCGAGCGGGATTTCTGAATCTGCGAGGCGTCGAGGTTACGCACAAGTCGGGCGTTTCGTCTGATCTGCGCGGCGCTAGCTCCGGGACATTGAGCATGGCGTCCGCCCTGATCGCCCTGGCCTCCGTGATCCGCAACGGAAGTCTCATCCTAATCGATGAGCCAGAGCTGAGTCTGCATCCCGAGTGGCAAATTAAGTACGTCGATCTGCTGGTGAAAACATTCGCGCGATACCAGGGTTGCCACTTCGTTGTCGCAACGCACTCTCCGTTGGTGATCTCGGAATTGCCGGCGCATGCGGATGTGATTTCCCTCGACAGAGAGAGCTTACCACCGTCGAGCGAACTGAAGGGGCAGTCGGCCGACTTCTTGCTGGCGGAGGCTTTCGGCCTGCCGACGAACGGCAACCTTCATGTCAAAGATCGCATCGTGGAAGCGCTCCGTTTAGTCGCGAACGGCAAAGCGAGGTCCCGAGAATTCAAAGCTACGCTTGAGGACCTTCTCAAGTTTGCGGAGGGGCTCGACGAGGAAGATCCATCGAAGGAGATCATACGCAATCTCCAAGACGTTGCGGATCATGCCGGAAAGGCGGCCGCGGAGTGACCCCTGTCGAATATACGCCTGAAAACAAGGTGCTGGTTGACGCCTTTGAGGCGCTTTTGCCGGAGCAGCAGCTAAAAGATTACTGGGGCCACGACGACGTCGAGCCGGTTCGCGCGCAGATCAAGGACCACTACATCGCAGAGCAGCAATACGTTTGTGTCTACTGCAACCGCCAGATCGTCACCGCGAACAAGGCACTCTGGGATGCGGAGCACATCATTTCCAGGGCTAAGGCTGCCCGCTTCATGTTTACTCCTGAGAACCTTGCGATCTCTTGTCGCGATTGCAACATCGCTAAGGGAGAGCAAGATGTGCGTACAAGTCAGCCTCAGAAGTTCCCCGATACCTCGGCCCACTACCGGATCGCGCACCCGCATTTCGATAAGTATGCGGACCATATCCGTTGGTTCGGTGACATCTGTGCGCCGATATCTGAAAAGGGCGCGCAAACTCTCATTGTTTGCAACCTGACGAGGTTCACCGCAAAGCTTTTAGGCGTCGAAGGAAAGCTCGTCGACCCGGGATTTGACAAGCAAGTGGGGGAGCTCATCAAAGCCAAAACGAAACTTGAGGCGAAAGCGGCGCTCGCTGCGGTGACGGTCTATGTCGAGGACATCCCGCAGGTGTAGATCGGCATGAACAAAATCAAGCAAGAATGCATCATTCTCGAGTCGGCCTAGGAGATGTGGGTGAAATTTGAGCGCCCTGACCCCAGTAATCTCACCAAACCAGTTCAACATCCTCCTTGCGACTTTCTCTAGCAGCTGAACGGCTTTAAAGGGCAGCCGAGCATCGGCAAACGATGCATCGGCTGTCCGTCCACGGACAGTGATCAGGCTTCGTAGTCATCATCCTAGACAATGTTCGAAGGTCCGCTTTGGTCCAAAAGCGGTCATCGACAGAATGACGTGCCAATGACGGGAATGGGGTCGGCAACTGACCTTCCGCTTTTGCCCCGTTAAGCCCACCCGACCGGCTGTCACCCCGGGCTTGACCCGGGGCCCATCCTGAGATGGAGACGCGCGTGCAAAATGCCTTCCGGAGCCGGTGGCTAAACTTCGGGTTGGGCCCCGGCATCCGCCGGGATGACCGCCGGTAGGTCAGGGACGCCGCTGCGGTTTTGGGCCACTTGGCCGGACAGTCTTGTCGACCACCGCAGCGCCGGCGTTGACCCTGAACAAAATTATCCCCGGCCCGAATTCCTCTCGTATCCTCCTTCCATCCCCGTCACACACGCGGCCCCGACGCAGGGCCGGATGGGGAGGCCGGGAAGAGGGGCGCCTCTTTACGCGGGTAGAAGCTCGGCAGCCGGACCTGCAATAACGGTACCGCCTGAATCCGGACCCGTGGAAAATCCGTGTTTCCGTGGCGAACGGCCAGTGGCTCGTTCTACCTAGTTTCGGAAGGGCCTCTGGCCGTTCGCTACCGTGCGACCGATAGCCGAGAGGCGAGGCGGCGCTTTTGCATGCCGCCGCGCCGGGGCGGTTTCGCGCCAGCCATGCTCGGCAGGCAAAGACCTATTCTTCAATCGGCTGGAACATCGCGTTGAGCTCGCTGACGATCTGGTCGATCGGCGCGATGGCCTCGGGCAGCATTTCGGGCGCCTCAGGTGCCACTGCCAGATAGGGCACGCCACTGGGGAAAGCGCCAAAGCGCTGGAAAAAGCCCACCATGTCGTCCAGCACCGGCATGCGCCAGCGCCATAGCGCGCCCATGGCCAGCACCGGCTCCATATGCCCGAAGCCGTCATAATATTGTGTGGTCACCCAGACGCCCTGCGCCCGCAGCCGCTCGGCAAAGCGTTCCGTGTTCTGAACCCGCACAATCGGGTCGGTCGTGCCGGTGGCCAGATACATCGCCGGCGCCTCGGCGGTGATCAGATTGATCGGCTGGGTGCCCTGCGGATTGGGCGCCTCACCAAACACATCGCGCACTTCGCCATATTCGAATGGGTAGAAATCATAAGGTCCCGACAGCGCCGCCACCGCCAGGATCGGCATGGTGACGCCATATTCGGCGCGAAACGAGGGGTCGAGCGCCTGCATCACCGCATTATAGGCGCCGGCCGAATGTCCGGCCAGAAACAGCCGGTTCGGATCGCCACCGTAATTGGCGATATTGTCCTGCACCCAGCGCAGGGCGCGCGCGCCATCCTCGAGAAAATCAGGGTAGCGCACCTCGGGATAGAGCCGGTAATCGGCAATCACGGTGACAAAGCCGCGCGAGGCCAATGCGCGGCCGACGAACTCATACTCGCCCCGTTCGCCCCGGCTCCAGCCGCCGCCATAGATGAAGAACACCACCGGCGCCGGCTCGCCCCGCTGTTCGGGCGCATAGACATCGAGCTTGGCCCGAGCGCCATCCGCATAGGCGATCCCATCGCCCACCTTGGCGGTGCCTCCATCCATGGCCAGCGGGACATTGAACGGGTCCATGACGGAAACCGCCTGGGCGGCATGAGGCAGCAGCAGGACGGCCAGGGTCAGGGCGGCAAGCAGGGAGCGAAGCAAGGGCATTCGAAAATCAATCAGGTCTGTTGGGAAGCCAAAGCGGGTGTGTGCGCCAGAAAACCGGAGATATTGTGGCGCAAAACTGGGCGAGGACAGGCGCGCCGGTCGTTCGGTCGCTGGCCTGCCCTCTACTTAAGCGGGAAAACTTTGCGCCCAGTTCGTTAACAGAGTGTTAACGGCATTCTCAACGTTTCAGCCGCTCCAGCAGCAGCCCTGAAACATGGCCATCGGCCGGCAAACCGCGCGCCTGCTGATAGGCAATCACCCCGGCGCGGGTCTTGGGGCCGACCACCCCATCGGCCGTGCCAACATCAAATCCGGCTCGCCCGAGCAACGATTGCACTTCGGCCCGCTGCGCCTTGCTCAGCGCATAATCACCCGAAGGCCAAGGCGTCACGAAGCTGCCGCCGCCCAGAATGCGGTCGGCCAGATGGCCCACCGCCAGGGCATAGCTGTCCGAATTGTTGTAGCGCTTGATCACATCGAAATTGGGCAGCAGCAAAAAGGCCGGGCCGCTGGCGCCCGCCGGCATATAGAGACGGGCCATGTCATTGGGGCGCGGAAAGGCGCTGCCCGAAGCGCGGCTGATGCCCATGGCCTGCCATTGGCTCAAGGGCGCCTTGCCCATCTCCCGCGCTGCTGCAAAATTGAATCCCTGTGGCAGCTTGACCTCATAGCCCCAGGTCTCGCCCGGCCGCCAGTTGAAGCTCTTGAGGTAATTGGCGGTCGAGCCAAGCGCATCGGGCACCGAATTCCAGATATCCTTGCGCCCGTCGCCATTATAATCGACCGCATAGCGCATGAAGCTCGAAGGCATGAACTGGGTATGCCCCATCGCCCCCGCCCAGGATCCGACCATGGCATTGGGCGAAATATGCCCGTCCGAAACGATGCGCAGTGCGGTCACCAGTTCGGAGCGGAAGAAACTGGCGCGATAGCCCTTCTCGGTCAGCGTGGCGAGCGCATGAATGGTGTTGTTGCCCCCCATGAAGCCGCCAAAATTGGTTTCCATGCCCCAGATGGCCAGGACGATTTCGGGCTGCACCCCATAGCGCTGCTCCGCACCGGCCAGCGTCTGCGCCCACTCCCCGCGCATGGCTTGACCCTTGGCAGCTTGAGCCGCCGTGACGCGCTTGTCGACATATTGCTGCACGGTCTGGGTGAATTCGGGCTGCTTTTTCGTCAACTCGATCACCTGCGGGATCGGGTTGTAACTGGCAAAGGCAGCCTCGAATGCCTGCCGGCTCACCCCGGCCCGCTCCGCCTCGGGCCAGAGATTGCGTACAAAGCTGGCGCTATTGGCCTGGGCCGGCCCCATCAGCGCCATGCCGGCGAGGACAGCCCCCATCAGCAGACGAAGAAAATTGAAAGAACCACCGGATCGGATCATCTCGGGCCTCGAGCATACGCGGTAACAGGAAAACGCGAACGCACCGGCCTTGCCGGGCGCGTGTATCAAAGCATTAACGCACCCGATTAAGATGACCTTAAGGCAGAACCGCTCCGCCGATCACATCGCCGTCAATCCGCGCTGTCTTCGCTCTGGTCCTCGACACGGCCAGCCGGCGGTGGCGATTTGGACGCCCCCCCGCCCGCCGCGGGGACATAAGTGACATGCGGATAGGGGATCTCGATCCCGCGTTCATCAAAGACCTCTTTGATGATCTGGTTATACCGTCGTCCAGTGCCCCATTGTGTGCCGGGCAAGGTCTTGATCCGCGCGCGCACCATGATGGCCGAGTCGCCGAACCCGGTAACGCCATGCATTTCAAGGTCGTCGAGAATCTCGTCCTTGTGCTCGGTCTGCATCAGGCGATCGAACGCCTCATGCATGGCGCTCTTTACCTCTTCGATGTCGCTGTCATAGGACACGCCAATCTCAGCCAAGTGATAGGAGAAACCCCGCATCATATTGCTGACCTGGTCGACCGACGAGAAGGGAACCAGATGCACCGTCCCGGCGAGATCACGGATGGTCACCGACCGGATCGTTAGCTTCTCCACCACGCCAGACCAACTGCCCACGGTCACGACGTCGCCCTCATTCATGATGTTCTCAAACTGAATGAAGATGCCGGTGATGATGTCCTGCACGAGCTTTTGGGCACCAAAACCGATGGCGAGACCCACCACACCGGCACCGGCGAGCAACGGGGCGATATTGACCCCGATCTGGGCTAGGGCGAGCATGGCGCCAAACACCACGAGCGCTACAGTAAAGGCATTCTTGAACAGGTTGAGCAGGGTCTTCTCGCGCGAGGTCGGCACCTTGCCAAAATTGACATTGAGCCGGTACTCCACCCACGAGGCGACCACGACATAGAGCACAATGGCGGCCAGCAGAATCAGCGCCGCCGACACCACCGAACCGGCGACCGCCAAGCCTTCCTCGCTGCCAATCCAGCTTGCGAAGTCGAACAGCGCCCACGCCTGACCGATGGCAATCACTACGGCCGCGATGACGATCCAACGCACCACCCGCATCACCGCCGGCACAAAGGATTTCAGCCGAGACTCAAGGAGCGGCAGGCGCTGGCGTACGTCGTCGGGCAGGCTGAGTCCGGTGGAAACAAAGCGGCTGATAAAGCCGACCACCAGCGAGCCGATCAGCACCGCGAACACCGACTGCATGGTGGCGGCGATCATGAAGGGCAACGCCGTATCAGGATTGGCGAACCACACCACCAGCAGCGCGACAAGATAGGCAATCACCACAAGATGCCAGAACCGGCCGATAGCCGCGAGCAATTGGCCAAAGCCGTCATTGCCTCGTCGTTCGCTGATCTGACCCAGCCACTGTCGCACATCATCCTTGTTCTGCAGGGTGATAATGATGCCGATCGTCACGGCCGTAGCCATGGCCAGCACTTCCACAGCGCCACCGACCGGGCGGGATACCAGCCCGCTCAGCATCGGCGCGACGAACATGAAGGCATAGCCGAGCAATGAAATCACCCGAGCGCTCCAGAAGGACCAATATGCCGCATTCCCGTCCGTGACCGGCAGGAAACGGAGCGCCGGGAACCGTGGCTCGAGCACGATGCGTACGGCCAGCTTGATCAACTCGACCACCAGAAAGGCGTTGAGCAGAAGGGACTGATTGATGCCCATAAAGCCGCGCGAGGTGGTGCCGAAATTCAGCGCCAGAACATAACCCAGCCCCCAGGCAAGCAGAATACTGGCGACATCGATCACTGCCAGCCCGAGCAAGCCAGTAATTCGGGCAGCCACGCCCCGGGCACTCACCCGCGCGGCAATCATGCGGCCCAAGGCGTTGGCGATCAACCGGAGCAAGAAGAAGCTGCCGAACAGTGCCGCGATAAGCAGCCCGATATTGATCGCAAACTGCCGCAGCGCCTCGCCATCCGCGTTCAGGGTGCCATCGAACAGCGCCTGCAAATTACCAAGCGCCGAGCCGATCGAGCGCACCGAGTTCGACGCCCCCTCGGCTATGCCCTGCGTATACTCGGCCAGTTGCCGGGCAATACTCAGATCTCCCGCTTCGGCCTCGGCCTCCTCAGCGGCACCGTTCTCTGGCGCTGCCTGCTTCAGCCGCTCGATCAGAGCCGCTCGCGCCGCGTCATCCTCGAGAATGCGCACCAGGTCATCGACTGCGGCGGCACTTTCCTCGCTGCCTTCAGCAACGCGGCTCTCCTCGGTTTGCGCACTGCTTGGAAGTAGACCCTGCGCCCCCGCTGGAAACACCAGGAGAAGAGACAGAAACAGAATACGGATCAGCAAGATGGAGCTCATTTGGCTGGCGGTACAATTGCCGGCCAGCATGGCGTTTGGCACACGCAGGTCAACCCCCGATTCTGCCCTGCCTGATCCGCGGAAGATTTAAGGCGGCGAATTCGCCAGGATGTTGGCCAGACTGCGCAGAAAGGCCCTCCCCTCAGTGAGCACTTCCTGCCCCGTATCCGTGGGTTCGTTGGCACTGCAATCGGCTTCCGCGCTAACGCGCGCTAGCAATGCCATTCTGTGCTGGTGCGTTTCGGCCGGGATTTCGAGGCTGGCAGCGGTATCAAGAGCCTGCCGCATTTCCTGCAGCTTGAGCAATTGCGAGAAACGCGCATACAGTTTTCGGGCGATCGCGGCATCGCGCTGCCAGTTTTCTGCAGCAAAGGCGGCACTGGCCCGAGGCCCTGCCCCCAAACAGTCAAACGCATCGCAGCCGCCATAGCCCAGATCGTCGAGCCGCTCATGAATACGGCAGCGAAAATCCTGCTGCAGATATTGGCAAGGTTGGCCGGCCATCTTGTCGTGGCCGAACTGCGCCGACCGCTCGAACGATAGCGCGGTGCAGCAAAGGCCGAAGCAGCGGCTGCAATCGGCGCTATAGATGTCCTGATCCACGCTATTCCTCGGGCATGTTCGGTTTTAGAACGCAAAACGCCCCCGCTGATTTGCGGGGGCGTTTTTGAGTTGGTTTTTGTGAAGAGAGTGTGTGTTTTTGGCAGACCTTGCAGTGACCTACTCTCCCAAGTCTTGAGACTTAGTACCATTGGCGCGGAGGGATTTGACGGTCGAGTTCGGGATGGGATCGGGTCCTGGGCCCCTCGCAAGAACCACAAGGTCAGCGAAAAACACACATGTGAAGATTGGTTTTGTTTTGATCTGAGATGCAAACGTTTTTCGTTTGCGGGCATAGATTAATGAGAACGATCAAGCCGATCGAGCTATTAGTACCGGTAAGCTTCACACATTGCTGCGCTTCCACACCCGGCCTA
>NZ_JACIEW010000004.1 GCF_014197055.1 Devosia subaequoris | reverse complement strand
GCGCTTGAGTGGTTCATCAGCTTTTCGATGGTGGCGCTTGCCCTGCTCAAACTCCAGGACGTCGAGCGGTTCAGCACCATGTTTCTCAATTACGACCTTCTTGCGCGCCAATGGGTGCCCTACAGCTACATTTACCCGTATGCGGAGGCCCTTGCGGGGCTCCTGATGATATCCGGGGCGTTCATGTGGCTCTCGGTGCCGATCGCGCTCTCTATCGGTACCGTGGGAGCGGTGTCTGTATTCAAGGCGGTCTATATCGATCGGCGTGAACTCAAATGCGCCTGTGTTGGCGGCTCGAGCAATGTGCCGCTCGGCTTTGTTTCGCTCACTGAAAACCTGATGATGGTTGCAATGGCTGTATGGATGCTCGTTTCCAGGGTCATGTTTCCGGTGGCCTAGCCGATGGGCCTTAGTTAGTTCTCAGTCTCTCGACCGTGCGAGATACTCAGCGTGTTAGGACCAGAGGCCCTAGCCCCTACCAGGACGGCCCTCACGCTAGGGTCGCCAAGACAGCAGGTTTTTCAACGACTTCTGAAGGATCGAAGTGGCGGAGAGAGAGGGAAAATCCCCTATAAAGTTTAAGGCATTGTTTCCAAATCTTTTTTTCAGACAATCCGCAACTGCGTGTAGCATGGTTGTGTAGCACCCCATTGCGAGGCGGCTGCTTCTCCGGCATTCGCCGGTCGAGCTAAGCTTCTTATGCTAAGGCCTGACGGCAAGGGCCTCTAGCGCAGCCATCCGGAATAAGAGCCAAAAATGTGAAAAATCAACGAAAATTGCAGGCCGTTTCGCTGTTCTTGCGCGGGCGGTTGGCTTGCGCCCCTTATAGGCGCCTTTCTCTTTTGACCTAGCAATACCTTCGCGCTGCCGCTCTGACCTGAGCTCCTAAATCTCTTTGTCCCACTGGCCCACAAAATCAATTGGATCGAAAAACCAATATTGATTCCGACATGTCATTTTACAAACGATCTGGAATTTAAGCACGATCGTCATCGTGGTAAAAACAATGGAACTTAGTTCTAAAGATTTACTGCACCCGACACGTTGAGAACCGAGCAATTTTTTATTCAACAACGATTCAAGCAATGAACGCACTCGGCCTCAGCGCATATCGAATAAACGGGAGAAATAGTTGATAGAGAACGAGACTTCATATCTTGAGTTCTGTCTAAGCAATCTCGCCAACACAGAGCGCCAACTTGCAGCAGCGCTTAAAGCGGAAGCGCGGGATGAGAAGTTAATCGATGCACTCTCTGCGCTTTTCCTACTCGATCATTATTTTGTCGAAGAAGCACACCGACGGACAACGAAATACAACGCCTCTTGTAAGGCGTCCTGAAGATGGCTCGACCCTGCAGTATATGTGTGCACGAGAGGCGCAGCGAGATCGACGCTCGCATTGTGGCACGCAGACCTTTGCGGGACATAACGGTTGAATTTGGCGTGTCTCGCTCTGCCTTGTCTCGTCACAAACAACTGCATCTCATCCGAGAGGTAGCGCATATGGAGTGCAGTGAGCGACGTAGTGCCCTCAACCACGCGCAAAGCCTGCTAGAACTGGCGGACGGCCTCCAAGCCCAAGCTATTGTATTGTTCAATGCCGCCGCAGAACGCGGGGATGAAGTCGCCGCTGCAGCTTGGTTTGACCGGACGTTGAAGGCCTCTTCGTTTCGATTGTCAGTTCAACAAGCGCGGGCAAATGAACAAGATGCTCCGTCTGCAATCCGTGAGCGGATGGAAGAACAAGCTCGAATTTCGAAAGTTGCCGAGCGATTTTTACAGCTTTGGGGCCAGAAATCTGGGGAAAGGAAAACGCCTGATGATGTCTTGCATCTTGGGAAGAGCGACGGTTCGATAGCCGACAGCCGATAAAGTCGGATCATGCCGTTTTCGCCTTCCGCTTTCTCGTTATCTTCGGGACGGCTCCACGCTCAGCCTTGATACGCTCCAGCAACACGCTGGCGGGTTCGTCAGCGGGGTCCTGCGGCGCGAGTTCGCCCCGGAATGCCTTGGCAAACACGGCTTGTTCGAGGCGGTCGATCAGTTTTCGAGCGCTGGTGGCCTCGGAGCCTAGGCGGTCGATCCACTTAAGGGCCGCATCAACTTTCTTAACTAGCTCCGCCTGCTCGTCGACTGAGCAGACCGGAACTAGCAACTGCTCTATCCTAAACAGCGCCAGCTTAGGTTGGCCGGTCGCCACCGTGGCGGTGGTGATCTGCGCTTGGCCCTCCGGGGACTTAAGATAAAGGTCCAGATAAGCCGGAAGAACCTGTTCTGCCACAATCAGACGAGCGGCATTTTCTGTAAGGTTTGCCCCATTCGCCGTTGGTGGGACGACGAAAGTGGCCCCAATCGTTCCAGCGATGGAAATACACAGGTCTCCCGTCTCGACACAATACTGCGCAATTTCCTCGTGAACGGACCGTGACAAGTGTTTACAACTGGATGGGTCCAGTTTCCCATCTGTGAAATCAGTGACGCGGATGTACGGATACGACGTTTTTCCCTCAACGTAGCCCGCTCCCTTGGGCAGTCTCTTTCCGCCTAGTGGAACTGCAAAAGTGCCCATGGGCACCAAGAACCAACCTGCGGCTCCAAGCGGCTGTGGTTCTGACCCATCGAAATGCTCATAGCTCTTCAACAGAGCTTCATCTGTGGTTGTTCTCCGGCGCAGTTCCGCCTTGCGGCGGGCCTCCTTGAGCCACCGCCACCGTCGACCAGAACTAAGCTGCTCAGCAACGTGCTGGGTCCAAGCGGAACTACTGTTCTTAGACTGCCATTCCCGGGTCAGGTCCCCCCGGAACGCCGCCGCAAGGATGGCCTGCTTGTACTTCTCCACGAGGCGAGGGATATGATCGAGGTGATCGCGGGCTCGTCGAGAATTGCCGACGAGGCTGTCTATCTTTGCCACGATCCGCCGCTGCTCGGACAGTGGAGCGACAGGCACCTTCGAAGCGGCGAGTGCTTTTAGATACACACCCTTCTGGGCGGTGCCTTTTGCATTTTCAAGTAGCCATAGCTGGTACGCTGGACTTTCAAGTGCCCTTGCCAAAAACAGCGGTTCTATCTCACCGAAGTCGCCAATGACGGCAACACTGCGTTGCAATGTAAAGGAGGCGTCGGTCTGAACAACGGCAGTTCGTCCAATCGTACCGACGATTGTGAGCAGAACATCGCCTTGCTTGATGCGGGTCCGACGATGCTCACCATCAAACGCGACCTCCTCAATCAGCCGATAGTCATCGAAGATAATCTGTCCGTCACGTATGTTACGTGCACTTAACATGGGTTTGCCCGCGTCCATCTTCGGTGGTGGGTTGTGCGAACCATCAACGATTTTAGACGCAAGACTGCCCAGCGTCGCTTCTGCCCAACCCTGCGGCAACTCACTCATTCCGCTGCCTCCGCTAAGGCAGCTGCTTCGTCGACGCTGTCCGGCTCGATTTCCTCGGACAGCGCCTCGATCTCCTCCAGTGCAGCCTTGAGGTGGCCAATGATAGCAGCCGCAATGTCTTCCGGCTCGGTCAGTCCTTCTTCAGCTTCAGTCTCGGTATCGCGCAACCATGCGATGTCGAGGCTATCATTGCGGGCGGCAATGGCCTCACGGGTAAACTTACGCCAGCGGCCCTCCTCACCCTGTTCTTCCCGCTTGGCACGGCCCATCGGATCATCGCCATAAGCAGCCTCGAATTCGGCAAAGGCGGCAACGGTTAGGGGGCGGGTTTTACCGAAAACTGGCATGTTGGCCCGCATATCGTAGACCCAGACGGCCTTGGTGTTGCCGCTGTCGGCTTTGCCGCGCTGGAAGAACAAGACGTTGGTCTTGACGCCCTGCGCATAGAAAATGCCAGTCGGAAGGCGCAGGATCGTGTGCAGGTCGCAGAGGTCCATCATCCACGTGCGCAGGCGACGACCGGTATTGTCCTCGAACAGAACGTTGTCCGGCAGCACTACAGCAGCGCGACCGCCCGGCTTCAGGGCGCGGACGATGTGTTCAACAAAGGCGAGCTGCTTGTTCGACGTATCTGCTGTCACCGAGAAGTCGGAACGGGTCGGGCGGCCGCCACCCTTCTTGGTACCAAACGGCGGATTGGTCAGGACCAAATCGGCCTTGGCCAACGCCTCACCGTCAGGCGACAAGGTGTCGATGTTGTCCACGCCGCCCTCGATGCCGTGCAACAGCAAGTTCATCATGCATAGGCGGTGGGTATCAGGGACAAGCTCGCCCCCTGTGAATGCGTTGTGGCGCTGGAAGAATGCTTGTCCCTCGTTCAGCTTGTAGAGGTCGTCGGTGTGGTCCTTGATATAGCGGTCGGCGGCGACGAGGAAGCCAGCCGTGCCCGCTGCCGGGTCCTGCACGACCTCGCCGGGCTGCGGCTGCATCAGGCGTACGATGCAATCAATCAATGGGCGAGGAGTAAAATACTGGCCTGCGCCCGACTTTTTGTCGGACGCGTTCTTTTCCAGCAGACCCTCATAAAGGTTGCCCAGCCCCTCTTCGCGAGCCGAAAACCAATCGAGCTGATCAATGTTCGAGGTCAGCGCCTTGAGGTTGGTGGGCTTGCGCAAACGGGTCTGTGCGTCGGTGAAGATGGCGGCAACAAGGCCGTCCTTGGCCTTGCCAAGTTCGAGCAGCATGGCCTTGTAATAGTCGAGCTGCTCCATGCCCGCTCGCTTGGCGAGGATGCCCCAACGATAACCATCGGGCAGGCGGCTCTCCCGCCCAGTCTCCTCCAGCATCTTCAGGAACAGCAGATAGGTCAGCTCGGTCACGTACTCGTTGTAGGTGACGCCATCATCGCGCAGGACGTTGCACAGGCTCCAAAGCTTGGCGACGATGTCGGTGGTCGTGGTCATCAGGCGGTTTTCTTCCACATTTCTTCGTTAATCCCGGCGAGGATAGTCTCAAGTTCGCCGCCGAACACCTTGTTGAGCCGGTTGAACCCTCCATCGGCCATGAACGGCTCCTTGTCGATGGCCTCGCGATCAACAACGACTTCTTTCTCGATCTGTTCGCCGATCCGCTTCAGCCAACGCCTCTGCGGCTCCGTCCACTGACGGCTTGCCATGATTGAACGCATGGCGACCCTGACACGATCTTCATAGGGCACGAGCGGATCACCGATGGCTGCCTGACGCACAAAGCCGATGATCGAGGCGGCGATCTCCTCGTTTTTGGCATCTGCCCATGCCCGGCGCAGATTGGCCTCGGAGAAGCCCTTCCGGTCAAGGGCGAGGCGCAGTTCCTTCAGGTCGGCGCGGGTGAGGTCACGTGGTCGCTGCACCACCAGTTTCAGCGCAGCGATGGTGTTGAGGTTGTCGCGCACGAAGGCTGAGAAGCTGTCGAGGAAGTCTTCCGGCTTGTCGGCGTCGCCATAGCCTCTGGTCACGGCAACCACTTCGTCGGCATGGCGCGAGATCGGGATGTAGCGCGGATTGTCGCCCTCCGCCTGCCAGTCAAGGATCGCCCCGATGGCGGCCCGGTCCTTCAGCCATGTCGCGAGATCGGGCGCATTGCCGGACAACAACCGCTCCAACATTGCCTCGGGCGGTTCACCAGCGACAGCCTCGAACCGCTGCCGTGCGTCATCGGGGAGCTTCTTGAGGCGACGGCGCAACTTGACCGCGATTTGGTCACGGATGGTCTCGCGCTGGGCATCGTCGGTGGCGCCGATCATCTCGCCGACAAGCTGTTCGAAGCTGATCAACGGGTTGACCACGACCGGCTTCATGTCGGTCAGGTTTTGGAGGTGCGGATAGAGGTCAACGGCGTCGAAGATGCGGAACACTTCCTTGCCGATCTCATCGCACTTCCGTGTCGCCCGCCCGATCATCTGCTCGTAGAGTATACGGCTATTGACCCGACGCAGGAACACGAGGTTTGTGATTTTCGGCACGTCAATGCCGGTGGTGAGCAGATCGACGGTGACAGCGATCTTGGGGTTGGTGTCGTTGCGGAACGAGCGGATTAGCATCTGCACCTTGTCCACGCTGCCGGTGATCTTGCGCACCGCCGCGTCGTCGATTTCACCATAGGCGTCGAACAACGCCGTCTTGATGGCGCTCACGATGATGTCGGCATGGGCATCGGTGGCGGCAAAGATCAGGGTCTTGCCGGGTAAGGCCGGGTCAATGTGCTTGGCCAGTTCCTCGGCGACCACCCGATTGAACTCCGGCGTGATCACCTGCTTGTTGAACTGATCGACCTCGAAGTGGATTTCGTCGGGCAGGGTCGCGGTGTCGATCTCGCCCGTGGCCGGAGCAAGATACTCGACTGCCTCACCTCCCGCGAAGCCGATCCCGTCCCGAGCCAAGGCAGTCTCGATCCTGATGGGGGGCTCATGGTCGATCAGAAAGCCGTCGATCACGGCCTCCCGATACGAGTAGCGGTAGATCGGCTCGCCGAAGATGTCGGTGGTGTGCAGCGCCGGGGTTGCGGTCAGGCCGATTTTCACTGCGTCGAAGTATTCCAGTACGCGCCGGTACTTGGAGATGTAGTCGTCCTGCCCCCGGAACGAGAGTTCAGTCTCGGATAGCTCCCGGTCGAGCAGATAGCCTCGATGGCACTCGTCGATGACCATCAGGTCGTACTGATCGACGGGCGGGGCCTCGGAGGCGTCAGCGGCATAAAGCACCCGCTTCACCAGCCCCTGTATGGTGCTGATATGCACCTTGGTCTCCAAGTCCGGCATCACGTCCCCGAGCCCCTTCAGCCCGAAAATCTCCGCGAACGTCTTCCCCGACACGACCTTGGTGGTGGAAAACTCGCCCTCGGTCTGGTGGCCAAGCGCAGAGCGATCAACGACGAAACAAATGCGACGGAACCGCTTTGCGGACAACAGGCGATAGAGCAGCGCTATCGCGAGCTTGGTCTTACCGGTGCCTGTGGCCATCGCCACCAGCATCGACCGCTGCTCGTTCGACAGCGCAGTCTCTACGGCGCGGATAGCGGCCTCCTGATAGTGCCGGAGCGGGAAGCCGAACTCGAAGGGTTGGGCTTGCAGGGCAGCGTCTGCGCCATCCTGATCGACCTCCAGCAGCCCAGAGAGGCCCGCTGGTGTTAGCCAGTTCACCAGTGCACGACGATGGTTGGCGCTGCGGCGCGTATCTCGGAACCAGATGCCGCTCTCAGTCTCGATCTGCTTGAGGTATGACCGACCATTGGCTGCGAACACGAAGGGCACACGATGTTCGCCCCACGGACCACCAGCAAACGCGAAGTCACCACTCTCGCTGATCCCTGCTGAATACCGCTGCGACTGATCGATGGCGGCTGAGATGTTCTTGCGCTTGCGCTTGGCCTCGACCACCGCGATCAGGGTCGTGCCGACGAACAGCGCATAGTCGGCGGGACCATTCGCAGTGGGCCACTCAGCAATGGCCATGTTCCGGCCCTTGGCAGGCCTCACGCCTACACTGTAACGCATTGCCTTTGTGTCCGCCTCCCAACCATTGTCCCGCAGTTGCTGGTCGATTAGGGCGCGGGTCTCGGCTTCGTCTAGATCGAGCTTGGTTGCTGCTTCCTCGCCTCGTTTCATGAAGGCAAGCATCTTCGCACGAGGCGCGGCTTCGGCCTGAGCTTGTAAACGTGAGAGCTTGGCGGCGATAGCTGCCTTTTCGTTCTCGGTTTCCTGTGCAAGCCGTTCCCATACAGCGCGCTCCTCGGTTTCGCGCTTCAACCGCTCTTCTATCGTTTCAAGGTCGCGAGCATGCTGATCTGCCCGATCACGAGCCGCGCTTAGAGCTTCGGATACCTCGCCTTGCAACCTAGCGATCTCAACGCGCAGCGCGCCAGTCGCGTCTACTGGTTCGGAGGGAGGGACAAATGGGCCGGGATTGAAGGTGGCTTGTGGCCCATAAGTCCGATGGAACCAAATCCCCAGCGACCGCGCGAACTTCAGCGCTGTTAGAGCCTCTCCGTGACCACCCTTAGCTTCGTGAACGGCGGCATTGCCGGCTTTTCGAAGTGCGTGAAAAACGTCTGCGACCTCTCGCGGTATGATCCCGTCGTAACTGAGGCGCCGTAGCGTTTCATCGAACGTTTCCCGCTCATCGCGGTAGGCTGCTTGTCGCGCGGCAATCAGCTTCGCGAGTAGCTCAGCAAATTGGCGCAGTTTGACAATGGACGTGGAAGGGTCATCGCTAAAGTAACGCTCTGCCAGTCCACCAAGGGCATAAAGACGATTGTCATGCTGATCTAGGAAAGCGAAATTGGACGCAGTCACTGTGTTCCCCCACGACCATACTTTGTAAGTTGGAACCGTCGTTGTCCAGTGAACAGATCGCAACCCCGTGCTGCAGTTGGGAGGGGGAGGGGCGGTGCAACCGTTGCAGCGAAGGGCTACAAAACCCAAAGCCGCGCGCAAAACGCAGCCAGCGTTCGACTTACCGCCCATCTCCGGCAATGTAGTTTCCGACCCGCTACGCGGCGGGTTGAGGCGTAGCAACCTCTGCTGACAGGTAGGTGCCAGCCGATTTGGCACCAATCCTCGACCTTTTTTTTGTCCGGGAGCTAAGGGCGCATGTCCAAGCTCTCCGAGCCAAAGGCCTATAGGCCGTGTCAGCACGGTTGCTAACTCCCGGATCAACGGATCAACGGATCAAGGGGCATGAAGCGGGGGCGTACCGCTAGCAATCCCTGCGGGAAACAACATGGTCCCCCTGCTGCTATTTCTCATCCTGCTGGTTATCGCGTGGCCGGTTTTCGCTTTTTTCGGCGGTACGTTGCTTCTGGTCCTTTGGCCTCATCTGCACATCATCGTGCCAACGGTACTGATTACCATATCCTTGCACTTCGACGCATAGAACGATATCGCCTTCAGTTTATGTGTCGCTTAGAGGGGAAATCGAGCTTGGCTGAAGTAGTCGTTAAGCGGTCCAATGAACTGATTGATCCACAGGCTCAAATGCTTGTCGGATTTCTCGAAGACATGGGCCTACCATCAGAAAACGTAATCGCCGACATCAATCAGCGGAAAATCATTGGCGACAACCTACACGGCCTGATTGACGCACTGCCGCCCGAGGTAAAAAAGGATGCCCGGTATCTGTCAAAATTCGTGATTGGTGCGGGCGTCGGTCTGTTCGACTACTCACTGAATGCTGTTTGGAATGAGGTTGTTATAAACCTTCGGAAGAAGGCAGTGGTGTATGGGCTCGACATATTCTTCGACGCGGCTGTGGGCGGCAGCAAAACTAGAGAGTTTTATTCTAACGAAGAAGACCTTTCTTCAATTAAAGATAGCGTGTTGCTAAACACCTGCCGCAAGTTGGAATTAATATCGGACACTACTTATAAAAAACTGTCTCATATCCTCGACATGAGGAATGACATCGGCGTCTCACATCCAAACAATTACTCAATTAACGCCTACGAGCTTCTGGGCTACCTAGAGAATTGTATAAAAGACGTTCTAAATGACAACCCAACCGAAGCAGCGCTGCAAGTTCAGTCGTTCATAAAGAACCTGAAAACGACCACTGCGGTTATGGACAACGCCGCAAAGCAGGCTATCGAGCAGAAGATAACTGATTTGCCGACCCACTTATGCGGAAGCTTAATGCGTACCGTCTTCGGAATTTATGTTTCTTCTGATACAGACCCCTCAGTGAGAAAGAATATCTCACTCATAGCCCCTGTTTTGTGGAACGCCTGTGGAGATGAGGCGAGGTACAAGCTCGGCATCGTGCTGGAGGGCTATAATGTTAATTTGTTCAAAGACAAACACGATCTCGGGCAGCAGTTTTTTGAGGTTGTCGGCGGCAACGCTTACCGATCATCTAGTGAGCGCGTGATCATTGTAGACGAGCTAATTTCGCAGCTATTGGACAAGCATAACGGGTGGGATAATTTCCACAAAGAGCCGCCCGTTGCCGCCCAATTGTACTCTTACGTGCCCGAAGCCAATGCTATCTTTGACAATTTGGCGACGCGTCTTTTTAAGACGATCATGATGTGCCGAATTGGACGGGGCGTATCCTACAACGGGGGGGTGTCACCCGGCGGAAAGAAATATTACGACGCCATATTGGCGCTCACGGGCGATAAATTTGCCCCTCAAGTCATGGCTGTCATGAGCCAATTCGAAATAAAGAACAAGTTGCACAATGAACTTTGCCGAAAACATGCAAAGGCGGCTCTTGAAATAGCGAAGCAGAGCGTGATTAACGGACGTTTGCTGGAATGCATGGATTACCTCATCGCGAATATTGAGGGCGATCCAAAATGCGTTGATAGCATTGAGTTCAAAAAACTCTCTGCCGGACACATCGATTGGTCGTGAAATGAGCCTTCAGCGCGCACACGCAAGTGCGAAGCTTCTCCATTTGGGCGATCTTCCCACTGAGGCTTGCCCTATTGGGCCAAGATCGGCATCCGCTACCCATAAGGGCAGAGCATCATCGTCTAAGCTCAATTCGGTGCACCCGAGAGACTTTCCCGTCTGCGGCAAGCCCATCTACGACACCATCCTCTCGGACCGGAGTTCTATAAGTACCGTCGTCTGCTAGCGCCACGGCGTAGTTCGCTGTTTGGCTCCCCGGCCAGAACAGCTCCACTAGGTGGGGAACCACATTGTCGACGGAGCTGGGGCTAAACAGCATGGCTACTTTTGCGTCTACGGGGAGAACCATATGGGCGCCGGCGTCCATCAGAGCTTTCTGAATTTCCTTGGCTAACCCGGCATCTACCCCACGCGATTTTAGTGCTCCCGCGATAGTTATCAAATCGAAGACACGGAGAACTTCCTCTTCCATCTGGGAGCTCGGTGAGGTTGACCGAGGCAGTATGGTTTCCCCACCGTGGTCGAAGGGATCTGGCCGGTTCGAGCTAAAAAGTGGAAAAAGTTCGGCGGCCCAGCTTTCTAGTTCAGAGCGGGCAGGATCAGTCCACTCACTCTCCAGCGGAAAAATCTCTAGTGGTTGGTCGGCTCTCTTAAACGCAATGAACAGTGCCCGAGCGTTGATGTCGGCTACAGTTATCTGTGCACCAAGTTCGCATGCCCTTCCTATCCCTTGCATACACGAGGTCGCGATAGCTAATCCGGCCCTGTACTCGATGGTCCCAATGCCCCGCGTAGTGTCAGCGTAGCTGGCCAGTTTTTCATCCAACAGCATGGCAACAATGTTGAAGAACTCTGCGCCCTCGAGAATTTCCTTCGGGTGACTGAGAGCGTGGGAGCGAAGTTCGTCCCAACCAATGCCATCTGTCGGCCCAGCGACGCGAGCGAATTGCGAGAAGCCCAACTCAGGCGTCCACGTCCACGTCCTAAGTACATCACCGACAAGTCCTTCTTCATAGAACACGACGTTGTCTGAGGAGTGGATGATCTCAATGCCGGAGCATCCGGTGTGATCGGGCTCATCGAGCCGCGCCTCGGCCTTCTTTGGGAAAGACAAGATAAAAGGAGAACTGGGGCAGCCCGAACCTCCGAGGCCAACCCAGCCGAGCGCATAGGGTACGTTCTTGATTTGATCGATCAGGTCGATGCTGATTATGCCGCCCGACAGAAGGCGCCTACCGTCTATTTGCAGGACTTGAAGCCAATCCTCTTCACGCAAAATCTTTACTTCGCGGCCGAAAATCGTTGCCGAGAACTTCACGGGGCCCATCGGCATTTCTTCCGCCACAGAAGACAGCGCTGATAGCAACACACAGAGAGGAAGTAGCCGGCACCACCGCGTCACACGCATCTCGCGCGCTCCTTAACAAGTACAGGTCTCTGGCACGATCAAAATTGCAACGGGTTGCAATATCTGGCGCGCAGCAAACATAATAGCAGAAAATTCCTCGCTCGCGGAAGCAACCTGCAAACCGCGTTGTCACGCTAGTGACCCTCATCATCAAGAGGGATCTCTAGAGGTGGCCTATACTCTAGACCGTATTCTCACGAAGAGCCTCAGCTTCCATTTTGGCAAAGTCAACGCGCGCTCGCTCTAAGACTGCGTCGAAGGTCGTTCGAACCGCCGACACGCGACTAAAGGGGCGCAGTGTTTGCATCACGAAACCATATCTACCCTTCCAATGCCGAAAGGCTGAAACCCACGACAAAACATATCGGTGCAAAGATCTGGGATCAGCGCCCCTCAGGAGAATGCCTACCGTGAGCCTGCGAACTCGTTTGATGAATTTGCACTTGTTTTGCTCAAGCGGGACACTGGTAACCTTTCCTTTCCGCCGCTTGTGTTGATACCCAAGAAAGACGAAGCCATCCGAAACCCGTCGAATGCCGTCGCTAATCAACCGTAATTCGCCGGAGGGATGACGCGCGAATGCGTCTTGCAAGGAATGAACGGCTGCCTCCAACTGCCCTCGATCACTGGCGAGAACAACAAAGTTGTCCGCGTAGTTGCTGAGGGCAACTCCTTCTGGAAGCACCAAATCGCGGAGAATTGCCGCGGTTAGAGCTTCCGCTATTGTAGGAGAAGAGGCTGCGCCTTGCAGAAGTCCCTTCCGGCTCTCATCGAGTACGGTGGTCCTTGCGATAGCATGACGGTATAATCCATAGCCTGACACGTGTGCCCTGCTCTGGTTGTTCTCTAGAAAGATGGTGTTCCTAGAGACATTCTCCCCTACCGGCAGATGACTGGCTAGCCAAGTTCTGTCGATGGAAGGGTAGAAATTCCTTATGTCTAGGGTAGCCGCAAATCGATAACGTCCGCTTTCGAGCTTTTCTTGGACCCGATCTACAGCAGCGTTTCTCCCGCCATACGAGAGAAATTGATAGGGTAGCGAAGGGAGCTGCGGGCGCAGCGCCATTTTCACCAGATTTTGTCGCGCTGTCTCTCTTGGTCCAAAAGAATAAATGGCCCTGAACTCTGGCCACGCTTTCTTGTCCTTGGCTTTGATGCGCAGTGACTCATTTTCTGGAGCAGCAAGGCTTATCGACGCTGCGGTCTCGTACAGCTCTGCTGTTGTCATAGCGTGGTCAGCGAAGCGAGATTTTTTGAACGCTTGGACCGTTGCGATAAGCTTACCGGCGAAGCTCTTTGAAAGCTGGCGACCCAGATAACCGGCCTTCCGAAGCAGCCTTTTGCAACGGGTTGCATTTCCACTCAGCTCTGCGATGCGCGCTTGTTCACGACAATTTTCTATGCGCTTCCTCAACTTCCGCACGCGTCTATGCGCCAGTTTCAGAGGAAATGACGACACCAGCTGAGCTGCGAGCTTATCGGACACGATTACCCCTCCCCCTCATTTCTGCCTCTCCCTACCCCTAGCTGCGGGGTGAAACAGCTAGGGGATTTATCAGGGGGGAACCGGGAGCTAATCCGGCACAAACATAGTGACACAGGCGCGCATGAAAATCAACCAATTGCCATCTCAACTAACTGATTTTACTAACAAATTTAGATGTCACTATAAAAGATCGTTTGTCAAAAATGAGGGGCACGAAATCGGATAGCCGAGGCTGAGAACTCGGACTATGGGCTCCGGGGTAAGCACAATGACCACTTCATCGTCTGGGATTGGTTCGGTCTTCCCATAGCCTCCGAATGTCCATCGCATTGCCCGACCCTGCCAAATCAAAATCGGTTCTTGTGGAAATTGCATCCTCGATACGAAGGTTCCGCTCGGAAGCGCTGATGCCGCCTCCATGAACTGCCCAAGCCGTTCTAGGCGAGCAACGTGAATTTTAGCGTCTATTTCCTCCGCCGTCGGCAAGATTGCCGAATGGTGTGCGGCTGCCCACGCGGTCCGAAACTGCTCGTAATCATGCCGCCGGCATTGGGCACACGGGCGGTGACCCGCCGACAGAGCCACGGCCTCATCAGTGAAGAACAGCGGGTAATACCGCCCCGGCCTGTCAAAGGTGACGTTGGTCCCCTTCTTTGAATGCAGCGTGCAGCATATCCAGCGCTTGGTTTGCCACTGGCGTCTCAGACTGCCATCCTCCCCGCGCAAATCACCGCGATTGCCCATCATCGTGCCACGGTGAGCTGTCGCTTCGATTACCCCAAAGGGGCGTTGCAACGCGTTGCAATTTTGGACCACTAGAACTTCACCACTGGGCGACGTCACGAGGACTTCTCGCTTTCCCCTGAACGCAAATCTACTCCGGCGTACTCGATCTTGTTAATTTCCTCCTGCAACAGTTTCACCAACGGATCACGCCCATACCCATCCATGGCGGCCCGCCCTCCCGGCAAGTCCCATCCTCCGAGCATCGCTGTAAACTCGCGCGGAATTCGCGCCTTCTGCGCGGCATCTTTGAATGTGTGGCGGAAGCTATGGAAGACGAGGCTCTTGTCGGGAAAAACCGATCTAATCCTTCGCCCCATCTCTTTGTTGCGCGCCGTGAGCATATCCTTCGGACCAGCGGCGTCGGGGAAGAGCAGCTCGGTGCCCTTCCTATCCTTTACAAGGTTCAGGACGCCCATCTCCAGAAGTGTCTGATGTAGTGGCACAAACCGTCTAGAGCCCTTTGTCTTTAGCTTGCGCCCAGCATTTGGCTCGATGAATAGCACTGGCACGCCTTCGACCGTGGCCACGTCTTTGGCCTCCAACGCTAGAAGCTCTGCAAATCTTGCACCGGTTAACAATGCCAGCCTAGGGAGCCAATACATCCAGCCGCCAGACGTATTGCGCTTTGCAAAGTGAGGATGGGCAAATAGCTGGTTGAGCTCGGAGGTCGTGAATGGCCTGCGGCTTGCCTCTTCCGGAGCCGGTTTGCCGCGCAATGCAACGGCAGGATTGCGTGCAACCATTTCCTCAGCCGTAAGCCAACGGAAAAGCGCATTCAGGGCGTCTAGATAAAGCTGTACTGACTTGGCGCTCATAGGGGCAACGCCCTCTTTGTCCGAATGCAGGATTGCGCGCTTGAGCGACAAGTGCGGATAGCGCTTCGTGCAGTTGGGCGGCATCTTTCCCAAGAGGTCGCGAACCTCTCTGAGTTCGGCCCGAGTGATTTCCGCTACGTCGCGATCACCGCCAATTAGCTCGGTGAGCACATGATACCGAAACTCATAGGCAGCGCGCGTCTTGGGCGAGACCGACGCTCTTTCGGGCGCGGACTTGAATTGCCGGACCGCCTCTTTGAAACTCAGGCTCGGCCGAGCTTGGTCAGCAGATTTGTCGGCTCCCTTGAACAGAGGGTCATACGTTCCTTCGGGTCGTAAAGCGGCCCTATCTGCATCGCGAAGGTGGTGCTCGATTAGTGCCCTCTGAACGGCTTCCACCAGTCGGGTAGAGTCGCGGGAGGAGGTGCTGACGTCTAGGCCCGCTTCCCTTCCAACCCGCAGCGCGATCTTCTGGAGGCCCGCATCATTCAGAGAAGTTGAGACGTTGGCGGCATCCTCTTCGTTCTGACGCAGTCGATCAGATCGCTCATCCTCAGAGAAGGGAACTGGCGCAGCTGAGCGTTCCAACTGCCGGAAATAGTCTCGCGCGATTTTCTGGAGGCGCTCGTCGGTACTGGCAACACCATGTTGGACTGATGCTGGAAATAGGCGCTTGTCGGCTTCGGCGAAAAGAGCATCGGCTTTTAGGCTCTCGAGACGCGCCAGTTTGACCGCCTCTCGGTAATCCACCTGCCCAAACGACCGATGAATTTCTTTCTTTCCCAACTCCTTCCGAAGTCGGTCAGGCACTCGAACCCTAAAGACCCAACTTGTGCCCCTTTGATAGAGGCGGTTTTCCCGTGCCATTCATGCCCCTTGTGTAGCATGACTGTGTAGCTCGGATCATAATAAACTATTGAAAACGCTCAATCAACTGCACGATCAAAGGCTTGAGAGCGAGTGGCGGAGAGAGAGGGATTCGAACCCCCGATAGAGTTGCCCCTATGCCGCATTTCGAGTGCGGTGCATTCAACCGCTCTGCCATCTCTCCGCGAGATCGAACGCCCTGGTAGGGGCGCGGCTGGTCGATACGGGGCGGCTTATGGCATAGCCTTGATGCGCCTGCAACACTTCAATTGCGACCTTTTTCGACCCCGTAAGGCCGAACCCGGCTCACAATGCTGTGCTGCCTCATCCTCACCCAGTTTCAGGCGCTAGTCTAATGGCGTTCGCAATTGAGGGAGACTTTGACATGCTCACCCGCCGCAACATCGTAGCTGGCATCGCCAGCTTGCCTTTTGCCGGCCTCGCCGCCAGTCTTATGCCTTGGGCCAGCTTTGCCCAGGACGCCACCGGAGAGAGGCCCATGCCCGACACCATCCCCACCAATGCCGGAGACCTGGTCATCCATCCCATCGATCACGCCAGCCTCGTGCTCGAATTTGACGGCAAGGCCATCTATGTCGACCCGGTTGGCGGGCCCGAGCTTTATGCGTCCTTGCCGGCTCCGTCCGCCATTCTGATCACCCATGGACATGGCGACCATTTCGATGTGCCAACGCTTCAGGCCATTGCCGGCGACGCGCCGCTGATCACCAATGGCGATGTGCATGCCAAACTGCCCGAGGCCCTCAAAGCCAGGGCCACGGCCATGGCCAATGGCGAGAACGGTACCATTCTCGACATCCCGATCCGGGCCATTGCCGCGCACAACACCACCCAGGACCGTATGAATTATCACCCGGTGGGCGTCGGCAATGGCTATGTGCTGCGCTTCGGCGACAGCCAGGTCTATGTGGCCGGCGACACCGAGCCGACCGAGGACATGCTGGGCCTGAGCGACATCGCGGTCGCCTTCCTGCCCATGAACTTGCCCTATACCATGACGCCGGAGCAGGCGGTCGAGGCCATCAACACCTTCAAGCCGGCGATCATCTATCCCTACCACTATGGCGAGAGCGATCTGAGCCCGCTCGAAACCGACGTGGCCGACGGTGTCGAGGTGCGCCTGCGCAACTGGTATCCAAACCAGGCCTGATCCGGCGGTCCTGACACCGAGCAAATGGCTTGACTCTTGGGGGTTTTGCCCCGATAAGCCCACCAATCTGCGCACTGGTCCGTCCGGTGCGCTGGTTTTTGTTTGAGAAACGCTGCTCGAGGCTGCCGGCTGATTTTCGGCCCACACCATTCGAAAAGCCCGCGGAACTGGCATGCAACCGCGGCGCCGCAGAGCGCGACAGAAAAAGGGACCGCGTGAGAAAACCACGTGGCTGACTGAATGACTTTTGCCGTTATCAAGACGGGCGGGAAGCAGTACAAGGTTGCTGCCGACGACGTCATCAAGATCGAAAAGCTCGATGCCCAGGCCGGTGACATTGTCACCTTCGATCAGGTCCTCATGGTTGGCGACACTGTTGGCGCCCCTCTGGTGGAAGGCGCCCTGGTGGCCGCCGAGCTGCTCGAGACCAAGAAGCAGAAGACCGTCATCATCTTCAAGAAGCGCCGCCGCCACAATTCGCGTCGTCGCAATGGTCACCGCCAGCTTCTGACCACCGTGCGCATCACCGAAATCCTGACCGGTGGCAAGAAGCCCTCCGTCAAGGCTGCTGCCAAGGCCGACAAGAGTGAAGCCGTGGCTGAAAAGCCGGCCAAGAAAGCCGAAACCAAGGCTGCCCCCAAGGCGGACGCTGCTCCGGCTGGCGAGTTCAAGGACGACGTCAAGCTGATCGGTGGCGTTGGCCCCGCGCTGGAAAAGAAGCTGGCTGCTGCCGGCATCACCAGCCTCAAGCAGATTGCCGACTGGACTGCCGAAGACGTGGCCAAGTTCGACGAAGAGTTGAACTTCAAGGGCCGTATCGAACGCGAAGAGTGGATCGCGCAGGCCAAGGATCTCATCGCCGGCAAGGCCGGCAAGGAATAAGGACAAAGAACCATGGCACATAAGAAAGCAGGCGGTTCATCCCGCAACGGTCGCGATACCGCTGGCCGTCGTCTCGGCGTCAAGAAGTTCGGCGGCGAATCCGTCATCGCCGGCAACATTCTCGTGCGTCAGCGCGGCACCAAGTGGGCACCGGGCACCGGCGTCGGTCTGGGCAAGGATCACACCATTTTCGCACTGGTCGATGGCACCGTGGCGTTCCGAACCCGCGCGAACAATAAAGTACACGTGTCTGTCGTCCCGGCAGAGGCCGCCGAATAACCCGGCAGGCCTTTCAAACCCGCCGGAGACCTGTTCCCCGGCGCCGCGTTTGAAAAAACAAGCAGATGCAAAGGGGAACCGGTCAGCCGGTTCCCCTTTTTCTTGCCCGGAGCATTTGCCAATGACCATCGTCGCACAGAGCCTCAAGGATCGCCTGCCCGCCACCATCCGCACCGCGCGTCTGGTGCTGGCGACCCCGACCCTGGCGCATGTTCCGGACATGGCCGTTCTGGCCAATAACAAGGCCATCCACGCTATGCTGTCGCGCTTGCCCCATCCCTATGGCCAAAGTGATGGACGCGACTTTGTCGAAAACATCGCGCGCGGCGACACCGAGTTTGCCTGGGCAATCGAATGGGACGGCGCCTTTATCGGCACGGTCGGACTGCATATCCTGCCCGAAAAACTGCCCGAGCTTGGCTATTGGCTGGGTGAACCCTTCTGGGGCAAGGGTTTTGCCACTGAGGCCGCTAACGCCGTGGTCGCAGCTGCCCGAGCGGCCGGGGCAACTGCCTTGCGTTCGCGAGCCCTGAAGCACAACATAGCCTCAAGAAATGTGCTGAAAAAAGCTGGCTTTGTCGAAACAGGTGAAGCCATCGAACCGGACCACAATCTGGCCGGCAAGACCATGACTCTCATGCGACTGGAGTTCGATCCGAGATGACCGAGCTCCATACCTCCCGTCTCCTCCTGCGCCCGGCCCGCCCTGACGACGCACCCTGCTTTGCACTGGGGGTGAGCGACTTTGCCGTCGCCCGCTGGCTGACGCCGCTGCCCTTTCCGTTTACCCTCGCCATGGCCAATGACTGGCTGCGGCTGGCGCCACAGAACGGGCCGGACAAATCCATGTTCATCATCGATCTGCCCGGGCGCGGACTGATCGGCTGCGTTGCCCTAACCAGTGAAATGGGCTTCTGGATCGCCCGCCCGCATTGGGGCAAGGGTTATGCCTCCGAGGCCGCCCGCGCCGTTATCGACTGGCATTTTTCTACCAGCAACCAAAGTCATATTTCCGCCAGCGCACACCACGACAATCGGGTCTCACTACGGGTCAAGGCGCGGTTGGGTTTTGAGGAAGTGGGGCGCGACATGCGGTTTTCGCAAGCCTTGCAACACAATGTGCCACATGTGCTGACCCGGCTGACTCGCGAGCGCTGGATGGAGCGAGAGGAAAGACCATGCGCCTGAGACCAGCGCAACTGGAGACTGGCGGGCATTCAGTCGCGCCCGTGTCCTCTTGGTGATGGAGTTGCAGGGATGATGAACCCAACCCTTCTTACCGAGCGGCTGATCCTGCGGCCGCCCCAGATGGGCGATGCAGAGCCAATCGCGCGCTATCTCAACGATCTTGAGGTGGCCGGCAACCTTGCGCGCGTCCCCTTTCCCTATCACATAAGCGATGCTCGGGCCTGGCTCACAAGCCAACAGGCCCGACAGGCCGCCAACCAGACCAGTTTTTCTATCGAGCTGGCCGGGGTAGGCTATGTCGGCCATATCGGGTATCAACCCTCAGGCGAAGAGGCGATCATCGGCTACTGGCTGGGCAAGCCGCACTGGGGACGCGGAATTATGTCCGAAGCTGCTGTTGCAGCGGTTCGCTGGTTCTTCGACCAAACTGATGCACAGGCCATCTATTCGGGCGTGTTCCATTTCAACGCCGCGTCTCTGGCCATTCAACACCGGCTTGGGTTTACCGAGACGGGCCGTTCCACCCTGCTCTGCCTTGCGCGCGGCGCCGAGCTGGAGCATATCGACACTAAATTGACACGTGAGCGTTTCCAGCAAGACTGGTCAGCCGGAAAGAAGCCGGCAAGCGCGACAGACCAGATGCTGGAAGGCACGACAAAGCCATGAAGTTTCTCGACCAGGCCAAGGTCTATATCAAATCCGGCTCCGGCGGCGGTGGCGCCGTCAGCTTTCTGCGCGAAAAATTCGTCGAATTCGGCGGTCCCGATGGCGGCAATGGCGGACGCGGCGGCGACGTCATCGCCGAATGCGCCGATGGCCTCAATACGCTGATCGATTTTCGTTACCAGCAGCATTTCCGCGCCGGCACGGGCGTACACGGCATGGGCAAGAACCGCACCGGCGCCGATGGCGAAGATATTGTGCTGCGCGTGCCGGTCGGCACCCAGATCTTCGAAGAAGACCAGGAAACCCTGATCGCCGACTTCACCGAAGTGGGCCAGCGCATTGTGCTGCTGAAAGGCGGCAATGGCGGTTTCGGCAATGCCTATTTCAAGACCAGCTCCAACCAGGCGCCGCGCCGCGCCAATCCCGGACAGGAGGGCACCGAAAAGGGCATCTGGTTGCGATTGAAGCTGATCGCCGACGCCGGTCTTGTGGGTCAGCCCAATGCCGGCAAGTCCACCTTTCTCTCGGCCGTCTCCGCCGCCAAACCGAAGATTGCCGATTATCCCTTCACCACCCTGCACCCCAATCTGGGTGTCGTGCGCATTGCCGAGCGTGAATTCGTCCTGGCCGACATTCCGGGCCTGATCGAGGGGGCCAGCGAAGGCATCGGCATCGGCGACCGGTTCCTGGGGCACATCGAGCGCTGCGGCGTCTTGATCCATCTGATCGATGGCACCAACGAGGACGTCGCCCACACCTATCAGGCGGTGCGCCACGAACTGGCCGCCTATGCCGATGTGCTGGCCGACAAGCCCGAAATCGTCGTGCTCAACAAGGTCGATGCGCTGCCACCGGACGAGCTCAAGGACAAGATAGAGGCACTCAAAAAGGTGTCAAAGGCCGATATCCGCCAAGTGTCCGGTGTCACCGGCCAGGGTGTCGAACAGGTGTTGTTCGACGTATTGGCGATTCTCGATGCCGACAAGGCCGCCATCGCCGAAGCCGAGCGCAAGCAGACGGAAGAGAAATGGACGCCTTAAAGTCCGCCGATCCTCTCGCCAATTTCCGGCGCATCACCATCAAGATCGGCTCGGCCCTGCTGGTCGATGCCGCTGGCAAGCTGCGCGCCGAATGGCTGGCGGGCCTGGCCGAGGACATTGCCACCCTCAAGGCTGAAGGGCGCGAGATTGTCATTGTCTCTTCAGGGGCCATTGCCCTGGGACGAAGCCTGCTTGGCCTCAACGCCCTGGCGCTAACCCTGGAACAGAGTCAGGCCGCCGCCAGCGCCGGGCAGATTGCCCTCAGCCAGGCCTGGTCCGCAGCCCTCGGCCAGCACGGCATTGTCACCGGGCAAATTCTGATCACGCCCAATATCACCGAGGAGCGGCGCTATTATCTCAATGCCCGCACCACCATCCAGACCCTGCTGGGCCTGGGGGCGGTGCCGATCATCAATGAGAATGACAGCGTCGCCACCGCTGAAATCCGCTATGGCGATAATGACCGGCTCTCGGCCCGCGTCGCCACCATGATCGAAGCGGACGTGCTGGTGCTGCTCTCCGACATTGACGGGCTCTATTCCGCACCACCGGCACTGGACCCCAACGCCACCCATCTGCCGGTGGTGGACGCCATCACGCCTTCGATTGAAGCCATGGCCGGGGGCGCGGCCAGCCATCTCTCACGCGGCGGGATGACGACCAAGGTAGAGGCCGGCAAGATCGCCACCCAGGCCGGCACCGCCATGATCATCGCCAGGGGCACCGAAAATCATCCGCTGGCCAATCTGGTCTCGGGGGGCCTGCACACCCTGTTCAGGCCCGCCACCACCCGCGCGCAATCGCGCAAGCGCTGGATCATGGGCACCTTGGCCGTGGCCGGCACGGCACAGGTCGATGGCGGGGCCGCCCGTGCCCTGGCCCTGGGCAAATCGCTCCTCCCCATCGGCGTCACCCGGATCACCGGAGACTTCGAGCGCGGCGATACCATTGCCGTTCTCAATCCCGATGGCCGCGAGATCGCCAGGGGCCTGGTCGGGCTCGACAGCGAGGATGCACGCCTGGTCATGGGCAAGCGCAGTGACACCATCGTCGCACTGCTCGGCATGGACAGCCGCGCCGAACTGGTGCATCGCGACAATCTGGTGCTGACTGGCAGCACCGACACCAAGCAGAAACAAGAGGCCAACCATGAGCCTGGCTGAAGCAACCGCGAGTGATATTCCGGCCCTGATGGCCGAATTGGGCCGCAATGCCCGAGTGGGCGCCAATGCACTCAAGATCGCCACGGCGGAACAGAAGCGCACTGCGCTGCTCACTGCCGCCGGCGCCATCAATGCGCACCGCAAGAAGATCCTCGCCGCCAATGCTCTGGACATGGAAGCCGCCGAAAAGAAGGGCATCTCTAAGGCCTTTCTCGACCGGCTGCTGCTGAACGATGCGCGCATCGACGGGATCATCGAGGCCGTCACGACAATTGCCGAACTGCCCGATCCGGTTGGCAGCGTCATTGCCGAATGGGACCGCCCCAACGGGCTCCATATTGAGCGCGTGCGCACGCCGCTCGGCGTCATCGGGGTGATCTTTGAATCGCGCCCCAATGTCACGGCCGATGCCGGCGCCCTGTGTATCAAATCGGGCAATGCCGTGATCCTGCGCGGCGGCAGCGACAGCTTTCATTCCAGCCGCGCGATTGTCGATTGCCTGCTCGACGGACTGCATCTGGCCGGCCTGCCGGTGGAATGCGTGCAATTGGTGCCCACCACCGATCGCGCCGCGGTGGGCGAAATGCTCAAGGGACTCGAAGGCAATATCGACGTCATCGTGCCGCGCGGCGGCAAGACGCTGGTCGCGCGCGTGCAGGCCGAAGCCCGGGTACCGGTCTTTGCGCATCTCGAAGGTCTGGTGCACGTCTATATCGACAGCTCCGCCGATCTCGACAAGGCCGTCAGCGTGACCCTCAACGCCAAGATGCGCCGCACCGGTATTTGCGGCGCGGCCGAAACCCTGCTGGTGCACAAGGATGTGGCCTCCACCCACCTCCAGCCGATCATCGAGGCGCTGGTGGAAAAAGGCTGCGAAATCCGCGGCGATGCAACGGTCCAGTCCATGCTCTCTGGCGCCAAACCTGCGACGGAGGAAGACTGGAAAACCGAATATGAGGACGCCATCATCTCGGTGAAAGTGGTCGATGACATCGCGGCCGCCATCGCCCATATCGAGCGCTATTCCAGTCACCACACCGAAGCGATCATCGCCGAAGACCCGGCTGCGGTTGAAAAATTCTTCAATGAGATCGACTCGGCCATCCTCATGCACAACGCCTCAACCCAGTTTGCCGATGGCGGCGAGTTCGGCTTTGGCGGGGAAATCGGCATTGCCACGGGCAAGATGCATGCACGCGGACCGGTGGGTGTCGAGCAGCTCACCAGCTTCAAGTACCGAGTCCGCGGCAATGGGCAGACGAGACCCTAGCCGTTGACCCTGCGCCCACCACTCCGCATTCCCGGCATCACCGAAATCCCGCCCTCAGCACCCGGCATGCGCATCGGGCTGTTCGGGGGCAGTTTCAACCCCATGCATGACGGGCACCGCCTGGTCATGGAGGAAACACTGCGCCGCCTCGAGCTGCACGCGCTCTGGGTGCTGGTGACGCCGGGCAACCCGCTCAAGGACAATTCTGATCTGCCACCGCTCGAGAACCGCGTCCGGGCCGCCCGCGCCTTCGTCACCGATCCCCGCGTGCGCGTCACCGGATTTGAGGCCGCCAGGGGCTTCTCCTATAGCTGGCAAACCATCGATTTTTTGACCACCACGATGCCTGACCGGCGCTTTGTCTGGATCATGGGGGCCGACAGCCTGGCCGATTTCCATCGCTGGCAGCGCTGGCGCGACATGGCGGCAAAAATCCCCATTGCCGTCTACGTCCGCCCGGGCGCCGCACACCGCGCGCTGGCCTCCCGCGCCGCAGCGACACTGGACTACGCTCAGCTCGATGAAACCGATGCCGCCCTGTTGGCGCGATGCCAGGCGCCGGCCTGGATCTACCTGCAGGGACGGCAATCGACCTTGTCTTCCAGCGCCATCAGGGCGTCACGAAACCTGCGTTAGGCTCTCGCCTGGCCTTGATCTTGCGAAATCGCCCGAAAAAGCGCATATTCAGGCTCAAGTGTGATCATTGTCACCGGAACAGGAACAGACGGCTTGCCGTTTTCACGACGCCGCAACATTCCGATCAACAACAACCAAGGATGCTCATCTCTCGCATGACCCGTGCACTCGCATGGGCGGAAGGCCGTTTCTGATGGCCGCGCTGCCCGAAAACACCTCCGCCGCCACGCCCACCACCATGGCCGGCACACAAAAGCCCCTGATCGACCTCATTCTCGATACGCTGGATGACGCCAAGGCCGAAGAAACGGTCTCGGTGGACATCGTCGGCAAATCGTCTCTGGCCGACCACATGATCGTGACTTCAGGCCGTTCGCAGCGCCATGTCGGCGCCGTTGCCGACCAGGTCATCACCGCCCTGCGCGAGAACGGTTACGGCAAACCGCGCGTCGAAGGCCTGCCCCATTGCGACTGGGTCCTCTTGGACGCTGGCGACGTGATCCTGCATATCTTCCGCCCCGAAGTGCGTGAGTTCTACAACATCGAAAAGATGTGGCAGGCCGACTTCGCCGCCGACCAGCACTAGGCGCGATCACATCTTATGCGCATATCGATTGCGGCCATTGGCCGGATGAAGAGCGGGCCCGAGCGAGAGCTCGTGGCCCGTTATCTCGACCGGGCCAATGCCAGCGGCAAACCCCTGGCACTAACGGGGTTCGACGTTACTGAAATCAATGAATCGCGCGCCGGAAGCGCGGCTGCCCGCAAGGCGGAAGAGGCAAAGGCGCTGCGCGCGGCCTTGCCCGACGGCCTCACCGTGATGCTTGATGAGCGCGGCAAGGCCGTCGATTCAGAGCGTTTCGCCGCCCGGATCGGCCGCTGGCGCGACGACGGGCGGCCCGCCATCGGTTTTGTCATCGGTGGTGCCGATGGCATCGATCCCGATTTCGTGCACTCGGCAGATCTGGTGATCAGTTTCTCGCCCATGGTCTGGCCGCATCAGCTTGTGCGCATCATGCTGGCCGAACAGCTCTATCGCACAACCACCATATTGTCGGGTCACCCCTATCACCGCGGCGACTGATGCAATTCGAATTATGGTTAAGCCATGTTAACCGGCGGTTTGCCTCGGACTTGCTAGAGTGCCCCAATTGATTCGGGCCATGCCCTTTTTCTGGAGACGCCATGCCCTTGCGGCCGGCACATCGTTTCACGGCCCTGCTGGTGGGCGCCCTGCTGAGCGGCGCAGCGGCCTGGCCCATTTTGGCCCAGACAACGGCGCCCGACACCGTACCCGAGGTGGAATTGCGCCCCTCGCTGCCGCTCGATCCGGCCAGTGAGGCTGTAGCGCCGACACCCGTGGATGATCCGGCAACGCCCGCCGATGAGACCGCCGACCCGGCAGACGACAACGCCGCCGACCTTGAAGAGGTCGAAGCCACCCTCTCGCTCAGCCGCGAACGCATCGATGCCCTCAAGGCCGAGATCGCGGCCATGGAAGGGGATCGCACCCAGCAGACTGCCGCCCTGATCGCCGCCGCCCAGCGGGTCAAGCTGGCAGAAATCGAAGTCGCCGATGTCGAGGAACGCATTTCCGATCTGATCGTGCGTGAGCTTGAAGTGCGCGGTCGCCTGGATGGTGCCGATGCCGAAATTGCCAATGTGCTGGCCGCGCTGCAGCGCATTTCTCTCAATCCGCCTCCGGCCCTGATTGTCGATCCCGGCGATGCCCTGGGTTCTGCGCGCGGCGCCATGCTGATCGCTGCCATATTGCCGCAATTACGCGAACAGGCCGATACGGTCGCCGCCGATCTGCAGGCGCTGACAGACATCAAGCTGGCCGCCATGGCCGAGGAAGAAACTCTCAAGGCCAATCACGAGGTGCTTGAGGAAGAACAATTGCGCATTGCCACCCTGATCGCGGCGCGCCGGGCCGGCATTACCCAGATGAGTGCCGAACTCGAGGCTGAACAAGCCGAGGCCGTGGCCCTGGCCGAGCGCGCCAGCACCTTGCGCGAGCTGATTGGCGCCCTGTCCCAGCGAGCCGCCGCCGGTGCCACCGCCGCACCAGCCACCACCGATCCTGACCTGCCCCAGCTTTCGCCCGAGGCGATCGAACTGGCCTTTGCCGATCCGGCCCGTACCCAGCCGGCCGTGCCGTTTCCGCTGGCCCATGGCTATCTGGTGCCGCCTGCCAATGGGGTGACAGTGGTCGATTTTGGCGCCAATGACGGGCGGGGCGGCATCGCCCAGGGCCAATCCCTCGTCACCCGCGCCGAAGCGCAGGTCCTGGCCCCCGCCGACGGTTGGGTGCTTTATAAGGGGCCCTACCTCAATTATGGCCAGATCGTCATTATCAATGCCGGTGCCGGCTATACCGCCCTGCTCGCTGGCCTGGAGACCATTACCGCCGATATTGGTCAATTCGTGCAGATGGGCGAGCCGCTCGGAACCATGGGATCACGCACAATTGGGCGGACCGTAAGCACCAATGCTGGAAACGACCAGCCGACCCTTTATATTGAACTGCGAGAAAACAACGAGCCTTTCGACCCGGCCGGGTGGTGGGCCAGCCAAGAACAAACGGGATAATTAATCCATGCGCCTGACCACCCTTCGCCTTGCTGCTCTCGGTGCAGCAGTGCTGGTGCCCGCCACCGTGCTGATCGCTCAGGACCAATTGCTCGCCCAGGCCCCCGCAGATCCTGCGCCAGTGGAAGAGCAGCTGGAGCCCAACCCTAGCGGCGAACAGGCAGAGCCCACAGCCGCCGAGCGCGCCGCTGCACCGCGCGATCCGCTGGAGATCTATTCGGACCTCAATCTGTTCGGCGAAATCTTTGATCGTATCCGGGCCGAATATGTCGATCCGCCCGACGAGCAGGAACTGATCCGCGCTGCCATTCAGGGCATGCTGACCTCGCTCGACCCGCATTCGGGCTATCTGCCGCCCATCGAATATGCCGATATGCGCCAGGATACCTCGGGCCAGTTTGGCGGCCTGGGCGTCGAGATCATCATGGAAGAAGGGCTGATCAAGGTGGTTTCGCCCATTGATGACACGCCTGCCGCCCGCGCCGGCATCCTGTCCAACGATTTGATCATCGAGATTGATGGCCAGCAGGTTCAGGGCATGACCCAGGACGAGGCCGTCGAGAAAATGCGGGGCGAGGTCGGCACTCAGGTCACCATTACCGTGTTCCGTGAAGGCGTCGACGAGCCGCTCGAGTTCGAGTTGACCCGCGGCATCATCTCCATGCGCGCGGTGCGCTGGAGCATGGAGGGTGGCGAAACCGAAGGGGAAGGCGATATTGCCGTATTGCGCCTTTCACGCTTCTCCGAACAGGCCTTTGTCGGCATCGAACGAGCGATTGAAGACATCTATGCCGAACGCAACGATGTGCCCCCCCAGGGCATCATTCTGGACCTGCGTAACAACCCGGGCGGACTGGTAGATCAGTCAGTCTACGTCGCAGATGCTTTTCTCAATCGCGGGGCCGTGGTCTTGACCCGTGGCCGCTCGGAAAACGAAAGCGCCCGCTACGACGCCGCGCCCGATCCGCTCGACGCGCGCATTGCCGATGTGCCCATGGTGGTGCTGATCAATGGCGGATCGGCCTCCGCCGCCGAGATCGTGGCTGGCGCCTTGCAGGACCACAAGCGTGCCACGCTGGTCGGCACCCGCTCCTTTGGCAAGGGGTCGGTCCAGTCGATCATCTCACTGGGGCCCGACGGCGCCATGCGGCTGACCACCGCGCGCTATTACACGCCTGACAACCGCTCGATCCAGGCTCTGGGCATCACCCCGGATATCGACGTGCGCCAGGTTGTGCCCGAAGAGTTCCAGGGTCGCGACGAAATCATCGGCGAGGCCGGGCTTGACGGCCATATTACGGCCGAGGGCCAGGAAGAGGCCAGCGTCGGCTCGTCCGTCTATGTTCCGGCGGACAAGGCCGAGGACACCCAGCTTCAATACGCTCTCCGCCTGATCAAGGGCGAAGAGACCGACCCTGCCTTTCCGCCTACGGTGGAATAGCAGCGCACCATGATAGAATGAGGATGCGGCGGAGCTGATTCGCGCCGCATCCCGCAGCCTGCCTTGCCGGCAAAATAGAGCGAGGGGCTTTGCGGATCGAGAACGCGTCGGAACAAGGCTCCACCCCGGGGATGAGCGAAGCGCCAATGGCCAATGATCTGTCCACTCCGCTCACCGGGCGCCGGCGCCAGAAGCAGGAAACGGCCGCCAGGTTTCACTTTCCGCTGGCGCGCCTGCTGTTCACAGTCATTTTCCTGATCATTGGCGGGGTCGCTCTGCGCCTGATCCTGGTCGAAGACCCTGATGGCGGCCGCCCCAGCACCGAGGTGGCCATCACCTCCACGCGCGACGGCAATAGCATTGCCCAGAACGTCGCGAGCGGACCGGCTACCATCACCGCCGACCCGAACCAGTTCCCCGCTGATGGCTCCATGGTTGCGGTACCCGCACCGGGCAGCGCGATGCCCACGCCAGGCCAAAGCCCGAACAGCTTCGGTATTCTGCCGGACCTCAGCGAAGAAACCGCGCATGGTGCCATTCCCCGCACGTCCGGCACCGGCCTCACGCCCTTCCTGGCCTATCGCCGCGATGCCGGGACCCTGGCCGCGTCCAGCCAGCCCATGATCGCCATTGTCGTGACCGGGCTCGGGATCAATGAACAGGGGTCCCTCGATACCATCGATCAGTTGCCCGGCGAGGTGACCCTGGCCTTTGCGCCCTATGGCCGTTCGCTGCCCACTACCGTTGCCGCCGCACGCAGCGCGGGCCACGAAGTCATGCTTGAAATTCCCCTTGAGCCCTTTGACTATCCGCAAAACGATCCGGGCCCACACACCATGCTGACTGGCGAGACGCCCCGTAACAATCTCGAAAAACTGTTCTGGCTGATGGCCCGTTTCGGGGGCTATTTTGGCGTCATCAACAATATGGGCGCGCGTTTCACCGCCTCGGCCACCGATATGGCGCCGATCATGGAAGAGCTGGGGGCCCGGGGCCTGGGCTATCTCGACGATGGCTCATCCAACCGCTCGGTCGCAGCCCAACTCGCCGGCGCCAACAACGTGCCCTTCAGCCGCGCGGGCCAGGTCATCGACGCCAACCCGGCCCGTGCATCCATTCTCTCAGCACTTGCCAGCCTTGAGGCCCAGGCCATGGATACTGGCAGCGCCCTTGGTATTATCAGCGCATTGCCCATCTCTGTGCAGGCCGTCTCCGAATGGTCGCGCGAGCTCGATGCCAAGGGTATTGCGCTGGTTCCGGCCAGCGCCCTGATGCAATAGCGCGCCCCCCACGGGCGACCGCTGGTCGTTCGACCGGTACAAGCGATAGATAAAGGCCCGACCACCATGTCCGACGCCCCGCCTGATCGAAATTCCCTGCCCTATCGCGACTGCGTCGGCATTGCCGTGTTCAATGCTCATGGCAATGTGTTTTTCGGCCATCGCAAATCGGCCGGAGACCCGGACCAGTCGGCGGCTCATGGTTCGGCTTGGCAAATGCCCCAGGGCGGGATCGACAAGGGCGAGGACCCGCTCGGGGCGGCTCTGCGCGAACTGCACGAAGAAACCAACATCACCTCGGTGAGCCTGCTCGCCGAAGCCCCCGAATGGATCTATTACGACCTGCCTGACGACGTTTTGGGCAAGGCCTGGGAGGGCAAGTATCGCGGCCAGCGCCAGCGCTGGTTCGCCTTTGCCTTTACCGGTGATGAGGCTGAAATTGACGTCGCCGAACCGGCGGGCGGCAAACACCCGGCCGAATTTAACGCTTGGCGGTGGGAAAAGCTCAACCGTGCCCCTAGCCTGATCGTCCCATTCAAGCGCCCCGCCTATGAAAAAGTCGTCGAGGCGTTCCGCGACATTCCGCAACGCTTTACCCACGTTTGAGCCCACCCATGAAGACCATTGGCCTGATCGGCGGCATGAGCTGGGAATCCAGCGCCCATTATTATCGCGTTCTCAACCAGGAAATGGCACGGCGTCTGGGCGGGCTGCATTCAGCGCCCGTCATCATGCACTCGGTCGATTTCGCCCCGATTGCCGAGATGCAGTCCGCAGGCGATTGGGAGGCCGCCGGCCGGCAGTTGAACGCCGTAGCCCAAGGCCTGGAGCGCGCAGGAGCCAGGGTCCTGGGTCTGGCCACCAACACTATGCATGTGGTGTCCGACACCATGCTCGAGGGCATCACCACCCCGTTCATCCATATCGCCGATCCGACCGCTAAATCCCTGCTCGGGGATGGCTATGACACGGTGGGTCTGCTCGGCACGCGTTTCACCATGGAGATGGACTTCTACAAGCAGCGCCTGGTCAGCCATGGCCTCAATGTGCTGGTGCCCGAAGTGGATCACACCAATCTGAACGGCATCATCTATGAGGAATTGTGCAAAGGCATTGTGCGCGACGAATCGCGCCGAACCTACCAGACCGCAATTGATCGCATGGCTGCGCGCGGCGCCCAGGCCGTCATTCTGGGCTGCACCGAGATCGGTATGCTGATCGATGACGCCACCAGCGCCTTGCCTACTTACGACACCACCGATCTGCATGCCCGGGCTCTGGTGGACGCCGCACTCCAGGACTAGCGGAACTATGCCGCCCTGCAGGACGTGCCCGTCTCTGGCGTGTCCACCGGACCATCGAGCTGGAAGATGCCGACAATGCTGTCCAGCGTCTGCGTCCGCCCTTCGGTCTGGGCAATGACCGCATTGGTCTGCTCCACCAGCGCCGCGTTATGCTGGGTCATCTGATCGAGCGTGCGCACCGCCGTATTGACCTCCTCGATCGAGGCGGCCTGCTCCCGGCTCGCCCGGGCAATGGTCCGCACCAAGACACTATTTTCCTCGACCGCATCGAGCATGGCCTTGAGCCGCTCACCAGCGGCAGCGACCAGGCCTGAACCGCCCTTCACCTCGTCGGCGCTTCTTTCCACCAGCGCCTTGACCTCGGACGACGCCTGCGCCGCCGATTGCGCCAGGCGCCGCACTTCTACGGCCACCACGGCAAAACCCTTGCCCGCGTCACCGGCCCGTGCCGCCTCCACCGACGCATTGAGCGCCA
Source organism: Devosia subaequoris (assembly GCF_014197055.1). Lineage (GTDB taxonomy): Bacteria > Pseudomonadota > Alphaproteobacteria > Rhizobiales > Devosiaceae > Devosia > Devosia subaequoris. The sequence continues at coordinate 354,955 of NZ_JACIEW010000004.1, read as the reverse complement.
ACAGGTTCGTCTGGAAGGCGATATCGTCGATCATGCCGATAATATTGGAGATCTTGGCCGAGGACTGGGTGATCCGCTCCATCGCGCCTGTCGCTTCTCCCATCACCGCACCGCTCTCGGCTGCAGCCTTGGCCACTGTCTCCGCCTTGCCGGCAGCTTCTTCAGCCATGCCCGCATTGCTGGCCACGGTTCCGGCCAGCTCTTCCATGGTCGCCGAGGTTTCCTCGATGGTCGCTGCCTGGCGTGTTGTGCGTTCGCTGAGGTCATTGGCGCCGCTGAGCAGTTCGCCGCTGGCGGCGCGCAACGAACGCGTGGTGATCCGCAACTGTCCAACCACGTCGGCAAATCGGGTGATCGTGCCATTGAGGGCGACCCGCAGGTCTTCGAATTCGGGCGGGAAAGTCGTGTCGATTGTCTGGGTGAGATCGCCCCCTGCCAGACTTTTCAAACCGGCCCCGACGGTGGCAACCGACTGCTTGCGTGCCGTCACATCGGTCGCGAACTGCACGATCTTGTAGGGCACGCCTTCAGTGTCGCTGATCGGCGTAAAAGTGCTCTGGATCCAAACTTCATCGCCACCCCTGGCGCGCCGGCGATATTCGCCGCTCTTGAAAGCCCCCGAGGCCAGTTCGCGCCAGAAGGTCTTGTACTCGCTGCTGGTCGGTTCGGCATCGAACAGAAACAGCGCATTGGGTCGCCCGGCAACGTCCTCCAGCCGGTAACCAAGCAGCTCGAGGAAATTCTCATTGGCCGTCAGCACGGTGCCGTCGAGATCGAATTCGACCACGATCTGGCTGCGAGAGATAGCCTGCAATTGCCCGGTGTGATCGGCGGCTTCTGCCATGTGTTGCCGGGCTTGCGCGTCGAGCGCCGCCTTTTCCGTGCCATTGCAGCGGAACACCTCGACCGCCCGCGCCATCGCCCCGATTTCATTGCGCCGCTCCGTATACGGCACGCCAGCATCAAGATCGCCCGCGGCAATCGTGTCCATGGCAGCGGCCAGATGCGGTATCGGGCGGGTGAGCACACGGGCCACAAGCAAGGCGAATATGGCCACCAGGATAACTGCCAACAGGCTTGTACCGCCCAGCACCAGCATGGTCTGCGACATCAGGGCTTCAAAGGGCGCCTTGTCAACGAGGACCATCAAAGCCCCGATCACCACACCTTCGCTCGTCGCGATGGGTTCGTAGCGCACCAGGTGATCGCGGCCATCCAGGGTCATCTCGCCGCGAACCGACTGATTGGCATTGAGCGTGTCGAACAGCGGCGTCCCCGCCACGATGGGCATCTCCATCATCCGTTCGCCCTCGGCATCACTCAGACTGGTACTGCCAATCAGAAAGTCCGGGCTGACTTCGGGGTCGAGTACATACACAGCCGCATGCGCGCCGGACACACCGGCCACCGCATCAATGACATTGTGGTTGCGGAACCTGGGCATGTTGCGCGCGCTCAGCGCTTCGACATTGCCGCTCTCCCCAACGCTCACCTCGAGACTGGGCAGGTTGACCTGAAAAATCTGGGCCGCGATGCGGGTCGTGTTGGTCAAAGCGGCGGTGGCATCGCGCTCCACCGATCCGCTCAGGCTGAAGTACAGGCTGACCAGCACCGCCACTATGGCAAAGACTATGGCACCGATGGTCAGGCTGGAGATGGCAAAGGTCAGGCGCAGATTGCCTAGCAGCTTGGTCATTTTCTTGTCCCCGCAGACCGGACTTCTGTCCGGCGATCACCAATTGGCAGCAAGAGTGCGCCCGAAGCGTTAAGCAGACGTTTAAGACAAGAAGAACTGCAACTACATCAATGACTTGCATAAGTATTGGGCGACCTGCCCATTTCAAATGCATAAAAAAAGCCGCCCCAACAATGGGGCGGCTGAAAATTCTTGTTTTTGCGAGACGGTTAGTGCACGTGCGCACCGTCGATGTGCTGGGATTCGATCGCCAGGTTCAGCAGGGCCGATACCACTTCCTGGGCATAGGACTTGTCTTCCGGCGTGGCCGCACGGTTGAGTTCTTCCTCGGCTGCCTTGATCTGCTCCTGCAGGTCGCCATGGTCAAACTCGGAGAATGGCACCGACTGTTCGGCCAAAATGGTCAGGCCCGAAGCCGACACATCGGCAAAGCCGCCTTTGACGAAATAGACGTCAGCTGCGCCCCCCGACTTGGCAACGGTAATAAAGCCCGGCTTGAGCGTAGTCATGAACGGCGCATGGTCGTCCATCACTGTGAAATAGCCTTCCTTGCCCGGCACGGTGACCGACACAACGGTCTCGGACAGCACCAGTCGCTCTGGCGATACGATGTCGATCTGGAGGCCTTCAGCCATTTTTCTTGTCCTTTGGCAGAGAGGTCTGGATGTTCATCCAGACCCCATAAGCGAGACGGGAGCGGACCAAGCCGGCCCGCGACCGAACTTAGGCGGCCTGAGCGGCCAGCTTCTGCGCCTTGGCGACAGCGTCCTCGATGGTGCCCACCATGTAGAAGGCTGCCTCGGGCAGGTGATCATACTCGCCAGCCACCAGGCCCTTGAAGCCCTTGATGGTGTCTTCAAGCGAGACGAACACGCCCGGCGAACCGGTGAACACTTCGGCCACATCGAAGGGCTGGCTCATGAAGCGCTCGATCTTGCGGGCGCGAGCCACGGTCAGCTTGTCCTCTTCGGACAGCTCGTCCATGCCCAGGATCGCGATGATGTCCTGCAGCGCTTTGTATTTCTGCAGAATTGCCTGCACATCGCGAGCCACCTGGTAGTGCTCTTCGCCAACCACATGCGGATCGAGAATGCGCGAGTTCGAGGCCAGCGGATCCACAGCAGGGTAAATACCCTTTTCCGAAATCGCACGGTTAAGCACGGTCACGGCGTCGAAGTGGGCGAACGAGGTGGCCGGGGCCGGGTCGGTCAAGTCGTCAGCGGGCACATACACGGCCTGCACCGAAGTGATCGAGCCCTTGTTGGTGGTGGTAATGCGCTCCTGCATCTCACCCATGTCGGTCGCCAGGGTTGGCTGGTAACCCACGGCGGAGGGGATGCGACCCAGCAGAGCCGACATTTCGGCGCCGGCCTGGGTGAAGCGGAAGATGTTGTCCACGAAGAACAGCACGTCCTGACCCTTGTCGCGGAAGTTCTCTGCGATGGTGAGGCCGGTCAGCGCCACACGGGCACGCGCACCCGGCGGTTCGTTCATCTGGCCAAACACCAGAGCCGCCTTGGAGCCGGCAGCCGAACCGCCATTTTCCTTGGGGTCCTTGTTCACGCCCGATTCGATCATTTCGTGGTAGAGGTCGTTGCCCTCGCGAGTGCGCTCGCCAACGCCGGCAAACACCGAGTAACCACCATGGGCCTTGGCGACGTTGTTGATCAGTTCCTGGATCAGCACGGTCTTGCCCACGCCGGCGCCGCCCATCAGGCCAACCTTACCGCCACGAGCATAAGGGGCGATCATGTCCACCACCTTGATGCCGGTGACCAGAACCTCACTTTCGGGGTTCTGATCGGCAAATTTGGGAGCTTCCTGGTGAATTTCGCGGATCGCTTCACCAGCAATCGGGCCCGCCTCATCGATCGGCTCGCCGATCACATTCATGATGCGACCCAGTGTCGCCTCGCCAACCGGGACCGAAATCGCGGTGCCCAGATCGGTCACTTCGGCGCCGCGCACGAGGCCTTCGGTGGTGTCCATGGCGATGGTGCGCACGGCATTCTCGCCAAGGTGCTGGGCTACTTCGAGCACCAGGCGCTGACCATTATTGGTGGTTTCAAGCGCGTTCAGGATGGCGGGCAGGTGATCGTCGAACACCACGTCAACGACGGCGCCAATGACCTGCGAAACGCGACCGGCCTTCTTTTCTGCCATTTGTTCGTCCTCGCTGATGGGTTAGAGCGCTTCCGCGCCCGAAATGATTTCGATAAGTTCTTTGGTGATCTGGGCCTGACGCTGGCGGTTGTAGCTCAGCTGCAGCTTGTTGATCATTTCGCCGGCATTGCGGGTCGCATTGTCCATTGCGGACATCTGCGCACCGTAGAACGAGGCGCTGTTTTCGAGCAGCGCGCGTAGCACCTGCACCGAGATGTTGCGTGGCAACAGGTCCTCGACGATGGCTTCTTCGCTCGGCTCATATTCGTACGGAACCGCTGGCGCATCGACCTCGCCTTCGGCTTCGAGCTTTTCCAGCTTGGCCGGGATCAGCTGATGGGCCGTTGGCACTTGGCTGATCACCGAACCGAACTTGGCAAAGTACAGCGTAGCCACGTCGAACTCGCCGGCGGCGAACAGCTCAAGTACCTTGTCGGCGACTTGCTGGGCCTGGGTGAAACCGACCTGCTTCACTTCGCGGAAGTTGAAAGTATCCACGATCAGTTCCGGATATTGCCGGCGCAGAATGTCATGGCCCTTGCGGCCCACGGTCAGGATTTTGACTGTTTTGCCCTGGCTGATCAGCTTTTGCGCGTGATCGCGGGCGAGGCGCGCGATGGACGAGTTGAACCCGCCCGCCAGACCGCGCTCGCCGGTGGCAACCACCAGCAGGTGAACCTGGTCCTTGCCGGTACCGCCAAGCAGTGCCGGGGCGTTTTCCTGTCCATCATAGACCGCGCCAAGCGCGGCCAGCACCTTGCCCATGCGTTCAGCATAGGGGCGCGCAGCCTCGGCAGCTTCCTGGGCGCGGCGGAGTTTTGCCGCCGCAACCATCTGCATGGCCTTGGTGATCTTCTGGGTCGATCTGACCGAGTCGATCCTGTTTTTTAGGTCCTTTAGCGACGGCATGGCCTGTCGTCTCCTTCAGGGCTTAAGCCGCGTAGGTCTTCTTGATCTCGTCAAGAGCGGACTTGAGCTGGCTGCGGGTGTCATCGCTCAGAGCCTTCTCGGTGGCGATGGTCGACAGGATGGCCGAATATTTCGAGCGCATCGCGCTCAATACGGTCTGCTCGAAATCATTCACCTTGTTGACCGGGATCGAGTCCAGATAGCCGTTGGCGCCGGCAAAGATCACGGCCACCTGCTCTTCTGTCTTGAGCGGGCTGAACTGAGGCTGCTTGAGCAGCTCGGTCAGACGGGCGCCGCGGTTGAGCAGACGCTGGGTTGCAGCATCAAGGTCGGAACCGAACTGGGCAAAGGCCGCCATTTCGCGGTACTGCGACAGCTCGCCCTTGAGCGACCCGGCAACCTGCTTCATCGCCTTGATCTGGGCCGACGAACCAACGCGGGACACCGACAGACCCACGTTCACGGCCGGGCGAATGCCCTGGAAGAACAGGTTGGTCTCAAGGAAAATCTGGCCGTCGGTGATCGAGATCACGTTGGTCGGAATATAGGCCGACACGTCGTTGGCCTGGGTTTCAATCACCGGCAGCGCGGTCAACGAACCAAGACCATGGTCTTCGTTCATCTTGGCGGCGCGCTCGAGCAGGCGGCTGTGCAGGTAGAACACGTCACCCGGATAAGCCTCGCGGCCCGGCGGACGGCGCAGCAGCAGCGAAAGCTGGCGATAGGCGACGGCCTGCTTGGTCAGATCGTCATAGGCGATCACGGCATGCTTGCCATTGTCGCGGAACCACTCGCCGATGGCGCAGCCGGTGAACGGGGCGATGTACTGGAGCGGGGCGGCTTCCGAAGCGGTCGCGGCAATCACCACCGAGTATTGCAGGGCACCGGCTTCTTCGAGCTGCTTGACGAACTGAGCCACGGTCGAGCGCTTCTGGCCGACGGCGACATAGATGCAGAACAGCTTGTCGGTATCCGAAGCATCGGCGTCGTGAGCCGGCTTCTGGTTGAGGAAAGTATCGAGAATGATCGCGGACTTGCCGGTCTGACGGTCGCCAATGATCAACTCGCGCTGACCGCGGCCGATCGGGATCAGCGCGTCGATAGCCTTGAGGCCCGTCGACATCGGCTCGTGCACCGACTTGCGCGGCAGAATGCCTGGCGCCTTGACGTCAACGCGGCGACGCTCGGTGTGCTCGATCGGACCCTTGCCGTCGATCGGGTTGCCCAGACCATCGACCACGCGGCCGAGCAGGCCCGGACCAACGGGCGTGTCCACGATAGCGCCGGTGCGCTTGACGACATCGCCTTCCTTGATGGCGCGGTCATTGCCGAAGATCACGACGCCGACATTGTCGGTTTCGAGGTTCAGGGCCATGCCACGAACGCCACCGGGGAATTCGACCAGTTCACCAGCCTGCACGTTGTCGAGGCCATAGACGCGGGCAATACCGTCGCCGACGGAGAGCACCTGACCAACTTCGGAAACCTGGGCTTCCTGGCCGAAATTCTTGATCTGGTCCTTGAGGATCGCAGAAATTTCCGCGGCTTTGATGTCCATTATCCGACCTCTTTCATGGCGATTTTCATCGCAGCGAGTTTTGTCTTGAGTGAGCTATCGATCATCTGGCTGCCGACCTTCACCTGAAGGCCACCGATCAGCGAGGGATCGACGAATTGATTGAGCGTCACGGTCTTGCCCAGCTTGGCCTTGAGCGTTTCAGCCAGGGCCTGGGCCTGCGCATCCGTCAAAGGCGCGGCGGAGGTGACGTCGGCCGTGGTCTCGCCGCGGGCGGTAGCGGCCAGCTCGCGGAATACGGCAATAATATTGTCCAGGGCGAACAAGCGCCCGTTAGCGGCGACCAGGCGCAGGAAATTGGCCACCAGCGGGTTGACCTGGGCCTTGGCCAGAATCGCGTCGAGTGCCGCGGCTTTCACGTCGCCGGAAATCACCGGGGACCGCAAATAGCGCGAAAAGTCGTCGCTTTCGCCGATCAGTCGGGAAATGTCGGACAGCCCGGTTTCCACCGAAGCCAATTGGTTCTCGCTCTGTGCGAGATCAAACAGCGCCGACGCATATGGCCGCGCAATCTGGGTAAGCACTGAATTCTGCGCTGCCAATGCCGCTTCACCCTCTTGTTGGCCGATCCTCTTTTAGGCTTCGTTGACCGAAACCCGGACGGCTTATGAACGCTTGGACGTGCTCGGAAACGGGCCGCGAGCCGGACCCCTGAAAAGTCGCGCCCGCTCTATCACAAGCCGCGCGCGCCACGCAAGGCTCCGGGGGCGGATTCAACCATGTCGAAAGTGTCGCACTTCGAAGGCGGTCCGAAGGATGAAAGGCTCCTGTGGAGCCTTTCAAGCCGAGAAGGCCATGAGAGCTACGCTCGAATGGCAGAAAGCTGTGGGGCAAATCTCGCCAGTGGCGTGGTTTGAGGCGAGGAGGCCACGAAGCCTGTGGCTGGCAGGAACATGCCCCCCGCCCCGCTACATGAAGCTCATCGGATCGATATCCACCTGCACCTTCAAATCCCCCTTCGGCCTGTCCGCATTGCTGAGCCAGAAGCGCACATAACCCGAGAGGTCAAAATCCTTGCCCGATTGGGCCAGCAGCCGCACCCGGTGCCGCCCACGGATCATGGCGACGGGCGCATCGGCCGGCCCGAACAGGCGTACTCCCTCGGCCATTGGCGCTGCCGAAAGCAGGGTTCGGGCAAAACCCATCGCCGTCTGCTGCGCATTGGCCGAGACAATCAGCGCCGCCAACCGCCCAAAGGGCGGCATGCCGCCGGCCTCGCGCGCTATCAATTCCTGCGCATAGAAAGCCTCGCGGTCCCCCGAAACCATCGCCTTCATCACGGGATGGTCGGGATGGTAGGTTTGCAGGAACGCCTTACCATGGCGCGAGGCCCGCCCGGCCCGCCCGGCCACCTGCGTCAAGATCTGAAACGTCTTCTCCGCCGCGCGCGGATCACCATGCGCCAGCCCCAGATCGGCATCGAGCACACCCACCACCGACAGCTTTTCGAAATGGTGCCCCTTCGAAACCAGCTGGGTACCAATGATCAGATCAAACTCGCCGCGCTCGATTTCCGAAAAGCGTTCGCGCAACTGGGCATGGCTGCCCATATCGGTGGAGAGCAGCACCCGCCGCGCATCGGGAAAACGCGCCGCCGCTTCCTCGGCGACCCGTTCCACACCCGGCCCCACTGCCACCAGGCTCTCGGTGTCGCCGCATTCCCCGCACACTTTTGGCGTGCGCATTTCGTGCCCGCAATGATGACACGTCAACACGCCGCGAAAGCGATGTTCCACCATCCAGCTCGAACAGTCCGGGCATTGATATTGATGCCCGCAGGAGCGGCACAGGGTCAGTGGTGCATAGCCCCGCCGATTCAGAAACAATAGCGCCTGTTCACCCCGATCGAGCGCCGCAAACACTTCCCTTGCCAGGGCGGGCGCGATCCATTCGCCTTTTTCCGGCCCGTCGGTCCGCATGTCGATGGCCGTAACGTCAGGCATGGCCGCTTCGGCAAACCGGCTTTCCAGCGTGACATGGGCATAGCGGCCATGATTGGCATTATTGCGTGATTCGACCGATGGCGTCGCCGAGGACAGCACCACCCGTGCCTGGGCCAGATTGGCGCGCACAATGGCCATGTCGCGCGCATGATAGGTAAAGCCGTCCGATTGCTTGTAGGCGCCGTCATGCTCTTCATCGAGCACCATCAGCCCGAGTTGCCGAAACGGCAGGAACAGTGCTGAGCGCGCGCCCACCACGGCCCGAACCGATCCTTCAAGGACGCCACGCCACACCTTGGCCCGTTGCGCCGGCGTCATGTCCGAGTGCCACTCCGCCGGCCTCGTCCCGAAGCGCCGGGTAAAGCGGTCAATAAAGGTATTGGTCAGGGCAATCTCGGGCAAAAGCACCAGCGCCTGCCGCCCCGCACGGAGCGTATCGGCTACTGCCTCGAAAAACACTTCAGTTTTGCCGCCCCCGGTCACCCCATCGAGCAGCGCCACGCCAAAGGCGTTCACATCGAGCGCCAGGATCTGGTCCAGCGCCTGTTTCTGTTCGGGGTTGAGCTGCGCCGGGTTGTCGTCCGGGTTGGGAGGCATCACCACCGGGGGAGCCGGCATTTCGATCTTTTCGACCGCCCCGGCCCGCGCCAGCCCGTCGATCACCGAGCTGGACACCCCGCTGGCCCCGACCAGCGCCGGCTTGGGCCAGGCCATGTCATCCATCAGGCAATCGAGCACCCGCAGGCGCGCCGGCGTCAGCCTTTCCGGCTCATGCCCGGTGCGCCGATAGGCGATCACCGGCTTGGGCTGATCGAGCGCTTCGGGCGAACGCAGCACGCCGCGCAGCACCTGGCCCGGTGCCGTCAGCGTGTAGCGCGCCACCCATTCGACCAGTTTGAGCAGTTCTTCGGACAGTGGCGGCACGTCATAGGCCTGGGCAATCTCGCGCAACCGGTTATGGGCAATCATGTCCTTGGCCGGCCCCCAGACCACGCCCAGGATCAGCCGCGGCCCCAGCGGCACGGCCACGATGGAGCCGCGCGTCACGCTCATCCCTGCAGGCACGCGATAGCTATAGGGGCCCTCCACGGCCACTCCCACCATCACTGCGACAATGTCTGGACGATCGATCATTTGTGCCTGTTCTGTTCGCATGTTCTTTTAGATAGGAAAGCACCGCGATTCGGCTAGGCCCGGACTTAAGACCGGATTTACCGAACGGGCCACAAGATGCGTTCCATGACCGATAGCGCCTTTGCCACTGATGAATTTGTCCGCGCCCGTATCGACGCCTGGCTGCGCGAACTGGGTTCGGTGCGCCGCCTGGCACCCAAAACGCTCGAAGCCTATGGGCGCGATCTGGGCCAGTTCATGGGCTTTCTCTCCGGTCATATGGGCGGTCCGGTGACACTTGAATCGTTAAAGGAGCTGCGTGGCGCCGATATCCGCGCCTTCATGGCCAGACGCCGCAGCGAAAGCCTGGGGTCGCGCTCGCTGGCGCGTGTGCTCTCGGCTTTGAAAAGCTTCTTCGGCTTTCTTGAGCGCGAGGGCACCCTGGTCACTGACGCCTTCAATGTTATTCGCACCCCGAAAATCCCGCGCTCCCTGCCCAAGGCCCTGAGCGTGGTGGAAGCAAAAAAGACCATTGCCACCACCGATGAGATCGAAGACCGCCCCTGGGTGGCAGCGCGCGATATGGCCGTCATTTCGCTGTGCTATGGCGCGGGCCTGCGTATTTCAGAAGCCCTGGCGCTGACCAAGGCGGATCTGGAGGCCGATACGCTCAGGGTCACCGGCAAGGGTGGCAAGGTGCGCATGGTGCCGCTGATCGCACCAGTCCGGCAGGCCATCGACACCTATCTTTCGCTGACCCCGTTCAAGCTCTGGCCCGAGGATGCTCTGTTCCGTGGCGTGCGCGGCGGCGTGCTCTCGCCCCGGCTGATTCAGTTGCGCATGGCCCAATTGCGCGGGGCCCTCGGCCTGCCGCCCTCGGCCACCCCCCACGCGCTTCGCCATTCCTTTGCCACCCACCTGCTGGGCAAGGGTGGAGATTTGCGCGCCATTCAGGAATTGCTGGGTCATGCCAGCCTCTCGTCCACCCAGATCTACACCGCCGTCGATACCGAACGTCTGCTCGATAGCTATACCAAGGCCCATCCGCGCAGCTGACCCCAGGTAGACGGATTTGCCGTGATCCGGCTTTCAAAGCGCAAGCGCTGAGCCTAAAGCTGGATCAAAGGACAACCTGCGATGCCCGACGGATCGACCCGTACCGCCCCTGCGATCGACACTATTGGCTATAGCTTGGCCTTCGCTGGTGCAGCCCTGTTTTCGACCAAGGGCATCTTCATCAAGCTCGCCTTTGCGCAGGGCGTCTCCACCGAAGCGACACTGGCCCTGCGTATGCTGGTGGCGCTGCCCGTCTATCTGGTGATCCTGCTTTCCCTGCTGCGGCGCAATCCCCAATTGCGCGGCCTCATCACGCCCAGACGCCTTCTGGCCACCATGGCGGTAGGGATACTGGGCTATTATGTCGCGAGCTATCTCGATTTCGCCGGCCAGGCCTTTGTCACCGCGCAATATGAACGACTGGTGCTGTTCACCTATCCGTTCTTCGTACTGTTGTTCGGCGTGCTGTTCTTCGGTGACCGCATGAGCTGGAATCTGCTTCCGGCCATGGGCCTGAGCTATGGTGGCCTGCTCGTGATCTTTGCCTGGAACCTCACGGTGCGGCCCGAAGGTCTGTTTTTGGGCACCGCCCTGGTGCTGGGATCAGCCATCACCTTCGCTTTCTACCAGCACCTAGCCAAGCGGCAAATGCTGGTGCTGGGCTCGGCCCTGTTTACCTGCATCGGCATGTCGACAGCAGCCCTGCTCGCCATTGGGCAAAGCCTCATGGTCGATGGTGCGCAAAGCTATCTGCAATACAATGCAGAAGTTTGGCTTCTCGGTTTCATGCTGGGCATATTCGGTACTGTTCTGCCGTCTTTCCTGCTCAATGCTGGCATTGCCCGCATCGGCGCCCGCGCCACCTCTTCGACCGCCTCATTCGGCCCGATCGTCACGATCGTCCTGGCCGTTTTCATCCTGGGTGAGCAATTCACCCTGTTTCACGCGGCGGGCACCGCCATGGTGCTGGCCGGTTCCTGGCTATTCGCCCGGCTCGAATCGACCAACCGCGCCAGGCTGGCCCAGCTTTAGCCCTTCTGGCCGCTGCCAAGCCGCGCTAAGATGTACCCAAAGGTGACGAGAACGCCCTGAGGGAGACGAGCAATGTGTACAATCAACAAGGGGCTGGCCGCGTCCAGCCTGGTTCTGATCCTGGTTGCGGCCCTTTCAGCCCCAGCCCTGGCACAGTCGTCCGACGAGATCGACTTCGGAGATGACAGCTCGGAATGGGCGAATGATGGCGAATGCGACGATCCCCGATTTGCTGGCACTGGCATGGCCGTCGAACTTGAAGATCGGGACGTAGCGCGCGACGCCACCGATTGCCGCACCTTGTACGACGCCGGCTCCATCACCCTGGCAACCCCGGACACTGGCGACAGCGCAGATGTCTCCGCCATCGACTTTGGCGACGACACGTCCGATTGGGCCCGGGACGGTGAGTGCGACGATCCGCGTTTTGCCGGATCGGCGATGGCGGTCGAACTCGAAGACATTGATATCGGGCGCGACGCCACCGACTGCCGCACAGCCTATGAAGCGGGGAACATCACGCTGGTCGGCGATGGTGACCCTGCCATGATCGGCGATATCGACTTCGGCGACGACACCTCCGAATGGGCCAATGACCTGGAATGTGACGATCCGCGCTTTGCCGGAGACGGCATGGCGAGCGAGCTGTCGGACACCAATATTCTGCGCGACGCCTCCGACTGCCGCCTCGCCTACGAAGATGGCACCATCACGCTGGTCGACCCCGATGCCACTCCGGTCACCACAGTTCCGGCCAGCATGCTCGAACAGATCGCCGCCCGCATCGATTTTGGTGATGATAGCGGCACCTGGGCCAATGATGGGGAATGTGACGATCCCGACTTCACCGGCCCTGGCGTGGTCACCGACCCGATCGATGCCGACCGCCTGCATGATGCCAGCGATTGCCGCGCGGCGTTCCTCGCCGGCACCGCCACGCTGAAATCCACCGCCGGCGCAGTCGGTGCCTTCGACTATGGTTCGGACACCTCCAAATGGGCCAATGACGGTCAATGCGATGACTGGCGCTTCACCGGTCCCGGCATGGCCAAGAAGCTCAACAGCACAGATGTGATGGCCGATGCCAGCGACTGCCAGGCGCTGGAGGCCAATGGCGAGGTCTCCATCAAGCCGGTTTACCGGCCCGACTATGTGCTCGGCGCCCCCTATGACAGCACCGGCGTGGTGTTTGGCGACAATAGCTCATCCTACGCCGATGACGACATTTGCGATGACCCGCGCTTTGAAGGTCCGGGCGCGGCGACAACCCTGCTCGACAGCGACAGCGAACGCGACGCCGACGATTGCCGGGCTCTGTTTGAGGCCGGCAAGATCACCCTGCGATAAGGCGATCAAGGTGCTGAAAAAAAACGGCGGGGCTGGACCCCGCCGTTTTTCGTGTCAGCGCTGATCGACCGATCAGGCGGCCTTGCGCTCCACCATCATCTTCTTGATCTGGGCGATGGCCTTGGCCGGATTGAGCCCCTTGGGGCAGACCTTGGCACAGTTCATGATGGTGTGGCAGCGATAGAGCTTGAACGGGTCTTCGAGATTGTCGAGGCGCTCGGGCTGAGTTTCGTCGCGGCTGTCGATCAGCCAGCGATAGGCCTGCAGCAGCGCCGCGGGGCCCAGGTACTTCTCGCCGTTCCACCAATAGGACGGGCAGGAGGTAGAGCAGCAGGCACACAGGATACATTCATACAAGCCGTCCAGCTTGGCCCGGTTTTCGACCGACTGCGTCCATTCCTTTTCCGGTGTGGGCGAAGTGGTCTTGAGCCAGGGTTCGATGGCCCGGTGCTGGGCGTAGAAATTGGTCAGGTCCGGAACGAGATCCTTGACCACCGGCATATGCGGTAGCGGGTAGATCTTGATCGGGCCGGAACTGTCATCCATGCCTTTGGTGCAAGCCAGCGTGTTGAGCCCGTTGATATTCATCGAGCAGGACCCGCAAATACCCTCACGGCAGGAGCGCCTCAGCGTCAGGGTCGGGTCGGTATTGTTCTTGATATAGAGCAGGGCATCCAGGATCATTGGCCCGCAATTGTCGAGATCGACGAAATAGGTATCTATCCGCGGATTGTCGGCCTTGTCCGGATCATAGCGATAGACATGGAATTCGCGCAGGCGCGTTGCGCCCTCAGGCTTGGGCCAGGTTTTGCCCTTTTGCGGCTGATCGGCCTTGCGCAAAGTCAGTTCGGCCATTTTTCGCTCTTTCCTTCTCAACATCGGGGTCGCGGACCCCAAGGCAAATTTTGGTGTCGCCGCTCAGTAGTTTGGCTTGCAGACCTGGTTCGACCGGGCGACATAGCTATTATAGGCATCGTAGTCGGCGGCAGCGGGCGAACCGCCCTTCATCGAGGAGATCACTACACCCATGAAGCGCTCGTCGATCAGGGTCATGGCCGCATCCGCCTTGCAGCGGCACAGCTCGGTATTCTGCGAAATGCCCAAGCAGACCGAGTAGAATTCATCCTTCTGGGCAGCGGTGGGCGGAGCCGCCATCACCGCCAGGGTGCTCGACGCCACCAGACTCAATCCCAGGAGAAACTTTCGCATCGTCGGCTCCGGCTTTTGGGCTGGCCTGCATGCGCCTACCCTGTTCCTGCTCGGCCGGAGCAGATTGCGCCGACCGAAAACTGTCGTAACTGCGCTCTTCGCACAGATGGCACATCGCCCGCCCCTAATAGACGCGCGCCTTGGGCGCGATCTTTTTGAGGTCGATACCGCCCTGGTCGAGCGGTGTCAGCGGATCCACGATCACCGGACGGTAGCTCAGTTCCACCGCGCCCGAGGCGACATCCACCGTCGCCAGCGTATGCTTGCGCCACTCCTGGTCATCGCGGTTCGGATAATCCTCATGCGCATGTGCACCGCGGCTCTCGTGCCGGGCTTCGGCGGAAACCACCGTAGCCATGGCGCAGGTCATCAGGTTCTCCAGCTCCAGCGTTTCCACCAGATCCGAATTCCAGATCAGCGAACGGTCGGTCACCTTGACGTCGGGCATGCGCGAATAGATTTCGCCCATCGCCTTAACGCCGTTCTTGAGGGAAGCCTCGGTACGGAACACGGCGGCATCCGCCTGCATGGTCTGCTGCATTTCATCGCGCAGCTTGGCGGTCGGCTGAGACCCATTGGCATGGCGCAACCGGTCGAAGCGCGCCAGAATCTTTTCGTCTTCGCTTGCGTTGATGCCCGGCACCGGCGCGGCCTTGTCCAGCACCTTGCCGGCGCGCAACGCCGCAGCGCGACCGAACACCACCAGGTCCGTCAGCGAGTTCGACCCCAGCCGGTTGGCACCATGCACCGAGGCACAGGCCGCTTCGCCCACCGCCATCAGGCCCGGCACGATGCGGTTTGGGTCTTCAGCGGTCGGGTTGAGCACCTCGCCATGGTAGTTCGCGGGAATGCCGCCCATATTGTAGTGCACGGTCGGCAGCACCGGGATTGGCTCGCGGGTGAGGTCCACCCCGGCAAAGATCTTTGCCGATTCGGTAATCCCCGGCAGGCGCTCATGCAGCACTTTGGGGTCAAGATGATCCAGGTGCAGATAGATATGGTCTTTCTTCGGACCCACGCCACGCCCTTCGCGGATTTCCAGCGTCATGCAGCGCGAAACCACGTCGCGCGACGCCAGATCCTTGGCATTGGGGGCATAGCGCTCCATGAAGCGCTCGCCTTCCGAATTGGTGAGATATCCGCCCTCGCCACGTGCGCCCTCGGTAATCAGCACCCCGGCGCCATAAATGCCGGTGGGGTGGAACTGTACGAATTCCATGTCCTGCAATGGCAGGCCGGCGCGGGCCACCATGCCATTGCCGTCGCCGGTGCAGGTATGGGCCGAGGTCGCCGAGAAGTAGGAGCGGCCATAGCCGCCGGTGGCCAGTACCACCATCTTGGCGCGGAACCGGTGCAGCGTGCCATCGTCGAGCTTCCAGGCGATGACGCCCTGGCATTCGCCATTCTCGCCCATGATCAGGTCGAGCGCGAAATACTCGATGAAGAACTGCGCGTCATTGCGCAATGACTGTCCATACAGCGTGTGCAGGATCGCATGGCCCGTCCGGTCGGCGGCGGCGCAGGTGCGCTGCACCGGCGGGCCATCGCCAAATTCCGTCATATGGCCGCCAAACGGGCGCTGATAGATCTTGCCCTCTTGGGTACGGCTGAACGGCACACCATAGTGCTCGAGCTCGTAGATCGCCGCCGGGGCCTCACGCGCCAGATATTCCATGGCGTCATTGTCGCCCAGCCAGTCCGACCCCTTCACGGTGTCGTACATGTGCCACTGCCAGCTATCTGGGCCCATATTCTGCAACGAAGCGGCAATGCCGCCCTGCGCCGCCACGGTGTGCGAACGGGTGGGAAAGACCTTGGTTATACAGGCGGTATTGAAACCCTGCTCGGCCATGCCCAGCGTCGCGCGCAGCCCGGCGCCACCGGCCCCTACCACCACAACGTCAAATTCGTGGTCGATCAGTTCGTATGCAGCCATTTTTCGATCAACCCCAGAAGACGATTTTCAGCACGGCGCCAGCGCCCAGCAGGGCTACGGCGAGGCAGAACAGCGTGTTGAGCAGCATGGCCAGGCGATACATCGAGCCGGCGAGATAATCCTCCAGCGTATCGCGCATGCCATTGCGCATGTGGATGGCAACATTGGCGATCAGAGCGGCAAAGGGCACGCCGATCCACCACCGCCCCAGCAGCCCCACCACATCGGCGCGGTCCTGCCCGGCCAGGCGCACCACGATGAAAAGCAGCAGCGCAAGAAACAGAATGTTGATGGCGCCCGTTACCCGCTGGGTGATGAAATGGCGCGTAGAGGCGTTTGCACTGCCATAACGTGACTTCGGATTGGCAATGGTTTCGGTGGTGATCACGGATTCGCGCATGTCAGGCCATCCACACAAACAAGGTCCAGATCAGAAGGGTGATGATCACCGAGGCGATGATCGTGGCCCAGGCAATTGCTTCACGCTGGTCCGGCTCCATCATGGCGGCGGTGTCCCACACGAAGTGTCGAAGTCCCCCGCACATGTGATGCACTAGGCTCCAGGTGAAGCCGAACAGCACCAGCTGACCGAACCAGCTGCCAAAGATGTAATTGACCTGCGTCACCGCATCCTGACCAAGCGCAGCGGCAAGCAACCACACGGCGAGCAACGCCATGCCGGCATAATTGGCGATGCCGGTCATGCGGTGGAGAATGGACATCGCCATGGTGACGGTCCAGCGGTAAATCTGCAGATGCGGAGAAGTGGGGCGGGCTCTGACCGACATGGGGCGCTCCGGGGCCTTTCCTGATGCGGGCGCGGTGCCGCGTCCAGTTTGGAATGGTTCGAACGTTTAGCGCCCATTGGTTACCAAATCAAAGCCCTCAAGCCACCCTGACGTGCAACTTTCGGCGCAATCCGCACTTTGTTCGTATAGCGCACAGCATGTTCGAGATGCGAAGTGGTGCTGCCGGGCGGCAGGCACCCAACGTCTGAGACGGGCAAGGTGCAAAAGGCGGCGAAAGGGTGCGGCCGCTGAGGACTGGAACGAGTTCTAGGGTTTCTCGCCGCAACATACTGGGGCCTGCGGCGCTTTTCATCGCATCAATGAAGGTTTATGCGGTCCCGGCATTCTTCGCGGGGACCGCATGACCGATCGCATATCCATTATTAGCGCCAAGCTGCTGGTGAAGAACTGGGGCACCCTGTCCAATGTGACGCTGGACTACCGGCACAAGTCGGGCACGGTGCAGCGGCTCGAGCGCGAAGTCTATGACCATGGCAGCGCCGCCGCCATGCTGCTGCACGATCCTGCACGCGACACGGTCCTGCTGGTCCGACAGTTTCGCCTGCCGCCTTTGCTCAATGGGGACGCGCCCGACCTGCTCGAAGTTTGCGCTGGTCTGCTTGATGGTGAGGCGCCAGCCATTGCAGTCGCCCGCGAAGCACTTGAGGAAACCGGTCACGACCCCATGGACGTTCGGCATGTCTGCGACATCTATTCCTGCCCCGGTTCGCTGACCGAAAAGGTCAGCCTGTTCCTGGGTCTCTACGACCAAGATACATTGCGCCATGCCGGTGGGGGACTCGAACATGAAGGCGAGGAAATCGAGCTGGTCGAGCTCGATTTCTCTCAGGCTCTCGCCATGACCCGTGACGGCCGAATCGTGGATGCCAAAACCATCATATTGCTCCAGCACCTGGCGCTGCAGCGTGCCTAAAAGTCGACGAGCTTCTTGTCCGGATCGTAAGGCTGGTCCTTGGCGGTGCGTGTCACCGCCTGCCCGCAGCGCATTTTCTTGGACACTGCATCATAGGCATAGGTCGGGCTGCCGTGAAGCTGCCACCCCTCGGAGAGTGCCTTGGTCACCTTGTGACAAAAGGCGCTGTCATCTTCGCCGGTGAGCAATCGGTAGATCAGCATGCATATCCCCCATGTGCCGACGTCCCAGCGCCGGTGATTGATCTTCTCGCCTCTTACAGCTAATCGAAACGACATGCACAGCTTTCCTCAGCATCTTCTCGATGGCCACGCCAATTTCATGTCCGGTCGCTATGCCCGGGAGAAAGAACGCATTCGCGATCTGGCCGAGACCGGCCAGAAGCCCACAACGCTGATCATTGCCTGCTGCGACAGCCGCGCGGCGCCCGAAATGATCTTCGATGCCGGTCCCGGTGAACTGTTTGTTCTGCGCAATGTCGCCAATCTGGTGCCGCTTTATCAGCCGGACGGCGGGCAGCACGGCACATCCGCCGCCATTGAATTCGCCATCAAGGGTCTTTCAATTTCCAATATCGTGGTCATGGGTCACGGCCGCTGCGGGGGCATCAAGGCCGCGCTCGATCCACACATGAAGCCGCTCGACAGTGGCGACTTCATCGGCAAGTGGATGAGCATGCTGGGTGACCTTCCCGGTCAGCTTGGCCAGAATACCAGCATGACCGAGGCGGAGCGCCAGACCGCCATGGAGCGGATCTCGATTCGCAACTCCATCCGCAATCTGCGCACCTTTCCTTACGTCAAATCGCTCGAAAATGATGGGCAATTGGCGGTGCACGGCGCCTGGTTCGACATTTCGACCGGCGAATTGTGGATCATGGACAATAACGGCGACTTCATCCGCCCCCAGCTCTGAACGCCTGCTCCGGCGCATGGACAAGGATCGCGTGCTCGCTTGATTTGTGCGCGATCGCTTGTCGCGCTTTTGCCCGATACTTGCACTGGCTCCGCCGCAATCGTGATCACTAGAGCGACGCGAAATGCTGGGCAGGCACGGTCTTTCACGTGTTCGTGATTGTGAAGGGCCCGGCTCACAAGTGCCTTACAGCGCCCAAAAATTGCCCCTGAATGGGTCAGGCTGCGCCCTTCTGCCAGCCATCACTGGCCACATTGCCCAATGATTGTCTGTCTCACGGATCGCCCATCAGCGCTCTGTCGGCAGGGATAATCCCTGGCCGTTTTCGAACCAATCAACATGGAGCATTCCCATGCAGAAGATCGTCCTGACCACCCTGTTCGCCCTTGGTATGTCCGGAGCCGCCATGGCCCAGATCGCAACCGATTTCGCGGCTGTTGATACCGACCTGAACGGCAGCATATCGCTGAGCGAAGCCCGGCTCGCTTGGCCCGATCTCACCGAAAACGCTTTCGCCGCCGCTGATACCGACAGCAATGGCGAGCTTTCCGCGGAGGAATACGACGCCTTGCTTGCGGCCGCTGCTGCCCCTGCGGCTCAGTAAGTCGAATTAGGGAGGGCCGCCACTGGCGGCCTTCCCTCAGTCCAAGCGAATCGGCGGTTCGCTCTTTTTCGCCTTGCGCAGGGTCACGATCAGCCCGCAGATCACCAGCACGGCGCCCAGCACCTCGATTCGCGAAATGACTTCGCCCAGCACCAGATAGCCTGACGCCAGCCCGGTGATCGGCACCAGAAGCGTGAAGGGTGCCACCACCGAGGCAGGATGCCGCCCCAATAGCCAGCTCCAGATGCCACCCCCCAACAACGTGGCGGGGTAGGCGAGGAACGCGATCAAGCCGGCATCGGCCCAGGAAAAGCCCGCTAGCGCGCCAGAAACCGCCGGCCAGCCTTCCGTCAGCAACGACAGGACAAGCAAAGGCAGCGGCGCGGCCAGCACGCCCCAGACGGTAAATGACACGGCATTGACCTTGCCCGCTTTCTTGGTCAGCACATTGGCCACGCCCCAGCTCAGCGCCGCCAGCAACACCAGCCCCAGCGGCAACAGATTGGTGGCTTCCAGTCGCTCCGAAGCGATCACCGCGATCCCGGCAAAAGCGATTCCCGCTCCGATGATCTGGAATCGGCTCGGCCGCTCTCCCAGAAACACAAAGGCGATCACCATGGTAAAAAACGCCTGAGTCTGAAGCACCAGCGAGCTCAGGCCCGCCGGCATCCCCCAGGCCAGCGCCAGGTTGAGAAAACCATAAAGCGCCACGCCGAAGGCCAGGCCGAAACACACCACAATCCAGGCTGGCGCCTTGGGCGGCCTGACCAGCAGCACCGCCGGAAAGGCCGCCGCCGCAAAGCGCAGCGCCGCCGCCAGAATCGGCGGCAGCGCTTCCACACTCAGCTTGATGACCACAAAATTGAAGCCCCAGATGGCAACGACCAGCAGGGCAAGAAGAACATGGCGAAGCGGCATCAGCCGCTCCTTTCGACAATCGCTAAAGAAAAGGGCGATCCGATCGGATCGCCCTTTCCCCTATCAGGCTGTTTTGCGGCTTTCAAAACCCTTTTCGATCAGCGTCTCGGCGATCTGCACCGTATTGAGCGCTGCGCCCTTGCGCAGATTGTCGCTCACCACCCAGAGCGCCAGGCCGTTTTCTACCGTCGTATCCTCGCGGATACGGCTGACAAAGGTGTCATATTCGCCAACGCTTTCCACCGGGGTCGCATAACCACCGGGCTCACGCTTGTCGATCACCGACACGCCCGGGGCTTCCCGCAGGATGTCGCGCGCCTCGTCGGCACTGATCGGATTGGCAAATTCGATATTGACCGCTTCGGCATGACCCACAAACACCGGCACGCGCACGGCGGTACAGGTAACCTTGATCTTGGGGTCCAGCATCTTCTTGGTTTCAGCCAGAACCTTCCACTCTTCCTTGGTGTAGCCGTCTTCCATGAACACATCGATATGCGGGATGACGTTGAAGGCGATCTGCTTGGGGAACTTGCCGGGGGTCGGGCTGTCATTGACGAAGATGCCCTTGGTCTGGTTCCACAGCTCGTCCACGCCTTCCTTGCCTGCGCCCGAAACCGATTGATAGGTCGACACCACCACACGGGTGATCTTGGCCGCGTCATGCAGGGGCTTGAGCGCCACCACCAGCTGGGCCGTGGAGCAGTTGGGATTGGCGATGATATTGGTGCGCTCGGGATCGGCCAGCCAGCGATCAAGGATATCCCCGTTCACTTCCGGCACCACCAGCGGCACATCCGAATGATAGCGCCAATAGCTCGAATTATCGATCACGATGGCGCCCGCCGCCGCGATCTTGGGCCCCCACTCCTTGGAGATCGAACCGCCCGCCGACATGATGGCAAAATCGACAGTCGAAAAGTCGAAATGCTGCAGGTCCTTGGCCTTGAGCACCTTGTCGCCAAAGGACAATTCCCGACCGATCGAGCGTGAAGAGGCCAGTGCAAAAACCTCGTCGGCCGGAAACTTGCGTTCGGCCAGAATATTGAGAACTTCGCGGCCCACATTGCCTGTGGCCCCGACGACAGCGACGCGATAACCCATAATGGAACTCCGGTTCCTTACCATTTTCGCCTCCCGCACGATGACAAGCCATCGCGGTCAATGCTTTTGCGCCTCTCCCCGTCGGGAGAGCGACCCGGGGAAAAGCGTCAGGCGGTTTTGGTGGTTTTGGTCATGGCCGGCATGCCCCCGGTGGTGAACCGGGTGGTGGCAAGAGCTGCTTTGATGCTGCTGCGGCTGCGCATGACGAACTTGGCTTCCTATGAAAAGCAGGACTTCTCATACTCCGAAATAGGAAAGAGTCAATGTTCTTGCCGAACGTCGGCGCGCCTTGCGCGTTCCATGCCCGGGCTTGATCCGGGCCCCCTTTGCAGCGCATACCGCGTCAGGAACGCGCCTTCCGAACCGGTCAGGTGCAGCAGACCGGCCCCTCTCTGCCGGCGCAAAGGATACGGATAACATGCCCGACTTCGACGTCATCGTTTTGGGAGCAGGTGCCGCCGGCATGATGGCGGGCATCGAGGCCGGCAAACGGGGCCGCAAGGTGCTGGTCGTCGACCATGCCCGCGATCCGGGCGAAAAGATCCGCATTTCCGGCGGCGGACGCTGCAACTTCACCAATGTGAACGCGACTCACACGTTGGGCCGCGAGCGCTTTCTGAGCAGCAATCCGCGCTTCGCGCTCTCCGCCCTGTCCCGATATACCCCGGACATGTTCATCGCCCGGGTCAAGAAGCAGGGCATTGCCTATCACGAAAAGACGCTCGGCCAGCTCTTCTGTGATGGGCCCGCCACCCAGATCGTCTCGATGCTGACCAATGATCTGCGCGCCGCCGGCGCCGCTATCTGGACCGGACGAGAGGTGGGCAGTATCGAAAAGACCGCTGATGGTTTTGATGTGATGGTCGGCGATGGGCGCGTGACGGCCACGAGCCTGGTGGTGGCGACGGGTGGCAAATCCATTCCCAAGATGGGCGCGACGGGTCTCGCCTACCAGATCGCCCGCCAGTTCGGTCTTGAGGTCACCGACACAAGGCCAGCCCTGGTGCCGTTGACCTTTGAGCCCGGCGCACTTGAACAACTCAAGCCCCTGGCCGGCGTGTCGACCAATGCCGTGGTCGGCCATGGCAAGACGCAGTTTGAAGAAGCCCTGCTCTTCACCCATCGCGGCCTTTCGGGCCCGGCCATCTTGCAGATCTCGTCCTATTGGCGCGATGGCGACGCCATCTCGGTCAACCTGCTGCCCGGCGCGGATGCGCTGGAATTTCTGCGGGCCGCACGCAAAGCCACGCCAAAGCTACACATCCAGACCGTGTTGAGCGACAAACTGCCCCGGCGGCTGGCCCAGCTTGTGGGCGAGCTGATCAACCAGCCCGGCATGATCGGCGATCTGTCCGACAAGAAGCTGATGGCCGCAGCCGAGCAGGTGTCACGCTGGCGTCTGAAGCCTGTCGGCTCGGAGGGTTACCGCACCGCCGAAGTGACGCTGGGCGGCATCGACACCACCGGGCTCGACGCCAAGACCATGGTCGCGCGCCAGGTGCCGGGCCTGTTCTTTGTCGGCGAAGCGGTGGATGTGACCGGCTGGCTGGGCGGCTATAATTTCCAGTGGGCCTGGGCCTCGGGCTGGGCCGCCGGGCAGGTCGCCTAGCGCGTCCCGGCTAGATCGGAAGCGATGAACTGCTCTGGGTTCGGCTAGAACTTCCAGCCCAGCCGCAGGCCGAAATTGGACAACCCGTCATTGGCCGCGCACCAGCCATTGTTGGAGGTGTGCTCATAGGTCAGCGTGGCGGTGGCGTTCTCGCTCATATTCACGCCCACGCCCCAGCGCTCATAAAAATTGACCCGGCAGCCGAAATTCTGCCGCCCCGGCGCCGCCCCGGTCAACGCGCCATCATGGATGGCCGCACCAAGCCCGGCCTCAAGATAGATCGGCGTATCAAAAAGCGGCAATTGCCAGGTGAGATTGGCATGCACCAGGCTATCGCGCCCGGCGAAGCTGATGGTCGTGCCGATCTCAGGGCGCGGCGCGCCGATCCAGCGGAAGGCATCGATATCGGGGGAGGTGAACAAGACGTCGAAGCTGACGTCTTCGACGTCGCCCAAATTCCATTCCTGAACCAGAAAGGGCAGAGCGGCATGATGGACGCGATGGGCATGCAGGCCGATGCGCAATTCATCCACCACTCCCGCCAATGGATGTGGGTTGAGCATGTCATTGGCGAGAGCCGGCGCTGATGCCAGGCCGGCAGACAGTGCCATAGTAGCAAAGAGAAAGGTCCGCATCGCACGTTTATCCCTGTTGCTCCCTATGGGCCATGGCCGCAGTTCCGAAGTCAACCGTGCAGACCGCAGCCAACCATCAATCTTGCTAGAAGCGCAGGCCAAGGCGCAGCCCTGCACGGGTGGTTGGATTGTCAAGCTGACCGCACAGCCCAAGATCTCTCAGATGCTGCACAGTCCCCATCACGGCTACATTGGGCAGAACATCGAACCCAACGCTGGCCTGTGCCTGCCCTTGCACCAAGCAGCCAAAGCGCGTGGTGCGCTTCTCAAGCACGTCGCTCTGAACAGCGCCGCCCAGACCTGCCTCTACAAATACCGGGACAACCGGGACCCTGAAGGTCCAACTCAGTCCCGCATAGACGTAGCCATCCTCAGGTCCGAAGCTGGCCCCCAGATGAGGTCTGAGTTCGCCCGGCAGCAGAAGCGTTGCGGGGTTGGGTATCGACAAAAGCAGCTCGGCATTGATCTCGCGGAGGCGGCTTGGATCGAGCAGATTTATGTCTTTCTGCCCGATTTCGCCAACGCCCACACCGCCACGCACTTCCAGAAGCAATGTCTGACCAAGGGCCGGACACGTGATGCCACCCAGCAAGAGGGCGATGGTCAGCACTTGGGTAAAAAGGCGATGTAGCACAGGGCAGCTCGATCCGGGAGGAAGCACTCAGTGGGCCTCCCGGGGCCCGCAGATGCAAGCATTGGTTACCAACGTCTTTAACTGATTACTAAATTGGCGCGGGCTTCCAAACACGCCAATTATCGAGGGGGGTCTTGATTTCGGACCTGTTCATCGTGAACTACCGATCAAACGAACTCTTGCGAAAGCCATTCATGCCCAAGCCATTCACGCTCTCCTTGCAGGATCTCGCGCCCATTGCCGAGGGCACGTCCACTCAACAGGCCATGGCCGAAACCGTCCTTCTGGCGCGCGAGGCAGACCGGCTGGGCTACACCAGACTCTGGTACGCTGAACATCACGGCATGCCTTCTATTGCCTCTTCTGTCCCCGAGATCCTGATTGCCAGCGCCGCCGCCGCGACGCGGGAGCTGCGCATCGGCTCGGGCGGGGTCATGCTGCTCAACCATGTCCCTTTGCGCATCGCAGAAGCCTATCGCACGCTCGAAGCCCTGCACCCCGGCCGCATTGACCTCGGGCTGGGCCGCGCGCCCGGCGGCGATGGCTATGCGATGCGGGCCCTAAAAAGCGGCAGCGGAGAGGAATTCTCCGCCTATCTGGCCGAGTTGATGGCGTTTGACGAAGAAAGCTTCCCGCCCGACCACCCCTTCTCTCGGGTGCCGGTCTCCCCCGGCGGCATCACCCTGCCACCCAAATGGCTGCTTGGGTCCTCCGGAGCCAGCGCTCAGGCCGCCGGGCAGTTGGGCTTCGGCTACGCCTTTGCGGCGCATTTCAGCCATACGCCCGCAGCACCGGCATTCGCGGCCTATCGCCAGGCCTTCCAGCTGTCCGCGGACTTTCCCGAACCCAAGACCATTCTCTGCCTTTCGGCCATCTGCGCCCCCACCGAGGACGAGGCGCGATTTCTCGCGACCTCCCAGGCCGTGAGTTGGGCCCTTTTCGTCACCGGTGAGCAGCGCCACCTGATGCCGCCCGAAGAAGCTTCGGCCCGCGCCCTTTCGCCGCAGCAGCAGCAGGTCATCGAGCACCAGTCGTCCCTCTGGCTGGTCGGCAGCCCTGAACAGATGGCAGAGGTCATCACTGAAAAGGCCCGTGCGGCCGGGGCCGATGAGGTGATGATCACCACAACTATTCACGACTACGCATTGCGCCGCCGGTCTTTCGCCCTTCTCGCCGAGACGCTGGGCATTGCCCCGCGGATGAGCCACTGATTGGCGTTTCATTAACGTCTCGTTCTGCCCCGGCTACTAGGATTGGCCGGGGTTCGAATCTGGTATCATTGCAATGAGCGCTGCAGCCTTCGTGCTGACGATAAACCTGTTTATCGCAGGGATTTTTGCCACCGCCTTCGGCGTCGTCGCTGCCTATCAGCGTTCGGCGCTGGGTGCGCGCTGGCTGGCCTTTGCGTATGGATTGGGCGCGCCCAATGTCGTGCTCGAATTCGTCCTGCCGTTCCAGGACGATCATCGCCTCGTCAGCTTCGGCATTTTTGCCGTATTTCTGCTCGCGCTGGCCGGCTGCGTGGTGGGCCTGGCTCATCACTATCGCATCCGCCCGCCCTGGTTGCTGCTGGCGGTTGCGATCCTGGCTTCTTTGCTGGTCAATATCGCCATTCTCGAAATGCCGCGCGCCAGTTTTCTGCGCAATCTGCTCTACCAGGCGCCCTATGCGCTGGTGCAGGCGATCGGCCTCGGCGTCATCCTCGCGATCAAGCGTAAGCGGGCGCTCGACCTTGCTCTGTTGGCCATCTACTTCATCTCTACATTGCATTTTCTGGCCAAACCGACGCTCGCCATGGCCATCGGCTCCGGGGCCGTGCCGCAAGCCTATATGTCTTCCACATACGCCGCCGTATCTCAGACCCTGGGCGCTGTATTGCTGATCGCCAATGGGTTGATGATGCTGCTGATCATTGTCCGGGATGTCATGGCCGATATGACCGCGCGATCAGAAACCGACACACTGTCGAACCTGCTCAACCGCCGGGGTTTTGAGGACCGGGGCGAGAGCGCTCTTGCCCTGGCTGCCCGGTCCGGCGTTCCCGCCGTGATGATCGTGGCCGACCTCGATTATTTCAAGCAAATCAACGACACCTACGGCCATGCGGCGGGCGACAATGTCATTGCGGTCTTCGCCCGGATCCTTGAGGAATGCGCAGCGCCCCATGCCGTGCTGGGTCGGCTGGGGGGCGAGGAATTCGGCGCTTTCCTGCCTGGAGCCAATCTGACCACCGGCAAGCTCTATGCGGAAACCGTGCGGCACGCCTTCCGCAGCCTTCCTGCCGGGGAAACAGGCCTGCGCGAACCGGCCTCTGCTTCATTAGGCGTGGCCCAGCTCATGCCCTACGACCATCTGGCGGACCTGCTGCGCCGTGCCGATGGCGCGCTTTACGAAGCCAAAAACGATGGACGCGACTGCGTCCGCATGGCTATGCCGGCGGCCGCGCGTCAGCCGGAGGGTGCGCGATTGGCCGGTCGCCGCGACCGCTTCAGTTCATAGCCTGCCGCGAAACCAGCTCGCACTCGCCGGTCGGATCGACCCGCAACGCCAGATTCTGCCGGTCCAGCTCCGCCAACCACGCCGTCCAGGAGCAAGGGCTCATGCCGGCGTCAACCCGGCCTTCGCTTTGCTGCGCAAACCGCAATTTGAGCTGGGCCCGCTGTTCACCAAACCGGTCGCGTACCCGGGCAATGGCCGGGCGGCCGCTTCGGTCGTTTACCCAGTTCTGAATATCCCGATGCCGGGTCAGCATATGGGCTTGTTTCATCTTTCGCCTCCTCGCCTGCAACTGTTTCTTGTTGTTGCGCGCGAAACGAACCGGTCCTCCTCCGGTTCCCTATTGCGCGTTCAATTCTCCATCCATTCGGTGACGAGAACATAACGTTCCATCTCTTCAGGAGAAAAGTAGTAGAGCCGGTCCGGAGGGGTTTCCAGCGCGTGCAGCCACAGCGCCGGGTCCACCCCCGTCTCGCCCAGATGCCGGGTAATCCTGGCCGTTGCGGACTGCGCATCGGCCATCGCTACCCCGGCCACACTGAGCGCATCAAGCGGTGTGGCGCTCAGCGCTGCCGCATAAATCTGGTGCACGCCGATGGCTGCGTCGTGCCCGGCCAGCCGCTCAGCACCCGAGGCAAATACTATCGGGCAGGAGGACGCGCAAAGCGCGCCGTCCGGCACTTGTGTGTTGAGACCGTGTTCCAAGATCTGGCGCCCCATTTGGAGGGCATCGTCCACCGAGCCACCGGGCGAATCCAGCAGCACGGTTGACACATATTCGCCCCTTTGCGCGATCTCCTGATCAAATCTTGTTGCCGCGCCTGGATCGATGGTTCCGGTCAGGCGCAACACCCCGCCCGCCATCAACTCGATCCGCAACGGATCATCCAGCATTTCCGGCGGCGTATTGAGTGCCGGCCGCGTGCGCCCGCCCCCATCCTCGCTCGAGGCCGGCGGCAGAATCGGCTGCGGCGCATAGGTCAGGGCCTCAGGTGCACTGGCGCTCAGCTCCCGATAATCGACATAGAGCACACCCACAGTGCCCGCGAGCAAGGCAAAGAATGCAAAGCGCAGGATCGCCCCGTCTTCGGTGCGCGCAAGCCGCGTCATTACATGCCGATAGAACGGGCTGGCGTCACTTTCAGCACGGGCATTGGCCTCGAACTTCATGTCTGGCGCGGTCCCTCGCCACGCTTGCGCTGCGCCGCTTCTATTGGCGTCACAGTGCCCTCTTCGGGATTGACCACCCCGTCCGGAGCTACCTCGTTCGGGGTCCCGTCATGTTGTTCATCTTGCACCCCCAGGACCTCTGCCGCTTCGGCCGCACCCTCGGCCTCCATGCGCTTGTAGAGCGCCATGGCCCGCAGCATCTCCGCCGCGGTAATCGTCTCGGCCTCCTTGAGGGACTCGGCCTCGCGCCGCATCGCGTCATTAACGATCATCAACACCAGCACCAGCACAACCGGCAACAAATCGATGGAAATCGCCCCAGCCCATGAGGGCACAAAGTCGCTCCAATAGCGGATCACGGCCTCAGCCGAGGAGAGCGGCACAAAGCGTCGCTGCGCGACACGCGGCGTCGCCAGGATTTCGTCTGCCGCTGCCACCAGTGCGGCAGATTGGGCATCTACCGAGCTCTGAACGGTGGCCATTACCTGGTTCTGTCGTACCGCCAGATCACCAACCCGGCCATCGGCTACCGGAGCGATGAACCCCGCCGACAGGTCGGTCGCAGCGCGTTTCACCGAAGCCGCAACATCGGTCTGCTGCAACGCCGCAATGACGGCCGAAAGCTGCACGGCCTCGGCCTGGAAGGCATCGGAGCGCGGCTCGATCTGCCCCGGCGTCGACACCAGTTCGCGCATTGTCGCCAACCGCTCGGACCCTTCGGTGAACAAGGCCGAGACGTCCTCGCGCGATCCCGAAATCGTGCCAGCGAGCTGGGTCATCTGCTGGCTCATCTGGGTGAGCAATTGCACCACACTGCCCGACCCTTGCGTCCCGGTCAGGGCGCCGCTTTCGCGCTCATCCTGTGCCAATGCGGAGAAGCGCGCTGAAGCCCGCTCGACATCGGGCAACAGGCTTTGGCTGGCCAGCGCGTTGGCATGGGCCTGATCGAGATCCTCGGCATAGCCCTGCAGGGTAACCGCCATATGCTGCTCCAGCGCGGCCGACCCGGCCAGCGCCGCCGCATTGAGCCAGGAGCTCATGGCGATGATCATCACGGAACCCACCAGCATGGTGAGGAACAGGCTGATCCGTTGCACCCCGCTCACCACCAGCGGAATGAAGCGCATCATATAGGTCCAGAATGCATAGATCCCGACCGAGACCGCCGCCGAATAGATGATGGCGGCGAAGAATACGAAGCTTGCCGAGCCATCGAGCAGGCCCCTGACCCCGAGATAGGTATAGACCCCCGAGGCCAACGCCAGCACGGCCAGGGCAAACCGGCTCATGGTTTCAACCCCGCGCGCGGTTTCGTGCAGGCGGAAGGCATTTGGCTTGAGCTGCATGAACGGCCCCAAAATAAATCGCGGCCCGCCACCGGGCCTTTAACGGCAGATTAACACAAGCTTGTCGGCAGAACCGAGGCAGCAATTGCGAGGGTTAATTGCACCGCAATGACATCTCGGTGATCACGCCCTTGCCTCGTGGACCCGGTCCGGTTACCCCGGTCTCCGCAAAGGGAGATAAAGCCATGACCGCGCAGAAAATCCGTTGGGGCATCCTGTCCACCGCCAATATCGGGATGGAGAAAGTCACGCCGGCCATCATGGCCTCGCCAAGCTCCGAGGTCGTCGCCATCGCCTCGCGCGACGCGAAAAAGGCCCGCGCGGCCGCCGACACGCTTGGCATCGAAAAAGCCTATGGCGCCTATGAGGATCTGTTAGCCGATCCCGATATCGACGCCATCTACAATCCCCTGCCCAATCACCTGCATGTGCCGATGACTCTGGCGGCCGCCAAAGCGGGCAAGCATGTCCTTTGCGAAAAACCCATCGCGCTTTCGGCCGGCGAGGCCGAACAGCTCAGAACCATTCCAGGCAATATCGTCTTCATGGAAGCCTTCATGGTGCGCTTCCACCCGCAATGGCACCGCATGCGCGAGATCATTCGCTCGGGTGAATTGGGGGAGATCCGCTCCATCAACGCGGTTTTCACCTATCACAATGTCGACCCCGGCAATGTGCGCAATCAGGCCGATATCGGCGGTGGCGGCATCATGGATATCGGCTGCTACCCGATCACCGCCGCGCGCTATTTCTTTGAAGGCGAGCCGGACCGCGTGGTGTCGCTGATCGAACGCGATCCCGATTTTGGCACCGACCGGCTGGCCTCGGTGCTGGCCGATTTCGGCGGCGGGCGCCAGCTTTCGTTCACCTGCTCCACGCAGGCCACGCCACACCAACGGGTGCAGATTTTCGGCACTAAGGCCAAGGCCGAGATCGCCATTCCGTTCAACGCCCCACCCAATGAGCGCACCGCCATCACCATCGATATCGGCGCTCCGTTTGACGGTTCGCTCGCCCGGCGCGAAATCCTGCCCGCCTGCGATCAATATACTGAACAGGCCGAAGCCTTTGCCCAGGCCGTTTTGGGCGGAGCGCCGCTGTCCTGGGGTGTCGAGGATGCCATCGCGTCCATGCGCGTGATCGACGCGATCTTTGAAAGCGAAAAAACCGGCGGCTGGGCCAGCGTGAAGCGCTAGCCCAGATCGGGTCCCAGCAACCGCTCCGCGATCAGCTTGAGATCGGCGGCCAGCGTCTCGGCGGCGATGGATTTCTGTGCCACTCCAAAACTGGCATCAAACACCAGCCGCGCAAGCCGCTCCGCATCCGCAACGCCGGCCTGGGCGAGTTCGTCGCTCAGGCGATCGCGCACCTTGCGCTCCGAGGCGGCGAACAGGGCGGCGCCCTGCCTGTGCGCCGAGAACAGCTCCTCAACATGAGGCGAGCCGGCCAACGCCGATGCGATAACCCCGAATTCGGCCGCCAAAGCCCGACCAATGCGCTCCAGCAAGGGACCGGGCCGATCAAGCTCGGCTTCGAAGCTTTCCAGCTTGTCCGTCACCAATTGCTCGAGAATGGCGAGGAAAACGGCGTCCTTATCGGAATATTCGGCATAAAGTGTTGGCTTGGCCATGCCGGCCCCCCTGGCGATGGCTTCCATGGTGGTGGCCCGCAGACCTTGCCGCAAAAACAGTTCCCGCGCCGCCGCCAGGATGCGCATCCGCTTTTGGGACTGTCTTTCACTGCTCATGGCAAATATGTGCACCTGTTGCTATTGAACGAATTGAACGAACAACGTATATATCGTTCAATTCCTCAGGAGACCAGTCCATGTCCGCACCTGCATCACAAACCGATCGTGTCCTGCTCACCGGCATTTCCGGTTTCCTGGGCGGTCACGTCGCCCTCTCCCTGCTCAAGGCCGGTTATATCGTGCGCGGCAGCGTGCGCAACCTCGACAAGGCCGAGGGGGTGCGCGCCACTCTCAAACGCGCCGGAGCCGATGTTTCAGGACTGGAATTCGTCGCGCTGGACCTGCTCTCGGACAAGGGTTGGGACGAGGCGATGGAGGGTGTGCGTTACCTCCAGCATACCGCCTCGCCCTTCGTCATCGATTTGCCGGAAGACAAGATGGAGCTTGTTCGCCCGGCCGTCGAGGGCACGGAACGGGCCTTGAAAGCGGCGCTGAGCGCGGGCGTGGAGCGGATCGTGCTGACCTCATCCATGGCCGCGATCGCCTATGGCCATGACAAGGCGCGCACAAAACCCTTCACCGATAAGGACTGGACCAACCTGAACGGTCGCGACGTCAACGCCTATATTGAATCCAAGACCCTGGCCGAACAGCGTGCCTGGGAGATCATGCGCGCCGCCGGTCGTGACGCCGACCTGACCACCATTAATCCCAGCGCCATTCTGGGGCCCCTGCTCGACCGGGACCCGGGCACCTCGGCCCTGATCGTCAAGCGCTTGCTCGATGGCTCGGTTCCGGCCTTGCCGCGGCTGCCCTTTGTCATCGTCGACGTACGCGATATTGCTAATGCCCATGTCGCGGCCATGACGGCGGAAAGCGCCAGAGGGCGGCGCCTCCCCATGGGCGAACGGTCCATGCTTATGGGCGAAGTTGCCGATATCGTTCGCCAGGCGGCGCCCAATCGCAGGGTCCCGCGCCTTAAAATGCCCGATTGGGCAGTGCGCATCTATGGGGTTTTCGACCGTGATGTGCTCGGCGTCCTCAATGAACTGGGTGTGCTGAAAAGCCTCGACTCAAGTGGCGCGATCGCCCTGCTGGGTCGTCCGCTCATCCCTGCCGATCAGGCCATCGCCGCCACCACCCATGCGCTGATCGAGCACCGGATCGTGTAACGGGATTGCCAGCCCCTTGCTCTGGAGCCAGACTCTGTCCATATACGAAGTCGGTGAGGGGCTGTAGCTCAGTTGGGAGAGCGCGTCGTTCGCAATGACGAGGTCAGCGGTTCGATCCCGCTCAGCTCCACCACTTCGCCTCTGGTCTGCGCAGCAGATCGAGCGCCTCAAAGTCGCCTAGGCAATTAAGCCAGACCCAACGTCAGTAATACCCTTCCTAGACGCTCTTCTCCATCCGCCCCGCCGCCCGGTCGAAGCCTTGCGAGATTGCGTCGCGCATGGCCAGCCTCGCTGCATGCGAATCGCCGTCCCGGATGGCTTCGGCGATGCGTCGATGCACGCCTACCGTCACCTCAAGCGCTACCGGATCGTTGACCGGCGAAGAAATTGTGAAGGCCGCCGTGAGCGCCATTTCCACCAGGGCACTGATCGATGCCATGAAGGGATTGCCTGAGGCTTCGGCTACCACCCTGTGGAATTCGAGGTCATAGCGGG
The DNA here is from genome assembly GCF_014197055.1 of Devosia subaequoris. Classification (GTDB taxonomy): domain Bacteria; phylum Pseudomonadota; class Alphaproteobacteria; order Rhizobiales; family Devosiaceae; genus Devosia; species Devosia subaequoris. The sequence continues at coordinate 322,465 of NZ_JACIEW010000004.1, read as the reverse complement.
CAAAGTCGGCAGGGGTCTCGGAGCGGGCCATCTTGTCGACCCATTCGATCAGGCGTGCTGCGTCTTCGGCCTTGCAGCGCTCGGCCGCCAGCGCCGCTGCTTCAATCTCGATGCCGATCCGCACTTCGGCCAGGCTGCGCAGGAACCCCACTTCCGGGCCTAGTTCGAAGAACCAGGCCAGCACGTCGGCATCGAACAGGTTCCAGCGATTGCGCGGCAGGACCCGGGTGCCGATCCGCGCCCGCGCCTCGATCAACCCCTTGGCGGCCAGCGTTTTAAGCGCCTCGCGCAACACCGTGCGCGACACCCCGAAGCGATCGAGCAGGTCACTGTCGGGCGGCAAGATCTCGCCTTCGGCAAACTGGCCGGAGACAATGGCCAGGCCCAGTTCCCAAAGCACGTCAGAATGCAGGTTGCGCGCCGGGCTGCGACCGGAAAGGGCGGCGATCAGATCCCCCGAATGCCGCGCGCGTCCACCGGATCTGTCCATGCCAACCCCATTCACCCATGATGCGCCGAGACCTAACCACAGGTGCAATAGTATGACAATAACGTCGATCGTGATGCCACTGGACAGCCCGGCGCGCCGCGCGCGATGGTGCGCCACCGTTTCATCGGATTCGCAAGTAAGGACGCTCCGCCATGACCAGCCCCGCCACCATCGACACCGTACTCGCTGCCGTCGATTCGGGGCTTGATCAAAGCCTGGAGCGATTGTTTCACCTGTTGCGGATCAAATCCATTTCCACCGATCCCGCTTATGCCGGGGAGTGCCGCAAGGCCGCCGACTGGATTGCCGGCGAGTTGTCCGGGCTGGGTTTTGATGCCGCCAGCCGCCCGACACCGGGCCATCCGGTGGTGGTGGCCCACGGCCCGCAACAGCCGGGCCCGCATGTGCTGTTCTACGCCCATTATGACGTGCAGCCGGTTGATCCGCTCAATTTGTGGGACACTGACCCGTTCGAGCCGGTGATCAGGGAAAAGGACGGGCGCAAGATCATCGTGGCGCGCGGAGCCTCGGACGACAAGGGGCAGATGCTCACCTTCATTGAAGCCTGCCGCGCCTGGAAGGCCGCGACGGGGTCGTTACCCGTCCGCGTCTCTCTTCTGCTTGAAGGCGAGGAGGAAAGCGGTGGCACGAACCTGCCCCCCTTCATGCGCGAGAATATGGAAGAACTGAAAGCCGACATCGCCCTGGTCTGCGACACCGACATGTGGGACCGCCAGACCCCATCGATCACCACCATGCTGCGTGGCCTGGTGGCCGACGAAGTGGAAATCACTGCCGCCAACAAGGATCTGCATTCCGGCATGTTCGGCAATGCGGCGCGCAATCCCAATCAGGTGCTGGCCGAAATCATCGCCAGCCTGCGCGCACCTGACGGCTCGGTCACCCTGCCTGGCTTTTACGACGATGTGGCGGAGATTGGCCCCGAATTGAAAGCACAATGGGCCGGCCTCGGTTTCGACGAGAAGGGTTTTCTGGGCGGTGTCGGGCTCTCAGCGCCGGCCGGCGAGCAAGGTCGCACAGTGCTCGAACAACTTTGGGCGCGCCCCACCTGCGAGATCAACGGCATGAGCGGGGGCTATATCGGCGACGGCTTCAAGACCGTCATTCCTGCCAGGGCCAGCGCCAAGATTTCCTTCCGCCTGGTTTCCGGGCAGGATCCCGCCAAGATCCGCGCCGCCTTCCGCACTCATGTCGAAAACATGCTGCCGCCCGACTGCTCGGTGCGCTTCACGCCGCATGGTGGCGCGCCCGCCATCACTGTCCCGGCCGATGGACAATTCCTGCACCAGGCTCTCCAGGGCCTGTCAGATGAATGGGACGAGCAGGCGGTCATCACCGGTTCGGGCGGCTCTATCCCCGTGGTCGGCGAATTCAAGAAGATCCTGGGGCTCGATACGCTGCTGATCGGCTTTGCCCATGTGGACGACCAGATCCACTCGCCCAATGAGAAATATGATCTGGAAAGCTACCACCGCGGCATCCGCTCCTGGGTGCGGGTGCTCGGCGCGCTCGCACAATAGATGCAGATATTTGCAATCAGACGCCGCTGGGCGCCCGGCTCAGCACTCGGCGCCGATGGCCTGCTGCGCGGCCGTGGCGCCCGAGAGCGAATAGGACTGCACAATTTCCGTACCGCTTGCCGAGGTGCCCGTAATGGTCACGGTTGAACCGGCGCGGATGGCGGCGGCCAGATTGGCGCCCTGGGCACTGTCATCGAGCCAGGCCGCATCGTTCTGGGTAAAGAGCGCAAAATCCTGCCCACCGACGCTGGCGACGGCCATCGACCCGGTTTGGAAAGTATAGCCGGCCACCACGTTGAACTCGTTGACCACATCTTCGCCTGGGCGATTGGTGACGTAGAGATAGGCCTCGCCAAAGCCTTCGGGCGTCGGCTCGGTGGATTTGGGCCGGGTCATGGCAAAGCAGACCGTGCCGCTGCCATCGTCGGCCGCATAGCTTGACCAATCCCGGAAATCGCCGAGCACACGCGCCGATTGCGCCCAGGCCGGCAGAACGGCAGCGAGCATGGTGAGGAGGGCGAGCGCGAGGATACGGGTCATCAAGTCTCTTACCATTGGCAAAACCGGGCAACGGGCCAATGGCCCGACGCCCAGTTAGGGTGTTTGAAAGCCTCTCGGCAAGTCCTTACTGGCAGGCTGCGTCAATCGCATTCATCGCAGCGGTGGCGCCGGAGAGCGAATAGGTATCAACCGTATCTGTGCCCCGCTGGCTGGTGCCACGCACCACCATCTGGTTGCCGGCCTTGAAGGCCTCGACGAAACCCGGCTCATCGCTGCTTGAGGCCAGCCAGGCGGTCGACCCGCGTGCCGCCATCACATAGCTCTTGCCATCAACGGTCGCCGAAGCCTTGGCGTCGCTTGTATTATAGGGATAGCCGATCTGGGTCTGAACTTCGTTCTTCGAGCCCATGCCCTCACGATGCACGATCAGAAATTTGACCGGATCGCGATTGACCCCGCTCGGTTCACTGCGCTGTGGCTCGCCAATGATGAAACAGAGCTTGCCGCTCTGGTCACTCGCCGTGTAGGCGGACCATGCGTTGAAGGTGCCCAGCTCGGTGGCCTGTTGCGCCTGTGCGGCCGGGGCCAGAGCCATGACCGTTGCCACCGCGAGCCCAAGGATGAGGCCACCGGTTTTCGTTGTCATCGCCAATTCTTCCTCTTGTCTTGCTGGTGTTCGTGGGCAGTTTCGTCCGCCCAGTGTGCCCCGAACATGGTTACCAAGGTGTCAAAACCCGCGCGATCTCGGGTATTTGCATCAAATGGAAGCCAAAGGCGGCGGGAATTGGGCATAGCCGATTGCTTCACCGGCGCTCCCTAGCCAAAGGGTTAAGCGAACGCTAACAAGGGCGTGATCCCGACCCTCTCAGGCGGCCAGGGGATAGCTCTGTTCCACCAGATAGGGTCCACCCCCCACCGAATCCCGGCTCGAGAAAAGCACAAAGCGCGCCGGCACGAAGCTGAGCGGTTCGAACCGTGCTGCCTCGGCAATGAACCGCGCGACGTCAGCTGCCGCCGTGCCCCGTAGCCGCGCCAGCGACACATGCGGCACAAATTTACGCCCTTCTGGCGGCAGGCCGGCACGCTGCAGCACCCGCTCCTGAGCTGCCTGCAGGCGGCTGAGCGCTTCGGACGGCTCTACCCCGGCATAGAGGGCCCGCGGCTTGTCGCCGCCAAATGTGCCCAGATGAGTCAGCCGAATGGAAAATTGCAGCGAGTTGGACAACCGATCGAGGCTATCGACCACTTCATCGGCGGTCTTGCCGTCGACATCGCCGATAAAGCGCAAGGTGATATGGTAGTTGTCCGGGTCGATCCAGCGGGCGCCGGAAAGGCCGCCTCGCTTGAGCGAGAGAGCAAATCCCACTTCGGCGGGGATTTCGAGGCCGGTAAAGAGCCGGGGCATCACGGACCTCCCTGGCAAGTGTCTGCGCGATTCGCCCTAGGACCGTAACACAAACGCTTTATCCGGCCAGTCCCGCTGTCGCAGCCCACCGATTATCCTTGTCAATCAGTCAATGGCTCCCCATATTCCCAACCAAGTGGCAACACCAATTGCCCCCGGCGGTGACAAGACCGCATCTGCTATTGGAAAGGGAACCAAGAATGGCTGAATATGACCGTCAGACCCTCGGTGCGCGGGCCGGCTCGGCCGCGGCCATCGATGAGGGCCTCCGCAGCTACATGCTGCGCGTCTACAATTATATGGGCCTTGGCCTGGTGGTTACGGGCCTCGTGGCTTTCTTCACCAGCCAGTGGGCCATGTCGAGCCAGGCCAATGCTGAGCTGCTTTATGGCAGCCCGCTGTCCTGGGTAATCATGCTCTCCCCGCTGGCCTTCGTGCTGGTGCTGAGCTTCGGCATCAACAAGCTTTCCGTGGGCGCCGCCCAGGGCGTATTCTGGGCCTTTGCGGCCGTGATGGGCCTCTCGCTGTCGTCTATTTTCCTGGTCTACACTGGGGCCTCGATCGCCAAGGTGTTCTTCATCACCGCCGCGACCTTCGGTGCGATGAGCCTTTATGGCTACACCACCAAGCGCGACCTGACCGGTATGGGCAACTTCCTGATGATGGGCCTGATCGGCATCATCATCGCTTCGATCGTGAACATGTTCATGGCTTCGTCCATGCTCGATTTCGCGATTTCGGTGCTGGGCGTGCTGATCTTCACCGGTCTGACCGCCTATGACACCCAGAAGATCAAGGAAAGCTATTCGCAGAGCTACGGCGCTGACGTGCTGGCCAAGAATGCCATCATGGGCGCGCTGTCGCTTTACCTCGACTTCATCAACCTGTTCATGATGCTGCTCCGCCTGTTCGGCAATCGCGAGTAGCAATCAATGCCTTGATCGCGCGATCAAGGAAATTGGTTGGACGTCATAGGGACCGCAGCTTAAAAGGCTGCGGTCCTTTTTCTTTATCCTCGTTTTGCCGCGTTTCCGAACCGCAAAACCGTTACCACTTTTGCTGGAAACGCTCGCGCCATGTCCGACACCATTCTCCGCCCCTTCTCCTGGTCTGATGTTCCCGCGATCACCACGATCTATCGCCACTATGTGGACCACACCGCCATCACCTTTGACACCGAAGCGCCGGGCGAAGCGGCCATTGCCGAAAAATATGCGGGCCTGATGAAACTCGGTCATCCGCTGATCATCGCCGAGCGCGCGGGCAAGGTCGTGGGTTACGCCTATGCCAGCTTCTACCGTCCCCGCGCCGCCTACCGCTTTACCTGCGAAGATTCGATCTATCTCGATCCCGCAGAGACCGGTCGGGGCCTGGGCAAGCTGATGCTGACCGAATTGCTGATTCAATCCAAAGCATTCGGCTTCAAGCAGATGCTGGCCGTAATCACCGCCGACACCGCCAACTCAGTGGGAATTCACGAAAAGTTCGGCTTCGAGCGCGTGGGCTACTACAAGGCCGTCGGCTACAAGTTCGACCGCTGGCACGACATTGTGCACCTGCAAAAGGCGCTTTAGCCGGCCAGTCGCTTGTGCATGGCGAAGCAGGCCATGCTGCCATCCTGGGTTTTGTCAGGGAACCAGCCCTGGGCCCGATAAAAAGCTTTTGCCGTCTTCGTCGCTCTCAGCCGTCCTTCGACAAACCCGCGCGATCTCAGATCGGCCTCCATATGGCCCAGAAGAGCCTTGCTCACCCCGCGAAAGCGGGCCTCAGGCGCGACATAGTTGAGGGCGATCTCGCCATCCGCCGTCGTCGCCCCGACAGCGACCACCTGTCCATCCAGTTCGACAACCACCATGAAGAAACCGTCCCGCGCCAGCATGGCGCGTACGCCGTCAGGGGTCTTGTTGCCGGTCCATTCGGCGATCCGATCCGGATCGTCCGCGTGGTCGGCATGGCAGAGTTCCGTGATCGAAGCGATCAGCACCCGACTCATCTCGGGCGCATCTTGCGCACGCGCCGGTCTCACGACAATGCTCAACTCACCACCATCAAATCAGGATCGAGCACCCGCAGCACCTGCGCCAAATCGTGACCGCGCTTCAGGATACGCCCCTGTTGATTGGTGACCATGAACTGGCCCTGCTTGTTGCGCAGCTTGGGGTTCTTCTCGACCACGTAGAGCGGGCGTTCCGAGACCCGCGCATAAATCGAGAACAGCGCCCGGTCCTTGAGGAAATCCATGGCATAGTCGCGCCATTCGCCCGAGCCGACCTTGCGTCCATAGACGGACAGGATCTGCATCAGCTCCCGGCGCTCAAAGGCCACAACAGATTGCACGGGCCGGTTGGACTGGCCAGAGGGCTCGCCCACATGCACCAGTGCCAGATTGCTCGACCTATCCTTCGGAGGACCCTGCACGCCGCCTCAATGCCCTGTCATCGTAGCGTAATGATCGGCGCAATCGCCCGGCTTGGCAAGAGGCGCGAAAAACCGCAATTCAGCCATCATTTGTCCTTCAGCACGCCCCAATGGGGCAGCATCGTTCAACCATTGCCTCCAGTGGCTGGCAGCGGGCCGACCGAGCCCCCAAACCAGAAGGCCCGCTTGCCAGCCGCCCATATTTGAGTTGACTCCAAGTCAGTCGCCCGCTCCCGCCCCCGGAGCGGGCGTTTTTTATGCCGAACTCTAGAAGCTGTACGCAGCAGCGCCCAGGATCGGTCCTGGCAGACCATTGCGCTCGGGCTGGACCAGGATGGCGATGCCACCATTGGCACTGGACTCAAACTGGTCCAACGGCAGCTTGATTTGGGCCCCGGTCCCGGCTTCCCACATCCCCACGATCTGCCGGTCGACGACCACCTGGGTATAGACCATGGACTTGCCGGCATTCTCGCCCTTCTCGATGGCGACATCGGCCCGGTCGAGATAGCGGACCAACCAGATCGAGGCGTCTTCCAGCGCGGCATCGGCCGGCACGTCGAGCTTGAGCATCTCGCCATGAGCGGTGAGCGACACCACCAGGGGCAATTGCGCCGAAGCGACCGCATCGTGCACTTCGTCGCGCCTGGATCCGACGACACCCTCGGCGCCATTGATGACCATTTGCGGGGTGAAGATGCGGGATGAACCCCAGCTCTTCGCATAACCGCGCTGCCGGTCGGAAAACCCCTTGTCACCAAAGGTATCCTCCCAGCCAATATAATCCCAGTAATCCACGTGATAGGCCAGCGCCACCACATCCTCGCGCTCTGCAAGGCTGGTCAGCAGCGCATCGGCCGGCGGACAGGATGAGCAACCCTGGCTGGTGAACAATTCGACCACCGCCTTAGGATTGAGACGCACCGCCTCTGCGGCAACCGAACCCGAAAGGATCAGCGCCAAGCTCGTGCCTGCAATAGTTGCGGAAAGGCCGTGAAGAAACATGGGCGCTGTTGTAAGCCGGGCCCATATCGATTGCCTAGTCAAAACCGGGTGAGCCGGACTGGTGAGCAAAAAATGGCGGCCGCAAAGGGCCGCCATTCTTTTGAATCACTAAAATGTAAGCGGCGCTTACGCGGCCACCAGGCTACGCAGCACATAGTGCAGAATGCCGCCATTCTTGAAGTAATCGAGTTCGTTGGCGGTATCGATCCGGCAAAGAGTTTCCACATTGAGCACCTCACCGTCGGGCCGGGTGATCTTCACATTGACCGTTGCGCGCGGTTCGATGCTCTCCACCCCAACAATGTCGACCGTCTCGGTGCCGTCCAGCCCAAGGCTCTGCCAGCTATCGCCGTCCTTGAACTGCAACGGAATGACACCCATGCCGACCAGGTTCGAGCGGTGGATACGCTCAAAGCTCTGGGCAATGACCGCCTTGACGCCGAGCAGATTGGTGCCCTTGGCCGCCCAGTCACGCGACGAGCCTGTGCCATATTCCTTGCCGGCAAACACCACCAGCGGCGTGTTCTGCTTCTGATAGGCCATGGCTGCGTCATAGATCGGCATCTGCGATCCATCCGGGCCCTTGGTGAAGCCGCCCTCGACGCCATCGAGCATCATGTTCTTGATGCGGATATTGGCGAAGGTGCCGCGCATCATGACTTCATGATTGCCACGGCGGGCGCCATAGGAGTTGAAGTCCTTCGGGGCCACCTGTCGCTCGGTCAGATACTGGCCGGCGGGCGTGGCAGCCTTGAACGAACCGGCTGGAGAGATGTGGTCGGTGGTGATCGAATCGAGGAACAGCGCCAGGACGCGGGCCGAAACCACATCGGTCACCGGCTTGGGCTCCATGGTGAGGTCTTCGAAATAGGGCGGGTTCTGCACATAGGTGGACGAAGAATTCCAGCCATAGGTTTCCCCACCTTCTACAGCGATTCCCTGCCAATGCTCGTCGCCCTTGAACACGTCCGAATAGCGCGAGCGGAACATCTCGGCGGTCACGTGCTGGCGCACGATCTCGGCCACCTCATGATTGGTCGGCCAGACATCCTTGAGATAGACCGGCTTGCCATCCTTGCCGATCCCGAGCGGTTCGGTGGTGATGTCTATGGTCATCGACCCGGCCAGGGCGTAGGCCACCACCAGCGGCGGGGAGGCCAGATAGTTGGCCCGTACGTCCGGGTTCACGCGGCCTTCAAAGTTGCGGTTGCCCGAGAGCACCGAACAGGCGACCAGCTTGTTCTCGTTGATGCAATCGGAGATGGCCTGCGGCAGCGGACCCGAATTGCCGATACAGGTGGTGCAGCCATAGCCGACCAGATTGAAGCCGATGGCATCGAGATCTTCCTGCAGGCCCGCGGCGGTCAGATAGTCAGTGACCACCTGCGAGCCGGGGGCCAGTGAGGTTTTGACCCAGGGCTTGGAATCCAGCCCCAGCGCCCGCGCCTTGCGGGCAACCAGACCGGCGGCGACCAACACCGAAGGATTGGATGTATTGGTGCACGAGGTGATGGCCGCGATCACCACCGAGCCGTCATCAATATGATAGTCGGTGCCGTTGACCGGGAACGCAGCCTCTTCAGGAATATCGTCAACGCCGGTCGCGCCTTCATCGACATAACGGGATTCACCACGGCTGTCGGGGGTGTTGGTGCGATCGGCCCGGCCACCGGAAAGCTCCGGCAGAACCTTGGCGAAGGCCGGCGCGGCGGTATTGAGCGGCACGCGATCCTGCGGGCGCTTGGGACCGGAAAGCGAGGGAACAACGGTCGAAAGATCAAGCTCGAGCGTATCGGTGAACACGGGATCGGCGCTGTCCGCGGTGCGGAACATGCCCTGGGCACGCGAATAGGCTTCCACAAGCGCCACGCGCTCGGGATCGCGCCCGGTCGTGGTGAGATATTTGAGGGTGTCGGCATCGACCGGGAAATAGCCGCAGGTGGCGCCATATTCGGGCGCCATGTTGGCGATCGTCGCCTGATCTTCCAGGGACAGATCATCCAGGCCCGGACCGTAGAATTCGACGAACTTGCCGACCACGCCCTTCTTGCGCAGCATCTCGGTCACCGTCAGCACCAGATCGGTGGCGGTAATGCCTTCATTGATCTTGCCGGTCAGCTTGAAGCCGACGACTTCGGGGATCAGCATGGTGATCGGCTGACCCAGCATGGCCGCCTCGGCTTCGATGCCGCCCACGCCCCAGCCGAGAACGGCCAGGCCGTTGACCATGGTGGTGTGCGAATCCGTGCCCACCAGCGTATCGGGATAAGCAATGGTTTCGCCGTTTTCTTCCCGGGTCCAGACGGTCTGGGCCAGATATTCCAGGTTCACCTGGTGGCAGATGCCGGTGCCGGGGGGCACAACGCGGAAATTGTCAAACGCCGACTGGCCCCAGCGCAGGAATTCATAACGCTCGCCATTGCGCTCATATTCGAGCTCGACATTCTGCCCGAATGACAAGGCGGTGCCAAAGCTGTCCACCATCACCGAGTGGTCGATGACCAGATCGACGGGAACCAGCGGATTGATCTTCTGCGGATCGGCGCCGAGCTTGGCGGTGGCATCGCGCATCGCAGCCAGGTCCACAACGGCGGGCACGCCGGTGAAATCCTGCATCAGCACGCGGGCCGGACGGTAGGAAATCTCGTGATTGGACTTGCGGGTCACCAGCCAGGTGGCAACGGCCTCGATATCGGCCTTGGTCACGGTACGGTTGTCTTCGAAGCGGAGCAGGTTCTCCAGCACCACTTTCATCGAACCAGGGAGTTTGGAGACGCCCTCCAGACCGTTCTTTTCGGCCTCGACGATGGAATAATAGGTGTAGGTCTTGCCGCCGACCGTCAGTGTCTGCTTGGATTTGAAGCTATCTATCGAGGTCACTTGTGCTCCGCCCTTCTTGCTGCTTTTGCGCTGGATCATTCGGGGCGTGGGGCCAAAGAACAATCCGCGCTTTTCTGGAATGACTCCAGTCTCCCTGGGCTTATAGTCAATCAACCAAGCCCTTGCCAGTACGACCATGGGTCCAATACGAGATGGGGCCATGACGCAAGGGCAAGTCCAGCACCGGATAAATCTTAAGACACAGGCTCTTGCCTGTGGTCGGGGTGACGCTGTGCTGGTGGCAGATTTGTCGCTGGAGGTCGCAGCCGGCAGCGCCCTGCTGCTGCGCGGGCCCAACGGCGCGGGCAAATCCACCCTTCTGCTCACCCTGGCCGGCTTGCTGCGACCCATCTCGGGCACACTCGTTTTCGAGGGTGCCGATCCCGAAGCGGGACCCTTCATCCATCATTGCGGACACAAAAACGCAGTGCGGCCGCGCCTCACCGTCCTTGAAACCCTGCGATTCTGGGCCGACCTCAATGGATCGGGCCCATTGCCTCCCGCAGCCGCGCTCGAACGGGTCGGGCTTGCGCGCACCGCCCGTGTCGATGCGGGCTATCTCTCGGCGGGTCAGCAGCGCCGCCTCGTTCTGGCCCGGCTGTTGGTGTCACCAAGGCCGGTCTGGCTGCTCGATGAACCCAGCGCCGCGCTCGATGCGGCAGGGCGGGAGTTGATGGCGGCGCTGCTCGTGGATCATCTGGAGAGTGGCGGATTGGCCGTGATCGCCACCCACGACGATATCGCCCTGCCCGGCGCAGCCACGCTGACCCTGGGGGCTGAGGCATGAGCGGCTTTCTTGGCGTTTTGCAGCGCGAATTGCGTCTGAACCTGTCGGGTGGTGGCGAAGTGCTGACGCTGGTGCTGTTCTTCATCATTGTGGGCGCGATCGTGCCTTTTGCCATTGGCCCGGACCAGGTGCTTTTGGCCAGCATTGCACCCGGCATCATCTGGATCGCGGCGTTTCTCGCCATGCTGCTGGGGCTCGACCGCTTGTTCCGACCCGATCGCGACGATGGCACGCTGGCGCTCTACCGGTTGGCCGATATGTCCATGGCCGGCGTCGTTGCCGCAAAAGTGATCGCCCATTGGCTGACCACCGCCCTGCCCCTGATCATCGCCTCACCCTTTCTGGCCATGATCCTGGCCATGGATGGTCCGACCTTCGCCCGCACGGCACTGTCTCTCCTGCTGGGCACCCCGGCTCTGGCGGCCTTTGGGGCCTTCGGGGCTGCCGTTACGGTGGCCATCCGGCGTGGTGGCCTTCTCGCACCAATCCTGATCGCACCGCTTTGTGTGCCGGTGCTGATCTTTGGTGTCGGGGCGATCGCCCCCCTCGGTGGACCCGACCAGGCATCGAGCGCCATGCTGTTCCTTGCGGCACTCAGTCTCATGGCGCTTGCGCTCTCTCCCTTTGCCGCTGCGCTTGCGATAGATTGGGGAGAGGAGTAGAGCCGCGCCATGAACCTGAACGGCATTGATGACACCCCGAAAATGAGCTGGTGGAGCAGGCTGGCCCATCCTGGCCAGTTCCTGAGCTGGACCCGCCCGCTGATCTGGCCGCTAGCTGCCCTGACGCTCGTGCTGATGCTGGTGGGGCTGTGGTTCGCCTTCTTTAACTCACCGGCCGACTACCAGATGGGCGATACGGTCCGCATCATGTACGTGCATGTGCCCACCGCCTGGCTCAGCCAGTTCGTCTATGCCGCCATGTCGGTGTCGGCCCTGGGTACGCTGGTCTGGCGCCATCCGCTCGCCGATGTTTCGATGAAGGCCGCCGCCCCGCTGGGTGCAGCCTTTACCGCCATGGCGCTGTTCACCGGCTCGATGTGGGGGCGCCCCACCTGGGGCACGTTTTGGGAATGGGACGGGCGCATGACCTCGACCCTGATCTTGCTATTCATCTATCTCGGGATCATCGCGCTGTGGCGGGCCTTCGATGATCAGTTGCGCGCCGCCCGCGTCGTCGCCGTGTTCACCCTGGTGGGCGCAGTCAACGTACCGATCATCAAGTTCTCGGTCGACTGGTGGTCCACACTGCATCAGCCGGCCAGCGTGTTCCGCGCCGATGGGCCCACCATGCCCGGCTCACTGCTGACCCCGCTCTTTGTGATGTTCTTTGCCTTCACGCTGCTCTTTGTCACTCTGCAACTGCTCGCCATGCATACTGAAATCCGCCGCCGTCGCCTGATAACTCTTGAGCGCCGCGCCGCGCAGGGAGACGCCCTGTGATTGGGCTTGGAGAACACGCCGAGTTCATCATCGCCGCCTATGCGGGTGTGTTCATCGGCCTTGGACTGCTGATCGGTCGGATCGTCTATGATAGCCGCCGGGTCCGGGCTCGGCTCGAAGCGCTCGGGGACAGGCGCGGCTGATGCGGTATGCCCTGTTTGCCCTGCCCCTGATCCTGCTGCTGGCGCTGGTCTCGGTCTTTGCCTTTTCCATCGACCGCGATTCCAGTCTGGTTCGTTCGGTGCTGATTGACAAACCGGTGCCTGACTTCACCCTGCCTGCTATTGAAGGTCTGGACGTGCCTGGCTTCGACACCGCCTCACTTCGCGGCGACGTGAGCGTGGTCAATGTCTTTGCCTCCTGGTGCATTCCCTGCCGCGACGAACATCCGCTGCTCGAAACCCTCAAGGCACAAACCGGCGTCAGGTTGTTTGGCATCAACCATTCCGATGCGCCAGAAAATGCCCGGGCATTTCTCGCAGAACTCGGCAACCCCTATGACGCGGTCGGAGCCGATCGCGACCGCCGCGTGTCCATTGATTGGGGTGTTTATGGCGTGCCCGAGACATTTGTGGTCGATGCAAATGGCGTCATTACCTACAAGCATGTCGGCCCGTTGACGCCCGCCGCTCTTGAAACCGAACTGCTTCCTGCTCTAGAAAAGGCGCGGAGCTGAGCCATTCAGGCTCCGTTCATCTTGCCTGCGGCATTCTGGCCGTCTTCATTGTCGGAAGAGACCTGTATGTTGCGTCGCGTTCTTGCCCATCTCCGCAATCAGCCGCTGATCACCCGTATCGAATATGTGCTGATTGCCGCGATCGTTACGGTCGCCACTACCTTCGCCGTCTCGGCTGCCGGTTACAATATCACCGATTTCTTCCCGGGCTGATCGGTCCATCGGTTCAGAAGTCGCTGGTGAGACCTTTGATCTCCCAGTCGCCATAACGCACCGGCTCCAGTCCCCCGCGACCACCCTTTTCCTTTTGCGCCCGTGCTGAAGCCGCATCGATCTCCTGCCGTCGCGCTTCGGCCTCAGCCAAGGCGCGTCGGGCTGCCGGGCTCAACATCGGACGCTCATCCTGCTGCGATAGGTCGGGGCGTTGCTGATCGTCGCTCATCGTCTCTTCCATGACAAATTGGTCACGCTGCTTGCGCGGAACCGCCTGACACACAACATAGTTGCTCAGCAAATCCAACCCAAGGGGTTCGAGACGATGTTCAATACGCTGCGCACTTTTGCCCTTCTGGCGGCAATGACGGCGCTGTTCATGGTGGTGGGCTATTTCATCGGCGGCACGGGCGGCATGATGATCGCTTTTCTGTTTGCTGCCGGCACCAATCTGTTCGCCTTTTGGAATTCGGACAAGATGGTGCTGCGCATGCAGAACGCCGTGCCGGTAGAACGCTCCCGCGCGCCCGAACTCCATGACATGGTCGAAGTGCTCTCCCGGCGGGCAGGCATTCCAACCCCGGCAGTCTATGTGATCGAGACCGATCAGCCCAATGCCTTTGCCACCGGGCGAGACCCCAAAAATGCAGCGGTTGCGGTGTCCTCGGGCCTGCTGCGTCAGCTCGAGACGCGGGAAGTGGCGGGCGTGGTGGCCCATGAACTGGCCCATATCAAGAACCGCGATACCCTGACCATGACCATCACTGCCACGCTGGCCGGTGCCATTTCGGCCCTGGCCCAATTCGGCCTGTTCTTTGGCGGCGGCAATAATCGCGACAATCCGCTGGGCGGCATTGGTGCCTTGCTGATGGTGTTTTTGGCCCCCCTCGCCGCCATGCTGGTGCAGATGGCGGTGAGCCGCACCCGCGAATATGAGGCAGATAAGCTTGGGGCCGAGATTGCCGGCGATCCGATCGCCCTGGCATCAGCGCTCAACAAGATTGCCACCTTGGCCGGTCGCCAGGTCAATGTCGCCGCCGAGCGCAACCCGGCCATGGCCCATATGTACATCGTCAACCCGCTCAACGGACAGCGGATGGACAATCTGTTCTCCACCCACCCAGACACCGGCAACCGCATCGCGGCGCTGCAAAGGCTTGCCGCCGAGATGCACCTGGACGATAAGGGGCCAACGCGTCAGCCCCGCCCCCGCGCCGTTTCGAGCGGCCGCAATTCGCGCACCGGCTGGCGAGTACCGACCGCAGGACGCCCTCTGGACGAGGGTAAGAGCCGCGGACCCTGGGGATAATGCAGCGCCCAAGCGACGCTGCCAAAACTGAGTTGACGAATTGGCGCAACGGACCGAACCGGCGGGCTTGAAGCTCCGCCTCGCTGCCGCGCAGCGGCTTAAGACTGTGTTGGCAGGTGAACATTTTACCCCGCTTGGGGCCAACGATCTCGCCGACGGGCGCGATCGCGCCCTGGCCAATCGGCTGATCACCACAGCCCTTCGACGGCAGGGCCAGATCAATGTCATGCTCGCCGATTTGCTCGAAAAAGGCCTTCCCGCGCGCTCTGGCAGTTTCGAGGCCGTGCTGCGCCTCTCGCTCGCCCAACTGGTCTTCCTGCCTGATCTGGGTGCCCATAGTGCCCTGTTCCTGGCCGTGGAAGCTGTCAAGCGCGACGCCAAGGCCCGCCACCTGTCCGGCCTGATGAACGCGGTATTGCGCCGTGCTCAGGCAAATTCAGCCCGCTATGGCCTGATGGATGATGCCCTGTTGCTGCCCGAGCATTTCACCACGGGCTGGACCGCGGCCTATGGCAGCAATGCTGTTGCCCAGTTCGCCACGACCCTGACCGAGGGCGCCCCGCTCGATCTGACCTTGCGCGACAATGATCCTGTGCTGATCGAGGCGCTCGGCGCCGAGCCGCTGATTGCCGACAGCGTTCGCCTCGAGCACCGCGACCGTCCGGTTGAAGCGCTGCCAGGCTATGACGAGGGTCGCTGGTGGGTGCAGGACGCTGCTTCGGCCATTCCCGCCCGTCTGATGGGGCTGGAAGCCGGTCGCAGCGTGCTCGATCTCTGCGCCGCACCCGGTGGCAAGACCGCCCAATTGATCAAGGCCGGATACAAGGTCACGGCGCTCGACAGCGACGGCACGCGCCTCCAGCGCCTCAAACAGAACATGGGACGCCTTGGCTATGCGCCAATCGTGGTTGAGGCCGACGCGGCCAATTACGACCCCGCCAGCCCGTTTGATGGCATATTGCTCGATGCGCCCTGTTCGGCTACCGGCACGTTCCGGCGTCACCCCGAAGTACTGTGGAACCGTACCGCGCGAGACATTTCCGGACGCGTGACCTTGCAGCAGGCCCTGCTGACCAATGCCTTCCGCTGCCTGGCTCCCGGAGGAACGCTGCTCTACTGCGTCTGCTCCCTTGAGGCGGCAGAAGGCGAACAACAGGTGTCCTGGGCGCTGGACGCCTTGCCGGGCCTCGAACTCTGGCCCATCGCGGCCGGCGAGATGAAAGGACTCGAGCAAGCACTCACCCCCGAGGGTTTCGTGCGCACCCATCCCGCGATGTCGCCGGGCAGCGGAAATGCGGGGATGGATGGGTTCTTCGTGGCGCGGTTCAAACGAACACGCTAAGGGCTTTGGTAACGGGCGCCGGGCATGATTGGCTGGCGAGACGTTTCGAGTGGGAATATCGATGGATAAGGCGATGGCCTTCTCCCCAGATCTGGGGGGAAGGCAATGGTGAATGGACGGCTGGTTCCGGCTGGGCGCAAATTGGCGCTCGGTCTGGCCGACAGCGTGGTCACCATGCCATTGCTGCGCTGGACCTGGCGCGGCCAGGCCGATCACGCCTATGCCGGCGACCTCCCCGACTTCCGTCCCGCGGACCGCGAAGCGGTGCGCGAAATGATGTCCGGACGCTATCTGCTTGCCTCCAAACTATTTGAAACCGGCGGCGCCTCGCCCTTTTCGCTCGATGTCGAGCATCCCGATTGGTGGAACAATCTCCACAGTTTCTCCTGGCTCAGACATTTCCGCGATTGCCGCGATCCGGGCGAAAAGCTCTTCGCCCGCACGCTGGTGCTCGACTGGATCGGCCGCGAAGGTCAGTTCGAGGCCGATAGCTGGACGCTGACGCTGACGGCTCAGCGCGTGTTGAATTGGCTGCGCCACCTGACGCTGGTGTTGGACGGCGCCACGCCCGACCAGACCCGCACCATCCAGCGCAGCCTGGGCACCCAGGTGCAAAGCCTGCGCGTCCGTGGGCCGCTGGCTGCCGATCCGATCGAGGCGCTGTTTGCCGCCATTGGCCTGTTGGGGGCCGAATTGTGCAATCTGGACGACGTGCCCGATATCGACACCAATGTCGCCCGGCTCGATGGCCTGCTCGCCCAGCAGCTTGACAGTGATGGTCTGCACCTGTCGCGCAATCCGCGTCAGCAACTTGCCTTGCTGGTCGAACTGGCCAGCCTCCGCCGCGCCATTGGACGCCATGGCAGCCCGGTCATGGCAGAATTGACCAATCGCATCGACCGCATGCACGAGGCCCTCGACGCCCTGACGCTGCCGAGCGGCGAGCCGATCTATTTCAACGGCTGCGGACAGGTGCCGCACGATATCCTGGTAGCGGTACAGGCCAATGGCCCCTCCGCCTCGCGCCGCTCCCGGCTCATCGGCGGCTACGGCATCGTTCGGGCCGGCGACACCGTGGTGATCGCCGATAGCGGCTTGCGGCCCCCGCCGGGCTTCGATGGCGAGGCCCATGACAGCGCCCTGGCCTTCGAGTTTGCCCATGGCAGCGAACTGGTCGTGGGCAGTTGCGGCCCCGCACCCTCCGACCTGCCCGAGAGCCGCGAGCTGTTTCGCCAGACCGTGGCCCATTCTGCCCCCACCCTGGATGCGGAAGGCCCCGATCACCGGCAGCGCCGGACCGACGTCCCAGCCATGTCCATCGATACAGCCGAGCACATGCTGACCATGACCAGCGCCGGCTACGCCTCGCGCTATGGCGTCGAGATCGAGCGGCGGCTGACCCTGCTTTCGGGCGGTACGACGCTGGTGGGACAGGACCGGATCGTCCCCTCTGGCGAACCGCGGGGCCTGATGTCCCTGCGCTTTCACTTGGCGCCGAGCGTCAAGGTGCGGCGCACCACCGGAGAGGGCATTGCCCGGCTGGTGCTGCCCAATGGGGTGACCTGGAGTTTTCTCTGGGAGGGGGCCCAGCTTCGCGAAGATGACAGCGTTCGCCAATCGGCCTATCTGGGCTTTCACCGCACACGGCAGCTCGTGCTCGAAACCGATGTCACCAGCACCACTGAAGTGGCCTGGATCTTCACGCTCGAACAGCAATAGTGCGCAAATCCGGGCCTAAGGAACGCAAAGCGATTGGCGTTTTGACCGTCTCGTGCTAGCGCAGCCGCGAAATCCTCCATTTTCTGAAAAGCGCGAGACAGATCTCATGGGCAAGACGGTAAGTGTCGGTCGGGCACTGCTTTCGGTATTCGACAAATCCGGCATGGCCGATTTCGCCAGCGGCCTGTCCGAAGCCGGGGTTGAACTGGTCTCGACCGGTGGCACCCATCGCCTGATCAGCGAGGCCGGCCTGCCGGTGCGCGATATTTCCGATCTGACCGGTTTTCCCGAAATGATGGACGGCCGGGTCAAAACGCTGCACCCCAAGGTGCATGGCGGCTTGCTCTCGGTACGCGACAATCCCGAACACCAGGCTGCGATGGACGCACACGAAATCGGCCCGATCGATCTGGTTGCGGTCAATCTTTATCCATTCGAGAAGACCGTCGCCTCCGGCGCCAGCTATGACGAGATCATCGAGAATATCGACATTGGCGGCCCGGCCATGGTGCGCTCGGCGGCCAAGAACCATGCCTTCGTTACCGTCGTGGTCGACCCGGCCGACTACCCGGTCATTCTTGAAGCCATCAAATCGGGAGGCATTCCCTTCGCGCTGCGCCAGCGCCTTGCCGCCAAGGCCTATGCTCGCACTGCCGCCTATGACAGCGCCATCTCGAGCTGGTTCGCCCGCGAGATCGACTTTGCCGATGTCAATTATCGCAGCTTTGCCGGCACGTTGAGCGAAGTCATGCGCTATGGCGAAAACCCTCACCAATGGGCCGCCTTCTACAAGACTGGCGAGGAGCGCCCCGGCGTTGCCACCGCTACCCAGGTGCAGGGCAAGACCCTGAGCTACAACAATATCAACGATACCGACGCCGCCTTCGAGCTGGTCTCTGAGTTCGATCCTGCCGAGACCGCTGCCGTGGCCATCATCAAGCATGCCAATCCCTGTGGCGTGGCTGTGGCCGATGATCTTAAATCCGCCTATCTCAAGGCTTTGCGGACTGATCCGGTCTCGGCCTTTGGCGGCATTGTCGCCACCAATCGCGAAATCGACGCCGAGACTGCCACCGAAATCGTCAAGGTGTTCACCGAGGTGATTGTCGCGCCGTCCGCGAGCGCCGAGGCGCAGGAGATCATCGCCGCCAAGAAGAATCTGCGCCTGCTGCTGACTGGCGGTGTCGCCGACCCCAAGGCCGACGGTTTGACGGTAAAATCGGTATCCGGCGGCCTGCTGGTCCAGGGTCGCGACAATCGTAATGTCGATGATTGTGAATTGCGAGTCGTCACCAGGCGCCAGCCGACCGAACAGGAGTTGGTGGATTTGAAGCTGGCCGCCAAGGTGGCCAAGCACGTCAAGTCCAATGCCATCATTTACGTCAAGGACGGCGCCACCGCCGGTATTGGCGCCGGGCAGATGAGTCGGGTGGACTCCGCTCGCGTGGCGCATCGCAAATCGATCGACGCTGCCGAGGCCGCCGGTATCGACGGGGCTCTGACCCACGGGTCGGTCGTGGCCTCCGACGCCTTCTTCCCCTTCGCCGATGGCCTGGAAGCGCTCGTTGCAGCCGGCGCCACCGCCGTGATCCAGCCCGGTGGATCCATGCGCGACGAAGAGGTGATCGCCGCTGCAGACGCCGCTGGCATCGCCATGGTGATGACCGGCATGCGCCATTTCCGGCATTAGGCAAGGTGACCGGAAAGTTACCAGATTGTAATTTTGCTGGCCGGTTTCGGTAAGACCTTCTTGATCCCGCCTGTGTCACACTTCTCACGCCGCGTAGGCTCAAGCGCGGCGAAGAAAAGGCACGCAAGATGCAAGTCGGGAACATTGAATCATTTGGCTTTTCGGCTTCTGCCCGTCAGCTTGTGGGGCAGTGCGGCTGATGAGAAAGGTTCTCATATTTGGCGATGATGACCGCAGCGTCCTGACGGCGGTGCGTTCGCTGGGGCGGGCGGGCATTGCTGTGCACCTGGCGCCGTTCAATTGGAACAGCCCAACGATGCGGTCACGCTATGTAAGCGGTGTTCACCATCTCCCGCGCTACAGCGACAATCCCGGCGCCTGGCTCGATGAACTGCGGCATCTGCTCGATCAGCAGCGTTTCGATCTGCTCCTGCCCTGCTGCGAGCGATCCATGCTGCCGCTCGATCAGAACCGGGATCGCTTCGCCGATCAGACCATCGCGCTTCCGGCTCATGGCACGCTGGACGTTCTCAACGACAAGCAAAAGACCCGAGAACTCTGCGCCCGGCTCGGCGTGCCCACTGCCCCGGGGCGCCCAGTGCGGGACGATGACAGCGCCCAAAGCCTTGTGGCGGAGCTCGGCCTGCCGCTTCTGATCAAGCAAACCCGGTCGTATCACCTGGCCAATCTGACCGCTCGCAACGGCGTCGTCCAGGTCAACACGATCGCTGAACTCGAGGCCTTTCTGGCCACTGTCCCGACCCGCGAGGGCGTGCTGGCCGAACGCTACTTTGACGGGGACGGGCTTGGCCTGTCCGTCTTGGCCAGGGACGGGGTCATCAGCCAGGCCTTTCAGCATCGGCGGCTGGGTGAGACCGGCACTGAAGGCGGCAGTTCACTGCGGATCAGCGAAGCGATTGACCCGCGCCTGCACGCGGCGGCGAGAGCGATCTCGGCCGCAACCGATCTGGACGGCGTTGCGATGGTCGAATTCCGCCAGGATCGAACAGGAAACTTCATTCTAATCGAGGTTAATGCCCGCCTCTGGGGCTCCCTTCCTCTGGCCGTCGCATCCGGAGTCGATTTTCCCCTTTACCTGTTCGAGCAACACGTTGAGGGCCGCACGCGCCCCCAAGTGGATTATCGGGTCGGATTGCGCGGGCGAAATTTTCTGCGCGACCTGCACGCTATAGCCATGACCTTTCGCACCGCCCCCGGCCAATGGCCACAGGCGCTGCATCGCCTTGCCGGCTTCGCCCTGCAGCCTGTGAGCTGGGCATTGGGCCGCGAGCGTTCCGATACCTTCGTGCGCCATGATCTGGGTCCCGCACTAGCGCAGCTGAAAATGGCGCCCAGAATTGCCAAAAACAGGGCGCTTCGCCGCGCCGAGCCAGATCTTGAGCGACGCGTTCAAAGAAAGTCGGGCTGAGATGAGCGACGTCCCCCTCGGCTCGATGGCGCGACTGCGGCGCCTCGCCTTCAAACAGGGCGGGGGCGGCGACGCCATTCTCTCATTCGGGGTCCGGATTGGCGGGTCGCTGGTGACCTTCCTTTCACAATTGGTGATTGCCCGATGGATGGGGCTGGTCGAGTTCGGTATTTTTTCCAATGCTTGGGTCTGGGTGACATTGGCCGGGACCTTGGTGCAACTGGGCATGGCCAGCTCCACCACCCGTTTTGCCGCGGGAGCGCTCGAACGGCAGGACCGCGCGGGCGTCAAGGGCATCGTGATCTTCTCACAGCTTGCCGTCTTCGCCATCAGCCTGCTGGCAACAGCATTGATCGCCACTTTGGTCTCCAGCGCCGCGCTCGGTCTGACCGGTGGGCAGAAGGAGGCGCTGCTCATTGGCTGTCTCTGCATTCCACTATTCGCCCAGGTCGATATCGGTAAAGGCATTGCCCGCGCCGACGGGCCGGCCTGGCTCGCCTACTTCCCCAGCTTCATGCTCCGGCCTGTTCTCTTCCTTGCAACGCTGGGCGCATTCCACGCGCTGGGCTTATCCGTCAATGCCCCCACCGCCATCTGGGCGATGCTTGTCGCCCTGCTGCTGACCTGGGCCGTGCAATGGGGCGTGATCCGCCACCATCTCGGTTCGATACTGGAGGGACCGCCGCGCTACGAACCGCGTGCCTGGCTGGGGGGCTCCTGGGCCATCGTCGCGGTTGACGGCTATTTCATGTTGGTCACCAGCATCGACGTCATGCTGGTCAACGCCATTTCCGGCCCCGAAGCCGGAGGCGCCTTTTACGCCGCCTCGCGCCTGGCGGCGCTGGTGTCCTATGTCATGTTCGCCATCTCGGCGATTTCCAGCGCCCAGCTCGCCCGCCTCCATGCCGCTGGCCGCCATGACGAGCTGACCGCGCTGGTAAAGAAGTTTGTCGTCTGGTCCTTCTGGCCGACCCTGCTGGCAGCGCTGCTGATGGCAGCCGGCGCCCCCCTGGCCCTCGGCCTGTTCGGTCCCGACTTTGTCAGCGCCAGTCCACTGCTGATGATCCTGCTGGTCGGGCTGGTAGTGCAGGCTGCGGCCGGGCCAACCAAGTTCCTGCTGCTGATGACGGGCGAGCAGAACCATCTGGCGCTCGCTCTGTCCGGCTGTGCCGCTCTGGCCATCGTGCTCGATTTCCTACTGATCTTACACCTCGGTTCTCTTGGGGCGGCTATTGGCACCACGATCACCATCTGCCTGGCGACCATTGCCATGGTCTGGCTGGTACGCCGCCGTCTGGGCTTTTGGAGTGTCATTGGCGCTAGATAGCCTGATCGACACCCGCCACCGTACCCGCGAGTACGGTTCTGCTTGACCCCCGCCCCGGCTTGGGCTTAGAACCACTCCAATCTTTCATTCCTGCCCCGGAACCTACGGATATGACCAAGGCCCGCACGCTCTACGACAAGATCTGGGACGACCATCTGGTCCAGAACAACGAGGACGGCACCAGCCTGCTTTATATCGACCGGCATCTGGTGCACGAAGTGACCAGCCCGCAGGCCTTTGAGGGCCTGAGGATGAACAACCGCACGGTGCGCCATCCTGAGCGGACGCTGGCCGTGGTCGACCACAATGTGCCCACCACCGATCGGTCTCTGCCCAATCCCGATCCGGAAAGCGCCGTGCAGATCGCCGCGCTGGCCGACAACACCAAGCATTTCGGCATCGAATATTACGACCCGTTCGACAATCGTCAGGGCATTGTGCACATCGTTGGCCCGGAACAGGGCTTCACCCTGCCCGGCATGACCATTGTCTGCGGCGACTCGCACACCTCGACCCATGGTGCTTTTGGCGCCCTGGCCCATGGCATCGGCACCTCGGAAGTCGAGCATGTGCTCGCCACCCAGACGCTGATCCAGCAAAAGGCCAAGAACATGCTGGTGCGCGTCGACGGGCAATTGCCCCCCGGCGTTACGGCCAAGGACATCATCCTGGCCATTATCGGGGAGATCGGCACCGCAGGCGGCACCGGCCATGTGATCGAATTTGCTGGCGAAGCCATTCGCTCGCTCTCGATGGAAGGCCGCATGACGGTCTGCAACATGACCATTGAAGGCGGCGCCCGCGCCGGCCTGATCGCACCGGATGAAAAAACCTTCGCCTACGTCAAGGATCGGCCGCGCGCGCCAACCGGCAAGGCCTGGGATATGGCGCTGGACTACTGGAAGACGCTGAACACCGACGAAGGCGCCCATTACGACAAGGTCGTGGTGCTCGACGCCGCCAATCTGCCGCCGATCGTCTCTTGGGGCTCCTCGCCCGAAGACGTGATCTCGGTTACCGGCGCTGTGCCCAATCCCGACGACATTGCCGATGAAAACAAGCGCGCCTCCAAGTGGCGGGCGCTGGACTATATGGGATTGAAGCCCGGCACCCCGATCACTGACATCAAGCTCGACCGGGTCTTTATCGGCTCGTGCACCAATGGCCGCATCGAAGATCTGCGTGCCGCCGCTGCCGTCATCGGTGAGCAGCAGGTGGCGGGCCACGTTTCGGCCATGGTCGTCCCCGGTTCGGGTCTGGTGAAGGCCCAGGCAGAGGCCGAAGGCCTCGATGTGGTCTTCAAGAATGCCGGTTTCGAGTGGCGTGAGCCAGGTTGCTCGATGTGCCTGGCGATGAACCCGGACAAGCTGGCGCCCGGCGAACGCTGCGCCTCTACGTCCAATCGCAATTTCGAGGGTCGACAGGGCTTCAAGGGCCGCACCCATCTGGTGTCCCCTGCCATGGCCGCTGCGGCTGCCATTGCCGGTCACTTCGTCGACATCCGCGAGTGGCACTAAGCAAGACAGACTGGTCGGGGCTCTATGCCCCGACATTGGATGATCTAGAGGCTCTGGCGAGCGCGGCACTGGCCGACCTGCCGGAGCCTTTTGCCTCTCTAGCGGCCGACGTCACCTGCTCAGTGGCCGAATTCGCCGAGGACGAAATCCTTCAAGACTTCGGCATGGAAAGCCCGTTCGAGCTGATGGGGCTGTTTTCCGGCGTTGGCCTGACAGAAGACGGCGCCACGCCCCAGACCGGCCAGATGCCCAATACGGTCTATCTCTACCGCCGCGCCATTCTCGACTATTGGGCCGAACACGACGACAATACCCTGGGCGAAATCGTCACCCATGTGCTGATCCACGAACTGGGACACCATTTCGGTTTTTCCGACGCGGACATGGAGGCCCTGGAAGCTCTCGCCGACGCCGAGGAACAGGATCAGTAGCCGCGATTGGCCAGATTTGGTCCCTCGGTTACGATCGAGGCCGGTTTCTGGGCCGCGTCGGTGCTTTCGCGGTCAGCCTCTTCCCGCGCCACAAACTCGAATTCAGCTTCATTACCACCGGCAGGATCGTCGGACACCTTGAGCGCCAGTCCCCCTTCTTCGAGCGCGGTAAACCATTCTTCCCAGCTGACGAGATGGAACCCGCCAACCCGGTCGGGGCCCTCATTGCCGTCGCTGTTCAGGGCGTGCTGACCAAAGGTCAGCTGCAGCACGGTGCGGTTCTGCGAGCCATCGGGCACGTCCATCAGAATGGGATTGCCGCCCCGCGCGGCGACCCACTGGCGAATGGCTTCACGGTCGGTCAGGATCTGGGACATGGCGAGTTCTCCAATCTGGCTTTGCTTGAGTAAGACCCCATGGCGTGCAAGGTTCCCTGCCAAAGCTCCAAAGGAGACACGGATGAGACTGTTTCGATCCTCCGCTATCGCCCTTGCCATGCTCGCTGCGCTGCCCGCTATTGCCCCGCTCGCCTGCGCGGTTCCTGACAATGCCTCGATCAGTCCGTTCGATGCGGATCGCATGGACGGTCTTGGAATAGCCCGAACCAGGGGGCTGGCCGAAGCCTTGCGCGCCGAGAGTGCCGCAGATCGCGAACTGGTCTCGCTTTTGTTCGCACCCGGCATTGCTCCCCAGGCTCCGGTGCCGGACGGAAACTATCGCTGCCGCACCATCAAGCTCGGCGGTTTACTGCCATTGACTGCCTACAGCTATTTCGACTGCGTTGTTGCCCAGGGCGGCACGAAGATTGAAAAGCTTACCGGATCGCAACGGTTCAGCGGCGATCTGCTCGCGACCGACGCTGGCGGCCATTTCTATCGGGGTGCGCTTCACTATGGAGACGAGGATCCCCGTCCCTATCAGGAGGAAGGGGATCGCAGCCAGGTCGGTTGCCTCTACAAGGTCGACGGCAAGCCCGTGCGCTATCGCCTGGAACTGCCATTTCCGCGCTTTGAATCGACCCATGACGTTATCGAACTGGTGCCGGCACGCTGACGGGCCCTTGCGCCTACCGGTGGCGCTGCTATGGAGCCATACCAACAACAAAGAGAAGGCCGATGGCAGATACTTCCTCTCGCATTCTGATGGGCACGATCGGCGCCGCGCATGGCATCAAGGGCGAGGTGCGCATCGCCTCCCACACCCAGGACCCGGAGGCGATTGCTGATTACGGGCCCCTCGAGACCAATCGGCCGGGGCTGGTCATCACCATTGAATCGGCGCGGCTGCAAAAGACCGTGCTGATTGCCCGCATCGAAGGCGTGCGCGACCGCAATGCCGCCGAATCGCTGAATGGCGTCGAGCTTTATGTCGAGCGCGACCGCCTGCCGGAAATCGAGGATGAGGACGATTTCTACCACGCCGACTTGATCGGGCTCGATGCCCGTCTCGACAACGGCGTGTCGATCGGCGTGGTCAGCGCCATCTACGATCACGGCGCCGGAGACATCCTGGAGGTGCGCGATGAACGCTCGGGCGACAGTTTTCTTTATCCCTTCACCAAGGCCGTCGTTCCTCTCATCCGGGTTGCCGATGGCTATCTGGTCATTGCCCCACCGCTCGACGCCGAGCCCGGTGAGGAAGAGCCGGACTGATGTTTTCGGCCGATATCATTACCCTCTTCCCCGAGCTGTTTCCCGGGCCGCTGGGGGCTTCCGTACTGGGACGCGGCCTTAATGAGGGCCTATGGGCCCTGCAGGCCACCCAGTTGCGCGACTTCGCGCCTGATCGCCACCGCACCGTGGACGACACGCCATCGGGT
This sequence comes from Devosia subaequoris, assembly GCF_014197055.1. GTDB lineage: Bacteria > Pseudomonadota > Alphaproteobacteria > Rhizobiales > Devosiaceae > Devosia > Devosia subaequoris. The sequence continues at coordinate 296,524 of NZ_JACIEW010000004.1, read as the reverse complement.
GGCGGCGCTGGCATGGTGCTCAAACCCGATATTCTGGCCAGGGCCATCGACACCATCGCCCCGGCAGGGGATCTGCGCCCCCGCATCCTGATGTCGCCGCGCGGCACCCCGCTCACCCAGGCCCGGGCCCATGAACTGGCCACCGGGCCCGGTGCTATCATCGTCTGCGGCCGCTTTGAGGGAGTGGACCAGCGCGTCATCGAGGCCCGCAATCTCGAGGAAATCTCCATCGGCGACTATGTGCTGGCCGGCGGCGAAGTGGCCGCCATGGTGCTGCTCGAGGCCGTCGTACGGCTTATTCCCGGCGTGCTCGGCGCGCTGGACAGCCGTGACGAGGAAAGCTTCGAAAACGGCCTGCTCGAATATCCGCAATACACCAGGCCGCAAAGCTTTGAAGGACGAGAAATCCCCGCAGTGCTGACCTCGGGCGATCACGGGAAAATAGCAAAATGGCGGCACGAGCAATCACTGGCGCTGACCGCGGCGCGCCGGCCGGACCTGTTGCCGGTCAAAGAGCGCTGAAACTGGCATTGGTGCTGGACTCTTGCCCCGTTTTCCCCTATGAGCCGCCCATTCGTGTGCTAGGCGTATCGGACCGGCATACGGCAAGACCAAGAAGACTGCCCTTCCGTTACCAACCAAGACCGGACGACGGGGCCGCAAAGGCCCGCCAAGGAGTCGTCCCTATGAAAAGATCAGAACGGATCGAAAAATGAACATTATCGAACAGATCGAGGCCGAACAGGTCGCGGCCCTCGCCACCCAGCGCGAACATCCCGAATTCTCCCATGGCGACACCGTCAAGGTATGGGTCAAGATTCGCGAAGGCGACAAGGAACGCACGCAGGCCTATGAAGGCGTCGTGATTGCCCGCTCCGGCGGTGGCATCATGCAGAGCTTCACTGTCCGCAAGATTTCCTATGGCGAAGGCGTGGAACGCGTATTCCCGCTCTACTCGCCCAATATCGCTTCGATTGAAGTGATCAAGCGCGGTAAGGTCCGTCGTGCCAAGCTGTACTACCTGCGTGATCGTCGCGGTAAGTCGGCCCGTATTTTCGAATCGACCAATTCGCGTACCAAGAAGATCCAGGACGCCGAGCGCACCGCCGCCCAGGCCGCCAAGGAAGCCCGCGAAGCCGAGAAGATCGCTGCTGCCGAGGCTTTCGCCGCTGAACAGGCTGCGAAGGACGCCGAAGCCGCCGCCGCTGCTGCTGCCGCCGAACAGGCCGCTGCCGCTGAAGGCGAAGAAGCCAAGAGCGAATAAGAGCCCCAGCGCTCCGAGAATTGAAAAGCCCGGCCTCTGTGCCGGGCTTTTTGCTGGTTGCTGGCGCACCTTGCCAGAGCCAATGCGATTCACGTGAAACGCTGCTGACAGTTCCTGTCGCCCCAACGCCATTTCCGGCTTTACCCGTGCTCCCGCCTTGGCGATAACGGGGCACAACTCGCCAAGACCCGATTCCCCGGACGCCCTATGACCCATTCCGTCGTCACCTGGAACATCAATTCGGTGCGCTTGCGCCTACCCATGGTGCTCGATTTTCTGGCGCAATATCAGCCTGACGTGCTGATGCTGCAGGAAATCAAATGCACCGATGACCAGTTTCCCCGGAACGCCTTCATTGAAGCCGGCTACCCGTACATGGCCGTACACGGCCAGAAGGGCTATCACGGCGTCGCCATTGTCTCGAAATTCCCGCTGACCGATGTGTCCCGCCGCGTCTTCTGCGAAATTGAAGAGTCGCGCCACGTTTCCGCGCTCGTCGACCTGGGCCACGGCCCCTTTACCCTCCACAATTTCTACATCCCCGCCGGGGGCGATGAGCCCGACCCCGAGATCAACCCCAAATTCAAGCATAAGCTGGGGTTTCTCGACGAGCTCAAGACCTGGTTCGCCGAGCCCGTATTTCAGCGCGGCCACCTGATCGCCGGCGACTTCAACATTGCTCCGCATGAAAATGACGTCTGGAGCCACAAGCAGCTTTTAAAGGTCGTCAGCCACACCCCAATTGAAACCGAAGCGCTCGACGCTATCCTCAATGGCGGTCACGGCTGGACCGATCTGGTACGCAAGCATGTGCCCCACGACACCAAGATCTATTCCTGGTGGAGCTATCGCGGCAAGGACTGGGAAGCCTCGAACCGCGGCCGGCGGCTCGACCATATCTGGTCCACCGCCGATGTTGCCGAGCGCTCGGTGGGCGCCGAAATCATCAAGCCGGCCCGCGGCTGGACCGAAAAGCCTTCTGACCACGTGCCGGTGATCGCCCGTTTCGTGCGACCCTGACGCCTAATCCAGCCAATCATCATCGGAATTGAGAAAGTGAGCTTCCCACTGGCTCTCCGGCACCAACGCGCCCACAGCATATGAAAACTGGGAAACGCTTCGGATATCCGGGGCCACTTCGCAGTGATAGCGGATGCGGTGCCATCGGCCAGCAGCACGAAAGGCGCCACCGTTAGCTTCCAAGGACAACCCGGCCACCGCGATGCCATCAAAGGCATAGCCCACCAGGGCATCGGGATTGTCGGCCACTCCATGGTCCCGCAATTGCTCAAGCGCTTCGATATTGCACAATTGGATGACTTGCTCCCGGCTGGCAAGCAACGGGAAATTCTGCTGCACCTCGCGGTGGGACGGATCATTGAGAATGTCGGCGGCAAAGAATTCAGTCGCCGCTACCATGCCACCCTCTCCGGCTACGACGGCCGGCTCCGCTTGCGCCTTCGGCCTGAATTCGGGAGATACCGGCTCAAGATGTGGCATTTCCGGGGCCGGCTCCGGGGCAACCAGCTCGGCATAGTCGGCCTCGGACAAGAGCTCGACCGCTATGCTGCCCGTCTCGGTGGGCGCAAACGGTTCAGGGATCGCCAGCAGAGCCAGTACGAGGGCGAACAACAGATGCAGGCCAACCGAAGCCGCCAGCACAGCCAGACTGCGCCCTGACCCTGTCCGCGCTGTTCTGGCCCGCTCCACCACCGTGACATGAAGAGCATTTGCGGCAGTTTTGCGATGAGGCTAACCGCCCCTCATCTTGCCCTTGAGCGGCTCAAGCGCATGCATATAGCGGCCCAGTTCCTGCTCGATGCGTTGCGCGGCGCGCGCGGCCAGATCAGGGTTCTGCCGCGCCAGCTTGAGAAACGCGGTACGGGGCACGAACAGCAATTCGCAGTCTGTCACGGCGGTAAAAGTCACCGGACGGGGCTTTTCCAGGATCAACGAAGTGGGGGAAATGACGCTGCCTGGCTCGGAGAGGGCATAGGGCTTGCCAGCCTCGGCGCCTTCATGCTTGGCCTTTATGGTCCCCTCGATCAGCACATAGGCGCCGCTGGGCACATCGCCAGCCTTGTAGATGACCGCATCGGCATCGAAATGCTTGCGATCGCCCGCAAAGCCGAGCATGCGCAATTGCTCGTCGTCGCAGATGTCGAAGAAATCGGCCCGAGCCAAGACCCCGGCCGCGTCGTCCATTCTCATATGCCCCAGACCCAAAGCGCCAAATTGCGCCGCCCGCTGGCTGCGGGCGACTGTTCCGGCTCAAGCTATAGTCTGGTTCGGGCAGGAAATGAAAGGCTTTGCGCCGCTCAGGGGACGAGACGGTAGCCCCCGTCCTCCGTCACGAGAAGCCGCGCATTGGAGGGGTCGCGCTCGATCTTCTGCCGCAACCGGTAGATATGGGTTTCCAGCGTATGGGTGGTGACCCGGTTATTGTAGCCCCAGACCTCCTTCAGCAGCACATCGCGCGTGATGGTCTTGGGCCCCTGGCGATAAAGATACTTCAAGATGGAAGTCTCCTTGTCGGTCAGGCGCACCTTGATCCCCTCATTGGTCTCAAGCACTTTGGCCGCAGGCTGGAAGCTGTATTGCCCGATGGTAAAGACCGCGTCTTCGCTTTGATCTCGCTGACGCAGCGCCGCATTGATCCGGGCAAGCAGCACCGGATAGCGGAATGGCTTGGTCAGATAGTCATTGGCCCCAGCCTCAAGACCCTTGATTTCGTCAGCGTCGGTGTCATGACCAGTCAGCATCAGCACGGGGCTGTTGTAACCCTCCTGGCGCATCATCCGAACCGCCTCGCGGCCGTCCATGTCCGGCAGGCCGACATCGAGAATAGTCAACTCGACATTATGTTCGCGCACTGCCTTGAGCGCCTCATTGGCCGTTCCGGCCTGGAGAACATCGAAATCAGGCTCGCCCTTGAGTTGTTCAACCAGGGTCTGGCGCAGGTCCGCGTCGTCATCTACGACTAGGATGCGTCGCTTGTTCATTGTTTTCTCCGGTCTTTTCCGTGACTTACCGACCAAGTTCACACTATTGCGACCCGTTTTTGATCAGCGAATCACAACGGCGTTATTTCCGCTTGAGCAACGCGCTTACCGGATGAAAAGTTGCAGGCGGCGCCTAGCGCTTGCCGAACAGCGCCGAGCCCACCCGCACATAGGTGGCACCCATGGCAATGGCGGTTTCGAAGTCGCCGCTCATGCCCATGGAAAGCTGCTCGACATCTGCCGCCCGACCCAGCTGAGCCAGATGCGCAAAATAGGGGCCGGCTGGCTGGCCATCGGGTGGGATGCACATCAGTCCGACAATATTGAGCCCATGTACCTCGCGGCAACGGTGCACAAACGCCACTGCCTCGTCGACTGGCACACCGGCCTTTTGCTCTTCGCCGCCAATATTGACCTGCACGAAACAAGGCAGATGCCGCTCCGCCCGGACCATTTCTGCGGCCAGGGCGGCCGCGATCTTCTCCCGATCAACCGATTCGATGACGTCGAACAGAGCGACCGCCTCACGCGCCTTGTTCGACTGCAGCGGTCCGATCAGATGCAGGCTGAGATTGGCATATTTCTCGCGCAGCCCAAGCCATTTTTCCTTGGCCTCCTGCACCCGGTTCTCACCGAATACGCGCTGACCCGCCGCGATATAGGGCTCGATGGCGTCGGCCGAAAAGGTTTTGGAAACGGCAACCAGTTCCACTGCATCGGGCGGAGCGCCGAAACGGCGGCGGGCTTTTTCCATGCGCGTGCGGATATAGTCGAGGCGCGTTGCGGCGCTTTCAGCGCGATCAGCCATGTTCCGGCCCCGTATCTGTTGACCTAGCAAGGGATTTCTGGTGATGGTCCGGGTAGCCAAAAACCCTCAAAAACGCAAGCTGTGCCGCCATTTGCGGCGGGCCAGGCGTGAAATCTTGCAAGGACGACCATCACGTGAGCGGCGAACGCTACAATCCGCGCGAAAGCGAACCGAAATGGCAGAAGGTGTGGGACGAGAACAAGAGTTTCGTCACCACAAATGACGATCCGCGCGATCCCTATTATGTCCTTGAGATGTTCCCCTACCCTTCGGGCCGCATCCATATGGGCCATGTGCGCAATTACGCCATGGGCGATGTGGTGGCGCGCTATCACCGTGCCCGCGGCAAGAATGTGCTGCACCCCATGGGCTGGGACGCGTTCGGCCTGCCCGCGGAAAATGCCGCGATCGAGCGCAAGACCCATCCCGGTGCCTGGACCTATCAGAACATCGAGGCGATGAAGGCCCAGCTCAAATCGATGGGCCTGTCGATCGACTGGACGCGCGAAATCGCCACCTGTTCGCCCGACTATTACAAGCATCAGCAGGCCATGTTCATCGACATGCTCGAAGCGGGCCTGGTGACCCGCAAGAGCTCCAAGGTCAACTGGGACCCGGTCGACATGACCGTGCTCGCCAATGAGCAGGTGATCGACGGCAAGGGCTGGCGCTCCGGCGCCGTGGTCGAGCAGCGCGAGCTGACCCAATGGTTCTTCAGGATCTCCGACTTCGCCGAGGAACTACTCGAAGCCCTCAATGGTCTCACGGATTGGCCGGAAAAAGTGCGCGTCATGCAGCGCAACTGGATCGGCAAGTCCGAAGGCCTGCGGCTGTTGTTCGAACTCGAGGCCAGCGAGAAGACAGATGCCAAGAGCATCGACGTCTTCACCACGCGACCGGACACGATTTTTGGCGCCTCTTTCATCGCGCTCTCGCCCGACCACCCTTTGACGGCGCAATTGGCCAAGGACAATCCGGCCCTCACCGAGTTCATCGCCGAATTCCATCGCCAGGGCACTGCCACCGAAACGCTCGAAAGGGCCGAGAAAAAGGGCGTGTTCACCGGTCTGCGCGTCAAGCATCCTGTCGTCGAGGGTGAAACCCTGCCCGTCTATGTCGCCAATTTCGTGCTGATGGACTACGGCACCGGCGCGGTGTTCGGCTGCCCGGCACACGACCAGCGCGATCTAGATTTCGCCCGCAAATATGATCTGCCGGTCACCCCGGTGGTCCTGCCGCCGGACGCCGATCCAGCTAGCTTCTCGATTGCCAACGAAGCCTATGTTGACGCCGGTAACATCTTCAACTCGGACTTTCTCGATGGCCTGACCATCGAAGACGCCAAGACACGGATCGCCGATCATTTCGCTGCCCGCACGGTCGATGGTAAGCCGCAGGGCAAGGTCGAGGTCAATTACCGCCTGCGCGACTGGGGTATTTCCCGTCAGCGCTATTGGGGCTGCCCCATTCCGGTGATCCATTGCGAGGTCTGCGGCACCATTCCCGTGCCCAAAAAGGATCTGCCAGTGGTGTTGCCTGAGGATGTTACCTTCGACAAGCCAGGCAATGCGCTCGACCACCACCCGACCTGGAAGCATGTCCATTGTCCGCAATGTGGCGCGGCCGCGCGTCGCGAGACCGATACCATGGACACTTTCGTAGATTCGTCCTGGTATTTCGCCCGGTTCACCGCACCCCAAGCCGATACGCCCACCATCCCCGATGTCGCCAATCATTGGCTGCCGGTGGATCAATATATCGGCGGCATTGAGCACGCGATCCTGCACCTGCTCTATTCGCGCTTCTTCACCCGCGCCATGAAGGTGACCGGCCATGTGGGCATCGACGAGCCGTTCAAGGGCATGTTCACCCAGGGCATGGTGACCCACGAAACCTACAAGGGCGACAAGGGCGAATGGGTGCCGCCCACCGACATTATCATCGAGACCGAGGGCGACACTCGCACCGCCCGTCACGCAACCAGCGGCGCGCCGATTGCCATCGGTTCGGTCGAGAAGATGAGCAAATCCAAGAAGAACGTTGTGGACCCCGATGAGATCGTGCGCAGCTATGGCGCCGATACGGCCCGCTGGTTCATGCTCTCCGATTCCCCGCCGGAGCGCGATGTGCAATGGACCGAGTCCGGCGTCGAAGGGGCCAGCCGCTTCCAGCAACGCATCTGGCGGCTGGTCAACGACACGGTCGAACTTTCCGAACAATCTTCGGGGACTGTTTCGCAAGAAAAGCCTGATGCGGTGGCGCTGCGCAAGATCGTTCATCGCGCCGTCGCCGGCGTTGCCCAGGATATTGAAGGGCTCGGTTTCAACCGCGCCGTCGCTCGCATCTATGAGCTGACCAATGCCCTGGTTAAGGCAAAGGAGAGCAAGTCGGCCACCGATCTCACGCCGACCTTGCGCGACGGCGTCGAAAAGCTGGTCCAACTCGTCAATCTGATGATGCCGCATCTGGCCGAAAGCTGTTGGGAAGTACTCGGAAAACAAGGACTTGTCGCTGACGCACTGTGGCCCGAGGTGGATCCGGCCATGCTGGTCGACGATGAGGTGACCCTCCCGATCCAGCTCAATGGCAAGCGTCGCGGCGAGATCAATGTCGCCAAGGACATGCCGGCGACCGAGGTGGAAGCCCTGGTGCTCGCCCTGGAGATCGTCCAGAAGGCGCTGGACGGCAAGGCTCCGAAAAAGGTGGTGGTGGTGCCCAACCGCATCGTCAACATCGTCGTCTAGATGACGGCCCTCAAGGCCCACGAAGTGGCGCGCTACCTGGCGCGTCCCGATCTCAGCGAGGGGATCTTTCTCGCCTATGGGCCGGATGGCGGCCTGGTGCGCGAAACCGCGCAACGCCTGATTCGCCATTTGAGCGGCGAGGATCCAGCGTCTGCCAATGTCACTATATTTGACGGGCCGGAGCTGGCTTCCGATCCCTCGCAACTGGTGCTGGAGGCCCGCTCAGTCTCGCTATTTGGTGGCAAGCGCATCATCCGGGTACGCAATGCCACCAAGGCGCTGGTCATGCCGCTCACCGAGCTGCGGGATGACCCCGGAGGCACGGCCATCGTGCTCGAGGCCGACAATCTCACCCCGCGCGATGCGCTGCGCTCGCTAGTAGAGGCGTCAAAGCTCGGCCGCGCCCTGCCCTGCTACCCGGATTCGGATGAAACCCTGATGGCGCTGATGCGCGAGACCTTCAACCAGGCCGGTATCCGCGCCGATAGCGACGTTGTGCCGACCTTGCGCGAAATACTTGGCAACGACCGGGAAGTGACCCGGCGCGAGCTGGAGAAGCTGACCCTCTACGCCGCGTCAAGCAAGGCGTTGACGCGTGAGGATGTGCTGCTGCTCTGCGCCGACAACGGCGCCTTGGCCATCGACGCCATTCTCGACGCCACCGGCGGTGGCCATGCGGAAAAACTGGAACTGGCCCTGAACCGGGCCCTGGCGGCCAATGTCAATCCGCAGCAATTGCTGGCCATGCTGACCAATCACTTCGCCAATCTTCGCCGCTGGCGGACCCAGGTCGATACCGGCAAAACGGCCCGAGCGGTCCTCGACGGCCAACGGCCCAAGCCGCATTTCTCGCGCATCGGAGCTCTGGAGCAACAATTGCGTCTATGGACCGACCCTGCCCTCTCCCAGGCTATAGAACGTTTGCTGCAAGGCGTTTCAGATTCGCGCCGCAAGCCGGCACTAGCCGACGCTATCCTGCGTCGCACCACGCTCGCCCTCTGCATGATGGCCGCCACGCACTAGTCGGCAACGACCTGCAACGTGCACGAAAAAACCTCCCCAAAAGCGGCGGTTTCACGTGGAACAGTTTTGATATCAGGCTGTTAGTTGGTGCGACCAGTCAGGCGGAGGCAGATATCATCAAGCTGCTCCAGCGTCTTATAGCGAATTTCAACCTTCCCGCCGCGCTCTGAATGGTTGAGTGCGACGCTCAACCCGAGCGCATCGGCCAAGCGCCTTTCCAGCGCCAGCGTGTCCGCATCGCGCTGCGCATGCTCCGCAACGGGCTTGCGCTTGGGCAGATCGCGCTGTTGGCTAAGCGCCTCCGCCTCACGCACCGACAGCCCCTTGTCAACGATTTGGCGGGCAAGGGCAGCAGGATCTTCGGCTGTAATCAATGTTCTGGCGTGTCCGGCGGTCAAGGTGCCACCCGAAACCATGCCCCGCACATCTTCGGGCAACTTGAGCAGGCGCAGCGTATTGGCGACGTGCGAGCGCGACTTACCGATGACCTGGGCCAGGTCCTGCTGGGTATATTCAAACTGCTCGATCAGCTGCCCATATCCCAGGGCCTCTTCAAGCGGGTTCAGGTCAGCACGCTGCACATTCTCGATAATGGCCAGCTCAAGCGCTTCCTTGTCATCGACCTCTCGGACGATGACCGGTACATCGTGCAGGCCGGCCTTCTGAGCCGCCCGCCAACGCCGCTCACCGGCGATAAGCTCGAAAATATTCGGATCATCAGTGGGCCTTACCAGTAAGGGCGACATAACGCCCTTTTCCCGAATTGAGTTGGTCAGTTCTTCAAGCTGTTCGGCGTCGAAGCTGCGCCGTGGATTAGCCCGATTGGCAATGATGAAATCGACCGGGAGGCGCTTGCTGCCACCAGATGACTCGGTCACCCGCGCACCTTCAACCACCGCCATATCACCAATCAGGGCGGCAAGGCCTCGGCCCAGTCGGGTTGGTTTGTCGGTCATATTGAGCTCCTAGGCAGCATTCAACCGTCGCTCACGACGGATTACTTCGGTGGCAAGGCGAAGATAGGCCTGGCTTCCCGCACATTTCAGATCATAAAGCAAAGCCGGCTTGCCGTAGGACGGCGCCTCACTCAGCCGCACATTGCGCGGTATCACCGTCTCATAAACCAGTTCGCCCATTTCGCTACGCACATCGTTCAGCACCTGCTCGGACAGATTGTTGCGCTTGTCGAACATGGTCATCACGACGCCCTGTATAGACAGGCGCGGATTAAGCGTTGAGCGAATTTGTTCGATGGTCTGCAGCAACTGGCTCAGCCCTTCGAGTGCAAAGAACTCGCATTGCAGCGGCACCAGCACCGCGTCGGCAGCTACTAGGGAGTTGACCGTCAGCAAATTCAGCGAGGGCGGGCAGTCGATCAGAATATAGCTGATAGATTGATCGTTCAGCCGCAACTCATCCAGATTTTTGAACGCGTTTCGTAGCTTAAAGGCGCGATCGGCCTGATCTGCAATGGTCAGCTCGACGCCGAGCAGGTCCATGGTAGACGGCACGATCGCCACATTGGGCACGCTGGTCATCACCGCAGCCTGCGGCACGCTGGCCTCACCCACAAGCACATCATAGGCTGACAGGGCGCGATCCGTGCGCGAAATGCCCAAACCGGTGGACGCATTCCCCTGCGGATCGAGATCGACGATCAGGACGCGTTCACCGATGGCCGCCAGGGCGGTTGCCAGATTGATGGCAGTCGTCGTCTTGCCGACGCCGCCCTTCTGATTGGCCAAAGTCAATATCCGGGGTGCCAAATTGGCCTCCGTGTGCCGCTAACGCATTGTTTTCCGGCGCAGATTCGTAATCGTCAGGATCACGCCGCCGGGATCTGTGTCACTCACCCTTACTAGCACGTCATGATGCCACTGCGCACCCGATTCCACGAGCTCTTCAACATGTTCCCGTCCTTTATGCAGCAAGGCTCTGCTGTTTGGACCGAAAAATGGCGCCATCCAACCGCACAATTGGGGCATGGCGGCCAAAGCGCGGGAGGTAATGACGTCCGGCACGCCTGTTTCACGTGAATCAACCTGGTCGCTGCGACGTCCGATTACCGTCACGTTGAGCCCTAGTTCTCGCGCTACGGTGCGAAGAAAGCTGACTTTGCGGGCCGTCGGCTCGATCAGGACGAACTGGCGATCGGTGCCTTTGCTGGCAATGGCCATAGGGAGCGCGGGAAACCCGCCGCCGCTGCCGATATCAAGACACAGCCGATCATCCTCGGTCGTCAAACTGAGGACCTGCAGGCTGTCAGCAAAGTGCCGGGTCCAGATGTGAGTCAATGTTTCACGTGAAACCAGATTCTGCACAGACTGCCATTTCGCCAGGAGTTTGGCATAGGATTCCAGATCGCGCGCCACCTCATCAACCGGTCGTGAAAAAACCGGTCCATAGGGTAGGATGGCCTCGATGTCTACCATTCAGCTTGCCTTGGAGAGGGCGCCGCGGCGAATTACCGCCAGAAGCAGTGTAATAGCCGCCGGGGTCATGCCGTCCATTGCCTGGGCTTGCGCAATAGTTTGCGGCCGGGCGCTCGCCAATTTGTGACGCAGTTCCATGGACAGGCCCGGGATTGCCATGTAGTCCAGCGCCTCTGGTATCGTTCGCTGCTCATCGCGACGAACGGCCTCGATGTCGGACTTTTGTCGGTCCAGATAGACTGCATACTGAGCGTCGATTGACACTTGTTCGGCAACGGCCGCATCAATCGACATCAGTTCAGGCCAGAGCCTGGTTAGATCAGCTAGCTCCAGATCGGGATAGGAAAGCAGATCAAACGCTGATCTCCGCTTGCCATCTTCATTCACGGCCAGGCCGGCTTTGCGCGCCTCGCTAGGCGACACGGACAGGCTCCGCAGCAAGCTACGAGCGCTGCTCAGGTTTGCCGTGCGCTTGGAGAAAATATCGCCGCGTTCCGCGCCAACCAGCCCGCGCTCCAGCCCCAAAGCAGTCAGGCGTTGATCGGCATTGTCGGCCCGCAAATGCAGCCGGAACTCGGCACGCGACGTGAACATCCGATAGGGTTCACTCACCCCCCGCGTTACCAGATCATCAACCATGACACCGAGATAGCTTTCCGTCCGCGACAGCACCAGCGCTCCTTCGCCCTTGGCTGCCAATGCGGCGTTGGCGCCGGCCAACAGGCCCTGAGCGCCAGCTTCTTCATAGCCAGTGGTGCCATTGATCTGGCCGGCGAGAAAGAGGCCTGGCTGCTTCCTGACCTCCAGCGTCGGCTTCAACTCTCGCGGATCGACGTAATCATACTCAATCGCATAGCCCGGGCGAATGATTCGTACCGATTCCAGGCCCGGCATCGACTGGAGGAAAGCCTCCTGCACCTCTGCCGGCAACGAGGTCGAAAGTCCATTCGGATAGACGGTTTGATCGTCAAGCCCTTCGGGCTCGAGAAAGATCTGGTGGCTGTTCCGATCGGCAAAGCGCACCACCTTGTCCTCGATCGACGGGCAATAGCGCGGGCCGCGCGATTGAATGCGGCCTGAATACATCGCCGAGCGATGCAAATTGTCCTGGATGATCCGGTGGGTCTCAGCCGTCGTGCGCGTGATATGGCAAGAAATCTGCGGCGTAGTGATAGCAGCGGTTAGTGCTGAAAACGCTTCAGGCGGATTGTCGCCAGGCTGCGCTTCGAGCACCCTGTAATTGATGCTGGTGGCATCCAGCCGGGCCGGCGTGCCGGTTTTCAACCGACCCAATTGCAGACCCAACCCTTCCAGCCGGGTCGAGAGACCCAGAACCGGCTTTTCGCCGATCCTGCCGGCCGGCACGGTTTCTTCGCCGCGATGGATCAATCCGCGCAGAAACGTTCCCGTGGTGAGAACGACGGAACTGGTGCTGATTCGACGACCGTCGAGGAGTATGACGCCACTGATCCGCCCGTCGGTGACCTGGAGGTCGTCAACTTCCCCTTCGATTACATCGAGATTGGTCTGCGCCGAGATCGTCGCCTGCATTGCCTGCCGATAGAGTTTCCGATCGGCCTGGGCGCGCGGGCCACGGACAGCGGGACCCTTGCGCCGGTTGAGCACACGAAATTGAATGCCTGCCGCGTCGGCTACGCGGCCCATCAGCCCGTCCAAGGCGTCGATTTCCCGCACGAGATGGCCCTTGCCCAATCCGCCGATGGCCGGATTGCAGCTCATTTCACCGATAGTATCGAAGCGATGGGTGATCAGCGCGGTGGGAACGCCGAGGCGCGCCGAGGCGGCTGCGGCTTCCGTGCCCGCATGGCCCCCGCCGACAATGATGACGGCATAGTCAGTCATGGCAATTTCTCCAAGGCGCCAGACATAGGCCAATGTTTCACGTGAATCAATTGCCAGCTCGCTGGATGACTTCTTGGGCGTGTTTCACGTGAATCATTTCCCGATGCAGAAGCTGGAGAACAGCCGGTCCAATACGCGTTCGGCGTCGATCCGCCCGATGAGCCGCTCTAGCGCAGCAGACGCCCTGCGCAGGGATTCGGCGGCTAATTCCCAGTCTCCGAGATTTCGCCGTGTTTCCTCTAAGGCCGTTAACGACCCGCTGAGCGCCAGACGATCTCTTTCGTGGCTGACAAGGCTGGGTTCTGAACCCGTGACGTTTGCCGCCAACCCGTCAAGGCGCTGCCGTAGAGCTGTCAGGCCGTCTAACGATTTGGTTGAGATGCTAATATCGACGCCGGTTTGCGACCCCAGGTCCGACTTTGTCCCGATGCGAACAAGTTGACCTGAAACACCGGAAGGCGCGATATCTTCAACGTCCGGCGCCGAAAGCCATAGTACGACATCGGCTGTCTCTATCGCCCGTTGTGCCCGCCGAACACCCTCGGCTTCTGCCTTGCTATCGCTCTCACGCAGGCCAGCGAGATCGAGCAGAATAAAAAGTTGACCATTGATGTCCAATGGCACTTCCCTCACATCACGGGTCGTGCCCGCTTCGTCCGACACGATAGCAAGGTCTGACTTTGCCAGGGCGTTTATCAGGCTGGATTTGCCGGCATTGGGCGCGCCCGCCAGCGCCACCCTGATCCCCTCGCGAACGATGCGGCCACTTTCCAATGAGGCCAGTGACGTCCGGATGGCCGCTTCAAGCGCGCCCAATTGGTGCTGCCATTGATCCGGCAGGTCCTCGGGCACATCGCCTTCATCGGAGAAGTCGAGCCGTGCCTCGATCTCAGCGCGCAGATCCAGCAGACTTTCACGCCATTGGGTGATTTTCTCCGTGAGCCGGCCGTCAAAACGCGACAGGGCCTGCTGGCGCTGCTTTTCAGTTTCGGCACTGAGCAAATCGCCCAGTCCCTCAATTTCGACCAGATCGAGCTTACCGTTTTCAAACGCGCGGCGAGTGAATTCGCCGGCTTCCGCCAGGCGCAGACCGAGGGTTGCTAGCTGAGCCAGAATTGCCCTCACCCCGGCCGGTGAGCCGTGCACTTGCAGTTCTGCGCAATCTTCACCGGTGAAGCTATGCGGTGCCGGAAAGAACGCAACCAGCCCCTGATCGAGCATTTGCCCTGCACCGATCCTGCGCAGAGCCATTTGCCGTGGACTGGGGACGCCCCCGGCAATTTGCTTGAGGATTTCCTGCACGCGCGGGCCCGAGAGCCGAATGACCGCGACACCTGCCGGCAACGCGCCGGAGGAGAGCGCCATGATGGTGTCGCCCGCCTGCATGATTTGGCTCCTGGGTTTCGACGCCCTAGGTGTTCATCGAATCGAAGAAGTCCGAATTCGTCTTGGTTTGACGAACCTTATCGGTGAGGAACTCCATGGCATCGATCGTCCCCATGGGATTGAGGATGCGGCGCAGGACATACATCTTGCGCAGGATATCCGATTCCACGAGCAGTTCTTCCTTGCGCGTGCCCGACTTGTTGATGTCGATCGCCGGAAAGACGCGCTTGTCGGCAACTTTGCGGTCAAGCACGATTTCAGAGTTGCCCGTGCCCTTGAACTCTTCAAAGATCACTTCGTCCATGCGGCTGCCGGTATCGATCAGCGCAGTCGATATGATCGTGAGCGAGCCGCCATCCTCAATATTGCGCGCTGCACCAAAGAAGCGCTTGGGGCGCTGCAGGGCATTGGCGTCCACACCGCCCGTCAGTACCTTGCCAGAGCTGGGCACCACCGTGTTGTACGCACGGCCGAGGCGAGTGATTGAATCGAGCAGGATGACCACGTCGCGCTTGTGTTCGACCAGACGCTTGGCCTTTTCAATCACCATTTCGGCGACCTGAACGTGGCGCGAAGCCGGTTCATCGAACGTTGATGAAATAACCTCGCCACGCACCGAGCGCTGCATGTCGGTCACTTCTTCCGGACGCTCATCGATCAGCAGGACGATAAGATAACATTCGGGATGATTGGTGGCGATAGATTGTGCAATATTTTGCAACAATACCGTTTTGCCAGTACGCGGTGGCGCAACAATCAAGGCACGCTGGCCTTTGCCAAGCGGTGCAACGAGATCCAGCAACCGTGCTGAGCGATCCTTCGTTGTCGGATCCGGCAGTTCCAACCGCAGACGCTGTTCGGGATAGAGCGGGGTAAGGTTGTCGAAATTGACCTTGTGACGAACCGCCTCGGGATCTTCGAAATTGATGGTCGAGACCTTGAGCAAGGCGAAGTAGCGTTCGCCTTCCTTGGGAGAGCGAATTTCGCCCTCAACCGTATCTCCGGTTCTGAGGCCGAAGCGGCGGATCTGGCTGGGGCTGACGTAAATGTCGTCGGGCCCGGGCAGATAGTTTGCATCGGGCGAGCGCAGGAAGCCGAACCCATCGGGGAGCACTTCGACCACGCCTTCGCCGACGATGTTGATGTCCTGGGCAGCCAGTTCCTTGAGAATGGCGAACATCAACTCCTGCTTGCGCATGGTCGATGCATTCTCGACCTCGAGTTCCTCGGCAAATGCCAAGAGTTCAGCCGGGGACTTGGCCTTGAGCTCACTGAGCTTGATATTCTGCATGTAGCGAAACGACCCTGAAGGGATATCGATAAGACTGGACAGTCGAATGAGGGGAATATTCGGCACCGCGCAGCAACCGGGGTGGTCGCGCAATCAGGGGATGCCTTGTCTCCATGTAACGCGATCCGCTGCCCGTTTCAAGTTCAAAGCCAATTGTGAAAATCGATTCACGTGAAACTTCGAGCCGTCCCGAAGGGCAAATCTCTCCGATGGAGAGATTTGAGGCGAGAAGGCCACGAGACCTATGGTCGAGTGGCGGAGTCGCAAACCGGATCTCTCAAAATGGCTTCACGATCACCGCGATCACGATGACGATCGCCATGACAAAGGGGATCTCGTTGATTGCGCGGTAGAACCTATGCGAGCGCACGTTTCGATCCTCTTTGAAGGCGCGCAGCATGGAGCCATACCAGCCATGCAGGCCGCTCAGCGCAATCACCATCACTGCCTTGAGCCACATCCAGCCTTGCGAAAAATCGACAATGCCAAAGCCAAAGGCCAGCCACAGCCCGAACAACCAGGTGGCGATCATCGCCGGTGTGTTGATGCCACGATAAAGGCGCCGCTCCATGACCTTAAAGGTCTCGGCCTTCTCCGAACCGACGGCTGACTGCGCGTGATAAACAAAGAGCCGCGGCAGATACATCATCCCCGCCATCCAGGCGATGACCGAGATGACGTGCAGCGCCTTTACCCAATCATACATGGGAAAACCTCAACAGTTCAGCAGCGCTGGTTAGCCGCCTTTGACCAGTTCGACGAGCCGCTCGACATGGGCGATCGGCGTTTCGGGGACGATGCCGTGTCCCAGATTGAAGATATGCGGCCGGTTCGCGAAGCCCTCGATAATGGCACGGGCTTGCCGCTCCATGGCTTCACCACCGACGACCAGCCGCAGCGGATCAAGATTGCCCTGCACAGCCAGCTCCGGCGGCAAATGCGCGTTGACGAAGTCGATCGGCGTGGCGAAGTCGATCCCCAAGGCATTAACTCCGGTAGCCTCCGAAAAACGTCGGAGATTGCCCGCCGCGCCACGCGGGAAGCCGATCACCGGTGCATCGGGGACCCGCTGGCGCAATCCTTCAACAATCCGCCGGTTGGGGTCCATCACCTGGCGGAAGAAACTGGCATCGTCGAGATTGAGTGCCCAGCTTTCAAAAAGCTGCACCACATCGGCGCCCGCTTCGAACTGCGCCGCGAGATAATCGATCGAGGTATCCACCAGGATATCGATCAGCCTGTCAAAAGCCTGAGGATGCTCCAGCGCGAACCGGCGTGCGGCCCATTGATCCGGGGAACCTCGACCGCCCAGCATATAGGTCGCCACTGTCCAGGGCGCGCCGCAGAAGCCGATCAGGGTCTTTTCAGGTGGCAAGGCCGCACGAAGCCGCCGCAGTGTCTCAAAGACCGGCGCCAGATGAGCTATCGCTCGATCCCGGTCCAGACCATCAATGCCTTTTTCATCGAGCGGATCGAGCAAGGGCCCTTCGCCCGTTGCAAAGCGTACGCTCTGCCCCAAAGCATCGGGGATGACCAGAATGTCGGAAAACAGGATGGCGGCATCCAGGTCAAAGCGCCGGAGCGGCTGCAGCGTGACCTCCACTGCCAGTTCCGGTGTGTAGCACAATTCCAGAAAACCGCCCGTCTGCGCCCGGGTCTGCCGATATTCGGGCAGATAGCGCCCGGCCTGCCGCATGATCCAGATCGGGGGGCGTTCCTGACGCTGTCCCAATACTGTGGCGAGCAATGGTTTGTGCGTCACCGGAGCCATGGGTTGATCCCTTCCAAAACCCTATAAAGAGTCTTTCTTGCTTCGCTTCTTTATCATTATGGCGGTGTTTAGCTGCAATTCCGTTCCACCCACAATCCAAGTGCGAAGTGACACTTGCGCGCAGGCCATGGTTAACGGGGTGTGAATCCGCTCCAGACTGTTACTGAAATCTTAACGCGCCCAATTCATTAACGAGAGGTTAATCCGGCCTCTGCCGAGTCAATGATTCGATTCCGGGTGTGGATGAAGCTGCGCATATCTTTGTCGCGGTTCGTTTCGATATCCCCAGAGCTTTCCACGCCCGGTTTTCACCGGCGCTCAAGACGAACTGTTAACAATTTCTTACCCAAGGGGGACAAGTTTGGCATCGATCCGAAGTTGCGCGACCAACCCACAGATCGGTCTTGAGCTGGGGATGACAGTGTGGAAAAACTGCTTCCCATGCTGATCCTCGCTTCTGCCAGTGCGACGCGCAAAGCCTTGCTGGACAAGGCTGGATTGCGTTTTGAGGCCAAGCCGGCAGAACTCGATGAGCGCCAGGTAGAAAATCAGGCTCTTGAGGCTGGCGGTGATGCCCGGGATGTTGCCCTGCTGTTGGCGCGGCACAAGGCCGAAGTCGTTTCCAGCAGCCGGCAAGGTGACCTGGTTATTGGCGCCGACCAGACGCTCGCTTTGGGCCTGGAACTCTTGCACAAGCCCGCGTCGCGCGCGGAGGCCGTCGCCCAGCTCGATCACCTGCGGGGCAAGACTCATCGGCTGCACGCTGCGGTGACCCTGGTGCGGGACGGGCATCTGCTCTGGTCCGATCTTCAGACGGCCGAGTTGACCATGCGTGACTTTTCCGCCGAGGAACGCGATCACGTGCTTGATCTGGAGGGGGAGGCAAGCCTTGGCTCGGTCGGCGGTTATCGGCTGGAAGGCCCGTCTATTCGCCTGTTAGAAACCGTGGCCGGCGACTATTTCACCATTCTGGGGCTTCCGCTGCTTCCCCTTCTGGCCGCTTTGCGCGATATCGCACCAGAGCTTTTGAACGCCCGGGCTTGAGCCAAGGACACAAGATTGACCACCAAGGCATTTGTCATCGGGCATCCGATTGCCCATTCCCGCTCGCCGCTCATTCATGGGACCTGGCTGCGCGAACACGGCATCGATGGCACCTATGAAGCGATTGATGTTCCGCCGGACGCGCTGGAGAGCTTTTTCGAGCGCTTGCGTGGCGGAGAATTTGCCGGTGGCAATGTTACCATTCCACATAAGCAAGCCGTCTTTGCCCTTTGCGACAGTGTGGACGAGCTGGCGCGCAAGATTGGTGCGGTCAACACACTGGTCGCCAGGGACGGCAAGGTTCACGGCACAAACACAGATTACCTGGGCTTTCTGGGCAATCTCGACGCCAAAGCACCCAGTTGGTCTGATTGTCTTGATTGCGCATTGGTATTGGGTGCTGGTGGCGCCGCACGCGCCGTCCTCGTGGCGCTGCAAAGCCGGAATATACCCATCGTCCTGCTCAATCGCACGCGCGGGACTGCTGACCGCTTGGCCAGCGAGTTGGGTCCCGAAGGGTTTACCGTCGGCACGCTCGAGAACATCAATGCCTCGGCACCGCATGCCGGGCTGGTGGTCAACACCACATCGATCGGCATGCACGGCACCCGTTTCGATCACTTCGATATCAGCTTGCTGCGCCCAGGCACATTGGTAACCGATATAGTCTATAGTCCGCTCGAGACCCCACTCCTGGCCGACGCAAGGGCGCGCGGCCTGCCCACGGTGGATGGGCTGGGCATGCTGCTGCATCAGGCTGTGCCCGGATTTGCGGCCTGGTTCGGCGTCCAGCCGGCGGTGACGCCGGACCTGCGGGCACGTATCGAAGCCACTTTGGATCACTAGGCCATGCTCAGGATCGGCGTTACAGGTTCGATCGCCACCGGCAAATCGACCTTGCTGGCTGCCTTTGCCAAATGCGGTGTACCGGTGTTTTCCGCCGATGAGGCGGTGGCGCGGCTTTATTCGGGTGCGGCTGTCGCGCCGGTCGGAGCGCTTTTCCCAGGCGTTGCGGACAATGGCGTCATCGACCGTGGGGAGCTGGCCCGGCGCCTGTCTTCCGATCCTTCTGGTTTCCAGCGCCTCGAAGCCATTGTCCATCCCATGGTGCGCAGCGCCATTGCTGACTTTCTCGATGACGCAGAAGCGCAGGGTCATGCCCTGGCTGCCGTCGAGGTTCCATTGCTGTTCGAAAGTGGCCATGATTATGGCTTTGATCGCATTGCGGTGACCTATGTCGATGAGGCAGTGCAAAGGGAACGTATCTTGGCCCGACCGGGCATGACCGTGGAAAAGATGGAGACGCTGCTTGCCCGTCAGATGCCACAGGCCGAAAAGAAGGAACGCGCCGACTGGCTCTTCGACACCGGCCTCCCCATCGCCGAGATGGAGGCCGAAGTCGCCGCACTGGTCGGCAAGTTGAAGGCAGAACGGCAGGACCAATGATCAGGGAAATCGTGCTCGACACCGAAACCACGGGCCTTTCACCGCAGGGCGGGGACCGGCTGGTGGAAATCGGCTGCGTCGAGTTGATCAACCACATCCCCACCGGCAAGAATTTTCACGTCTATATCAACCCCGAGCGCTCCATGCCCGAGGAGGCGTTTCGCGTGCATGGGCTGAGCGAGGAATTTCTCTCCGACAAGCCGCTCTTCAAGGCTGTGGCCGAGGATTTCCGGGCCTTCATTGCCGATGCGACGCTCGTGATCCACAACGCGCCCTTCGACATGGGCTTTTTGAACGCCGAAATGGAATGGGCCGGCCTGCCGCGCCTGACCAATGAGGTGATCGACACCGTCATGGTTGCCCGGCAAAAGCATCCGGGTGCTCGCGTCAGCCTCGATGCGCTCTGCAAGCATTACGGCATCGACAATTCCCGCCGCACGCTGCATGGCGCCCTGCTCGACAGCGAAATCCTGGCCGAAGTCTATCTTGAGTTGATCGGTGGCAAGCAGGTGAGCCTGGCCTTGGTGGCCGAGGTCGAAACGGCGTCCAGTGGTATGGGCCAGACCCGTATTGCAGTGGCCCAACGTCCCGTCCCGCTGCCCAGCCGGCTCAGCGCCAGTGAAGCAGAGGCTCATGACACCTTCATTGAGAAGATGGGTGAAAACGCTATCTGGGCCAGGTACCAGCAGCGCGTTGCCGCCGAGTAGGATGAACCGGCCCCAAAATTAAGGCCCCGGCAGAAGCCAGGGCCTATCTCATTGAACCCGATATGACCGATCAGTTCGGCTTGGGCGTCTCGGCGGCGGCATCGGCAGCCGGTGCGCCGCCCTGCTGCTGGGCCAGCTTGGCCAGGTTCTGGCGATAGATCGCCGAGAAATCCACCGGCTCCATCATCAGCGGCGGGAACCCGCCCTGCTGGGTCACGCTGGCCAGCACCTGGCGCGCAAACGGGAAGATCAGCCGCGGGCATTCGATCATCAGCAGCGGGGAAAGCTGATTTTCCGGTACGTTCTTGATGCGGAAGATGCCGCCATAGACCAGTTCGACATTGAACAGCACGGTCTCTTCGCGATTGGCCTTGGCATTGAGCGTGAGCTCAATGGCATAGATTTCATCGCTCTGCTTCTTGACGCCGACCGAGATCGACACGTTGAAAGCCGGATTGGTGCCGCCGCCCAGCAGCGTTCCGGGTGCACCGGGATTTTCGAAGGAGAGATCGCGGATATACTGACCCACAAGATTCATGCTGGGTGCGGTGCCGGGCTGCGGCGCTGCCGCGCCCTGGGTGTCATCGGCCATTGTCTGGTCCTTCTTGAAGTTTGAATTCAAAGCAATTGTGGCCGTGTGGCTACCACTTTTGGCCCATTGGAACAAGCCAAGCAGACCTATTGGCGGGGCTTGGGATCGTCCTCATCCCGATGTTCGATCACCTTGGCATCGCCGTCATATGTCGTCTCTGGTTCATCATAGCGACGATAGCTGGTGGTGGTCTCGACCACCCGGACCCGGCTTGCCAGTGCTGAAAACAGCCAGTTCCGCACCGGGGGCACCAAAAGGGCCAGCGCCAGCACATCGCTGAGAAAGCCGGGCAGCACCAACAGGATTGCGGCCACGCCGATCAGCATGGCGTCGAACATGGCGCGCCCAGGAATGGTGCCGGCGCTGACATTGTTGCGCAGCCGGGACAGCGTGCTCAGGCCCTGCTGGCGCAGCAGCAGTCCGCCGCCCAGCGCGGCCAGGATCACCAGTGCAAGCGTCGGAAACAGCCCGATGGCGCGCCCGACCAGAATGAAGACGGCGATTTCCAGAAGCGGCAGGGCCAGGAAGGAAAGGGCAATCAGGCGGGCCAAATTCGGCTCCTTGCAGGAATTTTGTTCACCTCGGGCGCGGCAAATACGCAACTCGCCCCATCGTGAACTGGTTTCGGGCTAAAGCTTTGCCTATATATAGGCCAGATACGGCGCAGAACGAGCGCCAGCGAACAGTTTTTTGTCGACGCCTCATATTCAAGGTGCCCTCTACATGGCCGAATTCCTCGATCTGCCGACCCTGATTGCCATCGCCGTTGCTGTCTTCGTGCTGTTCCGGCTGCGCTCTGTACTGGGCACGCGCACCGGCAATGAGCGCCCGCCCATCGACCGGAGCCGCTCGACACCCACCGAAAAGCAGGCTGCGGCCCACGAGGACACGGTGGTGCCGCTGCGGCCCCGCGCTGCCCAGCCGGATCTCGATGATGAGCGCCGCGCCCGCAAGCTCGAAGCCGAGATCGAACAGGCTGCATCGGGCAATGAAACCCTTGCGGCTGGCCTCAAGGCGGTGGCCGAGGTTGATCCGAGCTTCTCGCCCAAGAGTTTCCTCGAGGGTGCCAAGCAAGCCTATGAGATGATCGTCACCAGCTATGCCGAGGGGGATCGCCAGACGCTGAAGAACCTGCTCGACAAGCCCATCTTCGAGAGCTTCCAGCGCGCCATCGCTGATCGCGAGGCCGAGGGTAAAACGGTGGACTTCACCTTTGTCGGACTGCCCAAGGTCTCGATTGTCGACGCGGAATTCGACAAGAAGGACGTCAATGTCACGGTCGATTTCCACGCTGAGGTTGTCTCGGCCACCCGCGACAAGGACGGCAATCTGGTCGAGGGCAATGCCGATCAGGTCCAGACCATTGCCGATGAATGGACTTTCTCGCGCAACCCCAAATCGCGCGACCCGAACTGGAAGGTGATCTCCACCAGCCAGCTCGATTAATCGCGTCGCGCAGGCCGAATCATGTCTAAACGCGGCTCGAAGCGCCTGCCGCACGACTTCCACCTCTGGACCAGCGTGGCCGCCACGGTCGAGCCGCTGCGCCGCAAGGGCTTGCTGAAAATGGGGGCCGGCACCCTGCCGGTGCCCGAAGCCGATCCCGAGCCGTTGGTCAAGCCGGCACCCCGACCGCTCAAATCCGCCAAACCCTTTCTGCCGCCCTATCAGGCGCCTTCCTCCAATGCGCCGGCCGCGGAGCGCGCGGTCGATCCGGCCATCCATAAAAAGGTGCGGCGCGGCCGCATCGAGATCGATGGCAAGATCGACCTGCATGGCATGACCCAGAACGAAGCCCGCGACACTCTGCGGCGCTATATCGGGGCGCGGGCGGCACGGGGAGACCGGACCATTTTGGTCATCACCGGCAAGGGCGCAAAGACCGACAATGACTATATCGCGGCCATGACCGAGCGCGGCATCCTGCGCACCATGCTGCCGATCTGGCTGAGCGAACCGGGCCTGTCCCATCTGGTGTCCGGCTGGAGCGTTGCGGCGCGCGGTCATGGCGGAGAGGGGGCGTGGTATGTGCGCCTGCGGCGCCAATGACCCCGCTCGGCGCAAAACTTCGCGCCATGCGCGAAGCTCGCGGCATTTCGCTCAAGGAAATGGCAGCGGCGCTCAGCGTCTCGAGCGCCTATCTCTCGGCGCTGGAACACGGCAAACGTGGCCAGCCCACGTCCTTCCTGCTCCATCGCATCATCGCCTTCTTCAACGTCATCTGGGACGAGGCTGAAGAACTTCAGCGCCTGGCCGAAATCTCCGACCCCAAGGTGACGATCAATACCGGGGGCCTGGTGCCCGAGGCGACCGAACTGACCAATCGTCTGCGCGATGATATCAACCGGCTGGATGCCGAGGATTTGAAGTTCCTGCGCGATGAAGTGGTCAAGCGAGCTGGCAGAAAGCGGTAGGCCGACCTCTTCCCTTCTCCCTGGTGGGAGAAGGGATATCGAGTAGGTGGTCGCTAGAGCACGAACTTGCTCAGATCCGTATCGCCGGCGAGGGCACCGACCTTGTCGCGGACAAAGGCGGCATCGATGGTGACGGTCTCGCCGGACTTGTCCGGCGCGTCAAAGGAAATCTCTTCCACCAGCCGCTCCATGACCGTCTGCAAACGCCGCGCGCCGATATTTTCGACCGATGAATTGACCAGCACCGCCGCGTCGGCAATGGCCTCGATGGCGTCATGGGTCACCTCGAGCGTCACCCCCTCAGTGCCCATCAGCGCAACATATTGCTTGATCAGGCTCGCCTCGGTGTCCGAGAGAATGCCGATGAAATCCTCCCGCGTCAGCGCCTTCAATTCCACCCGGATCGGCAGGCGCCCCTGCAGTTCTGGCAGCAGGTCTGACGGTTTGGAAACGTGAAAGGCGCCCGAAGCGATGAACAGGATATGGTCGGTCTGGACCGGTCCATATTTGGTGGCAACGGTGGTGCCCTCGATCAGCGGCAGCAAATCGCGCTGCACACCTTCGCGCGACGGGCCACCCTGCGCACCCCCTTCGCGATGCGCCACCTTGTCGATCTCGTCGATAAAGACAATGCCGTGGTTTTCCACCAGCTCGATCGCTTCGGCCTTCAGTTGATCCTGGTCGAGCAGCTTGTCGGCCTCTTCGGCCACTAGCGGCTCATAGGCGTCCTGAACCTTGATCTTGCGCTTGACCCCGCGTCCGCCCATGGCCTGCTTGAACATGTCGGAAAGATTGATCATGCCGATGCCGCCATTGGGCATGCCGGGGATTTCGAATCCGCCGGTGCCGGCCGAGGGCTGCATTTCGATTTCGATTTCTTTGTCGTCGAGCTCGTTGTTGCGCAGCTTGGTGCGAAAGCTTTCGCGCGTGGACGGCGTTGCGGAGGTGCCAACCAGCGCGTCGAGCACGCGCTCTTCGGCATTGTGGTGGGCCTGAGCCTGCACATCGCGGCGGCGCCTGTCTCGCAGGACGGTGATGCCCGCCTCCACAAGGTCGCGGACAATCTGCTCGACATCGCGGCCGACATAGCCGACCTCGGTGAACTTGGTGGCCTCCACCTTGACGAAGGGAGCCTGGGCCAGCCGGGCAAGACGGCGCGAAATCTCGGTCTTGCCGACACCGGTCGGCCCGATCATCAAAATGTTCTTCGGCGTCACCTCACGCCTGAGATCGGTGGACAGCTGTTGCCGGCGCCAGCGATTGCGCAAGGCAACGGCGACGGCGCGCTTGGCATCGGCCTGACCGACAATATGGCGATCGAGCTCGGAGACGATCTCGCGCGGGGAAAAATTGGTTTCACTCATTCTTGGTCACTTTCGATCGGTGCCTTATCCAGGAAGCGCACCATCAGGTGTTCGTCGATAAATCGACCGTTCACGAAGAGATAGCGGGGCTCGGTGCCATAAGTTTCAAAGCCCAGCCGCTTGTAGAGCTTGATCGCCGGAATGTTCTCCGACCAGACACCGAGATGAATTTGCAGCACGTGGTGCTTTGCATATTCGGCCAGATGTTCGACCAGCACCTGCGCCATGCCCGAGCCGCGATGCTCGGGCCGCACATAGACCTGGATCATCCAGCCCCGATGCTGCTCCTTGAGGCCCTCATTGCGCAAGAAGGCATTGATGCCCCCCAGGCGTCTATCGGGCAGCACAGCGCCGAAAATTGTCAGCGTTTCCAGCGTCTGCCGGATTTCATCGTCCGATTTCTGCGCAAAGCCCTCGGGCGTGGAGACGAAAGCCTCGGGATGGTTGGTCAGCGCCTCCAGGCGAATGGCCCGATAGGCAGCCGCATCCTCAATACCCAGACGCTTTATGACAAAGCTCACGCGCCCAGCTCGATGGCTTCAACGGTCACATTGCCATTGGTATAGACGCAGATTTCTTCGGCTATTTTCATGGCGCGGCGAGCAATATCCTCGGCATCGAGCTCGGTGGCCTGATGCAGGGCGAGCGCCGCCGAGTGGGCATAATTGCCGCCCGAGCCAATGGCGATGACGCCGTGATCGGGGGTCAGCACATCGCCCGTGCCGGTTAGCACCAGCGTGTCGGTCTTGTCGGCCACGATCATCATGGCTTCGAGCTTGCGCAGATAACGGTCGGTACGCCAGTCCTTGGCCAGTTCCACCGCTGCCCGCATCAACTGGTCGGGATATTGCTCGAGCTTGGTTTCGAGCCGCTCGAACAGGGTGAACGCATCGGCGGTCGAACCGGCAAAGCCGCCGATCACCTTGCCATCGGCCAGCCGCCGCACCTTCTTGGCGCTGTGCTTCATTACGGTCTGGCCCATCGACACCTGGCCGTCGCCGGCAACCACCACCTTGTTGCCCTTGCGGACCGAAACGATGGTCGTGCCGTGCCAGCCGGGAAAATTATTGTCACTCATTGGAAAAGATACTCCGAACTGTTGGCTGATATTTAGGAGCATGGTCGCCAATTGCAACCGAGACAGGGCCGGATCGGCCTAACCCAATCTTCACTCAGCTCTGCCTATCTGCTAGGGAAGCGCCCGATTTCGGAGACATCCCCCCATGCGTACCGCAACCATCGCCCGCAAGACCAACGAGACAGAGATTGCCGTCTCGATAAACCTCGATGGCATCGGCACGCACGCCATGAAGACTGGGGTGGGCTTTTTTGACCACATGCTCGACCAGCTCTCCCGCCATTCGCTGATCGACATGGATGTCAGCTGCAAGGGTGATCTGCATATCGACTTCCACCACACGGTCGAAGATGTCGGCATCGCGCTGGGCCAGGCCATCAAGCAAGCCCTTGGCGACAAGAAGGGCATCCGTCGCTATGCCAGTTGCGACCTGCCCATGGACGGCTCGCTGACCCGGGCGGCGCTGGATGTGTCCGGTCGCGCTTTCCTCGTGTTCAGGGCTGAGTTCAGTCAGAACAAGATCGGTGAGATCGATACCGAACTGTTCCGCGAGTTCTTCCAGGCGCTGGCGATCAATGCCGGGATCACCCTGCATATCGAGAACCTTTATTTCGACAACAACCACCATCTGGCCGAGTCAATGTTCAAGGCGGTAGCCCGTGCCCTGCGCGAGGCGGTCGAGATCGATCCGCGCACGGCCGATCGGGTACCGAGCACCAAGGGTGTCCTTTAGGACCGCAAGAGGCGCGGCGCTCAAAGCGCGGGGTGGCGCGCTCTGCCCTTCCCCCTGTGAGCGTTTTGCACTAAGGGGTCCCCATCTTGCCCCATGGAGTGTCCCGTGACCCTCTACGCCATTTTCAGATCCGACGCCGGTGCCCTGCCCCAGGCGGTGCCGGAAAAGTTCTCCTGGTTCGCCGCATTGCTGCCGCCCGTGCATGCGCTGGCCCATCGGCTTTGGGGACAGCTTGTGCTGTTCGTGCTGGGGATCGTGGCGCTGGTGTTCGCCGCGCCCTATATCGGGCCCGATGCAGTGATCTGGCTTTATATCCTGCTTGCCATCGCCTGCGGATTTGCCGCGCCAGGTGCCCGACAGCGGGCCCTCAAGCGGCGCGGCTTGGGCGCAGCCGGTTATCGATTTGCGCCCGACCCTGATCTTGCGCGGATCGCCAGCCTGGAGACCACCCCATGAGCATTGTTGCCATTATCGACTATGGCGCCGGCAATCTGCACTCGGCCGCCAAGGCCTTCGAGCGTATGGCCGCCGAGCGAGGCCAGGGCGATGTTATCAAGGTGACCTCTGATCCCGATATCGTGCGTTCGGCCGATCGCATCATGCTGCCCGGCGTTGGCGCCTTTGCCGACTGCAAGGCCGGACTCGATGCTGTCGAAGGCATGGTCGAGGTGCTCGAAGAACGGGTGCTCAGAAATGGCGTGCCCTTCCTGGGCGTTTGCGTCGGCATGCAATTGCTGGCCAGCGAAGGCCGGGAAAAATCAGTGACGCAAGGTCTGGGCTGGATCCCGGGCGCGGTAGAGAAAATCGTGCCCGCCGACCCGGCCCTGAAGATCCCGCATATGGGCTGGAACACTGTCATGGTGACGAGGCCGCATGCGCTGCTCGAGGGGATCGAAACCGGCCCCGATGGGCTGCACGCCTATTTCGTCCACTCCTATCACTTGAAAACGGATCACGTCGAAACATTGATCGCCACCACCGACTATGGTGGGGCGCTGACCGCCTGTGTGGGTCGGGACAATATTTTCGGCGCCCAGTTCCATCCCGAAAAAAGCCAGGCTCTGGGCCTCAAACTGATCGAGAATTTTCTGGGGTGGACACCATGATCCTGTTTCCTGCCATCGACCTCAAGGACGGCCAGTGCGTGCGCCTCAAGCTGGGCGATATGGACCAGGCCACGGTCTTCAATGACGATCCCGCGGCCCAGGCCAGGAGTTTTGAGGACCAGGGTTTCGAATATCTGCACGTTGTCGATCTCAACGGGGCCTTCGCCGGCCAGAGCGTCAATGGCGCGGCCGTGGACGCAATTCTGAAGACCGTGAAGTTCCCGGTGCAGCTCGGTGGCGGCATCCGCAATCTGGGACATATCGAAGCCTGGCTCGATAAGGGCCTGGCCCGGGTCATTCTCGGCACAATTGCGGTGCGCGATCCGGCGCTGGTCAAAGAGGCTGCCCAAAAGTGGCCCGGCCAGGTGGCCGTCGGCATCGATGCGCGCCAGGGCATGGTGGCTGTCGAGGGTTGGGCCGAGACCTCTGAACTTTCGGTGATCGAGCTCGCCAAGCGCTTTGAGGGCGCTGGCGTGGCTGCCATCATCTATACCGACATCGATCGCGATGGAGTGCTCGCCGGCATCAACTGGGACTCGACGCTGGAGCTGGCGCGGGCCACCTCGATCCCGGTCATCGCCTCGGGTGGTCTGGCGTCGATGGAGGACATCGAGCGTATGACGAGAGCGGACTACCAGGTGCTTGAAGGCGCTATTTCCGGGCGGGCGCTCTATGACGGACGGATTGATTCACGTGAAGCATTGGCGAAGCTGAGGGCGGCGTGAGCACGGAACGGCCGGCGAACTTCCCCTGGCGGGTCTACTGGCTGCTGTTTGGTGTGATCGTTCTGTTTGCACTGGCCCCCATTCTGTCGGCCCTGTTTTCGGGCCTGCTGGCCGAGGTCAATGGCTGCACGCTGACAGAACATGATATGCATCCCTGCGTGGTTGGGGATATGGAGTTCGGCGGGATTATCAGCTTCTTCTTTGTTCTGGGCCTGTTTGCCCTGGCCACCCTGCCGCTGGGCGGCGGAGCGCTGATCGTCTGGCTGGCTACACTCATCATTCATCGCATCGCCTGGGGGCGGATGCAGAAGGCAAAAACACCATGAGCCTGAAAACAAGAATCATCCCCTGCCTCGACGTCGCCGGTGGCCGAGTCGTAAAGGGCGTCAATTTCGTGGACCTGATCGATGCCGGCGATCCGGTCGAGGCGGCCATGGCCTATGACGCGGCGGGCGCCGACGAATTGACCTTTCTCGACATCACCGCTAGCCATGAGGGCCGCGACACGATTTTTGACGTGGTGGCGCGAACGGCAGAGCATTGCTTTATGCCGGTGACGGTGGGCGGTGGCGTCCGCACCATTGAAGACATCCGCAAGCTTTTGCTGGCCGGGGCCGACAAGGTGGCGATCAACTCGGCCGCGGTGAACGACCCCGATTTCATCGCGCGGGCCGCCGACAAGTTCGGCAATCAGTGCATTGTGGTTTCGGTCGATGCCAAGCAGCAGCGGGGCCAGAGCGTGGGCGGCGACAATCGCAGCGAGTGGGAAATTTACACCCATGGCGGCCGCAAACCGACCGGCATCGATGCAGTGGAATTTGCCGCTCGCATGGTCGAGCGCGGCGCCGGCGAGCTGCTGGTCACCTCGATGGATCGCGATGGCACCAAGTCCGGGTTTGATCTCGACTTGACCCGCTCGATTGCCGACCAGGTCGAAGTGCCGGTGATCGCCTCGGGCGGTGTCGGCACGCTTCAGCACCTGGTCGAAGGCGTTCAGCAAGGCCATGCCAGCGCCGTGCTGGCCGCCTCGATCTTCCACTTCGGCACCTTCACCATCCCTGAGGCCAAGCACTACATGGCCAAACATGGCATCGCGATGCGGCTCGACAGCGCGGCTTAAGTTCAATTGCAGGCGGCTCGTATTCCGCCAATGGTCCGCACTGAGGAGACCAGCCTGACATGACCCTCGAAGACCTCGAAACGCGCATTGCCCAGCGCGCCGCCGCCTCGCCCGAAGACAGCTATACGGCCAAATTGATTGCCCGTGGCATCAACAAGGCCGCCCAGAAGCTGGGCGAGGAAGCCACCGAGGCAGTGATTGCCGCGGTAACCCATGATCGCGCCGAGCTGGTCAAGGAAAGCGCCGATCTGCTCTATCATCTGCTGGTGGTGCTCAAGGCCGAAGGCGTACCGCTATCCGAAGTGATGGCCGAGCTCGACAGCCGTACCGCCCAGTCGGGTCTGGCCGAAAAGGCCGCCCGTAAGGATAATGCCTGATGGCCAAGCGTCCCCCGGCCCGCGACCCCTATCGCAGTTTCACCAAGGACCAGTGGAGCGATCTGCGCAACGGCCAGCCCATGACGCTGAATGCCGACGACATCGACCGTCTCCGCGCGCTGACCGATCCGATCTCGCTGGCCGAGGCCGAAGAGATCTATCTGCCGCTCTCGCGCCTGCTTGCCTACTATGTCGAGGCGATCCAGGGTCTGCACGATGTCTCTTCGCGCTTTCTCAACACGCCGGGCGACAAGGTGCCCTTCATCATCGGCGTGGCCGGCTCGGTGGCGGTAGGTAAATCCACCACCTCGCGCATTCTGCGCGCGCTACTCAGCCGCTGGCCATCGAGCCCCAAGGTCGACCTGGTCACCACGGACGGGTTCCTCTACCCCAACAAGGTGCTCGAAGCGCGCGGCCTGATGCAGCGCAAGGGTTTTCCCGAAAGCTATGACCGGGCCCGCTTCGTCAATTTTCTCGGCGATATCAAATCGGGCAAGGCCAGGGTCTCGGTGCCGGTCTATTCACACCTGGTCTATGATGTGGTGCCCGGCGAAGAGGTGATCATCGAGCGCCCCGATATTCTGATCGTCGAGGGATTGAACATTCTCCAGCCCGGCGAATTGCCGCGCGATGGCAAGCCGATCCTGTTTGCGTCCGACTTCATCGATTTCTCGATCTATATCGACGCCGATGTGAACGATCTGCGCGACTGGTATCTCACCCGTTTCTTTCGCCTGCGCGAAACCGCCTTCCGCGACCCGACCTCTTTCTTCCGCAAGTTTTCGGAAATGAGCGAGGAGGAGGCCGGCGCCTTCGGGCGCAATGTATGGGAGACAATCAACCTGCCCAACCTGCTCGAAAACGTGCTGCCCACGCGCGGTCGCGCCGATCTGATCCTCAAAAAGGGCAAGGACCACCGGGTCGAGGAAGTGAAGCTGAAACGGCTTTGAGCCGAACAGAGAGCGCTCCAGTGGAGCGGTCTCCGGCGAGAAGGCCATGAGAGCTATGTTCGAATGGCGGGCCTACCAGCGCCGGGTAAATAGTCTGCACCCTTGACCCGGCTCTGCCATGTGGTTGGCACGCCGGCGTCGCTACGTCTCCCTCGGGAGACGCGATCGGCCGCAGGAGTCAAAGCGCACTAAACGGTCTCAATACGTCCCCTGCTGGGGCTGGCTGAGGATGATCAGGTTGCCATCGGGATCGCGCAGCTTGGCGGTCTTGAAGAAATCCCCGATCGCCTTGGCCACCGGCTTGATGCCGTGTAGTTCGAGTCGCGCCAACTCGTCGGTGATGTCATCGACGATCAGCATGCAGACGCTGGCACCGGCCCGATCCTCATCGGTCATCACATGCACCCAGCCGCCGCCGGGAAGTTTCCATTCGGCCACATCGACCATGGTGCGCGCATCGGCCGGGCGGCCGAACAGATATTCATACCAGACCAGGGAATGCCCGAGATCTTCGACAGCAATTCCGGCCAGCACATTGGTGAGGCTCATGGACAGGTCCACTTTCTTTTTTTGCTTTTATCGAATCCTAGCACACGCAGATGGTTCCAGGCATCCCGGTTGGCGGGGCGGCAACGCGCTGCTATAGGGCAAGGCAATTGCAGGGAGTTTGTGGCATGACCAGATTGCGCATTATCGTGGCCGGGGCTGGTGGGCGCATGGGTGTTGCCAATATTGCTGCGGTCGCTGCCCATGACGGGGTTGAGTTGGTGGGCGCGCTGGACCGGGCCGGATCGGCTGCGATCGGCAAGGATGCCGGTACCCTGGCAGGACTGGACGCACTGGGTGTGCCGGTTAGCGATGATGCTGCCACCCTGCTCGACCAGGCTGATGCCATCATCGATTTCACTGCGCCGGCCGCCAGCGTGGCGCTGGCACAGCAGGCGGCCGAAAAGGGCCTTGTTCATATCATCGGCACCACGGGCTGCACCGAAGCCGACGAGGCTGCGATCGCTGCTGCCGGGGCGGCCGGGGCGCGGATCGTCAAGTCGGGCAATTTCTCTCCCGGCATGGTGGCGCTGGCCGTGCTGGTCGAAAAGGCCGCCCGGGCGCTGGCCGACTATGACGTCGAGGTGCTCGAAATGCACCACAACAAGAAAGTCGACGCGCCCTCGGGCACCGCATTGATGCTGGGCGAGGCGGCGGCGCGGGGCCGCAATATCAGCCTGAAGGACAATGCGGTGCGGGTACGCGACGGCCATACTGGTCCGCGTGAGGCGGGCACCATCGGCTTTGCCACGCTGCGGGGCGGCAATGTCATCGGCGATCACATGGTGATTCTGGCCGGACAGTCCGAGCGCATCGAACTCAATCACCGGGCGCAGGACCGCACCATCTATGCCAATGGCGCGGTCAAGGCGGCGCTGTGGGCCGCCGGACAGCGACCGGGTCTCTATTCCATGGCCGACGTGCTCGGCCTCACCGACTGAATTTTTTCGCCCTGCTTGCAGGGCCTCTGACGAAACACAGATCCAAGGGACCAAAATCATGAGCGGAACGCTGATCCTGGTGCGTCATGGCCAGAGCGAATGGAACCTCAAGAACCTCTTCACCGGCTGGCGCAATCCAGGCCTGACCGAAAAGGGGATCGAGGAAGCACGCGCAACCGGCAAAGGCCTCAAATCAGCCGGCATCGAACCGGACTTCTATTACACCTCCGCCCTGCGCCGGGCCCAGCATACGCTGGACCTGATGCTTGAGGAGATGGATATCCAGAATGTCACCATCACCCGCAATATCGCGCTCAACGAACGCGACTATGGCGACTTGGCGGGTTTGAACAAGGATGATGCGCGCGAGAAATGGGGCGAGGAGCAGGTCCATATCTGGCGCCGGTCGTTCGATGTGCCCCCGCCGGGCGGCGAATCGCTCAAGGATACAGCGGCGCGCACCCTGCCCTATTACGAGGCCGAGATTCTGCCGCTGCTCAAATCGGGCAGGACGGTGCTGGTCGCTGCCCATGGCAACTCGCTACGTGCGCTGGTGATGGCCATTGAAGGACTGACACCGGACGAAATCCTGGCCCGCGAAATCGGCACCGGCGAACCGACGATCTATAAGATCGGCCCGGACGGAAAGCTGGTAGAACGGGTGACCCTTTAAGGGCTGTGTCCCTGCCCGGTTTTTTCTGCATCGCGGGGCTCGATATAGAGCTTCTGGGTCAAGGTGCGGCTGACCGCGAATAGAGGCGTGGCCAGGGCCACGCCCATGGGGCCGAACAACGCCCCCATCACCGCCATGGTGATCAGTGACCATGCCGGTGGCAATTCGATGATGCGCTGTTGCAGCAGCGGAGTGATGACATAGCCTTCGATATTCTGGATCAGCAGCAGCCCCAGGGCGCCGATCCAGAGCGCGGTCATGTCCTGGCCGGCCAGGGTCAGTAGCACCGGCACAGCGGAAATGATCGGCCCGAGATAGGGTATGAAATTGAGGACACCGGCCAAAACGCCCAACAGCAGGGCGTCGGGTGAACCAAGCAGTGTCAGCAGGGTAAAAACCAGAAGGCCGATCAGGATCATCACCGCCAACTGAGTCACCAGCCAACCCCGCAGGGCTTCTCCCGTATTGTCGAAAGCATCTTTCCAGCGTGCCCGATATCTCGCGGGGATGAGGATCAGGACGCTGTCGCGATAGCCGGCGGGATTGATGGCAAAGAAAAGCCCCAGAAATCCGATAATCACGATATTGCCCAGAACACCCAGCGTCAGGCCGAAAATGGACCCGGCCTGGCTGAACAGCTCTGCCGGATTGGGCAGAAGATTCTGCATCAATGTCTGGTCCTCACTCGTCAGCTGATCATTCAGATCATCGCCGAAACGCTCGTAGAGCTCGGTGGCCCGATTGATGATCATTGACCAGAGCTCCTCCACACCCTGCCATAGGCTGAATCCGCCCCAGGACAGCCCGCCGATGAGCAGGCCGGCGATTAGCAGCGTGACCAGGACAACGATCAAGGGCCGAGGAAGCGGGAGAACCCGGTCGAGCGGTCGGACAGCGGTATCGAGCAGCGCAGCCAACAGCACGCCGGCAAAGGCCAGCAGCAGGATTGCGCTGAGCTGCCAGGCCAACATCAACGTGGCGACGGCGAGAATGCCGATCAATATGGCGCGGGTGACGTCCGTCATACGATCCCTGCTCGGTGAACGAGAGAGCAAAGCCTCACCTTGCCGGAAGTTCCCCAGGCCTCTCGATTCACGTGAAACTTGGAGCTGTTCCGTCAGGTAAATCTCCCCGGCGGGGAGATTTAGGGCGAGAATCCCATGAAAGCCATGCTTGAATGGCTAACGCGCCGCTGAGATTACCCCGGCCTCCCAGCCCAGGATTGCCCGCTTGCGCGGCACCCCCCAATGGTAGCCAGTAAGTGCGCCAGAGCTGCCCACGACGCGGTGGCAGGGTACGACGAAGCTGATCGGGTTCTTGCCCACTGCGGCCCCAACGGCGCGTGAGGCGCTTGGCCGGCCAATGGCCCGGGCCACCTCTGAATAGGTCGTCGCCTTGCCGCAGGGAATTTTGAGCAGCGTCTCCCAGACGCTTACCTCGAAATCGGTTCCGATCAGCACAATTCGCACCGGCTGGTTGGCCGACCAGCGTGACGGCTCGAAAATGCCTGCGGCCATTGCAGCAATGCGTGTGTCGTCATGGCTGAAGCGCGCTTTGGGCCAGCGATTGGCCAGATCGGCAAAGACATCGTCCACGCTGGTTTGCGCGTCGGCAAAGCCGAGTCCGGAAATGCCATAATCGGTTGCGGTGACCACGGCGAGGCCAAAGGGCGACGGGGCAACGCCCCAGGCCATGTCGATGCCAGCGCCGCCGGCCCGGAACACGCCGGGCGGCATGGCCTCATAGGTGACAAACAGGTCATGCAGGCGCGAAGTGGACGACAGACCCACCTCATAGGTGGTGTCGAGCACGCTTGCCTTGTCGCGCAACAGGCTCTTGGCGTGGTCGAGCGCTACGGCCTGGGCAAAGCTTTTGGGGGAGAGACCGCACCAGCGCCGGAACAGATCGGTCAATTTCCGCTCGGTGAGCCCCAGTGCGCGGGCAAAACGATCGAGGTCGGTGGTGTCGGGACCGTTTTCGCTCAGATAACGAATGGCCGCGCGGATAGTGTCGTACTCGCTGTCCGGCGTCAGTGTCAGATGCTGGTTCATGTCCGGGTCTTTCACTGGAAAACGTCGGATAGTCATAGCGTCTGACGCGGGGCAACACGACCCGGATTTAACCTGGGCCCGATTTCGCTAGCGGGCGCGGCGCGCCTTGCGTAGGGCGGCGCCGAAGGCTTTGGCAAAACTCGACTTATCTGCGGTCGAAAGAAAGGCACCCAGCACGATTTCGCGGTCCGCGGCACGAAGATAGATGCCGGTGGTGCGCTCGAAGCTGTCGCGTTCAAGGCGCAGGCGAACCTCCGCCGGATCGAAGCGCTCAAGGGTCTTTTCAATACCCGGCTGGGTGGTCGCAATCTCGACCTGGTCGGTCCAGAGGGTGATCTGCTGGCTGATGCGGCCTTGCCGCGCTTGCCGCACACTTACGGCTGCCAGCCCGGCAGTGCCGATGACGAAGGCCGACAGGCCGGGCACGAGAAATTCGGGCAAGGCGAGCAGAAACGGCGCCGCCACAATGGCGGCCAGCACCAGGGCCAGCCAGCCGCCAGCCATGCGCAGCGACCGGTCCGGTCGCAGGGTCGCGGCAAAGAGCGGGGTGGTGGTGGTGACTTGCATCGCAGATCCTCTTGGCCGAAATACTGGCAGAGAAATGAGGCCGAGAGAATGGCGACTGCCAAAAAAGTGAAAAAGCTGAGCCGGGCCGACGCCGAGGCAATTTTTGCCCGCTTTCATGAGATCGAGCCCGAACCCAAGGGCGAGCTTGACTATATCAACGCCTTCACGCTGCTGGTGGCCGTCGTGCTCTCGGCCCAGGCGACCGATGTGGGCGTGAACAAGGCCACAAAGCGTTTGTTTGAACTGGCGCCCTCCCCCGCTGCCATGGTGGCGCTCGGCGTCGAGCAGATCACTGATCTGATCAAGACGATCGGGCTCTATCGCGGCAAGGCGAAGAACGTCTTCGCGCTCTCCCAGATCCTCCTTGATCGGCACGGCGGCGAGGTACCCCCCGAGCGCGAGGCGCTCGAAGCTCTGCCCGGCGTCGGGCGCAAGACCGCCAATGTGGTGCTCAATATCTATTTCAAGCAACCCACCATTGCGGTCGATACGCACCTGTTTCGGGTCAGCAATCGCACCGGCCTGGCGCCGGGCAAGACCCCGCTCGATGTCGAGAAAGCGCTGACCAAGCAGGTTCCCGACCGCTTCTTGCTACATGCGCATCACTGGCTGATTCTGCATGGGCGCTATATCTGCAAGGCCAGAACACCCGAATGCTGGCGCTGCCCGATTGCCCAGTGGTGCCGGTTCGAACCCAAGACGCCATTGCCGGTGCGGCGATAGGCCCCCACCCGCCCTGCGGTCAGCCTCTCCCCCAAAGGGAGAGGTGAAAAGGGTCACCCCCCATAGCCCCGCGCCATGGCGGCGGCAAAGATCGGGATCAGCAGCAGGACACCAGCCTGCAGGTGAATGAAGCGACGACTTGCCAAAATCTCATTGGCTGGCGGGGCATAGTCGGCCTGCTCGACACCCGCCTGGGCCCAGCGGCGAAAGGCTATTGTTGGCGGTATGGTGAGCAGGCCGACGATGAGAAAGGCCACCATCTTGCCCCAAAAGGCGTGGTTGCCGATGTAATACTCATACCCCACTGTGCCGAAGATAACCCGAACAACGCCCACGATAATGACGATGCCGGCCGCCGCGCCATAGGCTCCGTCTATGCGGGCCAATTGCTTGAGGCGCGCCCCTGAGAGACCCGGTCGCACCAAGACGAACTGGACAGCAAACAGCCCCACCAGGGTAAAGACTGCCAGATGATGGGCCGAGGCCAGGATCAGGTCGAGCATTTGCGCTGCGTCCCATTCTATGTAATCAGTGCATACATATCTGCTCCGCGATGTGATCAATGTCAACATCATCCAATAGCCCCTATCATCACGGCAATCTGCGCCAGGCCCTGCTCGAGGCGGCGCTGGTCATTCTCGAGCAACAGGGCGAAGCGGGCTTGGGCTTGCGCGATCTGGCGCGGGCGGTGGGGGTATCGCCGGCGGCACCCTATCGACATTTCGACAGCCGTGCGGCTTTGCTTGAAGCGCTGGCAGTGACCGGGTTCCAGCGCTTTGCCGCGCGCATGGAGGCGGTGGCGGCGAGCCGGCCACACGATCCGATGGCGGCCATGGGCAAAACCTACGTGGTCTTTGCGCTGCAAAATGCCAACCTCTTCCGCCTGATGTTCTCCCCGCAATTGAAGAAGGATTCCCGGCCCGGCCTGCGAATGGCGGCCGACGCAGCTTTTGATACGCTGCGCCATCTGGTCGGCGGCGATCTCGAGAACGGCCGCGTTCGGGCCCTGGCGGCCTGGGCTAAGGTGCATGGCCTGGCTGTGCTGCTGCTTG
This sequence comes from Devosia subaequoris, assembly GCF_014197055.1. GTDB lineage: Bacteria > Pseudomonadota > Alphaproteobacteria > Rhizobiales > Devosiaceae > Devosia > Devosia subaequoris. The sequence goes on along the minus strand of NZ_JACIEW010000004.1, from coordinate 258,731 downwards.
ACGGGCAGATCGCCATCCGCTCGGGCGAAGACACCGAAGCGCTGGTGGAAGAGATCATTTCGTCTCTCTAGGTCTGCGGCACTTGGATTCAGGGCGCCAAGCCCAAAACAATTGCCCCGCTGCCTATCATGCTCTAAACCGGCCCACGGCCTTTTCCCCAACGCCGGACACCCCCGCATGACCCAGACCCGCTTCGACGTGCTGACCATCGGCAATGCCATTGTCGACATCATCGCCCCGGTGGAGCCCGGCTTTATCGAGCGCGAAGGCATGCAGGAAGGCATCATGCACCTGATCGATACCGATCGGGCCGAAGACCTCTATGGCAAGATGCCACTGGGCCGCGAACAGATTTCAGGCGGCTCGGCCGCCAATACCGCCGCCGGCGTCGCCTCGCTGGGCGGGCGCGCTGCCTTTGTCGGCAAGGTGGCCGACGATCCGCTGGGCGACGTGTTCGAAACCGACCTCAACGAGATCGGGGTGCATTACAACACCTCGCGCCTCAAGAACGGCGCGCTGACCGCCCGCTCGATGATTTTTGTTTCGCCCGATGGCGAGCGCACCATGAACACCTATCTCGGCGCCTGCCATGAACTGACCGAGCGCGATATCCATGCCGATGAAATCGGCGGCGCCGCAATCACCTATATGGAAGGGTTTCTGTGGGACCCGGTGGAAGCCAAGAAGGCCTTCGTGCTGGCCGCCCATTACGCCCACAAGAACGAGCGCGCCGCCGCCTTTACCCTGTCGGACCCGTTCTGCGTCGACCGCTACCGCGCCGAATTCCTCGACCTCATCCGCTCCAAGACCATCGACTATGTCTTTGCCAATGTGAATGAGATCAAATCGCTCTACCAGACCGAGGATCTGGGCGAAGCCGTGCGCGAAATCGCCAAGGACGCCGAAGTCGCCGCCATCACCATGGGCGCCGAAGGCGCCATGGCCGTGTTCAACGGCGAAGTGATCTCGGTCCCGGCCTTCCCGGTCGACAAGGTGGTGGATGCCACCGGCGCCGGTGACCTCTTCGCCTCGGGGTTCCTGCTCGGCCTGGCCCGCGGCCAGACCATGGATGCCGCGCTCAAGACCGGGTGCCTGGCGGCCTCCGAAGTCATCACCCATATCGGCGCAAGGCCGCAGCTCGATCTCGAAGAGCTGAGTCAGAAGCACGGGCTTGCGGGGTGACGACCGTTCGCGTTGGTGAGCATTGCGCCAGTGATGCAATTGCTGGAACGAAGTTCCAGGGCGCCATGCATGTGAGGGCGCTTTGGGCCCACTTATCGCATTTTGGTGTTGTACCATTCTTCATTATTGAGCTTAGACCCAGCCTATGACGACCTCGGCAGAGGTAAAGCGCTGGACTAGACCGCTCCTTGCAAGGCACCCGGACCTGCTCCTTGTGGGCCGCGACCTTCTGCTTCGGCCTCTCAATCACATCTATCGTGCCATACGGTTCATGGGGTCGTCCCAAAGAACTTACCCCAATCCGACTGCCACCTTTGGCGTCCTGTTTGTGCCGCCTTCCGTACCCATGAGTCACACGTTCGGTTTGGACCTAATGGTCGGGCATTCGACGGAGTCCGGCTTTGCGGCGAAACTTTCGCAAATGACTGACGATGCGTTGGAGAGGGGTCTGCGCCGGCTCGATACAATCCAGGCGCTTTACGAACTGACATGCGAAGATGGACTATTGTGGAACGTAGCCGGCACCGGACTATCGCATTCACCGCCGCTGCAGGCCGCCGTGCTTGCAGCCCTGGGAAAGCTCGAAGACTTGTGCGCCGCCGTGGATGCCGAGCTCGCCGAGAACGAAGTGGGCTACCTTGAACTGCTGGAAGAGGGCCTCATCGAGCGGGAGCGTGGTGGGCGCAATAATTGGGGCGATCACAAGGTCAGCGTGGCAAACACCTACATCGCTCGGCACAAAGACATGAAATTGCTAGCGGATCTCGCGCATAGGAATGATCGCGCCAGTATCGCGGCACAATTGCATCGATGGGAAGCACAACGAGTCGAAAAGCTCGGTCTGAAACCCTATTGGCAGCCGACGCCCTTCCCGCTTGAGCTGAGCTAAGCCACGCTCACCCGCTTTCCGTCCATCTCTGCCAGTATCGCCCTTGCCGCGGCCGCCGGGTCTGCCGCCGCGATGATCGGGCGGGCGACGACGAGGTGGGATGCTCCGGCGCTTAAGGCGTCACCGGGGGTCATGGCGCGCTTCTGATCTCCAAGGTCAGCGCCGGCGGGGCGGATACCGGGGGTGACCACGGCCATGTGCTTGCCCACAATAGTGCGGACCATTTCGGCCTCATGGGCCGAAGCGACCACGCCGCCAATGCCGGCCTCCTTCGCTTGCTGGGCACGCAGGGCAACCAGTCCGGCCGCATCGCGGGCATAGCCGGCATCCTTGACGTCATTGTCATCCATCGAGGTCAGGACAGTGACGCCCAAAATAGAAAGACCAGATCCCGCGGCCGCCTTCTGCGCGGCGCGCATCGCCTTGGGATAGGCGTGCACGGTCAGCATGGTAGCGCCGGTTTCGGCAATCGCGGCCACGCCCTTTTCGACCGTATTGTCGATATCGAGCAGTTTGAGGTCGAAGAAGACTTTCTTGCCGGCGGAAAGCAGGGCCTTGCCCAGATTGAGACCGTCGGCGCCGTAAAAGCACTGATAGCCGATCTTGTAGAAATCGACGCTGTCGCCGAGCAGCGCCACGATCTCCTCGGCGCGCGCGCGTGAGGAAACGTCAAGACCCACGATCAACTGGCCAGCCATGGTCTTTCTCCCGATTTGTGATTTGCTTTTCGCCTCGCACAAGTGTTGCGCAAGAGCAAGCCTTCTCTTGGTATTATGGCGCCATAACAGGCTTGCAGGGCGTTGCTATGGCATCATACCAAGCCGCTTTCTGCCCGTGTTTTCCGGATATTCTCATGCAGCAACAGGCATTGGCGGCCATGGTGGCCTGGATGCGGCTCGACACCGCGCTCAAGGCCTTTGAAGCCGCGCTCAAGCGCGATCACAAGATCACCACACTGCAATTGGCGGTGCTGCACATCGTCTCCGAACGCCCGCATATTCCGCTGGCCGCCTTGCGCAAGGCGCTGCTGGCGCATCCGGCAACGCTGGGCCAGGCGATCGATGATCTGCGGCGCAAGGGCTTGTGCCAGGTGCGCACCAATCCCGAGGACCGCCGGGCCCGCAATGTATCCCTGAGCCAAGCTGGGGCTGCCCTGGTAGCGGCGGTGCCCATGGCCGGTCCGATGCGGCTGCGGGACGTCGAAGGAGAGACCGACCGGCTCGACCGGCTGACCCCCGCGCTCAACGATGCGCTGGAGCTGTTCGGGCTTGAGAACTGGATGGGGCGATAGGAACCCTCACCCAAACCAATCCGGCTCGATCTCCTCCATCGGCGTCCAGTCGCTTAGGAGCTGCTTGGCGGCGAGGTCAAAGACAAAGCCATTGCCTCCACCCGGGACGCCGATATGGCCCTGGTCCTCCTCCCGCGAAATGCGGCGATTGCCTAGCCGGCATTTGAGCAAGGTACCGACCGCGCCATGGCCGCAAAACACTGCTACACCGTCAGGCGGGACTGAGGCGCAAGCAGTGCGAATGGTCGAAACGATCCGCGCCTGCGCATCGATAGCCCGCTCCCAGCCTTCAATGCTCTGCTGGGGAAAGGCAAAAAAGCGGTCCGCCGTTTCCTCGAACAGGGCTGACGGCAAAAAGCCGGTGGATGAGCGGTCATTCTCGCCCATTTGGTGATCGGCCAGCACCGGCGTCCCGGCGGCCGCCGCAATCAGCTCGGCCATTTGCAGCGCCTTGGTCTCGCGGCTCGAAAAGACAATGGCCCCATCGGGCACCACGCCGCGCGTCACAAAGGCCTCGACCCGCGCCCTGCCCAGACCCGACAGGCCCCAGAGCGGCACCGGAATGGCCGCATCAATCTGAACCTGGGGATGGGTAAGGTAGAGCGCGCGCACTTCTATCCCCGGCTGAAATGGGTCAATTCGGTCACCATCTGGTCAACCTTGCGGATGATGCCCGGCTCCACCGGGTCGCCATTGTCATCGAATGCTGTATCGGCCGGGCCGATGCCGAGCAGCGTCGGCACGATCAGCGTGCCCACCTTGGTGAGGCTGTCACGCAGGTGGCTCAGGGACCATATGGTGCCATACTTTCCCGAACTGACCCCGCCAATGCCGAACACGGCGTGACGGAACACGCTGGGCTTCTGGCGCGACAGCCAGGTAATGGTGTTGACCAGCAGCGGCGGCACCCCGCCATTATATTCGGGGCTGGCGATGAACACGATATCGTGGCTGCGCCACATCTCGGCCAGTTTCACCGCCGCTTCGGGCACATGGTCGGGCTCGAGGTCTTCATTGAAAATCGGCATGTCGAAATCTTTGAGGCTGATTTCTGTCACCGCCACTCCCGCCTGAGTGAGCTTGCGGCCCATATGCTGCTGCAGGATGCGGTTGTAGGACCCCTTGCGGATCGACCCGGACAGGGTGAGTGCCGTCTTCATATTGCCTCCGAAATTTCCGATAGTGTCGAAAGTGACCCGGCTGGTTCGTCGGTGCAAGTGAATTGGCGGGAGCATGTGCCCCTGTCTGTCTGACACAATGTTCCAGGGAGAAACCCGATGACCACCTCGATCTTCATCAACGTGCCCGTGCGCGATCTCGCCGCCGCAATGGCTTACTACAATGCGCTCGGTTTCGAACACAATCCGCAGTTCACCGACGAGACAGCCGCCGCAATTGTCATCTCGGACACCATCTATGTGATGCTTCTGACCCACGACAAATTCCAGAGCTTTTCGAAAAAGCCGATCCCCGATTTCAACAAGGAGACCGGCGCGCTCTATGCCCTGTCGCGTGACAGCCGCGAGGCCGTGGACGCCATTGCCGAGGCCGGGCTCAAGGCCGGTGGTAGCGAACAGCGCGACCCGGATGATTATGGCTTCATGTATTCGCGCGCCATTGCCGATATCGACGGCCATGTCTGGGAATATGTCTGGATGGACATGACCAAGTTCCCGTCCGAATAATCGCGATGAGGTTCGGGTAGGCCGCGTTGCGGCCTACCCTAGCCCAGGCGCAACAGCCGCCGTACTAGCCGCCAATATTGCTCGCGCTGGTAGCGATAATAATGCGCATTGGTCATCAGATGGCGATAGGTCTGCTTGAAGGCCACGCGCGCCCAGGGCCACCAGGGGCGGCTGTCGGATGAATAATGCAGGATGTGCGGGTCGAACACTTCATGCGCCGGCTCGGGGTTCTGCATGTTCCAGCGTGGGTCAAGCTCGAGGAACTGCCCTTTAAGGACGTAATTGAGAATGTCCTGATCGTAATAGAATCGTTCGAGCTCGCCGGGAGGCAATTCTTTAAGCCCGGCGATGAAATCGACCTGGGCGTAGCGCTCGAGATCGATCAGCATCACCCCGGCATTGTAATAGGGCTCGGCCATGGAAAAGCTCGACCGCGCCTTGAGATCGCGCCCGGCAATGCAATGCATGCGGTCCGGCTGCAGCGCGGCAGCAATCACTTTGCCTTGCATGTCGATGGCGAACAGTTTTTCGATCGGATTGCGCACAAAGGTGTCCGCATCGATATAGAGCGCTCGTTGGATCCCGGCCGGCAGCAATTCGCTCAGGAACAGGCGCACATAGACAATCGGATTAAGCCGCTTCATGCGAATGCGCGGGAAGGCGGCGATGCGCGCGCCCAGAATGTCGCTTTGCTGGAGATCGGTCAGATGCAGCGCAGCACCATAGTCGCTGGCGATGGATTTGATGATCGCCAGATTCTCTGGCTTTAGCCCGGTATGGAAAACGCGGAAGCGCAGGGCTGTGGGGTCCGTGCTGGTCAGGCAGAGCGAGCGCATGGTCGCATAGGCCGGGCCCCAGAAATTGTCGTCAAAGGTCAGGACGATGTCATGCACGGCTTGGCCCCCAGACATGTGATGGATGCGCTGGGCATCCAGCGCGCCGCTCCTGCGTGCCATTCAGCCATAGGCCTCATGGCCTTGAGCCCTCAGATCGCGCCGCCGGCGCAAATAGACCGTGCAGCGTTCTGGCCGTACCCGCCTGTCGAGCATAGCTCTCCAGGCCTTGATCGCGAAAATCGCCCCACCGGGGCGATTTATCTGCGCGATCAAGCCTCAAACATCTTCTTGAGCTTATCGAAGAAACCGTCCGAGGTCGGGCTGGTTTCCCCGGTTTCGAGCCGGGCGAATTCCTCGAGCAGTTCGCGCTGCTTGCGGCTCAGATTTTGCGGCGTCTCGATGTCGAGCTGCACATAGAGGTCGCCCACATCCTTTGAACGCAGCACCGGCATGCCCTTGCCCTTGAGGCGGACGCGCTGGCCTGGCTGGGTGCCGGCGGGCACTTTCACCTTGGCGCGGGCATTGCCCAGCGTGGGCACCTCGAACTCGCCGCCCAGCGCCGCTGTGGTCATCGAAATGGGCACGCGCGCAAACAGATCTGCGCCATCGCGCTGGAACAACTGGTGCGGCTTGATCGAAACGAAAATATAAAGATCGCCCGGCGGGCCACCGCGCACTCCGGCTTCGCCCTCATTGGCAAGGCGGATGCGGGTGCCGTCTTCAATGCCCTGGGGCACGTCCACACTGAGCTTGCGGTTCTGCTGATGCCGACCCTGTCCACCACAATCGGTGCAGGGCTGATCCATCATCTGGCCCCGACCCTGACAGACCGGGCAGGTGCGCTCGATGGTGAAAAAGCCCTGGGCGGCGCGCACCTTGCCATGGCCGTTACACTGGCGGCAGGTATGGGTACCGGTGCCTGGCTTGGCCCCGGCTCCGTCGCAGGTCTCGCAGGTCGCCAGCGTCGGTACGTCGATCTCGACCGTCCGGCCCTCGAAGCTTTCTTCCAGCGTGATTTCGAGATTGTAGCGCAGGTCCGAGCCGCGCATACGGGACGCCCCACTGCTGCGCCGTCCGCCGCCACCGCCCATGAAATCGCCGAAGATGTCTTCGAAGATATCGGACATGGAGGAAGCAAATTCCGGCCCGAAACCCGGACCGCCTCGGGCGCCACCGCCATTTTCAAATGCCGCGTGGCCAAACCGGTCATAGGCCGCGCGCTTTTGCGGGTCCTTGAGGGTGTCGTAGGCCTCGTTGATTTCCTTGAACTTGTGCTCTGCCTCTTCATTGCCCGGATTGCGGTCGGGGTGAAACTGCATGGCGAGCTTGCGATAGGCGCTCTTGAGAGCGCCGTCATCAGCGCCCTTCTGGCAGCCAAGCACCTCGTAGAAATCGCGTTTGGCCAAGTTGAACTCTCTTTGTCGGTCGCGCCGGTCTGGTCGTCGCGCTGGATTGCAATGAAGAAAGGCCGGCTAGGTCGGCGCTTGAACCCGCATATGGGCAGGCGTGCGCCTCTTAGCAAGGGGAACAGGATGGATCAACCGCACCGGATTCACGTGAAACGTCGAGCCATGCCTCAGTGGCAGATTCGGTGCGGTGGACCGGCTCTAACGAAAAGCCCCGGCGTTGCCACCGGGGCTTTCCAAAAGTTCAGTCAGATCGTCTTAGGCTGACTTTTTGTCGTCGTCGCCGTCCTTGACCTCTTCGAAGTCGGCGTCGACCACGTCGTCATCGCCATCATCGTCGGAGCCATTGGCCTTGGCTTCAGCTTCGGCCTGGCTGGCCTTGTACATGGCTTCGCCCAGCTTCATCGAGGCTTCCGCCAGGGTGGCGGTCTTTTCCTTGATGGCTTCGGCATCGTCGCCTTCCAGCACCAATTTGAGATCGGCAATGGCGGTTTCGATGGCAGCCTTGTCATCGGCCGAGACCTTGTCGCCATAATCGGCCAGCGACTTTTCGGTCGAGTGCACCAGCGATTCGCCCTGGTTCTTGGCTTCGACGGCCTCGCGCTTCTTCTTGTCTGCCTCGGCATTGGCCTCGGCATCCTTGACCATCTGCTCAATATCGGCGTCCGAAAGACCACCCGAGGCCTGGATGCGGATCTGCTGCTCCTTGCCGGTGCCCTTGTCCTTGGCCGAGACATTGACGATACCGTTGGCGTCGATATCGAAGGTCACCTCGATCTGCGGCACGCCACGCGGTGCGGGCGGAATGCCGGCCAGGTCGAAATTACCCAGCAGCTTGTTGTCCGCGGCCATTTCGCGCTCGCCCTGGAAGACGCGGATGGTCACCGCGTTCTGATTATCCTCGGCGGTCGAGAAGGTCTGGCTCTTCTTGGTCGGGATGGTGGTGTTGCGATCGATCAGGCGGGTAAAGACGCCACCCAGGGTCTCAATGCCCAGCGAGAGCGGGGTCACGTCGAGCAGCAGCACGTCCTTGACGTCGCCCTGCAGCACGCCGCCCTGAATAGCAGCACCCAGTGCCACCACTTCGTCCGGATTCACACCCTTGTGCGGATCCTTGCCGAACAGCTGCTTGACCGCTTCCTGAACCTTGGGCATGCGGCTCATGCCGCCCACCAGCACAACCTCGTCGATCTGGCTGGCCGAGACGCCTGCGTCCTTCATGGCCTGCTTGCACGGCTCGATGGTGCGGTTGATCAGGTCATCGACCAGCGATTCGAGCTTGGAGCGCGAGAGCTTGAGCGTCAGGTGCTTGGGGCCTGAAGCGTCTGCGGTGATGAAGGGCAGGTTGATTTCGGTCTGTGTCGAGCTCGAAAGTTCGATCTTGGCCTTTTCCGCAGCTTCCTTGAGGCGCTGCAGTGCGAGCTTGTCGCCGCGCAGGTCGATGCCCTGCTCTTTCTTGAACTCGTCGGCCAGATAGTCGACCAGACGCATGTCGAAGTCTTCACCGCCCAGGAACGTATCACCATTGGTGGACTTCACCTCGAACACGCCATCGCCGATCTCCAGGATCGAGACGTCGAAGGTACCGCCACCAAGGTCATAGACCGCGATGGTGCCCGAATTCTTTTTGTCCAGGCCATAGGCGAGGGCCGCTGCGGTCGGCTCGTTGATGATGCGCAGCACTTCAAGGCCGGCAATCTTGCCTGCGTCCTTGGTGGCCTGGCGCTGGCTGTCATTGAAGTAGGCCGGAACGGTGATCACAGCCTGCGTGACGGTCTCACCGAGATAGCTCTCGGCGGTTTCCTTCATCTTCTGCAGCACCATGGCGGAAATCTGCGACGGCGAATACTTCTCGCCCGAGGCTTCCACCCACGCATCGCCATTGTCGGCCTTGGTGATCTTGAAGGGCACCAGGTCCTTGTCCTTGGCCACGACCTTGTCGTCGTAGCGGCGGCCGATCAAGCGCTTGACGGCAAACAGGGTGTTTTCTGGATTGGTGACGGCCTGGCGCTTGGCCGGCTGGCCAACCAGACGCTCGCCATCCTTGGAGAAGGCAACCATGGACGGAGTGGTCCGCGCGCCTTCAGCGTTTTCAATCACCTTGGGATTGGTGCCGTCCATGACGGCAACGCAGCTATTGGTAGTACCCAGGTCGATACCGATGACTTTAGCCATTACTCTGCCTCTTTCTCAGCGAACCCGCGATTTAAAGCCCTCTCAAGGAAAGCAGCTTCCTGGCCCGATGGGCCGGGGTCCCTCATAGGTTATAAAATCGCCCCTTGCGGGGCCTCGGGGCGTATATAGGGGGGTGTCATTGACGCTTCAAGCGCGCGTCTTGCTGAATTTCCTGCATGCCCGATAAAGCGCCTGTCCGCATTCGATGATTCCCCCCGGCGGACAAACCGCCTAAGAGCGCATGATGACGACGCCCGGCACCCTATTGCTGCATGACAATCTTGCCCCTGAGGGCCAGAATCTGCTGTTCAGCGCCCCGCGCGAGGTGCTGGTGGCGCATAGCGCCGCCGAGGCAAGAGCGGCCCTTGCGCGAATCGCCGAGGCCGGTCGGAACGGGCTGTGGGCTGCTGGTTATTTCGCTTATGAGCTGGGCTTTGTGTTTGAGGAGCGGCTTGAAGCGCTTCTCCCCGAACGCAGCAAGACCCCGCTGCTCTGGTTCGGACTTTACCCAGCACCACAGCGGCTCGGGGTCGACCAGGTGCAGCAGATTTTGGCCGAGGCGCCTGATGGTCAGGCCATTGCTGTCAGTCCCATCCCCAGCTTTGCGGACTATGAAAAGCCCTTTGAGCAGGTCAAGGCGCTGATTGCCGCCGGCGACAGCTATCAGGTCAACCTCACCTTCAAGGCGCAGTTTGAACTCGAGGGCGATCCGCTCGGTCTCTATCGCCGTCTGGCCCAGAGCCAGCACACTGCATACGGCGCCTATCTCAATGCCGGGGATCACCATGTGCTCTCCCGCTCGCCCGAGCTTTTCGTTTCCTCTGTCAAAAATGTCCTTGGCGCCCGACCGATGAAGGGCACGCTGCGGCGCGGGCGGACGGTCAGCGAAGACGATGCGGGCCGGGCAGCGCTGGCCGCCGATGAAAAGAACCGCGCTGAAAACCTGATGATCGTTGACCTGCTGCGCAACGATCTTGCCCGCATTGCCGAGATCGGCTCGGTCGAGGTGACAGACCTGTTCTCGGTGGAGACTTATCGCAGCCTGCACACCATGACCTCGGGCATCAGGGCGCGAAGGCGTCCGGGCGTGGACTTTGTTGAGGTGCTGGAAAATCTCTTCCCGTGCGGCTCGATCACCGGCGCGCCGAAATTGCGGGCGATGGAAATCATCCACGCCCTCGAAGCGAGCCCGCGCGGACTCTATACCGGGTCAATCGGCTATTTGGCGCCGAACGGTGATTTCGCCTTCAACGTGGCCATTCGGACCGCGGTGATCGACAGCCAAGGGCGCGGCGAGATTGGCATTGGCGGCGGTATCGTCGCGGATTCAGAGGCGCGCGATGAATACGAGGAGGCCCTGCTCAAATTGAACTTTCTGTCTGATCCCGCCCCGCCGGTCACCCTGATCGAAACTTTCAAATGGACGCCAGACGATGGCTATGTGCTGCTGGAGCGGCATCTGGACCGTTTGATTGCTTCGGGGGCCTATTTCAACCTGACGGTGACGCGCGAGAAGGTGCTGGCCTATTTGGCCGAGCGTGCCCTGGACTGGACCGAACCGATGCGGGTGCGGCTGACCCTGTCTGAAGACGGCCTCGACCTCGGCGCGGTGCCCCTGCCGCCGACCCCGGAAAAATTCCGCTTCGCCATAGCGGACGAAGTTCTTCAATCCGACAATATCTGGCTGGCCCACAAGACCACCAATCGTGCCTTTTACGATGTGCCCCGCCAAAGGGCGCATGAGACGCATGGTATGGACGAACTGGTCTTCACCAATGAGCGGGGCGAATTGACCGAGGGCTCGTTCACCAACCTGTTCATCGAGCGCGAGGGACGATTATTCACTCCGCCCCTCGACTCAGGGGTCCTGCCCGGCACGCTGCGCGCCGAGCTGATCGCTGCGAACAGGGCAGAAGAGCGTGTGCTCGGGGTTGCCGATCTGCACATCGCCGATGCAATCTGGCTGGGCAATTCGGTGCGCGGGCTGATCCGGGCCGAATGGGTAGAGCTGGAGACACCTGACGCATGACCATCGCCATTACGCCCCAAGACGTGCTTGTCGTTGTCGATGTACAGTACGACTTTCTGCCCGGCGGCAGCCTTGCAGTGGCGGGCGGCGATGAAATCGTGCCATTGATCAACAAGCTGGCAAGCAAGTTCAGCAATGTCGTCCTCACCCAGGACTGGCACCCGGCCAATCATGTTTCCTTCGCCAGCCACCATGAGGGCAAGAAGCCCTTTGATATTCTTGAACTCGATTACGGCGCCCAGGTGCTCTGGCCGGATCATTGCGTGTGGCAGACCAAAGGCGCCGAGTTGAGCCGTGACCTCAATATTCCCCATGCCCAGCTCATCATCCGCAAGGGTTACAATCGAAGCATCGATAGCTATTCGGGGTTCCAGGAGGCGGACCGCGAAACCCTCACCGGTCTTGCCGGCTATCTCAACGAGCGTGATGCGGGGCGGCTCTATGTGGTGGGGCTGGCGACAGACTTCTGCGTTGCCTGGACGGCGCTGGACGGTGCCGCCGGAGGCTTTGACGTAACGGTCATCGAGGACGCGACACGCGCAATCGACGCCGATGGATCGCTCGAACAGGCCTGGACCGACATGAAAGCGGCTGGCGTCGCCCGCATCCAGAGCCGCGATATTCTGGGCTAGGCCGCAGCCCACAGGGACAAAGCTCCCCGACGGGGAAAATTGAACGGACCAGGCCACGAGAGCTAATGGCGGGGCCGCTGCCGGATGAACCGCTAGATCTTCGCCCCGTCTACGGCGCGCGTCGCCCCGCCAGCCGCAATCTGCTTGATCACCAGCGCATAATCGCTCCGCCCATTGGCATGGAGCCGGAACAGGCCGTCGCGACCAGCAAAGCCGGCTGGGTTGGTGATCAGGCTTGCCTCGTAAGGCGGCGTAGCCAATGAGAGAGTATTCACATTGGCAAGGATGGTGGCCGTATACGCAATGGTGGCCATCTGCGGCGGATTGCTGCCAAAGCGGGCCGCATAATCAGCACGAATGGCATTGAGGCCCGCCTCGTCCACTGCCGGAAAGATCGCCCCGGTCAACGCCGGGCTGCGCAGCAAGGCTGAATCATTGGCCCAGTCTGCCGAACCCACCAATTGCACTGTTTCCGTAGTGGCGCCGGCTTGCGCCAAGAGGCTCGCAAAGGTCGCCGCGCTGGCCCGGTCGGGCATTACGAGGGAATCGATCGCGCCGCGCTCGATCAGTGGCCGGGCCTGGTCAACGATCTGCTGCGCTTCACTGATATCGGAAAAGGTATAGACCGCACTGGGATTGAACCCGGCGGCGATGGCCTGCTGCCGGAACGCGGTGGCCAGCGCCTCGCCATAGGGTGTCGCCGGAAAAATGCCGGCCGGCCCGCGTCGGCCCTGATCGCGCAGATAGCGCACCGCGCGCTTCATTTCGGTTTCGGGCAGAATGTTGAGAACGTAGACGCCCGGCATGGCGACCGCGCTGTTATTGGCAAAGCCGATCAGCGGAATATTGGCCGCCCGTGCCACCTGCCCCGCGGCGGTCACCTGTTCGGCCGTCACCGGCCCCAGGATCAGCTGGGCGCCCTCGGCCACGGCAGCATTGGCGGCGCTAGTGGCCCCCGCCGCACTGTCGCCGGTGTCGCGCAGCGAGATGGTGATGTTCTCCCCGATATTTGGATTGGCCTCGATGAACCCGATGGCGAGTTTTGACGCATTGGCCAGCGCCGTGCCCAATTGGCTCAGCGCCACATTGCCCGAGAGCGGGAGCAAGAGTGCGACGTTGACGCGACCGCGGCCAAATTGTTCCCTGGGCGCGCTGGCGATCGGAGACAGGCCGCCGTTGCTTGTCCCATTACCCGTCCAGGGCAGCGAGAAGGAGCGCGACCCCCATTGCAGCGTACCAGGCGAACAGGCAGCCAGCGCCGAGGCCAGGCCCACCATGGCCGCGCGGCGGCTCCATCTTGCCTCTTGATCCCCCATTTCAATCCAAAGCCGTTTCAAATGCTCACAATGTGTTAACAAGGTCGCCGCATATGGTTAACCAAAGTTTGAGACGCGTAGGGGGCGGACAATGAGCGGGGCGGGCAGGGACTATTTCATCGCCGGCACCAGGTTCGACGCTCCGCCTCTGGCGCCTGGCCTTTACGTGGTGGCGACGCCCATCGGCAATCTGCGCGACATCACGCTGCGGGCGCTGGAAACCCTGGCCGCCGCCGAACTGGTGCTGTGCGAAGACACCCGCACCTCGGCCAAATTGCTCGACCACTACGGCATCAAGGGCCGGCGTCAGGCGCTGCATGAGCATAATGAACGCGACAAGGCAGAGAACATCGCCGCGCGTGTCGCCGCCGGAGCGGCCATTGCCCTGATCTCCGATGCGGGCACCCCCCTGCTCTCCGATCCAGGATTTCCGCTGATCCGGGCGCTGGCCGAACAAAACCTGCCGGTATTTCCGATTCCCGGCGCTTCTGCCCTGCTCTCTGCCTTGGTCGTCGCTGGCCTGCCCACCGACGCCTTTGTGTTCCATGGTTTCCTGCCGCCCAAGGCGGGTGCCCGAGCCAATGCGCTGGAAAAACTCAAGGATTCACGTGAAACGCTGGTGTTCTACGAATCGCCGCGTCGCCTGGCCGCTTGCCTTGCCGGCATGAGCGACGTGCTGGGCGATCGCCAAGCCGCCGTCTCGCTCGAATTGACCAAACGCTTCGAGCGCACCTTCCGGGGCTCGCTTGCCGAATTGGCAGTGCAGTTCAGCGAGGAAAGCACCAAGGGCGAGGCCGTCATTGTCGTCGCGGGCGCTGCCGAACCAAGCGCGCCGTCTGCCGAGGACTGGCAAGCCGCTCTCGCCGAGGCCATGAACGGACAGGCGCTTCGCGCCGCGGTCGATGAGATTGCCGCGCGGTTCGGCCTCAAGCGCAAGGAAGTCTATGATGCCGCGCTCGCCCTCAAAAACGCCCAGTGAGCGGCGCATCGCCGCTGAACGGGCCGGCCATCGCGGCGAAATGTTGGCTGCCTTGTTCCTGCAGTTGAAGTTTTATCGCCTGCGCGAGCGCCGCTTCAAAACTCCGATGGGCGAGATTGACCTGGTGGTCGAAAGGGCCGGCATCATCGTCTTCGTCGAGGTCAAGGCCCGGGCTCGCAATGCCGACGAACATCTGACCCATGCCGCGATCAATCGCCGCCGCATCACCCGCGCCGCCCAATTCTGGCAGGCGCGCCACCCGGCCGAAACCGGCAAGGATTTCCGTTTTGACGTGATTTTCCTTGCACCGGGACGCTGGCCACGCCATCTCATCAACGCCTTTCCTGCAGCGTGAGTCTTGCCATGTCGCTCAAAGTCGCCGTCCAGATGGACCATATTGCCACCATCAACCCGACCGGCGATTCCACTTTCGCCATGATGCTCGAAGCCCAGTCGCGCGGCCATGAGCTGCTGCACTACACACCAGACACGCTTTCGCTGAATGGCGAGGTGGTGAGTGCCCTCTGCCAGCCAGTCACGGTTGCCGATGCCCCAAAGGGAGAACATTTCACCCTGGGTGAGGCGACACGGATGGACCTGTCCACCCAGGACGTGGTGCTGATGCGTCAGGACCCGCCCTTTGACATGAACTATATCACGCTCACCCATCTGCTCGAGCGCATCCACCCCAGGACCTTGGTGGTCAATCCGCCCGCCGCAGTGCGCAACGCGCCTGAGAAAATCCTGGTGACGGATTTTCCCGATTTGATGCCACCGACCCTGGTGACGCGCGACCGTGCCGAAATACAGGCCTTCCGCAAGGAGCATGGCAACATCATCGTCAAGCCGCTCTATGGCAATGGCGGGGCCGGCGTGTTCTTCATCCAGGAGGGCGACCACAATTTGGCGAGCCTGCTCGAATTGTTCGAGGCCAATTATCGCGAGCCTTTCATGGTGCAGCGCTATTTGCCCGATGTACGCCAGGGCGACAAACGCATTATCATCATCGATGGCGAGCCGGTGATGGGGCTCAATCGCATCCCCGCCGACGGCGAGGCGCGCTCCAATATGCATGTGGGCGGGCGCCCCGAGCTTTCCCCGCTGACCTTGCGCGAGCAGGAAATCTGCGCCACCATCGCCCCGGCGCTGAAAGAACGCGACATGATCTTTGTCGGCATTGACGTTATCGGCGGCTATCTCACCGAGATCAACGTCACCTCCCCCACCGGCATTCGCGAAATCAAGCGCTTCGGCGGCCCCGATATTGCGGTGCTGATCTGGGATGCCATTGAAAGGCGGCGGCGCTAGCGCCGGGTTTGCCTGCCCAGACAAAATACCCTAGTGCTGTGGCTCGGGCTGGGGAGCTTGCATGAACACCTTTCTCGTCGCATTTGCCACGCTGTTCGCCACTGTTGGTGTGGCCGATATCGCCTTCATCTTTGCCGCCCTGACCAAGGACAACACGCCGGCCCAGCGCCGCACCTTTGCCACGCGCGGTGTGCTGATCGCGCTGGCGATCCTGTTGTTCTTCGCCGTTCTGGGCAACGCCATTCTCGACATGTTTGGCATCACCATTCCCGCCTTGCGCACGGCCGGCGGCGTGCTCCTGCTGCTGATTGCCATCGACATGGTGTTTGCCCGCCATTCGGGCGGCACCGGCACCACCGATGAAGAAGAGCGCGAAGCGCGCCAAAGCCAGGATATTTCGGTCTTTCCCCTTGCCATGCCGCTAATGGCTGGGCCCGGCGCAATTTCTGCCGTTATCCTGCTGACCACTGGCGCTAGATCCGACCTCGAATTTTGGCTGGTGCTGGCCGCGATCGTGGTGATCCTGGCGCTGTGCTGGCTGACCCTTCTTATTGCCATTCCAATTCAGCGCCTGCTGGGCCTCACCGGCCTGTCGGTGGTCTCGCGCATTGTCGGCATTCTACTCGCGGCTCTGGCGGTGCAATTCATATTCGATGGCATCAGGGCCAGCGGCCTGCTGGGCGGCTAGCGGGCCTTTTCCGCAAATTTGCTGAAAATTGTCTGCGTTAAGCAAGACTTAACCCTGTGATTGCACCGTGACGTATCCGGACGCAGGAATAGCGCAGTTCTACGGATAGGGATTTTTCCATATGCGTCTCGCTGCTGCCCTGGCTTTGCTGATCTTCGCAATCATGGCCACAAGCGTGGTCGGAACCGGCGCGGTCCGCTCCGAAATCCTCACCCCGATCACCGCATCGCTCTAGCGCGCGCTGTTGCGTGTCTCGGCCTCGCTCTGGGGTGAAATACCGACACCAAAGGCGTCGACCCGGCCGACCGGCGCTTCAAGCAGTTGGTCCAGCGGGAATGTGGGCGGGGCACTGATGGCCGAACCGGCGGTCAGCAGATCGCCGGCCCGCTCGGGCGCCCGGCCCAGCGGCATCACCGTGCCGGCCACTTCAAGCAGTCTAATCTGCCCCAGCCCCTGGAAGGGCGGGCGCAGCATGGTTGCCGCATCAGTGCCTTGCAGCGGATCGGCCACGGCCACGCTCACTTGGCCCCCGCGATAGAAGCTGCGAATCGCCTGGCTGATATAAAAGGCCAGCTTGTCCGAGCCAGCCGAGGAGAAGTGGATCCCGTCATCCTTGCGCATCAGGGCGTTCTGCCCATTCACATCGGGGCCATAGGCGGTGTATTTGCCATTCTCATCGGCAAAGCGATCAAAGATATCGAGATACTCGGCCCCGCCGGAAAACGCCGCCAACCGGTGCAAGGCGCTGATCTGGTTGATGGCAGCCGAATACTGGCTGCGCGACATGGGGGGCATGCCCATCCAGATCACCGGTTTGCGCGCCGCCCGTAACTGCTCGAGAAATCGATTGAGCCGGGCTTGATAGGCACTGGTCCAGCCCTCGCTCAGCGGATCGTGGGACTGTCCGCCGCTGCGAAGCGCCTGATTATCATTGATGCCGATGATCACCACAGCCAGATCAAAGCTGTCGGCTGCAATCTGTTCGCTCAGCGCGGCATTCCAATCGAAATAGTCGTCGCGCACGAAGCCCGAGGAACTGACCCCTTGGCCGATAACGACAAGATTGGGGTCCTCCGCGTAAAAACGCTCCAGTGCTTTGGCCAGATCAATGGCCAGCGAATCGCCGAATACAGCAAGGCGCGTGGCGTCTTCCGCCTTGTCCGCGGCTGGCTTGGGCGGCGGCAGCGCCACCGGCGCCGGCGCCGGGGCCCGGCTTGGAGCAGTCTGCTGGCGGGGCTGGGTCTGGCGCACCTGTGGCGCCGCTTGGGGTTCGTCACCAAACAGCAGGTCAAATAGGGTGCGGCGGCGTGGCTGCTCAGCCTGGGCCACCAGCGTGCGGTCATCCAGGATAGGCTGCGCCCAAGCCGGGCCGAAATCGGCCAGGATGACAAGGCTAATCAGAAGACCCAGAACGAACCGTTTCATACCTATTTCCGCAAAGCTGCGATGGCCGCCTTTTAGCACCAGCGCCCGGTCCTGACCACGTCGCTCGCCATCCCGTTACCGGATCGCGGCAGTCAGCGCCTCGTAAGCGTCGCGAGTGACGAAGCCATCGGCAATCTCGCCGCGCCGCGCCTGAAACCGGGCATAGGCGGCCTGGGTGATCGGGCCGATGCGGCCATCCACTGCCCCGTCATAATGGCCAAGTTGTTGCAGCGCCTGCTGAATGGCCCGGCGCTGCGCCAGATTGGGAAATTGCGTGTTGCGCGGCCAGGGGGTGACGAAAGGACCGCTGCCCTTGAGCCGGTCGGTCAGATGCGCCACCGCCATGGCGTAGCTGTCGGAGAAATTATAACCCTTGAACACCAGGTAATTGGCGGTCATCAGAAAATTTGGTCCGTCTTTGCCGGCCGGGACATAGAGAAAAACCGGCGTCGTCAGATCGGCAAACTGTCGATTGGCCACGCGGACAATCCCGCGCTCGGCATAGAAAGCTACGGGCCGCAACTGTTCCCGGCTGGCCAGCAGATAGTCGAAACCGTCCGGCACCACGACTTCAAAACCCCAATCGAGCCCGGGCTGGTAGCCTAGCCGGCGGAGATAGACAGCGCTGGTGACCAGGGCATCGGCAAGGGAAGCGTGCAGGTCGACGCGGCCGTCGCCATCCCCATCGGTGCCATGCGCCAGCACATTGGCGGGATTGACCTGCAAATGCCCGATGGCCCCGGCCCAGGAGCCCACCGGCGAGGTGCCACCATTGGCGGCTGCCAGTTTCAACGCGGCGATGAAATCGGCCTTGTCCTCGACAAAGCGGCTGCGGCGCTGCCAGGCAACGGTGGCCAGCGAGCGCACGATGGGTCGGATCAGGCTGTCATTGGAGAGCACGGCGCCATAGTCGGTTTCCATGCCCCAGATGGCGCCGAGCACATAGGGGTCGACACCATAGGCCTGGCCCACTGCCGCAAAGAGATCAGCCTGACGCGCCATGGCGGTTTTGCCGCGCGCGATGCGGCCAGCCGAAATTCGGGTGTCGAGATAGTCCCAGATCGGCGTGGTGAACTCGGGCTGGGTCTCGACCAGCTTGGGCACCCGCGGATCGGGGGTCATGCCCGATGTTATGGCATCATAGAAAGCGCTGTCGACGCCGGCTGCAACCGCCTCGCCACGAAAATCGGCCAGGAAGGCATCAAAGCTCCCCGCAGGCTGGGCGAGAACCGGTCCAATCAGCGCCAGCCAGATCAGGACCACCAGCCGGGTAAGCATTTTGCGCCTCTCCTAGCGATTGCGGGTCATCAGATGCCGCTCCCAGTTGAAGGCAGTATCGACGATTTCCTCAAGGTTATCATGCTGCGGCACCCAGCCCAGCATTTGCCGCACCTTTCCGCCCGTGGCGGTGATCGAGGCCGGATCGCCAGCGCGACGCGGCCCTTCATCGGCGCGGAAATCGACCCCGGAAACCTTGCGTACCGTGTCCACGACTTCGCGCACCGAATAGCCCCTGCCATAGGCGCAATTGAGGGTGGTGCTCTCGCCCCCGCCGCGCAGATGCTTGAGCAGCAGCGCGTGCGCGGCAATCAGATCGGTGACATGGATATAGTCGCGCACGCAGGTGCCATCGGGCGTTTCATAATCGGTGCCGAAAATATCCATCTTTTCGCGCTGGCCGAGCGCCGCCTGACAGGCGACCTTGATCAGATGAGTAGCCTCGGGCGTGGACTGGCCCGAGCGCTTCTGCGGGTCGGCGCCGGCCACGTTGAAATAGCGCAACACGCCATAGGTGATGTCATGGGCCGCTGCCACATCGGCCAGCATCCACTCGGTCATCAGCTTGGACCGGCCATAGGGCGACATTGGATGAAGCGGGGTTTCCTCCACCACCGGGTCCAGCCCGGTCATGCCATAAACGGCGGCGGTGGACGAGAAAATGAAGTGCTTCACCCCACCCCTGACGGCCGCCTCGATCAGATTGCGCGAGGTGGCTGTGTTGTTTTCGTAGTATTTCAGCGGATTGGCGACCGATTCGGGCACCACGATTGAACCGGCGAAATGGATGATCTCGGTGATGGCGTGTTTCTCGATCAAGCCAAGCACATGTTCGGTGTCCCCTGCATGGCCGGTTTCGAAAATTGCCCGTCCATCGATCGCCCAGTCGAAGCCGGTGACCAGATTGTCCAACACGACGACTTTTTCGTCCGCATCGGCCAGATTGAGCACCATATGGCTCCCGATATAGCCGGCACCCCCGGTAACCAGAACTGTCATTTATCGCTAACTCCCGGCATCACAACGCTATTTGGTTGCAACATTATGTGGCAGATGTTGATTTAGCTTTACGTTGACCAACCTTCGAATGCCACTCAGGAGAGCTTGCGTGTCTAAACGTGTCCGTACCGCCGTGTTTCCCGTTGCCGGGTTGGGAACCCGCTTCCTGCCCGCGACCAAGGCCATGCCCAAGGAAATGCTGACGGTCGTGGACCGGCCGCTGATCCAGTATGCGGTGGACGAGGCCCGCGAGGCCGGCATCGAGCACTTTGTTTTTGTCACTGGCCGCAACAAGGGCGTCATCGAGGACCATTTCGACAAGCAGTTCGAACTTGAAGCAACGCTTGAGGCGCGCGGCAAGTCAGCGGCGCTCGAAGAATTGCAGCAGGACCTGCCCTCGGCGGGCCGCACCAGCTTCACCCGTCAACAGGAGCCCCTGGGCCTGGGCCACGCCGTCTGGTGTGCCCGCGACATCGTGGGCGATCAACCCTTTGCCCTGCTATTGCCCGACATGATCTTCCAGGCCAAGCCGGGCGTGCTCAAACAGATGATGGACGCCTATGAGGAACGGGCCGGCAACATTATCGGGGTGGAAGAATGTGCCTGGGAGGATGTTTCCTCCTATGGCGTGGTGGTGCGCGGCGATGGTCCGGACCAGGGTTTTGCCATTAATGGCATGGTGGAAAAACCCAAGCGCGACGAGGCTCCCTCCAACCTATTCATCTCGGGCCGCTATATCCTGCAGCCCGAAATCTTTGCCCTGCTGGCCGAGCAGACCCGTGGCGCCGGTGATGAAATCCAGTTGACCGACGCCATGCAGACCTTGATGGACCAGCAGCGCTTCACCGGGGTGAAATACGAAGGCAAGGTCTATGATTGCGGCTCCAAGCTGGGCTTTTTGACCGCTAATGTGGTTTTCGCCCTGGACCGCCCCGACATTCGCCCCGGCTTTGTCGAGGAACTGCGCAAGCTCGATCTGGAAGACCAGCTCTAGCTTTTTTCGGTCAGCGTCGCACCGTCACGCCAAGACTGACGGTGTGGCTCTCGCGCACTCCGCTCGCACTGTTGTCGCGATGCGCATAGCCGTAATCGGCGGAAACGGCGGTGTGGGCATTGACCTTGTAGTCGGCACCGAGGCCGGCGCCGTGGCGCTGTTCGGTTTCCGCGCTGCCTTCGAGCCAGGATCGGGCCCAGTCCGCCGATGCGCGCAGGCGCAACCAGGAATTGACCGTATAATCGAATCTCGCCGTTGCGGTATGGGCGACCCTTGCCGTGCCCGTGCTGTCCGTGCCCGTGGGTTCCACTGTGGTGGCCAGTGCAGCGGACAGGTTGAGCGTCGGATCGGGCGAATAGGTGATACTGGCGTCATAAAGCCGCGTGGTGATGTCGCTCAGACTGCCATCGTCGAAATCGTGGTGACCAACACCGATTGAAGCGCTGGCCGAAACCAGGCCGTTCCATTGTCCTGCCAGGCCCGCGCGAAGGGTACGGCTGGTGGCGTCGGCCTTGGTCCCGCCTGCCCCTGCTTGGTCATACCAGTCGCGGCCAAGCCCGGCTTCGGCGAACACCTCGATGATGGGCGTGGCCTGTAGGCCAAGACGCAAGCTCGCGTCGCCCTCCCATACATTCTGGCTTGAATTGTCGGTGACGCCGGTGTCACTGCGCCTGGTGGGCCCATAAACGGTGCGGGCGATGGTGCCATCAAGCCCTAGATTGAATTTGCCCAACTGCCGGTCAATGCCGCCATTGATGCTGCCGGTGACGCTGAGGGGCGGTTCGATGATCACCGGATCAAGCCCTGGCGCGGACGGCAGATCGCGCGACAGGCTCAGGCTGGCGCCGCCGCTCGCCGTGGTGTCGCGATCGATCCGGGTGGTGCCAGAAACGTCGAGATCGAGCGCGGTAGCGCCCAGCGTGCCGTCGGTGTCGCGGGCCAGTTCGGCAGCGCCCTCCAGCACAAGATCGGTGCGCACCCCCTGATGGATTGCCGAAACTGCCGGATTAAGCGTGGTAATGAAGCGCTCGCCGCTGGTGCCATTGCTGTAGCTGCCCTTGAGGCCGATCGACCAGTCGACCTCAAACGGCGGATGTCCCGGCTCGTTCGGTACGGCGAATTTATCGGGCACCGGCGCTGCCGGATAGAGGCCGGGGGTCAGGCGATCTTCGCGCAGGCTTGTCTCGTCGATGATTGGCGGGTCCGCCAGCGCCGAGCCGGCCAGCGCCGTGCTGACCAGCAATACTCGCAACACTGTCAGCTCGTGCCGGGCCAAGTCCCGCTCCGCAGATCAAGCCGGCAGGCATAGGCAAGCCGGAACAGGCCCATGGGGCCGGGTCCCGATCTTCGCATTTTGTGGTTAATGAAACCTTGCGGGTTAGTGCCTAGACCGGCTCGACGCGCAAGACGGCACCCTCGGCGTCAATGATGCGAACGCGCTGCCCCGCCGGCAAATCGGGGCCGCTGACCCGCCACTTGGTGTCGCCCATGGTCAGGCGTCCGAAGCCGTCGACTATGGGTTGGTCGAGCACCACTTCACGGCCCATGAAATGCTCGGTGCGCTGGTTGAGCAAAGGACGGTCGGTCTGGGTTGCACGCCCCCTGGTCAGCCGCACCCAGGCATAGATGGAAACCAGCGAAAGCACGCCGAAAATCAGCCATTGCAGGGGCCAGGTCAGTGGCTGGAACAGGGTGATGATGCCGGTCAGAATGCCGGCAATGCCCATCCAGAGCAGAAAGCCGCCGGGCAACACCAGCTCGAGCGCCAGCAGCACCAGCCCGGCCACGATCCAGCTCCAGGGGCCGTTTTCGACCAGAAAATTAACAATCTCCATAGGGCGCTCCCGTCAATCCGGCGCGGTAGTCGGCGCTGCGGAGGGTGCGCTGGACGGTGGTCGGCTCGCCGAGCGCGGCTGCGCCGGTTTTTCCGAGCCAAAGGTCTCCCGGGCGATTTCGGCGATGCCGCCAATCGCCCCGATGACGCTGGATGCCTCGACCGGCAGCATCAACAGCTTCTGGTTGGGCGAAGTGGCCACTTTTTCCAGCGCCTTGATGTAGTTATTGGCGACGAAATAATTGATCGCCTGTACATTGCCCGCAGCAATGGCCTCGGACACGAGTTGGGTGGCCTTGGCTTCGGCCTCGGCTGCGCGCTCACGGGCCTCAGCATCGCGGAAAGCCGCTTCGCGGCGGCCCTCGGCCTCCAGCACCTGGGCCTGTTTTTCGCCCTCTGCCTTGAGAATTGCCGCCTGCCGCCGGCCTTCGGCCTCCAGAATTGCGGCGCGCTTCTCACGCTCCGCCTTCATCTGTCGGCCCATCGAATCCACCAGATCGCTGGGCGGATCGATATCCTTGATTTCGATACGGGTAATCTTGACGCCCCAGGGCGAGACGGCTGCATCGACCACCCGCAACACCCGATCATTGATCTCGTCACGATTGGACAACAGGGAATCGAGGTCCATCGAGCCCATGACCGAGCGGATATTGGTCATGGTGAGGTTCAGAATGGCGTGTTCGAGATTGGTCACCTCATAGGCGGCCGAGGCGGCATCCAGGATTTGGTAAAAGGTTACGCCATTGGCGGTCACCGTCGCATTATCGCGGGTGATGACTTCCTGATGCGGAACGTCCAGCACCTGCTCCATGACGTTGATCTTCTTGCCGACCACATCGATGAACGGCACGATCAGATTGAGGCCGGCCTTGAGCGTGCGGGTATATTTGCCGAACCGCTCAATGGTGAAATTATAGCCCTGCGGCACGGTCTTGGCACCGGCAAACAGCACCAGCAACAGCAATATGCCCAGGCCGATCAGCGTGATGCTGAGACCGTCCAGCCCCATATCGTTGAGAAAGTCCATCGGCCCTGCCTTCCATGCCCAACTCGCTACGCAAGCTTATGCGGCGACAGGCAGATTGGGTAGCGCCAAATCGCGCCCTACTTGGCCGGCAGGCAACGTCCGGTTCTTTGCAGCGCGGCGATGGCGCGCGGATCGCAGCCGGTGTGCAGGAACATCAGCCACTCCTCCGTCGAGCCGTAGAATACATTGCGGTCGACCTCGCCACGCACTCCCGGCACCACCCCGGTCTGGGTATATTGCCAGAACGTCCAGGGGCGGTTCTCGTAGCGCTCATGCGGCGCTGCTGCGGTCGAACGCAACCAGAAGGCATTTGGGAAATATTCGCCCGCCAGTATGTCGCGATGGAAATTCATGTCGGTATAGATGATCGGCAGCTTGCCGGTATGACGTTCCATGACGTCGAGCATCAGCCGAATCTTTTCCAGCGCATCGGCCTTGTTCGGCTTGACCTTGCAGCTCGAATGATTGTTCCACTCCAGGTCCAGCACCGGTGGCAGCGCACTGGGGTCGAACGGCACGTTCTGGGTGAACCAGGCAGCCTGCTCGGAGGCCAGCGAGCACCAGGTCATGAAGTGATAGGCTCCGCGCGGCATGCCCGCATCGCGCGCCCGCTGCCAGTTCACGCGGAAATTGGGGTCGAGATAGTCCTTGCCCTCGGTAGCCTTCATGAACACGAAATGCGTGCCTGCCGATCGCGCCCGGGCAAAGTCCACATTTTCCTGGTAGCGCGCCACATCAATCCCATGGATCGGCATGGAACGGGCTCGATCGACCCCCGAATGCGGCCGGTTGTCCCCGGGAATGGCGCTATAAAGACCACCCATGCTGCCACAGGCGGCCAGCGCCACCACGGCAAGGCTCATCACGGCGCCGCGCAACGCGGCGGAGGCAGAGCGGGACAGGGACAGGACCATTCTGGAAAACACCCAAACGCAGGAAGACACTTCTACCTTGATTCAACATGGGCCGGTTAATGGAGTTTTAGGGTAACCAGTGTGGCAGCGGGCATGGTTAACAAGCCATCTTCCGTTCGCTCTTCGTTCTTGCTGGCTGGTTAACGATCTGCTAGCGTCGGGTTCGGCAATTGGGGGCAAGAGCCGATGGTGACCCGCGTAACGACTGTGGCGTTTCAGGGCATAGAGGCCGTTCCGGTCGATGTGCAGGCTCATATTGCGCCCGGCCTTGCCGCACTGGTGCTGGTCGGCCTGCCCGACAAGGCGGTGCGCGAAAGCGGCGAACGGGTCCGCGCTGCCCTGACTGCCTCCGGGCTCGGCCTGCCACCCAAGCGCATCACCATCAATCTGGCGCCCGCCGACCTGCCCAAGGAAGGCAGCCATTACGACCTGCCTATTGCCCTGGCGCTGATGGGTGCGCTGGGCGCAATTCCGCAGGACGCGCTCGAGGGCTACGTGGCATTGGGCGAGCTGGGGCTGGACGGGAGGCTCGCTCATGTCGGAGGCGTTCTTCCGGCCGCAATGGCGGCCAGCGCCAAGGGCATGGGTATTATATGTCCACAGATCTCCGGCTCGGAAGCCGCCTGGGCAGGAGAAGATGTCGATATCATTGCCACCGATAGCCTGATCGCCCTGGTCAATCACCTCACCGGTCATCAATTGCAGGCGCGCCCTCAACCCGTCCGGCAATTGGTCGCGCCCGGCGATTTGCCCGATCTTGTCGATGTGCGTGGCCAGGCGGTGGCGCGGCGCGCCCTCGAAGTCGCCGCGGCCGGGGGGCACAACATGCTCATGGTGGGGCCACCCGGCGCAGGAAAATCCATGCTGGCCGCGCGTCTGCCCTCCATTCTCCCACCTCTCTCCGCGCGCGAACTGCTCGACATCTCGATGATCCAGTCCATCGCCGGAGAACTGGCCGATGGCGCTCTGTCGGACCGGCGGCCGTTTCGCGCGCCGCACCACTCCGCCTCCATGGCTGCTTTGGTGGGTGGGGGGCTGAAGGTGCGGCCGGGCGAAGCGAGCCTGGCCCACAATGGCGTGCTGTTTCTCGATGAACTGCCCGAATTTGCGCCCAATGTGCTCGACAGCCTGCGCCAGCCGCTCGAAAGCGGCGAGACGGTAATTGCCCGGGCCAATGCGCGGGTGTCCTATCCCAGCCGCTTCCAATTGATAGCGGCGATGAACCCTTGCAAATGCGGCATGGCCGGCACGCCGGGCCATAGCTGCAAGCGCGGCGCGGCCTGTGCGGGGGACTATCAGGCGCGGATTTCCGGGCCGTTTCTCGATCGCATCGACATCCGGATCGATGTACCGGCGGTAAGCGCTGTCGACATGATCGGATCGGGGGGCGCTGCGGAGAGCTCGGCTGATGTCGCCAAACGCGTGGCCGCCGCACGTGAGCGGCAACACCGGCGCTTTGCCGATGCGGGACATGCCCGTATCCTGACCAATGCTGCAGCCCCCGCTTCCCTCATCGAAAAACTGGTCGAGCCCGATCGGGAAAGCCAGTCGCTGCTGCTCCAGGCTGCCGAGCGGTTCAACCTTTCCGCCCGTGCGTATCATCGCGTTCTCAAGGTGGCGCGCACGCTTGCCGATCTGGCGGGCTCCGATAAGGTCGCCCGGCCCCATATCGCCGAAGCGCTGAGTTATCGGCTGAGCTTTGGGGCCGGCTGAGGGCGCGAGGATCTCGATGAAACACCGTATTTCCGCCGGCGTACTGGCGCAGCGCGATGATCGCATCCTGCTGGTGCGCCATTTTCGGCCCGGGGCACATGATTTCTGGGCTGGTCCCGGTGGCGGCGCCGAGGGCACCGAAGAGCTGCACGAAGCCGCGGCGCGCGAGGCTTTTGAAGAGGCCGGCATTCGGGTAGAGCCACGTGCCATGGCCTATATTGACGAGCTGATCGATGATTGGGGCCGCATCGTCAAGTTCTGGTTTCTCGCCGACTATGTCTCGGGCGAGATCGATGTTTCGGCCAATCCCGCCGAGGCCGAATCCATCAGTGAAGCGGGCTGGTTCGCGCGCGGGGCCCTGCCCCGGGGCCATGTCTTTCCCGAGGTCCTGCGCGACCGTTTCTGGGATGATCTGAAAGCTGGCTTTCCCGCTCCGATCAAACTGCCGCTGAGGCAGTCGATATTCTGAGGCCTGTACGTAAGCCTGTGGATAAGTGTTTCACGTGAATCTGCGGCGCAGGCTCAGCTCACCCGGCGATAACCCCCCGAAACGCCTTCCGGCGACAGCACGATCTGCCAGAGATTGATCTGCCGGGCGCGGAACAGGGCGGCAAACACCGAGAGATAATAGCGCCACATGCGCCGGAAACGCTCATCATAGCGCTGCGCAAGCTCGGGCCAGGCCGCATCGAACCGCGCGCGCCACGCCATCAGCGTCTTGTCATAATCGGCGCCGAAATTGTGCCAGTCCTCCATCACGAACAGGCCCTCCACAGCCTGCCCGATCTGGGCAATCGAGGGCAGCATGCCATTGGGAAAGATGTATTTTTCTGCCCAGGGGTCGCCATGCGTGGTCGAAATATTGCCGCCAATGGTGTGTAGCAGGAATAGCCCGTCTGGCTTGAGCAGCGAGCGGGCCTTGGAGAAATAAGCGCGATAGTTTTTGTAGCCGACATGCTCGAACATACCGATAGAGACAATCCGGTCGAACTGGCCCTCAAGCGCCATATAGTCCATCAGTCGGGTCTCGACCGGCAGGCCCTGCCCATGCGCATTGGCATAGTCGGCCTGTTCCTGGCTGACGGTGACGCCAAGCCCGGAAATGCCATAGCGCTCGGCCGCGAATTGCAGAAAACCGCCCCAGCCCGAGCCGATATCGAGCACGCGCATACCCGGTTCCAGCCCCAGTTTGCGGCAGATCAGATCGAGCTTGGCTTCCTGCGCCGCGTCCAGCGTGTCGGCCTGCGCCCAATAGGCGCATGAATAGATCATGCGCTTGTCCAGCATGGCCGCATAGAGGCTGTTGTCGAGGTCGTAGTGCCGCTCGGCCACTTCGCGAACCCGCAATCGCTGCATGTTGAGCAGACGCGCCTTGAGCGTGCTGGCGATCAGTGGCAGGTCGCGCGGAAAGGCGTCCTGCACCCGCGCAGAAATCAGCTTGAACAATAGGCTGTCGAGCGGCTCGGCATCCCACCAGCCATCCATATAGCCTTCGCCCAGCCCCAGCGTGCCGTCCCGCAACAGGCGGGCGTATAGTCGCTCGTCATGAACGGTGACATCGGCATCCGGACCCGCTCCGGCGACAATGCCGGCCCGGGCTATTTGGTCCAGAACGAAGCGTTTGGCAGCGAGCGACATGGACAGCAAGACACGATGAGCCAGGAGCAAATCCTAGACCCATCGCGCTTTACCGATCAAGCGGGACTTGGCTTAGTGAAACTGCGCCGTCTCGGTGGATTCAGCCATCGCCGTGGTGGCGCTCTGGCCTTGGGTCACGGTCATGGAAACCGCGTCGAAATAGCTGGTGCCCACTTCGCGTTGGTGCCGGACCGCGGAGAAGCCATGCGGCTCGGCGGCAAATTCGGCCTGTTGCAGCCGCGAATAGCCGGCCATGCCGTCCTGCTTATAGCTGCGCGCCAATTCGAAGGTGCTGAGGCTCAGATTGTGGAACCCCGCCAGGGTGATGAACTGGTACTTGTAGCCCATGGCGGCGATTTCGCGCTGGAAAGCCGCCATCTCCGCCTCACCCATATGCTTGGCCCAGTTGAAGCTTGGCGAGCAATTATAAGCCAGCATCTGGTCAGGATACTGTTTGCGGATCGCCTCGGCGAATTTGCGCGCTTCACCCAGATCCGGCTTGGAGGTTTCGCACCAGATCAGGTCCGCATAGGGCGCATAGGCCAGGCCGCGAGCGATGGCGCAGTCCAGCCCGCCCTTGAGCCGGTAAAAACCTTCGGCTGTGCGTTCGCCGGTGACAAACGGCTTGTCATATTCGTCAATATCCGAAGTAATCAGCCGTGCCGCTTCCGCATCGGTGCGGGCCATGATCAGCGTTGGCACGCCCATGACGTCGGCCGCTAGCCGTGCTGCATTGAGCGTACGCACGAACTGACTGGTCGGCACCAGCACCTTGCCACCGAGATGGCCGCACTTCTTTTCAGAAGCGAGCTGGTCTTCGAAATGCACGGCGGCCGCGCCGGCTTCGATCATTGCCTTCATCAATTCAAATACATTCAGCGCACCGCCAAAGCCGGCCTCGGCATCGGCAATAATCGGCACAAAGAAATCGTGATCCGTGGTGGCCACGCCGTCAGCCTTTTCCATGGTCTGGATCTGGTCGGCGCGCTGCAAGGCCTTGTTGATGCGCTTGACCACCGAAGGCACGCTGTCGACCGGATAAAGCGACTGGTCGGGATACATATTGCCCGAGGAGTTGGCGTCGGCGGCCACCTGCCAGCCGGAAAGATAAATTGCCTTCAAACCTGCCTTGACCTGCTGCACCGCCTGATTGCCGGTAAAGGTGCCCAGGGTCGGCACGAAGTCCTCATTGTGCAGCAATTGCCAGAGTTTTTTAGCCCCGTTCTCGGCCAGTGAATGCCGGATCGGCAACGATCCCGCCAGGCGCGCCACATCAGCGGGGGTGTAGTTGCGGGCAATATTGTCCCAACGGTCTGGCGCATAGTCCGGCGTCGGGAAATGTTCGGGATGGGCAGGTTTGTCGAGCATGTCGTCTCTCCTCAAATTTTGACATGACGGGGCCGCTCCGCCGCTCGGGCGGAGGGCAATGATTCACGTGGAACTTCGAGCCGGCGGCTTGCCGCAAATTCGCTCCAGTGGAGCGAATTTAGTCGAGAAGGCCTCGAGAGCTGCGCTCGAGAGGCGGAGCCGGCGGCGATAGCTGAATGGGTCTGCAGCCTGATCTCTAAACCGCGGCGCGCCGACAGAAAGTGGCCGCAATCATGCCGGCGCCGGAAAACAGCTCCTGCGCATCCTCGCCACCCACCAGGGTGAATTGATGCCGGCCAATGCGTCCGGCAATCGAATAGCCCTGCGCAGCAAGGCCGCGT
Organism: Devosia subaequoris; assembly: GCF_014197055.1. Lineage (GTDB taxonomy): Bacteria > Pseudomonadota > Alphaproteobacteria > Rhizobiales > Devosiaceae > Devosia > Devosia subaequoris. The sequence continues at coordinate 228,781 of NZ_JACIEW010000004.1, read as the reverse complement.
GCCTTGAATTGCGCCATGGCTTCATTGGCGGTGGGGGCGATGATGGTGATGTAGTCGTCGCGTTGATCGGTGACAGGGGTCATTTCGAATTCTCCTCGCTCGTTGTCTGTAAAGATTTGACAAATGCCTCAGACATGCAAGAAATATCCGCATAGGCGCCAGTAAACCTGTAAATCGCTGGTCAATTTCTGGCTGCAGAATTGTAAATTCTGTAAAATTCGGTCGGAGGAAAACATGGTGGAAACAGCCGAAAGCCAGGTTGGCGGCCGCATCAAGCGGTTGCGGCGCCAGCGTCATCTCAATCAGGCCGATCTGGCCCAGGCGCTGGGCATTTCCTCAAGCTATCTCAACCTGATCGAGCACAACCGGCGCAAGCTCACCGTGCCGCTGCTGTTCTCCATCGCCGGCTACTTCGGCGTGGAGCCTGGGGAACTGGTTGATGGTGATGAAGGGCGGCTGGTCGGCGACCTTATGGAGGCCTTCGGCGATGACATCTTTGCCGATAGCGATGTGACCAATCTCGAGATCCGCGACCTGGCCCAGGCCAATCCGGCGGCGGCGCGCGCCGTGCTCAAGCTCTATGATCGCTATCGGCTGGCAACGGCCGGCACGCCGGTGCCACGAAATGAAGGTGAGTCAGAGCCCTTTCACCTCGCCACCGATGCGATTTCGGACTTCCTGCAAGCCAATACCAACCACTTTCCGACGCTTGAAGACGCCGCCGAACGCGTGCGTACCGATATCGACAGTGCCGGCGATAGTTTTGATGCGGCCATCCGCGCCTATTTGTTTAACGTGTTCGGGCTCGAGGTGCGGCTGGCCTCCCTGCCCCACGGCATTGCCCGCCAGCTCGATCCGGCCGGTCGCCATCTGTTGGTCTCGGACCTCCTGCCGCCCGAAACCGCCAATTTCCTGCTTGCCCAGCATGTCGGCCAGGTAGCGGCCGAAGCCGAGAGCGCCGAAATCATCGCACGTTCGGACCTCCCCGAAGGCGACGCACCCATGCTGGCGCGCAATGTGCTCTCGGCCTATTTTGCCGCCGCGCTGATCATGCCCTATGCGCCCTTCCTCAAGGCTTGCCGCGATTATCGCTATGATATCGAGCGGCTCGGACGGCGCTTCGGCGCCAGTTTCGAGCAGGTCTGCCACCGTATGACAACGCTGCAGCGCAAGGGCGCCTCGGGCATCCCGCTCCATCTCGTGCGCACCGATATTGCCGGCAATATCTCCAAGCGTTTTTCGCTGTCAGGTATCCATATCCCGCGCCATTCGGGCGCCTGCCCACGCTGGAATGTCTATGCGGCGTTCCTCGCGCCCGAGCGCATCAATGTGCAATTGAGCCAGATGCCGGATGGCCAGCGCTATTTCTGCATTGCCCGCACCATCACCAAAGGTGACTACCGTTACAACGCGCCCCGCCGCTATCTTTCGATCGGACTGGGCTGCGCCATTCATCACGCAAAGGAAATGATCTATTCGGACGGCATGGACCTGACTTCGGACCTGCAGACCGTGCCGATCGGCGTCGGGTGCCGCATCTGCCCGCGCCTGGAATGCGGTCAGCGCGCCCATCCGCCGGCCGACCACCGCTTCCGGCTGGACGACAATATTCGTCCCGAGAGCCTTTACGCGCGCATGAGCTAGGGGCGGCGCTAGCCTTCGATCTCGTGATTGCGCCGGTCATGATCCCAGCTCTGGCGCCATTCGCGCTCCAGAACGGCGCGGCGCTTACCATAGCGCTCTTCAGTAATGGTTAGGCGGACAATCCGGTCGGTGCGGAAATTGCGGAAATCCTGTCGCAACAGGCACCAGGCCGCGATGGTCTGCTTGCCTTCGTAAAAGGCCAGGCCCACCGGCCAGATGGTGCGGCTGGTGGCGCGGCTCTGCTCGTCCTCATAGTCGATGGTGACGGCCTTTTCCTGCCGCATGGCAAGGCGGATATCCCCCAGCACCGGAATAGGCTTGCGCTGCCCCCATAGTGCCACGGGCCAGAGCGCGGTATCGCTGATCCGGTCCCGCAGATCTTCGGGCGAGGCGGTCGCAATCTTGGCCAGCGCATTGCGCGCTGCGGCGCTCAAGCCATCATCGGGTTGGGTTTCCACCCAGCGCGCGCCCAGCACCAGCGCCTCGAGCTCTTCGGGGCTAAACATCAGCGGCGGCAGGAAAAAGCCGGGCTTCAGCATATAGCCGACCCCCGCTTCGCCGTCGATCGGTGCGCCCAGCCCGATAAGGGTCTGGATGTCGCGATAGAGCGTGCGCACGGACACATTCTGTTCTTCGGCCAGCGCCGCGGCCGTGATCGGCCGCCGATGCCGTCGGAGCGCGTCCATGATCGAAAACAGCCGCTCGGTCTTGTCCATAGGCGTCCCTCCATCGTGGTCTCCTGCCAGCGTCACCGGCAGGACCATGCGCAATTGGGCTGACAGACCGCGTCAGCAACACCGAACAGATAGCGTCAGGCGATCTCGAATTCGCACCAATGGCTATAGGGCCGGTCGGGCGAATAGATGACATTGGGGAAGTGCGGATTATGCACGGCATCGGCAAAGGCCTGGTCTTCCAGGCAGAACCCGGAATGCTTGCCATAGCGCTTGCCATTGAGGCCGGGCACCGAAACGTCGGTCCACACCCCATTGTAGACCTGCACCCCCGGCCGGTCGCTCCAGAGCTTGAGCGTCAGATCCTTGTCGGGCGAGACCACGGTTGCGATCGGATCGGCCAATTTGCGGCCGGTATCGAGCGCCATGCCGATATCGTAATCGACCGGTGCCCCGTTGGCGTCGCGCATGGTCCGCGGCTGGCGCAGATCGTAGACTGTGCCCTTTGAGGGCAGAATGGCCCCGGTCGGCGCCAGATCTTCGCCCAGCTCGGTATAGGCCGAGGAATTGACCTGGATGGTGTGGTCGAGCACGTCATCGCTGCTGCCCAGATTGAAATACTGGTGCTGCACGAGGCTGATCGGGGTGGCCCGGTCGGTGGTGGCGCTCAATTCGAGCCGCAGGCGGTTACCGCTGAGTGTATAGGTGGCGGCAAAATTGACATTGCCGGGATAGCCCATGGCCCCATCGGGCGAGAAATGGCTGAAACGCACCGCATTGTTGGCGCTGTCGATCTGGCCCTGCCAGACCTGTCGTCCCAATCCCTCCTCGCCGCCATGCAATTGCAAGTCACCGGCATTGGGCGGCAAATTGTAGGTCACGCCATCGAGCTCGAAGCTGGCATTCTTGATTCGGTTGGCAACGCGCCCGGCCAGCGAACCGAAATGCGGACTATGCGCAGGATAGGCGTCAAACTGGTCAAACCCCAGCACCACCGAGCGTTCGCCACCAGCCACCGGCACGCGCCAGTCGCGCACCACCACGCCAAAACCAATAATGTCGACACTGACCCCGGTATCGCTGGTCAGGCGGAATTGATCCACGCGCTGCCCGTAGTGCTCACCGAAATCTGATACTGCGACTGCCATGGCGCTGGCTCCCTTCCCATCTATATGGCGCGGAGCTGTAGCGCTATTCGGCCCCCGGCTGCAACGCTGCACTTGACCTTTGCGCAGGGCGTGGGGAAGTGTGCTGGCATGGGAGCGCCAGGCGGAACGCCATTTCACGCGCTGGTCGTGGGGGAGCGGATTTGAGCGAAGAGACGATGAGGCGACGGGCAACGGTGCATGATGTGGCCCGGGCCGCAGGGGTCTCACTGGCCACGGTCGACCGGGTGCTCAACGGCCGACCCGGCGTGCGCGCCGCGACCGCGGAAAAGGTCGAGCAGGCCATTGCCGAACTGGGCTTTGCCCGCGATCTCAACGCTTCCTTGATGGCCCGGGCCCGCGATCTCAGCGTGGTGTTCTTCATTCCCGATGGCTCCAATGAGTTCATGGACAGCCTGGCCGAAGCCGTGCACCGGCGTTCGCCTCTGGCGCTGGCCGATCGCATTCATCTCGATCTGCGCCGGGTCCGGGCGCTTGACGCCGCAACTCTGGCCGAAAGCCTCAACCAGCTCGCGCCGCGGGAGTGCGACTGCGCGGTGATCGTTTCGAGCGATGAACCCGAAGTACTCGCCGCCATTGACGCCGCGCAGCGTCGCGGCATTGCGGTGATGACCCTGGTGTCGGACCTGCCCGGTTCGGCGCGCCGCAATTTCATCGGCATCGACAATATCGCTGCAGGACGCACTGCGGCCTCGCTGATGGGGCGTTTCCTGCCACAAGGCGGCAAGGTGGCTGTTGTGGCCGGTTCGCTGCATTTGCGCGACCATGCCGAGCGGCTGGATGGCTTTCGGGCGGCGCTTGCCACAGAATTTCCCGCCCTTGAGATCATCGGTCCGCTGGAAGGTCATGACGAACGCACCGAGACCGCGCAAATCATCACGGCCCTTTTGGCCGAACATGCCGATCTTGGCGGCCTCTACAATCTGGGCGCCGGCAATGCCGGGCTGGTGTCGGCGCTTGAGGCGTCCGGGCGCAGCGGCAATCTGCGCGTCATTGCCCATGAGCTCTCAGCGCCCACTCGCGCCGGACTTCTCCACGGTGCCATCGATGTGGTGCTCGACCAGAATCCGGATGGCGAAATTCGCGAGGCCATAGCCGCCGCCCGCGCATTGGCGCTGGACGCGTCGCGGACGGCAATCACCGATCCCATTGAAATTGGGATTTTCCTGCGCGACAATCTGCGCTAAACACGGCGCCAATCACCAAATCGGCGTGGCCCGAAACGGGCGGGAGGACGTTCGAATGATTTCTGCAATCAGATATGAGGTACGTGCCTCATGACATTTCTTGGCATTGATATCGGCACGTCGGGCGTCAAGGCGCTGCTGATCGACGAGCAGGGCAAGGCGCTGGGCGATGCCTCGGCGCCCGCTGTCGAGCCGGTGCGGCCCCAGCCCGGCTGGTCCGAGCAAGACCCCGCCGACTGGTGGGCGGCCACCCTGGGTGCCATCGACAAGCTCAAGCAGAGCCACAGCACGGCGCTGGCCGCAGTCAAGGGCATTGGTCTGTCCGGCCACATGCATGGCGCGACGCTTCTGGGGGAGAATGACGCGGTGCTGCGCCCCTGTATTCTGTGGAATGACGGGCGTTCGGCGGCTGAATGCGCCGAGATGGAAGCGGCATTGCCGAATTTGCGGAACCTCGCCGGCAATATCGCCATGCCCGGTTTCACTGCCCCGAAAATCGCCTGGGTCCGCAAGCACGAGCCGGACATCTATGCCCGTATCCAGAAGGTGCTGCTGCCCAAGGCCTATGTCCGCCTGTTGCTGACCGGCGAACATGTCGAGGAGATGTCTGACGCCGCCGGCACGCTCTGGCTCGATGTTGCAAAACGCGACTGGTCCGATGATCTGCTGGGCGTTACCGGTCTCAACCGAGAGCACATGCCATCGCTGGTCGAAGGCTCTGCTGTTTCAGGGCAATTGAAGCCTGATCTGATGGCGCGCTGGGGCATGTCGGGCACTGTCGTGGTTGCCGGCGGCGCTGGCGACAATGCAGCAGCAGCCTGCGGCATCGGCGCTGTCCGCCCCGGCGAGGGCTTCGTGTCGCTGGGCACCTCGGGCGTGCTGTTCGTCTCCAATGAAGCATTCAGCCCCAATACCGAAGGGGCGGTCCACGCCTTCTGCCACGCCATCCCCGACACCTGGCACCAGATGGGCGTCATTCTCTCGGCCACCGACAGTTTGAACTGGTTGTCCCGTATCACCGGCCAGAAGCAGGCTGAATTGTCCGGCGCGGCCGAGGCGCAGTTCAAGGGACCGGGCGAAACCATCTTCCTGCCCTACCTCTCGGGTGAGCGGACGCCGCACAATAATGCTGGCGCCCGTGGGTCATTTGTCGGTCTCAGCCAGTCCACCGACCCCGCCCAGATGGCGCAGGCGGTGATGGAAGGCGTCAGTTTTGCCATGCGCGATTGTCAGCGCGTGCTGGCCGATGCCGGCACGGCAATCAATCGTCTTCTGGCCGTTGGCGGGGGCAGCAAGTCCGCTCTCTGGCTCAATATGCTGGCCACCAATCTCGATATGGAAATCGCCCTGCCCGAAGACGGCGATTTTGGTGGCGCCCTGGGCGCGGCCCGGCTGGGTCTCTGCGCTGCCACCGGGGCCGACCCGATGGATGTCATGTCCATGCCGCCGATCAAGTCCACCATTGCGCCCGACAAGAGCCTGTCGGCCGCCTATTCCGATCAATACGCGCGCTATCGCGCCCTTTATCCCGCCATTGAGGAGGCAATTTCGTGACAGATTTTTTCAAAGGCCTGAGCCAGGTCAAGTTTGAAGGCCCGACATCCAAGAATCCGCTGGCCTATCGCCACTACAACAAGGACGAGATCGTCGCCGGCAAGCGGATGGAAGACCATATTCGCCCGGCCATCGCCTATTGGCACACCTTCGCCCAGGAAGGTGGCGACCCCTTTGGCGGCCGCACCTTCGACCGGCCCTGGTTCGACAAGGGTATGGAAGGCGCAAAACTCAAGGCCGACGTCGCCTTTGAGTTCTTCGATCTGCTCGATGTGCCCTTCTTCTGCTTCCACGATGTCGATATCGCCCCGGAAGGCGCAACGCTCGCCGAAAGCAACAAGAACGTCCGTGCCATTGGCGAGATCTTTGCCCGCAAGATGGAACAGAGCCGCACCAAGCTGCTCTGGGGCACGGCGAACCTGTTCTCCAACCGCCGCTACATGGCCGGCGCCGCTACCAACCCCGATCCGGAAGTTTTCGCCTATGCCGCCGGCCAGGTGAAGAACGTGCTCGAGCTGACCCATGAACTGGGCGGCGAGAACTATGTGCTCTGGGGCGGTCGCGAAGGTTACGAAACCCTGCTCAACACCAAGATCGGCCAGGAGCAGGACCAGATGGCCCGCTTCCTTCATCTCGTGATCGAGCATGCCAAGAAGATCGGCTTCAAGGGCCAGATCCTGATCGAGCCCAAGCCGCAGGAGCCCTCCAAGCACCAGTACGACTATGACGTCGCCACCGTATTCGGCTTTCTGCAGAAATACGGCCTGGAAAAAGACGTGAAGTGCAATATCGAGGTCGGCCACGCCTTCCTTGCCGGTCATTCCTTCGAGCATGAACTGGCCGTAGCATCCTCGCTGGGCCAGCTCGGCTCGGTCGATGCCAACCGTAACGATTTGCAGTCCGGCTGGGACACTGACCACTTCCCCAACAATCCGGGCGAAATGGCCCTGGCCTTTTACTACATCCTCAAGCAGGGCGGCCTGGGCAAAGGCGGCTTCAATTTTGACGCCAAAGTGCGTCGCCAGTCGCTGGACCCGGCAGACCTGCTGCACGGCCACATTGGCGGCCTCGATGTGCTGGCCCGCGGCCTCAAGGGTGCGGTGGCAATGATCGAGGACGGCGAGTTCGACAAGCTGCTCGATGACCGCTATGCCGGCTGGGACAATGGTTTGGGCAAGGACATTCTGGATGGCCAGCTCAGCCTGGCCGACATCGCCGCCAAGGTCGATGCCGATGGCATCAATCCCCAACCGCGTTCCGGCCGCCAGGAATATCTCGAAAACCTGGTCAATCGGTTCGTCTAGGCAACCCTCCGTCGGCCCCAATCAAGGGGCCGACGGATCATAGCTGTTGCCCGGAATGAGCACAGTGAAGCAGCTTCCCTCGCTTAGCCGCTCGACCTCCAGCGTGGCGCCCAGCTGCGAGACCTGCTGCCTCAGCATGCGCATGCCGAAGCCCTTGCTAGCCTTGAGATCAAAGCCGTCCGGAATGCCTATGCCGTCGTCGCGGACGCACAACTCGATTCCATTCGGCCGCCGTCGCACGCTGACCACAATGACGCCGCCATCTTCGGGTCCATAAGCATGCTTTTGCGCATTGGTGACCAGTTCAGAGACTATCAGCGCCACCGGCGTGACGAGATCTTCGCTGATCTCGATCCTGTCGGCGGACGCCACGACATGCGCACGGTTGATGTGGTCGAGCTTCTCACAGATCGACCCCACGATCTGACCGATATCGATACGTGTGTTGAGATCGGCATGCTCGATAATGCGCTGGATTTCGACAATCGCCTGAATCCGGCTCAGGGCGCCCACCAGCGCGTTGCGCGCCGTGCCGTCGGAGAGGCTCGAAAGTTGCATGCGCAACATGGCCTGGATCAGCGCCAGGGAATTGCGCACCCTGTGCGTCATTTCCTGGGCCATGTGATGGGTGCGTGCCGCCTGGTCGCGCAGCGCTTCGGTGCGCTCATCCAGGGCCTGCTGCAGCCCGGCCTGCCGCTCCACCCGCTCGGTGATGTCAACCTGGGTGGCAATGAAATAGAGCAGCTCGCCGGCGTCATCGAGCATCGGCGCCATGTGCAGTTCATTCCAGAACGCCGTGCCATCCTTTCTATAGTTGAGGATTTCGTGGCTGATGGTTTCGCGATCCTGGACCGCCTTTTTCAGGACCGCCCGGTCCTCGTCCCGCGTGTCGGGGCCCTGCAGAAACCGGCAATTGCGGCCCAGCACCTCGTCCTCGGAATATCCGGTCAATTCGAGAAAGGCACCGTTGACAAAGACCAGCGGGCAATCGGGCTCGAATGGATCGGCGATGGCGATGGGGACAGCGCTCGATTCGACGGCATGCACAAAAGGCTGCAGGCGCATCTTGGATTTGACATTCTTCCAGTAGCTCAACTCGCGAATATGAAGATCCACGGCGCTTATTCCCTCTTGGACCAACCGGCCCACCGGCCTTTGGCTCTGACGCTAATCCGGACGATCGGGGCAGTTCGCGAGGCACTTTCGCGTCCTGTTTTGCCCACTTGTCCGCCTCTCAACCCCCAATAACGCACCAAGCGGCAATTTTGTCGCATCGGAGGAAGAATTCATGTCCCAACTGACAAATCCCATCCTTCCCGGGTTCAATCCGGATCCTTCCATTCTTCGGGTGAGCGAAGATTATTACATCGCCACTTCCACCTTCGAGTGGTTCCCCGGCGTGCAGATCCACCACTCCAAGGACCTCGCGAACTGGGAGCTGCTTACCCGGCCGCTGACGCGCAAGTCCCAGCTCGACATGCGTGGGGACCCCGATAGCTGCGGCGTCTGGGCGCCGTGCCTCACCCATGACGGGGAAAAGTTCTGGCTGGTCTACACCGATGTGAAACGCAAGGACGGCTCGTTCAAGGACGCCCATAACTACATCGTCTGGGCCGACAAAATCGAAGGGCCCTGGTCCGACCCGATTTATGTCAATTCCTCCGGCTTCGATCCGTCCCTGTTCCACGACGACGATGGCCGGAAATGGTTCATCAACATGATGTGGGACCACCGCACGCGGCCGCTGAAATTCGCCGGCATCGCCCTGCAGGAATTCGACGCCAAGGCCGGCAAACTCGTCGGCCCGGTCAAGAACATCTACAAGGGCACCGATCTCAAGCTGGTCGAGGGGCCTCACCTCTATAAGCGCAATGGCTGGTATTATCTGCTCACCGCCGAGGGTGGCACGGCCTATGACCATGCCTGCACCTTCGCCCGTTCGCGCAATATCGATGGGCCCTACGAAACCCACCCCGACAAGCACATCCTGACCAGCAAGGACGCGCCGCTCGCCGCGCTGCAGCGTTCGGGCCATGGAGATCTGGTGGAAACGCCGGAAGGCAAACTCTATCTCGTCCATCTGGCCGGCCGCCCCACCACCCAGGAACGCCGCTGCGTGTTGGGCCGCGAAACAGCAATCCAGGAAGCATATTGGGGCGAAGACGACTGGCTCTATGTCAAGGACGGTCCCGTGCCATCGCTGCATGTCGAGGTCCCCGGCACTCGTGACGAGGACAAATACTGGGCCGAGCAGCGCTCTACCTTTGAGAATGGCCTGCCCATCGACTTCCAGTGGCTGCGCACTCCCGAGCCTGACCGCATCTTTTCGACGGATAGCGGCAAGCTGACCCTGTTCGGGCGCGAATCCATCGGCTCCTGGTTCGAACAGGCGCTGGTGGCGCGGCGCCAGCAGCATTTCTCCTATGATGCTGAGACCGTGGTGGACTTTTCCGCCACCGACGAGCGCACCATGGCCGGGCTGACCGCCTATTACAGCCGCTACAATTTCTTCTATCTGGCGGTAACGGCCCATTCGGACGGGCAGCGTGAACTGCTGCTGATGAGCTCGGAGATTTCCTGGCCCGATGGCAATCTCAGCTTCCCGGCCGAGCCGGTGCAGATCCCCAATGAGGGCAAGGTGAAACTGGCCCTCACCATTCGCGGTAAGGCGCTGCAGTTCTTCTATGCGCTGGAGGGCAAGGAATTGCAGCCCATCGGCCCGGTCCTTGATGCCTCGATCCTGTCGGACGAATGCGGTGGTCATCAGGCGCATGGCAGCTTTACCGGCGCTTTTGTCGGCGTGGCGGCGAATGATCTCAATGGCACGGCAAGCCCGGCCCATTTCGATTACTTCATCTATCGGCCGGTGCGCGACCCATCCGACCGCTATGAGATCGATGCGCTGAGCTAAGCACATTTATTTCAAAGACTTGGCGCGGGAGAGGACGAAGTGTCTCCCCCGCGCCTTGTCATTTTCAGGCGAACCAGCAAGTTTGGCGCCAGCGAGTCAAAGGGAGCCTATAATGAAACTCGAATCCATCGCCCTGCACCATGGTTATGAATCGGAAGCCACCACCAAGGCGGCTGCAGTTCCGATCTACCAGACCACCTCCTACACTTTCGACGACACCCAGCACGGCGCCGATCTGTTCGATCTCAAGGTAGCGGGCAATATCTATACGCGCATCATGAACCCCACCACGGCGGTGCTCGAAGCCCGGATCGCCGAGATGGAAGGCGGTATCGCCGCGCTGGGTCTGGCCTCGGGCATGGCGGCGATCACCTATGCCATCCAGACCATTGCCGGGGTTGGCGACAACATCGTTTCGATTTCCCAGCTCTATGGCGGCACCTATAATCTGTTCGAGCACAGCTTCCCGCGCCAGGGCATCGAAGCCCGGCTGGTCAGCCACGACGATTACGATGGCTTCGAAAAGGCTATCGACGAGAACACCAAGGCGGTCTTCCTTGAATCCATCGGCAATCCGGCCGGCAATGTCGTCGATATCGAGAAAATTGCCGAGATCGCCCATCGCCATGGCGTGCCGGTGATCGTCGACAACACGGTGGCTACCCCCTACCTGACCCGCCCCTTCGATTTCGGTGCCGATATCGTGGTCCATTCGCTGACCAAATATATCGGCGGTCACGGCACCTCCATCGGCGGCGTCATTGTCGACAGCGGCAAGTTCGACTGGAAGGCCAACGCCAAGCGCTTCCCGGTCCTGAACGAGCCCGACCCCTCCTATCATGGCGTGGTCTATACCGAGGCGCTGGGGCCCGCGGCCTATATCGGCCGGGCGCGCGTGGTGCCGTTGCGCAATACCGGCGCAGCCCTCTCGCCCATGAACGCTTTCATGATCCTGCAGGGGCTCGAAACCCTGGGCCTGCGCATGGAACGCCACTGCGAAAATGCGCTCAAGGTCGCCCAGCACCTGAAAAACCATCCCAAGGTGGAGTGGGTCAACTATGCCGGCCTGTCCGACAGCCCCTACCACGCGGTGGCCAGCAAGATCTCCAAGGGCTCGGGCTCGGGCATTCTCTCTTTCGGCATCAAGGGCGGCAAGGACGCCGGCGGCCGCTTTATCGATGCGCTGCAGATGATCCTGCGCCTGGTCAATATCGGCGACGCCAAGTCGCTGGCCTGCCACCCGGCCACCACCACCCACCGCCAGCTCTCGCCTGAAGAACTCAAAAAGGCCGGGGTGTCGGAGGATCTGGTGCGCATTTCGGTGGGCATCGAGCACGTCGACGACATCATTGCCGACATCGATCAGGCGCTGGCCAAGGCCTGATCACATTCACCTGAACCGGGGGCGACAGCTCCCGGTTCAGGGCATAGTATGGTGACATAGCGGTCGCATCAAACGCGTCTCGCGCCCCTCATGCGCTCTTCGCGGAAAGTGCGGCCTCCTTGCAAAGGGGGAGGGACGCACATGGCCAAGATGCATGTCATTTCCGGTGTCGGCGACAAGCTCGACCTGCCGGTCATACACAAGATTTCGCTGGCCGATCTCGGCGATGTCCTGCGGCGCGGTGCCGCCGACTTTTGGGCCAAGCCCAGTCACTACGTGCTGTTGATGCTGATCTATCCGGTTATCGGCATCGTGCTGACCGTGTGGATGAACGGCTGGCACGCCTGGACCCTGCTCTATCCATTGGTCGGTGGCTTTGCCCTGGTCGGCCCTATCGCCGCCCTGCCACTCTATGAAGTGTCGCGACGGCTCGAAATGGGACAAGACCCGAGCTGGCGCGACGCCATGAGCGTGCTGAAATCGCCAGCCCTTGGCTCCATACTGGCCGTCGGCGCCATGCTCTTTGTGCTGTTCACCCTCTGGCTCACCAGTGCCCAGGCGCTGTATGAAAGCCTGTTCGGCGCGTCGCCACCGCGCACCCTGGATGCTTTGCTCGCGCAAATCCTCACGGACCCTGCCGGCATGACGCTGCTGGCGATCGGCACTGGCTTGGGCGCCCTGTTTGCTCTGGTGGTGTTATGCACCACGGTCATTGCCTTCCCCCTGATGCTCGATCGTGATGTGGGAGCCTATGTGGCCGTCGAGACCTCGTTCCGGGCGGTGATCTCCAATCCCGTGCCGCTCCTGGCCTGGGGGGTCATCGTGGGCGCAAGTATCTTTGTGGGCTCCATCCCGCTCTTTGTCGGCCTGGCGGTGGTACTGCCCATTCTTGGCCACGCCACCTGGCATCTCTATCGCAAACTGGTCGAGCCAGTTTCCCTCATTCGCGGCCCCTGATCCATGCGGCAAAACGGTAGGGGCAAACTCGTTTCGCCCGGTTGGAATCTGATCCCGAACCGCCTAAGGTCCGGGATCAATTTTCAAGCCCTGACTGCCCGCGCCCATGGACCAATCCCCTTTCGAGGCCGCTCCCGGCCCCGCGCCTGCGGGACTGACGCCCATGATGGCGCAATTCTTCGAGATCAAGGCGGTCAATCCCGGCTATCTGCTGTTCTATCGCATGGGCGATTTCTACGAGCTGTTCTTCGAGGACGCCGAAATCGCCAGTGCTGCGCTGGGCATCGTGCTGACCAAGCGCGGCAAGCATCTGGGCGAGGATATCCAGATGTGCGGCGTGCCCATTCACGCCGCCAATGACTATCTCAACAAGCTGATCCGGCTGGGCCATCGGGTCGCCATCTGCGAACAGATGGAAGACCCGGCAGAGGCCAAGAAACGCGGTTCCAAATCCGTGGTGCGGCGCGATGTCGTACGCCTGGTGACCCCCGGCACGCTGACCGAGGATGACCATCTCGACGCGCGCTCCGCCAATTATCTGGCAGCCCTGACCATGGTGCGCCATGGCGAAACCGATTTCGCCCTGGCCTGGGCCGATATTTCCACCGGCGAGACATTCGTCTCCGATCTGGCTGCCGACCAGCTCGGCGACGAGATGGCGCGCATTGCCCCGGCCGAACTGCTGCTGACCGATGCGACCCGGGCAGCGCTGGTCGAAAAACACCTGTTCGCGCCGGCCTGGGGCGCGATTGCATCTACCATCGCCCCCGAGCTGGCCGATAGCGAAGCGGCCATGCCGCTTTTGCGTAGCTGTTTCCCCTCTGATGCTTTCGATCCCAGCGCCCTTAGCCGCGCCGGCCGCGCGGCTCTCGGGGCGCTGGTTGGCTATGTCGGGGAAAGCCAGAAGGGCCGCAGCGCCCCGCTGCGGCCGCCGCTGACCGACGCGGCCCAGGCCAGCATGGCAATCGATGCGGCAACACGGTCCAGCCTTGAGCTGCTGGTCACCCAGCGCGGCCAGGCCAAGGGCTCACTGCGCCAGGCCATTGACCTGACAGTGACGGCGCCCGGCGCGCGGCTGCTGGCAACCCGGCTCGCCGCCCCTTTGCGCCGCGCTGATGCAATCAACCAGCGTCTCGAAGCGGTGACCCGTCTGGTCGAAGACACGCTGCTGCGCGCCCACCTGCGCCAGGATCTCAAATCCGCACCAGATCTGGCCCGCGCCCTCTCGCGCCTGGCCCTGGAGCGCGGCGGCCCGCGCGACCTGGCCGCCATTGGCAGGGCCGTTGGAGCGGCTCTCGAACTGGCGCAGCATCTGAGCAAGCAACCCCACCGGCCTGCCATTCTGGACCGTCTGGCACAAACCCTTGGTACCGCGCCACAGACCCTCGCCAGTGAATTGGCGGCGGCGCTCGACGATGACTTGCCGCTTCTCAGCCGCGATGGCGGGTTTGTGCGCTCCGGCTATGACCCAAGACTCGACGAGGAACGCGCGCTGGGCCGCGAGACCCGCGCCGTGGTGGCGGCGCTGCAGGCCCGGCTGATGGACGAGACCGATGTGCGATCGTTAAAGATCAAGCACAATGGCGTGCTGGGCTATTTCGTCGAAGTGCCCGCCGCCCACGGTCAGAAGCTGCTCGAAACCCCGCACCGCGAAACTTTCATCCATCGCCAGACGCTGGCCAACGCCATGCGCTTTACCACCACCGAACTGGCCGACCTTGAAGGCCGGATTGCCCAGGCCCAGGGCGCAGCGTTGCAAATCGAACAGGCCATCTTCACCCGCCTGCGTGATGAGACGCTGGCCGCAACCAGCCAGTTGCAGGGTCTCGCCGACGCGCTGGCCGAACTGGACGTCACCGCCGCTCTCGCAGAAGTGTCTGCCACCCGGGGTTATTGTCGGCCGATTGTCGACGACAGCCTTGCTTTTGCCATCTCTGGCGGGCGCCATCCGGTGGTGGAATTGATGGTGAAATCGGAAGGCCAGAGTTTTGTCGCCAATGATGCCGATCTCTCTGGTAGCGAAGAAACCGGTGGCGGGTCGCTCTGGCTGGTCACCGGCCCCAATATGGGTGGTAAATCGACCTTCCTGCGACAGAACGCATTGATCGCCGTGCTGGCGCAGATGGGCTGCTATGTGCCGGCCGACAGCGCCCATATTGGTGTCGTCGATCGACTGTTCTCGCGTGTCGGCGCCTCCGACGACATCGCCCATGGCCGCTCCACCTTCATGGTCGAAATGGTCGAAACCGCCGCCATCCTCAATCGCGCCACCCGCAAGAGCCTGGTGGTGCTGGACGAGATTGGCCGCGGCACTGCCACCTTCGACGGGCTGTCTATCGCCTGGGCGGCGGTCGAGGCGCTGCACGAAACAACCGGGTGCCGGGCGTTGTTCGCGACCCATTTCCACGAATTGACTTCCCTGGCAAAAACCCTCTCCCGCGTCGCCAACGTCACCATGAAGGTGCGCGAATGGGAGGGCGAAGTGGTGTTTCTGCACGAAGTCGGTCCCGGCGCCGCCGACCGCTCCTATGGCATCCAGGTGGCGCGCCTGGCCGGTCTGCCGGCACCGGTCATAGCGCGCGCCAGACAGGTGCTCGACGTGCTCGAACAACGCTCGGCCGGCACCGCCTCTTCCAGCCAGAAAGCCAGCGTGCTAGACGATTTGCCGCTCTTTGCCCATCAGCCGCCCCCGGCTCCAAAGGGCAAGGATCCCGTTCACGAAGCGCTCGATGCCGTCCGCCCCGACGAAATGACACCGCGCCAGGCCATTGATGCGCTCTATCAATTGAAGAAACTCCGCGATGACGCTAGCCGAAGCTGAGGCCAGACCCAAAAAGGCACAGTTCGCGCTGAAAACCGCCAATACGCTGGTGGCCGAGTTCGATGCGCTGTTGGGCGACGAACCGGCCCGCTCACCCAAGGCCCGCATGGCGATCCTGGCCCATATCCGGCAGACCCTGGCCGATGCGCGCCACAGCGCTGAGGTTGAACTGCTGGCCAACAACAAGGGCACGCGCTGCGCCCAGAACCTGTGTGCCGCCCAGGACGAAATCATCATCGCCGTGCACCGCTTTGCCACCACGCGGGTTTATCCGGTCGACAACCCGTCCGGCGCCGAAGCTATCGCGCTCTCCGCTGTCGGCGGCTATGGCCGCGGCACTCTGGCCCCCGGTTCGGACATCGATCTGCTCTTTATTCTGCCCTATAAGCAAACTCCCTGGGGCGAACAGGTCACCGAATATATCCTCTACATGCTCTGGGATCTGGGGCAGAAGGTCGGCCACGCCGTCCGCTCGGTGGATGAATGCATCCGCATGGCCCGCGCCGACATGACCGTGCGCACGGCCACCTTGGAAGCCCGTTTCCTGACCGGGGACAAGGGGCTCTACGATCAGCTCACCCACCGCTTTGAAACCGAGATCATGCCCAGGACGGGCCCGGAATTCATCGCCGCCAAAATGGCCGAGCGGGACGAGCGCCACAAGCAGATGGGCAATACCCGCTATGTGGTCGAGCCCAATATCAAGGACGGCAAAGGGGGCCTGCGCGACCTCAATACGCTGTTCTGGATCGGAAAATATTTTTATCAGGTCAAGACCAGCCATGAGCTGGTCGGCAAGGGCGTCCTTTCAGCTGCTGAATATCGCTTGTTCAACCGGGCTGAGGATTTCCTCTGGGCGGTGCGCTGCCATCTGCATTTCGTCACCGGCCGGGCCGATGAAAAGCTCAGCTTCGACATGCAGCCCGAATTGGCCCAGCGCATGGGCTATGCGCAGCGCCTGGGCATGCTGGGCGTCGAGCGCTTCATGAAGCGTTATTTCCTGGTTGCCAAAGATGTCGGAGACCTGACCCGCATCATTTGCGCCGGTCTCGAATTTCACCACGCCAAGGATCTGGATCTGGTGGGGCGCGTCCTGGCGCCGTTCCGCTCCGGCAAGTCGAAAATCAAGGGCGAAACCGCCTTCATCGTCGATACCGGGCGCCTCAATATTGCCGGGCCGGACGTTTTCGAGAAGGACCCGGTCAATCTCATCCGCGCCTTCATGGTGGCTGGCCGCGAGGAATTGCTGTTCCACCCCGACGCCATCATGCATATCCGCAACAGCCTGCGGCTGATCGACAAGTCCCTGCGCGCCGACCCGAGGGCCAATGCGCATTTTCTGACCATTCTGACCAGCGCCAACTATGTCGAGCGCATCCTGCGCCAGATGAACGAGAGCGGCGTGCTCGGCAAGTTCGTGCCCGATTTTGGCAAGATCGTCGCGCTGATGCAGTTCAACATGTATCACCATTATACGGTGGACGAGCACCTGATCCGCTCGGTCGGCGTCATGGCCAAGATCGCCAGCGGCGGCCTGCGCGACGAACTGCCTTTGACCCATGAACTCCTGCCTCAGCTCAACGACACGCGCCTGCTCTATGTGGCGCTGTTCCTGCACGATATCGCCAAGGGTCGTCCCGAGGACCACTCCATCGCCGGGGCGAAGATTGCCAGGAAACTCTGTCCCCGCTTTGGCCTCAATGCCGCCGAAACCGACACGGTGTGCTGGCTGATCGAATATCACTTGCTGATGAGCGAGATTGCCCAGGCCCGCGATATCCAGGACCCCGAAACCGCCAAGGCCTTTGCCGATGTGGTGCAATCGCCCCAGCGCCTGGCCCTGCTGATGATCCTGACCGCCTGCGATATTCGTGCCGTGGGTCCGGGCACCTGGACCGGCTGGAAGGGGTCGCTGCTGCGTGCGCTCTATTTTGCCACCGAACCCCTGCTCTCGGGCGGGCATAGCCAGGTCAGCCAGTCCGACCGGGTCAATCAGGCCCGCTCGGCCTTGACCGAGGCTCTTTCGGGCTGGGTGCCCGCCGAAATCGAGGCTTATACGGCCCGCCATTACGACCATTACTGGCTGCGTGCCGAGCCGGAATTACAGCTCGAACACGCCAGGATGATCCGCAATGCCGACGGCACCGACCAGCCCTTTGCCGGCTCGATCCGGGTCAAGGCGTTCGAAGGCATTACCGAGGTCAGCTTTTATACGCCCGATCACCCGCGCCTGCTTTCGTTGATCGCCGGCGCCTGCACCATGCAGGATGCCTCCATCATCGGCGCGCAGATTTTCTCCACCCGCGATGGTCGCGCCATCGACACCTTCCGGCTCAAGCGCTCCTTCACCTCCGACGAAGACGAAAAGGTCCGCGCCACGCGCATCATCGATACGGTCAAGCAGCTTCTGCAGGGCAAGCGCCAGGTGCTGATCGATCTGGGTAAGGAATCGCGCCACAACAAGCGCTTGCGACCCTTCAGCCTGCCCGCCGAAGTGTCGGTCAGCAACGCCATTTCGGAAAAGTTCACCGTCATCGAGGTCTCGGGCCTCGACCGCATTGGTCTTCTCTACGCCCTCACCCGCGAGATAAGCGATCTCAACCTCACCATCGGCTCGGCCCATATCGGCACATATGGCGAAAAGGCCGTCGACGTCTTCTATGTCACCGATCTCACAGGCCAGAAAATCCACGTCAAATCCCGCCAGAAAAAGATCCACGGCGTGCTGATGAACGTGTTCAAGCGTCCCAGCGAGGACAAGGCACCGGAAAAGAAGGTGGTCAATGGGTGAGGCGCACACGGGCCCATGACCCTGTTCCGCAATTTTGTCTCGGTCGGTTCGCTTACCCTGCTCAGCCGAATTGCCGGTTTTGCCCGTGACGCCTTGATGGCCGCGGTGCTGGGCACCGGCCCGGCGGCCGACGCGTTTTTCGCCGCCTTCCGCTTCCCCAATCTGTTCCGGCGGCTTTTTGCCGAGGGCGCTTTCAATACCGCCTTTGTGCCCATGTTCTCCGGTGCGCTGGAGCGTGAGGGTCAAGAGGGCGCAAAACTGCTCGCCGCACGCATCATGAGCTGGCTGGTGGTGATGCTATTCATCGTCACCCTGCTGGCCGAAATTTTCATGCCGCAGGTCATGGCCGCCTTCGTGCCCGGCTTTGTCGATGACCCCGAAAAATTCGAGCTGACCGTGCTGCTGACACGGATCATGTTCCCCTATCTCGCCTGCATGTCACTGATGGCTGCCTACGGTGCCATTCTCAACACGCTGGGGCGATTCTTTGCCGCCGCTTTTGCGCCGGTACTGCTCAACCTGGTCACCATTGCAGCGCTCATCCCCCTGGCCATCTGGTTCGTGCAGACGCCGGCCAAGGCCACCATCTGGGTTGCCATCGCCACTATGACCGGCGGAGTGGCGCAATTGGTGCTGGTCTGGGTGGCGATCGAACGGGCCGGCTTCCGCCCGGCTTTTCGCATGCCGCGGCTGGACCCGGAGGTGCGTCGCTTCTGGGTGCTGGCAGTACCGGCGATCCTGGCCGGCGGCATCACCCAGATCAATATATTCGTGGGCACCATCATCGCCTCGGGCGCCGACAACGCCATTTCCGTCCTTTCCTATGCCGACCGGCTCTATCAGCTCCCGCTGGGCATTATCGGCATCGCCATCGGCACGGTGCTGCTCCCCGAGTTGAGTCGCCATCTCAAAGGGGGGCGGGCGCTTGAGGCGCGGCAGAGCCAGGATCAGGCGCTCTTCGTTTCCATGCTACTCACCATGCCCGCAGCGGTAGCGCTGGTGGCGCTGGCCGAGCCGATCGTGCGGGTCTTGTTCGAGCGCGGCGCGTTCGATGCCCTCGCCACCACCCAGACCGCTGAAGCCCTGATTGCCTTTGCCACGGGCCTGCCCGCCTATGTCTTGATCCGCGTTTTGCAGCCGGGCTTCTTTGCTCGCGAGGACACGCTGACCCCTACCATTTTTGCCGGGATCAGCGTGATCGCCAATATCGCCATCTCGCTCACTCTGTTTCCCAGCCTGCTCCATGTCGGCATCGCCATCGCCACCGCCGCTTCCTCCTGGCTCAACGTGCTGCTGCTTGTGGCCACACTGGCCGTGCGGGGCCATTTCCGCCTGACCTGGCCGCAATGGCGGGCGCAATTGGCTATCCTCGTGATCAGCCTGATCATGGGCACGGCCCTCTGGCTCTTGGCGACCGAGGGCACCGCCCATCTGGCCAGCGGTGTCCCGCTCTGGCGTCAGGCTGGTGTCCTCGCGGCGCTGATCGCCTTCGGCGTCGCGGTCTATTTCACCCTCGTCCATGTCAGCGGCACGCAAGATCTGCGACTTTTGCTCCGTCGACTGCGCCGCCGCGCCTGACGGTTCCATTCTTCGTCTTGCCCGTATAGAACGGGCGCCTGATTTCGTTTCTGTTATCGAAGGGCATCATGACGTTCAGCCCCCGCGTCTTTTCCGGTATCAAACCCTCGGGTGACCTGCATCTTGGCAATTATCTCGGCGCCATCCGCCGCTTCGTGCCGCTCCAGGACACGCATGAGACCATCTATTGCGTGGTCGACATGCACGCCATCACGGTCTGGCAGGACCCCGCAGACCTGAAACGCTGGACCTATGAAATCGCCGCCGCCTATATCGCCGCTGGTGTCGACCCGAGCCGTTCCATCATTTTCAACCAGAGCCAGGTGGTTGAACATGCTGAGTTGAGCTGGATCTTCAACTGCGTGGCGCGCATGGGCTGGATGTCGCGCATGACCCAGTTCAAGGACAAGGCAGGCGAGAACAGCGAGGCTGTGTCACTGGGCCTGTTCGCCTATCCCTCGTTGATGGCGGCCGACATCCTGCTCTACAAGGCCACCGGCGTACCGGTCGGCGAGGACCAGAAGCAGCATCTCGAACTGACGCGCGACATCGCCAAGAAGTTCAACCACGACTTCAAAAAGCAGATCAAGGCGCAAGGCGTGAAGGGCGATTTCTTCCCGATCACCGAGACCCTGGCGACCGGACCGGCCATGCGCGTCAAATCGCTCAAGGACGGCTCCAAGAAGATGAGCAAGTCCGACGCTTCCGATCTCTCGACCATCTACATGATGGATGGCGCCGATCTGATCGCCAAGAAAATCAAGCGCGCCACCACCGATGCCGACGCGCTGCCGAGCGAAGCTGCGGGCCTGTCCGGACGCCTTGAGGCGGAAAATCTGGTGGGCATCTATGCCGCCCTTTCCAACCAGAGCGTGGACGAGGTGCTGGGTGAATTCGGCGGCCAGGGCTGGGGGGTGTTCAAACCTGCGCTGGCGGAGCTTGCCGTATCCAAGCTCTCGCCCATCGCCGAGGAAATGAAACGTCTGGTTGCCGATCGCGGCGAGATGGACAAGATATTGCGTGACGGGGCTGACCGCGCCCGCGCCATTGCCCAGCCAATCATGGCCGAGGTGCGCAATATTGTCGGCTTTGTTCGCTAGAACTCAGGAGCGCCAATGGTTTCGCAGGTCGAATACAAGCGCAAGTTTCTCGTCGTTATCGATGAAACCGAAGAATGCGATCGGGCCGTGACGTTCGCCGCCTGGCGCGTCAAACGCACCGGGGGCACCGTGGTGCTGATGACGGTCGTGCCCAAGCCTGAATTCATCGGACTGGGCGTGGAGGACGTGCTGCGCGCCGAGGCCGTCGAAGAGGCCGAACGCAATCTCGACCGGCGCATGGCCCGCATCAAGGAAATCGGAGACGTACGTGCCGAATCGGTGATCCGCGAGGGCAGCGGCCCCGAACAGATCGAGCGCGTCATCGACAAGGATCACGGCATCGCCATCCTGGTACTGGCCGCCTCCAAATCCCCCGATGGGCCGGGGCCGCTGGTGACCCATTTTGCCGCCCGCGCCAATGTCCTGCCCATCCCGCTAACCATCGTGCCGGGCCGCATGAGCGACGACGAAGTCATCGCGATCTGCTGAGCGTCCCGCAGGGAAAATCTCCCCGGTGGGGAGATTTTAGCGAAGCAGGCCAGAAAAGCTACGCTCGATTGGCTTAGTTTCGAAGCAGACCACGAAAGTTATGCTGGAAAGGTAGAGCGCGGTATCGCGACGGTTGGTCCCCGGCCTGGCTGCCATGCGCCTCCTGCCATGCATTTGCCCTTGCATCCCGCCCCCAAAGGTCTATTTTAGAAACATTCTAATTGCACCGCTCAGCGGGGAGCCGCCATGTTTATCCAGACCGAAGCCACGCCCAATCCGGCGACCCTGAAGTTCCTGCCGGGCCGCGAAGTGCTGGTTGGCGAGCCGCGGGACTTCCGTTCGCCTGAAGCTGCCGCCGCCTCGCCGCTGGCCACCGGCCTGTTCGCCATTTCGGGCGTGAACGGCGTGTTCTTGGGGTCCGATTTCATTTCGGTCACCAAGGACGACACCAATTGGGCCCATATCAAGCCGGCCATTCTCGGCGTCATCATGGACCACTTCCTCTCTGGCAAGCCGGTCATTACCGAGGGCAGCACTGCGCCGGTTGATTTCGACGAGGTTGAGGAGTTCTTCGAGGAAGAAGACAAGGAGATGGTCGAAGTCATCAAGGAGTTGCTGGCCACCCGCGTGCGTCCCGCGGTGGCCATGGATGGCGGCGACATCATCTTCAAGGGTTTCAAGGAGGGCACAGTGTTCCTGCACATGCAGGGCGCCTGCTCGGGCTGCCCGTCTTCCACTGCAACGCTCAAGAATGGCATCGAGAATCTCCTCCGCCACTTCGTGCCGGGTGTCGAGGGCGTCCAGCAAGTTTGAGACCGGCCCTAGGCCGCCAATAGTTACGCAGCAAGCCGGAGCCCGATCAGGAATGATCGGGCTTCTGTCTGTCAGGATCGCGCATGACCCATACGACCACCATCGAATCGCTCGGCCATAAGGGCGAAGGCGTAGCCATCATTGACGGGCAGCGCGTCTTCGTGCCCTTCGCCTTGCCCGGCGAGCAGGTGGCACTCACGATGGATGGCAATCGCGGCGCGCTGGTCGAGACGCTGATTCCTGCGCCAAACCGCATTGAGCCGTTCTGTCCGCATTTTGGCACTTGCGGGGGCTGCCAGCTCCAGCACATGGACGCGCAGAGCTATGCGGCCTTCAAGACCGAGCTGATCGAAACAGCGCTGCGTCAGGTCGGGCTTGCCAACAAAGTCGAACGCTTTATCACGGCCCATGGTGCGGGGCGCCGTCGCGCCACGCTGCATGCCCGCAAGGACAGTGCCGGCTATATGCAATTGCGCAGCCATAACCTGCTCGATCTTGATGCCTGCCCCATCCTGGTGCCGGCGCTCAAGCGCGCGCCAGACATTGCCCGGGCGCTGG
Organism: Devosia subaequoris; assembly: GCF_014197055.1. Classification (GTDB taxonomy): domain Bacteria; phylum Pseudomonadota; class Alphaproteobacteria; order Rhizobiales; family Devosiaceae; genus Devosia; species Devosia subaequoris. The sequence continues at coordinate 205,850 of NZ_JACIEW010000004.1, read as the reverse complement.
GCGCGGCTATCGGCGAATGCGATATCAGCGTCACGGCCACCAATGCTGGCATCGATGTCGGCATCCGCAAGGCAGCCAAGGGCGTACGCGTCGAAAAGCTGGTGCCGCTGGGCAATGAGCTCGGCCTGGCGCGGCTGTCTCTGGACCGGGAAATGGTGCTGTTGCGGCAGCAGCCGACGGTGACCATGGGGCGCTCGGAAGTCGACCTGCCCATTGGCAGCTTCCTGCAGGCTACAGCCGAAGCCGAACAGGTTCTGGCAGACTATGTGCAGGCGGCCGTAGGCAAGCCCAAATCCATTGCCGATCTGTTTTGTGGCATTGGCCCCTTCGCTCTGCGGCTGGCTGAAACTGCCCCGGTTTTTGCGGCCGACAGCGACCGGGCCGGCATTGTTGCGCTCTACAAGGCGGTACGCCATACCAGGGGCCTCAAGGCCGTCACCGCCAAGCCACGCGACCTGTTCCGCGATCCGCTCACCCGCTTTGAACTCAATTTCGACGCCATAGTGCTCGATCCACCGAGAGCCGGGGCCCAGGCTCAGGTCAAGGAGATCGCTGCGTCCAAGGCGCGGCATGTGGTGATGGTCGCCTGCGACCCCAAAAGCTTCGCGCGGGACGCCGCCATCCTTGTTCAGGCCGGGTTCATGTTGAGCGATCTAATAGCGGTGGATCAGTTCGCCTGGTCCGTTCACATCGAACTGGCTGCGACCTTCCGCCGGTAACATTTACGCAACAATGTGCGTGGTCCGGCGTTGGCCTACCCAAGGGCTCATTAAAACTGCAACAGAGCGCGCAGGCCACCTCCCTGGCCGGGCGCGACAATTTGATGGAGCATTGTAAAATGCTGAAAACTATTCTTGCCGCGACCAGTGTCGCGGCCGCTCTCGCTATGCCCGCTTTCGCTCAGTCCGCGGCCGATCCCGGTGGGGTCTGGAAGGATCGCTGGGGCACCACCTTTACCTTCGAGCTGTGTGGTGACGGCACCCAGCTTTGCGGGACGCTCAACGACATCCAGGGCGATAGCCGTACCGAGGAAAACCTGGCCTTTGTCGACAAACAGGTCGTCAAGGCAGAGCAGACTGCGCCCGGCACCTGGGAGGGCCAGATTGCGCTCAATGGCGGCAATGCCAAGGCTATTGTCGAACTGACCGGCCCTGACACCATCAAGCTGACCGGCTGTCAGCTGCTGTGCTCGAGCATCGAGTATCAGCGCGTGTCATAAGGGACAGGCAAATTGAAAAGCCCCGGACGTTGATCCGGGGCTTTTTTCTTGTCAGAGGCGCTTCAGCATACCGTTGCGACGCGCTCCTTGATCACTTGCAGCACTTCATCACCGGGGCGCTTCCACCAATTATCCTGGCTGAAGATTTCGACCTCCTGCGGACCATGGAAGCCGGCATCCTCGATCATCTTGCGGATGGCCTTCAAATCGATGACGCCGTCACCCATCATGCCGCGGTCCAGCAGCATGTCCTTGGTGGGCACCAGCCAGTCGCAGATGTGATGGGCAAAAATGCGCTTCATGCGGCCCGCGCGGGCAATGGCGTTGGCAAGGTTGGGGTCCCACCAGATGTGATAGACATCAAGCGCAACGCCCACCGTCTCGCCCAGCTTTTCGCAGATATCGAGTGCCTGGTCGGTGGTGTTCACGCAGGCGCGGTCGGCTGCATACATCGGGTGCAATGGCTCGATGGCGATCTTGACCCCGCTGGCATTGGCATGCGGCAGCATGGCGGCAATGCCGTCCGTCACCTGTTCACGGGCCCCGGGCAGATCTTTTGACGATCCGGGCAAGCCCCCGACCACCAATACCAGGCAGTCAGCATTGAGCGCGGCTGCCTCATCGATGGCGCGCAGATTGTCGTCGATACGTTTTTGCCGGTCGGCCGCATCGACGCCGGGGAACATGCCACCACGGCACACGCCAGTCACGCGGATCTTGTTCTCCTTGACGATGCGCGCGGCCTCATCAAGCCCAATGGCCTCGATCTGGTCGCGCCAGGGCGAAATCGCGGTGATACCGGCCTTCAGGCACCCCTCGACGGCCTCGGCGAACCCCCATTGCGGGCGAGTGGTCGCCAGGTTCAGCGAAATGACGGTATCGGCGCTCATGCGGAAACTCCATAAACGGCGAGAACCTGCTTCATGCGGGCTGTGGCGAGGTCAGGATCGGCGAGAACCCGCGCCTTGTCGGCCAGACGGAACAGTTCGCTCAGATGCTGCAGCGAGCGGGTCGATTGCTGGCCGCCAATCATGGCGAAATGGTCCTGCAAGCCATTGAGATAGGCCAGGAATACCACGCCGGTCTTGTAGAAGCGGGTAGGCGCCGCGAAGATATGGCGGCTGAGCGGCACGGTGGGTTCGAGGATATCGAAGAACTCATTGGTATTACCGCGCCCCAGCGCCGCCAGGCCCGCCGAGGCAGCCGGAGCGATGGCGTCGAAAATGCCCAATAGCGCGTGCGAATAGCCCTGATCATCACCGGCGATCAACTCGGCATAATTGAAATCGTCGCCGGTATACATCTTGACCGATGCCGGCAGGCGGCGGCGCATGGCAATCTCTTTTTCCGCCGAGAGCAACGAGATCTTGATGCCGTCAACCTTGTCTGCATTGGCGGCAATAACGTCGAGACAGACATCCATGGCCTTGTCGTGGTCGGCATCGCCCCAATAGCCCTGCAAGGCCGGGTCGAACATTTCGCCCAGCCAATGCATGATCACCGGCTGCTTCACCTGGCTGAGCACGTGGCCATAAACCCGGGCATAGTCGTCCGGTGATTTGGCGGCGGCAGCCAGCGCGCGGCTCGCCATCAGGATGACGCGACCGCCCTGCGCTTCGACAAACCCCACCTGCTCGTCATAGGCCTTGATGATGTCGTCGATGCTGACATCGGGGCCTGGGGTTAGATGGTCGGTACCCGCGCCATAGGCGATCAGGCTGTCATCGCGGGTCTTGGCTTCGGCCTGCGAGCGCCGGATCAGCTCCTGTGCTTCGGTCCAGGTCAGTCCCATGCCGCGTTGTGCGGTGTCCATCGCCTCGGCCACGCCGAGACCCAGATCCCACATGCGGTGGCGGAATTTGAGCGTCGTTTCCCAGTCAATGGCCGGGGTCAGCCAGGGATCATTGCTGGCCAGGGGATCAGCCACGACATGGGCTGCCGAATAGGCAACGCGCGGAAAATCCGTCGCCTTGAACTTGACGAACGGGATGGGATCGCCGCTCAGGGTGTAGGCGCTGATGGTCCGATCGGGATTGGGCAGATTGATGGTTGTCATCGTCGTGTCCTTGAAGTCTCAAAGAACTCGGTTGTCATCCCGGCCTTGAGCCGGGATCCATCTTGAGATCAGCCAACGTGGAGCGAGCGCGGACACGTCTCAGGATGGGCCCCGGCTCAAGGCCGGGGTGACACCGTGATTGGGTGAAGTTCCGAACCTCAGAACTGCAACTTCGGCACATCGAGCCAGCGGCGCTCGTCCCAACTCTTGAGCCCCAGTTCGGCCAGCTGTACACCCTTGGCACCGGCCTCGAGGCCATATTCCCATGGGGCATCTTCAGCAACATGGCGCAGGAACATTTCCCACTGCACCTTGAAACCATTGTCCGCCGGCCAGTTGTCTGGAACCTCTTCCCAGTCGTTGAAGAAGTTCATGGTCTGCGGCTGGTCGGGGTTCCACACCGGCTTGGGGGTGTTGACGCGATGCTGGGTCCAGCACTTGTGCAGGCCCGCCACGGCCGAGCCATGCGTGCCATCGACATGGAAGGTGACCAGATCGTCGCGGCGCACGCGGGTCGTCCAGCTCGAATTGATCTGGGCAATCACCCCGCCTTCAAGTTCAAACGTGGCATAGGCCGCATCATCGGTGTCACAGTTGAAGGTGTTCCCCTGCTCGTCCACGCGCTGCGGAATATGGGTGGCGCCCAGGCACGAAACCGCCTGCACTTCGCCGAACAGATTGTCGAGCACATAGCGCCAGTGGCACAGCATATCGAGAATGATGCCGCCGCCATCGTTCTTGCGATAGTTCCAGCTCGGGCGCTGCGACTTCTGCCAGTCGCCTTCAAATACCCAATAGCCAAACTCGCCGCGCACCGACAGGATATCGCCGAAAAAGCCGCTATCCTTGAGCATCTTGATCTTCATCAGACCCGGCAGGAACAGCTTGTCCTGCACCACGCCATGTTTCAGGCCGGAGGCGCGGGCCGTCTTGGCCAGGTTCACCGCCACGTCCAGATCGTCCGAGGTCGGCTTCTCGCAATAGACATGCTTGCCGGCGGCCAATGCCTTTTCCAGCAGCCCGGCGCGCATCAGGGTGGTGCCGGCGTCGAAAAAGATCGCGTCGTCAGGATTGGCCAGTGCCGCCTCGAGATCGTCGCTCCACCGGGCGATATTATGCTTCTTGGCGAGAGCCTGCATCTTGTCGGCATTGCGGCCCACGATGATCGGGTCGACCACCAGCCGGTCGCCATTTTTCAGCATGATGCCGCCCTGATCGCGGATCGCCAGGATCGAGCGCACCAGATGCTGGTTGTAGCCCATGCGCCCGGTGACGCCATGCATGATAATGCCAAGCCGTTGCTCTGCCATTTATTTTTCTCCCAAGCCGCAGCATTCGGTGTAACTGATTAGTTACTTACCTATATGAGGCCGCTATGGCGCGTCAAGCACAACAATGCGCGCTTGTGGTGGAATGTCGTTCTCCCATGGGGCGGCCCCTAAAGGCCCAGCACCATTTTGAGCCCGATCAGGCCGAGGAAAATCAGGATCATGCGGTCAAAGGCCTTGCGGCTGAGCCTGCTGGCAATGGCCTGGCCAAGCGGCATGAAAATCAGAATGGGCACAAGCGCCATGACCCCCTCGATCAGCCACTGCCCCTGCATCACGCCGGCCACGGCCAGTGCCGGCAGATGCACCACTGAATAGAGCAGGAACATGGTAGATACGGCAAACACATGAGCCTCCCGATCCATAGCCATGGCGTGAATGAATGTGACCGTGATAGGCGCCGAAATTCCTGTCGCGCCCTGCAGGACGCCGCCCCCTATGCCGAACAGCGGTCCGGCCCGCCGCGCCAGCAGCGGACCGACCACGAAATGGGGTGCCGCCAGCTTGAGCGCGACGTAGCACAACAAAATGATGCCCAATGTCATCACCAGCGTTCGCTCCGGCAGGCTGGTGAGCGCCCAGGTCCCCAATGCGATGCCTATCGCCCCGCCCACCAGAAACAGCGGCAGGAAGACCATGCGGTCATCCCGCGCAGAGGTGCGAAAACGCCAGACTTGCCACGCATTGGTGAAGATCAGTGGCACGCACATCAGGCCAACCGCGTGCTGCAATCCGAAAAATGTGGTCAGCACCGGCAGCGCCACCAGCGGCAGGCCCATTCCCGTAGCGCCTTTGACGATGGCACCGGCGCTGAGGGCCAGCGCCATTATTGCCAGCCCTGCAAGATCGAATTCCATGCCCTTAGCCCCGGTCTAACGATCCGGTTCAACTCAACCGGCAGGGCTTTGTGATAGCATTCGAACATCTTGACGCAACGCATTTTCTCGCCGCGTTTCGCAATCGATTCAGCTCACCAACTGGTTACATGTCGCTTGACTCGCCTGGGGAACGGCCGCAAGTTCCCTTGGAGAACCGGAATAGTCAGTTCCGGCCACAGAGGGAGGAGAAAACGATGAAGCAGTCCTTGCGAATCGTCCTGGCGTCGGGCTGTGCCCTGATGACGCTGGGCACAGCCACGGCGTTTGCACAGGAGTGGCAACCAGATCGCCCGATCAACCTGATCGTGCCTTGGGGCGCTGGCGGCTCGACCGACCAGGTCACCCGCGTCACCGCGCCGATTCTGGCCGAGGCCCTGGGGGTCGAAGTCGTCGTGGTCAACCAGCCGGGGGCGTCAGGCGCCATTGGCACCCAGGAAGTGCTTAACGCGCCGCGCGACGGCTACACCTGGACCGCCAACGCGATCGCCAACAATGCCACCTACTCGGTGACCGGCCTGCTCGAAGATACCAATATCGACGATTGGCATATCTATCTTTCGGTCGCCAACGTGCCGGTGGTCTCGGTCCCGGCCGATAGCCAGTTCGAGGATTTCGGGCAGTTGCTCGAAGCCTTCAAATCGGACGCTGGGCGCGGCATCTCGGTCGCCACGGCGGGCGTGACGTCGTCGGGAGGCACCGCGATTGCGGCCCTGTCCGATGCGGCCGACGGCTTTGATTACAACATGATCACCTATGATGGTGGTGGGCCTGCAGCCATTGCCACCGCTTCTGGCGAGGCCATGGTCACCACCCAGCTCGCGGTGGAACAGACCGAACTCATCCGCGGCGGCCGCCTCAAGGCACTGGCCGTGCTCTCCGACAAGCCGCTTGATCTCGACGGCGTCGATCCGATCCCGCCAGTCACCAACTGGCTGCCGGACATGCCGCTCGCGCCCGACTATTTCGGCATCTTCATCCCGGCCGGCGTGCCCGACGAAGTGATCGCCACCATGGACAAGATCTGGGCGGAGCAGGTGATGAACTCCGAAGAGATCAAGACCTATGCGGAAAACTTCGGCGCGGTCTTTGCTCCCTCCTATGGTGAAGAAGCTCGCGCCCTGGCCATGCCGGTGGTGATCCTCGAGGCCTGTTCCTCGGTGGAGCGCGGCGAAGCCGTCAATGATCCATCGACAATCGGCATCGACTGCGAAACCCGCACCGAAGTGGGCATGTAGCCCGCCTGGGTCGGCCTCTGGCCGGCCCAGCCCAATTGTCCAGCCCACGCACCACCGGGCCAGCCCCGGTGGTCCACCCCAATGTCTCGGCATGCTGGATGTCAAGACAAACCCTGCAATAACGGCTCCCTTGAGATTGCGCTTGGCGCAATCCCCTGGCCGCAAGGTTCAGACCAATATGACCACCGACACCCCCACACCATCCGATGATGCGCCGCCACCCGCTATGATCAAGGCAGACCTGCTGGCGGGTCTGTTCTTTATTCTGCTTGGGTTGTCGATCTTCTATGGCGCATGGACCATGGATCGGCTCGAGGTGCGCCGTATCCATCCCATGACGGTGCCGGGACTGGTGCCGGGCATGTTGGCCATTGCGCTGACCCTGTGTGGGACCATTCTATCCTTCCGTTCCCTCCGAACCCCAGCGACAGGGGGCTGGCAGCAATTGTCCGGTGCCGTGCTCTCTGGCGCTGCGGCGCGCGCCGGCTCAGTCATGCTGCTGGCCCTGATCTATACCCTTGGCCTGGTTGGCACCCTGCCCTTCTGGGCGGCCACGGGCCTCTTCGTTTTCACCTTCATCATGGTGTTTGAGTGCTGGCTGTCCGAACCGCGCAAGCCTTGGCTCAAATCCCTGCTCTGGGCCTCGGGCCTGGCGCTGGTGACCGCGACCGTGGTGACCCTGGTGTTTGAACGCGCCTTCCTCGTACGGCTGCCATAGGAGCGCGCGACCATGTTTGACGGCCTTCTGATGCTCGGTGGCGGGCTCGCCCATTTCCTCACCCCGGTGTCCCTGTTCAACATCGCCTGGGCAACCCTGCTGGGCATCATCATCGGTGCCCTTCCCGGCCTGACCGCCACCATGGGCGTCGCGCTATTGGTCACGCTCACCTACAAAATGGCGCCCGATCAGGCGATCCTGTGCCTGATGTGCCTTTACTGCGGCGCCATTTATGGGGGCAGCCGCACGGCCATCCTGCTCTCCATTCCCGGTACGCCGGCCAGCGCTGCCACCACGCTTGACGGGCATCCATTGGCCCTCTCGGGCAAGGCCGGTACGGCCATGGGTCTGGCCACCACCTCTTCGGCGCTGGGCACCATTGTCGGCATCATCGCCCTGGCCCTGATCGCACCGCTACTGGCGGAGGCGGCGCTGAAGTTCGGCACCTATGAATTTTTCTGGCTGGCGCTGTTCGGCGTCATTATCTCGGGGCAGTTGACCGCCATCGACGATCCGCTCAAGGGTTATATTGCTGGCATATTGGGACTGCTTGTCGCCATGGTCGGCATGGAAACCCTGCATGCCCATCAGCGCTTCACCTTTGGCATTTCAGCGCTGGGCGGCGGCGTTGACCTGATCCCGGCCATGGTCGGTGCCTTCGGTTTCGCCGAAATCCTGGGCGTCATGAAACGCTCCGCCCAGGCCCGCATCATTTCCTCCGGTGACCGGGTCATCCCGCGCTTTTCCGAGGTGTTCAAATACAAGTGGACCACGTTCCGCTCAGGTCTCATCGGCACATTTGTTGGCATCGTGCCCGGCGTGGGCGAGGATGTCGGCGCCTGGGCTTCCTATGCGGCGGCCAAGCGGGTCAGCAAGGAAAAGCACATGTTCGGCAAGGGCAGCCAGGAAGGGCTGATCGCTGCCGAAACCGGCAATTCCGCCGTCATCCCCGGCGCCATGATCCCCACGCTCACCCTGGCCCTGCCCGGCTCGGCAGCGGCGGCCGTGCTGATCGCGGCCATGTTCATCCATGGCATTCGGCCCGGCCCGCTCTTGATGACCGAGAACCCTGAGTTTCTCTACCAGATCGTGGCGATCCTGTTTTTCTCCACCATTGCCATGCTGATCTTCGGGTTGACCCTGACCAAGCCGCTGCTCACCGTGCTGCAAGTGCCACGTGAGCGACTGATGGCGGTGGTCTATGTCCTGTGCGTGGTTGGCAGCTTCGCCATCACCCAGCGCATGTTCGACGTCTATGTGATGGTCGGCTTTGGCATTGTCGGCTTCATCCTGCGCGAGATGAAATACCCGATGGCCCCGCTGGTGCTGGGCATCATCCTGGGAGATCTGCTTGATCTCAACCTTCGGCGGGGGCTGTTGCTGACCAATGGCGATCCGAGCCCGTTCTTTACCCGGCCCATCAGCGCTGTTATCTGCATCATCATCATCCTGACCATCCTCATGTCCATTCCGGCGGTGTCCAAACGTGTCCGATCCATCTTCACCCGCGACCGTGGAGACGCCTCGGCGCAAGGCTGAGGCGACAAAGCGGCCCCGAAATTCGGCCAAGACCAAGGCCTCCATCCTCGCCGCCGCGCGGGTGGAGTTTGCCGATCGGGGCTTTGAAGGGGCGCGGGTGGATGCAATTGCCGATCGGGCAGGGGCCAATAAGCGCCTGCTCTACCACTATTTCGGCAATAAGGAGGAGCTGTACCGGGCGGTGCTCCTCGACGCCTATCAGGAGATCCGTAAGGGCGAACGAGCACTGTCGCTTGATCAATATGATCCGGTACAGGCTATGGACAGGCTGGTGCGCTTCACCTTCCGGCACTTCCTGGCCAATCCCTGGTTTCCACGCCTTCTGGGCACGGAAAACATCGAGAACGCGCGGTTCCTCAAAACCATGCCCGACATCAAGGCGCTGCATTCACCTTTGGTCGGTCAGATCGCCGCCATCATCGAGCGTGGCGCCGCCACCGGCGCTTTCCGCCGCGATGTGGATCCGGTGCAGCTCTATATTTCAGTGGCAGCACTTGGCTTCTTCTACGTCTCCAACACGGCCACGCTGTCGGTGATCTTCGAGCGCGACCTGACCAGCGTCAACATGGTGCAGGAACGCGAAGCCCACGCCGTGCAGATGGTGCTGGACTTCCTCAGGACCAAGCCAGGCGCTTGAGCCGGGTGGGCCCACCTTCCCCCGCCAGGGGAGAAGGCAGGTCCGTGGCCTAGATATCCACTTCGTCATCGCCGATCGCATGCAGCGCCGTGGCGGCCTGCTGCAGCACGGCGGCGGCTTTGCGCTGCTGCTCCTTGTCGCCGCGCCGAGCCCGCTTGATGGCCTCCTTGAGCGTTTTGCGCGCGGCTTCCAGTTCTGGAATAGCGTCCTTCATCGGCCGATCGGCCTGTGCCTCGCGTTCCGCCCATTGCGGCGGAACATTGCCCGCTTCCGGATCGTCTGCAAACGGCCAGTCGGCCTTCACGAATTCGCGGAACCGGCTCATCTGTTCGCCCGTGCGCGCCAGGAAATCCAGCGTGCCGGCAACCGCCTCGCGATTATCCGCAAGATGGCTCTTGCCCGTTTCAGTGATCGTATAGAGCTTCTTGTTACCGTCGACGGCCGAGGTCACAAAGCCCGCCTCTTCGAGATAGGTCAGCGCCGGATAGACAATGCCGGGACTGGGCGAATAAACGCCATTGGAGCGCTCCTCGACCGCCTTGATCAGATCATAACCGTGCCGAGGCTGCTGCTCGATGAAATAGAGCGCCACCAGCCGCAGATCGCCCGAGGCCAGCATACGGCCGACGCGGAAATTTCCGCCGACCTGTCCCAACTCTTCATCCGCCATGCGGGCCATCCGGCCCCAGCCGCGCCGCGCCATGCGCTCGATATGGCGCCAGTTCGGCTCACCGTTCTTCCAGTAGCTCATAACCTATCTCCAGATATATCATAAAGCCCTTCGACCTAGAGATTGGCGCATGTAGGCGTGCGTTCAAGATATATCTTGGAAGTTTTTCTAAAGCGTGGCGGGTCCGTTTTGCAACTTGCTGGTGCCAAAGGCAAAAAACAAAAAAACCCGGGCCGATGGCCCGGGGTGATAAATTCGCTGCTGCGCTGATCGCCTGTAATCAGGTCGGGATCACCGGCGAGCCGCCTTCGCGGTCGAACTCGCCATGGCGGCGGAAGCGCCACATATAGGTGGGCAGGATCTCGTCCATGCTGGTGGGCTCGATGCCAAAGGCGGCCAGATTGCGCTTTTCCTTCCGGGCTGCATCGGACACGACATTGTCGACGCCCAGCAATTCCACCTGATCAGACGTGATCAGCGGCTTGAAGGGCAGGATGCCGATGAGCGAGGCCATCATCTTCATCAACCCCGAGGGCACTGAAACCAGCATCGGGTTGCGCCCCGCCTCGCGCAGAATGCGCTCCATCAGGATTCGGTGGCTTTCCACATCCGGGCCACCCAGCTCGTAGACACGGCCCGGCTTGACCGCGCCCTGCGCGGCCTTGGCGATGGCTTCGGCCACGTCGCCCACAAAGACCGGCTGGAACAGCGTTTTTCCCGAAATCAGTGGCATTACCGGCAGGATGCGCGCCATCGATCCCATCAGGTTGAAGAACCCGTCGCCCTGGCCAAACATCAGCGAGGGACGGATGATGACAGCCTTGGGGTAGGCTGCGAGCACGGCCTCTTCGCCCTTGAGTTTGGACGCGGCATAGGCGCTGACATCGGCTGCCTTGTCGACGCCCAGCGCTGAAAGATGCACCAGCGCGCTCGCTCCAGCGGCCTTGGCGGCGCGAGCCACCGCCGCAGCGCCTTCCACATGCACGGCCTCGAACGTCTGCTTGCCGGCTTGGTGAGCAACCCCGACCAGGTTGATGACGATGTCAGCACCCGCTGCGGCACGCTGCACCGAAGCTTCACTACGCAGATTGGCCTGGATTGGCGCCACCTGGCCCACACTACCGAACATGCGCACCTCGCCGGCCAGATCTGGGCGGCGCACCGCGACGCGAATGCGATAACCCTGGCGGGCCAGCAATTGCACCAGATGATTGCCGACAAATCCCGACCCGCCGAAAATGGTGACGAGCTTGGGGGTATTGCGATCCATGGTGGGGCTCCGAGATCAGGCGAGACAATATTGGTTCCGCTTCTAGCCCAGCCCGCCCGTTCCTGTCGAGCCTTGCTGCACGCTGCAAAGCCCGGTCCGGGTGGGAATTTGCAGAGGTAGCCACGCGTCGAAAACCTGTGACGGTGCAAACTTCTGACAATCTAAGAGAATGCGCATTGACAATGCCCCGGCATCGCCATAGACACACCGCCGTCGCCCAGATGGCGGAATTGGTAGACGCGCACGGTTCAGGTCCGTGTGCCGCAAGGCGTGAAGGTTCGAGTCCTTTTCTGGGCACCAATTTCTCAAAACCCCGATTGCAGCAATGCAGTCGGGGTTTTGCTATTCCGGGCGCCGCTTGCGAGCCCGGCGTGAGGCGACCAATCCGGCCAATATCCCGGCCAGCACAGCGATCAGCACCGGCCAGTGCCGCACCGACTGGAACACGGTGCCGGCCAGCCGCTCATGCGGGCGCACATCGAGCACGGCCATTTCCCCGGGCGCCAGTTCGCCGCTCACCCGGCCAAGCGGATCCGTGGCAAAGGTCAGGCCGGTATTGGCGGCCCGCACCAGGCTCATGCCCTCCTCGACAGCGCGGAGCCGCGCATGGTGGGCGTGCTGGGCCGGCCCAACCGAACCATCGAACCAGGCATCATTGGTCAGGTTGAGCAGGAACTGCGCGCCTGCCGTATCTCCCAGATCGCCGGAAAAAATGATCTCGTAGCACACCAGCACCAGCGGAGCCGGCGCTGCGGGCAGGTTCAACAGCCGCCGTTTCACATCGCCGGGCGACCAGCCATCGGCCCCGGGCACGAACTGCTTGATGCCCAATTGCGCGAAAAAATCGGCAAAGGGCAGATATTCGCCGAACGGCACCAGATGGGACTTGTCATAGCTCGCCACCACCTCGCCTTCGGTGTCGATCGCCACCACCGAATTATGCGGCGCCCCTGTGACCTCCAGCGGGCCGGTCGCAAAGGGACGGCGCGGCACCCCGGCCAACAGGCTTGCCTGTTCGGGCAGCAGGCGGGCAATGCGCGCCAGCGCCTCGGGATAGCTCTCGAGGAAAAACGGCAGGCTCGATTCGGGCCAGATCAGATGCGTGATGTCGTTGAGCCCCTGATCAGAGGGGCTCATGCGCATGTCCGAAAGCATCAGCAGCCGGTCGATCAGCGCCACCGGGTCGACATTGCCGAAATCGGTATGCTCATAGACCAGCGGCTGCACCAGGCGTAGATTCATGTCCTGACGCTCGGTCGACACCGTGCCGCTCAGCCGGTTCCAGCCATAGCCAAGCTGGCCTGCAACCACCAGCAGTGCCAGGAAAATCGGTGCCAGCCGTTGTGACCAGCCGCGATTGTCGGCCGGCCAGACCAGGGCAGGGGTCATGGCCAGCAGCGGTGCCAGGAAGGTCAGTCCATAAACCCCGATCACCGAAGCCAATTGCATCATCTCATCGGTTCCGGTCAGGCTGTAGCCCAGGAGGTCAAAGGGAAAACCGGAAAACAGATGCCCGCGCGCGTATTCTGTTGCGGTGAGCCACGCAGTGAGGGTGAGGATCCGCACCCAGCCATGGCTCCAGCTCAAATGCGCCAGGGCACTGGCCAACCCCCAGAACAGCGCGATCAGCGCCGAAAGTGCCAGAATGGCGAACGGCATGGCCGCCAGCACCCAGCCGCCGTCAATGAAGAAGGCGGCACCGAGCCAGTGCAGGGCGACCAGGAAATAACCCAGGCCAAAGGCGAAGCCGATGGAAAAGGCGGGGCCGAACAGCCGTCGCCAGCCACCCAGCCGCTCGGCACCATCCAGCGCCCAGACCCAGATCGGCATGGCCGCGAACAGCGCCGGCAGCACAAAGAACGGGGGCACCGAAAGACCCGCAATGGCCCCGGCCAGCAGGAGCAGCACAAAGCGGCGCCAGCCATGGCTGAGCATGGTGGTTTCGGCCAGCCAGGTCATGGGCGCAGAAGAAGCGAATCACTGGGCATGCGGGCAAGGTGGTCGCCGCCACTCGAAGCGTCAAGACAGGTGCTTGGTGGTGGACTTGGCCTGCCTCTGGCGCTACTTCAAAACAGCGCTCCATCAGCCGGAGCGGGAGCCAACATGACCCAGCCGATCACTCTTGCCATCGACACCGCCGCGCCGCGCCTGCAACTGGCCCTGTTGCGCGCCGATGGGCAAGTGGATGCGGAACTGGTCGATATCGCCAAGGGCCATGCCGAAATCCTGTTTGGCCGGCTTGAGACCCTGTTGGCGCGCAATCACCTTGGCCATCCCGATATAACCCGCATTGCCGTCACCACCGGCCCGGGCTCGTTCACCGGCCTGCGGATCGGTCTGTCCGCCGCCCGGGGTCTGGGCGTGGCCCGCAACATCCCCGTACTGGGCATCCCCAACCTGCTCGCCCTGTCCCTCTCGGCAAGCAGCGGCCCGGTGGCCGTGCTGCTCGATGCGCGGCGCGGCGAAGCCTATTTCGAGCTGTTTGCGACGCCCGGTGTCAGCCTCAACGGACCGCGCCTTCTGTCCATGGAGCGGGCAATCGCTGCCGTGCCTGAGGGCGCGGAACTGATCCAGTCTCCCTTCATCGACATTGCCGCCATGGCCCGCTTCGCCGCTGCGGCCGATCCGCAGGCCTTCCCGCCCCACGCCAGCTATGTGCGCGATGCCGACGCCAAGCCACAGGACGCGGCGCGCATCCCGAGGCGGGCCTGATGCTCAAATTCTGGATGGCCCCCGGCGGGCTGCATGTCGAACCGGCCGAGGCCAGCGACGCGCGGGAACTGGCGCGCATTCACGCGCTGAGCTTTTATCGCGGTTGGCCGAGCACGGAGTTCGAGAGTTTCCTGGCCGATCGCGCCTGTCTCACCTATGTGGCCTGCGATGCGCGGCGCAGGATATCCGGCTTTGCGCTGATCCGCATCGCTGCCGACGAATCCGAATTGCTCACCATCGCCGTGGATCCCAAATGGCGCGGCAAGGGCATTGGGCGGGCGCTGATGGATGCGGTCTTTGCCGATCTCATGCTCTCGCCGGCCCGGCGCATGTTCCTTGAGGTCGATGAGCAGAATGCCTCCGCTGTCCGGCTCTACAAGGCGCTGGGTTTTGAAGCCATTTCGAAGCGCAAGGGATATTATCCCCGCCCCGATGGTAGCGCGGCCACCGCGCTTGTCATGGCGCGTGATCTTGGGTAACCGGACCTTTGCCAACCAAGATCAGGGAGCGATGGCTTGAACAGAAACCCCTCCGATCCCACTCTTGAGGAGGCCTGCGTCGCGCGCGGCATGCGTATGACCGAGCAGCGGCGCACCATTGCCCGGGTCATCGAGGAGGCCTCCGATCATCCCGATGTCGAAGAGCTCTATCGCCGTGCCTCGGCGCTTGATCCGCGCATCTCGCTCTCCACGGTCTATCGCACGGTGAACCTGTTCGAAGAGGCGGGCCTGGTGACCAAGCATGACTTCAAGGACGGTCGCGCCCGCTTCGAGCTGATCCCGGACGAGCATCACGACCATCTCATCGACATTCGCTCCGGCACGGTGATCGAGTTCCGCAACGAGGAGATCGAGGCCATCCAGGAGGTGATTGCCAAACGCCTCGGCTATAAGCTGGTGGATCATCGGCTTGAACTTTATGCGGTGCCGCTGGCTGATAGGACGAAAAAAGACGAGCCTGCCAAATGATCTTCAGGATCGTTTTTTTCCTGTTTGTCTTAGTGCCGTTCATGCTGGTCGTTATTCCGCTCCAGGCCCTGATCCTGTGGCTCAAACTACCCTTCTGGAATGTGCTGCCGCGTCTGTTCCACCGCCTGGGCTGTGTCTTTCTGGGCCTTCGGGTCAATGTCATTGGCACAGCCTCGCATGGCCGCGGGACCTTGCTTGTTTCCAACCACATTTCCTGGACCGATATTATCGCCATCGGCTCGGTGGCCCATGTCACCTTTGTCGCCAAACGCGAAGTGAGGAGCTGGCCCTTTGTGGGCATGATGGCCAATCTCCAGCGCACCATCTATGTCGACCGCACCAGGCGCTCCGATGCCGGGCGTACGGCCCAGGCCATGGGCCGGCACATGTCGGGCGGCAATGCCGTGCTGCTGTTTGCCGAAGGCCAGTCCGATATCGGCACCCATGTGCTGCCGTTCCGCTCGGCCCTGATCGGGGCGGCCCAGCACGCCATGCTGGACGCCGGCGCCAGCGAAGTGCTGATCCAGCCCCTCACTATCGCCTATACCCGGCTCCAGGGGCTTGCCGTCAGCCGCAATGAGCGTTCGCTGATCGCCTGGATTAAATCCAGATCGATCAGGCAGAACATCGCCGAAATTCTCACCGGTCCGGTCAAGGACGTCACCGTCGCCTTCGGCACGCCCATGTCGCTCAATCAGGGCGCTGATCGCAAGGCCGTCACCAGGGCGGCCGAAGCGCAGGTGCGCGCCATGCTGGTGACGCTCAATCGCGGCGGGCAACTGCCGGCGCAGCGCTGATTGGATGCAATTTTACCGGTTAAGCCTAAAACCGGTTTCCGCTTCCCCCATTAACCTCTTGTTAGCTATGACTTTCATGCACCGAGCAGGAGGAAGCCATGGTTTGGGAACTGTTGGCCATCTGGGCCGTCATCGCCGCTTCCATTATCTGGTTTTTCCATGATGAAAGCAAAGAGCAGCGCTCAAAGTTGAACCAGCGCGCCCGGGCACTGGCCAGGACTCCGGCTTGGCATCAGGACCAGCCAGTCATCTCGGCGCAGGTCACACCGCGCGACCCCCAGCGCCAGACAGAAATCCAGCGCAAGTTTCTCGAAGAAATGCGGCGCGTGCGACCGTGACCTCCTATGGGCGCGGCTAGCCCGGTACCACGCCCATGTGCTGCTTGAGGCGCCCCACGATATCGGCCGCCTTGACCATCAGGCCCAGCTCAATGTCCTCTTCGCTCATCCCCGTCTGTACATCGAGCCAGACCGGCACCAGGATTTCGTGACGAACCTCCCTTACCCCGATTGTTTCGGTCAAGACGGCCCGGACCTTTCCGGTCATACGTTTGGCAAGGGTGGGGTGTGGCTGGTGTTCAGCCAGGGCAATATCGATCAATTCAACACTCATACTTGGCTCCGTAGAGCCCCCGACGGCCAAACTGGCCGCCGATGGTTCATCGAGCCTTAACGCGGCAGCCCCCCGTGGGGTTCTCCACAGACCAGCAATATTTGTGATGGCGGTGGACCGGCCGGAGCCGATTAGACGCGGACGGCGTGTTCTTCCCGGCCCGCATCGCCGAAGACCCGCAGGTAACGCGCGATCTCCTGGCTGTCACCCGTGGCCTTGGCCGGATTGTCCGAAAGCTTTACGGCGGGCCGGCCATTGGCCTGGCTCACCTTGGCAACGATTGAAATCGGCGTCAGGCCCGGATTCGGGTCCGGTGCACAGCCTGCAAAATCATTGGTCAGGTTCGTGCCCCAGCCAAAACTCATGCGCACCTTGCCGTCAAAATGCAGATAGGCTTCCTCGATCATGTCGACATCGAGCCCATCGGAAAAGATCAGCAGCTTCTCCTTGGGGTCGCGACCGCGCGCTTTCCAGAAATCGATGATCTTTTCGCCACCGGAAATGGCCGGCGCGCTGTCGGGCCGGAAACCGGTCCAATCGGCTACCCAGTCCGGCGCATCGCGCAGAAATGCGTTCGTCCCGAACGCGTCGGGCAAGACGATTAGCAGGTTGCCGCCATAATAGCTCTTCCAGTCCTGCAGCACCCGATAAGGGGCTTCGCGCAACTCCTCATCGGACCGAGCCAGCGCCGCCAGCACCATGGGCAGTTCATGGGCATTGGTGCCCAGCGCCTCGAGATCATTGTCCATCGCCAGCTTCACATTGGAAGTGCCGGTCATATTGGCGCCGATCCCTTCCTTGAGTGCTTCGACGCACCAGCGCTGCCAGAGAAAGGAATGCCGCCGTCGCGTACCAAAGTCGGAAATTTTGAGATCGGGCAGCTTTTGCAGACGCTCCACCTTCTCCCACATCTTGGCCTTGGCGCGGGCATAGAGCACGTCCAGCGTGAACGGCCCGTAGCGCTTCATCGCGGCGCGGCTACGCAATTCATTGATGATGGCCAGTGCCGGGATCTCCCACATGGTGGTTTCCACCCAGAGCCCGGGAAACTCCAACACGAACTGGCCGTCACGCTTTTCCAGCCGGTATTCGGGGAGCTGAAAGTTTTCCAGCCAGCGCAGGAAGCCAGGCTGGAAGATCTGGCGCGAACCGTAAAACGTATTACCCGCCAGCCAGATCATTTCCTTTTTCGAGAAGCGCAGGCTGCGGCAATGGTCCAGTTGCGCGCGCAGTTCATCGATGTCGATTTCATCGGCCAGCCGCACCGAACTGGTGCGATTGATCAGGCTGAACGTCGCTTCGACCTTGGGATACAGCCCCCACACCATCTGCAGCATTAAGAGCTTGTAGAAATCGGTGTCCAGCAGACTCCGCACGATCGGATCGAGCTTGAAGGTGTGGTTGTAAACCCGGCGGGCGATATCGGTATAGGTGGCCATCAGTGTCCCCAAAGCGCGCCGGGCTTTGTAGCTTCGAGCCGGGCCGAAGGCAAATTCGCTCCGGTGGAGCGAATTTAGGCAAGAAGGCCGTGAGCGCTGTGCGCGAAAGGCGGTGCGCCGGGCCGAAGGCAAATTCGCTCCGGTGGAGCGAACTCAGGCAAGAAGGCCACCAGCGCTATGCGACTGGCCGTGCACCGCAAGGTGCGATACGCAGCCGAGGTTCAATATTTCCCCTGGTCGCTGCCGCAGAACGGGTCGACCGGATTCTTGCCGGCAAATGGCTTGCGGCCGAGCAGGCATTCGACCACGGCCGCCTGCATCTCCTCGTTCGAACCATACGCGTTCACATAGGTGGGCACGCGCGGCGCATCGTGCAGATAATAGGGATAGCCCAGCGAGACCATCAGCGTGGGCACATCATGCCAATAGCGCTTCATGGCGCCAAACACATTGCCTGTCAGGGCTCGCCAGTTGAGGAAGATGCGTTGCCGTGTCAGCAGAGTTTCTTCAGCCAGCAGATACAGCACTAGGTCGAAGTCTCTGGGATTGACCTGCATGTCTTCGCTGTACTCAGTGACGTCGAACCCCTCCTGCGCCAGCAGATCCGGCAGGGATAGCGGCAGGGGCTCCGGGGCAAAAGGTTGTACAGCCCCGGTCGAGAAGATCAGCACGCGCTTGTGTTTGGCCGGGGTCAGTGGCAGCAGCTTTGTCACATCCTTGACCAGGGTCGGCACTTTCGCGCTAGCTGCGCTGGCAATCTGCTTGCTGGTCGAGCGCGCCATGATCATTTCAGCACTGTCCAGCGCTGGCTCTGGTTGATCTGCCTTGTGCAGCCCCACCGCTGCCTTGAGGGCCAATACGCGCGTCACCGCCTCGTCCACCCGTTCCTGGCTCAGCCGGCCATCGGCCACCGCCTTGACCAGATACATCAGGTCCGCATTGGGGTCGTCGGAGAACAGGATCACGTCACAACCCGCAATGATGCATTGCGGGATGGTCTCTTCGCGCGGGCCCCAATCGCCGAACCCGGCCATGGGCGTGGCGTCCGAAACGATCAGGCCATTAAAGCCGAGCTTTTCGCGCAGCAGCGTCTGGTTCAGCACAACGCTCTGGGTGGCCGGCCGATAAGCCTCGGCGCCGGCCTCGGGATCGAGCTCGCGTACAAAAGCAGGAAAGGCGATATGGGCCGACATCACGCTCATCACCCCCGCCTCGATGGCCGCGCGATAAAGCCGCCCGAAGGTTTTTTCCCATTCGGCAAGGCTCAGCGGATTGACCGTCGTCACGAGGTGCTGGTCGCGATCATCATAGCCCTCGCCGGGCCAGTGCTTCACCGTTGCAGCCACGCCATGTTTCTGGAAAGCGGCAATCTGCGCCAGCGCATGGCGCTCGATGCGCTCCACATCGTCGCCATAAGAGCGCGTGCCCACGATCGCGCTCTGAAAGGCCTTGTTGATGTCGATGACCGGGGTAAAGCTCCAATTGAGCCCCACGGCATGGGCTTCCTCGGCCATCAGCGTCGAAATCGTGCTGGTGACCTCCACATCGTCAATGGCCGCCAGCCCCAGCGGGTTAGGCACTTCAGTCCCGAAAGGCAGGCTCATGCGGCTGCCCTCGAGGTCGGCGCTGACCGTCATCGGCACCGGTCCGGCGCTGTTGATGTGTCGCATCAGCGCGATTTCATCGGCCAGCTCGGGCGTAAAGATGCGAGTAATGCCGCCGGGTTTGAAGGCCCGAATTGCGTCCAGCGCCTCCTCCGGCGCCTCGCGCGACAACAGAACGAAAAGCTGCGCCAGCTTGTCACGAGGGGACAGGCTGTCGCGCGTGGCATGAACCCAGGCCGTGTCCTCCTCATCGAGGTTGAACGGCGCAGCGGAAAGATCGATGGCGGCCAATTGGGGGCTCCTCGACATATTTATCGTTATCGTTCCCACTGGCTTATCAGCCATAGCGGAACCTGAACAGGTTGGTACAGGTGGGCGTGGCCGGAATGTGGGTGCTCGACCTGGCGGGCTGACCGCCGAACAAAAAACACCGCCGGATCGATCCAGCGGTGTTCTCAAGCAGTGTAAGCTGCGCTTCGCGGCTTAGGCGGCGTGGCCTTCAAGCCATTTGGTCAGGCCTGCCTTGGGGGTGCCGGCACCGATCTTCATATCGGCGGCCTCACCAGCCTTGAACAAAATCATGGTCGGGATCGAACGCACGCCATACTGGGCGGCAATGCCGGGATTCTCATCGACATTGAGCTTGACGATCTTCACCTTGCCCTCGAGCTCGGAGGAAAGCTCGTCCAATACCGGGGCGATGGCCCGGCAGGGGCCGCACCACTCCGCCCAGAAATCGACAAGCACGGGCTCATTGGAGCTCAGGACTTCCTGGCTAAAAGTGGCTTCGGAGACGGCTTTGGTCATGGTTTTCATGCCTTTTGTACTTTGGCGGCTGACACGCTGGCCCCAGACCGGAACCATGCGAAGCGCTTTCGTATTTCAGTTCCCGGCGAACGCCCGCTGGGCGCCGGTCCGGAAGCGGCGGTCTGTTTGCCCCCAAAGCTGGTGAGAGTCCAGCCTTGCAACAAGCCCGATCACCGCAGGGTGAACTCCGCGCAAGCTGCAGCAAGCAGCTCGTCCGGCAATTTCATCAATGATTCCAACTCTGTCCACAGGATTGCCGCGCGCACTGGCCGCCCGGGGAAAAGCTGACCTGCAACCAACGCATACAATCCTAGCTGGGTGAGATAGTTCCCCGGCACGCCGTCCGCTCCTTCGGGAACCGACGCGTCGGATTTGTAGTCCACCACCAGCACACCTGAGTCGTCAACCACGACTCGATCGATCCTCCCGCTTAGCCAGATCTCCTGCCCCGCCCGCAGCGCACTTACGCGGAAGGGCAGTTCGGCGCGGCTATCCGGTCCGAACAGGCTGGCAAAGGCACCATTGCCCAGAATACCGAGCGCTTTGTCCGAGATGCGCGGATAGTGCTCCGTCATATCCGGCAGCAGGGTTTCGAGTGCCCGAGGGGCCACGCGGTCCCGCTCGGCGGGTGGCACCCGGCCCAGATGCTGCAACAGGGCATGCAGCGCCAGCCCTTCCTTGCGGGCCGCCTCTGCGTCGCGCAAAGCATCGGCCTTGGTGGTCAGCGGATGCGGGATTCCATTTGCTTTTGCGGCATTGCTTGGCGCCACGACGGGGATTTTTACCGGTGGCGGCACCGAGGACAGCACCAGTTCAGGCGCCTGGCTGATCGCTTCACCCAAAGCCGGTTGAAATTCGGCGCGCGGTGATCCGGGAAAGACCCGTGCGACGGTCTCGCCATTCTCGTCCATCACCGGATGCAACGCCCCGTCCAGCCCCGTTTCTATGGCGTCATACCATGTGCCTGCCAGATTGCCCTTCAACCCCAGCGGCCCGGTGACATAGAGTTCGTCCTCGGCCCGGGTCATGCCAACATAAAGCAGGCGCCAATATTCCCGGTCGCGTACGGCATCGATTTCCTGGCGCAATTGTGCGGTCTCCGGAACATGCTGGCTTTTTGAGGCCGCATGCAGCAGCAGCGGGCCGGGGGCCTTGTCGATGGCATAGACGGCCTGACCGGTCTGGTTGCCGTTGGGCTTGCCGGTCGCATCGGCCAGTATCACGATCGGGGCTTCCAGCCCCTTGGCGCCATGCACCGTCATCACCCGCACGCCGCCACCGCTTTCGGCCAGTTCGCGCTTGATGGTCACGGCACGGCGGCGCATTTCGGCGGCAAAACCTTGCAGCGACGGCTGCGGTCCCTGCTCATGGGTCAGCGCCAGTTCGAGCAGTTCGGTCAGGACATCGTCCACTTCCGTGCCCAGCCGGGCATGGAACCGCTTGAGCCCGCCTTCGGCATAGAGCACGCCGGCCAGAAATTCGAAGGGCCGCTCCATGTCGAGCGCAGCCCGCCAGCGCCCCAAACGCTCGCCAGCCACCCGGGCCGCTTCCCCGTCCGCCGCAAACAGCGCCGACCACAAGGTCTGACCCGCAGCCCGCGGCCGGGCAACGGCATACAGATCGTCTTCGCTAAGGTCGAACAGCGGTGAGCGCAACAGGGCGGCCAGTTGCAGGTCGTCGGCCGGATTGAGCAGCACATCGATCAGTGCCAGCAAATCCAGCACCGCAATATGGCCGGTTACCGCCAGCCGGTCGGCGCCCGGCGTGGGCAGGCCCTCGCTGCGCAGGGCGCGGATGATCTCCTTGAACAGTGGTCCGCGCTTCTGCACCAGGATCAGCACGTCATCGGCGCGCACGACCCTGTTCCGCTCGGCCAGAACCCGTCCGCTTTCGCTCCAGCCCCGAATTTCCCGGGCAATGCGCAGGGCCACCTGTCGGTTGGCGCTCTGCTCGGCCTCCACCGCCACGCGCGGCCAGGCGCTGGTGTCGCGCTCGACCTCTTCATCCTGCACTGGTGGCCACAATACCACATGGCCGCCCGGCTGACTGCGCGCCGGCTGATGAATGACCTTGTCATCCGAAAGCAGCGCTTGCTGGATATCGGCGCGGTAGCAGACCCGATCCACCGCGTCGAGAATTCCCTTTAGCGTGCGGAAACTGGTGTGCAGCCGCACCTGCCGGAACGGCTTGTCGGCTTCGCCGGCGCGGCGGGCCATCTGTCGCCCGGTTTCGCCGAACAACACGGGCTGCGCGCCCTGGAAGGAGTAGATCGACTGCTTCTGGTCGCCCACGGCGAATACCGAGCGAGGTCGCGTCACGGCGCCGGCGCCAGAGAAGAACTCGTCCGCCAGCGCATTGACCACGCGCCATTGCTGCTCATTGGTGTCCTGGCTCTCATCGACCAGGATATGGTCGATACCGGCATCGAGCTTGTATTGCACCCACGGCCCCAGCGCCTGGTTGGAAAACAGGTCGCCCAGCTTGTCCACCAGATCGTCGAAATCGAGCAGTGCATGGCGGCGTTTCTCGGTCTCGTAGCGCACCGCGATTGCCGCCACGACGTCGAGCACGGCTTCGCTGCGCTCCACCAGCAGCGCCCCGGACAACTGGCCATCGAGCGTAAAGATCCGCTCGCGTTCGCCCTCCAGCAAGGCTTGCAAGTGGGGCTTGGATTTCGCTTGGGCCGCGTTGAGCAGGCGCGCGCGGGGATGCTTGACCTTCTTCTTGTCCTCGGTGACAAACAGGTCGCAAAGCTGGTGGGCGCTCAAGCGGTCCGGGTCGAGCCGGGCCACCATGTCGACAAAGCGCCGTCCCGCCGGGTTGGCGTCAAAGCTCGACATGATTTCCTGCCAGACGGACTTGGTCAGTGCGCTGGCCGTAACGATTTCCCTTTTAATCTCTGACGCCGTGCCGGTCACGCCCACCACGGCTCGCAGCCGCGCCTTGGCGCCGTCGATATCGGCCAGCACCGGCTTGAGCTTGGCCCCTTCGGCCAATGCCGCCCCGATGGCATCGGTAATGGCGCTGTCGCTCAGCAGGGTGAACAGGGTCTCGACCGCCTCTGCGTTCTCCCCACCGCGCAGCCCATCGGCCAGTACGCTTTCACGCGCCGCCAGCAGCATCTGTGCCCGCCGGTCATCCTCGATCACCGCAAAATCGAACGGCACCCCCGCTTCGATGGGAAAACGGTGCAGCACCGCCTCGCAAAAGGCGTGAATGGTCAGAATGCGCAGCCCACCGGGGGTTTCGAGCGCCTTGGCAAACAGCGTGCGGGCATCCTCAAGCAGCCGCCCATCCGGGTCTCGCCCGGTCAGCTTTGTCAACTCCTCGCGCAACACCGCCGCATCCGCGACCGCCCATGCGGCCAGCCTGGCGCCGACACGCTTGCGCATTTCGGCCGCCGCCGCCTTGGTATAGGTCAGGCAAAGGATCGATTGCGGCTTGACCCCGGCCAGCAGCAGGCGCAGCACCCTAGTGGTGAGTACGAAGGTTTTGCCGGACCCCGCATTGGCCTCCACCCAGATCGAGTATTCCGGATTACCGGCCAGCGCCTGGCTCTGGCTGGTGTCGCTGGGCACGACCAAATCGCCACGATCGTTCATGCCTCGTCCTCTCCATCGACAGCGGTCCACTCATCGACCCGCGCCAGATGGTCATAGGCCCCGGCAAAGCGCTGACCCTTGAGCGGCAACAGGCGCGCGGGCAGGGCGGTCTGGTGAAACAGGAAGTGCTCGATATGGAGCTGCACCCGCCGGAACACTTCCTCGGCCACTGCCATCACGCTCATCCCGTCAGCGGTCGCAAAGGCGCTCGGCTTGAAGGCGTCCGGTCCCAGTCCGATCTTGATATAGGTCAGTGCGCTGGTATCGGCGGGCTGAATATTTTTGAGACCCGCATTGAGCGCCATCATTGCCTCCACCGGCAATTGCGGTGCCTCGAAGGCCTTCATGCTGGCGCTGCTGGGGGGCGAGCCGGTCTTGAAATCAAGGATTTCCAGCGTGCCATTCTTGAGCAGATCGACGCGGTCGGCTTGGCCGGTGATGGCGAAGGGTTCGGCCAGCTTCAGCTCCCAGCGCCCCGAAATCTCCGCATGCCGTTTCTCGACCAGCCCCGAACGTCCGCGTTCGTAATCGAGGAATTGCTCGGCTGCCGTCGCAAAGCGCCGCAACCAGATGTCACGCCGCTCGCCAATGGCCTCGAGCCCGGCAAATTCTTCTGTGGCTATCTCCATCAGCCGCGTCAGCGCCTCGGGCGCCGCGGGATCGCGTTCTTCAAAGACGAAGCGGGCAAAGATGGCGTGGATGATGGTGCCGCGCTCGCGCGCATCGGGGTCTTCGCCCAGCGCATCGAGCGGCTTCAGCCTGAGCACATGCTTGGCATAAAGATCATAGGGCGAGCGCATCAGTGTTTCGATCTCGGTGACTGACAGCTTGCGCGGACGCTCGCCAATGGGTGGGTTGGGTGCCGGGCGCCGTGCCGGCACTACCCGCGGCACCGCATCGAGCCGCCTTGCCTGCCCGGTCCAGACATCGCCCCTGGCCCGCAATTGCGCCGCCATGCCCTCGCCCACAAAGGCGTCGAGCCGTTGGATCAGGCGCGAGGCCAGCGCCGGGCTCGACCCGACCCGTTCGGCATAGGCCAAAATGATCCGACCGTTGCCCATGGCCTGTGCGAAGTCGTGCGCGGCCAGCCCCTGCTGCCGCTCGGGTGGCTCGAGCCCCGCAGCCAGACGCATACCGCGGCTCAACCAGGGGCCGGGATCGGCCGTGGCCGGCCATTTGTCTTCATTTAGCGCGCCCAGGATCAGCACATCCGGGCTCATCAGCCGCGCCTCGAGCTGACCCCAGATGGCGATATCGTTGCGCCGCTCCTCAAGCCCGGCGTGACGCACCTCGATGCCGGTCATCAGCGCCGCCAATACGTCTTCCAGCCCGCGCGGCGCAAAACGATGTCCCTCGCCGTTCAACCCCTGCATGTCGGCGACCCAGGCCTCGAACTCGGGCCGGCCGGGCAGGGGGGTGCCTGGGCCGACCGCTGCCATCGCCTGTCCCAGGGCCCCCGCCAGAGCCGATGCCGGCAGCGCGCGCTCTGCCATCAGGGCAAAAAGCGGCGCTAATGCCGTTTCGAGCCGGGCCAGCAGAACGGCAATCTCTTCGCCGCGCTGCGGTGATAGCGTGCGGGCCGGATATTTTAGCTTGCCGCCCAGATGTGCCGCCAGCATCGCCCGGATCCCGGCAATGCCCGGCGCCGGGCGCTGTCCGCGCAACAGCCCCAGATCGATATCGTCCGCCAGCGCCACCACGGCGCCGCGCGCCAGTCCCAGCGTCGTGGCCCGATTGCGCAGCAGCGCCAGGAGGTCCACCGCCGCGCAATTGTTCTGCACCAGATTGAGCAATTGCCGCGCCAGCCGTCCCGCCGGGGCATGGTAAAGCGGCGTCCCGGCCGCATCGTCGACGACGATATCGAAGCGTTTCAGTTCCGCTGCAATGCGCCGCGCCAGATTGCTGTCCGGCGTTACAATGCCCACGCATTGGTCGCTGTCGAGCGCATCACGAGCGGCCAGCGCAAGGGCCCTGGCTTCCTCGTCTTCATTGCGGGCGCGAATAATCGACACGCCGTCAAGCGCTGCATCCAGCGACGCGGGCGAGAACCGCTGTTCCGGCCACAAGGCAGTTTGCCCGGTCGGTGCCAACGCCAGATTGATCAGTCTGGTGCGCGGATGCTCTGCCGCGCACAATTCGCGCACCTGTCCCAGTTCGGCACCGAAGCTGTTCAGCAATTGGGCCAGCCCATATTGCGGGTGCCCATGCGGATTGTTGTCAGGATCGGTAAAGCTCGCCAGCATTGCCGGACTCATTGTCCGGTCGAGCCCGGGCAGCACCACCGCTCCGCGCAGTAGCCCGGCAATGGTTTTGAGCAGCCTTGCGGTGGCCGGGATCGAGCCGGTGGACCCCGCCGCGATAACTGGTCTGTCCGAGAAGAGGAACGGCGCGGCCTTTGCCTGCCGGTCCAGTCTTCTGCGCCGCAGAGCTGCAGGGTCGGCCATGTCCAGCCTTGCCAGCATGACCGGCCAGGCCTCAAGTGCAATATCGAGAAATTTCAGCGTCTGCTGCCAGTAATTACCCAGCTCCAGCGCCATCTCCGCACCCAGCGCCCGGATATCGGCGGCGCTGCGCTCCTCGATATGCAGGTCATCGATCAGCCGCCCCAGCGACTCGGCCATCGAGAAAATCTCGGCCGCAGTCGGCGGAGTCGAAAAAGCCTCTCGTCCCTCCTCTGTCTTAGCCCATGCGGCGACCAGTTCAGACAGCACCAACCGCCTGCGCAGCGCGCTGGCCGGCTTGGGGTCCGGCTCCGTGTCGAACGGCGGCAGGAAAGGCTCTTCATCTTTCACCTCGCCGCCAAAAGTGCGCATATCGGGCAACAGACCGCCAAAAGCGGGGTGGCGGGCAAAGGCCTCCGCCAGTTCGTCCTGCGCCCGGCGAGTCGGCAGAATTATCGTGACATCGGACAACCAGAATGGTCCGGCTCGGTCCCAGCCGCTCAGTAGCCGCCCGTCCATCACCGCATCAACCAGGCAGGGCAAAAACGGTGTATGGGGGGCAATGGTAAAAAGGTTCATGACGCCAGTGCCCGCTCGGCTGCGGCCAGCCCTTCGGCATCGCCCACATGAAACCAGGGCGCGTCGAGCACTACGCCTTTAAGACGCTCCTCGTTCAGCGCTTCCTCGAACAGCACATTGAGCGAAAACGCGCCGTCTGGCGTGTTGTCGAACGCGGTCCTGCCCATCAGTGCAACGCCCGCATAAATCACCGGCGCACCATAATCGAGGGTGATCCGGCCCATTGGGTCGAGGCAGAAATCGTGGCTGCGGGCAAAGCCGCTGGCGCGCGCGGGCTGCGCACAAAGCAGTACGATATCGGCCGGGTCTGCAAAGCGCGCACGCATTCGTGCCAGTGGCGCATCGCTTCCCGCCGGCCAGAACGCGTCGGTGTTCATCACGAAGAACGGGTCTGAAGCCAGCATCGGCAGCGCCGCCTTGACCCCGCCCCCGGTGTCGAGCAACGTGTCTTCGCGATTGACCTTGAGCAGTCCGCCAAAATGGGCGAGCAACTGGTCGGCGCGGTAATGCGCATTGGCGGCGAAACGTTTGGCCCCCTCGGCCCGGGCATTGGCCATGATGCGCTCGATCAGCGGCACCCCGCCCACCGGCACCAGCGGCTTGGGCAGCGTATCGGTGAGGGGTTTCAAACGCGTGCCCAGCCCGGCGGCGAGCAGCATCACATCGGGGAATCGGGCGTCGGCACTCATGCCGCGGATAGAACAGTTGCGAACCGGGCCTGTCCAGTCCGCAACTGCGACTATGCGCTATTCGGCGTGGGCTGCTGAAGCCGGCGGATCAAGATCGTCGTCGCCCTCGGCGGCAACGGCGGCATCGCGCAGGCTGGACTGGTCGGTCAGCGCCTTGGGGCTGGTAGCCGTGATCGCCTCATTGGGCGGCGCATTGGTGAGGATTGCCGCCAGCGAGCCGATGGTGGAGCGCAAATTGTGACGATGCACCACCATGTCGACCATGCCGTGGCTGAGCAGATATTCCGAGCGCTGGAAGCCCTTGGGCAGCTTTTCGCGAATGGTTTGCTCGATCACCCGCTGACCGGCAAAGCCGATCAGGGCGCCTGGCTCGGCAATATGCACATCGCCGATCATCGCATAAGAGGCGGTGACGCCACCGGTGGTCGGGTTGGTCAGCACCACGAAAAACGGCAGGCCGGCCTCCCGCAGGCGCAGCACGGCCACGGTGGTGCGGGCCATCTGCATCAGGCTCAGAATGCCTTCCTGCATGCGAGCGCCGCCCGAAGAGACGAACAGGATGAACGGCGTCTTGAGCCGCGCAGCGGTCTCGATACCGGTAATGATGCCCTGGCCGGCCGCCATGCCCAGCGAGCCGCCCATGAAGTCGAAATCCTGGATCGCGACAGTCACGGCGCGCTCATAGAGCTTGCCTGTCGCCACCAGCACGCTGTCCTCATGCCCGGTCTTGGCGCGGTTTTCGCGCAAGCGGTCGGTATAGCGCTTCTGGTCGCGGAATTTCAGCGGATCGACCGGCACGGACGCCACCGGGACCAGATCGTATTTGCCATCATCCAGGAAAACGGCCAGCCGGTCCGCCGGCTTGATCTTCATGTGATAGCCCGAGTTGGGCACCACCCACTGATTGGCTTCGAGATCGCGGTAAAACACCATCTCGCCGGATTCGGGGTCCTTGACCCAGAGATTTTCCGGCGTTTCCCGCTTGTTGGAGAGGAAGGAACGGATTTTCGGGCGGACGAAATTGTCGATCCAGTTCATGGCGCGGCCTTTCGCGGTGATCCTGTCTGGATCACGTAGTCGTCAATTGTGGCATTTCTTATCAGTTGGGGACGAAGAGGCAAAGCTGCCAGCCGCCGATGCGTTGGGCTGTGCATAAATTTCTGTCGGCCTTTCTCACGCAATCGTGCGGTCAAAGAAATCATAAGGAACGTGCCCCGCGTCGCTCCAGCAGCGATGCTTTCAAATTCTCCGAATACTGAATTGGCTCAATCAAAAATTGTTCTGGATACCAAGTCGCACTTATATTTCCGAACAATTAAATCGGTCGCCTTTCGTGCGCCGACGTGACACCATTTAAACACAGTTCATCGCGCGATCATCGACGCGTTGCAAAATATTGGAGACGTGCCGCATGTCGATTTCGGAAAAGCTCAGCAATTTTCAGCCGAGCAAGGCGGTATTGTTGTGGTCCTGCGCGGCCTGTGTCGTGGCCACCATGGTGGTAGGTTTCACCTGGGGCGGCTGGGTCACCGGCGGCTCCGCACAGGAGCGGGCCGAGGCAGCGTCCGAGCAGGCAGTAGCGCAACTGGCGGCGGAAATCTGTGTCAACCGCTATCTGGCAGCGCCCGACGCCCGCGCGAACCTGGTGGCACTGACCGAGGAAAGTAGTTTCCGCCGCAGCGGCGTGCTTGAGGATGGCGGCTGGGTGACCTTTGCTGGCCGTGAAGATCCCATCGATGGCGCCGCGAAACTTTGCGCCCGGCAATTGGCCGAGATCGACGTCACGACCTTGCCCGACGCCTCGCCGATGGCTGAAGTTGCAGCGCCCTTAGCCGAGACACCTACCGTACAGTAGATGACGAGCGCGTAGCCGCGGGCCGGATGGTGCATCCTTTTTGGGGACAATCCGGCCCTCTGCGCCTGTTACGGTTCCTTAGCTCCGGGCTCGCTGCAGCCCGCCGGCCAGCTCCGCCACTAGGTCCCGCACCGCGCCGACAGTCTTGTCGGTTGCCTTACCGTCCTCAAGCGAGGTCGCCACGGCGTTGACCAGCACCGTGCCCACGGCAATACCGTCGGCATGGCGGCCGATTTCGGCCGCGTCATCGGCAGTCTTGATGCCAAACCCGACAATCACCGGCAATTCGGTATGGGCCTTGATGCGCTGCACGGCTTCGCCCACTGCGCCGCGCGACTTGATGGCGCCGCCGGTGATCCCGGTCATCGAGACGTAATAGACGAAGCCCGACGTATTGGCCAACACGGTGGGCAGGCGCTTGTCATCGGTGGTCGGGGTGGTCAGTCGAATGAAGTTGAGCCCGGCTTCGAGCGCCGGAATGCAAAGTTCGTCATCTTCCTCAGCCGGCAGATCGACAATGATCAGCCCGTCGATTCCTGCCTGCTTGGCGGCGGCGATGAAGCGTTCCACGCCGAGAATGTAGATGGGATTGTAATAGCCCATCAGAACAATCGGCGTCGTGTCGTCCTTGCGACGGAATTCCTCCACCATGCCGAGCACGCCCAGCAAGGTCTGCCCGGCCTTCAGCGCCCGTTGTGCCCCCATCTGGATCGCAACGCCATCGGCCATCGGGTCGGAAAAGGGCAGGCCCAATTCGATGATATCGGCGCCGGCCTGGGGCAGGGCTTCCAGTATGGCCTGGCTGGTCGCCAGGTCCGGATCGCCGCCCATCACATAGGCGGCCAGAGCGGGACGGTTCTGCGCCTTGAGTTCGGCAAAGCGCCGGTCGATACGGGTGGTCATTATTTCAGCAGCCCCAGATGTTTGCCGACACTTTCGACGTCCTTGTCGCCGCGCCCCGAAAGGCAAAGCACAATGGACTGGTCCTTGCTCATCTCTGGCGCCAGCTTGATCACCTGCGCCAGCCCATGAGCGCTTTCCAGCGCCGGGATAATGCCTTCCATTCTGGTGCAGAGCTGGAAGGCTTCAAGCGCTTCATTGTCGGTAATCGGCGCATAGGTGACGCGCTTGGTGTCGTGCAGAAATGAGTGCTCGGGACCGACACCGGGATAATCGAGCCCGGCCGAAATCGAATGGCCCTCGAGAATCTGCCCATCCCCATCCTGCAACAGATAGGTGCGATTGCCATGCAGCACGCCGGGGCGGCCGCCGGTCATCGAGGCGGCGTGGCCATTCTCGGTCTCAA
This sequence comes from Devosia subaequoris, assembly GCF_014197055.1. Lineage (GTDB taxonomy): Bacteria > Pseudomonadota > Alphaproteobacteria > Rhizobiales > Devosiaceae > Devosia > Devosia subaequoris. The sequence goes on along the minus strand of NZ_JACIEW010000004.1, from coordinate 174,889 downwards.
TGCCGTGCCCGCCCGCCTCGGCGCCAAAAATGGCGACATCCGGTTCGTCGAGAAACGCGTGAAAGGTGCCAATGGCATTCGAGCCGCCACCTACGCAGGCCACCACCGCGTCGGGCAGTTTGCCCTCTGCCTCGCGGAACTGTTCCTTGAGTTCGGTGCCGATGACGGATTGGAAGTCGCGCACCATTTCCGGATAGGGATGCGGGCCAGCGGCGGTGCCGATCAGGTAATAGGTCGAATCCACATTGGTGACCCAGTCGCGCAGCGCCTCGTTCATGGCGTCCTTGAGCGTCCCGGCGCCGGCGGTGACGGGCCGGACTTCGGCACCCAGCATCTTCATGCGCAGCACATTGGGCATTTGCCGCTCGACATCGGTCGCGCCCATGAAAATGGTACAGGGCAGGTCGAACTTGGCACAGACCGTGGCCGTGGCCACGCCATGCTGGCCGGCCCCGGTCTCCGCGATCACCCGCGTCTTGCCCATGCGCTTGGCGAGCAGGATCTGCCCCAGGCAATTATTGATCTTGTGGCTGCCGGTATGGTTGAGCTCTTCGCGCTTGAACCACACCTTGGCGCCGCCCAGATGCTCGGTCAGCCGCTCGGCAAAATAGAGCGGGCTGGGGCGGCCGGTATAATGCGTGGCCAGGTGCTTGAGCTCGGCCGCATAGGCCGGGTCCTGCTTGGCGGCCCGGTATTCATGTTCCAGGTCCAGGATCAGCGGCATCAGTGTTTCGGCGACGAAGCGTCCGCCATAAATGCCGAAACGCCCATGCTCGTCCGGGCCATTGCGCAGGGAATTGGTGCGGTCCATTGGATCCTCTCGGCCAGCGCCGAGACCAACCCGGCTTCCTGGTGCTATACGGCTGCCCGGGCGTTGCGGATGAACGCCTCGATCAGTTTTGTGTTCTTGACGCCCGGCGCGGTTTCCAGGCCAGAGGAGGCATCGATCCCCATCGGCCCGACCTGGCGAACTGCCTCAGCGACATTTTCCGGCGTCAGGCCCCCGGAAAGCATGAAGGAGATGGACGGGTCAAGCGCTTCGAGCAACCGCCAGTCAAAGCTCTCGCCCAACCCACCGGGCCGGTCGGCCCCTTTGGCCGGCTTGGCGTCAAGCAATATGCGGTCCGCGACCTCGGCAAATGCGGCCACCTGGGCGATATCCTCGGCCGAGCCGATCGGCAGCGCCTTGATGATCTCCACCCCGGCTTCGGCGCGAATGGATTCGACCCGATGCGGTGTCTCCGGGCCATGCAGCTGGATCCAGTCGGGGCCCAGGGCGGCCACCTCGGCCACGCAGGAATTGTCTGGATTGACCAGCACCACGCAGCTTTCGATGCGGCCGCGCGCCGCCGAAATCAGCCCGCCCAACTCATCAATGGAGACGTGACGCGGCGAGCGGGAAAAATGCATGAAGCCCACCATGTCAGCCCCGGCCGCGATGGTCGCGTCGAGCAGGTCATGGGTCTTGATGCCGCAAATTTTGACGATCAGTGGATCGGCCATAGTCGGGGGTGGCTCAAAGGGACGGGACTAAAGGAAAAAGCCGCACTGCGCCGTCCGTCATCGCAGTTCCAGCAGATCGTCGACTTCGGCCATGGGTCCCTTGCGGACCTCGCCGCTGCTTTTGCGCATGGCATCGAGCTCTTCGCTCAGATGCTGGGCCTCGCGGCGCCAGTGCCGTTCGCGGCGGCGATGCGGGCCTTGGGCGAACCAGCTCGCCGTGCCGCCCAGCAAAACGCCAATCAGCAGAACGACATACAGGATCACAAAGAGCGGAATGCCATAGCCGGCCGCACTCGCATCTGCGGGGGCGGCAAATGGATTGAGATTGACCGCCACGAGATGGCGGTTGGCCAGTGCGAAAGCGATCAGGACGGCGCACAGGGGGACCAGGACGAGCCAGCCGACAATTTTGTTGACCATTAGAGGCTTCCACTGGAGCCAGAAGGCTCCGATCCTTTCTTGCGCCGGTTCGGGAGAATCAGGAGCGGTTCAGCCGCTCGCGGATTTCCTTGCCGGCCTTGAATTGAGGTACGTATTTTTCGCCCACATCGACCTGTTCGCCAGTGCGGGGATTGCGCCCGACGCGTGCCGGACGGTTCTTGACCGAAAAGGCTCCGAAGCCGCGCAGTTCCACCCGGTCGCCTCGGGCCATCGCATCCCCGATTTCGTCGAGAATCGCATTGACGATATTCTCAATGTCACGCTGAAACAGATGCGGGTTCTCCGCGGCGAGCTTCTCGACAAGTTCAGACTTGATCATCAAAGGCTCCGGTGTCCACCCCCCGCCCCTCGCTGGGGGTCTATTCAACCTGCCAAAGCGAGACCAAACCGTCAAGCATCACAGGACCTTCGCCCGAAAGACCGAACAGGCTCCGGGCTGACTTGCCCAGCAAGTCGCCGATCCAGGACAGCTCGCTCTGCTCCTTTGGCCAGACGGTAACGACAGAAGTCTCAGAATCGATCCCATGTTCGCTTTCGAGCCAATCCAGCGCTTCATGCTGCGCCCCGATGGCATCGATCAGCCCGGCCTGCAGTCCAATCCGGCCGGTGACAATGCGTCCGTCGGCGAGCGCCAGTGTCTCCGCCCGGCTCAGTCCGCGGCGCTCGGCGACGATGTCGACAAACCAGGCAAAGCTGTCCTCGACCAGTTCGGTGATGGAGGCGCGCGGCGCGCCGGTCAGTGGCTCGTCGAAATCCGGCTCGGCCTTCAAGGGACCCGAGGCCACCTTGTCGAAATTGACCCCGATGGTGTCGAGCAATTTGCCGGCATTGACGTGCTGATAAAGTACGCCAATGGAGCCAATGATCGAAAGACGCCTGGCAAAAATCCGATCGGTGCCGATGGCCGTCATGTAAGCGGCCGAGGCGCCCAGTTCGTCAATGGTCGAGACCACCGGCTTGGCGGCCGAGAGACGTCGCAGGTCCTCGTAGAGCTCCTCGCCGCCGGCAGTCGTGCCGCCGGGCGAGTTGATCGCCACGATGACCGCCTGGATCGTGTCGTCCTCGATCATCGCCTCGATGGCGCGCGACCGCGCCGCATCGGTGGTAATGGTGCCGCTAACGACGACGCGGGCGATGTGCTCGCCCGCGGCAAACTGGGGCAGCGCGAAACGCCCCACAACGGCCAGCACGGCAATGATGGCCGCCAACAGGGCCAGCCACCGCCACAGCCCGCGAGAGCGGCGAAAGTGGTCGGCAGCAAGAACGTCATGATGCATCTGGTCGGACACAGGCTGCTCTCCAATCTGGCCTAGCAGGTACCGGGGCCGGGCCTGGATGGCAAGCGGCCATCTTAGGGCACGGCTTTGACCATGTAGCGCGCCGCATCTTCATAGGCCGCAAGCTTTCCACTGAGGTCAGGGCGATCTTCGACCGCAAAACCCTGCTTCTCCCAGAATGGCAGTGAGCCATTGACCGCGACCAGGCTCATCGTCCCATAACCCATCGCCCTGGCATGCTTGGTCAGCGCATTGACAATCTGCTTGGCAGCGCCCAACCCGCGGGTCAGCGGCAGCAACGCCAGATCGTGAATGTAATAGCTGTCGGCATCATCCGGGATCGTGCCCAGCAATGTATTGAGGGCCGGCAGGTCTCCGCGCTTCCAGGGGTGGCTGAGGACATAGCCGGCCGGCTTTTCCGAGACTTCGAGCAAATAGCAGCCATTGCGGTAAAGCTCGAACTTCTCCGCCAGCACCGCTTCAGCCTCGAAAAAGGCCGGATGCACACGGTTGGCAATGTCGAACACGGCCCGGAAGTCGTAGCCCGTCAGGGCGCGCCAGGCGACGTCGCGAAACTGGATCATCTCCAAACCCTTTACACGAAACGACCCGCACCTTTTGGCGCGGGTCGAAAGCTTCAATAAGCAAAGCGATAACGCTTACTTGTCGTCGCGGCCCTTGAGGGCTGCGCCCAGGATGTCGCCGAGCGAAGCGCCCGAATCCGAGGACCCGAAATTCGCAACAGCTTCGCGTTCTTCTGCGATTTCCAGCGACTTGATCGAGAGCTGGATGCGGCCGGTCTTGCGGTCGTACTGGGTGATGCGCGCATCGACCTTTTCGCCCTTGGAGAAACGCTCCGGACGCTGGTCGTTGCGGTCACGGCTGAGGTCGGCGCGGCGGATGAAAGCCGTCACTTCGCTGTCAGCGATGCGCACTTCAATGCCGCCATCGTTGACTTCGATCACCTCGGTGGTGACCACGGCATTCTTGCGCAGGCCGGTGCCATCGGAGGCGCCGGTATCGGCCAGGCCGTCAGCAGCAAGCTGCTTGATGCCGAGCGAGATGCGTTCCTTGTCGACATCGACGTCGAGCACCTTGGCCGAAACCATGTCGCCACGGTTGTAGTCGTCCAGCGCGATTTCGCCCGACTTCTGCCAATCCAGGTCCGAGAGGTGAACCATGCCGTCCACATCGCCTTCGAGGCCGATGAACAGGCCGAATTCGGTCTTGTTCTTGACTTCGCCTTCGATGGTGGAGCCAACCGGGTTCTTCTCGGCGAAAGCTTCCCACGGGTTCTGCAGGGTCTGCTTGAGGCCCAGCGAGATGCGGCGCTTGTCCGGATCGACCTCGAGCACGACCACTTCGACTTCCTGGGAGGTCGAGACGATCTTGCCCGGATGGACGTTCTTCTTGGTCCAGCTCATTTCCGAGACGTGGATCAGGCCTTCAATGCCCGGCTCGAGCTCAACAAAGGCACCGTAATCGGTGATGTTGGTCACGCGGCCAGTGAACTTGGCCTGGATCGGGTACTTGGCCTCGATGCCTTCCCAAGGATCGGCCTGAAGCTGCTTCATGCCCAGCGAGATACGGTGGCTCTCGTGGTTGATGCGCACGATCTGGACCTTGATGGTCTCGCCGATGGTAAGCACTTCAGAGGGGTGGTTGACGCGGCGCCATGCAATGTCGGTGACATGCAGCAGGCCATCGATACCGCCCAGGTCAACGAACGCACCGTAATCGGTGATGTTCTTGACCACGCCATCGACCACCTGGCCCTCTTCGAGCTGCTGGACGATTTCCGAACGCTGTTCGGCGCGCGATTCTTCGAGAATGGCACGACGCGAAACCACGATATTGCCGCGGCGCTTGTCCATCTTGAGGATCTGGAAGGGCTGCGGCACATTCATCAGCGGCGCGATATCGCGGATCGGACGGATGTCGACCTGTGAGCGCGGCAGGAAGGCCACGGCGCCTTCGAGGTCGACGGTGAAGCCACCCTTGACCTGGTTGAAGATGGTGCCTTCAACGCGCTCATTGTCGTTATACTTCGCTTCGAGCTTGACCCAGCTCTCTTCGCGGCGGGCCTTCTCGCGGCTCAGCACGGCTTCGCCAACGGCGTTCTCGACGCGGTCGACATAGACCTCGACTTCCGAACCCACGGTGATGGTGCCGTCACGGCCTGCCTGGCCGAATTCCTTGAGCGGGACGCGGCCTTCGGTCTTCAGACCGACGTCAACAATGGCCAGGTCCTTTTCGATCGCCACGACCTTGCCTTTGACGACGGTGCCTTCAGCGGCATCGTTGTCGACAAAGGAGTCGAGCAACATCGATTCAAAATCTTCTTTCGTCACAGTCTGCTGTGCCAAATCTTTTCTCCGGTGCGCCGGTCGTTGAGGGTTGAACACCTGAGCCCGAATACGGGTCCGCCTTGGCAAAAATGCCAAAGCCGGCGCACGGAGCACCGCTTCATGAAACAGGTTGATTGGTATTTTATGGATCCGGGCCAGCGCCTGGGTGATCGCCCGAAAACAGCTGCACCCAAGGAGGAAATTAGGAGGGCTTTGGCCCCCCTGCCTTGAGCGCCATGGCCTTCTCGACAATCGCGATGGCAGCGCGGAGTGCGGCTTCTATACCGAAGTGTGTCGTATCGAGCAAGTGTGCGTCTTCCGCCTGATAGAAACCACCATGCGGGTTGAGCATGTCGCGTGCGTCTCGCTCTTCGATCTGGTGGAACAGGGCATAGCGATCCACCGCGACGCCCCGCGCTTCCAATTGCCGGGCCCGGCGCTCCATGCGCGCCTTGCTGTCAGCCTGAATGAACAGCTTCACATCGGCATCGGGGCAGATCCTGGTGCCGATATCGCGCCCGTCCAGCACGGCGCCGTCGGGCCCGGTGGCAAAATTGCGCTGGAAGTCGAACAAGGCTGCGCGCACCTCGGCGATCACTGCGACCTTGGAGGCCAGCACGCCGGTTTCGGCCGCTGTCAGCGCCGCCAGATCATCCAGATGCCCCGCATCGAGCGCCTGGGCGGCCGCAATGGCCGCACTTTCAAAGCCCGGGTCGTCTGCCTTGTCGGCCACCGCCAGGCCCACTGCGCGATAGAGCAGGCCGGTGTCGAGATGGGGCAGCCCATAATGGCGGGCGAGGCCCGCGGCCAGCGTCCCCTTGCCCGAGGCAGCAGGTCCATCCACGGCAATAATCATGTCCTGTCCCTCAGAAGTGATCGGAATATCCAAGCCGATAGCGGGGCTGGTGGCGAAGGGCAAGAGGCGCTTCGGGCCCGCTTTTGGAGACGTCCAAAGTGCCGGGGTGTCCGACAATCGCGCATTTTGCGTTTGACAGGGCAGGGCTTTGCCCATAACCGGACGAACCGAAATGGGCGTTCGTGGCTACTGAAGCGCCCCAATTCTCCTTATTCGACGAGGCATGAGAGATGGCCAGTGAACGCGGTACCAAGCGGACCGACCCCGATACCGGCAAGAAGTTCTACGACCTGAACCAGGACCCGATCGTCTCGCCCTATACCGGCAAGAGCTATCCGCGGTCCTTCTTCGACACCTTGCCAAGCAAGCCGGCCCCGGCCCCCGCCCGCAAGGCGGAAGCTGAGGCACCGGCCGAAGAAGAAGAAGTCGAGGATACCGCAGCGCCCGAAATCGTCAGCCTCGAAGAGGCCGATGCTGAGGAGAGCGGCGACGATATCCCTGATGTCGAAGATGTCGAGGTCGATGAAGAGCTCGGCGAGGACGATGCAGACACCTTCCTCGAGGAAGACGAAGACGAAGACGACAGCCTCGGTTTCGACGTCGGCGACGACGAAGACCGTTGATATAATTGAACTTTTCTCGTCGGGACCGGGTTTTTCCCGGCGGGATAAAAAAGTGTCATTTAGGCACTTGCAAGAGGCGGATTGTTCCAATAGGTTCCGCCTCGCTTCGGACGGGCAAACACCCCGACGAACCCAATTCTACCGCAAGGGCGCGCCACGCGCCTCTTGATCGGATGGGGCCTTAGCTCAGCTGGGAGAGCGCTTGCATGGCATGCAAGAGGTCAGCGGTTCGATCCCGCTAGGCTCCACCAAGTTTTCTTTTAGCATAGCGGTTTTTTGCTGTCGGTATTTGAAGCCGATTTTTTTCGTTGATTCGCGCCCTCCTGACCGCATTTGACACACGCCCCTGATCTGACATCGTCTGTCAGTCCTCAGGAATCATTCGTGTCCAAAAAGCCTCTCACCCTCAACTCTGCCCAGGCCCGCGCCATCTGGATGAAGGCACAAAAGCTCGATGAGACCGAGCCATTCGGTGCCGGGCCGGCGGCGACCCGCGCCGCGATCGAACATCTGGGCTATGTGCAGATCGACACCATCAATGTCATCGAGCGCTGCCACCATCACATTCTATACGCGCGCATCCCTTCCTATCGGCGCAGCGACCTGGCCACCCAGCAATCGGCTGAAAAATCGGTCTTTGAATATTGGACGCACGCACTGAGCTACGTCCCAACCGCCGACCTGTCGTTCTTCGTGCCCGCCATGAAGGCCTACCGCGAAAACCCCAGCGCCTGGTTCGGTTCGGTTACCAAAAAGGAGGTGAGCGCCATGACGCAACGCCTCAAGGCCGAAGGGCCGCTTTCGATTCGCGATATTGATGATGATGTGCTGGTCGAAAAAACCCACGCCTGGGCCAGCCGCAAGCCCTCCAAGCGCGTGCTGCAATTGATGTTCTACCAGGGGCTCGTTGCCATTGCCGAACGCCAGGGCATGCTCAAGACCTACGATCTGATCGGGCGCCATTTCGGTTGGGAAAAGCCCCCGCGTAGCGCCACTGAACGCCAGGTCACCGCCTATTTGCTCGACCGGGCCCTGCGCAGTCAGGGCATTGTCAGCCTCGATTCGATCTGTCATCTCAACGCGCCCGCCAAAAAGGCGGTGCGCGAACTGATCGAAAGCCGGCTGCGCCGCCGCCTGCTGGTACCTGTCACCATAGAGGGCGCGGAAAAAATCCCGCACTGGACCACGAGCGACGCATTGGAGCAGGCCGCCCCGTTACCGGCCAACCGGGTGCATATTCTTTCCCCCTTCGATCCGCTGATCATCCAGCGCAAGCGCCTCAAGCTGATGTTTGGCTATGACCACATTTTTGAGGCCTATGTGCCGGCAGCCAAACGGCAATATGGCTATTTCGCCCTGCCAGTGCTGGTCGATGACCGCGTAGTTGCCGCCATCGATCTCAAGACCGACCGGGCGAACCAGTCCCTGCTGGTGCAGAAATGGACCTGGCTGGAAGACGTGAATGCCGAGGCGAAGGCGGCCATAGACACTGAGCTGGGCCGCTTCGAGCGCTTCCAGCTGGCGCCATAGGGCCGGCAGCGGCTCAGTCCGGCACGGTCCCGTTCTTGGCCAATACGTCGCCGGCAAGATAAAGCGAGCCGCAAATCAACACTCTTGCTGCCTCGATGCCAGCAGCGGTTTTGAGCGCACTGGTGATCGAGCGCATGGCCCTGGCGGGAAAGCGCTGCGCCCGGGCGCGGGCGGCAATCTCTTCTCCCTTGTGGGCGTTTTCCTCCCCCGGAATGGTCAGGGTCAGCACCTGAGCTGGATGCAAATCGCGAAACACTTCGAGAAAATCTTCCGGCGCGCGATTGTTCATCATCCCCATGATCAGCACCAGCGGCTTTTCCGGCATACCGGCAATGGTGCGCGCCAGGGCCGCCGCGCCATGCGGATTGTGCCCTCCGTCGAGCCACAACTCATGCTGTTCGGGCAGCAAATCGCGCAGCTTGCCGGCGCGGATCGGCTGCATGCGCGCTGGCCATGTGACCCGCCGCAGCCCCTCGGCAAACCCGGCCTCGTCAATCGGCAGGCCGAACTGGCGGGCAGCGGCAATGGCCAACCCGGCGTTGTCGAACTGGTGCGGACCAGACAGGGCCGGGGGTGGCAGGTCGAGCAATCCGTCCTCGTCGGAATAGACCAGCCGCCCATCCTGTTCGCTGCCGTGAAAATCCTCATTCTGCCAGAGCGGGGTGATGCCCAGTCGCCGCGCCGCCCGATCGAGCACCGCACGGGCCTCTTCATGCTGCATCCCCATCACCGCCTTTGACCCGCGCTTGAGAATACCGGCCTTGTTGAGCGCAATTTCGGCCAGCGAATGACCCAAAAAACCCTGATGGTCATAGTCGATCGGCGTGATGATGGTGCCCAATGGGTGCTTGACCACATTGGTGGTGTCATAGGTCCCGCCCATGCCCGTTTCGAGCAACAGGAAATCGGCTGGCGTATCGGCAAACAGCTTGAAGGCGGTGACGGTCGTCACCTCGAAAAAGGTGATCGGATCGCCATTATTGACCTGCTCGACCTCTTCGAGCGCGGCATTGAGTTTTCGTGTGCCGACCAATGTCCCGGCCAGGCGAATGCGTTCGTTGAACCGCACCAGATGCGGCGAATTATAGACGTGAACCGACTTGCCCGCCGCCTCGAGAAAGGCGCGCAGATAGGCGATGGTCGAGCCCTTGGCATTGGTGCCTGCGACATGGATGGTCGGCGGCAGGTGGTCCTGCGGATTGCCCAGCTTTTCGAGCAGCGGAATCATGCGATCCAGGCTGAGATCGATCAGCCTGGGGTGCAATTTGCTCAAGCGGGCGAGAATGGCGTCGGTGCGGGACAAGAGAGTCTCCGAATTTGGACACATGCCGGTCATACCACCGGCCCGGCACCTCCCCCTTGGCGGGGGGAGGCTGGGAGGGGGCGCTACAAGCGCATGGCGCCAGACAACCTCCTCCCCCGGCGTTACTATAGCCTTCGGCCTGGCGCCGCGTCCCGCCCCGTAAGGGGAGGGCTAGATGAGCTACTTCCTCAATTCGCCGCCCGTCGTCTTGGTCACCGCCGCCACCACAGCCGCCGAAACCTTGTCGATCTCTTCGTCGGTGAGGGTTTTGTCCCTGGGCTGCAAGGTGACCTCGATCGCCACCGACTTCCTGCCTTCGCCTACATGGGCGCCTTCGAAGACGTCGAAAATACCCACATCCTTGATCAACGCCTTGTCGGCGCCCCGGGCGGCCTTGAGAATGGCGGCCGCGGTCACGCCGCGATCCATGACAAATGCAAAGTCACGGCTGACCGGCTGGAGCGGGCTGAGCTCAAGGGCAGGTTTGGTCTTGGTGGCCTTCTTGCGCGGCTCGGGTATGGCATCGAGATCGATCTCGAAGGCGGCAACCGGGCCCTCGATGTCGAGTTCGGCACTCAGCGCCGGGTGCAGTTCACCGAACCAGCCCAGCGTCACCTTGGGCCCAAGCGCAATGCGCCCGCCGCGTCCCGGATGGCTCCAGGCTGCCGCCTCGGGCAGCACCTGCACTTTTTCGATATCGACCCCCAGCGCATCCAGCACCGCCGCCAGATCCGCCTTGGCATCCCACACACCGACATCCTTGGCCTTGCCCGACCAGTGGCGGCCGGCGCCATCAAGGGTCGCCGTGCCGGTGCGAATGCCCGAAGCGTAGGTGTGCTGGCCTTCGGGCGCATCCGAGAGAAAGATCTGACCAACCTCGAACAGCGCCACATCGGCAAAGCCACGATTGGCATTGCGCTTCGCCCCGGCAATCAGCCCCGGCAGCAGCGAGGGGCGCATATCGGTCATGTCCGAGGCAATGGCATTGGCCAATTGCCGGTCTTCGGTGCCGCCGCCAAAGCGGGTGGCCTCGTCATGGCTGATGAAGCTCCAGGTCACTGCCTCATCCAGCCCGCGCGCCGCCAGCGCCCGGCGGGCGATGCGGCGGCGGTTCTGGATGGTGGTCAGCATGCGCGGGGCGACATGGGTCAACCGTGGCAGCGGCTCCACCGGCACATTGTCGACGCCCACCATGCGCATCACCTCTTCGACCAGGTCCGCCTTTTGCGTCACATCCGGGCGCCAGCTCGGTACCTTGACGTTGCGCACCGGTCCGCTGCCCTCCATGGCAAAGCCGAGCCGGCCCAGAATGGCTTCAATTTCCTCGGCGGCGACCGTAAGACCGGTGAGGCGATTGACCTCGGCCAGCGGAAAATCGACCCGCGTATCAGGGAACACGTCCTCCCCCGAAATCGCCGGCTCCATCGGCTCGCCACCGCATAGCTCCAGCACCAGTCGGGTTGCCAGTTCCATGCCCGGCTCCGTCAGCGCCGGATCGACATTGCGTTCCAGGCGATAGCGGGCGTCCGAGACAATGCCGGTCTTGCGGCCGGACTGGGCGATCAGGTCAGGATCCCAGCTGGCGCATTCCATGAAGACATTGGTGGTCTCCTCGGTCACCCCCGAACGGATCCCACCCATGATCCCGCCCAGACACAGCGGGCCCTTGTCATCGGCGATGACCGTCATGGTTTCGTCGAGCGTATAGACCTTGTTGTCGAGCGCATCGAAGGCCTCGCCGCGCGCATTACGCAATACCATCTGCCCCTCGACCTTGTCGGCGTCATAGGCGTGCAGCGGTCGGCCCCAACCCAGCGAAACCAGATTGGTGATGTCGACGATCGTATTGATCGGTCGCAGGCCCACGGCGCGCAGACGCTGCTGCAGCCATTCGGGCGAGGGACCATTCTTGATGTTCTTGAGATAGCGCCCGGCGAACTTGCGGATCGCCTTGGGTTCATCTGCGGTAAACTGATGTGGCAGCGGTGCAATCGGGCTCGCTCCCTTTGAGGGAACCGGGGAGAAATCTGTGCTCTTCAGCGTCCCCAGGCCAAAGGCCGCCAGGTCGCGCGCTATCCCATATACGCCGGTCGCGTCGCCGCGATTGGGGGTAATGGAAATATCGAACACCACGCCATCCATGCCGGCATAGTCGACATACTTCATGCCAACCGGCGCATCCTCGGGCAGTTCGATAATGCCGTCATGGTCATCGCTCAGTTCCAGCTCGGCATCGGAACACAGCATGCCATTCGACACCTGGCCGCGAATATTGCCCTTGCCGATGGTCATGTCCTTGCCCGGAATATAGGTGCCGGGGAACGCGAACACGGATTTCAAACCAGTGCGGGCATTCGGCGCCCCGCAGACCACGTCAATCAGCTCACCCGTGCCGGCATCGACTTTACATACACGCAGCTTGTCGGCGTTAGGATGTTGCTCGGCGGAGACCACATGGGCGGTCACGAAGGCTTCCAGCGCCTTGCCCTGGCTTTCAATGCCTTCCACCTCAAGGCCGATCATGGTCAATGCCTTGCCGATTTCCTCGACCGAAGCGCTGGTGTCGAGATGTTCCTTGAGCCAATCGAGCGTGAATTTCATGTCTTTGGTCCTTAGCGGAAGTCGCTGGCGCTACCGGAGATCGCCGGCAGCGCAGAAGAAAGTTTGAGGAGTTCGACCAGCACATTGGCAAAGCCGCGTGCATCGTCGATGGCCTTATGGGTGTGGGGAACATGGCCGTAGAACTCGGCGGGCAACTTGCTCATGCCCCAATCGAGATAGGGCGCGCCACGCAGAGTGCCCGCCATCGTATAAAGGCAGATCCCGCCGCCGCGAAAAATCTGCCGCCCCTTGAACGGGCCCGAAAGCGCCCGCGTGCCGGCATATTCGTCCAGATAATGGTCCATCCAGAGCCCATCGAAAATCATCGGCGCGGCAACGAAGACTTTTGGGCCCGGCAACCCCTCCACCCAGTCGGCAAAGCGCGGCATGACCACGGCAGGGTCCTCGGCATTTTCTGTCGCCGCCTTCCACGCTTCGGGCTGGGTGGCCCACCAGGCCATGGTGGTCTCGTTCTGCTGCCGGTCGGCCCGCGGGGTCAGCACGGCTTCGAACTCGCCATGGCGCGTACCATCTGCTGTCACCGCCACCGAGGCAAAGCTCAGCATGGAATTGTGCAGCGGCGTGGGCCCGTCACTCTCGATATCGGTGACGATGAAGATCGGCGTCGCCACGCGATTATAGACGTCGCGCCCCGCGGGCAGCACGGTCAGGAGGCGGAAGGTTTCACATACAACCTGCATGTCAGGCGAAAACCCGCCATTGCGTGCGAAATAGGCCTCATGCCCCGCCCGCCATTCGGCGTAAGGACCTTCGCCCTCCAGATCGGTGAAACCGGGGTCGATATCGTCGAAGCGCCTGGTCTCGACCGACAAGGTCTCGATGACGCAGGCCTCTTCACCTGCGCCATTGAGGACCACATCACGGCGGCCAACTTCCGGCATGGGCTCGCCATCCCGGCCAAAATCGCGCAGCGCTCCACAGGTCGCAGTCTTCTTTCCCGCGAGCACCAGCGCGAGCAGACGGTCAGCCAGCTCCGGAGAGTCTCCGAAGCTGAACTTGATCTGCTCGCGATTGGTCGCGCTGGACGACACCGTTTTCACCTGCTCACGGATTGGGACAAAGTTTAGGAGGACAGCCCCCCAAACAGCGTCGGCAAATCCAGCGGCCGGAACCCGTAGTGATCCAGCCACCTTTGGTCCGCGTCGAAAAACGCCCGCAGGTCCGGCATGCCGTATTTGAGCATGGCGATGCGGTCGATGCCGATGCCCCAGGCAAAGCCCTGATAGACGTCCGGATCGAGCCCGGCATTGCGGATGACATTGGGATGGACCATGCCGCAGCCCAGGATTTCCAGCCAGTCCGACCCTTGGCCGATCTTCACCTCAGAGCCGGAGCGGTCGCACTGCACGTCCACTTCCATGGAAGGCTCGGTGAAGGGAAAGAAGCTGGGGCGGAAGCGCAAGGTGACGCTGGGCACCTCGAAAAAGGCCTTCAGGAACTCTTCCAGCACCCAGCGCAACTGGCCGATATGGCTCGACTTGTCGATGACGAGCCCTTCCACCTGATGGAACATCGGCGTGTGGGTCTGGTCACTGTCATTGCGATAGGTGCGGCCGGGCATCACCACACGGATCGGCGGGTCCATGGCCGGGGTGATGTAGCTCGCTGCCGGCTTTTCATTGGTTTTCTGCATCACGCGCATCTGCACCGGCGAGGTGTGGGTGCGCAGAACCTTCTTCACCCCGTCCGGGCCCGGTTTCATGAAGAAGGTGTCGTGCATCTCGCGCGCCGGATGGCCTTCGGGGAAGTTGAGCGCGGTGAAGTTGAAATAGTCGGTCTCGATATCGGGCCCTTCGGCAATCGAGAAGCCCATATCCGAAAAGATCGCGGTGATCTCGTCAATGGTCTGGGAAATCGGGTGAATGCGGCCACGCGCCGTGGGCGCTGGCTTGAGCGGCAGGGTGACATCGACCGTCTCGGCTGCGAGCCGTGCTTCCAGCGCAGCCGCCTTCAATTCGGCGCTGCGCGTCTCGATCAGTCCGGCAATTTCTCCCTTGAGGCCGTTGATGGAGGGACCGGCGGTCTTGCGTTCTTCCGGCGCCATCGATCCCAGCGTCGCAAGCAGGGCCGAAACGGAACCTTTCTTGCCCAACGCCGAAACACGCACATGGTCGAGCGCCGCTTCGTTATCCGCGCCGGCTATGGCGGTGGACAGTTCGCTGCGCAGGGTATCGATCTGGGCTTCCAGGGACATCTTTGTTCTCGAATTCGGACGGACTTGCGGGCGGTGTTAGACCAAAACAAAACGCCCTGCGCCAGCCCTTGAGGGCGGCGCAAGGCGCAATTTTTAGCCTCAGCAGAGCTGGGAGGTCTTAAGCGGTGACGCGGGCGTGGGTGGTGGAGTCCACGCTTTCCAGATATGCCAGCGCTTCCTTGGCCTTGGCGACCAGGGCTGCGAACGCTTCGGGCTGGGTGATCGCGAGATCGGACAGCACCTTGCGGTCAACAGCAATCTCGGCCTTGCTGAGGCCGTCGATAAATCGGCCATAGGTCAGGCCGTGGTCGCGCACGGCGGCGTTGATGCGCTGGATCCAGAGAGCCCGGAAATTGCGCTTTTTGACGCGACGATCGCGGTAAGCGTACTGGCCGGCCTTTTCGACGGCCTGCTTGGCAATACGGATCGTGGATTTACGACGGCCATAATAGCCCTCGGCGGCCTTCAAGACCTTCTTGTGACGAGCGTGGGCGGTTACGCCCCTTTTTACGCGTGCCATTCTTTAGTGTCCTTCCAGCTTAGCGGTTGTACGGCATGTACCACTTCACCAGACCCTCGTCGCCCTTGGACAGGATCTTGGTGCCGCGGTTGGTGCGGATGTACTTTGCGTTATGGCTGATCAGGCGGTGGCGCTTGCCGGCGACGCCGGACTTCACCTTGCCCGTGGCGGTGAAGCTGAACCGCTTCTTGGCGCCGGACTTGGTCTTCATTTTGGGCATTTTGCTTGGTCCTTTAGAGTATCTTGGATGGATTTGAGGCCCATCGCATTCAAAGACCGCCACGGCATGCCTGTTGGCCGGGCGGTCCGGAGATGGCGCTTCATAAGGGCAAACCAGGACCAGCGCAAGAGGGATCGCGTGTACGTATCGAGCCATTAAATAGTTTCAACGAACCATTCACACTAGCTTGTTCGATTTTCGCGCACAATCGTGCAACTGGAGGCTGGGGCCGGGCGTAACTACCCCCGAGTTCGCAATTCAGCGATCACGAAAAAGGATTTAATATCATGCGCTTCATCAAGCCCCTCACCGTCGCCGCTCTGCTCACCGCCTCCATCGCCGGCGCCAATGCCAGCCCGTTCGACGCCAATGTCAGCTTCAGCGCCCTTCAGGATGCGACCACTGCCACGGTGCTCACGGTCAATCCTGCCGCGGCGGCTTCCCTTGCCATCGACGTTGACACCGGCTCGCTGCAGCAGACCATCCAGAACAACAAGTTCCTGCTGCGCTCGGTACAGGCTCAGGGTTTCGCGCTTGATCAGATTGTTGGCATCGACGCCACCGACGACAGCGGCTCCAGCGTCACCCTCTACGCAATGTAATTTGCGGTCTCGAAACCGGGACTGAACAAGGGCGGTCTTTTGGGACCGCCCTTTTCTACGTGTTTATTCTCTCATTGCCCGGCCGGGACGGGGCCACCAGTGCAACAGCGCGCACGAGGATCGAACCCCAAGCAACGCTGCCCGTTCTGACCACAAGACCAATCACAGCAACGCGGTTCTGTTCGCTCAGGCGACCTGTTTGTCCAAAGTGTCTCCGCCATGGGTAAAGCCGGTGACTATGGCGTCGAGGGCTTCGGCCTGAGCCCGGGTCTGGTCAATAGCCGCATGAGACTCCTCGACCAGCGCCGCATTGTGCTGGACATCGCCGTCCATCACCCCCATGGCATCGGCAATGGTGGCGATCGCCGCGCTCTGAACCTGCGCGGTTTCGGCAATTGTGTCCATCTGGCCACTGTCGCGCGCCACCGCTTCACGGATGGCGCCGAGCATCGTCGCGGCCTCTTCGGCAATGCGAGCGCCCTCGTTCACCGAAAGGGCCGACTGAGCCGCGAGCGACTTGATGTTCGCCGAGGCGTGCGCTGCTGACTGAGCGAGGCGCCGGACTTCGACGGCCACCACTGCAAAACCCTTGCCTGCTTCGCCCGCGCGTGCCGCCTCGACCGAGGCATTGAGGGCAAGCAGGTTGGTTTGAAAAGCCATGTCCTCAACCAGCCCGGTGACCGCGGTAATTTCGCCCGAAGTCTTGCGAATGCCTTCCATGGCGGTTTCGAGCCGCTTCATGGCCTCCGCGCCTTCTCGCGCCAGTTTGGCCGAGCCCCTGGCGCTCCCGGCTGCTGCCTTGGCAAGCTGGGTATTGGTGGCAATCTCGCCCTTGAGTGTTTCCACCGCCTGAGCCGTCCGCTCGATCATGCCGGCCTGGTTATGCGTCCGGCTGGCCAGATTATTGGCACCTTCAAAGATCTCATCAGTGGCGCGGCGCAATTCCCCCGAGGCATCGGTCAACTGCAAGATCGTGTCTGACAGCGTTTCGGCGAGCAGGTTCGTGTCCCGCTGCAATTGGCCAAAAGCGCCGGCGAACTGTCCTTCAACCCTGGCCCCCAGATGCGCGCCGGCAAGGGCGGCGAGCACGCGGCCATTTTCCGAAAGACCCTGCGCCACGGTCGCCAGGAGCGCGTTGACTCCCCCGGCCAGCCGATCAAGGTCGGCATCGCCATAGTGGGAGGCCAGGCGCTGGTCGAACTGACCGGCAATGGCCTCCGCCACCACCTGCTCCATATCGGCCTGCAGGTGCGCCCGGCGAGCGGCCATTGCTGCGGTACGCTGCGCCTCTTCGCGTTCGCGTGCCACGGACTGCTCGAGGCTGCGGCCGTTTTCGCCAAACACCGTCAGAGCCCGGGCAATTCGTCCCAGCTCATTGTCCCTGTCGGCCCCTGTCAGGCTGACCGCAAAATCACCCGCAGCCAGCCGATCCATGCTCGTGGCGATGACGCCCACCGAACGCGACAGCCAGCGCGCGGTGAAGATGCTCAGGGCAACACCGCAGATCAGGGCGCCCAGCCCTGCCATCCGGCCGGCCAGCCCGATCGTGGCGGCCTGGTTTTCCGCCTGGGCTCCCAGGCGTTCCTGTTCCTCGGTGGCCGCCCGCGCATTGTCACGATAACGATTTGCCAGGCTCGCATCGACCACTTGAGCGGTTTCGGCCAGCCCGTTGCGGTCCTGCAATTGCCTGCTCACTGCATGGATGGAACTGATAAACCCGGTCAGCGTCTCGGTCACCGCATCGACACTGGCCAGATCCTCGGGCCGATAGAAAGTGGACCTGAGCGCAATCAGGCCCTCCTGCGTCTTGGTGGTGTGGGCGATTGCCCGCTCCTGAGCGGCCATGTCGCCCATCAGAAGGTTTTCGGTTTCGAGACGCGCCAGCAGCAAATCGCGCATCGCCAGGCCCGCAAGCGCGGCCGCCTTGGCATTGATGCTGGCGGCCTCCGACATCTTGGTCATCAGCGCGCCCAGCGTGTCCCCGGCGGCCACGCCGTTTTCGCGCATCGTCAACGTCAGTTCTTTTACGGCGGCGTCTATCCCGGTCATGGACTCTACGGCAGCTCGGTATTCGCCTGAGCCGTTCTCTGGCAGCAAAGACAATCGTTCGCGAACCGCTGCAACATTCTCCGGACTGGGGCTGCTTTGATAGGTCGCGAAAGCCAGCCTTGCATCGGCCAGCAGGGCAGCATTCTCTTGTGCTTCGCTGGCCTGGGCCGTGGCATCTGCATAGCCCCTGAAAGTGCCGCTCAGCGCATGCACGCCGGTTAAGGCGATGGCCAGCAGCAGGCCCATGAGCACAATAAGCATGCCGAAAGCCGCATAGATGCGTCCCGACAGCGAGAGATTTTTCAGTTTCATAGGTTCTAGATTCCCAGCACGAACCAGTTGTTGTGCCGCTGGTACTCGGGCGTGTCTTAAGGGAACCTCTCCAGCATTGTCACCGGAACGTCACAATGCTTCGTAGTGGCGCGCACGACGGGGTTCTTAATGGTATGGAAGAATTTTTTATGAAGCCTGGGCGGTCAGCATCGGCGCGATGTGATCCTCGAACAGCAGCCCCGGCCGCCTTGCCATGGCCGCGCCATAACCCGCCTCGGCCAGGATCGAGATATTGAGAAACCCGACCAGTCCGGCAACGTCCGCTTCGCTTAAGCCATAGAGTCCCGCTTCCAGCCGGTTGATGATTTCGCGCTTGGACGCGATCATCCCTTCGGTGACGTCCCTGGCATTGCTCATCGAGCCATCGCGCTTGATATAGTCGTGCAGCGGCGTGCCTAGATGGTAGCTCTGCGGGTTGCTCGCGTAGAGCTGCAGCAGAAACTCGAGATCGGTCATATTGCTCATGTCCGGATCGAACCGCCCGTCACCACGGCGCCGGTCCCACACCACCATGGCGTCCATCGAAAGGCTCACCCACTTGTGTTCGCCCGGCGAGAGGACGCGATCCGGCCCAGCCCCGACATGGCGCAAATGCACGAAATCCTCGCTCATCACGTCAAGCGCCGTGGTGACGATGCCGTGCCGGTCGAGCTTATCCACCGCCTGTTCGAGCTTGCCTGGCTTCAGCCGGTCATCGGCGTCGAGAATGGCGGCGAAGCAGGTGTCGATCTGTTCGAGGGCAACATTCCGTGTCATCGAGGCGCCCCGACCCACCCCGCCACTACTCAAAAACACCTGGCGCGGATCATTCAGGCCCTGTTCACTTAGAAACGCGCCATAATCGAAACCGTCATCGGTCACGATCCAGTGTTGCCAATCGGCATGGCTCTGCTCGATGACACTCCTGACCGTGGTGGTCAGGGTGGATTGCGCCTTATAGGCCGGCGTGATGATGGCGACGGTCTGGGACATGACTTGAACCTTTTGCTCGTCTGACCCATATCTCTGGCAGGTTCGCGATGCCAGAGTTAAGGGTCGCGTACCGGACGTTGCTTGATGCTCAAGGACGCTTTTGATGTCGCGTATCTCGGTGTTTTCCGCCCCCTTTCTCCTCGGCTTCGACAGTTTTGAGGAGCGTATCGACCGGCTGGCCCGGTCAGCGGAGGGCTATCCTCCCTACAATATCGAACGCACCACGGGCGAGGACGGAGCCGAGAGGTTTCATATCTCAATCGCCGTGGCCGGATTTGCCCAATCCGACCTCGAGGTGAGTGTGGAGGACAACCAGCTGCAGGTGCGCGGCCGCCAGAAGGACGAAGCCGGTCGAGACTTCCTGCATCGCGGGATCGCGACCCGCCAGTTCCAGCGTAACTTCCTTCTTGCCGATGGCATGAACGTGAAGGATGCAACTTTGGGGCATGGTATGCTCGTTATTATACTTGAGCGCCCACCAGCGCCCAAGATCGCCCGACAGATCGACATTCGCTCAGTTTGAGGAAACAGAAGAAAGGGCCGACACAATGATGGACAAGCGCAATTCCGAAGCGGCCATGGATGCCGCGAACCCGCTCAAGGACCTGACGCGCGCCCAATTCGCAGCGCTGGGCGGAGACGCCGTCGCTTATGTCAAACCGGTTTCCGGCCTCTTGCTCTCGGGCCTGATCGAGGACGCCGAGTTCGATGGCACAACCCAATATCAGCTGGTGATGTCCGCCGATGGCACGCCGCTGATGGTGGCTGACACCGCAGAAGCGGTCGCCGAGTGGCTCGGTGACCAGAATATCGGGGTCGCCACCCTGCATTAGCCAGCGTCCCCGTCCCATCCTTCCCGTGCAGTGCAAAACCCCCGCAGCTGGGCTGCGGGGGTTTTGTTGTCTCGTTGTCAGGCCAATCAGGCCGCGAAGGTGCTTTCCACTGGTGCGGTCAGGATCGCATGCAATTGCTCCGGATCGGTCTCGCGGCGCAACTGATCGGTGACGTTTTCGGTCCGCAGCAGGCGGGCGAAGCGCGACAGGGCCTTCAAATGATCTGCGCCCGCGCCCACCGGAGCCAGCAGCATCACCACCAGATCCACCGGCTCGTCATCCACCGAATCGAAATCGATCGGCCGGTCGAGCCGCGCAAAAACGGCGGTCACGCCCTTGAGTCCCTTGAGCTTGCCATGGGGAATGGCAATGCCATTGCCCAGCCCGGTCGAGCCAAGTTCCTCCCGATCCAACAGGGTCGAAAGGATTTGGCCAGCCGGGAAAGCCGTCAGTTCTGCGGCCTTTTGTGCAAGAATATCAAAGATCTGGCGCTTGTCCGACACGCCCGTGCAAGTCAACACGGCGTGCTTTGCCAGAATATCGGCCAATTCCATAAATCTGCCTTAGGATCTACCAAGCGTTTGGGCTTTGGGAGCGCCAGTCAATTTGCGCTCAGGGCCGGGTCAACCCAGCCAATATTGCCATCCGCGCGGCGGTAAACCACATTCAGCCCGCCATGTCCAGCATGGCGGAACATCACCACCTGTTGTCCAGAGAAATCGAGCTCCATCACCGCTTCCTCAACGCTCATCTCGCGCAAATTCTTGGTGGCTTCGGCAATCACGGCAGGCGCGAAATCCTCATCAAGCTCGTCATATTGGTCTGTTGAGCCGAACACGGTGTACTGGGCGGTGAGCCCGTCAATGCCATTGGCGCCATTGCCGCGGCGGTGCTGTTTGAGTTTGCGGTTATAGCGGCGCAGGCGCTTCTCGATATTGAGCGCCATGACTTCGAAGGCGCTGGTCGCATCGCCCGCCTGGGCGCTGGCCTGCAGCGTTGCACCCGAATCCAGGTGCACAACGCAATCGGCGCGAAAACCGATACCGTCCGGTGTGAGGGTAAGATGGCCGTCATAGCCGCCATCGAAATATTTTCCGACAACGGTGGCGAAATGCTCCTCCGCCTTGCCCCGGAGGGCCTCGCCAACATCCATGTTCTTTCCCGAAACGCGTAGGGTCATGGCTCTTGTTCCTTTCGGTCGTTTGGCTCGACACGAGAGTTCCGAAAAGCCGCTCCCGGCTTCACGGGACCTGCGTCTGCCGACCACCCAGACATGGGGTGCCGACAGCAAGGATGCTAGACCCGGCCATCCACGCTGTCCATGCGCAACAACCGGCACATTTGGCAACAAAAGGCGTGACAGCCATCAACCTGCCACTTACCGTTCCGCTCGAGTGATTTGACGCGCCAATCAGGCGATGCGCGCCAGTTCCTTTTTCTGCCGGCGCCGGATCACCGAGGAGGGAATGTTCATTCCCTCGCGATATTTGGCGACCGTGCGGCGCGCCACATCGATCCCCTGTTCCTTGCGCAGCATTTCGGCAATCGTATCGTCCGAGAGAATGGCGCTGGCCGGTTCGGCATCGATGAGTTGCCTGATGCGGTGGCGCACCGCCTCCGCCGAATGGTCACCCCCGCCCGTCGACGAGGCGATGGCCGTGGTGAAGAAATACTTCATTTCATACAGGCCGCGCGGCGTGGCCATATATTTGTTTGAGGTCACGCGGCTGACTGTGGACTCATGCATGTCGATGGTTTCGGCCACCATTTTGAGCGTCATGGGTTTGAGATGCGCCACACCATGGGTCAAAAATCCATCCTGCTGGCGCACGATCTCCGCCGCCACCCTGGTGATGGTCTGGGCGCGCTGGTCCAGGCTCTTGGTCAGCCAGTTGGCCGTACTCAGGCAATCGGCCAGAAAGGTCTTTTCGGCCGCATCTCGCGTCTTTTTCGACACCGTCGCATAATAGACCCGGTTGACCAGCACGCGCGGCAACACCTCGCTATTGAGCTCGATCTGCCAGCCACCATCGGGTCCCGGACGCACGAAGACGTCGGGTACCACAGTCTCGACTGGCCCGCTGTCAAAGGCCAATCCCGGCCGGGGGTCGAGCAGCCTGATCTCGGCCAGCATGTCGGCAAGGTCTTCACGATCGCAGCCCACTGCCTTGAGCAGGGCCGCCATATTGTGCTCGGCCAAGAGGGGCAGGTTGTCGATCAGCTTTTGCATGATCGGGTCGAGCCGATCGCGTTCGCGCAGCTGGATCGACAGACATTCGGCAACGTCGCGGGCAAATATTCCCGCCGGATCGCACCCTTGCAGCGCCTCGAGCACCGCTTCCACATCGGCCAGCTCGGCCCCCAGCAAGTCGGCAATGGCGTCCAGCTCGACCACCAGATAGCCGGCCTCATTGATCCCGTCGATCAGATGCCGGGCAATCAGCCGGTCGGCCGCCGTGCGCAACACCATATTTGCCTGCGCTTCGAGATGATCGGACAGGCGCGGTCGGCTGGCCACATATTGGTCGAGATCGGGCGCTTCGCGACCCTCGAAACTGCCATTGCGGTCCGGCCCTGCCATCCGGCCAACTTCCTGGCCGGCATCGGGAAACACATTGTCCACTGAGGTGTCATAGCCTTCGGCGATCTGGTCGGCATCCTTGATGCGGTCGCCCTGGGCCACTGTGTCTTCATAGGCGCTCATCTCGGTGCGCTTTTCCGGCGCCTCGGCCGGCTCGGCATCATCTCCGCCCTCTTCGCGCTCCAGGATCGGATTGCGCAAAAGTTCGGTATCGACGAAGTCATTGAGTTCGAGATGGCTGAGCTGCAGCAGCCGGATCGACTGCATCAATTGTGGCGTCAGGGTCAGGCTTTGAGACTGACGAAACTCCAGCCGTGGCGAAAGCGCCATGCGTTACGGGCCCTTGCGTGCAAAACATTCTTCAGCCGCTCGCGGCTGCTTCCGGGCCGGACCATGACTCAAATCTGTCATCTCGGCAAGTTTCGTGCCAGATGCCTCCAACACGAGGCTCGGCCCAAATCTAAATCGAAAAACTCTCGCCCAGATAGACGCGGCGGGCCTCCGGGTCGGCGGAAATGGTCTCCGGCTTGCCCTGGATCATCACCTTGCCACCGTGAATGAGATAGGCCCGGTCGACCAGTCCCAGCGTTTCGCGCACCGCATGGTCGGTGATCAACACGCCAATGCCGCGCTGGGTCAGTTGCCGCACCAGCCCTTTGACTTCGGCAACCGCGATCGGGTCGACCCCGGCAAACGGCTCGTCGAGCAGCATGAAACCCGGGTCGGCGGCCAGCGCCCGGGCAATCTCCACCCGCCGCCGTTCGCCGCCGGACAGCGCCAGCGCATTGGACTTGGCGATGTGGGTGATGGAAAACTCGTCGAGCAGCGCGTCCAGCCGGCGCTTGCGCTCGGCCTTGTCGCGCACCGTGTTTTCCAGCACCGCCATGATATTGCCGGTCACGGTCAGGCCACGAAAGATCGAGGGTTCCTGGGGTAGATAGCCGATCCCCAGCTGGCCGCGCTGAAACAGCGGCAGCCGGGTAATGTCCAGCCCGTCGAGCAGAATCTTGCCCGCATTGGGTTTGACCAGGCCCATGATCATGGTGAAGACAGTGGTTTTGCCGGCTCCGTTGGGCCCAAGCAGACCCACCGCTTCTCCCCTGCGCACGGCCAGCGAAACCTCGCGCACCACTTCGCGCTTGCCAAAGCTCTTGGCCAGGCCATGCGCCACCAGCCAGCCGGTCTGGTCAATGCGGGGGCGGGAGGGCTCACTCATTGCGAGGTGAACACCCCGGTCACGCGCCCGCCACCGCTGCTGGTAAAGGTCGACACATTGGTGGCCAGGTTCACCACCAGCTCGGTGGCATTGACCGTGCCGCTGGCATTGTTGACCACCACATTGCCGGTCAGGCGCAGCAATTGGTCGCCCGGCGTATAGACGGCATGTTCGCCCGTGGCGTCCTGTTCGTCGGTCTTGAGCCGCACATTTCCACCCGTGGCCACGAAGGTCTTGATATCGGTGGTGCCGCCCTCGCCATAAGTGGCCACCACCTTGGGTGCCCAGACCGTCACATTGGGATGGATCACGATCACCTCGCCGGTAAAGATCACCTCGCGGGCGCTGTCATTCATCACCGTCTGATCAGCGGTGATTTCAACGCGGTTCTGCGCCAACGCCGGCGACGTCAGTAGCAGCAGGGTCGTCAGGGCAATCAGGCGGGCCCGCTTCATGGCGTTCATTCTCCACCGGCTCCGGTATCGGCCTCGCCGGGCGTCGAGGGCAGGGTGACGGTCGACCCGGTGAAAGTCCAGACAATGGTGCTCGCATCATAGACCAGGCCGTCGGCTCTTATGGTCGAGCCATCCGAATAGTCGATGGCAACGGCGCCCCGGCTGGTCAGGAGTTGCTCGCCCCAGTCAAACACTGAATCGTTAAGCGTGCCGGTGGTTCCCGTGCTGTCAGCGACATCAGCCTCGCCCGGCACCATGGTGAGTTGCGCGGCCGTATCGAGCTGGGCCTCTTCGGCTTCCATGGTCAATTGCACCCCATCGATCCGGTTCAAAACCAGCATGGCATTGCTCAGATCGACCAGATTGCTCTGCTCCACCCGGGCCCGTGCCGTTTCCGCCCAGACCCGATAGGACGATCCGTCGGTCAGCGTGCCCACATATTCGGGCGCATCGATGACCACCGCATCGGGGGTCACGCTGATCTGCTCGATATTGAACCGGCCGGTGAAACTCGAGACATAGATCTGCACCAGCAGCCCGGCCAGCACCACGCTGCCCAAAAGCGGCACGCCCAGGCGCAGGATTGCCACGATGCGGTTGCGCCGTCCCAGGCGATCATACATCCGGCGCGGCGCGGTGGCGGCAGGCATGGCTCCCGATCCGGCTTCAGCTATGGGCGAAAATGTCGGTTTCTTCCCAGCCCAGCAGATCCAGGGCACAGCGCGTGGGCAGGAAGTCGAAGCAGGATTTGGCGATCTCGGTGCGGCCTTCGCGCGCCAGCATGCGATCCAGGTGCCGTTTCAGATCGTGCAGATAGAGTACATCGGAGGCAGCGTAATCGAGCTGCGCGTCGCTCAGTTTTTCTCCGCCCCAGTCCGAGCTTTGCTGCTGCTTGGATAGATCCACGCTCAACAATTCGCGCACCAGATCCTTCAGCCCATGCCGGTCGGTATAGGTGCGCACCAGTTTGGAGGCGATCTTGGTGCAATAGACCGGCCCGGTCACTACCCCGAAGCGGTTCTGCAGCACGGCCACGTCGAAACGGGCGTAATGGAAGATCTTGGTCACGCCAGGGTCGGACAACAGCTTGACCAGGTTCGGCGCTTCGTTCGCATCCTGGGGAATCTGCACCACATCGGCGCTGCCATCGCCCGGCGAGAGCTGTACCACGCAAAGCCGGTCGCGATGGGGATTGAGCCCCATGGTCTCGGTATCGATCGCAACCTCGCGGCCATAATTGGAAAGATTAGGCAAATCGCCGCGATGCACTCTGATGGCCATGATGTCGTCCGCTTGTCTGTAACCGGTCCTTCCTTGGCACAGAGCGGTGGCCAAGAAAAGGCATCCGAGGGGCGGCGCGCCGTACCCGGGGAAGAATTGTTCCTCCGGACAGCGTTCCGATATAAAGCTTTCTTTATATCACTATTGCTTTGTGACGACGAACCTGCGCATAACAGGGGTGAAAGTGTCCGGGATCATGTCCGGGCACGCGCACTTCCGCGTGCGCCCTCGCCACTTGCAAAGAGGTTTAACGTGGCCCGTTCTGACTATCTTTTTACCTCGGAATCCGTTTCCGAGGGGCATCCCGACAAGGTGTGCGACCGTATTTCCGACGAAATCGTCGATCTGGTGTTCAAGGAGGCCAAGAAGGCCGGCATGGACCCCTCCCAGGTCCGCATCGCCTGTGAAACTCTGGCGACCACCAACCGCGTGGTCATTGCCGGGGAAGTGCGCGTCCCAGAAACCCTGCTGAAAAAGGGCAAGGACGGCCAGATCGTCACCGACGCCTCGGGCGCCCCTGTGGTCAATCCCTCCCGCTTCAAGTCGGCCGCCCGCAAGGCCATACGGGCCATCGGCTACGAACAGTCCGGCTTTCACTGGAAAACCTGCCGCATCGATGTGCTGCTCCATGGCCAGTCTGCCGACATCGCCGTTGGCGTGGACGAAGCGGGCAACAAGGATGTCGGCGCCGGCGATCAGGGCATCATGTTTGGCTATGCCGCGCGCGAAACCCCCGAATTGCTGCCCGCCCCGATCTATTATGCGCACAAGATCCTGTCTTCGCTGACCGAGGCCCGCAAGGCCAATCATGGGCCCGCCGGCAAGCTCGGCCCTGACGCCAAGAGCCAGGTCACGGTGCAGTATCGCGACGGCAAGCCGGTCGGCGTCACCCAGATCGTGCTGTCCACCCAGCATCTGGACGAGACCTTGACCTCCGAAGACGTGCGCAACATCGTCGATCCGATTGTCCGCGCCGCCCTGCCCGAAGGCTGGATCAGCGACGAGACGGTCTGGCACGTCAATCCCACCGGCAAGTTCGTCGTCGGCGGACCCGATGGCGACGCCGGCCTCACCGGGCGCAAGATCATTGTCGACACCTATGGTGGCGCTGCTCCCCATGGGGGCGGCGCTTTCTCGGGCAAGGACCCCACCAAGGTCGATCGCTCCGCGGCCTATGCCGCGCGCTACCTCGCCAAGAACGTGGTGGCTGCGGGCCTGGCCGATCGCGCCACGATCCAGCTCTCCTATGCCATCGGCGTGGCCAAGCCGCTCTCGATCTATGTCGACCTGCACGGCACCGGCAAGGTGGACGAGGCGGTGCTGGAAAAGGCGCTGGCCGAGGTGATGGACCTGACCCCGCGCGGCATCCGCACCCATCTCGATCTCAACAAGCCCATCTACGCCAAGACCGCCGCCTACGGCCATTTCGGCCGTAAGGCCGGCCGCGACGGCAGCTTCTCCTGGGAGAAAACCGATCTGGTCAAGGCCCTCAAGGCGGCCGTCGCCTGATTGTCCAACAACGTTGACCTCGGGTCTCTTTTCCGCAAAAGCGGGAAAGAGGCCTTTTCTCGTTTCTCTGAGCCCCGATGACCGATCACGAACTGCCCAAGACCCGCTCCGGCGAACCACGTGCCTTTTTTGGCCGCCGCTCAGGCAAGAAGCTGCATGGCGGGCAAAAGACGCAGGTCGCCGAGATTCTGCCCCGTTTTGAAATCGAGCTCGCTGGACAGCTCGATCCACGCGCCCTGTTTCCCGATGCCGAGCGGAACGTTATCGAGATCGGTTATGGTGGGGGCGAGCATCTGGCCCGCAAGGCTGCCGAACAACCCGGAACCGGATTTATCGGCTGTGAGGTCTTCACCGGCGGGATTGGCAAGATGGTGCAGGCCATCGATGCCAATGGCCTCAAAAATGTGCGGCTCTATACCGATGACGCACTCAAATTGCTGATGGCCCTGCCTGAGGCCTCGGTCGATGAGGTCTATCTGCTTTATCCCGATCCATGGCCCAAGACCCGCCACCACAAGCGCCGGTTTGTCTCGCCCACCACGCTCGAACAACTGGCGCGAGTGATCCGGCCTGGTGGCGTCTTCAATTTCGCCACCGATATCGAAGACTACGCCAACTGGACCCTGGCCCATATCCTGCGCCAGCCCCTGTTCACCTTCGCCCCCCAGGCCCCGGGAAGCTGGCACACGCCCTATCCCGGTTGGCAGCCGACGCGATACGAAAAAAAGGCCCGGCGCGAGGGGCGCATGCTCTCCTTCTATTTCAGCTTCCCGCGCCAGGCGGTCTAACCGAACGCCAGGTCTGGCCGGCTTTATCGCCAGCTGGCTCTGGACCTTGGCGCTTCAAAACCCATATCGGGTGGGCAAGCGTCACGGAGTTGAGCCATGTCCGATCCCCAAGACCCCGCCACAACCGAGGCGGACCTGCTGGTCGTGCGGCCGGGCAAGTGGACCCTGGTGGTGATCGCGCAACTGCGCGAGGGGACGATGCGGTTCAATGAGCTGCGCCGCAATATGGGCGGGGTGCCGCAAAAATCGCTCAGCGTCACCCTGCGCGAGCTTGAGCGCGACGGCTTCGTTACCCGCAAGGCCTATGCGACCATTCCGCCGCGGGTGGAATACGACCTCACCGATCTCGGGCGCGAATTGCTGCACTTGGCCGATGATTTCAAGCGCTTCGCCCTGCGCAATCGAGTTGCGGTGGAACGGGCGCGGCGCCTGTTCGACGCCGCCGACGGCCGCGCATCCCTTTAAAGGCCGCGGCCTACGGGCGCCGCCAGAGCTTGGCGGCGCCGGGCGCTGAGCGCGGTCAGATATTGGCCGGGCTCAGGGTTACGGGGTGGAAGAACTGCATGGTTTCATTGCCATCGGCACCCACCACATAGGCGCGGACATAAGAGCCCCATTCTTCAACGGCGGTGGCGTTGACACCCTGATCCTGCAACTGGGCGAGCACATAATCCGAATCGAAGTCGTTCTCTTCGGCAGCCGCGACCGGCGCGGCAGCGGCCATGGCCGGCAGGGCAGCGCCCGATACAAGTGCGGCGGCGGTAACGAGGGCGATGACACTGTTCTTGATCATGGGAGGATGATCCTTTCTGTTGTGAACGAACAGGAAATGCGCACCGTCCGCCGCCTCCACAAGCAGCCGATTGCAGGTTTTTTGCACTTGAATTTGCCGCCTGCCATCCGACGGTTTGCACAAAGAAATCAAGGACTTTCAAGGAAACCCGGTATCCTTGAGGAAACCGGGTGCCCACCCTGATGCTTCCTTCTGCAACCCCCTGGCGCTTCGGGCGATTGAGAAGTGAAAGGAGACCCGAAAATGGAAACCAGCGTCCGCATTCTCGAGACCATTCCCGTCACCCACAATGTCCGGCATTATCGGCTTGAACGGCCAAAAGGGTATGATTTCACCCCCGGCCAGGCGACCGAAGTCAGCATCGACCGCGACGATTGGCGGGACAAGAAGCGCCCCTTCACCTTCACCTGTCTACCCGATGCCGACACGCTCGAGTTCACCATCAAGAGCTATTTCGACCATACCGGCGTGACTAATGAACTCTGGTCATTGGGAACAGGGGATCACCTGATTCTGCGCGACGTCTGGGGCACAATTCAATACAAGGGGCCGGGCACGTTCATTGCCGGCGGTGCCGGTGTCACCCCCTTCATCGCCATCCTGCGGCATCTCGATGCCACCGGAAAACTTGCCGGCAATCGTTTGATTGCCTCCCATCGCACCGAACAGGACATCATCCTGCGCGACGAGTTCGAAGCCATGGACGGCTTGGAAGTGCTCTGGACGCTGACCGACGACCCCAAATCATCCCTCCTGCAGGAGCGGATCGATGCTGGTTTCCTCAAAGATCACGTCCCTGACCTCGACCAGAACTTCTATCTCTGCGGCCCGAACCCCATGGTCAAGGATCTGCGCGGACTGCTCGAGGATGCTGGCGCCGATGTGGGCAATGTCACCTGGGAGAAGTAATGCTCTCCGCGCCTTGCCTTTCGGCTTGTTGAGGTCTATAGGAGGGCCAACATCATTGCTCTCTGTAGGAGGGTGGGTGCCCTGACCGGCCCCCGCTCTTTTTGTTTATCTGCGGGCGGTGTGCGCCTTGCACGCACGGCCGCCCAGACTGGACGATACCCAATTGGCTTTCGATCTGACCGAAAAGCGCTACATCAAGGAAACGGGCCTGGAAGCCCGTGTCTCCCGTATTGTCGAGCCGGTAGCCAATGATCTGGGCTTTGCGCTGGTTCGGGTGAAGATTACCCCGGAAAACGGCTGCACCCTGCAGATCATGGCTGAGGACGAAAACGGTCGCTTCAACATCAATGACTGCGAGGCGCTCTCCAAGGACCTCTCGCCGGTGCTTGACGTTGAAGACCCGATCGATCGCGAGTATCACCTCGAAGTGTCCTCGCCCGGTATCGACCGGCCATTGGTGCGTAAGCGCGATTATGAGCGCTTTATTGGCCACGAAGCCAAGGTCGAGCTGGCGGACATGATCAATGGACGCAAGCGCTTTCGCGGCGAGATCGGTCCGGTCGATGATGAAGGCGTCATCATCATCCTGCCCGATGCCCCGGGCGGTACCGACCCGAACCATAAACTGCTGTTTTCGACCATCGCCGAAGCCAAGCTGGTGATGACCGACAAGCTCATGGAAATGGCCCGCGCCGACCAGGAGCTGCACCCCATCGACGACGACGAGACCGAAACGGTCGAGTACGCCGACACTGAAGAAGTCTCCGAGGAGAAGAACTGACATGGCCGTTAGCGCGAATCGCCTTGAGCTGTTGCAGATTGCCGATGCGGTCGCCCGCGAAAAATCCATCGACCGCATGGTGGTGATCGAGGCGATGCAGGATGCCATGGAAAAGGCCGCCAAGGGCCGCTATGGCGCTGAGACCGAAATCAAGGTCGAGATCAATCCGCGCTCGGGCGAAACCCGCATGTGGCGCCTGCTTGAGATCGTCGACGAGGTCGAGGAGCCTTCCCGCCAGGTCACGCTCAAATTTGCTCAGGTCAAGAACCCGACCGCCAAGGTTGGCGACTTCCTCACCGAGCCGCTCCCGCCCATGGAATTCGGGCGCATTGCCGCGCAGTCCGCCAAGCAGGTCATCGTGCAGAAGGTGCGCGACGCCGAGCGCGACCGCATGTTCGAGGAATATACCAATCGTGTCGGCGAAGTGGTCAATGGGTCGGTCAAGCGCGTCGAATACGGCAATGTGATCGTCGACCTGGGTCGCGGTGAAGCGATCATTCGTCGCGATGAATTGATCCCGCGCGAAATGTTCCGCTATGGCGACCGCGTCCGCGCCTATATCTACGACGTGCGCCGCGAACAGCGCGGCCCGCAGATTTTCCTTTCGCGCACCCATCCCCAGTTCATGGCCAAGCTGTTCATGCAGGAAGTGCCGGAGATCTATGATGGTGTCATCACCATCCGCTCGATTGCCCGTGACCCGGGTTCGCGCGCCAAGATTGCCGTGACCTCCAATGACAGTTCGATCGACCCGGTCGGCGCTTGCGTTGGTATGCGTGGCTCCCGCGTGCAGGCGGTTGTCGCCGAACTGCAGGGCGAAAAGATCGACATTATCCCCTGGACCGACTCGATTGCCGACCTCGTGGTATCCGCGCTGCAGCCGGCCGAAGTGGCCAAGGTGGTGCTGGACGAACAGGCCGAGCGCATCGAGGTCGTGGTGCCCGACGAGCAGCTCTCGCTGGCAATCGGCCGTCGCGGCCAGAATGTGCGTCTGGCCTCCCAGCTCATCGGCTGGGATATCGACATCCTGACCGAGCAGGAAGAAAGCGAACGGCGCCAGAAGGAATTCACCGAGCGCTCGACCCTGTTCATGCAGGCCCTTGACGTTGACGAGATGGTTGCCCAACTACTGGCTTCCGAGGGTTTCTCCTCGGTTGAGGAACTGGCCTATATCGAGCCTGACGAAATTGCCTCGATTGAAGGGTTTGACGAGGAAACCGCCTCCGAGATCCAGAATCGCGCGGCCGAATATCTGGCCGAGATCGAGGCGAAATTCGATGCCGAGCGCAAGGCGCTGGGTGTCGAGGATGAACTTTATGAGATCGCCGGTCTCAATGCTGCCATGCTGGTGGCCTTGGGTCAGGAAGAGATCAAGACGATCGAGGACTTCGCCGGCTGCGCCGCTGATGACCTGATCGGCTGGACCGAACGCAAGGATGGTGAAACCAAGCGCTTTGAAGGCTCCTTCAAGGACTTCCCCGTGTCCCGGGAGGAAGCCGAGGACATGATCATGCAGGCCCGCGTCAAGGCTGGCTGGATCACCGAAGAAGACCTCGCTGTCGAAGATGACGGTGAAGGTTATTCCGAGGAGGCGGCGGTCTAACGACCGCCCCTTTGGGAGCACCCGGCCTTGGCCCGGAGCGCAGAAATGGTTAGAACCTGTGCCTTGACCCGGGCAGAAATGCCGGTCGAGGCGCTGGTGCGTTTTGTGGTCAGCCCCGACGGGGTAGTTGTGCCCGATGTCGAGGCGCGCGCCGAAGGGCGCGGGGTCTGGATCACGCTGTCGCATGCGGCGGTGGCCGAAGCGGTCCGGAAAAAGGCCTTCTCGCGTAGTCTCAAGGCGCAGGTCAGCGTGGCCGACGATCTGGCAGACCTGACCCGGTTGCGGCTTGAACAGCGATTGCTTTCGGCTCTGGGCATGGCCCGCAAGGCCGGCCAGTTCGTCACCGGTGCCACCAAGGTCAAGGGCGTTTTGCAATCGGGTGAAGCGATTGCGCTGCTGACTGCCAGCGATGCCGCCGAGGATGGCCGCAACAAGATGCTGGGGACCCTTCGGGCCCTCAACCATGCGAAGCGCGAGGCCGGAATGACCGGTCCGGACGTGCCGCATTTCGAATCGCTCTCAAGTGTGCAAATGGGTTTGGCACTTGGGCTCGAAAATGTGATACATGCTGCCCTCACAAGAGGGGCGGCAGCCCAATCGGCGGTGGACAAGGCCAATAGACTGGCCCGCTACATCGCCCCAGCGCTGGAAGAACACACCGACCGCATCGCGTCGTCCGGTGTGCTTTTGCCCGCGGAACAGGACGAAAGACGATAGGTAGTATGGCTGATAACGACGACAAGCGTTCCGACGACACTGGCGCCAAGAAGACACTGACCCTCAAGGGCGGCGCCGGGCTGGGCAATCGCCCCGGCGGGACGTCGCGTGGGCCATCGCGCTCGACCGTGGTCGTGGAAAAACGCACCCGCGTGGTGCCCAAGCCCGCCGGCGGTGCCCCCCAGGGTGGTGGTCGATCCGGCCCCCCATCTGGTCGCCCGGGCCAGGGTGGCCGTCCGCAGGGCCGGCCGATGCAGCAGCAGAACCGCGCACCTCTGGGCCTGAGCGCCGCTGAGGCCGAGGCCCGCCGCCAGGCGCTGGCAATGGCCGGTGCCCGCCAGGCTGAGGACAAGGAGCGCTTCGCTGCCGAAGAAGCGCGCCGCATCGAGGAAGACAATCGCCGCCGGCAGATCCGCGAGGAAGCCGCGCGCGCTGAAGAAGAACGCCGTCAGGCCGAGGAGGCCCGCCGGGCCGAGGAAGCTGCCGCAGCCGCCCGTCCCGAGCCCGAGCAGCCGCGCGAGGAATTCGTGCCGGCCAGCCAGCGCAATCCGGGTCCTTCCGCGGTCCGTACCGTTGCCGGCCGTCCCGGTCAGCCGCCGCGTCCGCAGCGCGCCGAACGTCCCACCGGCCGCCCGGTCGAAGGCGAACGGGGTGCGCGTCCCGCTGGCGAACGCCGTCCAGCCGGTGCTGGCGCTGGCCGCCCCGGCGGTGCCCGCCCGTCAGGCGCTGGCATGGCCCCCATCGGCAATGTGCCGCCGGCGCCGCCCAGCGAAGCTGATGGCCGTCGCACCCGGTCCGGTGCACCCCAGCAGCGTCCGACGACCCAGGCTGAAATCGAGAATGCCCGCCGCGCTTCGCGCGCCCAGCCAGAGCGTCCATCGCGCCGCGGCGCTGGCGACAATTCTTCGCGTGGCCGCCTGACCGTTTCCAGTGCCACCACCGAGAACGATCGCGATCGCGGTCCCTCCTTGGCCGCGATGCGTCGTCGCCGCGACAAGAAGATGGGCCGCAACCAGCAGGATGCGCCCAAGCTCAGCCGCGAGGTCATCATCCCCGAGGCCATAACCGTTGGCGAACTCGCCAACCGCATGGCCGAACGCTCCGTCACCGTCATCAAGATGCTGATGCAGCAGGGTGAAATGGCCAAGATCACCGATGTGATCGATGCCGATACCGCCGAACTGATCGCCACCGAGCTGGGCCATACGGTCAAGCGCGTGTCCGAAGCCGATGTCGAAGAAGGCCTGTTCGATCTGCCCTCCGACGACAAGGCAGAAGATCTGGCGGACCGGGCGCCGGTCGTGACCATTATGGGCCACGTCGACCACGGCAAGACCAGCCTGCTTGATGCCATTCGCGAAGCCAATGTGGTTTCGGGCGAGGCCGGCGGCATTACCCAGCATATCGGCGCCTATCAGGTCGAGAAAAACGGCAACAAAATCACCTTCCTCGACACCCCGGGCCACGAGGCGTTCACCGCCATGCGCGCCCGCGGCGCTCAGGCGACCGATATCGCGGTGCTGGTGGTGGCGGCCGATGACGGCGTCATGCCCCAGACCATCGAGTCCATCAAGCACGCCAAGGCGGCCGAGGTTCCGATCATCGTGGCCATCAACAAGATGGATAAGCCCGAAGCCAATCCGCAGCGGGTCCGCACCGAACTGCTGCAGCACGAAGTGTTCGTTGAATCCATGGGCGGCGATGTGCTCGACGTGGAAGTGTCGGCCAAGTCCGGCGAGGGTCTCGACAAGCTGCTCGAAACCATCTTGCTGCAGACCGAAGTGCTCGAGCTCAAGGCGCCCCATGATGGACGCGCTGAAGGCCTGGTTATCGAAGCCAAGCTCGATCGCGGCCGCGGTGCCGTGGCGACTGTGCTGATCCAGCGTGGCATGCTCAAGGTTGGCGACATTGTCGTGGCCGGCACCGAAATGGCCCGCGTCCGCGCGCTGATCAACGACAAGGGCGAGCAGGTCAAGGAAGCCGGTCCGTCCGTGCCGGTGGAAGTGCTGGGCTTTTCGGGCGTGCCGAGCGCCGGCGACCGCTTCTCGGTCGTGGAGAGCGAAGCCCGTGCTCGTGAAGTGACCGAGTACCGCCAGCGTGCCATCCGCGAAAAGACTGCTGGCGGCGGTGCAACAAGCCTTGAGCAGATGATGAACCAGCTCAAGATCGCCGGTATCTCCAAGTTCCCGCTGATCATCAAGGGTGACGTGCAGGGCTCGGTGGAAGCCATCAATGCCTCGCTCAACAAGCTCTCGACCGATGAAGTCTCGGCCCAGATCCTGATGAGCGGTGTCGGCGGTATCACTGAAAGTGACGTGACCTTGGCCGCTGCGTCCAATGCCATCGTCATCGGTTTCAACGTCCGTGCCAACAAGCAGGCCCAGGAACTGGCGACCCGCGACGGCATCGAAATCCGCTACTACAACATCATCTATGACCTGGTAGATGACGTGAAGAATGCCATGAGCGGCCTGCTCGCTCCGGAACGCCGCGAAACCTTCATCGGTTACGCCAAGATCCTGGAAGTCTTCCAGATCACCAAGGTCGGTAAGGTCGCCGGCTGTCAGGTCACCGAAGGCATCGTGGAGCGCGGCGCCGGCGTGCGTCTGCTGCGCGACGACGTGGTCATCCACGAAGGCAAGCTCAAGACGCTCAAGCGCTTCAAGGACGAGGTCAAGGACGTCCAGACCGGCCAGGAATGCGGCATGGCCTTCGAGAACTACGAAGACATCCGCCAGGGCGACGTCATCGAATGCTTCCGCGTCGAGACCGTGCAGCGCTCGCTGTAAGTGGCAGATAGTGCCAAGAGTCACCGAAAGGGCCTCCGGGAGCAATCCTGGAGGCCCTTCTTGTTTCTTGTTCCAATTTCCATCCCCATCGTCGCGGCACTGCTCTTCGTTCTGTGGGACGCCTTCAAACCGCTGCCTAACGCGGGTCCAATTGATCAGTTTGCCATCGAGCAC
This sequence comes from Devosia subaequoris, assembly GCF_014197055.1. Taxonomy (GTDB): domain Bacteria; phylum Pseudomonadota; class Alphaproteobacteria; order Rhizobiales; family Devosiaceae; genus Devosia; species Devosia subaequoris. The sequence goes on along the minus strand of NZ_JACIEW010000004.1, from coordinate 139,067 downwards.
TTTGTAACGCCTTGCTCGAAAACCCTGGATTGTCGAAATAGGGTGGGTCTTATCCCTCAGATCCTGCCCCTTGGCGGAAGCAGACCAGCTATGGATGAACTGTTTCGTCAGGCTGGATATGACGACTCGCTTGCTGGTTGGTACGGCCATTTGGACGAGTTTGACGCCATCTACTCCAAGGGCGGCTTCGGATCGTTCTGGTGCAGCCCCACCATTGTGGTCGGCCTTTCATTCGATGAGCAAGAACGGCTTGCGGGCGCAGAAATGTGGCGGCGAATGTCATGTCTTTGATCGGCCCCGGCAAAAAGGCTACCTGACGATTTCGATGGATTTTTCGTCGCAACACTGCGTGTTTGCAGGCAAAATGAATGGTGTCGAATGTTCGATCAGCACCCTGGATGATAATTGGCGCCAATGACTCGCACTTCATTAGCTCCTTTCGCCATTGCCATCACGATAGTGTGCCTTCTCCAATTGCTCATGATGGGGCTGTTGGCCGTGTCGTGGTCCTGGCCACTGGATTGGCGCTCGCTGATGGTCGCCATCCTGCACCTGATCTGGTTGCTGTTGGTTCTCATGGCCGTTGCTGCCGGAGCCAAGCATGCGAAGCTGCTTTGGCTCACTCTTCCTATCGGCTTCCCAATTGTTTGGCTGGTCGCGCTCTGGGCCTGGGCCATTTTCGTATGCGCGGCGTTCAGCGCGTGCATTTAGCCCGCTGATACCGCCCTAATCCTGGGCAGACGAAGGTTGCCAACAAACAAAAGACCCGCCTCCATTGCTGGAGAGCGGGCCTTGGTGTTGCCGGAAGCGGGTGACTACGGTGGGGGTCCGCCGCCGGCAATTTCTGCAACCAACCCGGAGGTTGGTGGAAAACCTTATCCGACCACCGGCGCGAAGCCTGGCGTCGCCACCTGGCTACCCGCTGGCGCGTTGATCACGGTCACACGCGCGCCAACCGGCACGCGGGCGTAGAGATCAATGATGTCCTGGTTCATCAGGCGAATGCAGCCCGAGGAGACATTGGTGCCGATGGTATAGGGTTCGGTGGTACCGTGGATGCGGAACAGGGTGTCGCGGCCATTTTTGTAGAGATAGAGCGCGCGTGGGCCCAGCGGGTTATCCGGGCCCGGCTCCATGCCATTGGCATAGGGGCCGTAGCGCTCCGGCTCGCGGGCGATCATGGACTTGGTCGGCGTCCAGCGCGGCCATTGCGCCTTGCGGCCAATCGTGGCCTCGCCGCGGAATACCAGGGCCTCGTCCTTGCCCACGCCGATGCCGTAGCGCAGGGCACGGTTGTTCTCGAGCACGAGATAGAGGTAATGCGCCGGGGTATCCACCACCAGCGTGCCGGGCCGTTCGGAGGTGTAATAGGGCACTTCCTGGCGCCACCACTTGGGGTCGACGCGGCGCAGATCCATGCCGGCGACCATATAGGGCTCGCCGGCGACCGGGCCATACATGCGTTGATAATAGGGATCGATCACCGGTTCCTGCACCACGGGCTGGCGGGTGGTGGAACAGGCCGAAAGGGCGGTGGCCGAAAGGCCAAGCAGAAACAGGCGGCGGGAAATCAAAACAACAACCTCGGGGCACACGGGGAGAAGCGGACGTGATGCGCGTCACGCTTATGAGTATCGCTTGATGGCCTTAACGTGGCGCGAAAGCGGCAGTTCCTCGCCTCAATGTGATGGGACCGCTGATGTTGCAGGAATGCCACGCCGACGCTGGGTCAAAAGAAAAGGCCGGGCGAGATGCCCGGCCTTCTCAATTCTCGCTTGCTGGATGGCGCGGCCTACTCGGCCGCGTCTTCCTTGGCAATTTCCTTGCCGGTTTCCTGGTCGACGACCTTCATCGACAGCCGCACCTTGCCGCGCTCGTCAAAGCCGAGCAGCTTGACCCAGACCTTGTCGCCTTCCTTGACCACATCGGTGGTCTTGGCCACGCGCTGGTCGGCCAGCTGGGAGATGTGCACCAGGCCGTCCTTGGCGCCGAAGAAGTTCACGAAGGCGCCGAAATCGGCGGTCTTGACGACCGTACCCTGATAGATGGCGTTGACTTCGGGCTCATCGGTGATCGACTTGATCCACTTGATGGCGGCTCCGATCTGCGACCCGTCCGAGGACGAAACCTTCACGGTGCCGTCGTCTTCGATGTTGATCTTGGCGCCGGTCTTTTCCACGATCTCGCGGATCACCTTGCCGCCAGTGCCGATCACTTCGCGGATCTTGTCAGTCGGGATCTTGAGGGTCTCGATGCGCGGGGCAAACTCGCCAACTTCACCACGGCTCTCGGCCAGGGCCTTGGCCATTTCACCCAGGATGTGGATGCGGCCGTCCTTGGCCTGGGCTAGGGCGATCTTCATGATCTCTTCGGTGATACCGGCGATCTTGATGTCCATCTGCAGCGAGGTGACGCCTTCTTCGGTGCCAGCCACCTTGAAGTCCATGTCGCCCAGGTGATCTTCGTCACCCAGGATATCGCTGAGCACGGCGTATTTCTCGCCTTCCAGGATCAGGCCCATGGCAATACCGGCCACCGGACGCTTCATCGGCACGCCGGCATCCATCAGCGCCAGCGAGGTGCCGCATACGGTCGCCATCGAGGACGAGCCATTGGATTCGGTGATTTCCGAAACCACGCGCAGCGTATAGGGGAACTCTTCGATCGAGGGACGGATCGGGTTGATCGCACGCCACGCCAGTTTGCCGTGACCGATCTCGCGGCGACCGGGCGAACCCATGCGGCCAGCTTCACCGACCGAGTAGGGCGGGAAGTTGTAGTGCAGCAGGAAGTTCTGCTTGTAGGTGCCCTCAAGGCTGTCGATGAACTGTTCGTCATCGGCGGTGCCCAGCGTGGCAACCACCAGCGCCTGCGTTTCGCCACGAGTAAAGACCGCAGATCCATGGGTGCGCGGCAGCACGCCCACTTCCGAAACGATCGGACGAACCGTGGTCAGGTCGCGACCATCAATGCGCAGGCCGGTGTCCAGCACGTTCCAGCGCACGACCTTGGCCTGCAGCGACTTGAACACCGCGCCAATGGTCTCGGCGGCATAGGTGCCGTCTTCGATCTGGGCGGCGTACTTTTCTTTGACCTTGGCCTTGGCGGCGTCAACGGCCGCGTAGCGCTCTTCCTTCTTGGTGAGCTTGTAGGCGTCGCGCAGTTCGGCCTCGATGAAGCCGAGCATTTCGGTTTCCAGCGCCGAATGATCTTCGGGCTCGAAATCGCGCGCGTCCTTGGCCGCCAGCTCGGCCAGCTGGATAATGGCGTCGATCACCTTGCGGCTCTCGGCATGGCCAAACATCACGGCGCCCAGCATCACTTCCTCGGAAAGCTCGTGCGCTTCCGATTCAACCATCAGCACGGCGTCGGCAGTGCCGGCCATGACCAGGTCGAGCTTTGAGTCCGAGCGGCGATCAACGGGCAGGTTGAGCACATATTCGCCATCGACATAACCGACGCGCGCCGCGCCGATCGGACCCATGAAGGGCACGCCCGAAATGGTCAGCGCCGCCGAAGCCGCGACCATGGCCAGCACGTCCGGATTGTTTTCCAGGTCGTGCTGCAACACGGTGATGACCACCTGTGTCTCGTGCTTGTAGCCGGCGGGGAAGAGCGGGCGGATCGGGCGGTCGATGAGGCGGCTGGTCAGCGTCTCGTTTTCGGTCGGCCGGCCTTCGCGCTTGAAATAGCCGCCCGGGATCTTGCCAGCGGCAAAGTATTTTTCCTGGTAGTTCACGGTCAGCGGGAAGAAGTCGATGCCCGGCTTGGGCGACTTGGCGCTGACAACAGTGGCGAGCACGACGGTTTCGCCCAGCGTGGCGAACACAGCGCCATCGGCCTGGCGGGCCATCTTGCCGGTTTCGAGCGTCAGCGGCTGTCCGCCCCAGTTGAGCTCGACCTTGTGGTGATCAAAATTGATCGACATTTCTGTTTCGTCTTTCCATTCTGCCGGAGCGCGGGAACGCGGGACTAGGCAAGATCCCACGAACGCTGCCGGTGTGCCCGCACCAATGTCGCACCCCATGTGCGCCACCAGCTCAAAATCAGGCACGGTTTCATCTCTGGCGCGGACAGAACATGGACAAGACAATGAGCTTCTCCAACGGCGGAAGAAGCCGATAATCCTGCCATGCCCCGGCGGCGCCGGCCTATGGCGCCAGATGCACTCATCCGGCATGCCCCGCAAAAAGGGCAAACCGGCGCGGAAGGCCTCTCCCGCGCCGGTCACTCGTTCTTAGCGACGCAGGCCGAGCTTCTCGATCAGCGTCTTGTAACGGTTCTCGTCGATCCGCTTGAGATAGTCGAGCAGCGAGCGACGGGTCGAAACCAGCTTGAGCAGACCACGACGGGAATGGTTATCCTTGTTGTGGCCCTTGAAGTGCTCGGTCAGGTTCGAGATACGCTCGGACAGGATCGCAACCTGAACCTCCGGCGAACCGGTATCATTGGCCTTGGTGGCGTATTCCTGAATGAGCTGGGTCTTGCGTTCAGCAGTAATCGACATCGGGCATATCCTTTCAAAACATGAGGATGTTGGTCGCCCCAGCCGGGATGTCGTCCAGGAGGGGCCGTGTTCATGCAGGACCCGGGCCGCAAAGCCCGAGGTTCCGGCTGGCGCTGCTATAAGGCAATCGGGGGCCAAAAGCCAGAATTTATTGGCACGCGCCCGCCCCGCTGCGGCAATCGGGAAATTGGCGTTCCGGCTCAGCCGGTCGCGGCCGGCTCATCCGGTCGCTCGGCCGCAAACTCAGGGTCCAGCGCGCTCAGCGGCACCTCAAACATCCACTCGACGCCATCGTGGTGGATTTCGCGCTCCACCTGAGCCCCCAGGGCGCCACCCACCATGGTGCGCAGCACCACCGTGCCGAAACCCGTGCCCTCGCCCAGCACCAGCTCCCGGCCCAGATATTCGCGCCAGCGCATGCTCAGCATCTCGCCATCGATTCTCCAGTGCAGTTCGAGCCGGCCATCGGACTCGGTAAATGCGCCATGGCGCGTGGCATTGATCGCCAGCTCGTGCAGCGCCATGCCCAAAATCTGCGCGCCCTGCGGATTTACCCTGACATCGGGGCCCGCGATCTCGAGCCGGCTCGCCTCGGGCGGGCGGAACGGCGCCAATTGCTGATCGGCCAGATCCGACAGCATCACCCCGGCCCGGCCATGCGCCAGCAACAGATCAGTTGAGCGTGCCAGCCCCATGATGCGCCGCTCCAGCGCGGTCACATAGCTCGAAATATCGCTTGCCCCGCGCGCAGTCTGCTTGGCCATGGCGGCAATCACGGCCATCTGGTTCTTGGACCTATGCGCCAGTTCGCGCATCAGGAAACGTATGTCGCGGTCCGCGGTCTGGCGCTGTTCCGACGCTGTCGCCAGCGCCTGGGATACTTCTGCGATTTCGGCGATCGGGTAGCTGCGCGGATAGACGGCCTCGCCCCGTCCTAACCGCGCCGCATCAAGCCGCAGCCCTTGCACCGAACCACCGATGCGGCGGGCGATCAGCGCGGCGACGCCCGACGCCAGCATGGCGATCAACGCACCCCAGAAGCCGAGCTGCATTATTGAATCCTGCAGGGGCTTTTCCACCTGCGCGGCCGAGGCCCAGGCGATGATGCGCCAGCCGGTATAGCCCGAGCGCCACTCTGCGGTGACCACGCGCTCGCCATTCCATTTCTCCTGGGCCCAGCCATCTTCGGGCAGCGCTTCCCGGTTTTGGCGAATGGGCAGGATGGAGCCGATTTCCAGCCCCGATTCCGCCGTGGAGGCGATCACCGCATTGCTGGTATCCACCAGTGCCGCGTGCCAGCCCTGGGGCATTTGCCGCGATTTCAGGGCTGGCACCAGATTGCGCGCATTCTGCGTCATGGTCACCAGCCGCACCGGCTCGACATTGCTTACCGGGAGCCAGACGTTGAAGACGTAGGTTTGCGCGATCTGGCCGAAAAACAGCGGGGAAATGGTCGCCACTCCGCGCTCGATGGCACTTTGCGCCGTTTCGGGGTCGGAGGTGGAGCCCAGTTCGGCCCCATACTCGACCCGCGTATTGAGCAATTGGGCAAACTCGTCATCGACCGCAATCAGATAGGAACCCGTGCCGGCCAGGGCGCTCAGGGCCCGCTCGTGGAAGCCCTCCAGATCGCCCGCTTCCAGGGACTGGCTGGTTGAGAGCACGCGCAGCGTTGTCGCCATGCCGTTGACTTCGCGGTCAATCGACTGACCCATGGCCTGTACGGTCGTATTGGTCAGCGCGGCCAGCACCCGCTGTTGCGCGTCATGGGTGCTGTTGAGCAGCACCAGCGCAACGGCCAATGCCGGGATCAGGATCGCCAGTACCAGCGCAATCAGATAGGCCGCGATCGGCCATCCGCGCCTGTGCGTCGCCGCAGCTCCCCTTGGGACGTCATTGTCCGTCATCTGACCAGCTTTCCCTGCCTGCGCCGCAGATCTAACTGCGTCGGATTACTCAATACTTGGCACTTGCATCGCTGGCTGGAAAGCTCTCGTCCACCGCCTCGTCAACCTCATCCCAGTCCTTCGGCTCGTCGGCCATTTCTTCAGGCCCGGAATTGCGCACCTGCACCGGGGACTCCGCCGGTCCCGGCTTATGTCCGTTGCGCAGGGCAGCGGCATCTTCGGATTTCTTCTTGTCTTCAACCATTTCATCGTCTTCCTATGAAATCGTACAACACACGACAAGCACGCAGGTTGCAGGGGCATGGCATCTCTATCGCAGCTCTGGTAAACAGCGCGCCATGAGCGAAAATGCACCCACGCCCCAAGACGCCTCCAAGCGCGTCTTCATCAAGACCTATGGCTGTCAGATGAATGTCTATGACAGCGACCGCATGGCCGATGCCCTGGCTCCGCACGGCTATCTGCCGACCCAGGAGATTGGCGAGGCCGATCTGGTGTTGCTCAACACCTGCCACATTCGCGAGAAGGCCAGTGAAAAGGTGTTTTCCGAGCTTGGCCGCCTCAAGGAATTGCAGGGCGAAAAGCGCGCCGCCGGTGGCGACATGATGATCGGTGTTGCCGGTTGCGTGGCGCAGGCCGAAGGCGAGGAGATTGCCCGCCGCGCCCCGGTGGTTGACCTGGTCTTCGGCCCTCAGGCCTATCACCGCCTGCCCGACATGCTGGAAAAGGCGCAAGGCCAGCGTCACATGCACCCGGCGCTTAAAAAAGCCGTGATCGACACCGACTTTCCCGAAGAAGACAAATTCGCCCACCTCCCGGCGGCCAAGAAAGAAGCCACCATTGCCCGCGGGCTGACGGCCTTTCTTACCGTGCAGGAGGGGTGCGACAAATTCTGTTCCTTCTGCGTTGTCCCCTATACCCGCGGCGCCGAGGTCAGCCGCCCCGTGTCACAGGTGCTCGATGAGGCGCGGCGCCTGGTCGATGCCGGGGTCAAGGAAATCACCCTTCTGGGGCAGAATGTGAACGCCTATCACGGCACTGACAGCGCTGGCCGCGATATCGGCCTGGGCGAGCTGTGCTACCTGCTGGCCGAAATCTCCGGGCTGGAACGCCTGCGTTACACCACCAGCCATCCCCGCGACATGGATGACGGCCTGATCGCCGCCCATCGCGACTTGCCCTTGCTGATGCCCTATTTGCACCTGCCGGTGCAGTCCGGTTCGGACCGCATCTTGAAGGCGATGAACCGCAAGCACACCGCCGCCGAGTATCTTGCCCTGATCGAGCGCATCAAGGCTGCGCGTCCCGATATGGCGCTTTCAGGCGATTTCATCGTCGGCTTCCCCGGCGAAACCGATCAGGATTTTGAAGACACGCTGAGCATTATCCGCGAAACCGGCTATGCCTCGGCCTACTCCTTCAAATACTCGACCCGCCCCGGCACGCCGGGCGCCAATCTGGGCGACCAGGTGCCCGAAGAGATCAAGACCGAGCGACTTTATCGCCTGCAGGAACTGGTCAACCAGCAAACCACCGCTTTCCATGCTTCTATGGTCGGCAAGACCCTGCCGGTGCTGATTGAGCGGGTCGGCCGCATGCCCGGCCAGGTCGGCGGGCGCTCGCCATATCTGCAAGCCGTGCATCTGGAAGGCTCCACCGACTTGATCGGCGCCATCCACCAGGTCGAAATTATCGGCACCAGCACCAATTCGCTGGTGGGCCGGCTGAACCAGGCTGCGGCGGCCTGAGCTCGTCCAGATCCAGAGCTTTGACCCGCTAGTATTGCGGTCGGGTGAAATGATCTTCGAGATGTTCCACGATTGGCGCGAACCGAGGTTTCTCGGCTGCCGGAAAAGTCATCTCGAAGGCTGAAAAGCTCGTACGGTCCTCTGAGAACATCACCTTGGTATAGAAGATCGTCTCTTCGCCTGGGCGGCTCGGCTCATAGAATCCGGAGAGCACGAACCACGACGGACCACCGGCGCGGTAAGTGACTTCGCTGATGCCGGGGCCTGTGGAGAGTCGATCTTCAAGGGTGTTCCGGTCCACCCCGATCGCTGGGCCGCCATAGAGCCTGAGGGTCGCAGACCCGCCACGCTCCACCAGGGTAGTGCCGGGGGTCTGTCCGTTGGGATCGAGCATGAAGATACCAAGCGGCAACTGCGCCGAAAACCCGAACTCGTTATCGGTATAGGTTTGCCAGCCAGCATCGACCCTCTGCCCCAGCGCCGGCGCCGTTGACAGCAGCAGCATGGCAAAAATGACACCGAGAAATTTCCAGCTCATGACGGCCTCGAAAGCATTCGTTTGAGTGCTTTCATGCAATGCGCGATCGCTCTCAGCGTTCCCCTGCTTGTACAATGAGCTCTGCGTCACAATATTGCTACAGACAACGGACCTAAATCAGCCTAGCTTCGTTGTTGTCTGGGCGACGCGCTCCGCGGCGCCCCTTTCGGGAGCCGAGAAAGTTTGAGCAGGCACTTGCCACCCACAGCCGATAACGCCCTCGCATCGCAACTCGAACTCGCCTTTGAAGACAATCGCCTGGCGGCCCAGCTTTATGGCGATTTCGACCAGAACCTCGCCTTGATCGAACAGCGTCTGACCGTGTCGGCTACCCCGCGCGGCAACCATGTTTTGCTCAAGGGCGCGGCCTCCAGGGTCGATCAGGCACGCCGGGTGCTGGAATCGCTCTATGCCGGCCTTGAAGAGGGTCGCAGCATGGATATTGCCGATGTCGATGCGGTCATCCGCATGATCGAGACCGAGGACAGCCAGCTGACGCTGCCCACGCTGGAGCGCAAGGGCAAGGTCCGCATGGCCCAGATCGCCACGCGCAAATCCACCATTGTCGCCCGCACCCCGGCTCAGGACGCGTATATGCGCGCCATGGAACGCTGCGAACTGGTCTTTGGCACCGGCCCCGCCGGTACCGGCAAGACCTATCTGGCCGTGGCCCATGCCGCCTCACTGCTCGAACGCGGCGACATCAACCGCATCATCCTTTCCCGTCCAGCCGTTGAAGCCGGCGAACGCCTCGGCTTCCTGCCCGGCGACATGAAGGAAAAGGTCGATCCCTATCTGCGCCCGCTTTATGACGCGCTTTATGACATGATGAAGCCCGAGAATGTAGAGCGCTGCATCACCTCGGGCATTATCGAGGTGGCGCCGCTTGCCTTCATGCGCGGCCGTACCCTGTCCAATGCCGTGGTCATCCTTGATGAGGCGCAGAATACCACCTCGATGCAGATGAAGATGTTCCTCACCCGTCTGGGCGAGAACTCCAAGATGATCGTCACCGGCGATCCCTCCCAGGTCGATCTGCCGCGCGGCGAAAAGTCGGGTCTGGTAGAAGCGGTAAAGCTCCTCGACGGGGTCGAAGGCGTGCATGTTTCCCGCTTCGGCGACAAGGATGTGGTGCGCCACGCGCTTGTCGGGCGCATCGTTCGGGCCTATGAGGCAGATACTGCGCGTCGGCTCGCCGAAAGGGACGGGGACCGCGAAGGTCTGGCGCGGACACTGGGCGCCGCGCCCCGGAGCTGAAACCCACACCGATGACCGCCTTGCCACCACTGGAAATCGCCGTCATCCGCAATGCGGATGGCTGGCCCGATCATTTTGATGCCATCGCCGAACAGGCGGTGCTGGCCGCCATTGCTGGCGCCAGGCCGAAAATAACGGGCGCGGCGGAAGTCTCGGTGCTGCTCACCGATGACGCCGAACAGCGTGAGCTTAATGCCCAATGGCGCGGTAAAGACAGCGCGACCAATGTGTTGAGCTTCCCCCAGATCGAGCCCTTCGCGCCGGTCACGGGCCTGTTGGGGGACATCACCCTGGCGCGCGAAACCCTCGAGCGTGAGGCGGCCGATCTGGGCAAGAGCCTTGAACATCATTTCACCCATCTTATGGTGCATGGATTTCTCCACATTTTGGGGTATGATCACATTAATGAGGCCGAGGCCCTTCAAATGGAGGGGCTGGAAACCCAGATATTGGCAGGGCTTGGGATCGACGATCCCTATGCCGAATAGATTTTTGGCCAGGAACCCCGGATCGACTGGGGCATTTCCGGTCTCATAGGACAGTCAATGAGCCGCTTCGTGCGGCGCGAGATGAATGAACGATAGCGACAGTAGGGCCCTACGGGTGGCCGAAAACCCCGAACCTCCTTCTAGTCCCGCCCCCGCCGTGTCGCGGGGGCCGAGCCTGTTGAGCCGTATAAAGGGTCTGATGGCCCGGACCACGGTTTCACTGCGCGATGACCTGCAGGAAGCACTCGACGATACCGGCGGCGCCGAAACTGGCGACTTCTCGGAGAGCGAGCGGCTGATCCTGCAAAATGTCCTCAAGCTCTCCAAGGTGTCGATCGACGACGTCATGGTGGAGCGCTCGGACATTCAGGCGGTACCCTCCGACATCAATCTGGGTACGCTGCTGGCCCGTTTCCGTCAGGTTGGCCATTCGCGCCTGCCGGTTTATGAGGACGGGCTCGACAACATTGTCGGCTTCATCCACATCAAGGACGCGCTGCAAAAGATCACCGAACCGGTCACCGATCCGGAAAAGGACGTGCCGGTCAAACTGCTCTCGACAGCGCTACGCCAGAGAATCGGCAAGCTGGGCATTCTGCGCAAGGCCATGTTCGTGCCCACCTTCATGCCGGCGGCCGACCTCTTGCAATCCATGCGTGCCAGCCGCACCCATATGGCCATCGTGGTCGATGAATATGGCGGCACCGACGGGCTCGTGACCATCGAAGATCTGCTCGAAGCCGTGGTGGGTGAAATCGAGGACGAACACGACGTTACCGAAGCCGCACTGATCCGCAAGGTCGGCGAGGATGTCTTTGTCGCCAACGCTCGCGCCGAGCTCGAAGACGTACAGGCTATGATCGGGCCAGATTTTGACCCCGGCGACCACGCTGAGGATGTCGACACCATCGGTGGCCTGGTCTTCGATCTGGCCGGCCACGTGCCCAAACGCGGCGAGCGGATCAACGGCATCAAGGGCTTTGAATTCGAAGTGCTCGCCGCCGACAGCCGCCGCGTCAAGCGCCTGCGCATTCACCGCAAGCGCGACCAGATCGTGGCCGTCGAACCCCTGGCCATCACCGACCAGCGTTCTGTCCTGGAAAGACAGGCAGCAGAGTGACCTTGTGCTGCTCCGCTGCTTCCCCTCGGGGGGGGCGCAGCGGGGTGGCAAAGCTGGGGCGAGGGTAAAAGCCCCTCATTGTCGTCTCGACCTTGGCCTCCCCTTGAGGGGGAGGGCATAAGGGTCGAGTGACTGTTTTCGAGGCAAATACTCTACCTACTCGCCCATTCCAGCAGGCTTGCCAGGCTCACAAAGGGCACCTCGGCCCGCTCGCTCAGTCCCGAGGCGCAGGTCGAAACTGTCGAGACGCCCAGCTCGCACCCCTCTGGAATGTCATTGCCCACCCGCCGTGTCGCATGTGCGTTCAACTCGGGCAGGAACAATCCCTTGTCCCCCGCATAGCCGCAGCAGGTGATCGATGAGAGCACGGCGACGGTTTCTGCACAGGCCGCCGCTATTGCTTCGGTGGAAGGCTGCTCGAACAGCCGCTGGGCCGAACAATTGTGATGCACGGCAAGGCTCGTCAGCCTTTGGGTGATCGTCAGTTTCGGCAGCACATGCTGGGCCAGGAATTGTGCCGAGTCCGCCACAGCCGCATCGCCGGGAAACTCCTTCAAATGCTTGGCGCAGGTCGAGGCATCGGTCACCACTTGCAGCCGTCCGGCATCCGAAAGCGTTGACAACTCACGCTTCAGCGCCCCGCCCACCTCGGCGGCCTGTTCGGGAAATCCCTTGGACTGAAACGGTTGGCCGCAGCATTGGCCGCTGAGCTTGTCCGGCACGATCACGTCATAGCCCGCCCGCTCGAGCAGCGCGATCATCGCTGCTGGCGTGTCGAGCAGCTCGTGGCTGGTCCTGGGCGCACCGAACATGCGGCTGGGGCAGGCCGGGAAATAGACCACGCTGGGCCGCTCGCTCTGGGCAATTGGCACCGGAAACCCGCTTGCGCGCGGGTCCTGCCGATTGTCCCGCGCTTTTGGCGCGCCGGGGCCATGGTGCAGCGCCCGTGACACGCGTGGCACGCGTTTGCCGGTCAGCCGCCGTGCCGTGTCGGTCATTGCCTCCACCGCCGGCGCGGGAATGACGGCGCGGGCCATATCGGCCACCGCCACCCCGCCCCGCATCATGGTTTCGACCGCGCCACGATGGTCAGCGGCGAAGCGCGCCACCGACTGCGCCGTGCTGCCACGCCGTTTCGCGCGCTCGCCCAGAATCATCGTCCCGGTCTCGATGCCCACCGGACAACGCAGCGAACACAAATTGCACGCCGCGCAGGTATCCATCCCGGCATATTGGAAATCGGCCTCGAAGCGCGCCAGTCGCGCCGGGTCTTCTCCGGTCTCGCGCAATCGCGCCCTTTCGCGGGTGACCGCAATGCGCTGGCGCGGTGTCAGCGTCATATGATGGCTGGGACAGGCCGGCTCGCAAAAGCCGCACTCGATGCACAGGTCCACCAGCTCGTCGCTTAGCGGCATGACCTTGAGATTCTTGATGTGGATCTTGGGGTCGTCATTGAGCAGCACGCCCGGATTGAGCAATCTTTCGGGGTCGAAGATCGCCTTGATCCGATGCATCAACGCATAAGCCTTGGCGCCCCATTCCGCTTCCACAAAGGGCGCGATCGCGCGGCCAGTGCCATGCTCGGCCTTGAGCGAGCCTTGATAGCGCACCGAGACCAGTTGCGAGAGCTCCTGGTTGAGAGCGTCGAACTTCTCCGCCGCGCCATCTTGCGCAAAATTGTCGCTCATCTGGAAGTGCAGATTGCCGGCCAGCGCATGCCCGAAAATGATCGCGTCGTCATAGCCATGCTTGTCGAGCAGATTGCGCATATCGACCACGAACTCGGCCAGCCGCTCGATGGGCGCGGCCACGTCCTCGGTCAGCATCGAAGTGCCCTTGGGCCGTGCCGCCCCGCCCGAGGTGAAGAACCCCTTGCGAATGTCCCACAGCGCCGCGCTGCGCTGCGCGTCGCGGCTCAGCTCGATATGGGTGGCACCATGGCGCTTGAGCAGGTCTTCGGCGTTGGCCATTTCGGCCAGCAGCGTCGCCTCGTCCGGCGCTGTCACATCGATCAGCACTGCCGGAGAGTCCGCCGTCAGCCAGGGCAGCAGCGGCGCCATTGGTGGCAGATGCTCCACCGTCGCCAGGGCCCGGCGCTCGATATACTCGGCCGCGGTGACGCCGGTCGTCACCTGCACGCCGCCATTGGCCATTTCGATGATGGCGCGTCCCGCCGCCTGCGGATCGGGGAAGGGGATCAAGCCCGTCGCCTTGAACGGATGCTCGGGTACCGTGTTGTAGGTCACCTCGGAAACAAAGCCGAGCGTGCCTTCAGACCCCACCATCAGATGGATCAGAATTTCGAGCGGGTCGTGGTAATCGACCAGCGCATTGAGCGAGTAGCCCACCGTGTTCTTGATCCGGTATTTGTGCCGGATCAACGCCACCAATTCCGCATCCGCCATCACCTCGTGATGCAGCTGATGGATCTGTTCGAGCATGGCCGCATGGCTGATGCGGAAGGCGTCGCAGCTGGCGGCATCCCCCGAATCGAGCGTGGTGCCGTCGGTGAGCACAATCCTTAGGCGCGCCATGGTATGATAGGTGTTCTGCGCCACCCCGCAGCACATGCCCGAGGAATTGTTGTTGACCACCCCGCCGATCTTGCAGGTCGCCTGGCTGGCCGGGTCGGGGCCGATCTTCTTGTCGAAGGGTTTGAGCGCCCGGTTGGCCTCCGCCACGATAATCGCCGGTCCCAGGGTCACCTGTTCGGCGCCCGGGTGAATGTCCAGCTTGCGCCAGCCATCGCCCAGCACCGCCAGCACGCCGTCGGTCACCGCCTGGCCCGACAGCGAGGTGCCGGCCGCCCGGAAGGTCACCGGCAAGCCCTCGGCCCGTGCCGCCTTGAACACGGCGCGCACATCGTCCTCGGAATTGACGAACACCACTGCGGCCGGGATCAGCCGGTAGGAGCTGGCATCGCCGCTCCAGGCGTAGGTCATCAAAGGGTCGGTATGAATGGCGCCCTGTAGCTGCCCTTCGAGGCGGGTGGCAACGCGTTCCCCGGCCGCCAGGCGGTCAGGTGTCGGGGCATGGGGCTGTAAAGAGAAATCGAGGGCTTGCTGCATGCCTCCTCACTAACATGTTAGTAAGGGGCAGCAAACACAAATTGCGTGCCTGTGGCGATCACCCTCGCCTGATCGCGTATTCTTATTCGGCCGGCTCCCACGGCGGCAGCACCGCATGACACGCCGTGGTGATCCGTTCGATCAGCTCTTCAACCCGTGCCTCGCCACGTCGCTCCCTGAGCACATAGATGCCGGTTACAGCACGGCGCGGTTCATCCTTCTGCACCACCTCGACCAGGCCGCGCTCGCGAAAATGGTCGCGCAGCACATGGGTGTGGACCAGCACCGCATCGGTTGCCAGCGCGTAGTCGACGCACGCCGCCAGCGAATTGGTGCGAAACGCCACGCTGGTCCGGTCGAACACGGTTTCCACGCGGGTGCGCCGACGGGAGGGATCGAAGAACCGCTCATGCCGGCTTTCGGCCAGCGAACTGATCACAATGGGGTAGCTGTCGATCTCCGACAGGCTCTGCGGCGCGCCCAGCAGGACATGTCCCTCCCGCACGAAGAAGGCATTATAGACCCGGGTCAGCGGCACGAAATCGGTGCCAATAGCACCACTCAGCCCGTCGATTTCATGGGCCAGAAACATCGAAATGTCCCCCGAGAGCATCTGGTCCATCAGCCGGAGTTGGTTGCCCAGGCTGACCTGTACCGGCGCCTTGGGGAATTCGCGTTGATAGTCCACCACCATGTCGCGCAGGAACATGGTCCACCAGGAATAGCCCGAGCCAATCGACATGCCTCGCTCCGAACCGCGTTTCTGGTCGGCAATGGCGTTGAGCGTATTATCGTAGAGTCGGCGCATCAGCCGCGCGTTTTCATACAGCGTCTCGCCATAGCGCGTCAGCGTCATGCCGCGCGAGGAGCGCTCGAACAGCGGGGCCCCTACGACTTCCTCGAGCTTGTTCATATTGAAGCTCAGCGTCGGCTGGGTGATGAACAGGGCTGTGGCCGCCCCGCTCAGCGAACCCGCATCGGCGACGGCGAGAAATTGGGTGAGCAGCTTATCCATCGGCGATCCTCTCCCCGTAATTGGATATAGAAATAATCTATATTGTCACCGAAACTTCGTAGTTTTCCAATTAGCTTTTTTGCGCCACTGTCTGGCGCGAGAGGAGATGGCGACCGTCTGAGGAGACCGGCCTGCCCATAAAGTCCGCTACCGACCTCCCAGGAACAGCAGGACTGTTTCACAGGTGTGAAATCGATAGCAATTGACTTCCATACAAGATTGTTGCCGCCGGCGCGGCTTGTATGGTAAGGGCGTAACTGGCTGGTTATTTTGCCGCAGAGGCATTTGCTGCTCTGTACGCGAAATCCGGAGCCAATGATGGTTGACAAGCGCATCAAGGGTTCTAACGTAGTAACCAGTTGGTGATTTAGCGACGGGGAGGTCGCTGACCAGACCCGGTTCCGCACTTGCGGAGCGGCAATTATTCATGGGAGGAAAGACATGACAATTCGACTCGGACGCCGTCAGTTCCTGTTGGGATCTTCGGCATTGGCGGCTGCTGCCGCTGCCGGCATCAGCCCGGCCTTTGCTCAGAGCGCCCTGCGCCTGTTGTTCTGGGGTGGACAGGACCGCGCCGACCGCACCTATGCGGTCTCCGACATGTTCAGTGAATCCAGCGGCGTCGAAATGGCCCCTGAATTCCTGTCCTGGTCCGACTATTGGCCCAAGCTGGCCACTCAGACCGCCGGCGGCAACGCGCCTGACATTGTCCAGATGGACTATCGCTACATCGTGGAATACGCCACGCGCAACGCCATTGCTCCGCTCGATGAATTCGTCGGTGGCGCTCTCAAGCTCGACAATTTCGACCCGGACCAGCTCGAGGGCGGCAAGGTCGGCGGCGAACTCTACGGCATTTCGCTCGGCGCCAACTCGGTGGCGACCCTGGTCAACACCGACGCCTTCGCCGAGGTGGGTATCGATGCGCCGACCAATGCCTGGACCTATGACGACATCATGGAGATGGCGGAAGCCTTCAACAGCGCCAATATCCGTGGCGGCATGAAGGTAATGTCGGACGGTTCCTACACCGAGCCCATGCTGCACAATTGGTTGCGCCAGCGCGGCAAGGAACTCTACACCCCCGATGGTCAGCTCGCATTCGACGAAGATGATGCCATCGAGTGGTACACCTTGTGGGCCAAGCTGCGGGAGGCGGGTGCAATCGTCTCGGCCGAAGATCAGGCGCTCGATAGCGGCCCGCTCGAAACCACCATGATCGTTCTGGGCAAGTCGGCTCTCATGCCGTCGAACTCGAACCAGCTCGTCGCCTACCAGACCCTGGTGCAGGACGATCTCAACATGATCGGCTACCCGCGCATTGCTGAAGGTGTCGGTGGTGGTCACTACCGCAAGCCGTCCATGTTCTTCTCTGTCGGCGGCAGCTCCGCCAACAAGGAAGCGGCCGCGGAGTTCCTCAACTTCTTCATCTCCGACCCTGAAGCTGCCAAGGTGCTTGGCGTCGAGCGCGGCATTCCCTGCCTGCCCTCGACTCGCGAAGTTGTCGCGCCCACACTCGACGAAAAGGGCCAGATCGCCCTCAACTTCGTTGCCAATCTTGGTGACCTGCTCGGCGCCCTGCCGCCGCCGCCGCCGCCGTCCGCCGGTGAAATCGACGCTTCACTGATCCGTACCCTGGGCCAGGAAGTGGGCTTTGGTGCCAAGTCGCCGGAACAGGCCGGTCGCGACCTGGTCAGCGGCGCCAAGGACATCCTGAGCCGCTCCTAAGGGCTAGACCTCGACCGCGCGTCCCGCCTGCGGGATGCGCGGTTCATTTACTGCAAGGAACAGCTTTCCATGCCGCACAATCTGCAATGCCATGACCGGGCGTTCGTCGCCGTGGCGGCTTCGTTCGAGCGGGTGCTCTGACCATGTCCGTTCAACACTCTTCCCGCGCCACGACCACGGTGGTCGACGGCCCTGTGTCCCGGGGCTCGCTTTGGTCGCGCTTCTGGCAGAATGACGCGCCTGGATACCTGTTCCTGCTGCCTTGGCTGATCGGTTTCTTCGGGCTGACTGTTGGCCCGATGGTCACCTCGTTCTACCTCAGCTTCACCGACTTCGACCTGCTGACATCGCCCGACTGGGTCGGCACGGACAACTATGTTCGCATGCTGACCAACGACCCCAAGTTCTGGACATCCATGCGGGTGACCATGTTCTTCGTGGTGTTTTCGGTGCCGCTCAAGCTGTGCTTCGCGCTGGCTGTCGCCATGCTGCTCAATCGCGGCATCCGTGGACTGCCGCTTTATCGCGCCCTGTTCTATCTGCCGAGCCTGCTCGGGGCCTCGGTTGCCATCGCCATTCTCTGGCGCCAGATCTTTTCCGGTGACGGCCTGGTCAATCAGGTCCTGGCGCTGGTGGGCATCCAGGGACCGAGCTGGATCTCAAATCCCAACTATTCCCTCTGGACCCTGATCGTGCTCTCGATCTGGCAGTTCGGCTCGCCCATGATCATTTTCCTGGCCGGCCTGCGCCAGATCCCCAGCGACATGTATGAGGCGGCCAGCCTCGACGGGGCCAGCAAATGGCGGCAGTTCGTCAAGATCACCTTGCCCCTGCTCACCCCGGTGGTGTTCTTCAACGCCATCATTCAGACCATCGAGGCCTTCAAGAGCTTCACCCCGGCGTTCATTATCTCTGGCGGAACGGGCAATCCGATCAACTCGACCCTGTTCTATACGCTCTACCTCTACCAGGAAGCCTTCGGGTTCTTCCGCATGGGCTACGCCTCGGCGCTGGCCTGGGTCCTGCTTGCCCTGGTTGGACTGTTCACCGCCTTTTCCTTCCTGACCTCGAAATACTGGGTGCACTACGATGAGTGACGTTCCGGCCCAACTCACTGTGGTGACCGGCGAGGATTCGCCGGCCCGCTCCAGGCTGACTTCGGTGATGATCCATGTGGCGCTTCTGGCGGCTTCGGTCATCATGCTCTATCCGCTGCTCTGGCTGCTGGCTGCCTCGTTCCGCCCTGAGAACGAGATCTTTACCTCGGCCAGCATCATCCCGAGCAGCTGGAGCATCGACTCTTACTTCCGCGGCTGGAACGGGCTGCGCACCAGCTTTGGCACCTTTTACATCAACAGCTTCATCATCTCGGGGCTCTCGGTCATTGGCAATGTGCTGGCCTGCTCCATGGCGGCCTACGCCTTCGCCCGGCTGAACTTCAAGTACAAGAACTTCTGGTTCGCCCTGATGCTGATGACGCTGATGCTGCCCTACCAGGTCACGCTGATCCCGCAATATGTGCTCTTCCGCGGCCTGGGCTGGGTCAATACCTTCATGCCCCTGGTGGTGCCCAAGTTCCTGGCTGCCGATGGTTTCTTCATCTTCCTCATGGTGCAGTTCTTCCGTGGCCTGCCCCGCGAGCTTGATGAGGCGGCACAGATGGATGGCTGCTCGCCCTGGCGCATCTACTGGAAGATCATTCTCCCGCTCTCGACGCCGGTGCTGGCCACTGCCGCCATCTTCACCTTCATATGGACCTGGGACGACTTCTTTGGTCCGCTGATCTACCTGAGCGAAATGAAGTCCTACACCGTCATGCTGGGTCTGCGCACCTTCACTGACAGTACGGGTGAAAGCGACTTTGGCGGCCTGTTCGCCATGAGCGTGCTCAGTCTGATCCCGATCTTCCTCTTCTTCCTGTTCTTCCAGCGCATGCTCATCGAGGGCATCGCCACCACCGGTATGAAACGCTAAGACTATGTCCGATATTAAATTCGCCGCCATCGGTATCAACCACGCCCATATCTACGGGCAGGTGGAGTGCCTCAAGCGCGCCGGCGCCCAGTTCGTCGCCTTCCACGCCATCGAGGACGATCTTGCCAAAACCTTTGGTGAGAAATTCCCCGAAGCAAAGCGCGTCGCCGATCCGGCCGCCATTCTCGAAGACGACAGCATTCAGGTGGTCGTGACCGCTGCTATTCCGGGCGACCGGGCCGAGATCTGCCTGTCCGCAATGCGCCACGGCAAGGATGTGCTGACCGACAAGCCGGGCATGACCACCTTTGCTCAGCTTGAGGAAATCCAAAAGGTACAGAAGGAAACCGGGCGCATCTTCTCCGTGCTCTATTCCGAGCATTTCGAGGTTTCGGCAGCCGTGGAGGCCGGCAATCTGATTGCCAAGGGCGCCATCGGCCAGGTGGTCAATACGGTTGGCCTGGGGCCGCACTCGCTGCGTCTCAACAACCGGCCCGACTGGTTCTTCACCCGCAATCGTTATGGCGGCATTCTGTGCGATATCGCCAGCCACCAGTTCGAGCAGTTCCTGTTCTTCTCCGATGCCATGGATGGTGAAGTGGTTTCGGCCAGCGTCGCCAATCGCGGCCATGCCGACAAGCCCGGCCTTCAGGATGTGGGCGACGCCCATATCCGCACCGCCAATACTTCGGGCTATATCCGGGTTGATTGGTTCACCCCCGAGGGCCTGCCCACCTGGGGCGACGGACGCCTGACCATTCTGGGCACCGAGGGCTATATCGAGCTGCGCAAATATGTCGATATCGCCGGGCGTCCTGGCGAGAACCATCTGTTCCTCGTCGACAAGAAGGGCGTCCAGCATATCGACTGCTCCAATGTCGATCTGCCATTCGGCCGCCAGTTCCTCGATGACGTGCGCAACCGCACCGAGACCGCCATGCCGCAACAGCGCTGCTACAACGCCATGAAGATGGCGCTGACCGCCCAGCAAATGGCCGAAGTCGGAACGGAGTGGGCCCAATGAGCCGCGTCCTGAACGTTGCCGTCGTCGGCTGCGGCATTGGCCGCTCGCACATTGTCGAGGGCTACCTGCCCAATGCCGACAAGTTCAAAGTGCTCGCCATTTGCGATCTCAACCAGGAACGCCTCGACCAGATCGGCGAGGAATTTGGCATCGAGCGCCGCATTGTCAATTTCGACGATCTGCTCGCCATAGACGACATCGACATTATCGATGTCTGCACCCCTCCCGGTGCGCACTTCTCCATGGTCACCGAGGCCCTCAAGGCCGGCAAGCATGTGGTGTGCGAAAAGCCGCTGGTCGGCTCGCTCAAGGATGTCGATGCCATTCTGGAGGTCGAAAAGACCGCCAAGGGCAAGCTGATGCCGGTGTTCCAGTACCGTTTTGGCAATGGCATCGAGCAGGCCAAGGCCATCATCGACGCCGGTATTGCCGGCAAGCCCTATTGTGGCACCGTGGAAACCATGTGGCGCCGCGAGGCTCCCTATTATGCTGTGCCCTGGCGCGGCAAATGGAAGACCGAGCTGGGCGGCGTCCTGATGGGCCACGCCATCCATCCGCACGATATCTTCACCTATCTGATGGGCGATATCGCACGCGTGTTCGGCCGGGTCGCTACCCGGGTCAATCCGATCGAAGTGGAAGACACCATTTCCGCCTCGCTTGAAATGAAGTCGGGGGCGCTGGCCAGCTTCACCGCCACCCTGGGTTCGGTGGACGAGATCACCCGCATCCGCCTGCAGTTCGAAAACGTCACCATTGAGAGCGACCACGCCCCCTACAATCCGGGCAAGGAGCTCTGGAAAATCCTGCCGCGCAATGACGAGGTCAAGGCGCGGATCGACGAGGCCCTGGCCAATTGGCAACACGTGCCGTCGCGGTTCCAGACCCAGATGGCCCGCTTCCACGATGCCATTTTCGGCAAGGGCGAATTGCCGGTCACCAGCGCCGACAGCCGTCGCGCGCTGGAACTGGTCACCGCCTTTTATCACTCTTCGTCCACCAACACCGAAGTCGCGCTGCCGCTCGGCCCCGATCACCCGCTCTATCAGAGCTGGGTCCCGGCCGAGTTCCGCTAAAGCGAGGAGAACAAAACCATGGCAACCTCCATCCAGTTGCGGCAGATCAAGAAGGCCTATGGCGATGTGCAGGTCATCCACGGCGTGGACCTGACCATCGATCCGGGCGAGTTCACCGTCTTTGTTGGTCCATCGGGCTGCGGCAAATCCACGCTTCTGCGCATGATCGCCGGGCTCGAGCCGATCACCGGCGGCGACCTGCTGATCGACGGCCAGCGGATGAATGAGATCCCGGCGGCCAAGCGCGGCATCGCCATGGTGTTCCAGTCCTATGCGCTCTACCCGCATATGAGTGTCTACAAGAACCTGGCATTCGGCCTCGAAACGGCGAAAATGCCCAAGGCCGAAATCGCCGAACGGGTGCAGAAGGCCGCCGAAATCCTCAAGATCGAGCCGCTCCTGCAGCGCAAGCCCAAGCAGCTCTCGGGCGGCCAGCGCCAGCGCGTCGCCATTGGACGCGCCATTGTGCGCGAGCCCAAGATCTTCCTGTTCGACGAGCCGCTGTCCAATCTGGACGCGGAACTGCGCGTTGCCATGCGTGTCGAAATCGCCAAACTGCACAATGATCTTGGAAACACCATGATCTATGTGACGCACGATCAGGTCGAAGCCATGACCATGGCCGACAAGATCGTGGTGCTGCGCGCTGGCGTCATCGAGCAGGCCGGCGCTCCGCTCGAGCTCTACAATAATCCGCGCAATCTGTTCGTCGCCGGCTTTATCGGCTCGCCCAAGATGAACTTCCTGACCACCACTGTCGAAAACAACACCCTCAAGACCGGCACCGCCAGTGTCTCGCTGGGCCGCGACGTCACCGGCGCAACCACCCTGGGCATCCGCCCGGAACACATCACCATTGCCGATGGTTCGGGCGTCAAGTTCGCCGATGTCATAATTGACCTCGTGGAAAATCTTGGCGGCCAGACCGTGGTCTATGCCACCACCAGGGACGGACAGGCCCTCACCATCGTGCTCGAAGGCCAGCGCGACGTGGCGCTCGGCTCTACTGTCGAGGCCTATCTCGACCCGGCCAGGGCGCACATCTTCGACGCTGAAGGCATGGCGATCTAGGGCAAATCTCTCCGGTAAAGAGATTTGAGCCAACGAGGCCACGAAAGCTACGCTTGAGTGGCGGAGCGGCCCTCCCAACCAAAAGACTTATCACCCTCGGGCCCGCCCCGGGGGTGTTTTGTATTGAGCAGCAGGGCGCTGCAAGATGGCAAAGGCGGTCAGTCGGCTGACCCTTGGAACGTTTCTCCCGATCGCTAGTTGGGTTTTCATCATCACTGCCAATGCACAACAGGAGCCAAGCGATGGGCGAGTCAGTTTCAATCCCCGATCAAACCCTCGTCGTGGTTGCAGATGGGCATCAGGCGATCCTGTTCCGTGCGCAGAGCACCAGCGAAAAACTGAGCCTGAGCGAGGACACGCGGCTGACGCCCAAGAACCTCGACGAGGACGGGCCATCTGGTTCGAGACCGGAAGAGCAGACCCCGCGCCAGACCGACGAGGCCACTTTCGCCAAACAACTGGCCGATGCCCTGTTCCGGCGCAAAGATGCCAACGACTTCCAGCATCTCGTTCTCGTGGCTGATCCCCAGACTTTGGGCCAGCTCCGCGACACGATGCACAAGATCGTCTCCGAAAGCATCATCTTGTCCCTGGATAAGGAATTGACCAATCACAGCGTGAGCGAAATCGCCACCATCGTTGACCGCGCTGCGAACTAGTCGTGGCGCGAGCGGCCAAAGCGTCGGCGCAATGGGTCCGCTCTCTGGTGGCGGCGGTCTGCCTGCTGTTCTTTTCCTCTGCCGGCATGGCCCAACTCCTCGAACCGGCCGATCCGGCCGGCATGGAAGACGCGCCCCTCGCGCAGCAGGTGGAGGTCGTCCCCGGGGCTTCCGACGCTCAGATTGCCGCCCGGTTGAGCGATATTCTGAGGGCCACGGAATGGTACGAGGCTCCTCAGGTCACGGTAACCGACGGCGTCGCCTTTCTCGATGGCACGACCGATAGCCAGCTCCGCCGCAATTGGGCCGGAAGCCTCGCGGAAAAAACCCAGGGTGTGGTTGCGGTCGTCAACCGCATTGCCGTCGATGCTGACGTCGGCTCGACCTTCGGGCGCGCCTGGGTGGAGAGCGTAGGTCTGGCACAGCAGGCGCTACAGGCCTGGCCCTTGGTGGTTCTGGCCGTTGTGGTCATCGTCGCCGCATGGCTGGTGTCCGTCCTGGTGCTGCGCATTGCCAGACATGTGCTCACGGGCCGGATTGAATCACCGCTTCTGCTCAGCGTGGTGGTCCGCGCCATCTCCATTCCTGTCTTCCTGTTGGGCATCTATTTCGTGCTCCGCGTGGCCGGACTGACCCAGTTGGCGCTCACGGTCCTGGGCGGCACGGGCCTCATCGGCATCATCATCGGTTTCGCGTTCCGCGATATTGCCGAGAACTTTCTCGCCAGCCTGCTGCTGAGCATGCGCAATCCCTTTTCCGGCGGTGACCTGATCGAGGTGGCCGGACACACCGGGATCGTGCAGAATCTGAACACCCGCAGCACGGTGCTGCTGACGCTGGACGGCAACCACGTACAGATCCCCAATGCCACCGTGTTCAAGAGCACGATCAAGAACTACAGTTCCATCCCCAGCCGGCGGGCTGAGTTCATGGTGGGGATCGGCTACGATTCCTCGGTGTCGCTGGCGCAACGGTTGATCGGCGAGGTGCTCAACAAACACCCCGCGGTGCTTGGCCAGCCAGAACCGCTGGTCCTCGTCGACGAGCTGGGTGATGCCACGATCAATCTTCGCGTTTTTTACTGGTTCGACAGCGTCTCGTACTCGCCCGCCAAAATCAATTCGGCGCTGCTGCGGCAAACCAAGAACGCCCTGCTCCAGGGCGGCATCGAAATGCCTGACCCTGCCCGCGAGGTGGTGTTCCCCAAGGGCGTGCCTATCGTGCAGATGGATGCCGCTCCCCGCCAGACGGCGGAAACCTCGGCGGACCGGCCTGCCCAGCCGCCCCATGAAGAGAGCAGCGACGCGACGGCCGAGGAGGGCGACTTGTCGAATGAATCCAAATCGATGGAGCACACCGAGGGCCGGGTGCCCGAATCCGAGATCAACCTGCTGAGCCGGCGGTAAACGCTGTAAAGGTCTGGCCTGTGTTGCCCACCCCGACCTCTCCATCGTCCAGGGGCATGGCCATCCGGTAACGCCGGCACGTTTGCAACGCAGCCACACCCTCGGGCACGGCTCGGGAGTGTCTTTGTTTTTTCGGCGGGTATGGGGTGGGTGCGGTCAGTCCGGTTTGATTGGATACAGCGACAACCCGCCGATCAGCAAGCCACTCGCTCCGGCCTTCAATGCCTCGAAACTTGACAAGACGGCAGAAATTTTACTTGTCGGTGCTGATACAGTTATTTGAACTTGGGGCGGGAATTTGACTGTAAAGCTAATGTGGCGGCTGCGGGGCGAGCCGCACCTACTTGCGCGGATCGGCGGCTGCCGTGGGCGCTAGCTATCCGACCAGAATCATCCTCGCATTCCGTAGCGGGGGCGTCTGCGCCATGCCGAAATGCGGCAAGCACCTGACCTATGATTCACCTTCTGGCGACGACACCTATGTCGGTGAAGCTGCTCATATTAAAGGTGAGAAGCCAAAGGCGGCGCGCTACGAAGCCGCCATGACAGATGAAGGGCGCGACCATGTCGACAATCTGCTCTATCTCTGCACTGATCATCATACCATCATCGATAAGGTGCCCGCGGATTGGCCGACTGAAAAAACTCGTCGAGATCAAAACCAGGCATGAGGAGCAGGTCCGGCAGGCCATGGAACTGGCCTTTGCCGACGTAGCTCTTCCCGAACTCCAGAACGCCGTGGCATGGGTTTCCAGCCAATCGCCCGCAACAAACGGCTCCTTCGACCTCACCGCACCCGAAGAGAAGATTAGGAAAAATGCGCTCTCGAATGGCGCCCGTCACATCATAGCTGCCGGGCTGATGTCCCGCGACACGGTCGCCGCCTATGTCGAGGCAGAAGCCCAACTCGATCCCGATTTCCCAGAGCGTCTCAAGGCCGGATTCCTCGAGGAATATTTCAAGCAGCGTAAGGATGGGCATAATGGCGACGATCTGTTCGAACTCATGTGCGCGTTCGCACAGCGAGGCTTGCGAAAGCAAGCTGACAGGACGGCGGGCATTGCGGTTCTAGTTTACCTGTTCGAAATCTGCGACGTGTTCGAAAAATGATCTTGCCAACCAAACATATCCCGCAGAATGAAACCTTGCTCGGCGTGGGTGCGACGCTGCTTTCGCATCTGCGAGGGCCGATGACGGTCTCTGGCCTTTGGGAGCGCCTGCGCGCCGAGCCCAATGTTGGAACGTTCGAGCGATTCGTGCTGGCCGTAAACCTTCTCTACATGATCGGAGCCATCGAAATGGAGAATGGTCTGATCGTAAGGGCCGCGCCGTGATCCGGTCCATTCGCGCCAATCAAAGAGGCTTCCACACCGTCAACTTCCGGTCCGGAGTGAACTTTATTCTCGCTGACCGGTCAAAGACGGCCGGCGACAAGGACACCACAAATGCGCTTGGCAAGTCGACGCTGATCGAGATTATCGACTTCTGCCTCGGCAACAATCTCCCAATAAGGGGCTTCGCGTCGAGGATTTGGAAGGTTGGGCCTTCACCCTCGAACTCACTATCGCCGGCAAGGATGTTGCCGTCACGCGCGCGACCGACGCGCCCGGGTTCTTCGCGATCGAGGGGGAGACCAATCATTGGCCCATCAAGCCAACGCCTAACAAGGAAGGTTTATCCGGACTCGATGCTAAGAAATGGCGCACTGTCCTCGGCTGGGCGCTATTCAGTATTGGTGAACTGGCATCCGACGCGGGCTACAAGCCATCGGCGCGCTCCCTCCTCTCCTATTTCGTGCGCAACCAGGCGGCGGCCTACAACTCACCATTCAAGTATTTTGACAATCAAAAGACTTGGGACATTCAGGTACACAATGCGTACCTGCTCGGCCTCAACTGGGAAAAGGCGGCAATCTGGCAGCAGCTCAAGGACCAGAAGAATGCCCTCGCCGCACTCAAGCAGGCGATCAAGACCGGCGCAGTCGACGGCGAGCTGGCTTCGCTCGGTGAGCTGGAGGCGGAGCGCGTCCGCCTATCAACCCGGCTGGAGCGCGAGCGGGAGGCACTGTCCAACTTCCGTGTCCTACCGCAATATCGCGAGATCGAGGCGGAGGCCAACCGACTGACTGCGGAAATCCATGAGATGGTCAATGCGAATATCATCGATAAGCGGCGGCTCGAGAGATACCGCAACTCGCTCAAAGGTGAAGATGCGCCGACCGGCAACCGCTTAGAAGCACTCTATGCTGAGGCAGGTATTGCCCTGCCGGGGGCCGTCGTTAAAACCCTCGCTGACGCGCGAAGCTTCAACGCCAAGATAATTTCCAACCGGCGCAACTTTATCGCAGGCGAAATCGCCGCCTTAGAAGGCGCTATTGCCGATCGACACGCTAAGGTCACAACGTTGACAAACCGGCGCGCCGACTATCTCAACACTATTGCCGGTCAAGGTGCGCTCGAAGAGCTGACTCAGCTACAGGATTTTCACGCGGCCACACGCGCCAAAGTCGATGAATTGACCAACCGCATAACCCAATTGCGTCAGATGACGAGCAGGGCCGATTCGATCAAGGTCGAGACTGTAGAGCTCAAACGATCAACAACGCTTGACTATGAGGAGCGGCGCGAGGTCTGGTCAAAGGCACTGAGCTTGTTCTCGGAGTTCTCCGAGAACCTCTACAAATCGCCTGGGCGACTCGTCATCGATATTGGCGATACCGGCTATAAGTTCGATGTCGAGATCGCCGGCAGCCCTAGCGAGGGCATCAGCAAAATGAAGATTTTTTGCTACGACCTAACCCTGATCTCTTTTGCCCGCGAGCGCGGCCTAGGCATCGACTTCCTCATCCATGACAGCTCCATCTTTGATGGCGTCGATCCGCGCCAGCGTGCCCATGCCATCGAGCTGGCTACCACTATGGCCACGAAATATGGCTTCCAATATATCTGCACGCTTAACACTGACATGGTGCCCACTAAGGATTTCTCTGCCGATTTCGACTTCGAATCCTTGGTCCGCCTGAGGCTGACCGACACCGACCCGAGTGGCAGCCTTCTCGGTTTCCGCTATTGAGGTCGCGGCGATGATTAGTAGGTGGGATATGAACCGAGTGGCAACGATCCAAAACGCATCGACGGAGAATGTCGGCTTTCAAGGCTAGGTCAGACTAGGGTGAATGACAGGGGTCAGTATCTGCCCCCGAGCGAAAGATATCCCCGCCCCAAAAACCTCCCCTATCCTTCACCCATCCCCGTCACACACGCGGCCCCGACGCAGGGCCGGGCGGGGAGGCCGGGAAGAGGGGCGCCTCTTTACGCGGGTAGAAGCTCGGCAGCCGGACCTGCAATAACGGTACCGCCTGAATCCGGACCCGTGGAAAATCCGTGTTTCCGTGACGAACGGCCAGTGGCTCTTGCACTCGAACGTTCATCTTTCTGGGCCATTGGCCGTTCGTTACCGTGTAACCGCAAGCCGCAGGGCCGGGCGGCTTCGAGCCATGCCCGAATGGCAGATTTCCCCGCTGGAGAGATTTTATCCGCGACGCGGATGGGTGGCGCCGGTGGAGCCGCACAAGGCGCAAATGCCGGGTGTCGCGCCTGTCGCCTCTGACGGATCAAATGTGCAGGGCCAATCCAGTCAGCACCAAAACAACAAAGGCCGGACTTGCGTCCGGCCTTTTGTCGTGTCCCGGTAATCGGGAAATTGGAGCGGGCGATGGGATTCGAACCCACGACCCTAACCTTGGCAAGGTTATGCTCTACCCCTGAGCTACACCCGCGCTCCGTCTCGCTGCACTTGTAAGTGCGGCGACGGGCGCTATATGCCCAATCGCCGATCCGATTGCAACCCGGTTTTTTGCCTTTATGTCATCTTCGCGAAATGCTGTGGGAATCGGGGGTTGCCAGCGCGGTGCCTGCGGGCGCAAAAAGACCGCAAACGCTGCATTTCCTGATCAGCTCAAGAGTGGAAGAAATTATGACCTTGTCGTTTGATGGTACTCCGGCCGCCGCTCCCAATCCCGCCGATCTCATACGGGACGGTTCGGATGCCGGCTTCAAGACAGATGTCATCGATGCTTCGCTTGAGGTGCCGGTGCTGGTTGATTTCTGGGCCCCATGGTGTGGCCCGTGCCGTCAGCTCGGTCCGGCCATTGAAAAGGTCGTCACCGAAAAGGCCGGCCAGATCAAGCTGGTCAAGATCAATATCGATGAGCACCCCCAGATCGCCGGGCAGCTTGGTGTGCAGTCGATCCCGGCCGTTTTCGGCTTTGCCGGCGGTCGCCCGGTCGATGGGTTCATGGGCGCCATGCCCGAAGGCGAAGTGCGCCGCTTCGCCGAAAAGCTGATTGCCGCCGCCCCCGCCGGGGCGGGCCAGGTTGCGGCGGGTGGCGATTCGCTCGAAGCCCAGATCGCCCAGGCCATCGAAGCCGCACAGGCTGCACGAGCGGCCGGGGATTTGGGTCAAGCCGCGCAGATCTTTGGAATGGTCCTGCAGCACGCACCCGACAATGTTGAGGCAGTGGTCGGGCTCGCAGGCGTCTATCTCAACGCTGGTGAAATCGAGCAGGCCAAGTCGACGCTCGACATGGTGCCCGAGGACAAGCGCACCGGCGACGACTATGCCGCGCTGACCAATGCCATCCGCCTCAAGGAAGAGGCCTCGGGCCTCTCCGAAGCGGCCACGCTTGAGGCCGCCATCGCGGCCGATCCGGATAATCACCAGGCCCGTCTCGATCTGGCCGTGGTGCTCAACGCCGAAGGCAAGCGGCTTGAGGCGGCCGAAGCACTGGTGGCCAGCTTCAAGCGCGATCGCAGCTGGAACGAGGATGCGGCGCGCAAGAAGCTGCTGGAATTGTTCGAAGCGTGGGGGCCCAAGGATCCGGCCACGCTCAAGGGCCGGCGGATGCTCTCGACCGTCCTCTTCTCGTAACAGGATTCTTGATGCCCAAACGACCGACCAGCCCGGCCGATCTGCCCAAATCCGTACCGGTGTTTCCGCTCAGCGGGGCGCTGCTGCTGCCCTTTTCGCATCGCCCGCTCAATATCTTTGAGCCGCGCTATGTCGAAATGGTCGATGCCGCCCTGCGTGGCGACCGGCTGATCGGGCTGATCCAGCCCGAGGATACCAGCGAGGAAAGCCCCGAGGGGCACGCTCCATTGCAATCGGTGGGGTGTCTGGGCCGCCTCACGCATTTCGAGGAAAGCGGCGACGGTCGCTATTTCATCATCCTTGAAGGCGTCACCCGTTTCCGCCTGATGCATGAGCTGACCGTGCTTACCCCCTATCGGCAAGGCGTGATCTCGGCTGAGGGCTACGAGGCCGATTTCGCGCGCAATCACGGCGAAGAGGGGGTTGATCGGACCCGCTTCGTCAAGATGATGCGCGACTATGCTGAGTTCGCCAATTTCGAGCTCAACTGGGAAGAAATCGAATCCACCGGCACCGCCGATCTGGTCAATTTCTGCTGCATGGTCTCGCCCTATGGTGCGGCGGAAAAGCAGGTCCTGCTCGAAGCCAAGACCCTGGAAGAGCGCGCCGAGACGCTGATCGCCATGACCGAATATGAAATGGCGCGGGGCGGCTCGGACGGCGCCACGCCGCTCAACTGATGGGCAGTGAGCCGGTCGACCCGCGCCATGTGCTTGATGTGCACATGCTCGAAATGCTGGTCTGCCCGCTCACCAAGACCCGGCTGACCTTGTCGGCCGACAAGTCCGAATTGATCTCCGTTGCGGCGCGGCTGGCCTTTCCCATTCGCAAGGGCGTGCCGCTTCTCAGCCTTGAGGAAGCCCGCACAATCGAGCCTGAGGAAATCCAGCGCCATTCCAGATGACCAGTTTATCCCCGATCAAGCTGGCCGGGGTATGCTTGGCGTCAGATCGGCAATCCACTGAGCAGTTTCGGTGCACTACCGCCAACTCCGGATGCGGCCCGGATAAGGGCTGATTTGACCGGACCGGCGCGATCGACCAGCCCGAGGCCGAAATCACGCAAGGCACGTACCGGGGCAATGTCATTGGAAAAAAGCCGGTTCATCCCGTCGGTCACCACCGCCATCGAGGCGGTGTCCAGTCGGCGCCAGGCCTGATAGCGCTCCAGAACGTCCGGCGCCCCATGGTCAAGGCCCAGTCGTAGCGCGTCCACCACCACTTCGGCCAAAGCAGCAACATCTTTCAGGCCCAGATTGAGCCCCTGGCCGGCAATCGGATGCACCACATGGGCGGCATCACCGATCAGCGCCAGGCGCGGCCCGACGAAACTTTTCGCCAGTTGCAGGCGCAACGGAAAACCCATCAGCTTATCCTCAAGCGTAACCCGGCCCAGCGTCGAGCCCATCACCGCCTCGATCTCCACCGCCAGTTCGTCTGGTGTCATCCCCAGAAAGCGCGGTGCGGTCTGGGCTGCCTCGGTCCAGACCAGCGAGGAGCGATTGCCCGGCAAGGGTAGGCTGGCAAACGGTCCTGCCGGTCGGAAATGCTCATAGGCGACGCCGTCATGTGGCAATTCATGGGCGATGGTGGCGACCAGCCCCGTCTGCCCATAATCATGTGCGATGGTGTCGATTCCGGCGCGCTGCCGCAGATTGGAATGCGCCCCGTCCGCCGCAATGACCAACGGCGCCGCAAGCGTCCGGCCATCGGCCAGCGTCAGCCGCGTCAGCGCGCCCCCGGCGTTCCAGTCGCTGATCTCGGCCGGCGCGATCACCGTGATATCGCTTTCCACCGCGCCGAGCAGCGCTGCGCCGCTGGCCTGGTTGGGCACCATATGGGCAAAGGCCTCACCCGGCGCCACATCGCCATCAAACCGCAAGAACACCGGTCGCGCCAGATCGCCAGTGCCCGAATCGGTAATATGCATGCTCTCGATGGGCTGGGACTGATGCTCCATCTCGTTCCACACGCCCAGTGCCTCGAACACCCGGCGCACACCCGCGGCAATGGCCGAAGCGCGGTTGTCCCGAGGCACCGCGAGCGGCCTGCGGTCGACCAGCGCGACCTTGATGCCCGGCGCCGAGCGCACAAGTGCCAGCGCCATGGTCAGACCCACCGGGCCACCGCCTACAATGATGACATCATGCCGCTCAGGGCCGGAATTGGACATGCTTATCTCCTTGCCCGGCATTGTCCGTCCTGACCGCCCGGGAGGCAAGCGCATCATTGCCGCGGCATGAATGCCTAAAAAGTGCGCAGTCAAAGGCCTGCTGGAAATTAGTGCACAATGTTTAATCGTAACAAGCGAGCCGTGCTGGCGCCACAAAACCCGACGTGCGGCGTGTGTTCCTTCAAGTTATTGAAAATGCACAGCTAAAATTCAGAGGGCGCAATCTGGCACGGGTCTTGAGTCCTATTGGGCATCGAACACCCAAGGCAGAAAGGGGGCAAGCATGAAACTGGTGGTTGCAATCATCAAACCATCAAGGCTCGAGGAGGTGCGGCAGGCACTCAACTCGCTCGATGTCCACGGCATGACCGTGACCGAGGTGAAGGGCTATGGCCGCCAGAAGGGGCATTCCGAAATCTATCGCGGCACCGAATATGCCGTGCACTTCCTGCCCAAGCTCAAGGTCGAGATTGCCGTCGATGACGGCATTGCCGACGCGGTGAGCGCGGCGATCCGCGATGCCGCTCAGACGGGCCGCATCGGCGACGGCAAGATCTTCATCCTCGATTTGCTCGCCGTCACCCGCATCCGCACCGGTGAAACCGGCGCTTCCGCGCTTTGACGCCACCGATTTCAGGAGAAAAAAGACAATGACAGGGTTCAAGACTCCCCTAAAAATCGCAGGTGGTGTGGCGCTGGCCTCGCTGCTGCTGTCGCTTCCGGCCCTTGGCCAGGACGCGGCTCCCGCCGAAGAAGCCGCCGCAACACTGAGCGAAGGCGTTTCCGCCGACGTGGTGTTCATCCTCAACTCGTTCCTGATGATCCTGGGTGGCATCCTGGTGTTCTGGATGGCCGCCGGCTTTGCCATGGTCGAGGCGGGCATGGTCCGCACCAAGAACGTCTCTATGCAGCTTCTCAAGAACGTCTCGCTGTTCGCCGTGGCGTGCCTGATGTACTACCTGGTCGGCTACAACCTGATGTACCCGCTGGGCAACTGGGCCATGGGCTCGGATGAGACCGGTGGCTATCTCGGTGCCTTCGGTATCGCCATTCTCGAAGCTGTGGGGATCACGGCCGATGGCGCCGACGATTTCGCCTATGCAGCGACCAGCTCGGACTTCTTCTTCCAGGTGATGTTCTGCGCCACCACCGCCTCGATCGTTTCGGGCACACTGGCCGAGCGCATCAAGCTGCTGCCCTTCCTGATCTTCACCGTCGTTCTGACCGCGCTGATCTACCCGATCCAGGCCTCCTGGAAGTGGGGTGGCGGCTTCCTCGACAGCCAGTTCGGCTTCCTCGACTTCGCCGGATCCACCGTTGTGCACTCGGTGGGTGGCTGGGCCGCTCTCGCCGGCGTCATCCTGCTCGGCGCCCGCCGTGGCAAGTACAATGCCGATGGCTCGGTCAATGCGATGCCCGGCTCCTCCATGCCGCTGGCTACGCTTGGCGTGTTCATCCTGTGGATGGGTTGGTACGGCTTTAACGGTGCATCGCAGCTCGCCATGGGTTCGGTGGGCGACGTGGCCGATGTCGGCCGCATCATGGCCAACACCAATGCCGGTGCAGTCGGTGGTGCCCTTGCGGCTCTCATCCTGACCGCCATCATCTACAAGAAAGTTGACCTGACCTTCGTGCTCAACGGTGCTCTGGCTGGTCTTGTGGCCGTCACTGCCGAGCCGCTGACCCCGGGTCTGGGCACGGCAACGCTGATTGGTGCCGTTGGTGGTTTGATCGTGGTGTTCTCGGTTCCGCTGCTGGACCGTCTCAAGCTCGACGATGTGGTCGGCGCCATTCCGGTTCACCTGCTGGCCGGCATCTGGGGCACGATCGCCGTGGTCTTCACCAACCCTGATGCGACCCTGGGTGGTCAGCTGATCTCGATTATCATCGTAGGCATCTTCGTCTTCGTGGTGAGCTTCGTGGTCTGGTTCATCCTCAAGTCGATCATGGGCCTGCGCCCGACGGCCGAGGACGAAGACCTGGGCCTCGACAAGGCCGAGGTCGGTGTCGAAGCCTATCCTGAGTTCAAGTAGCTCGTGCTTTGGGTGGCCGGGCCATTGGGTCCGACCACCCGCCGCTTGTCAGCGGCGTGCAGCCCGCGTCCCTCTTGGCCCGCCACAGAGGCTTCCCACTCGCAAAACGCGCGGACTGCACACCCCTGATAAGCTGCCCAATACATATGCATCGCCAGAAAATTCTGCTCGGAAATTAGGCATTGACCTGCCCATTTCCGAGCCGCTTTGCGTTCGGTCCTCATAAGTATTTGTAACATCTTACAAAAAATACTGCCGGCTCGCTTGGCACGGGGTTTGAGTCTGCTGTGACATTCCGCATCGGCGAAACTGGCGCCTCAGCGCTTTACGCCGCTTCCCAACCCGGAGACAAAAACTAATGAATCTGTCCAAAGTTCTGGGAGGCGCAGGTCTGGCCTCTCTCCTCATGGCGCTGCCGGCCGTTGCGCAGGACGCCGCTGCAGAAACCGCCGCTGCGGTGGTCGACAAGGGTGACGTGGCCTGGATGCTGGTCTCAACCATGGTCGTCATCGTCATGACCGTGCCGGGTTTGGCCCTGTTTTATGGTGGGCTGGTGCGCGCCAAGAACATCCTGAGCGTCTTGACCCAGGTGTTCATGGGCTTTTCCATGATCGCCATCCTTTGGGTGGCCTATGGCTATTCGCTGGCTTTTGCCGGCCCCACCGAAGGCGGGTTGTCGGCCTTCTTCGGCGACTTCTCCAAGTTCTTC
Organism: Devosia subaequoris; assembly: GCF_014197055.1. GTDB lineage: Bacteria > Pseudomonadota > Alphaproteobacteria > Rhizobiales > Devosiaceae > Devosia > Devosia subaequoris. The sequence continues at coordinate 104,638 of NZ_JACIEW010000004.1, read as the reverse complement.
CTTTCCGGCGTGACGCTCGAATCCACCGCCGAGACATTTACCGCCGGCTATGAACTGCCCGAAATGGTCTTTGTGGCGTTCCAGCTCACCTTTGCCTGTATCACTTCGACCCTGATTGTCGGCGGCATTGCCGAGCGCATGAAATTCGGCGCGCTGATGGCGTTCCTGGCGATCTGGTTCACTTTCTCCTATGTGCCTATGGCCCATATGGTCTGGTCCGGCCCGGGCCTGTTGTTCAACATGGGCGCTTATGACTTTGCCGGCGGCACCGTGGTGCATATCAATTCGGGTGTGGCGGCTCTGGTCGCCGCCCTGATGCTGGGCGCGCGCAAGGGCTACCTCAAGGAACCCATTCCGCCGCATAATCTGGTCATGACCTATATCGGCACGGGTCTGCTCTGGTTCGGCTGGTTCGGTTTCAACGCCGGCTCGAACCTGGAAGCCAATGCGCTGACCGCAGTGGCCCTGATCAACACCGTGCTGGCGCCGGCTGCCGGTGCTCTGGCCTGGGCGCTGGGCGAGCGGATCACCCGTGGCCATGCGTCTGCCTTGGGTGCGGTCTCGGGTGCTGTGGCAGGCCTTGTCGCCATCACTCCGGCTGCTGGCTTCTCCGGCGTTGGTGGCGCCATTGTCCTCGGCGCCGTTGCCGGCATTATCTGCCTGTGGGCCGTGGTGAATTTGAAGCCTATGCTCAAATATGACGACAGCCTCGATGTCTTCGGCATTCACGGCGTCGGCGGCATTGTCGGGGCCCTGGGTACGGCCATTGTCGCCAATCCCTCCTTCGGCGGCTATCCGCTCGACGGCTACGACATGGGCGGCCAGTTCATGGTGCAGCTCACCAGCGTCATTGTGGCGGTGGTCTGGTCCGGTGTGGTGGCGCTGATTGCCATGTTGGTCGTCAAGGCGCTGTTCGGTGGCGCCAAGGTGTCCGAACAGGCCGAACGCGATGGTCTCGATCTCTCGACCCATGGCGAACGCGCCTACAATTAGGTCAATTTCAGCGGGCGGCATTCCGGTGCCGCCCGCGCCTTTTTGTCCAATGTGCGATGGTTAGCACGCGATTAACCACACCCGGATAGCATGACGCCATTACGGCCCACTTCGATGGTTTGCGGGCCGACAGTGAGTAATGCGTTTCATGCCCAGCCATCCCATTCCGACCCTTGACGAAGTCCGCAGCCTGCCTGCTCGCGCTGCCCGCAATCCGGGCCGTTCGGCCAAGGCACCGATGCCGCCGCCGGCCATTGCCATTCGCATTCCTTTGCGGATCGCCGGCCTGATGGTGCTCGGGCTGTGCGCGATTGTGCTGGCAGCGCTCGCCTCCTGGTCGGTTGACGACCCGTCCCTGTCGCTGGCGACCGCAAAGGCCCCCGCCAATTGGCTCGGATATCCCGGTGCCGTCATCGCCGATCTGGTATTCCAGTTCCTCGGGCTTGCCGGACTGGTGATGGTGGTCCCCCTGGCTCTTTGGGGCTGGGCCATGGCGCGCCGCCATGTGGTCACGCGCGCCGGGCTGCGTCTCGGTGCCTGGGTGGGCGCAGTGTTGCTGTTCGCCGGTGTCTTTGCTTTCGTGGCCATGCCCGAAACATGGCCTCTGCCCACCGGGCTGGGTGGCCTGGCCGGCATGCTGTTTACCAATCTGGCCGGCATGATTGCCGGCGGCGATCCGCAGCCGCTCACCTCGACCCTGTTTGCCATCATCCTGAGCGCCCCGGCCCTGGCCCTGTTCTGGATCGCCATGGGACTGGGCTCCTCAATCCCGGCCAGGCCCGCAAAGCCCTCGGCCAAACAGGCCGCCGAGGCCGATGAGCGCGAGCCCAACCCGCTTGTCGAAGTGGCCATGGGTGCTGTTGTGCATATGGGCTACTCCCTGCGCACCGCCTTCCGCCGCGCCAAGGCCGAGCACGCCGCCCGTCGCGCCGCCGAAGACACCACCGACTTCGTACATGGCGCGGAGCCGCCAATGCACGCGCCCGAGCCTCAGGTCTATGCCGATCGCGAACCTGTCGCTGCCGCTCCGCAGCGTCGCATTCACACCCCGGTTCAGCATGTCGAGCCCAGCTTCGAGCCGTCCGGCCGCATCCTGACCCAGCCCGAATATGATGACACGGCCATCGATTATCCCGATGAGCCGGAGGACGACGACATTCCCTTTGTCCCCGACGCACCCATGCCGGCGCGTACCCAGCGCGGTGATTCGCGCTTCCACCCGGCCGATCCGGCCGCGCCGCGTGTCACCGCACCCGCGCCGCGTCCTGCACCGGGTCAGCGCGTCTTCCGCGAGGCTCAGGGCTCGCTGCTTGATGAGCCCTCCGGGTTCGAATTGCCCGAGCTCAGCCTGCTGGCCGAACCCAAGCGCGGCGGCCCCATGCCCGAGCATGCCCCGGAACGGCTTGAGGAAATGGCCCGCCAGCTCGAAGCCGTGCTATCCGATTTTGGGGTCAAGGGCGACATCATCAATGTGCGCCCCGGCCCGGTGGTCACCCTGTTCGAGCTTGAGCCGGCTCCCGGCATCAAGTCGAGCCGCGTCATCTCGCTGGCCGACGACATCGCCCGTTCCATGAGCGCCATCTCGGCCCGTGTTGCCGTGGTGCCGGGCCGCAACGCCATCGGCATCGAATTGCCGAACCAGACCCGGGAAACGGTTTATTTCCGCGAAATGCTGGCCTCATCCGACTTTGAGAAAATGAAGGGCAAGCTGCCCATCTGTCTCGGCAAGACCATTGGCGGGGAACCCGTCATTGCCGATCTGGCGCGCATGCCGCATCTGCTCATCGCCGGCACCACCGGCTCGGGCAAGTCGGTGGGTATCAACACCTTCATTCTTTCGCTGCTCTACCAGATGACACCCGAGCAGTGCCGCATGATCATGATCGACCCGAAAATGCTCGAGCTTTCGATCTATGACGGCATCCCGCATCTGCTGACTCCGGTGGTCACCGATCCCAGCAAGGCGGTCGTGGCGCTCAAATGGGCGGTGCGCGAAATGGAAGATCGCTACCGCAAGATGAGCAAGATCGGTGTGCGCAACATCGATGGCTTCAACCAGCGCGTGACCGAGGCGGCCAGGGAAGGCAAGACCATCACCCGAACGGTGCAGACCGGTTTTGATCGCGAGACCGGCGAAGCCATCTTCGAAAGCGAAGAGTTCGATCTCGAGCCATTGCCCTATATCGTCATCATCGTCGACGAAATGGCCGACCTGATGATGGTCGCCGGCAAGGACATCGAAGGCGCCATTCAGCGTCTGGCGCAGATGGCGCGCGCCGCCGGCATTCACATGGTCACGGCCACCCAGCGCCCGTCGGTGGACGTCATCACCGGCACCATCAAGGCCAACTTCCCCACCCGTATCTCCTTCATGGTGACGTCCAAGATCGACTCGCGCACCATTCTGGGCGAGCAGGGCGCCGAGCAACTACTGGGCAATGGCGACATGCTCTACATGGCCTCGGGCGGCCGGACCAAGCGCCTGCATGGTGCCTTCGTCTCGGACAATGAGGTGGAAACGGTAGTTGCCCATCTCAAGAGCCAGGGTACGCCGGACTATCTCGACAACATCACCGAGGAAGACGAGGGCGGCTATGGCGAGGGCGGCGGCTCGGGCGACGAAAGCTATGCCGGCTCGGGCGACGAGCTTTACGACAAGGCCGTTCATATCGTGATGACCGACAAGAAGGCCTCCACCTCCTATATCCAGCGGCGCCTGGCCATCGGCTACAACAAGGCCGCCACGCTGATCGAACGGATGGAAAGCGAAGGTGTCATCTCCCCGGCCAATCACGCCGGCAAGCGCGAGATCCTGGTAGGCGACAACGCCGACGGATACTGACGACGCGGCAGGCAGGATCGATATTGGTCGTTGTCCGTTTAGTGCCGGACAGGGAGGCACCCATGGGACAGACCGACATCATCGCCTATTTTGGCTTTACCGGCCCGATTGAACCGGGCGGGGTAGGACGCCTGGCGGCGGCCCTGAACTCAGCGGTCAACGAAGGCGTGGAGACCGTCCATTTGGCGTTCAGTTCAAATGGCGGCTATGTCGCCGATGGCGTCTATCTCTACAATCATATCCGGGCGTTGCCATTGCGGCTGGCAATATACAACACAGGCTCTGTGGGCTCGATTGCGGTGTCGGTATTTCTTGCTGCAGAAGAACGGTATTGTTCCGTCCATTCCATGTTCATGATCCATCCGACCACCATGGGGCATTCCGACGGGATGAGCGCGCGACGCCTGCAGTCAACGCTTGACGCGGCACTGGCAGACGATGATCGAACGGATAATATCCTGCGTGAGCGGAGCCGTATCCCCGCCGCGGTACTTGCCTCCCGCAGGCACAGCGAGATTCATATCGCGCCGTCTGAGGCCTGCGACTACGGTATGGTCGATGCCATTCGCGAATTCGCGCTGCCAAAGGGGCATCAGATCGTTCAGATCTAGCTTCGACTCATCCAAAGTTCCGTCCTCCGTATGCAGGCGTCGGAGAACCCGCCGCCTGACAAAGATGCTGACCGTTGTTAGCGGTTCTGTTTATTGGTGCTTGAATCAGACTGGTCCTTGCGGAATTCCCCGCCCTGCTGGCCTTGCTGGTTCTGACCCGATTGCTGGCCGCCGCGGCCGCCCTGCCGGTTCAGGTCGTCGTCGCGATTCATGTCGTCCGGACTATTCTGTTGGCCGCCCTGTTGGCCCTGCTGATTCTGGCCACTCTGCTGGCCACCGCGCTGGCCCTGGCGGTTCTGTTCGTTGTTGAAATCCTGATTGTTGCGGTTCTTGTCTTGGTCCTGCATGGCAGGTCTCCTGCGATTGGCCGGGCTTAATTGCTCGGTAACCAAAGCAATGGACTGGCACCTGCTCCGTTCCGCAAAAGTGATTGCCGCCTCAACAATGTGATCGTGCGACCCACGCGGCAAAATGGAAGGGAGACTTGGGGGGCCGATACCCTGTGAATCAACCACAGCGGAACTTTCCACCTGTTGCCGCAATTGCTGGCTAGGTTAGGCTCAACCAAACGACCCCAGCGAGGAAGTCCCGCCGATGATTCGCCGCACCGCTCTCATGCTCGGCCTTGCCGCCGCCCTCTCGCCCGCATTGCCGGCGCTGGCCCAGAGCCGTGCGCTCAGTGCCCAAGAGCAGCAATTGATCAATGAGATCAATGCGCATAACTCGGCCATCCGCACCATGGTCGGCCGGTTCCTGCAGATCGATACCAATGGCGGACGCCAGGAGGGGACCTTCTTTATTGAACGGCCCAACAAGGTAGCGTTCCGCTATGCCCCGCCCAGCCGCGAGGAGATCGTCTCGACCGGCCGGGGCTTTTACGTGGTCGATCGGCGCGCGGAGACCTATTACGCCTATCCCCAGGATTCGATCCCGTTGCGGCAGTTTCTGGGCGATCAGATCAACCTGCTCAACGCCAATGTCATCGACGTCACCAATACCGATGGCTATCTCTCGATCACCGTGATCGACGAGACGGTTGCCGGCACGGTGCAGGTCTCGCTGATCTTTGATACCGAAACCAAGGATCTGGCGCAGTGGACCCTGGTCGAACCCAATGGTTCCGAGCTCACCTTCTCGCTCTATGATGTGCAGAAGGGCGTCGATATCCCCAACCATTTCTTCACCTTCCCCGCGACCTATTCAGGCAAGGAGCCGGGGACCTGAGGCCAGGCTGGCTAAGCGCTAGAGGCCGAACGCGAGAATGGCGATCAGGCCGGCGCCGCCCACGATGATGCGCCACCAGGCAAAGGGCGCAAAGCCGTGCCGGGAGACAAAGTCGAGCAGGTATTTGACCACCAGCGCGCCGACCACGAAGGAGGCGGCAAAACCAATGGCGATATTGAGCCCCAGGCTCAGATCGATCAGGTCGCGACTCTTGTAGAGGTCATAGCCAAAGGCTCCGGCCATGATCGGCAGGGCAATGAAGAAGGTGAATTCGGCCGCCGAGCGCTTCGAGGCCCCGAACAACATGGCCCCCACCACGGTCGAACCGGACCGCGAGACGCCCGGCACCAGGCTCAACATCTGGAACAAGCCGATGATCAGCGCCAGGTGCCAGGGATAGCTATAGATGTCGTCATGACGCACCTGCTTGGGCATGCGATCGACGACCAGCAGGATGATGCCTCCGATCAGCAGGGTAATGCAGATGACAATCGGGGTTTCGTAGAGAATCTGCTGGATGAAATCGCGCGCCAGCACGCCCACCACCACGGCAGGCAGACAGGCCAGCACCACGGCCAGCGCAAACCGCCAAGCATAGGCCTTGCCCGCAAGGGCATCGCGGATCAGCACGCCCAGTTTGGCAAAGTAGACAGTGATCACCGCCAGAATTGCACCGAGCTGAATCAGCACGATAAAGGCGGCGGGCTGGCTGAGGCCGAAGAAATGACCGGTCAGCAGCAGGTGGCCGGTGGAACTGACCGGCAGGAATTCTGTGAGCCCTTCGAGGATTCCAAGGATCAGGGGCACAAAAAGACCTTGATCGGCGTTCATTTGATCCCCTAACTCGTTCCAAGGCCAGACTTGTCCCGTCTCATAGCCGTGTTCGCCTGGTGCGCCAAGGCCGTGACATGTGACCCCAGGCCGCAACAATTGTAGAGCCCCGTTCATGCCCAGCCTTGTGCACTATCCCCTCGATCCAGCCTCCCGCCTCATCCGGCTGATGTGCGCCGAATACGGGGTGCCGCTGGACCTGGAGGAGACCAAGCCCTGGCTGCGAGAAGAGGCGCTGCTGGCCATCAATCCGGCGGCGACGCTGCCCATTCTGTTTACTGACAACGACCTGCCCATCGTCGGCATCATGGCCACCATTCATGCGGTTGAAGATTTTTATACACCCGCAGCGGTTGGCGGGCTGTTCCCGGCCGATCCGAGGGACCGCGCCGAGATGTGGCGCCTGGTCGAGTGGGCGCTGGTCAAGCTCAATGACGAGGTGACGCGCTATCTGATCGAGGAAAAGATCGCCAAGCGCGACCAACGTGGCGCCACGCCCGAGCCCTCTGTGCTGCGCGCCGCCAAGGCCAATCTTGCCGAGCATCTGCTCTATTTCAACTGGTTGCTGGCCAGCCGCAATTGGGTGGCCGGCGAGGAAATGAGCCTGGCCGACTTCGCCCTGGCCGCACATTTTTCCACGCTCGACTATCTGGGCGATATCGACTGGTCCAAAGTGCCGGCCGAAACGCGCGACTGGTATTCGCGCATCAAGTCGCGCCCGGCCTTCCGCACCCTGCTCAACGACCGTGTTGTCGCCATGCAGCCCGCCAGGGGCTATGCGGATCTGGACTTTTAGTCCTATCTGGCGGCATGCCCCAAAGCGATACCGGAAAGCTTGTCGACGAACTTAAGACCCGCGCCGAAGCGCTGGGTTTTGACACCTTCGGCATCGCGCGGGCCGATGCACGGCCCGACCTGCCTGAAAAACTGCACACGGCCCTGACCGAGGGCTGGCATGCCGATATGGAGTGGATGGCAGAGACCGAAGAAAGACGCGGCGATCCGCGGCGGCTGTGGCACGCGGCCCGCTCGGTGATCCTGCTTGGCGTCAACTACGGCCCCGAGACCGACCCCATGGATCTGCTGGCCGAAAAGCGCGTGGGCAATATCTCGGCCTATGCGCGCAATCGCGATTATCACGACATCATCAAGGGGCGGCTCAAGGAACTGGCGGGTCTGTTGGCCCGACGTGCCGGTGTTGATGTGAAGGTGTTTGTCGATACCGCGCCGCTGATGGAAAAGCCGCTGGCTGAAGCGGCGGGCCTGGGCTGGCAGGGCAAGCATTCGGTGCTGGTCAGCCGGAAGTTCGGCTCCTGGCTGTTTCTGGGCGCGATCCTCACCGACCTCGACCTGCCGCCGGACCAGCCGCATGCGGAAAGCTGCGGTTCGTGCACAAAATGCCTCGATATCTGCCCCACCAATGCCTTTCCTGGCCCCTTCCGGCTCGATGCGCGAAAATGCCTGGCCTATTATTCGGTGGAGCACAAAGGCCCCATTCCGCGCGAGTTTCGGGCGCCTATGGGCAATCGCATCTATGGCTGCGATGACTGCCTGGCGGTTTGCCCGTGGAACAAGTTTGCCAGCATCAGCCGAGAAGCCAAGCTGCGCAGTCGGCCCGAATTCGAGCGACCCGCGCTGACCGACCTGGTGCAACTCGATGATGCAGCTTTTCGGGCGCTGTTTGCCGGCTCGCCGGTCAAGCGCATCGGGCATGCGCGTTTTCTCCGCAACGTTTTGATCGGCATCGGTAACGCCGATGACCAAACCCTGCTGCCGCTGGTGGAAACCAGGCTTGGCGATGCCTCGCCCCTGGTCCGTGGCGCGGCCATCTGGGCCTTGCGGCGACTCGATCCGGAGCGGGCCGAGGCCCTGCGGCTGGACAGCCTGGCGCAGGAAGACGATAGCTCGGTACGCGCGGAATGGGACGGGGTGGTATGAACCAGGCAATTTTCTTCGGGTTGGGCTTTTCCTCGATCAACGCGGCCCAAGCCATGCGCGAGAACGGCTTTGCCCGCATCGGCGGCACGGTCCGCTCACCGGAAAAGGCCGCGCAATTGCGCGCTGACGATATTGAGGCCGTGCTGTTCGACGGCACGGCGCCTGGCCCCGAAGTAAAGCGCGCGCTGGCCGAGGCCAGCCATGTTGTCTTGTCCATTGCCCCCGACGAGGGGGGCGATCCTGTGCTGGCTCACCATCGTGCCGATCTCGCGGCAGCGCGCGGATTACAGTGGCTGTGCTACTACTCCACTGTCGGGGTCTATGGCGATTTCGGCGGGGAGTGGATCGACGAGACCGCCCCGCTGGTGCCACGCAATATGCGCTCGGACCGGCGGGTCCTGGCCGAGCAGGCCTGGCGCGACTTTGCCGCCGAACGGGGTATGCCACTGTGCATCCTGCGGCTTGCCGGCATTTACGGCCCGGGCCGTTCGACCTTTGACAAGCTGCGGGCCGGAACGGCGCGTCGGGTCATCAAACCGGGTCAGGTCTTCAACCGCATTCATGTCGCCGATATTGCCCGCGTCACAGCGCTGGCGGCCAACCGGCGGCTGGATGGCACCTTCAACCTGGCTGACGACGAACCGGCGCCGCCACAGGATGTCATCGCCCATGCCGCGCAGATGATCGGCATGGATGTGCCGCCCGACCTGCCCATCGGAACAGCCGAGATGACGCCCATGCAGCGCAGCTTCTATCGCGACAACAAGCGCGTCTCGAACCAGGCCATCAAGCAGGCTCTGGGCATCGAACTGCTCTATCCGACCTATCGTGCGGGCCTGTCCCAGATTCTGGAAAGCGAACAATGACCCCACGGCCGGCCAAATCCGCTCCCACCCGAATTGCCTTGGAGGGCCATTATGCAAGGCTCGAACCGCTAGAGCTGTCGCATGCCGCAGATCTGTTCGAGGTGGCAAATATGCCAGGTGGCCCGGAGCGGTTTCGCTGGTTGTTTACCGACGCGCCGCAGAGCGTGGCCGCGACCGAGGCCTGGATAGAGCAGGTGAACGCCGGGCAGGATAGCTATGTCGCCATTCTCGACAAGAAGAGCGGCAAGGCATTGGGGCAGCAGGCCTGGATGCGCATCCGCCCCGAGCACGGCGCGATCGAGATCGGCGGGGTCTATTGGGGGCTGCCCATGGCGCGTAGCCGCCTCGCCACCGAGGCGTTGTTCCTGTTTGCCCGTCACGCCTTTGATGATCTGGGCTACCGGCGCTTCGAATGGAAATGCAACAATTCCAATGAGGGCTCCAAGGCGGCCGCAACGCGCTTCGGCTTCACCTTTGAAGGCGTGTTCCGCCAGGACATGATCGTCAAGGGACTGAGCCGGGATACCGCCTGGTTCTCCATGCTCGATAACGAATGGCCGGCCCTGCGCGCCGAATTCAAGCGCTGGCTGGCGCCGGACAATTTCGATGCCGAGGGTCAGCAAAAGTCCCGGCTGGCAACGCGCCGCTAGATCATCCCCAGCACCGCCGCCCGCAGCCGCGCCAGATCCTCGTCCCGGCTCAGCCGGTGGTCGCCGTCGGGGATCAGGGTGAAGGTCACCGGGTCATGCAGGATGTGCATCAGCAGCTTCTGGGCATGCTCGGGCGGTACGTCCGGGTCCTGCCCGCCTTGCAGGATGTGCACGGGGCACCCGGTTTCGATCACGCCATCGAGCAGCAGATGGTGGGCACCATCCTCGATCAGCGCCCGCGTATAGCGATAGAACCCATCGCCATAGGCGCTTTCCCGCTCGTAATAGCCAAGGGTGTCGAGGTCCCGCTGCTGCGCCGTGCTCATGCGCGCCGCGATGCGCACGGTGGCGTCGGTGGCTGGGGCGAGCAGCACCAGCCCTTTCAGCGGCGCGGCCCTGGCCAATCGCCGACGGGCCAGCAACAGGGCGATCCAGCCGCCCATGGACGATCCGCAGACGATCTGCGGACCATTGGTCGTCGCCAGCACGGCCTCGGCTTCTTCCAGCCAGCGGCTGATCGTGCCGATATCGAAGTCGCCGCCGGACAGGCCATGGCCGGAGTAATCGAACCGGGTGACTCCAAAACCCTTTTCGGCGCCCAGGGCGTCCAGGCTCATCGCCTTGCGTCCACTCATCACCGAGCGAAAGCCGTTGAGCCAGAGCAGGCCCGGTGTGCCGCCGGGCCGCTGCTCGACAGCGATTTGCCGGGCCTGGGCGCCGGTGCCAACGGTGATGCGGGAGCTGCGAATGGAACTCATGGGGGCTCTGATTGCGTTCTTGCCACGTGTCGGAGGGAGTTCCGGCGCATGGCTCTGAAAATTTGCTTGGATGCGCCAGTTGACTTTAGCAGCCGCTACCACGATTTTAGGGCCGAATTCACCCCCTTGCCCCAATAGCACAAGGAACGCTTGCCATTCGCCGTCCCATGAGACCCGTTGCGCCCCAGAAAGATGGGCCGCTTGCCAACGAGGATATCACCAGCCCCGACGTTCAGCTCATCGATGCAGAAGGTGAAAACCGCGGCATCGTCCGCACGCGCGACGCTATGCTCGAAGCGCAGGAGCAGGGGCTTGACCTTGTCCTGATCGCCGCCAATTCGAACCCGCCAGTGGCCAAGATGCTCGATCTCGGGCGCTACAAATACGCCGCCCAGAAGAAGGCGGCCGAGGCGCGCAAGAAGCAGAAGGTGATCGAGGTCAAGGAAGTGCAGATGCGTCCGAACATCGACACCCATGACTACGAAACCAAGATGAAGAAGGTGCAGCGCTTCCTGGGCGATGGCGACCGCGTCAAGGTGACCATGCGGTTTCGTGGCCGCGAAATGGCGCACCAGGACCTTGGCATGCAGCTGCTTCTGAAAGTGCGCGAAGAGACCGAGGAGGTGGCCAAGGTTGAAAGCCAGCCCCGTTCGGAAGGCCGGCAGATGGTCATGGTGCTGGCGCCTAAGTAAGGCGACAGAACATCTGGAATGAAAAAAGCGGGCCAATTGGTCCGCTTTTTTGTTGTGCGGCATTAACCCGTCGCCATGCGCCGGCTTTTCTTTGCGCTTGATTTGCGCAATGCTCCTTAGACAAGAAATGTTCGAGCATTTGCGGCAATCCTGCGTGGGGGGGGCGCATGAGACTGTTTCGAATAGTGCTGCGCCTGTTCTTTGCGCCCAGGCAATCACCTCGGCGGACCGCGCCTTCGCTCGCGCCGCAACTGCCGCGGGAAATGCGGACAATTGCGGTCCGGCCCGCCCAGCCTGCGCAGCCCCCTCGGACCGAATTGCGCGGACCGTGCTGGGTCATCGATGGCGACACCATCATCATTGACAAGATCCGTATCCGGATCGCCGGAATAGATGCCCCCGAGATCGACCACCCTTTCGGCAAGCAATCCAAATGGGCGCTGGTGAAACTGTGCAAGGGGCAGTTGGTAACGGCACGGATCAAGCCCGAGATTTCCTATGACCGCCTGGTGGCTGAATGCTTCCTGCCCGACGGGCGCGATCTGGGTGCCGAAATGGTCCGGGCCGGGATGGCGCTCGACTGGCCGAAATTTTCTGGTGGCAAGTACCGGCATCTCGAAGTGGCCGATGCGCGAAAAAAGTTGTGGCGCGCGGCGGTGCGACAGCGCGGCATGATGGGAATCGTGAAACGGTCCCTGGAGTGAAACAGCAAGACTGAGCGGGCTGTGCCCCGACTTATGTCTTTCGGCAGCCCGCTGCTGCTCTCGCCACCGCGCTGACAATCCGTTCGGTGCGGCCAGCTTGCCGTGATATGGTGCCTTGACGCGTTGCGCCCGCATGGGTGGCGCGACGACACCGATTGGACACGCATCATGCAATCTAGAGAATGGCCGCAACCTGGCGCACATTGGCGCCGGGGCAGCCCCTTTGCCTTGGACGCCCGCGGGTATTGGCCCGAAATGTGCCGTCCCATAGGGGGGCGGGCGCGGGCATGACCATCCTCAAGGTGCGCCATATCACCCACTACACCTATCATCAGCCGGTGGGGTTCGGTGCGCATCGCATCCTGTTCCGGCCGCGGGACAGCTACGACCAGCGCCTGCTGCAGTCGAGCCTGTCTGTCTCGCCTGAGCCAAGCGATCTGCACTGGATCCACGATGTTTTCGGCAATTGCGTCGCCGTGGCCCAGTTCGAGACGATGTCGACCCAATTGCGGTTCGAAACCAGCATCGTGCTCGATCATACCCGGCTTATGCCCCTCGAATTTCGCGGGGAAGCTGACGCGGCCACGTGGCCTTTCGACTATGAAGACGAAATCCTCCCCGACCTGGCCGCCCTCCGGGTCCGGCAGTATGCCGATGACGGGGGCGTGACGATGGCGTGGGCGCGCCGGTTTGTTGATGGCGCCAGTTCGCGCGATACGGCCGATATCCTGGAACGCATGACCCACGCCGTCCATGCCAACTTCGCCTATCGGCGGCGGATCGATCGCGGCACGCAGACGCCGGCAGAGACATTGGCCAGTCAATCGGGCTCATGCCGCGACTTTGCCCTGCTGATGATGGAGGCTGCGCGCGCCCTTGGCTTTGCCGCTCGCTTCGTGACGGGCTATATTTATGTGCCCATGCGGGCCGGTGCAGAAAATCTGGGGGGCGGTGCGACCCATGCCTGGGCGCAGGTCTTCCTGCCCGGCGCCGGCTGGGTCGAGTTCGATCCGACCAACGGCATTATCGGTAACCGGGACCTGATCCGGGTGGGCGTTGCGCGCGATCCTGTTCAGGCCATTCCGCTTTGGGGCACACACACCGGCCAAGCCAGCGATTTTGCCGGTATGACCGTGCAGGTCAATGTAACGGACATGCAGGACACGCACGACTTGCAGGACACCGCGGCAGCGCTTTGACGCCAGCCGCGGTTGCCCGGACAGCTTTTGGAACAGGACGCCGATATGTTGATACGCCTTGGCTACGACATCACCGTAACATGCCCACGGCCGACCCCGATGATCTCGATGATGTCCGCCGAGCGGGCGCGGGCGCCCGACATTCGCGTGACTGAACGCCTGGTCACCACCCCGAGCGTCGATACGACCAGTTATGTGGACCTGTTCGGCAATGTCTGCCGCCGCTTCGTGGCGCCCGAGGGTGATTTTACCATTTGGAGCGACTGCACCATCGAGGATGATGGCCTGCCCGACCCGGTCGATCTTTCGGCCGAGGAAGTCCCGGTGCCCGAGCTGCCTGATGATTGCCTGGTCTATCTGGCCGGCAGCCGCTATTGCGAGACGGACGAATTGAGCCAGGTCGCCTGGGACCTTTTCGGGCAGACGCCGCCGGGCTGGACGCGGGTGCAGGCGATATGCGATTTCGTCCATGACCGGCTGGCCTTCAACTACAAGACTGCCAGTTCCACCCGCAGCGCGCACGACGCCTATCGCGAGGAAATCGGGGTGTGCCGGGACTATGCACATCTGGCCATTGCACTGTGCCGCTGCATGAATATACCGGCCCGCTACATCAATGGTTATTTGGGTGATATCGGGGTGCCGATCGGATCCCCGGATGACTTCTGTGCCTGGATGGAAGTCTATCTGGGCGGACGGTGGATCACCTTTGATCCACGCAACAACAAGCCCCGTATCGGTCGGATCGTGGTGGCGCGCGGACGCGACGCCGCAGACGTACCGCTACTAACCTCGTTCGGCCCGCATCAACTGACCGCCTTCCGCGTCTGGACCTATGATGTGAGCGATCTGGCCCCGGCGTGACCATGCAGCTGTTCAGGCACGCCGGTCAGCACTATGCCGCCAGATCGGCCACCACGGCATCGAGCACCGGAAAACCCTTGTCGGTCACGCGGATATTACCATTGGGCAGGGTTTCAACAAAGCCATAGCCCTTGAGCGCGGCGATCTGGGCTTCGGAAATGCCGCGGCCGGAAATCGACATGAAGCGGGTGGGGGAAATGCCTTCTTTGAGGCGCAGGCCCATGACCAGGAACTCATCGCCTTGTTCTTCCCAGGTCAGCACGTCATCCGTGGTCATGCCATGGCCGAACTCGTTGACCAGTTTCAGCCATTCAAAAGGCAGCTTCTCGGTGGCCGTGGCATGGCGCTGATGATTGACCATCAGCCGTCCATGGGCACCCGGGCCGATGCCGGCATATTCCCCATAGCGCCAATAGAGCATGTTGTGCTCGCTTTCCTGACCAGGCACGGCATGGTTGGAAATTTCATAGGCCGGCATGCCCGCAGCCGCGGTCAGTTCCTGCGTCATTTCGTAGAAATCGGCGGCCAGATCCTCATCGGGCATTTTGAGCTTGCCGGCCCGATGCAGGTCGAAATAGCGCGTGCCCTGCTCGATGGTGAGCTGGTAGAGGCTGAGATGCCCGCGCGCCAGCCAGATGGCCTCCTTGAGCTCGTCCTCCCAATCTTCCAGCGTCTGCTTGGGGCGCGCATAGATGAGGTCGAAGCTGGAGCGCTCGAACACCGATTGGGCGATGCGCACGGCCGCCACCGCTTCCTCGACCGTGTGCCGGCGGCCCAGTTCGGCCAGCGGGCCGGGGCGCAAGGACTGCACGCCCAGTGACACCCGGTTGATCCCGGCGGCACGAAAGCCCTTGAACCGCTCGACCTCGACGCTGGTTGGATTGGCCTCAAGCGTAATCTCGGCCTTGCTGTCGATCTGCCATGCCCCGGCAATGGCATCCAGCACGGCGCCAACGGCTTTGGGGCTCATCAGTGACGGGGTGCCGCCACCGAAAAAGATCGACTGCACCAGCCGCCCGGAGGACAGCGAGGCCATATGGGCGATCTCGCGCCGATAGCCTTCGACAAAGGCGTCTTCATCGAAGGGCCCGCGATGAACGTGGCTATTGAAGTCGCAATAGGGGCATTTGGCCGCGCAGAAGGGCCAATGGATATAAACGCCAAAGAGGTCGTTGGCGCTAGCCATGGTCAATCTGGTTCTCCACGAATTGCCCGAAGGCGCGGGCGCGGTGCGACAGGCCCTGTTCGCCCGGCGACCAATTATGCTTGGCCTCGGCCGCCATCTCGCCAAAGGTGATGTCGTATCCGTCGGGCATGAACATCGGGTCATAGCCATGCCCCTGATCGCCGCGCGGCGGCCAGACCAGCGTGCCCTCGCATTTGCCGACATAGAGCATGTCGCGCCCATCGGGATGGGCCAGGCACAGCGTGGCATTGAACGACGCGCCCCGTTGACCGGGCGTATTGGCGCCCGCGGCCTGCAGCGCATCTTCCACCCGTTTCATGGCATGGTTGAAATCGCGCGGTATCCCGGCCCAGTCGGCGGTATAAACACCGGGATCTCCCCCCAGCGCGTCGACGCACAGGCCCGAATCATCGCTCAGCGCCAGCATGTTTGCGCCCCTGGCGGCAGCATGTGCCTTGGTGCGGGCATTTTCGGCGAAAGTCGTGCCGGTCTCTTCGGGTTCGGGCAGGCCCAGCTCGCCCGCCGACACCAGTTGGAGGCCGAAGGGCTCGAACAGCTCGCGAAATTCCCGCAGCTTGCCGGCATTGTGCGTGGCGATGCAGAGACGGTCGCCGGCATGGAGGCGGGGAATGGTGTTCACTTGCTCTGCTCCGGTTTGGCGCCAAGGGCGCGGGCAATGTCATTCCAGATCGCGCAATCCGGACGCGGGGACTTTAGCGCGACGTCCAGTCCCGGCTCGGACTTTCGCGCCTCGGCCTGCTCGCGCCTGGACGGTGCCGCGCTCATGCGCCCAGCACCGATTTCTGCATGGCGCTCAATTCGCCAATGCCCTTTTCGGCCAGCGACATCAGGCTGTCGAGTTCATCGCGGGAAAAAGGCGCGCCTTCGGCCGTGCCCTGGATTTCCACGAACTTGCCGGCGCCGGTCATCACGAAATTGGCATCGGTCTCGGCTTCCACATCTTCGAGATAGTCGAGATCGAGTACCGGAGTGCCGCGATAGATGCCGCAGGAAATCGCAGCAACACTGTCGATCAGCGCCTTGCCCTTGGTCAGCTTGCGCTCATCCATCCAGGCGATGGCGTCGCAAAGCGCCACATAGGCGCCGGTGATCGAAGCCGTACGGGTGCCGCCATCGGCTTCGAGCACATCGCAATCGCAGGTGATCTGCACTTCGCCCAGGGCCTCGAGATCCACAACGGCGCGCAGGGAGCGGCCGATCAGGCGCTGGATTTCCTGAGTGCGGCCCGATTGCTTGCCGGCGGTAGCCTCGCGGCGGGTGCGCGAGCCGGTGGCGCGGGGCAACATGCCATATTCGGCAGTGACCCAACCCTGGCCCTTGCCGCGCAACCAGCCCGGTACGCTGGTTTCGACCGATGCCGTACACAGCACCTTGGTATTGCCGAACGCGATCAGGCATGAGCCCTCCGCCTTCATGGCCACATTGCGCTCAAGGGTTACTGCCCGCATGTCGCTTGGCTGTCTGCCGGAAGGCCGCATCGTGATTCCAGTTTCTATTGCAATTAACCGCCTCTTAACCCTCAAGCGGCCCGCTCACAAGCGCCCGACGCTTGGCGGATGGGGAACAAGGGCCTAAATGAAGGGTCAGGGTTAAAGTCGACGAGTTTAATCAAACCATTATGACCAGACCGGCCGAAGACTTCCTCTCGGTACTCAACGCCCGCAGCCAGGACATTTTCCGGCGGCTGGTGGAGCGCTATCTCGATACCGGCATGCCAGTGGGATCGCGCGATCTTTCCCGCCTGCTGCAGGTCGAACTCTCGCCCGCCTCCGTCCGCAACGTCATGGCGGACCTGGAGGATCTGGGGCTGATTGCGGCGCCGCACACCTCGGCGGGGCGCGCCCCGACTCAGCAGGGCTTGCGGTTCTTTGTCGATTCCATGCTCGAGATCGGCGCCGTCGATGAGACGGAACGCAGCCACATTGCCCGCCATATCGAGGGCACCGCCGGCAATGCCCAGGTCGAGGACGTGTTGACCGAGGCCTCATCCCTGCTCTCGGGCCTTAGCCAGGGTGCCGGGGTCGTCATCGCGGCCAAGGCTGATATGGTGCTCAAGCACATCGAATTCGTGCGACTCGACCCCACGCGTGCCATGGCGATCCTGGTGGGCGATGATGGCCAGGTCGAAAACCGCATTCTCGACCTGCCGCCTGGCTATACCGCCAGCGCCCTGCAGCAAGCCGGTAATTACCTCGCCAATTATGTCGTGGGGCGCACCCTGGCAGAGGCCCGAAAAGTGCTCCATGAGCGCCGGGCCGAGCAGCGGGCGGAACTGGACGAGCTGACGCAGAAACTGGTGGACGCCGGCATTGCCACACTTGCGGAGCCGGGCGGCAGCAGCGCGCCCACGGTGATCGTGCGGGGCCGCGCCAATCTGATCAACGACACCATGGCGAGCGACGAATTGATGCGCATGCGCCAGCTGTTCGACGAGCTGGAAAGCAAGGACGGGCTGCTCGACCTGCTGGGCGACGCCGAACGCGCGCAGGGTGTGCGCATCTTTATCGGATCGGAAAACAAGCTGTTCTCGCTCTCGGGCTCTTCGGTGATCCTCAGCCCCTATAAGGACGCCAATGACCGCATCGTCGGTGTGCTCGGGGTGATCGGGCCCACCAGGCTCAACTACGCCCGCATCGTGCCGGTGGTCGACTACACCGCCAATGTGATTTCCTCGCTGATGGCCCGGAAGCGCGGCAAATGAGCACCATGCGCTTGAAACTTCGTGCCGCTTGGCCGATATGGCGGGCAAGAGTTTTTCATTGAATACGGAAGAAGACCGAATGAGCGACGAAAACGCCGCCCAGGGCGAAACGCCGGAAACCGAAAACCCGGAAACCGAAGCCACGGAAGTCGATCCCGTTGAAGCGTTGAAGGCCGAAAACGCCGAGCTCAAGGATCGCGTGCTGCGCAGCCATGCCGAGATGGAAAATCTGCGCAAGCGCACCGAGCGCGATGTTGCCGATACCCGCACCTACGCCATTGCCGGCTTTGCCCGCGACATGCTGACCGCCACCGATGCGCTCAGCCGCGCCCTGGTGGTGATCCCGGCCGAAACGCGCGAAACCGCCGATGGGGCGCTCAAGAGCCTGATCGACGGCATCGAACTCGCCGACCGTGAAATGCAGCGCCTGCTGGCCAAGCATGGGGTCAAGCCGATCGAGGCCGCGGGTCAGAAATTCGATCCGCACAAGCACCAGGCCATGTTCGAAGTGCCCAATACCGAAGTGCCCGAAGGCACGGTGGTCCAGGTGGTGCAGGAAGGCTTTGCCATTGGCGATCGCGTCCTCAGGCCCGCTATGGTCGGCGTGGCCAAGGGCGGCGCTGCTGCTGCACCGGCGCCCGAGGCCGGTGACGATGTGGACGGCATCGACAAGAGCGCCTGAGGCGGGTTGAGCTGAGAATTGAGAAGGGCGCCGTGCGGCGCCCTTTTTTGTTGCACTGCGCGGCGTGGTGACGGTTCAGGCGCCAACGACCCCATCGACATCCGATTTCATCGGAATGGCCGGCTGTGCGCCGGGCTTGAGACAGGCCAGGCTGCCCGCGACGGCGGCGCGGCGTAGCGCGGCCTCGAGTGAATGGCCGGCATCGAGCCCGGCCGCCAGATAGCCGCAAAACGTGTCGCCGGCGCCGACCGTATCGACCGGCTTGACCTTGTGCGCGGCAACCGAAATAGGGCCGTCCGGCGTGCGCGCGCGGGCGCCATCTGCGCCCAGAGTGACCACAATGGTGCGGCCCGTGCGGTTGACCCAATCCTGCATGGCCATGCCGAGCTCCTCGATCGGGCGCCCGGTGAGCAGCGAAAACTCGGTCTCATTGGCCACCACGATATCGGCCAAAGGCGCCAGCTTTTCGGTGTCGGGCAGGAAGGGCGCGGTATTGAGGATCGAGCGCGCGCCCGCCTCGCGGGCCATTTCCAGCGCCTTGCGGGTCGCTGCCTGGGGCACTTCCTGCTGCACCAGCAGTGTGTCTGAGCTGGAGAGATTGGCGAGACCGCGCTCGGCGTCCTCGGCGTTAATGGTACCGTTGGCGCCGGGCAGAATGGCGATGACGTTCTCGCCGGCCGCATCGACAAAGATCATGGCGATGCCGGTTGCCGCCTCGGTCTTGCGCAATTGGCTAAGATCGACCCCGCCGTCCTTGAGCAGCGCGGTCGCCAGATCGGCAAAAGCGTCGTCCCCCACCGCCGAGACATGCAGCACCTCGGCGCCCGCCCGCCGCGCCGCCAGCGCCTGATTGGCGCCCTTGCCGCCCGGCGCCATCGAGAAAGTGCCGCCAGCAACGGTCTCGCCCGGCTTTGGCAGGCGCGTGACAGTGCCGATCTGATCGAGGTTGGTGGAGCCGAAAATGGTGATCATTTCAGAATCTTCTCTATCGTGTTCCAGTTGCGCATCGTGTCGAGATCGGACGTGCCGATCCTGTCATAGAGTGGCTTGAGTACCTCTTCGACATGCTCGGTATAGCGCCCATTGGGTTGGCGGTAGGCCGCAATATAGATCTCGCGCGGATCAATGCGCAGGATTTCGGTGTTGCCCGGCAGGCTTTCGAGCCCGATGCCCTCGGGCAGCGGCTGGTCGAACATCAGCACATGTCGGGTGAAATCGGCCTTGCGGTCGAGCATGCCGAAGGGGTGATCGTCCAGCATCGCCTCGAGCTCGTCCCGGGCGCGCAGCACCACGCCGACCGGAAAACCGAACCGGGTCTCGATAGCCTTTTCGAGCTTGGGCTTGATGGTGTCTTCCGCGCCGCTGGCCGAGATCCGGGCATTGCCACTGGCGGCTATGGTCTTGACCTCGGCAAAGCCGGCGGCCTCCAGACACTGCTTGAGATCGGCCATCTTCATGCGCCGATTGCCCAGATTGATACCGCGCAGGAAGGCGCCCCAGACATGGCTCATGATTTCGCCTTTTGCGGATAGATGGTTTCACCCCGCGCGAGCATGGCCACATAGTCCGCAATGCGCTTTTTCCGGCCGGCTTCGGTCTTGAGCGAGATGGTCCGGAAGGTCAGGGCAAAGCGGTTTTGCGAGGACAGCCTCTCATAGGTCGCCTGCGCGGCCGGATTGGCGGCGATGGCGGCAAGAAGATCATCGGGTGGATCTTGATTGGTCCTGTAGGCGGCGTCCCAACGGCCATCGGCCTTGGCCGCTTCGACATGTTTGAGACCATGCTCGGTCATCAGGTCCTGCTCGATCAGCCGGGCAACATTGTCACGATTGACCTGGCTCCACACCGATTTGGGGCGCCGCGGGCAATAGCGCTGCACGAAGCTTTCCGCGTCCCAGCTCTTCTTGATCGCGTCGATCCAGCCCCAGCACAGCACCGCATCGATCGCTTCCACCGCGGAGATGGTGGGCTTGCCAGACGCCTTCTTGAAGATGCGGATCCAGATCTCGTCGGCCTGATCGTGGTTTTCCGCCAGCCAGACATAGAAGGCGTCGAAATCGACAAATTCCCGGAGCTTGTCCGTTGGGACACTGACCGGCGCCATGGCCCTAGGTCGCAGGTGCCGGATTGGGCGCCAACAGGCCCGAAAGCGCACTGTCGAGGCGCTCGTCCTGGGGCAGACTGATGCCGAAATCGGTGGTCAGAACCTGTTTGATTTCATCGAGGGTCGAGAGTTCGCGATATTCGGCCTCTTCGCCGGTGGGTAGGCGCGTGAATTTGGTATTGTGCAGCTTGAACCGTTTGCCGCTGGGTGCCAGAGCCACCCGCAGCTCATGGGTGAATGGCGAGGCCGGGTCGCCTGCTGTCTTCTGGTTGATCGAGGCGATATCGTCGAGGCTGACCTGGTCGAGGTTGAATACATAAACCGGACGCCAGTCATCGGCGAGCTTGACCTCCAGCGTCCAGTCCGGATCGCCGCCGGTCAGGCGGAAGGTTTCATGCGGTGTCGCCTGGGCGCTTTCGGCCCGCAAGCGCAGCGGCGTGGTGAGCGTAAGTCCGCCAAAACCCACATCGGCAATGTGGTTCTGCCCGTTGATTTCAACCAGCAAAAGCAAGTGGCTCGGTGGCAGGCTGGCCCCGTCCGGATTGGTCCAGACCACCCGCGCCAGCAGCGGCCGCACGGTGTAGTCGAGATCTTCCAGCATGCGCATGAACAGCAGATTATGCTCGAAGCAATAACCGCCCCGCCTGTCGGTAAGCAGTTTCTTCTCAAGGCTCGGCTGATCGAGCCGCACGGGCTCTCCCAGCAGGGGCCCGAGGTTCTCAAAGGGAATGGCGGCCGGATGCAGCGCGTGCAGCAGATCCAGCGTGGAGAGGGTCGGCGCGATGGAGCCGGCAAATCCGATTCGCTCGAAATAGCCTTTGAGATTGACTTTTTCAGGCATTAGCCACCCATGCCGCTATTGAAACCGAGGCACAATATGGTCACGCCGAACGCCTTTGTCACTGGCTGGCCGATAATAGGCCGCGCCCCTGAACCGCACTCAGGCCTGCGCCCTGCGAACGCGGATGACCACGTCGACATGGGACACTTCCATGCCATCTGGCGTCTTGGGCAGCGCCTTGAACTCGACGGCTTCGGCCGGAATATCGATCATTCGCTGCTCATCCTCGACATAGAAATGGTGATGGTCCGAGGTGTCGGTGTCGAAATAGGAGCGCGAGGCGTCGATCGCCACTTCGCGCAACAGGCCCGCCTCGTGGAACTGGTGCAGCGTGTTATAGATGGTGGCCAGCGACACATTCACATCGGCCGCGCTGGCCTCGCCATGCAATTGCTCGGCACTGACATGGCGATGCGGGCCGGCGAACAATAGCTCGGCCAGGGCAACGCGCTGCCGTGTGGGCCTCAGCCCCGCCATGCGCAGGACGGCCGTCAGGCACGGCTTGCGGGAAGGAACGGGCCGGGCGGCGGTATCGCGGTCTGGCATAGGGCCTTTAAGTCTCGTCATTTAGGTCCACAATTGAACCCATCTATAATGATCACTGCCCCTTGATACAAGCGCAGCGCTGGGCCCGACTGCCACACCGTCCCTTTGGCTGGCTTGACCCTTAACCGGTGCCCCTATACGAGACGAGGCTTGAGCGAGAGCGAGGAGCTTTGATGGCTGAGCGGCAACACGCATTCAATTACCAGGAATTGTTGGCCCATGGACGCGGCGAATTGCCGGGACAGGGTGATGCCCGCCTGCCGGCCCCGCCCATGCTGATGTTCGACCGGATCACCTCGATCACCGAAGATGGTGGCACCCACGGCAAGGGCCAGGTGCGCGCCGAACTCGACGTCAATCCGGACCTGTGGTTCTTCAAGTGCCATTTCATCGGCGATCCGGTGATGCCCGGCTGCCTGGGCCTGGACGCGGTTTGGCAGATGACCGGGTTCTTCCTGTCCTGGATCGGCCAGCCCGGCAAGGGCCGGGCCCTGGGCGGCGAGATCAAGTTCACCGGTCAGGTGACGAACGACGTTAAACTGGTCGAATATGGCATCGACCTCAAGCGCGTCATGCGCTCGCGCCTGACGCTGGGCATTGCCGATGGCTGGGTCAAGGCTGACGGAAAAGTGATCTACGAGGCCAAGGACTTGCGCGTTGGTCTGTTTACCGAAGCTCAGCTCCACGAGCAGCAGACGGTCTGAGGGCCATATGCTGGGCCGAATAGAATTACAGCCGAATAGAATTATATAAGTGCGACGCTGACCCCGATGCGAACGCACGAAACGACTGAAACGAGGACGAAATGAGACGAGTTGTCGTAACCGGCATGGGTATCATTTCTTCGATCGGCAACTCGCTCGACGAGGTGACGGAAAGCCTGCGCGCCGCCAAGCCGGGTATCGTCTTTGCCGAAGATTATGCCGAACTCGGCTTCCGTAGCCAGGTCAAGGGCGACCCACGCCTCGACCCCTTCGAACAGCTCGATCGCCGCGTCACCCGGTTCATGGGCAAGGGCGCGGCTTGGAACTATCTGGCCATGCAGCAAGCCATTGCCGATGCGGGCCTGGAAGAGAGCGATATTTCCAACCCCATGACAGGGATCGTCATGGGTTCGGGCGGTGCCTCCACCCGCACCATCGTCGAAGCCGCCGACATTACCCGCAAGAACAATTCGCCCAAGCGCATCGGCCCGCTGGCCGTGCCCAAGGCCATGGGCTCGACCGCCTCGGCGACGCTGGCGACGCCCTTTGGCATCAAGGGCATCAACTACACCATCACTGCAGCCTGCGCGACGTCCAAGCATTGCATTGGCAACGCCATGGAGCAGATCATGCTTGGCAAGCAGGACATCGTCTTTGCCGGCGGCCATGAGGATCTGGACTGGACCCTTTCGGACCTGTTCGATGCCATGGGCGCCATGAGCAGTGATTTCAACGACAATCCGGCCAAGGCCAGTCGCTGTTATGATGCGGCCCGCGACGGCTTCGTGATTTCCGGCGGCGCCGGGGTGTTGGTGCTGGAGGAATATGAACACGCCAAGGCGCGCGGTGCGAAAATCTGGGCTGAGCTGGTCGGCTATGGCGCCACCTCTGACGGGCTCGACATGGTCGCGCCCTCAGGTGAAGGTGCCGAGCGCTGCATGCGCATGGCCCTGCAGAACATCAAGGCGCCGATTGACTATATCAATCCGCACGCCACCTCGACTCCGGTGGGGGACCTCAAGGAAATCGAAGCGCTGCGCGCGGTTTTCGGCACTGAGGACAAGTGTCCGCCCATCTCAGCGACCAAGTCGCTGACCGGACATAGCCAGGGTGCAACGGGCGTGCATGAATCGATCTATTCGATTTTGATGATGAAGCACCGCTTCATCGCCGAAAGCGCCAATATCGAGACCCTCGATCCAGCCTTTGAGGACATGCCGATCCTGCGAAAGCGTCGCGACGACGTCGATCTGGGCTATGTGCTGTCCAATTCGTTCGGCTTTGGCGGGACGAATGCGGCACTGGTGTTCAAGCACCCCGACGCTTAAAAGCCGGTAGTCCTCCTTCTCCCCTTGGCGGGAGAAGGAGAGGCGCATCGGGCTTAGTATCCCAGCTCCGAAAAGCTCGCCTCTCTTGCATCATAGATCAGCAGCCGCCCGATCAGCGGGGTTCCCACGCCTGTGGCCAGCTTGATGGCCTCCATGGCCATCAGCGTCCCGATCACGCCTGTCACCGGGCCCAATATGCCGTTGGCTTCGCAGGACGGCAGGGCGTCGTCGCTGGCAGCGTTGGGATAGAGAGCGGCATGGGGTGGGCCGCCCAGATGCGGCGCAAAGATGGTCACCTGCCCCGAAAACATCGAGACAGCCCCAGAGACCAACGGCTTCTTACACCGTTCGCACGCTGTGGCGACGATCCGGCGGGTGACGAGATTATCGGTGCCGTCGAGCACGATGTCGGCCGCACCCGCCAGTTGGTCGGCATTGGCGTCCGTCACAGCCTCGGCGTGCAAGTCAAGCACGACATGCGGATTGAGCGCCCCGGCGAAGGTGCCCGCGCTCGCCGCCTTGCCGGTGCCGATGGAGGCCGTCGTGTGGACCACCTGCCGTTGCAAATTGGTGAGCGAAACCACGTCCGGGTCAACGATGGTCAGGCGCCCCACGCCGGCCGCAGCCAGATAGGCAATTGCCGGACTGCCTAGTCCGCCGGCGCCCACCACCAGCACGCGAGTAGCTTTAAGCTTCTGTTGCGCTGGTCCACCAAAACCCTTGAGCACCAGATGACGCGCATAGCGTCGGGTTTCCTCGGGCGTAAGCGGGCCCTCAGAGGCCAAGGGGAACCGCCAGGAAGCGCCGGTCTGGCCCTTCAAAGCCGCCGGGGTACACCGAGATGATGGCCACGGCATTGGACAATGTGGTGCCCTGGAAGGGCATCACCACCGAATGAAGGCGATAGTCGGTCGGGCAGCCACGAGAACGTGGCAGGCCGCCATCGCGATGGATCAGTCGGGTCGTGCCGCTATCGGACAACAAAAGTTCATAGCCCAGGGGCTCGACGCCAAACCACTCGGCACAGGGGCTGGTCGCCGTGGTTTCAAACGTGTCCAGTTCGAGGGTATAGTCACCCGATACCGCGCCTGGCAGATAGCCCGGCGCGCCGAAACCGAGACTTCGGGCATCAGTGTCCGGCACGCCATCGCCGATCAGGGCGGCGATTTCCACCGGCACGCTGATCGAAAAACTCTCAATATGGCTGCTGGCCCGGTCCGCGACCGCTTCGCGGACTTGCGCAAGGCTGGTTTCTTCGCTCTCGGCCTGCCGCCGCACCGGCGTTCCAACGACCCAGCTGTCGGATGCGAGGTCGACGACATAGAGGTTGGAATAGGCAAAGCCCGACCCGTCCTGAATGCCAAATTCCTCAAAGGCGAAATAGCGGAAGTCCGGCGAGAACCCGACATAATCGATCAGGGCACGATCACCGGCCAGACCCGGTTGGCTCAGGCCCCAGAGGGCCAGCCCGCTAGCGGCCAGTCGAGCCGTGGCCACCAGTCCCGCGTTCAGTTGCATCAAGTTCATCCACTTCCACTAATTCCACAGCGCTGACAGGCGCCACCACCATCTGCGCGACGCGCTCGCCGCGACTGAAAGCGAAGGGCAGCTTGCCATGGTTGATCAACATAATTTTGACTTCACCGCGATAATCGGCGTCAACCGTACCCGGGGAGTTGAGCACCGTAACACCGTGCTTGGCGGCAAGACCCGAACGGGGACGGATCTGCGCCTCATATCCCTCGGGCAGGGCAATGCTGAGCCCGGTAGGTACCAGCGCATAATCGCCCGGCGCAATGGTCATGCTTTCCCCGGCGTCAATGGCGGCGCAGAGGTCGAGCCCCGCCGCGCCGGCAGTCTGCTGGCGCGGCAGAGGCAGGCCCGCGCCATGTGCGAGCCACTTCACATTGATCCGAACGCTCACGGCGCGCGCACCACGGCAAACAACTCATCGGGCAGAGCGGCATCGCCATTGATCAGCGCGAGCATGTCGATGATCTGTTCGGCGCGGGTCTTGTCGGCCGAGACGGTCATATTGGACTCCACGATCTCGGCGCCCGAAACGCCGATGGTCATCGTGCGCCCTTCAAAGAAGGCTTCGACCATCTGGCGGGTCTGCTCGTCCATATTGTCATCGGCGCCCAATTCAGCCTGCATGTCTGCGGTGGGCAGCGCCACGCGAACCAGGCCCGGACCGGCTTCGGTGAAGGTCATCCCGCCCTCATCCTGACCCAGGTCGAGTTCGGCGAAATTGCCCTCCTCGGTGATGACGCAGGTGGCGCTGCCATCGCCATTCTCGGTCAGTTCACCCTCGGCACAGAAGCTGTCGTCCTGCTGCTGATCGCTCTCGGCGCTCATCTTGACCATGGAATAGACATCGGCACCCATGACCTGGGTCATGGTCGCCCTGGCCGTGCTGGGGCTGGTGATGGCCACATCGATATTGACGTCGATGCATCCGGCCAATCCCGCCGCCAGCAAAGCGGCCGCAGCCAGCTTGCCGAAAAGTTTGACGCTCATGAAGCTTCTCCCGTGCTTGCCGGCGGCCGTCGCCGGTGAACGCAATCTATGTACCGATGCGCGCCATGAATAGGTTGTTGGCCCGTTCAAAGTCCGCCGCCAACGAGCACGCGCCAGATCAGGGCCAGGATTAGCCCCAGTGTGGCCAGCAACACGGCCAGTGCCGTGTTGCGCAGCAGCCTGTCGCGCGGACGGTTGACCAGGGCGCGATGCTCTGACAGCGCCAGTTCGGCCTGGGCGATCAGCGACGGCACCCGCCCGGCCGCCTCGCCAAGCCGGCTCAGATGCCCGGACAGATCCTCAATGCGACCAAGCGGGCCTTCCTCGCGCCGCAGCCATTCCCCAACCACCGGCTCGGCCACTGTCCAGATGTCGAGATCGGGGTCGAGCGTGCGGGCCACGCCCTCCACCAGCACCATCGATTTTTGCAGCAGCACCAGTTCGGGCCGGGTCTGCATGTCGAACAGATCGGTGATGGTGAAAAGCTGGCCCAGCACCTTTGCCATGGAAATATCCGCCGCCGTACGCCCATGCAACGGCTCGCCAATCGAGCGGATAGCCAGGGCAAAATCTTCGACCGACTGCGTTTGGGGCACATAGCCCACATCGAAATGGCGCTGCGCCACCAGACGATAATTGCGGGTGATGAAGCCGAAAAGAATATCGGCCAGGAAGCGGCGCTCGTCCTTGCCGATCCGCCCCATAATGCCGAAGTCGACGGCGATTACATTGCCGGTTTTGGGGTCGGCAAACAGATTGCCCGGATGCATGTCGGCATGAAAATAGCCGTCGCGAATGGCATGGCGCAGAAAACTCTGCAGCAATTTGGCGGCCAGTGCCTTGCGGTCCACCCCCGCTGCGTCCAGCGCTGCATGGTCGCGAATGGGAATGCCATCCATCCAGCTGGTGGTCAGCACATTTTGTGCGACCTGGTCCCAGTGCACCTGGGGAATGATGAAGCCCTCGTCATTGCGGATGTTCTCCGCCATTTCGGAGATGGCGGCGGCCTCGAGGCGCAGATCCAGTTCGAGACGCATGGAATGGTCGAGCGTGCGCACCACCTCGGTGGGTCTGAGCCGCCGGCTGGCAGGCGACAAGGTTTCCGCCAGCCTGGCGCCGGCATAGAGACTGTCGGTATCGGCGTGGAAGCGCTCGGCAATGCCTGGGCGCAGCATCTTTACGGCTACCAATTTGGGTGCTTCGCCCGGCGCCCGCAGCCGTGCCTTGTGCACCTGGGCAATCGAGGCGGCAGCAATGGGTGCGCTGATTTCGGTCAGTTGTGCCGCTTTGGCGCCCAGGGCGGTCTTAAGAATGCCTGGCACCAGTTTGGGATCGAAAGGCGGCATCTTGTCTTGCAGGCCGGACAGATCGGCCGCAGCCTGGATGCCGACAATATCGGGCCGGGTGGCCAGGGTCTGGCCGAACTTAACGTAAGAAGGTCCCAGCTTGTGCAGCGCGGCGTTGAGCCGCTCGACGCTTCCCGTCTTGCGCACTGACCGGCGCTCGACAAGGCGCGCCATGGCAATGCCCGCCTTCATCATCGGCGGCAGCGATTCGGCGGGCAACACGGAAAAAGCGCCCTCGCGCGCCAGCACCCAGCCGGCATGGAACAGGCGGAAGGTGGAAGCGATGGACATGTTCTAGAGCTTCCAACCCGAAAACAGCGTCGCGATATTGGCGGTAAAGCTCTGGTGCTTGACGCGCTTGAACCCCGCCTGCCCGAGCATGGTCGAAAACTCAGCCGGCGCCGGGAACTTGCGGATCGACTCGATGAAATACTGATATGGCTGCGCGTCGCCCGTCACCACCTGGCCCATGGGCGGGATGATCTGGTCGGAATAGAGCCTGTAGACAGCGTCGAACCCCGGCACGTCGACCTGGGAGAATTCGAGCACCAGAATACGACCGCCGCGCCTCAGCACGCGGTGGGCCTCGTCCAGCGCCTTCTGGATGCGCGGTACGTTGCGAATGCCAAAGGCAATCGTATAGGCGTCGAAACTGTTGTCTTCGAACGGCAGTTCCTCGGCATTGGCCTCGACAAACTCGACCTGCCCCGGATAGCGCCAGGATCGGGCTCGTTCGCTGCCGACCCGCAGCATGTCGGCATTGATATCAGAGACCACCACCTGGGCATGACCGAGAGAGGCATTGACGATGCGCTCGCCAATGTCGCCAGTACCCCCGGCCATGTCGAGCACCTTATAGGGACGCGATCCGGCCTTGGGTGGCGCAAGGTCCGCGACCATGGCGTCCTTCCAGAGCCGGTGCGCCCCCATGCTCATCAGATCGTTCATCAGGTCATAGCGATCGGCGACGTCGTGGAACACCTTGTCCACCAGCCCCTGCTTGTCCTCCAGGGCGACGGTCTGTTCGCCGAAATGGGTCGTCTCGCGGGTCTCGGTCATGGCAAGGGCCTTTTTCAACCGGCATTGGGGTCGATAGAGTGTGTATCGTCCCTATACATAAGCCTTCATGGCTTGCCCATGCCACAAAGCCGCACAGGGTGAAGGAGTCGTCATATGCCTGAACTGCCCGAGGTCGAAACCGTGCGCCGCGGATTGGCCCCCTGGCTCGAAGGCGCGACCATCGAGAGCGTGACGCTCAACCGGCCCAATCTGCGCTTTCCTTTCCCGGACGGACTGAAGAACGCGCTCACGGGACAAAGCGTCACCCATGTCGGGCGGCGGGCCAAGTACCTCCTGATCGGGCTTTCTGGCGGCGCGACCCTGCTCAGTCATCTGGGCATGACCGGGTCCTGGCGCTTTGCCGAACATCCCATCGACAAGCCGCCGCGTTATTATGAACCGGGCACTGAACCGAAACACGACCATATGATCTGGGCGCTCACCCATCCCGCCCACGGGCGCAGTCATCTGATCTATGCCGACCCGCGGCGCTTCGGCTTTGTCGATCTCTATGACGACCTCTCAACCAGTCCCTATCTGCAAGGGCTGGGGCCTGAGCCGCTGGGCAATGAATTCTCCGCCTCACAACTGGCCGCCGCCTTTGCCGGCAAGAGGACGCCGATCAAGGCGGCCCTGCTCGACCAGCGGGTCGTGGCCGGACTGGGCAATATCTATGTGGCCGAGGCCCTGCATCGCGCCCATATCCTGCCTACGGTGC
Organism: Devosia subaequoris; assembly: GCF_014197055.1. Taxonomy (GTDB): domain Bacteria; phylum Pseudomonadota; class Alphaproteobacteria; order Rhizobiales; family Devosiaceae; genus Devosia; species Devosia subaequoris. Next base: position 74,710 of record NZ_JACIEW010000004.1, on the reverse strand, counting down.
TGGCAGGGAGTTTGGTAACCAGCACTGGCAGGCCCAAAAAAGCGCTGGAAGACCTGGTCTTTGCTGTTCGGGAAGTCCTCACGGCAGCCATCGAGGTGGGCGGGTCCACCATTCGCGATTTCCGCAGTGTTGAAGGGGCCGGCTACTTCCAGCACAATTTCGCCGTCTATGACCGGGAAGGTGATCCATGTCCGACCCCGATGTGCAAGGGCATCGTCCAGCGCATCGTACAATCGGGCCGCTCGACCTTCTATTGTCCGAAATGCCAGAAGGCACCGTGAACGCATCTCTCTCAAGACTCGGCCTGGGCCCTGAATCCAGTTGACGCCCCCCGGCCGATACCCTATAGACCGCGCAACTTGGCGGCAGTCGAAAGCCGCCGATTTCATTTCATCCCGGACTATTGCCGCGCAGATCGCGTGTAATCGGCCGGTTGGACGCCAAGAGGACCGAAATGGCCAATACGCCCTCAGCCAAGAAGGCTACCCGCAAGATCGAAGCCCGCACTGCCGTGAACAAGTCTCGCCGCAGCCGCGTGCGCACGTTCATTCGCAAGGTCGAGGAAGCGATCACAGCTGGTGATCACGCAACCGCCTTCGCCGCACTCAAGGCTGCAGAGCCCGAGATCCACCGCGCCGCCGGCAAGGGCATAGTCCATGCCAATCTGGCTGCCCGCAAGGTCTCCCGCCTCAACAGCCGCGTAAAGGCCCTCTCCGCCTAATTCGCGGTCAGGCAAGGCGCTTCTTGGCAAGCGACCAGCGCTACAATCCGGGCTCCGCAAGGAGCCCTTTTTGTTGTATGGTAGCCAGGCAGGTTTTTTCGTTATTGTTCTGTCACATGACTATTAGGTGACACTTGCCCTGGCAGCGGAACGAAGCGTGAAGAGTTGTTTTTATGCCGCGCTCTCAAGGGGTTCGGTCGCCGGCGGGGGCATTGTTGCTATTGCGACAACAGTCTCCCGATCGGCGAGGTGAAAAATTATTTTACCATGTCGAAACCCGCTAAGTGTTCGAATCTGCCTTGAGTCACAGGCCCTTGCCGGAGGTGACTTTTGGACCCCGGTGGGGCCCAAAAATACAGCTTGAGAGTCAAGCCCCTTTTTCAATGATTCACGTGTTGCGGGTCCCATTTCGTGCCTCTAATGTACTTCTGCCGACGGGGAAAAAGAGGGGTGGAACGACCCTCCTGACCCATCGGTCGTCTTCCGCCAGGAGGGCAGGTTTGGGGCAGGGTCGGCAGCGATGCCGGTCATTTCAGCCAGTGATTTTTGTGTCGGCCGCAATTGCTGTGGTCCGTCGAATTTGAGTTGGCAGCGTTCATTCGACCACAGGCCGGGCAGGCCGGGTTCAAGTGAAAGGTCAAGTGGCAAACGGTGGCTTCAAGCTGCCGAACAATAATGTTGTGCCCGCATGAGCGGGCGCAGGGGCGAAGCTGTGTCCAGTTGCAGGCCATAAAGCGGCGGGCGGACACATCGAACAGATCAGGGCTTTTCCAGGGCTTTGCGGACCGGAAAGGCAGCAACACAGAATGGGGCAAGAAGCGATGATGCGACAGGCGACTGCGGGAAGAGACGATTGGGCTGCGGCCAACTCCTCTTCTCCTTCCACTTCCAGCAAAGGCGGCACTCCTGTCATGGCCACCCCCGACGTTTCCTCCGATGATCAGCGCGAACTCTGGACCCGGGTGCGGGCTAGGCTGAAAGCGAGCGTGGGCGAGGACGTTTTTGCCTCCTGGTTTGCACGCCTCGAACTTGAGGAACTGGTGGACGATCTGGTGCATTTGAGTGCGCCAACGCGGTTCCTCTGTTCCTGGGTGCAGTCCAACTACGCCGACGGCATCGTTGAAGCCTTCCGCCATGATGTCCCCGAAGCCGCGCGCCTGCAGGTGACCATGCGGGTCAATGGTCAGGCCCGTCCGCGCCTTGCCCCGGTCGCCGAAGTCGTCCCCGAAGCCCCGGCCGCCCAGCAGACCGCGCCGGTCGCTGCGGTGCCTGCGACCCCGCGCCTGGTGCGCGACAATGCCAAGTCCGGCGACGCCCTTTCGGGCAGCGCCATTGACCCGCGCATGACCTTTGACAGTTTCGTGGCCGGCTCGGCCAATGAGATGGCGCTGGGCGTCGCCAAGCAGATCGCCAATGCTGCCATCAATAATGCCGTGACCTTCAACCCGGTCTATATTCATTCCACCGTGGGCCTGGGCAAGTCGCACCTGCTCAATGCCATCGCCCACGCCGTTGGCCAGGCCGATCCGTCCAAGAACATCGTCTATCTGACAGCCGACCACTTCATGTACCATTTCATTACCGCCGTGCAGCGCCAGAGCGCGCTCGGCTTCAAGGAATGGCTGCGCCGGGTGGATCTGCTGCTGATCGACGACATGCAGTTTCTGCAGGGCAAGTCGGCGACCGAATTCGGTCACACACTGGGGGCCCTGCTGACCGGCGCCAAGCAGGTCGTGGTGGCTGGTGATGCGCCCCCGCGCGATCTCGAAATGCTCGACGAACGCGTCCGTTCGCGTCTCTCCGGCGGGCTGGTCGTGCCTATCTCCACCTTTGATCATGAATTGCGCCGCGATATCGTCCAGCGCCGCGCAGACCAGGTCAATTCCCGCTTCGGCATGCAGTTTCCGGTCGCGGTGATCGACTATATTGCCCGCGCCGTGGTGAGCCATGGCCGCGATCTCGACGGCGCTGTTAACCGCCTTGTCGCCGCCAATCAGCTCACCGGTGAGCTGATCACCGTGCCGCTGGCCGAAAAGACCCTGGCCGATCTGATCCGCGCCCGCGACGCCAAGCGGGTCCGCATCGAAGATATTCTCAAGATCGTCTCGCGCCACTACAAGGTGCCGCGCAACGAATTGCTCTCGGCCCGCCGCAGCCGCGACGTGGTGCGCCCGCGCCAGATCGCCATGTATCTGGCCAAGGCCCTGACCAGCCGCTCCCTGCCCGAAATTGGCCGGCGTTTCGGCGGTCGTGACCATACCACGGTGCTCCATTCGGTGCGCAAGGTCGAGCAGATGATCAAGGACGATCTGGAGCTGGGCCAGGAAATCGAATTGCTCAAGCGCATGCTCGAGGAATAGCCTTTATCCCGCCGGATTGGCCGGGCAAGGATCGGAAATGTTTCAAATCCTTGCCCGCCTCATTGCTCTATCCATTGTCGCCCTTTCCCCCGTTTTGGCCGAGGACAAGTTACCCGTCCTGACCCCCGAGGAGCGGGCGGCGCAGAACCTGGCTATCGCCACCTCCGTTCAGGACCAGCTTCTGTCCTGCTGGGTCCTGCCATCGGGCTATGAGGATCGCTCCATCTCGATCCGCCTGGCGTTTCTGGGCGATGGTACGCTGGACGGTGACCCCCATATCGTGCCCGAGAGCCTGCGGACCGCCGGGAAATATCCCGAGTTGATCAACTCGATTGGCGACGCCATCGCCAACTGCCTGCCTTTTGAAGGGCTGGCGGAGCTGGGGGCCGGGCCGGGCGAGCGGTTCGACATCACCGTGCATTTCAGTTCCTGAAGTCCACAGCTAGCATGCGGCCAAACACCCCCTCGGCCTTGCCAATTTCCTGTGAAACTGTAAACGTCCCAACCCCGGCTCGCGCCGGGTTTAGCTGTCGCGTATGTCCGGGAAGAAGAACTCCATGAAAGTCACGCTCGAACGCAATCATCTGCTCAAGTCGCTGAGCCATGTGCATCGGGTGGTCGAGCGCCGCAACACCTATCCGATCCTGGCCAATGTGCTGTTCAAGGCATCGGACGACCGGGTCGAATTGCGCGCCACCGACCTCGATATCGAAGTGACCGAGAGCGTGCCGGCCATGGTCTCGACGCCCGGTACCACCACCGTGCCCGCCCATACGCTTTACGAGATCGTGCGCAAACTGTCTGACGGTGCCGAGGTGCGGCTTGAAACCGATGGTGGCGAGAACATGGTTCTCACCTCCGGCCGCTCGCGCTTTAACCTCGCCTGCCTGTCACCCGACAGCTTCCCCGATCTCAAATCCGGCGCCTTCGCGCATGAATTCGACATCGCTGCAGCCTCCCTGCGCGAACTGATCGAGCGCACCCAGTTCGCCATCTCCAACGAAGAGACGCGATACTATCTCAACGGTATCTATTTCCATGCCGTGGAGAGTTCGGCGGCCGGTTCGCTGTTCCGCGCCGTGGCGACCGATGGTCACCGCATGGCCCGCGCTGAAATGGCCTCGCCAGAGGGCGCCAGTGGCATGAGTGGGATCATCGTGCCAAAGAAGACCGTGGGCGAAGTGCAAAAGCTGCTCGATGGCGTCGATGGTGACGTGCATGTCGAGGTGTCCGACACCAAGATTCGCTTCACCGTGGGTCCCGTGGTGCTGCTGTCCAAGCTCATCGAGGGCACCTTCCCCGACTATGACCGGGTGACGCCCAAGAATAATGACAAACAGATGCTGGTCGACAAGTCCGGCTTTGCCATTGCCGTGGATCGCGTCTCGACCATTGCCTCGGATCGCGGCGGCAAGGCGGTCAAGCTTTCGGCCAAGGACGGCCTGCTCGAATTGTCCGTCACCAATCCTGATCACGGCACAGCCAGCGAGGAAGTGGCGGTCGAATTCGATACCGATGGCTTCGAGATTGGCTTCAATGCCCGCTATCTGCTCGACATCATTACCCAGATACGCTCGGAGAGCGCCGTCTTCCTGTTCAACGATGCCAATTCCCCGACCCTGGTCAAGGAACAAGGCGAATCCAGCGCGCTCTATGTGCTGATGCCGATGCGGGTGTGAGTGGCTTCGAGCCACTCGCTCGAGCCCCCTGGTCGAGTTCATTGCTCACCTTGAAATCCCATCCTCTCATCCGGTGCTGGCATGCTGCCTTCACCCCGGAGGGGCGAGGCGAGGGCCGGGGCAGAGTTTGGCCGTTCGGTCCAATCATCCTCTTGAGTAAGGGGCAGGCGGAGAGGGCCGCGTGATGATCCGTCACATCTCCCGCCTGCGCCTGACGGCCTTCCGTAATTACGCTTCCGCTGCGCTCGATCTCGATGCGCGCCATGTCGTGCTGACCGGCCCCAACGGCTCGGGCAAAACCAATCTGCTGGAAGCCATTTCCGTGCTCTCGCCAGGACGCGGCCTGCGTGGCGCCAGCTTCGACACCTTGCAGGCGCAGGGGTCCGACCTTCCCTGGGCTGTTGCGGCAACCATCGAGACCGATGACGGGCCTGCCGATATCGGCACGGGCGCTCTGCCCGATGGCGGGCGCCGGGTCCGCATCAACGGCGCCAATGCCCGCTCAATCGAGGCGATGAGCGATTATCTGCGCGTGCTCTGGTTGACCCCCGCCATGGACGGCCTGTTCTCCGGCCCGGCCGGGGATAGACGCCGCTTTCTCGACCGGTTGGTGACGACACTCATCCCGGGTCATTCCGCGACCGTGTCCGACTTCGAAAAAGCCATGCGGCAACGCAACAAGCTGCTCGAAGAAGATGGCGACCCGCGCTGGCTCGCCGCCATCGAGGCGCAAATGGCCGAGCTTGGCGCCTCGATCCATCTCAACCGTACCGACAGCCTGACCCATCTGCAGGCGTTGATCGCCCAGAGCCTGGATGACACCAGTTTCCCGGCGGCCCGGCTCTCGCTCACCCCACTCTTCGAAGATCTGGTCGAGCCGGCGACTTCCGCCGAACTCGAAGCGGTGCTGGCGCAGCGCTGGCACGGGCTTCGGCCTCTTGATCGGGCCGCCGGACGCACCACATCAGGACCACACCGTGTGGATCTCGACGTGATCCATGCGCAAAAATCCATGCCCGCGGCGCTGGGGTCAACCGGCGAACAAAAGGCCCTGCTGATCGGGCTGATTCTGGCTCATGCCCGGCTGGTGCGGCTGCGCACCGGCATCGTACCGTTCCTGCTGCTGGACGAGATTGCCGCCCATCTCGATCCGGACCGGCGCCGGGCCCTGTTTGCGGCCCTGGACGGCCTCGAAACGCAGTGTTTTCTCACCGGCACCGACCCGGTGCTGTTTGAGGCGCTGGAGGGACGGGCGCAGCAGATTGGGGTACGCGAGGGGCGGCTTGCACATAGGGGCTGAAAATCCCCCGCAAATAAGCCTCAAACGGCCAATATCCTTGGGGTTTGAGCCCCGTTCGGCTAGAACAGAAATTACATGAAATCGACTGATTCGGACCCCATGAGCGACAGCGAAAACCCGATCCCGACCGAATATGGCGCCGACAGCATCAAGGTGCTCAAGGGCCTCGATGCCGTGCGCAAGCGCCCGGGCATGTATATCGGTGACACCGATGACGGATCAGGCCTGCACCACATGGTCTACGAGGTGGTGGACAACGCCATCGACGAGGCACTGGCCGGCCATGCCGACCTGGTGACCGTCACCCTCAATGCCGATGGCTCGGTCAGCGTGACCGACAATGGCCGTGGCATCCCGACCGGCATCCACAAGGAGGAAGGCGTCTCGGCCGCCGAGGTCATCATGACCCAGCTTCATGCCGGCGGGAAGTTTGACCAGAATTCCTACAAGGTGTCCGGTGGCCTGCACGGCGTGGGCGTGTCGGTGGTCAATGCCCTTTCGGTCTGGCTCAAGCTGCGCATTCGGCAGAAGGGGAAGGTTCACGAGATGAGCTTCACCCACGGCGTTGCCGACGGGCCGCTGGAAGTGGTGGGGGATTACGAGGGTCGCTCGGGCTCCGAGATCACCTTCATGCCCAGCTCTGAAACCTTCACCATGGTGGAGTTCGACTACAAGACGCTCGAACATCGTCTGCGCGAACTGGCCTTCCTCAATTCTGGTGTGCACATTCTTCTGGCCGACCATCGTCATCCCGAGCCGGTCGAAGTGGACCTGTTCTATGAGGGTGGCCTGGAGGCCTTCGTCAAATATCTCGACAAGTCCAAGGCGCCGGTGCTCGAAAGCCCGATCACCATGCGCTCGGAAAAGGACGGCATCACTGTCGAGGTGGCGCTGCAGTGGAACGACAGCTACCACGAAAATGTGCTGTGCTTCACCAACAACATCCCGCAGCGCGATGGCGGAACCCATCTCGCCGGCCTGCGCGGAGCGCTGACGCGCCAGGTGACCGGCTATGCCAACAGTTCCGGCATCGCAAAAAAAGAAAAGGTCGAGCTGAGCGGCGATGATACCCGCGAGGGCCTGACCTGCGTGCTTTCGGTCAAGGTGCCGGACCCCAAGTTCTCGTCCCAGACCAAGGACAAGCTGGTCTCCTCCGAAGTCAGGCCCGTGGTCGAGAACATCGTCAACGAAAAGCTCGGCCAGTGGTTCGAGGAGCATCCCAACGAGGCCCGCACCATTGTGGGCAAGGTGGTGGAAGCCGCCGCCGCCCGCGAGGCAGCGCGCAAGGCGCGCGAGCTCACGCGCCGCAAGGGCGCCCTGGAAATCTCCTCGCTGCCCGGCAAGCTGGCCGATTGCCAGGAACGCGATCCGGCAAAGAGCGAAATCTTCATCGTCGAGGGTGACTCGGCCGGTGGCTCGGCCAAACAGGGGCGCGATCGCTCCAACCAGGCCGTGCTGCCCCTGCGCGGCAAGATTCTCAATGTCGAGCGTGCCCGTTTTGACCGCATGATCTCATCCGACCAGGTCGGCACGCTGATCACGGCGCTCGGCACCGGTATTGGCCGGGAAGAATTCAACCCGGACAAGCTGCGCTACCACAAGATCATCATCATGACCGACGCGGATGTGGACGGCGCCCATATCCGCACTCTGCTCCTGACCTTCTTCTACCGCCAGACGCGCGAGCTGATCGAGCGCGGACATATCTACATTGCCCAGCCGCCGCTCTACAAGGCCACGCGCGGGCGCTCGGAGCTCTATCTCAAGGACGAGCGGGCACTGGAAGACTATCTGCTCGATGGCGGCATCGAGGATGCGGTCTTCACCACCCAGAACGGCAGCACCCATGCCGGCCAGGACCTGTTGGCCATTCTGCACCAGTCGCGCGAAATCGTGAACGCGATCAACAATCTCAACACGCGCTATAACCGCAACCTGGTGGAACAGGCCGCCATTGTTGGCGGGCTCGATCCCGAAGGAATTGCCAATCCCGAAAAGAGCGGTGAAACGCTCAAGCGCGTTGCCAACCGGCTTGACCGTATCTCCGACGAGTTGGAGCGCGGCTGGACCGGTGAGGTGACCGAGGATGAGGCACTGGCCTTCTCGCGTACCGTGCGCGGCGTCACCGAAACCCACCAGATCGACCGCGCCCTGCTGCAAAGTGCGGACGCGCGGAAATTGCGTCAGCTTGCCGACCGGCTGGACGAACTGTTTGGCGGTGTGCCAACGCTGAGCCGCAAGGGCGACACGACCAACATCTATGGTCCGGCCAGCCTGTTCAAGGCGGTCACCGATGCCGGCCGCAAGGGCGTCAGCATGCAGCGCTATAAAGGCCTGGGTGAAATGAATGCCGAGCAGCTCTGGGAAACCACGCTCGACCCCAATGCCCGCACCCTGCTGCGCGTCGAGATCGACCAGACCGACGAAGCCGACCAGATCTTTACCGCGTTGATGGGCGATCTGGTGGAGCCGCGCCGCGACTTCATCCAGGACAACGCGCTCAATGTGAGCAATCTCGACGTCTGAGAACCGTGCCGAAGGCAAAATCTCCCCATTGGGGAGATTATAGGTGAGCAGGCCATGAGAGCTACGCTCGAATGGCTGGGGGGCGAAGAGACCCATGGTCATCGTTCAACAGTTGCAGCCAGTCCGTTCCGGCGGACTGGCTTTTTCATGTGCGGCAAACCACATAGCTTGCGGCACAGCAAAGTGAGGCTCTCATGAAAAAGATCGGCTTTCTCTCTTTTGGCCATTGGAGCCCGTCGCCCAATTCGGGCACCCGGACGGCAGGCGATGCGCTGCTGCAATCCATCGAGCTGGCCGTGGCAGCCGAGGAGTTGGGTGCCGATGGCGCTTATTTCCGCGTGCATCACTTTGCCCGCCAACTCGCCTCGCCCTTCCCGCTGCTGGCCGCTGTCGGCGCGAGGACGCAAAAGATCGAGATCGGCACCGCCGTGATCGACATGCGCTATGAAAACCCGCTCTACATGGCCGAGGATGCCGGAGCCGCGGATCTGATCTCCGAGGGCCGCCTGCAATTGGGCATTTCGCGCGGCTCGCCCGAACAGGTCATCGATGGCTGGCGCTATTTCGGCTATGAGCCCGCCGAGGGCCAGACTGACGCCGACATGGCGCGGCTCAATGCGGAAATTATCCTCAGAACCCTGACCGGTCAGGGTTTTGCCCAACCCAATCCACGACCCATGTTTCCCAACCCGCCCGGCATGCTGCGGCTTGAGCCCTATTCCGAGGGGTTGCTTGAGCGCATCTGGTGGGGCGCGGCCAGCGATGCGACGGCGATCTGGGCCGCCAAGATGGGCATGAACCTGCAGTCCTCGACGCTGAAATTCGATGAGAGCGGCAAGCCCTTCCATATCCAGCAGGCCGAACAGATACGCGCCTACCGCGCGGCGTGGAAGGAAGCCGGCCATACCCGCGAGCCCCGCGTGTCGGTCAGCCGCTCGATATTTGCCCTGGTCAACGATCAGGACCGCATGTATTTCGGCGCAGGACGCCCGGAAGAAGACCAGTTCGGCTATATCGAGCCGGAAAAGCGCGCCGTTTTCGGGCGGGGCTACACCGCCGAGCCGGACCAACTGATCGAGGATCTCAAGCAGGACGAGGCCATCGCCGAAGCCGATACGCTGCTGCTCACCGTGCCCAACCAGCTCGGCGTCGCCTACAACGCCCATGTCATCGAGAGCATTCTCAAGCATGTCGCGCCGGGGCTGGGCTGGCGCTAAGGCAGGCGATAGGCTGACCCCGCGCAGCCATTCGCCCGCCAATACTGCTCGACCGGCGTGAAACGTCCGGTGGCCAGCTTCTCTACCTCCGCAGCAAAGGCCATGGCGCGGCATTCATCCGCGCCGGCCACCACATGCACCATTTCGTGCAGGAGGGTGAGGCGGCGCAGCGCCGGTGTTCCCTCCCGGGAAAACTGCGGGCAGATCACCAGTGGCACCACGCCGTCCCGGGGCGGTAGGGGCACATAGGCCGCGTAGTGGGCGCATCCGCCACCAGTCCCCCCGGCCTCCAGCGCGACAACCATATCGCTCCCCCAATGCGCCGAGGCGAACTGCCCGAGCGTCAGAGCATCGCGATAGGCGGCAATGTCCACCCCGAAGCGCGTCGTCCCGAGTTGCGGCCGCGCCTGCTCGAACATGGTAATGGCATCATTAAACGCGGATTGCACTTCCTCTGCCCGCGCCGGAGCGACGGTGAGCGGCAGCAGGAGACCGGCAAGAAGGGCGAAAAGTTTACGCATCTGCTTCTCGTGCCGGGCAATTGCGGCATAGGCAAGAGCTGTGACACCACGGCCACACTCGGGGAAGTGGGGAAGGCTGGCCCTTAAACCGGCCACATTTGGCGCGGACAAGCGTATTCCTGTGCTGCTGGGCGGCAGAGAGCGCATGGCCGGTCATAACTCACCGATCTTAACCTCCCGCTTACCATTTGTTTCCCTTGATGGACGAACAGGGTAGAAGCAGCGTGATCCTTTTCTTCACTAGGTTTGCCTGATGGATTTCCGCATTTCGGCCGATGACCGCGTTGGCGCCCCCAAGGGCCGCCGGAACAAGACCCAGCCCTCTTCTGCGGCCAGGGGCGCGCGTGTCGAGCCGACCATGGGCCAGTCCATGGCTTTTTCCGTCGATGAAACCCGCCCCGGCGGCAATGGTGGTGGCGGCAATGGTGGTGGCGGCAAGCCGCCCAAATCGCTCCGAAAACAACCACGCAAGGGCAAGGCGGAGCCAGCCCGCAATCGCAGGAAGAAACGCGGCGGCGGCTTTCTCATGGGCCTGCTCTGGTGGGGCTTTGTGGCCTCCCTGTGGGGCGGCCTCGCCGTCATCGGTGTCATTGTCTATTACGGCGCGCAACTTCCCTCGTCCGAGACCTGGGCGATTCCCGAGCGTCCGCCCAATATCCGCATCCTGGCGGCCGATGGCAGCTTGATCTCCAATCGCGGCCAGACCGGCGGTGAGGCCATTACCTTCCGCGAACTGCCCCAATATGTGCCCGCGGCCTTCATTGCCTCGGAAGACCGGCGCTTCATGAGCCATTTCGGCGTCGACCCGATCGGTCTGCTCTCGGTGGCCGTGGAAATGGTGGAAGCGCGCGGCGTCACCCGCGGCGCCTCGACCATCACCCAGCAGGTCGCCAAGAACCTGTTTCTCACCCCCGACCAGACCCTGGGCCGCAAGGTGCAGGAAGCGATCCTGGCCATCTGGCTCGAACAGAATTTTTCCAAGGAAGAAATCCTCGAGCTTTACATGAACCGGGTCTATTTCGGCTCGGGCGCCTATGGCATCGAGGCGGCGGCGCAGACCTATTTCGGCGTTTCGGCGCGCAATCTCTCGCTTGGCGAGGCTGCCATGCTGGTAGGCATCCTGCCAGCGCCGTCGGCCTATAACCCCAAGGCCAACCCTGATACCGCCCGCGACCGTCAGCGCCTGGTGCTCAACGCCATGGCGCAGGAAGGCTATATCACGCGTGAAGAAGCTGATGCGGCTCGCATCAACCCCGACCAGACCATCCGCACCGTGGTGGCCGGCTCCGAATCCTATGTCGCCGATTGGGTTGAAAGCCTGATGACCGCCTATATCGGCGAGATCGAGGGTGACGTGGTGGTGCAGACCACCATCGACTACAAGATGCAAAAGGACGCCGAATTCATCGTCAAGGAAGCGGTGGCCAACGAAGGCGAGAAGCGCGGCTTCTCGCAGGCTGCTCTGGTGGCCATGGATGTCGACGGCACCGTGCGTGCCATGGTGGGCGGGGTCGATTACCAGGCCAGCCAGTATAACCGTGCCGTCACTGCGCGGCGCCAGCCTGGTTCTGCCTTCAAGCCGTTTGTCTATATGGCGGCAATGGAGAAGGGCTATACGCCCGATACTTTGGCCGAAGACGCCCAGTTCGACTACAATGGCTGGAGCCCGCGCAATTCGAACGGCAAATATGCCGGGACGGTGACGTTGCGCCAGGGGCTGGCCTATTCGCTCAACACCATCGCCGCCCGCCTGGCCATCGATGTCACCCCTGAAAAAGTCATTGAAGTGGCGATGCGTATGGGCATTTCCTCGAACCTGTCGGCAGTGCCCTCCATTGCTCTGGGTGCTCAGGAAGTGAACCTGCTCGAGTTGACCAGTGCCTATGCGCCCTTTGCCAATGGTGGCATGGGGGTAATTCCCAATGTCATCACCAAGATTTCAGACGTTGAGGACAATGTGCTCTACGAGGCCTCTAATGCCGGGCCAGGGCGCGTGGTTGATCCCAATGTGCTGGCAGCTATGAACGACATGCTCAAGACCGCCGTCGAGGTGGGTACGGGCCGGGGCGCCAATATTGGCGGGTGGGAAGTCGGTGGCAAGACCGGCACCTCTCAAGAATCGCGTGACGCCCTGTTTGTCGGCTACACCTCTGCCATGGTTACAGGGGTGTGGCTGGGCAATGACAACGACACCGGCACCAGCCTGTCCGGCGGCAATGTGCCGGCCAATATCTGGTCCAACTTCATGACCAAGGCTCTTGCCGATCGCTCGCCTGCCCCGATCCCCGGTGGCTCCTATGCCGGCCAACTCATCGCGCAGCAGTTGATCGATCCCAATACGGGCATGCCCGCCATCGATCCGGCAACTGGCCAGCCCATGGTGCAATATGTCGATGGCGGCACGGGCGAACCGGTGCAGACCACGACCGATCCGGCCACGGGACAGGTGATTGCAATCGACCCCGCCACGGGCGCGCCAATCGAGGGTCTGGCGCCAGTGGATGGTCAGGTCGCCAGTGCACCAGTCCAGACCGGCACGATGATCGACCCGGCGACCGGACAGCCAGTGCAGCAATTGGACCCCAATACGGGCATGCCTATCGATCAGGGGCAGCTGGTGCAATATGACGCCAATGGCCAGGCGATTGATCCGGTCACCGGCTTCCCGCTGCAGCAGCAGGGCAATGGTTTTGGCGAGGCGCCAATTGATCCGGAAACCGGCCTGCCGATGACGCTGGTGGTTGATCCGGCGACCGGAGAGCAGGTCTGGGTGCCCTCGGCACCGACCTCGCAGCAACCGCAGGGCTTTGCACAGCCGCAGGGCCAGATTGTCCCGCCGGGCCCGGTGCAGCAGCAGCCGGTCTACCAGGAAGAGCGCTCCCAGCGCACGCTGATGGATCTGATCTTCGGCAACTAGGATCGCCGGCCAGAACAGGAAAAAGCCCCGGGGCGACCCGGGGCTTTTTTGTAAGTGTCGGCGGGAGAAGGCTGCAAACGGGCCGGGACTAGATCACGACAATCGGCGCGCCATTGGGGACGCGCTCATATAGGTCCATCACGTCGTGAAATAACAGGCGCACGCAGCCGGACGATACCGCCTTGCCTATCGAGGTCACGTCCATGGTGCCGTGAATGCGATAAAGCGTGTCCCGATTGCCCTGATGGATATAGAGCGCGCGGGCACCCAGCGCATTGAGCAGGCCCGGTGGCTGGCCATTGCGGTAGATTTCCAGTTCAGGTTGCCGCTCGATCATTTCGGCCGGCGGGGTCCAGACCGGCCACTTGCGCTTGTAGGCAATGTGACCCTCTCCGCTCCATTCAAAGCCGGCGCGCCCCAGTCCCACGCCATAGCGCATGGCCCGGCCCTCGGGCATGGTGAAATAAAGAAAGTAGTTGGCGGTATCGACCACCACGCGCCCGGCTGGTTCGCCAGTCGGGTTTGCGACTTCCTGGCGCCAATAGACCGGGTCGATGAGAGAAATGTCCGCCGCCGGCACGGGATGTTCTTCGTCCGGTCGGGCGGCATACATGGCCAGCACGTCCAGCGGGATCGTCGGACGAACGGGCGTTGCGGCGGTCGTGGCCAGCCGTGTGGTGCCGCTGGTTGAACAGCCGGCAAGGGTCAGGGCGCCGAGGCTGGCCAGGCCAGCCAAGACGGCGCGGCGCGACGGGGTCGCGTCGGAAATATGAGACATGAAGTAATCCTTGGCCCGCAAGAGCGGACGCTGAGCGTGAATGAATGGTTGGAAGAAACGCTCAGGCGGATTTGGGCGGGCGCAACGGCAAAATGGCCGGCCAGTCCGGCGCGACCCGGCACGGCGCCAAACTCGGCGAACGGGCCGGCGGGGGCGCCGTCAACTCGGGCGCCGAGACTTCGATGGCGGGATGCGAGCCGCAGGGCAGCAGCAGGCCTGCGCCCAGATCGATCTGCCCGCGCTGGACCTGTACCACGACGGGGATCGGTTTGTTGTCGGCATCGACATGGTTGAGTACCACGATCGGGGTGGCAACATAGCGATGCGCATTGGCCGTCGTGGCGCCCAGAACGGAAGCCAGACCCAATAGAACCGCGATGAAAATCACGAAATGACGCATGGAACGGTGATAGGCGGCAGATTGCGGCAGCATCGGGGCAGGGGCGCTGATTATCATCCGGCGGCGGGTGCCTGCCAGGCCATGAGCTCGCGACCGTGTGCTTTTAGCCACGCCCGGCCCCGCTCCATATCCGGCAGCGTGCGCTCCACGGTGGCCCAGAAGGCGGGCGAGTGGTTCATTTCGACCAGATGCGCCACCTCATGGGCGGCGACATAATCCAGCACATGCGGCGGAGACAGGATCAGCCGCCAATTATAGTTGATATTGCCGCTCGAGGAGCAGGACCCCCAGCGGCTCGATTGGCTGCGCAGCCGTACCTGCTTGACATCAACACCCAGTCGCGCGGCGTGAAAGGCGCTTTGTGCTGTCAGATCGGCCAACGCCTCGGCCTTGAGCCAATCATACAGACGACGCGGCTGGTGGGCGACATCACCTGGCACGCGCAGCACCGGGCCGGCGTCGCTCTGGTCAGTCTCCACCCGGCCACGCAACGCCCCCGTGGCGACCACCAGATGCGGCACGCCGCGCAGTGGCAGCCACGCCCCCGCCTCCAGTCTCTGCGCGAGCGCCGTCCGCGGCAGCCGCGCCGCCAGCCAGTGGCGATGGCGGTGTAAGAATGCCTCGGCATCGGCCCAGCGTGCCCCTTCGGGCAGGGTCAGCAACGGGCCGGCGGCGGGCAGGGAGAGGCGGAAGCTTCGCGCCCGCCTGGAGACCTTGACGGCCACGTCGACCGCGACGCCATCGAGCGTGAGTTGCGTGGTCCGTGGCGGCGGGGTGCGTTGGCGCAGGAAGGAGAACATGGCGACCGGATCGGCATCAGTTCCGGCCAATGTACCCGGATTCGTGGCGGCATGAGAGAGAGATAGCAAAAAAGGCGCCCCTTGCGGGGCGCCAGACGTCATTGGAGGACAGGGAAGTCGGAAGGGGTAACGGCTTAATGGCCGTTATTGTTGCTCCAATTGTTGTTATTCTGGTCATTCTCGCCATAACCCTGGCGCTGACCGCGATGTTCGCCCATGAAGCGGTCGAACTCCTCGCGGTCCTTGGCCTTGCGCAGATTGGCCATGTATTCATGGAACGCGTCGATCTCGGCATCGAGTCGGGCGCGCTCTTCTTCGAGGCGCTTCAATTGCTCGGCACGGTACTCGTCAAAAGCGGCATTGCCCGACGAGCTGAACTCGTTGCGGCCAAAGCCCTGATGCTTGTGATTGTTGCGCATGTAGCCACACCCCTTGTTCCAATAAGCCTGGGCCTTTTCGGCAGAGCCGCCGAATTTTTCGCCCCAGATGATATAGGCCAGCATCGCCAGGCCGAGCGGCCAGAAGATGATGAAGCCAAGGACCATGAGGCCTATGGTCAACGGGGACCATTGCGGTTTGATGATTGCAGTGTTCATATTCATATGTCTCCCAGTCACGATGAGTCTCAAATGGCCCATTACGGGGCGGGATCAAGCATGTGCCTGTCGATTTTTGCGCTTGAAATCGACGAAATCGCTCCCTATGCGCCACAATTGAGAGCTTCGGAGCGAGCAGCATGACCGATCAGACCCTGCCCCAACTGCCACTGCCCTCGAGCTGGCGCCCGCTGCGCCTGCAGACCCTGGTGATCCTGCGCTGGCTCGCGGTAATCGGGCAAACCATTGGTGTGCTCTTCGTCAATTGGGGCCTCGGATTTCCGCTGCCATTGTTTGAGTGTCTGGCGCTGATCGGGCTGTCCGCCGCGTTCAATATCGGCCTCACTTTTAGGCTGGGGCCCCACTATCGTCTCCCCTCGCGCATCGCCGCGTTGCAACTGGCATTCGACCTCTGCCAACTCGGCGGGCTGCTGGCCTTGACCGGTGGGTTGGAGAATCCCTTCGCCTTGTTGCTGCTCGCCCCGGTCTCGGTTTCGGCCACCTCTCTGCCAAAACGCCAGGCCTTTCTGGTGGCGCTGCTGGCCGCCGTGATCGCGTCGGTGCTGGCCGTCATGCACCTGCCCCTGCCTTGGGAGCCGGGCCAGCACATCGTTTTCAACCGCATCTATGTGATCGGCATCTGGGTTTCGATCATCTGCGGCGTGGTGTTCATTTCCGCCTATACCAATCGGGTCGCTCATGATGCCCGGCAGATCGCCGATGCGCTGGCGGCCACCGAACTGGCTTTGTCGCGACGCGAGCAATTGTCCGCGCTGGATGGATTGGCGGCCGCTGCCGCGCACGAACTGGGCACACCGCTCTCTACCATTGCGCTGGCCGCCAAGGAAATGCGCGCCGAGGTCGACAAGAACGGGCAATTGGCAGAGGACGTGGAGCTGATCATCGCCCAGGCGGCACGCTGCCGGGCCATCCTTGCCAAACTGCGCAATCTTGGCAGTGAACCGGCTGATCTCTTCGCCGAGGCGCCGCTGCCCGATATTCTCGATGAGGTCGCCCGGCCCCATGAGGGGCGCGGCAAGGTCATTCTGTTCGATGCCGCCGAGACGGCCGGCCCGCCACCGGTGTTCCCGCGCAGCGTGGGGTTGCTCTACGGGCTGGGCAATTTGATCGAGAACGCCACCGATTTTGCCGCTCAAACTGTGCGAATTGAAAGTGGCTGGGATCAAAACACCATCACCGTCGCGATCATCGACGACGGCAAGGGCTTTGCGCCTGAACTGATTGCCCGGCTGGGCGAACCTTATCTCACCAGCCGCCCGCGCGACCCGGCGGGCAGCGACGCGCACCAACCCGGGGGCTTGGGCCTCGGCATCTTTATCGCCAAGACCCTGCTCGAGCGCACCGGGGCACGCCTCACTTTCGACAATGCTGCGGCCAGCGGACACGCCCGCGTCCGCATTAGCTGGGCACGAAGCGCAATCGAGTGATCGGAACGGTTCGTTTTGACGTAGGGTGAGCAAAGGAATATTGGAAAAGCCATGGACACCATAGAAGACCTTCTGGCTGCCGATCCGAGCCTTCTGCTCGTTGATGATGATGCAGCCTTCCTGAGCCGCCTCGAACGCGCCATGACGCGCCGGGGCTTTGAAGTGCGCATCGCCGACACTGTTGCCGCCGGGCTGGCCGCAGTGAGCGAAAGGCCACCCGCCTATGCCGTGGTCGATCTTCGCCTCGAGGATGGCAATGGCCTGGATGTGGTTTCGGCGCTGCACCAGAAGCGCGCCGATGCCCGCGCTGTGGTGCTGACCGGCTACGGCAATATCGCAACGGCCGTGACGGCGGTGAAGCTCGGGGCGATGGATTATCTGTCCAAGCCCGCCGATGCAGATGACGTCATTAACGCCCTGCTGGCCACCGGCGAGGACAAGCCTGAACCGCCGGAAAACCCGATGTCGGCGGATCGGGTGCGCTGGGAACATATCCAGCGTGTCTATGAATTGTGCGACCGCAATGTTTCCGAGACCGCGCGCCGGCTCAACATGCATCGGCGCACCCTGCAGCGCATCCTGGCCAAGCGCGCGCCGCGCTGATGCTCCAACCTCCCCCTGATGGGGGAGGCCGGGCGGGGGATAACGCTACTTCGCAAACAGCGTCTCGAAGCCGCCAAAGATCATCCGCTTGCCGTCGAACGGCATTTCGCCAAACTGCTTCATCGCCTCGGGCGTCATCATCTTCTGCATCGCCGCGTCGCGGGTCGCCTTGTCGGGATATTCGATCCACGAGAACACGACGACCTCGTCGTCCTTGGCCTGCACCGCCCCATAGAAGTCATTGACCTCACCCTTGGGCACGTCATTGCCCCAGTTTTCCACCACGCGGGTCGCGCCCCACGACTTGAGCATCTCTGCTGCCCGGGCAGCGTGCTCGAGATAGGCTTGCTTGTTTGCCTTGGGAACAGCGGTCACCATGCCATCGATATAGGCCATTTCGGGTCTCCTCTTGCTGGGCGGCCAAAGCCGCGATCGGCGCATGCGGTTGCTGCGCCTGCCTCGACTCCGACGAACGGGAAGGGCTAACCTCGACACGCATCGGCGAAGAATGAGGAGTCTGGCCATGACCGTCACCCTTCACTTTCACGGCGCGGCGGGTACGGTCACCGGCTCGTGCTATCGCGTGGTGCATCCAGGCGGGCAGTTCCTGGTCGATTGCGGCCTGTTTCAGGGTAATAAGAGCGTGCGCGAGCTCAATCTCAAGCCCACCCCGTTCGACCCCAAGGCCATCGATTTCCTGCTGTTGACCCACGCCCATATCGATCATGCCGGGCTCCTGCCCAAGCTTTATGGCGAGGGCTGGCGCGGGCCGATGTGGATGACCGGCCCGACCGCGGGCCTCTTGGAATATCTCCTGCCCGATGGGGCCGGTATCCAGGAGAGCGAGGCGGAGCGCGAAACACGCAAGCGCTCGCGGCGGGGCGATGAACCGGTCAAACCGCTTTATACCACCGCCGATGCAGAAGAGGCGTTGCAGCACCGCAAGATCTGCGACTATGACCAATGGATCGAGCCTAGCCCCGGCGTGCGTGCACGCTACTGGAATGCCGGGCACATCATCGGCTCCGCCTCGATCGAGGTGGAGGTCAAGGACAGCGATGGCAAGCCGGTTCGACTGATGTTCTCGGGCGATATCGGGCCCGATGAAAAGGTCTTCTACACCGAGCCCGAAGGCCCCTCGGGCTTCGATTACATACTGTGCGAAAGCACCTATGGCGGGCGCGACCGTGTCGAGTACACGCTGGAACAGCGCCGCGAAACGCTCAAGACCGAGATTCAGGAAGCACTTGGGCGGGGCGGCAATCTGGTCATTCCCACCTTTGCGGTCGAGCGTAGCCAGGAATTGCTGCACGATATCGGTACGCTGATCAAAATGGGCGAGATCGACCCGCAATTGGTGGCGCTGGACAGCCCCCTCGCCAGCAAGGTCACCGGGGTTTATCGCAAATACGCGAAAATGTTCGAGGACACCGAACTCAGCGCCGATGAGCTGTTCAACGACAAGCGCTTTCGCATCATTGAGGCGGTCGAAGATTCCAAGGGGCTCAACGCCATCAAGGGCGGCGCGATCATCATGTCGGCCTCTGGCATGGCCGATGCCGGGCGCATCAAGCACCATCTGCGCAACAATCTGATCCGCGCCAATGCCACAGTGCTGTTTGTCGGCTATCAGGCCCCAGGCACACTGGGGCAGATCATCCTTTCGGGAGCCAGGGAGGTGCGCATCCATGGTTCGGTGATCCCGGTGCGCGCCACCATAAGGTCGGTGGGTAATTACTCGGCCCATGCCGATCATTCGGAGCTAATGGACTGGATCCAGAGCCGCCTGCCGGCCCATGGCGCGCTGTTCCTGACCCATGGTGAGGATGAGGAGCGCAATGCGTTGCGCGAAGCGCTGGTTTCGTCGGGCCAGTTGGGCAGCGACCAGGTGATGCTGCCCCAGCTCGACGATTTTTTCGAATTGACGGCTGCCGGGATCCGCGCCGCCAGAGCACCGGCAGAACGGCGGGTCGATCTCAAGCAGATGCCCTCGGATTGGCACAATGCCTTCTCCGATTTCACCATTCGCCTCAGCCAGCGCCTGCACGCCTTGCCCGATGCGGACAAGCTCGCCCTGATGCAGGCCCTGCAGGCCGAACTCTCCGCGCAGGGCGCCGATCCCAGCCCCGAGGGCAGATCCACGCCCATAACTCCGGTCGAGACGGCGGGGCATGAGACCTAGCGGCGCGGCACCCCGCCTGGCCTCCCCCTAGGGTGTTGCACCGCAGTCCAGAGGAGCACGGTGAACTGTCGAAGAAAGCTGCCCTTGCTCCAGCGCCTCCAGGCGATCTGCCAGCTCCTGCACGGACCGCACCAGCGGGGCGATGAATTGGTCATAGCGCAGGGCCTGCTGGCTTTGCGGATCGTCTGGATCGGCCAGCACATGACCACCGAAATCGGCGTTGAGGCGCGCCGCGATTTCGGCCACCTGCTGGGCGATCAGCCCGTAGTGCCGGCGCCCATTGCTCCCTTTCCACTCGAACCGCACCGGGGTGAGCAGACGGATGAAATCGAGCCCCAGATCGGTAGGGGAAATTGCCGTCTTGTGCCGTTCATCCGAGGTCTGGATGGTGCCGGTGGCCGACCAAACGGCCGCCCAACGCGCGCCGCTTGCCCCCAAGGTCTGTGCATTGTCGCTGACCGGGTTCAGCGTCCCGGCGGCGCGCAGCTCGGCGGTGTCTGCCGCGATGGTGACCGCATCGGTCCAGGTTGCGCCATCCGGGCTGACCTTGATGCGCCAGTCATTGTCGCCCATCAGCCCCATTTCGGCCCGGCCCGACCAGTTGGCCTGGAAAAGCAGGCTTGCCGTATCGCTGCTGGCCGCCTTGTTGAGCTTGAGCTGGTGCCCGGCCCCGTCATGGGTGAACAGCGTTGCCGCCGAAGCCACGGCCAGCCGATTGGTGGGGTCGGCGCTGGCGTTGACCCCCATCTGCGGCAGGCCCGCCCCGGTGGCGGCTACGGCCACCCACACGCCGCCGCTAAACACCAGCAGGGTGCCACTGGCCCGGTCGAACACCTGCCAGCCCTCGGCAGGATCGTAAAACATCCAGGCGCCGGCCTGCCAGGCCGCGATTTCGGCGCCATGCCCGGCCCAGGCGCCGGTGCCACCCGACGGCACGATCCAGGCTTCGCCGGGCAGGGGCGAGACCGGCGGCGCGGTGACTTCAGTGGATTCCACCACCGGCTGCACCAGGGCATCGAGCCGGTTGAGGGCGTCATTATGGGTAATGTGCTTGAGCGCCTGTCCCTGCATGATGAAGGGCAGGGCAAGGCGGGCGGTGTCGTCCATGATAAAGGCTCCAGTAGGTGAACTGGGGCTGAGTGTGGGGCCGGGGGTAAGCCCGGGGATAAATCGGTGCTCAGACCGCAGCCACCCGGCGCCTTTGCGTCGTGATGAAGGCCAGGATGAAGCAGGCGCTCATCAACAGCACGATGGTTGGCGCAGGGGCGCTGTCGAGGAAAAAGCTTAGATAAACGCCCGCCAGGCTGCAGCCCACCGACACGCCCATCGCCACCAGCAGCATTACGCCGAAGCGGCGGGTGATAAGAAAGGCAATGGCGCCCGGAGCAATCAGGAGGGCAATGACCAGGATCATCCCCACTGCCTGCAGAGCGCCCACAATGGTCAGCGAGATCATGGCCAGGAGGCCATAATGGAGCAGGCGCGTATTGAGCCCGATGGCACCGGCCTGCTGCGCATCGAATATGAACAGCATGAGATCGCGCCATTTGGCACCGACGACCAGCATCACGGCCAAGGCGATGATGATGGCGAGGAGGATGTCGGCCCCGTTCACCCCCAGCATGTTGCCGAACAGGATATGATCGAGATGCACGTCGGTGGTGATGGCGGTGTAGAGCACGATGCCAAGGCCAAACAGGCCGGCGAACACCACGCCCATCACCGTATCCTCCTTGATCCGGCTATGCTCCTTGAGAAAGCCGACGGAGAGCGCACAGACCATGCCTGCGATAAAGGCGCCAATACCGATCGGTAGGCCCACCATATAGGCCAGTACGACGCCGGGCAGTACGGCATGGGCAATCGCGTCGCCCATCAGTGACCAGCCCTTGAGCACCAGAAAACACGAGAGCAGGGCCGTGGGCACTGCCACCAGCACGGCGATGACCATGGCCTGCACCATGAAGGACAATTGGAACGGCCAGAGCGCCATTTCATACCAGGCCATCAGGGCGTCTCCTCGGCGAGGCGCCGTCGTGCGGCCAGCCAGCCATGCTTGGGCGCAAAGACGAACGCGGTGAGGAAAACCAGGGTCTGCAGCACGACGATAATGCCGCCGGTCGCGCCATCGAGGAAATAGCTGAGATACGCCCCGATGGACGAAGACAACACGCCCACCGCAATGGCAATCAGGATGAGGCGCGGAAACCGGTCCGAGAGCAGATAGGCAGTGGCCCCCGGTGTCACCACCATGGCGATGACCAGAAAGGCCCCGACCGTCTGCATGGCGGCGACCGTGGCGGCGCTGAGCAGGGTGAAGAAGATTGCCTTGAGCCAGTTGGTTCTAAGGCCAATGGAGCGGGCATGGCTCTCATCGAAAAAGGTGACCATCAGGTCCTTCCAGATCACCAGCATCACCGTCAGCGTCACCACCGAGATCAGCACCAGTTGCAGCGTATCTTCCGGCGTGATGGCCAGGATATTGCCCAGGACGATCGATTGCACATCCACCGAGGTCGGTGAGACCGAGACCATGAACAGGCCCAGGCCAAAAAAGCCGGTAAAGATCAAACCGATCACGGCGTCTTCGCGCAATTTGGTGCGCTGGGAAAGAAACAGCATGGCGCCTGCGGCCAGGCCGCCCGAAAGAAAGGCTCCGAGCGAGAACGGCAGGCCCAGCATGTAGGCCCCGGCCACGCCCGGCACGATGGAGTGCGACAGCGCGTCGCCGATCAGCGACCAGCCCTTGAGCATGAGATAGGCCGACAGGAAGGCGCAGACTCCACCCACCAGGGCGGACACCCACATGGCGTTGACCATGTAATTATAGGAAAATGGCTCGAGCAGCGTTGCGATCATTTCTCGAGGCTCGACTGCTGGTGCTCTTCCTTGCCCTTCTCGCCGTAGAAAACCAGCGGGCGCTCATCATCGGTCAGTACCGAAAGGTGGCGCGGATCATCGTCGGCATGCAGGCCCTGGCCGGACAGCACGAAATGGCGCAACACGCCGCCAAAGGCTTCCTCGAGCTTGTCGCGGGTAAATACTTCCGATGTCGGCCCATAGGCCAGCACCGTACCCTTGACCATTACGGTGCGATCGCAGAATTCGGGCACCGAGCCCAGATTATGGGTGGAGACCAGGATTACCTTGCCCTCGTCGCGCAGATCACGCAGCAGCGCAATGATCGCCTCTTCGGTCTTGACGTCGACCCCGGTAAAGGGCTCATCGAGCAGGATCACCTCGCCTTCCTGCGCCAGCGCGCGGGCGAGGAAGACGCGCTTTTTCTGCCCGCCGGACAATTCGCCGATCTGGCGTTTGGCATATTGGGTCATATTGACCCGGCCAAGGGCCGCGGCGACCGTTTCCCGGTCGATGGCGCGGGGAATGCGCAACATGTTCATATGGCCGAACCGGCCCATCATCACCACGTCTTCCACCAGCACCGGAAAATTCCAGTCCACATCCTCGGACTGGGGCACATAGGCCACCTTGTTCTGGCGCTGGGCTTGCCGGCCTTCCTGCCCGAGGATCGAAATGGAGCCGCTCACCACCGTAACAAAGCCCATGATGGCCTTGAAGATGGTCGACTTGCCTGCGCCGTTGACGCCAACCAGCGCGGTAATTGAACCGCGCGGGCTGGTGAAGCTGGCATGCCTCAGGGCCGTGGTACCATTGCGATAGGCAACGGTAATGTCGTTGATCGCAATGCCAGGGCCTGCATTGTCTTTCACTGGGTCAATCCTGCAGCAATGGTTTGCGTGGTCACTTTGAGCAGATCGAGATAGGTGGGAACCGGCCCGTCCGCTTCCGAGAGCGAGTCTACATAGAGCACGCCGCCATAATTGACGCCAGTCTCGCGCGCCACCTGCTCGGCCGGCTTGGACGAGATGGTGCTCTCCGAAAACACCACCGGGATATCATGCTCGCGCACTGCATCGATAACGTTGCGCACCTGCTTGGGCGTTCCCTGCTGGTCGGCATTCATTGGCCAGAGATAGAGCTCCCTCAAACCGAAATCACGGGCCAGGTAGGAAAAGGCACCTTCCGAGGTCACCAGCCAGCGCTTCTCCTCGGGGATGCCCGAAAGGGCCTGGCGGATCGGCTCGACCGTGGCGGTGATCTCGGCTGCATAGGCCGCGGCATTTGAGTTGTAGATCTCGGCATTGACCGGGTCGGCCTCAACGAATGCGGCGCGAATGTTTTCGACATAGACCAGGGCATCGGTGGGCGACATCCAGGCATGCGGATTGGGCTTGCCCTCATAGGGCCCCTCGCCAATGCCGATCGGCTCGATGCCTTCGGTCAGCACGACGCTGGGCACATCGGGCAGATTGTCGAGAAACTGGGTGAACCACTGCTCCAGATTGAGCCCGTTCCAGAGCACAAGATCGGCGTCCTGCGCGCCCAGCAAATCGCCCGGCGTTGGCTGGTAGTTATGGATTTCGGCCCCCGGCTTGGTGATGGACACCACATCGGCCGCGTCCCCGGCCACGTTCTGGGCCATGTCGGCCAAAATGGTGAAGGTCGTGACGGCCTTGAGCCGCTCCTGCGCCATGGCAGGCAGGGTCAGGGCGAGCGGGGCGGCAAGCATCAGGAGAGACAACAGACGAAGGCGCATGGACAACTCCAAGGATGTGAACGGCCCAAGAGATAGTGCAATTGCAAATCATTCGCAAGTGACACTCTGCGATTTGCCGATCGAAGCGCAGACGACGGCCCGGGCCCGACAGATGACGATGCATATCGCCCTGACGTATGACGACAATTTCTGGGCGCCGGCTTTTGCCACCATAAGCTCGGTCTGCCTGTTCACCCCGCATCGCCAAGAGCTGATATTCCACCTCTGCCACCGCACGCTGACCCCCGGGCACAAGGCCGATCTCGAGACCATCCGGAACGAGTTTCCCGCTAGGCGATTGAGGCCGGATCCAGTCCTTCAGCGACGCAGAGTGCCGCCAATGCGCTATCGGCTGCCGGCAACGGTAAGCCAGCGCGGCCGCGATCAGTGAGCTGGCTTCGCCAGAGATGAATGCCCAGGGTTTCAAGCGTGACGGCATCTTCAAGGCTTGAGCCGGGTTGCATCAGGGTGGGGATGCCCTCATAGGGCACGGGATAAAAAGTCGCCGCCGACCGCACCTTGTCGGTCAGGCCGCGCCGGGCGACATAATGGGTCAGCGCCATCGGGCCGGTGGCGCCATATTGCATATGCTCGGGCGACACCCGGTCCCCGACCAGCCGGCGGAATGCCACTTCCAGGCGCCGTAGCGGCGGCAGATGCGGCTCGAACAGCGGGCGCTTCGGGTTCTCGAAAATGGTCAGAAGATCGGCCAGCAGCGGCGCATCCGCCGGTATGTACAATACCGCGCCATTGACCGATCCCGGCCGCTCCCAGGCGAACAGATAGTCGGGCGGCCCCTCGATGGGTCGCACGCAATAGATGTCGAGATCGGCATAGATCCCGAGCCCGGCGCGCATCACCGCATAGCGGAAATGATCGGAGAATACGCCCGGCGTGCCCTTGCCTTTGTAAAACACCAGCTTCTCGCGCGGCAGCACCTCGGCCGCGTCGCGCCATTCTGCCCCGGTCGGCAGGTTTTCTATGGCATCATACGAATGCACCAGTACCCGATGCCCGTGCCGGACAAAGGACGTGATGCACAACACCTCCAGCCAGCTCAGCGGGCCATGCCAGAAGCTGACGATCGGGGGGAGGGTCATGCGGGGCTCAACTCATTTGGATCGCGCGCATCTAGCATGACCCGGCACAAGAGAAAACCGCCGCCTCCTTTGCGGAGAGCGGCGGCCAAGGTTTTTGCATGGGATCGTCTTCTTGACGGACTTTAATTGGCGGCCGCGCGGCGCCGATATTCCGAGGCGGTATAGAGGGCGGCCAGGGCAAACACGACGCCGATCCCGACCTGCAGCCAGTCGAATTTCTGCAGGAAGTCACTGACGAACAGGGTGGCATTGAACGGCTCCTGGCCCTCGAAAACCCGGTCGAGATGGTCGGTGGACACCGGCAATTGCGAGCGGTAGTCGAGATAGGCCCAGGTCCGGGTGGCAAAGGGATGCAGGCCGCCCAGGGTGACCCATTCCAGCGCTGAAACCACGGTGGGCAGCAGCAGCGAAAGGGGAATGGCCCAGCGGCCAACGACACTGCCCATGGCGCCGACCAGCGCCATATAAGGCAGATACCACAACAGCCCGCAAACCAGCAGCACGAGGAACACCAGCGCCATCTGGCCGTAAATCCCCACAATGGCGCCGAACAGCCCGGCATTGCCCAGGCCTGCGATCATGGTGGTCACATAGGCCACGCCAAACATCAGCATGATGCTGACCAGCGCCACCGCAAAGACTGCGCCGGGCAGGATGGTCAGCGCGGCGGCGATCTTGCTGAGCAGGACCTTGAAGTCTGTGACCGGCATCGACTTCCAGAACAGCATGGCATTGTTGCGCTTGTCGGCGGCAAAACCATCGGCGCAATAAAAGAACAGAACGAAGCCCAGATAGGCCAGCCAGGCGCCCGAGAGACCGGCAAAGCCGGCCTCGAATACCCAGGTGGGCACCACGGTCAGCAATTGGCCGGAAAAGCGCGTGTCGAGCCGGTCGACGCTGAACGCTAGGAGGGTCAGGGCAAAGACCACCCCGACCAGCACCAATGGTGCGATGAAAAAGGCCCCGCGATGCTCGATGAACTCGCGGTGGATCAGGGCGAAGAAGGCCTTCATCGGGCGGTCTCCGGATTGGCGGTGGGCCGCTGCATCAGGGCCACGAAGAGGTCGGAAATGGTGGGTGTCGAGATGCGTCCCAGCGGCTCTAGCTTTTCGCGCTCGACCCCATCGAAGATGAAGACGGTCTGGCCAAAACGGGTTTCTTCATAGACCGGGCCGTTCGCGCGGGCCTGGGCTTGCGCCTCGGCGCTGTCGACCACGAGCTGGGTGAACTTCTCGCTCACCGTTTCCATCTGCATGTGGAGGATCATTTCCCCGTCGCGGATGAACATGATGTCGGAGAGCATGAACTCGATCTCGTCCACCTGGTGGGTGGTGATGATCAGCGTGCGCTCCTCGGTCATGTAGTCTTCGAGCAGCCGCCGATAGAAGCGCTTGCGATAGGTGATGTCGAGCCCCAGCGTGGGCTCGTCCAGCACCAGCAGCTTGGCATCGATCGCCATCACCACCGCCAGATGAAGCTGGGCGATCATCCCCTTGGAAAGCGTGCGGATCTTCATTTCAGGCCGGATATCGGTACCCTCGAGGAATTGCCGCGCCTTGTCCGGCGAGAAATTGGGATGGATATTGGCGAGCAGCGCAAACAGTTCACGCACTCGCAGAAAGCGCGGCAGGCTCGCCACATCGGAAATGAAGGCGACGTTTTCCATCAGCTTGGCGCGGCGAGCGAAGGGATCTTCGCCCAGCACACGAATGGTGCCCTCATAGGAGGTCAGCCCCAGCATGGCGTTGAGCGTGGTGGTCTTGCCCGCACCATTATGTCCGATCAGCCCATAGATGCGGCCCGCGGGAATATCGAAATCCAGATCGTGCAGGATTTTCTTGCGGCCGAAGGATTTGGAAAGCCCGCGCGCGGACACAATGGGGTCGGCGGAAATGGAAAGCTCAGTCATTTGCTCTGCCCTTCGAGCTTGGTGTCTGTGGCGATCAGATCCCTGAGATCGAGATCGAGCGCCCTGATCTGCGCCGCAATGCGCGGCCAGTCTTCCTTGAGGAATTTCTCGCGTTCATGAGCGAGCAATTGCGCCCGCGCGCCGCTGGTAACGAACATGCCCAGTCCCCTGCGTTTCTCCACCACCCCGATATCGACCAGGGCCTCGAAAGCCTTGGTGACCGTCAGCGGATTGACCGAAAGATCACCGGCAATCTGGCGCACCGAGGGCAATGCCTCGCCTTCTGCCACCTGTTGCCGGAGGATCATCTCGATCAGCCGCTGCCGGATCTGTACGAAGATCGGCTGGCTGGCGTGAAAATCATCCATGTGTCTTGCCTATCTAGTGTGCTAGATATGTAGCACACCAATCACAGGAGTCAACAGACTTGGTCGGCTGACCCGAACCGAAAAGAAAACATTCAGAACTAGAAGGGATTAGGCCGGAACGGTCTCGGTCACGCGGGCGTCGGACGCGATGGTGGGCGGGGCCGCATTGAGCTGTTCAATGGCAAATCCCGCTGCCGCCTTGTAGCGCGCCATGAACTCGGCGCGTTCCTCGGCAGGAATGACGGCATCGATGTCGTCGAACACCCCGCCGCAGCGTTCATCCACCATATTGAGCAGGCCAAACGGACCGGCGCCGCGATTGCGCAGGATCAGTTCGGACACCGGGCCGCAGAGCTTTTCGTCATAGGCGGCCAGGGCGTCGGCATTGACCCCATGCGCAATCATCATGGCGCCGAGAATACGCGCGTCGATAATGGCCTGGCTGGCCCCGTTGGATCCAGTGGGATACATCGCATGGGCGGCATCGCCCATCAGCGCCACCGGGCCATCCTGCCAGGTGGAAACCGGGTCGCGGTCGATCATCGGGTTTTCGTACGCAATATCGGCTCGGCTCAGCATGTCGGGCACATCGAGCCAGTCATAGCGCCAGTCGGCAAAGTGATGCGCGAACTCGGCAATTTCGACCCGGCGAAACCAGCCCGCATTCTTCCAGCCTTCCGAATTGTCCTGCGTCACCTCGGCAATCCAGTTGGTGACGGCCAGGCCCGTTTCGGGATCGGCCGCGCCGATGGGATAAAACACGATGCGCTGGCGATGACTGCCCAGCCCCACAAAGGACGAGCCGCTGCGAATGGGCTGCGCCAGCGTGGTGCCGCGCCACATCACGGCGCCGCCCCAATGAATGGGCGGCTGGTCGGGATGCATGGCAGCGCGCACGTTTGAATGGATGCCATCGGCGCCGATCAGCAGCCGCCCGGATACATGCGTGATGTCCCCTTCGGCGCGGCGGATTTGCGCCGTCACTGAGCCATCGCTGTTCCGGGTATAGCCGGTCACCTCATGGCCCAGTCTGACGCTATCCGCGCCGGCCCGCGCCACCAGGGTGCGATAAAGCAACATGTGCAACTGCCCGCGATGCACCGAATATTGCGGCCAGTTATACCCAGCCTCCAGCCCACGCGGTTCGGAATAGATCTCATTGCCATTGCGCCCGAGCAGCGCCCATTCGCGCGAGGGGACGCCGATGCTGTCGAGATCATCCTGGCCGAGGCCGAGGTCGAACAGTTCACGCACCGCATTGGGCTGGATATTGATGCCGACGCCAAGCGGGGCCAGTTGGCGCACCGCTTCATAGACAGTGAATGGGACCCCGATCTGATGCAGCGTCAGGGCGAGAGCCAGCCCGCCAATACCGCCGCCCGCAATCAGCACCCGATCCTGCATCATATCCAGTCCCCCATGCCCCCTTGGCACCTTGCGGGGTGGTTTATGCAATCAATCCGGGCTTGTCCAATGCCGCGCCGCTTAGCCCACGGCGTAGAGATCGATCTGGACCGCGCTCTGGAGGCGCGCGCCTGTGCCCACAAACATGGTCCGGTTGATCCAGTTGTATTTGGGGTGCGCCGTACTTAGCCGCGCTGCGGTTCGCATGTAATAGCTCTCGGGCGGACAGGGCTCGCCGGCAGCCAATTTGGCCAGAATTTCGGGCGGCCCATGGCGAAAACCGAAATTTTCGATCTCGACCAGCGCCCCGTCATCGGTCTTGAAGGCGTAGCGTGCATCGAGCTCGGCCACCCCGCTTTCGAACACGCGCTGCCAGTCGGCGCCGAAATCGAGAATGGTGCCGGAAATCTCCGGCCCCGTAACCGTGCCGCCGCGAATGGGAATGACCCTTTTGCTGGCCGCGTGCACATCGCCGATTATCATCGGCCTGGAAAGTGCCACTTCCAGGGTACAGAAATGAGTGAGCGTTGGCGTGGGCAGCGTGGGCACGTTACTTGTCCTTGGTCGGCATGGCGCAGTCAGGCCAAAGACTTGTCACGCCAAAGCGTGAATGCCAAGCCGCTGACGCGCTTGTGGGAATAGGGCGATCGCATTGGTTGCGCCAGTCTGCGCGGACGCATCAGCCCGGCACGCCAGGTTAGATGACGCTGTTCCCCTCGATGGCGACATTGGGGAATTGATCGGCATCGGCGGGCAGGTCCCGACTGACGATCTCATCCCATTGGGCGGCAATAATGGCATGCTCCCCGCTGCCTGAGACGACATTATCGCTGATCCGGGCATGCCCAGCACCTGGGGCCACACTGACAGCGATACCAATCGTGCACTCCCTGACCATGTTGTCATTGACCAGGACGTCACGCAGATATGGCCCCCACCCAACGGCGATACCCGTCCCGGGGACCCCTTCAATGACATTGCCGGTGACGGCTGCGTCGGCTTCGACACCAATGCCGTATGGAACCGTGTCTGGATTGTTCGGTGAGCGCTCCAGCAAATTGCGCACGATATTGCCCTGGCACACCGAGAGCCGACCACCATCGTTGAAATTGGTCATCGAGATGCCGGCTGCCCCGCCATCGATCAGATTGTCACTGATGATGGAGCCGGAAAACCCAAACTCGGAAAATATGGAGACTTCGCCGCTGTCCTGACAATGATTCCCGATGACCCGGGTGTTCTTCGTGGCGTTGAGCCGAATGGCGGAAAAGGCGCAATTGACAATGTGATTGTCCGATATGCTGACATTGTCGGCACGAAACACATTGATACCATTGCCATTCTGGCCATTGCCGCCGGCGACCCAGTCGATGTCCGAAATGCGATTGCCCCATATGCGCGCGCCATCCGGACCACTTTGACTGCGCCAGACGCGGATGCCGCCATTGCCGCAGCGTGCAATGATGTTGCCCAGAATGTCGATGCCACCGCTGTCATTGGCATGGATGGCCGTGTCGGCAATATTGGACAGCGCGCAATTTTCGATCCGGCCCTGCATGTTGTACGCATTGATGCCGGTCCCGGCGCGCAAGAAGGTGCAGTTCTGTACCGTGATGCGCTGGGCATTGGTGATGCTCAGCAGAGCGCCGTCACGCCCCAAAGCGTCAATGCCATCAAACGTCAGACCTTCAAGAACGACGTCACTGCAATCGCCGAGCAACAGAATCGCGTCCCCGGCCCCCAGGCGCAGGGTCGCGCCTGGCGCACCCCGGATGATGATCGGTCTCGAAACCGCGATATTGCTGATCTGATAAGTGCCTGCCGCCAGATAAAGTGGCTGCTGCAGTGCGGCGGCGGCATCCACCGCCATCTGAAACTTGCCGGATTGGTCGCCAGTGTCGGCGGCCTCCAGCCCGAACTCATTCGCGTCGACAAATTGTTGCGCAAATGCGCGTTGGAAGGCGCTCATGGACAGGGCGGCGGACGCCATACCCGTGAGAAGCTGCCGGCGGTTTGTCATTGCGGTCTCTTAGCAAGGGAAATCAGGGATTTGGCATCGCCTGTGCGATGATGCAGAGGGGACCGTGGTACGGTCAACTGCTACTTTACCCCCCGCAGCGATTTCCCTAGTGTTCGATCGTGTCCGCCTCAAGCATTTGTGCGGCCCGGATGGAACGAGTTGGTGGTCAAGAATTGATGCACGCCGCGCGTGCGCTACAGGATCATTTGGGTTCAAAAAACCTGACCAGCCGACTGGCGTCAGCTTTGCTGTGAATGAGGAGACCAGGGCACTGACCGACAAGTTCGCAGCAGATATAGGGCCGATCGGGCTGCACGTCATGCGCGCACGCGCCTCAAAAATGCTCGCTTGGTCGGTGGGATTCTGGATCTTCTGCGGAGGCTTTGTTCTTGTTGAGCCTTCGCCCTACGAACTCGCCTTCCTTGCCGTTCTGGTCTTGGCTGTCCTGGCAAATATCGACCTGTACCGGTCAAGCACAGGCCTGCTCGCCATTATCGTGGGGTTCGTCCCCTTCGCGCTGATCGCCGTGTTTCAGGTCCGCAACTCTAGTCCGGTTGATGCGATGGTCTTCTCGACTGTCACCGTTTTCCTGCTGCTGACCAGCTACTTTGTGGCCAACTACGTGTCCGAAGCGACCGACAGGCGCATGCGGCTGATTATGCGGGCCTATACCATTGCGGCCTTGTGTTGCGCGATCATTGGAACGCTTGCCTATCTGGGCCTGATCCCCGGCGCCGAACTGTTCACCCTCTATGGACGAGCGAAAGCAACGTTCAAGGACCCCAATGTGTTTGGGCCGTTTCTGGTCCTGCCGGCGATGTTTGCCCTGCAGCGGGTGTTGCTGGGCACCAGACGGGAGCAGATTTTTGGCGCCCTGGTTTATGCTGTTCTGACGGTCGGTGTGTTTCTCAGCTTCTCCCGTGGCGCCTGGGGCCATTTGCTGGCGTCCTCGCTGCTGGTGCTGATCCTGTGTTTCTGCCTGGAAGCTCGTATCCGGGAAAAACTGCAGATCATAGTCATGACGGTCATTGGTGCCATTGCCATGGTGGTGGGCATTCTGGGTCTTCTCAGCATCCCGGCCGTGGCCGAACTCTTTGCGGTTCGGGCGCAGGGGCAGGTCTACGATATGGGTGAAACCGGCCGCTTCGGACGACAGGGCTACGCCTTCGGACTCGCCCTGCAAAACCCCTTCGGGCTCGGGCCATTGGAATTCCGGACCTTGAAGATCGTCGAGGAGCCCCACAACGTCTATGTTTCGGTCCTGCTCAACTATGGCTGGGGTGGTGGCGGGCTCTACTTCCTGCTCGTCGCGCTGACCCTCTGGCGGGGAATGAAGGGGCTGCTGCGCGCCTCCCCGTACCGACTGATGATGATACCGCTGTTTGCCACATTCTCGGTGCTGGTCTTGCTCTCGGCAATTATCGACACGGACCACTGGCGCCATTGGTTCCTGCTCGTGGGCCTGATCTGGGGTGTTTCTGCAGCAATTCAGCTCGACCCGCGGCGGACCGCACCGCGCGCGCAGATGCTCCTCTAAGCGTCGCCCTCCGAGGTTAGGTATGCGTTATACGCATGCCTGGTATGCCTTGCGCGCCCGGCACATCTGGGGCATTCACGACAGTGTCGTCGGACCCGCCCCGCGGGTGGCTTCTCCGGGCGCCTATCCCCCGGTAACCTACCAGTTCGCTTGAACATCGATGCAACGGAGCGCCTGAAGCGTTCGGCTGCCGGTCAGACTACCTCGGGCATGGCATTTGATTTCCGTGTCATTTCACGTGCATATGACCGCACTTTGTAGGGCCTTAAACGGGCATTGCCGCCGCCAGAACTTCTTCAGGACATCCCTGCATCGCGACAGCCGCCAGAGGCCTTCTGAGTGCGGCACTTCCAGATGGACCTCAGATGCAAGATTTTCTTCCCCGCATGCGCGCCGAGTGGTTCGGCAATATCCGCGCCGACATCCTCGCCGGGCTGGTCGTTGCGCTCGCCCTGATCCCCGAGGCGATCGCCTTTTCCATTATCGCCGGCGTCGACCCCAAAGTCGGCCTCTACGCCTCATTCTCGATCGCCGTGCTGATCGCCTTTGTCGGCGGCCGACCCGGCATGATTTCGGCGGCGACGGCGGCAACGGCCGTGCTCATGGTCACCCTGGTCAAGGATCACGGCCTGCAATATCTGCTGGCCGCCACCGTGCTGGCCGGTCTGCTGCAGATTGGCGCCGGGTTTTTGAAGCTCGGCTATGTCATGCGTTTTGTCTCGAAGTCGGTGATGACCGGCTTCGTCAACGCGCTGGCCATTCTCATTTTCATGGCCCAGTTGCCCGAGCTCATTAACGTCACCTGGCTGACCTATGTGATGGTCGCCGGTGGGCTGGCTATCATTTATCTCTTTCCTCGCATCACCAAGGTGATCCCCTCGCCACTGGTCTGCATCATCGTACTGACGGCGTTGACGCTGGCCCTGGGGCTTGATGTCCGCAGCGTTGGCGATATGGGCGCACTGCCCGATACCTTGCCGATTTTCCTCATCCCGCAGATCCCGCTCAATCTCGAAACCCTGATGATCATCCTGCCCTATTCGGCGGCGGTGGCAGTGGTGGGTCTGCTTGAATCGCTGATGACGGCACAGATCGTGGATGAGTTGACCGACACCAAGAGCGATCGCAACCAGGAATGCATCGGCCAGGGCATCGCCAATACCGCGACTGGCTTCATCGGCGGCATGGCCGGCTGCGCCATGATCGGCCAGTCGATCATCAATGTGAAGTCGGGCGGCCGCGGGCGCCTTTCGACCTTTTGTGCCGGCATCTTCCTGCTGTTCCTGATCCTGGTGCTGGGCGATCTGGTCAGCCAGATTCCCATGCCGGCGCTGGTCGCCATCATGATCATGGTCTCGATCGGCACCTTCTCGTGGAGTTCGATCAAGAATCTCGCCGTGCATCCGCGCAGCTCCTCGATCGTGATGATCGCGACCGTGGTGACAGTGATTTATACTCACAACCTGGCCATCGGCGTGCTGATCGGCGTCCTGCTCTCGGGCATTTTCTTTGCCTGGAAGATCTCGCAGATCTTCCGCATCACTTCGGACCTGTCGGCCGATGGGCGCGAGCGCACCTATAAGGTGGAGGGTCAGGTCTTCTTTGCCTCGGTGGAGGATTTCACCGCCGCTTTCGACTTCAAGGAAAGTCTGGAAAAGGTCACTATCGATGTCACCCACGCTCATATCTGGGACATTTCCAGTGTGCAGGCGCTCGACATGATCGTCCTCAAATTCCGTCGCGAGGGGGCCGAGGTCAATCTGGTCGGCATGAATGAGGCTAGCGAGACTATCGTTGACAGACTGGGTATTCACGATAAGCCCGGGGCGCTTGAACGTCTCATGGGGCACTAGGAGGAGAACGACCCATGGCAAAACTCATCGCCTTCATCGACGGCTCGACCTATGCCCAGAGCGTTCTCGACCACGCTGCCTGGGTGGCCACCACCATAGGCGCCAGCGTCGAGGTTGTGCACATCATCGGCCGCCGCGACCTCTCGAGCACACCGGCCGATCTTTCGGGCAGCCTGGAACTGGGCGCCCGGACGAGCCTGCTCAACGAATTGGCCGAACACGATGCGCAGCGCGCCAAGCTGGCGCAGCAGCGCGGCCGGCTTGTTGTCGATGCCGGCGTCAATCGTCTTGTTGAGGCCGGTGTCCAGAGCGCCATCGGCAAGTTGCGCAATGGGGATGTCGTCGAGTCCGTGCAGGAACTCGAAAAGGACGCGGACCTGATCCTGATCGGCAAGCGCGGCGAGGCCGCCGATTTTGCCAAGCTGCATCTGGGGTCGAACCTAGAACGCGTGGTGCGCACCAGCACCAAGCCGGTGCTGGTCGCCTCGCGCGCCTTCCAGCCGGTTAAGCGCTTCCTTGTCGCCTTCGATGGCGGCCCAAGCGTGATGAAGGCGATCAACCACATCGCCACCGGCAAGCTGTTCCCCGGCCTCGAGGGCCATATGGTGACGGTTGGCAGGGATACCCCGGAAAACCGCGGCAAGCTCGAGACGGCTGCCAATGTGTTGCGCAGTGCCGGCTACACTATTCACACCCATATCGAGGAAGGCGAGCCCGAAAAAATCATCGCCAGCCATGCCGAGGCCGATCATATCGACCTGCTGGTGATGGGCGCTTATGGACACTCGCGCATCCGCAGCTTCATCATCGGCAGCACCACCGCCGAAATGGTCCGCTCGGTGAAACGTCCCGTGATGCTGTTCCGCTGACCAGGCGGCTGCCGTTTATTTCGCTTCGGCCGCCGCCACGCCAAGTACAGCGCCACGCGGACTGCATGACTTGGACCAGCAGAGCGTCAGTCGCCTGTCCCGCATGGACGTCATGCAGGGCAAGGCGCGGCTCCGGCCCCTGGTCAGGTAGCTCACATTGGGAATGGTGATGCAGCGCCCGGAAACCGATGAGTTCAGCAAGCGCCTAAATTGCGGCGAGCCCAGTGCTCTCAAGCGTCTCGACCACCGATCCGGCCGCCACTCTGTGCATTGTCGGCGCGCAAAGGAATCTGGGTAGCCCTAACAGTCGGTGCTAGGCTGTCCCGACCTGTCTCAGGCTGAACCCTCGGTCTTCTCTTTTCTGAATCTATCCGTTCATGCCGGCGCTTTGCCGTGAAAGTCGTATCGTGTCTGTTATTGCCTCGCCGAAGTCTCCGCCCCTGTCCGAGCTGACGGGCCGCCAGTGGCAATGGATTGCCGGTGGCGCCATGATGACCCTGGCGACAATGCCTGGGCAGACAAATTTCATTGCCCAGTTCAACACCGCGCTACGAACCGAGTTCGGGCTAACCCATGGTCAATTCGGCGGGTTCTACACATTCGCCACACTTGCCAGTGCCAGCGTACTGGTTTTTGGGGGGGTTCTGGCTGACAGGTTTCCCGCCCGGCGCCTCGCCATCATCTGCATGCTCGGCCTTGCTGCCACGGCCTTGATCATGGCAGGCGCGGGCCATGTCGCCATTCTGGTGCTGGCGCTGGCAATGTTGCGTTTCTTCGGCCAGGGCATGTTGAGCCACGTCGCCATGACCACCATGTCACGCTGGTTCAACCGCTTCCGTGGTCGGGCCCTCTCCTTTGCCGGATTGGGCTTTACCCTCGGCGACGCGGTTCTCCCTTTTGTCCTGACCGTTTCGATCCTCGCCTTCGGGTGGCGCAATGTCTGGGCCGGAGCGGCAGCGGTGCTGGTCGGGCTGGTCGTGCCGGCCATCTGGTTCCTGTTGCGCGATCCTGCCGAGGGCCGCAAAGGACGGCCCGTCGTCGCCAACCCCGACGGCGCAAGCATGCTGGAGCCGACCGGGCGGCAATGGACCCGGTCGCGCGTGCTGCGCGATCCCCTGTTCTATTTCCTGCTGCCCGGGATTATGGCGCCCCCGGCGATCGGGACGCTCTACATATTTCATCAGGCGCACCTGACTGAGGTGAAGGGCTGGGACCTGACGGTGTTCACCGCCATGTTCCCCTTTCTGTCACTGTCCGTGGCTGTCTCGTCGATCTTCGCCGGCTTCCTCGTTGACCGGTTCGGCGCCTGGCGGTTGATGCCCTTCGTGCTGCTGCCGCTGGCCGTCGCAAGCCTGATCCTGGGCACTTTGGCGCCAATATGGTCCATGCCAATCGCCTTTATCTGCATCGGCCTGACGCAGGGGATGACCAATCCGGTCGTCGGCGCATTGTGGGCCGAAATCTACGGCACGGCGCATATCGGTGCCGTACGCTCGCTGGTGACGGCGGCCCTGGTCGCGGCGTCCGCGCTCGGGCCGGGCATTGCCGGCTACCTGATTGACACAGGTGCCCCCATAACGGTCCAGACCTTCGGATACGCAGCCTATTGCATCCTCGGCTCGATACTCTATCTGGGCCTGCAGGCTGCCATGTCCCGCCGGGCAGCGACCATCTCCTGAGCCGCTGCCGGCCCGGTCGCAGGCGGCGCCGCGCCATGACCGGCCTGCCCGTCTGACGGGCGCATCGCTCGGGAACGCCCAGAGTTTTTCGCAACTTTGTGCCGGGTTCGGACTTTGTCCCTTCTGGGACAACAAAGTGCGGGCGCCATGGGCCATCTTTCATCGCATATGTTGACGCACCTGCTGGTGATGAACGCGCTCGTGCCGATCGCCGTTTACGCGCTCGCGCGACGCGGACTGGTACCGCGCATCTGGCGGATTTGGCCCTGGGCGACGACGGCGCAACTGGTGTTGCTATGGGGCTGGCACAGTCCGGCCGCGCTGACGGCTGCCATGCATGACGCGCCATTGATGCTGCTCATGCAGCTTAGCCTGGCGGCGGCGGCGGCGCTGTTCTGGATGAGCATTGCCAGCATGCCGGAGCGGGAAAGCTGGCGTGCCCCATTGGCCCTGCTCATCACCGGCAAGCTGTTCTGCCTGCTTGGCGCCTTGCTGGTCTTCGCGCCAAATCTGCTGTTCTCCGGCGCGCATAGGTTTGCTTCGCATGCAACCGGATCCCTGGCTGACCAGCATATGGCCGGAATGATCATGCTGGTCGCCTGCCCACTCAGCTATGTGACAGCCGGCATTGTTCTTGCGAGCCGATGGTTCTTCTCGCTGGAGGATCGCGGGAGGACCGGTGTCTAAGGAGAAAATTGTCAAGGTCCGGCAGTTGACGCGCTGGCAGCGCATCGGCGTGGCCAGTCTCTTCGTAATGGGCGCCCTCGTTCTTGCCGGCGGCGCGTTCATTCTCTCAGGAATCTACAATATCGGCGCCTCGCGCGATCATTGGTCCATCACCAATTTCATCATCACCATTCTGCGGGATCGCTCCGTCGCCGTGGCCTCCGGTGGGATCGAGGTGCCCGAACTGGATGATCCCGACCTCTACCAGCTGGGCGAGCAACATTTCCTGGGCACCTGCACCACCTGCCATGGCACACCGGGCGAGCCGCTCAACCCGCTCTATTCTCATATGCTGCCAAAGCCGCCCGACCTGACGGGTGCGTTTGAACATTATGATGCGCGCGAAGTGTTCTGGGTCGTCAATCACGGTCTCAAATATACCGGCATGCCGGCCTGGCCGGCGGCGCACCGGCCCGACGAGGTCTGGTCGGTTGTGTCCTATCTGCGGCGACTCAATAAGATCGGTCCGGAAAATGCTGCGATTGAGGACAGCGCCGCCGAACAGGCTCAAAATCTCAATACCTGCGCGCGCTGTCATGAGGCTGCCGGGCAACCGCCGGTCAGCGATCTGGTGCCGCGCCTGGATGGTCTGTCCGAAGCCTATCTCCGCCGTGCCCTTGAAGAGTATCGCGGCGGCCAGCGCGCCAGCGGCATCATGGCGCCGATCGCCTTCGACATGAGCGACGAAGAGATCGCCAGCAATGCGGCCAGCTATGCATCCCTGCCGCCTCCGGCCGGTCGCCAGAACAGCAATGCCAATATCGCACTGGGCAGACAGATCGCCCGGCAGGGCCTGCCCGAGCAGGATGTGCCGGCCTGCCAAAGCTGCCATGGCGTCAATCCGGCGGCATCCAGGCTGGAAGGCCAATCCGAGCGCTATATGGCCACCCAGCTCAAGCTCTGGCAGCACGCAGGCCATCGCGATGCCTCGGCTGAGGGGCGCCTGATGTCGGTTATCGGGCAGCGGCTCACCGAGGCGCAGGGCAAGGCGGTAAGTGCCTATTACGCGACCCAGAATGCGGAGGAGGCCCAATGAGCTTTCGCGCCAGCTTCGCGGGTCTGATCTGTCTGCCCCTGCTTGCCGGCTGTTCCGCCCAGCAGTCCGCCTTCAATCCCAGCGGCCACGACGCCGAACAGATCAACATCCTGTTCTGGGTGATGACACTGGGCGGTGCGGCGATCTTTGTGCTGGTCCTGGTTCTTGCCGCCATTGCCATAACTGGCTCGACGCGGGTGCGGCAACGTCTCGCCGGAGAGGGCCTGATCAATTGGCTGGGCATTGGATTTCCGGTGGTCGTGCTCACGGCCCTGCTGATCTATGGCTTCGTTCTGCTCCAGGCCGGCGCACAAGCTGAAGCCGGCAACACGGGCTTGCGCATTGCGGTCAGCGGCGAGCAGTGGTGGTGGCGGGTTACCTATCGGACGGCCGATGGGCGAGAGATTGAGGCAGCCAACGAGATTCATCTGCCGGTCGGCCAACCGGTTACCCTGGAGCTGACCACGGCCGATGTCATCCACAGCTTCTGGGCGCCCAGTATCGCTGGCAAACTCGACATGATCCCGGGCCGGACCAACCAGATGACCGTCACCGCGACCAGGCCCGGCATAACGCGCGGCCAATGCGCAGAATATTGCGGCGGGGCGCACGCCTTCATGGCCTTCCATGTGGTGGCCCAGACACCGGCGGCATTCGAGGCCTGGCTGGAGCGCGAAGCCGCTGACGCACAGCCACCACAAGGCGAAGGCCCGCGCCGGGGCCAGGAGCTGTTTCTGACCAGCGGTTGCGGCGGCTGTCATACGGTACGCGGAACCCCCGCCGATGGCACGATCGGGCCTGACCTGACCCATGTGGGCGGCCGCCACTCGCTCGCGGCGGCGACCCTGCCCAATTCGGCCGAGGCCTTCGCCGCGTTCATCGTCAACAATCAGCATATCAAGCCGGAGAACAGAATGCCGCCCTACGGCATCTTTTCGGAAGAGCAACTGGATGATCTGGCCAGCTATCTGGAGGGGCTGCGCTAGCCATGTTCGATTTCACCCAAACGCCCATCTGGATCAATATCGCGGTGTTTGTAGCGGCGGCGGTCGTGGTCTGGTTCGCGGGTGCGCGCATCACCGGCTATGCCAATGCCATCAGCAACAAGACCGGCATCGGGCAGGCCGCCATCGGCATGTTGCTGCTGGGTGGCGTAACCTCGCTTCCCGAAATCGGCGCCACCGTGACCGGTGCGGCCACGGGGGCCGCGCTTCTTGCCGTCAATAACCTTTTCGGTTCGATCGCCGCGCAGGTGGTCATCCTGGCCATCGTGGATATCGTTATCGGACGCCGAGCTTTGACGTCGGAATTGCCGGACCCCACCGTGATGCTGCAAGGCGGACTCAACATCCTGCTCATCACAATTGCAACAGCGGGCATTACCGTGGGGGACATTGCGTTCCTGGGTATTGGCCTTTGGGCCTGGGCCTCGATATTCGCCTACGCGTTCAGCATCTACATCCTGTCCAAGGCCGGAGGGGGCAGGCCTTGGCTGGCGGCCAGTCATGGTGATGTCGAAATTGGTCTCGAAGACCAGCACAAGCAGGCAAAGGAAAAGGCCGCCCAAGAGCATGCCGATATGTCTTTGGGGCAGATCATTGCCTGGACCGTTGGACTAGGGCTGGTCATCCTGGTGTCAGGATATCTGTTGGCGCGCACAGGCGATGCCTTGGCGGAACAGACCGGGCTGGGGGACAGCGCAGTAGGCTTTGTCTTTTTGGCCTTTGCCACCTCACTCCCTGAATTCAGCACGGCAATTACCGCAGCCAAGTCGGGGCTATACACCCTTGCAGTGTCGGACATCTTCGGCACCAATCTCATCAATATCGGCCTGATCTTCGTCATCGATGCGGTCGCACCCGGTGAGCCCGTGCTGGCTCAGGCCGGGACATTGGATGCCTTCGGCGCGCTCCTTGGTATCGCGGTGACAGTCCTGTTCGTGATCGGCATGGCCGAGAGACGCGACAAGACCGTGCTGCGCATGGGGCTGGATTCCCTGGCGGTGCTCTTCTGCTACGCCGCTGGCCTGGTCGTTCTGTTCTTCCTGAGGTGACGGCATGACGGATAAGCCCTTCGAACTCCCCAATCCCGATCCCCGCCCGGAAGGCGAGGTAGAGGAACTTAAACGCATATGGGCGACGCCAAAGGGATTTGGTCTGCTCACAGCGGTGAACAACACGGTGATCGGCACGCTCTATATCGGCGCGGCATTTCTGTTCTTCGTGCTCGCCGGTATTCTTGCATTGTTGATGCGCACCCAACTGGCTGTGGGTGACAACAGTTTTCTCAGTCAGGATCTGTACAACCAGATCTTTACCACCCACGGCACGACGATGATGTTTCTGTTCGCCGTGCCGGCGGTCGAAGCGCTCGGCGTCATGCTATTGCCCCAGATGCTGGCTGCGCGCGACCTGCCGTTTCCACGGCTGAGTGCCTTCGCCATCTGGGCTTACATCATTGGCGGGTTGGTGTTCTTCTCCACCGTGCTCTACGACATGGCGCCCAAGGGCGGCTGGTTCATGTATCCGCCCCTGACGCTGACCGAGTACCAGCCGGGCAACAATGCCGACTTCTGGCTGTTGGGCATCGGGTTCATCGAGATATCGGCGATTGCCGGGGCGATCGAGATCATCGTGGGTGCGTTGCGAACCCGGCCACCCGGCATGACCCTGGCCAAAATGCCCATTTTTGCCTGGGCCATGCTGATTTTTGCCGCGATGATCGTCTTTGCCTTCCCGGCGGTCATTCTGGCCACCATGCTGCTCGAGATCGAGCGCGCATTCGGGTGGCCCTTCTTCACGGCCGCGCTGGGTGGCGATGCATTGCTCTGGCAGCACCTGTTCTGGTTCTTCGGGCATCCGGAGGTCTACATCATCTTTCTGCCCGCTGCGGGCCTGGTCTCCATGATGATCCCGACCATGGCGCAGACGCCGCTGGTTGGTTACCGGCTGATCGTGGTCGCGCTGATCGCCACCGGCTTTTTCAGCTTCGGGCTCTGGGTGCATCATATGTTCACGACCGGCATTCCGGGATTGAGCCTGGCCTTCTTCTCGGCCGCCAGCATGGCGGTGGCCATTCCTTCGGGCATTCAGGTGTTCTCCTGGATCGCGACCATGGCCGCCGGACGCGAACGATTTCGGATCACCGTGCCGTCGCTGTTCATCCTGGGATTCTTGTTCATATTCGTGCTCGGTGGGCTGACAGGCGTGATGGTGGCGGTGGTCCCCTTCGATTTCCAGGCCCATGACAGCTATTTCATCGTCGCCCATTTTCACTATGTGCTGGTGGGTGGCATGGTGTTTCCGCTCTTTGCCACCTTTTATTACTGGGCACCCCTGGTGAGCAGCAGGATGCTCTCCGAACGGCTGGGGAAATGGGCGTTCTGGCTTATGTTCATCGGCTTCAACACCGCCTTTTTTCCAATGCACATCACCGGTCTTGCCGGTATGCCACGCCGAGTCTGGACTTATCCCTCTAACCTGGGTTGGGACGTTCTCAATTCGATTTCTACCGCCGGCGCCTTCATCATGGCGGCGGGCGTCGGTGTCTTCATCATCGACTTGGTCCGCAATTTCCGCTTCGGCGAGGGCGGTCCGGAAAACCCCTGGGGAGCAGGGACACTCGAATTCCTTCCCAATGACGTTTATTCAACCCGCTCTATTCCGCATGTCACCAGTCTCGAACCACTATGGGATCGTCCTGGCCTGTCGCGTGAGGTCGATGCCGGCCATCACTATTTGCCCAATGCCCCGACCGGTCGCCGCGAGACGCTTGTGACCTCGGCCGTCGAGGCCAAGCCGCAATATGTACTGCAAATGCCCGGGCCAAGCTGGACGCACCTCGTCGCTGCTGCCGGTACGGCGGGGTTCTTCCTTTTACTGACGATCAAGCAGGTGCCGTTCGCCATCGCCAGTGGGGTGTTGGCGATTGGCGCATGTCTGGTCTGGACCTGGGAACTGGATCGTCCCAGCCAGGGCGAGGTCGAGGTGGCCAAGGGGCTGCGCCTGCCCACCTATGTCACCGGTCCGCTCTCGCATAGCTGGTGGGCCATGGTGGTCCTGATGCTGGTCGCGGCCTCACTCTATGTGAGTTACTTTTTCTCATACCTCTATCTCTGGACGGTATCGCCCGATGTCTGGGCGCCGGCCGGGGCTCCGGCGCCACCGGGCCTGCTCTATCCCGGGCTGTCGGCCGCCATGCTGGTGCTGGGCGCTGGTTGCATGCTCTGGTGCGGGCGTATCCTGCCCGACACCGAAGGGCGGCACTGGGGGCGCATGGTACTGCTGATCATCGCCGCTGCGCTGATGGTCGGTGCCGTGGTGCTCGAAATCTGGGGGCATTGGCAGACCGGCCTGCAACCCACAGATTCATCTTATGGCGCCATGGTCTATATGGCCTCGGTTCTTCAAAGTCAGATCGCTTTCGTCGTTGCCATCATGTGCCTGTTCGCAGCGGCGCGGCTGTTCACCCGGCAATTGACCGCGCAACGGCGCGTGACCTTCGATAACGCGGCCTTGCTCTATTACTATGCCGTGGGGCAGGGGCTATTCGGCCTCCTCCTGATCCACGGTTTTCCCCGTCAGCTGGGATGAGCGCCATGGACGACAGAAATTCCGCAAGGCAGATGATCGGTACGTTTGTGTTTCTGCTCGTCGGCCCAATTGCATGGGCGTTGAACCTGACATTGATCTATGGCGCACAGTCTTCGCTCTGTGCCTTCGGGGCGCTGTCCCCCACAGCCATCCGAATACTGGTCGGCATCATCTGTCTTGGTTTGGCGGGCTGCGTATTGGGAGCGATGGCGCGCCCCGTGGCTGTGTTCCAGCGCATCACCGGTGCATCGGCGCCGGAAGATCAATGGCCGTTTATCCGCGGCACGATGCGGCTGTTGGCAGGGCTGTCCGTTTTGGGGATGCTGTATTTTGCCCTGGCAAGCCTGTTTGTTCCGGGCTGCGATGTGCTGCGCTGATGGTGGTGGCAAGTGACGAAGTTGCCCTTCGGTTCGACCAGCAACCTGTTCGCGCATAGGCCGCCTAGCCTGGTCAAACGTCACAACCGGGCATCACATTCGCGGTGTTAACCTTCTGGTAACCATGGTGGCGGCCGTGATCGGCTGGCTCGCGAAAGCTTCTTGCCATTAATCGCTCTATAAGTTCGGGCGTGGAATTTGTTCTCTCAAGGGAGGACAACGCTTTGAAAAGGTTGCCAATCAATCAGTTGGAAAATTCTGGGGCGAGTGCGTCGGTGGACCTCGATGCGTCCGGTTGGGACGATTTCACTCTCGACCAGGGCGGGGCGGCCGAAGCCCATCTGACTCAGGCGGCCCTGTCCGGGACGCGCGAGCTGATGGGAGTGGCGCTCGATGTCCTGCCCTTTGCCCTGCTGTTTCATTCGGTTCAGGGGGTGCTGTTCAGCAATGGGGTGGCCAACCAACTCCTTTCGAGTGCGCCCGGTGGCCTCATCGGCCAGCACCTGCTCGATTTCGTCGATGCGCAGGATAGCGCCACGGTTTCTGAGGCGCTCAACCAAGCGCTCGCGCGGCATGGCCAGAAAACCTCGGCCGAGGCTTTGCTCC
The DNA here is from genome assembly GCF_014197055.1 of Devosia subaequoris. Taxonomy (GTDB): domain Bacteria; phylum Pseudomonadota; class Alphaproteobacteria; order Rhizobiales; family Devosiaceae; genus Devosia; species Devosia subaequoris. The sequence continues at coordinate 29,968 of NZ_JACIEW010000004.1, read as the reverse complement.
GCATGGGAGAGACCGAGCGGCTCTGTCGGCTGACCATTATCCGGCTGCCCTGGCCCGGCACGCCGCTCGCCCAGGTCGTGCTCCATGACATCACGGATCAGAAGCGCGCAGAGGCGTCGCTGCGGCAGCTGACCATCGTTGATGAGCTGACCGGCGCCTATAACCGCCGCCATGCCTTTTACGAGGGCTCGCTGCACGCTGGCGCCTTCCTCGAAAACGGCTCGCCATTTGCGCTGGCAGCTCTGGACGTCGACCATTTCAAGGCCATCAACGACCTGTACGGCCATGCCGGCGGCGACCTTGCCCTCAAGCGCCTGGCCGCGACCTGCAATGGCTTTATCCCGACCCTGCGCAAATCGGATTCTGCGATGTTCGCGCGGATCGGAGGCGAGGAGTTCGTGCTGCTCATGCCGGGGATGACGGAAAGCTGCGCCCTGGCTGAATGCGACAGGCTCCGCCGGCAGATCGCACAGCTCGTGGTGCGCCACGGCGAACAGCACTTCCGGATGACCATCTCGATCGGCGTGGCGGCGATGACAAAGTCCGATACCTGCTTCGAGGATCTGCTGGCTCGGGCAGATGCCGGTCTATATCGGGCCAAGCATGAAGGTCGCAATCGCGTGGTCGGAGGGCTGCCATGCTAGAGTACTGTACTGCCCAACTGATTACCCGCGATCCGGCAGAAGCCCGCCAGCTCTATCGCATTGCCCAGCTGGCCGGCTTTTCAAGGATCGAGGAGGTTTCGTCCCGGCGCGCGTTCGATGCCGCCGACAAGCCCAACCGCATCAACTTCTTTCTCGCCCATGAAGGCGTTGGCGCCGGTCCACTCGGGGCGATCCTGCGGGCCGTGCGGACGCGCGAAGAGATCGATGTGCGGTTCGCGCCGGTCATCCTTTTTGCCAACGACATGGAGTTCGAGTCCTATCTGGGCTTCATCCGCATGGGCTTCGACGATGTTGTCACGCTGCCGGACAAGCTCACCATGATCAAATCCCGGCTCTGCAACCAGCTGAGCTGGCAGCAGGTCTATTACGAGACCAAGGACTATTTTGGTCCCGATCGACGCCGCATGGAACTCGGGCCGCCGCTGGGCGTAGAGCGCTCGGCCGTGCCCCATTCCCATGTCAGGCACGAGTTCATCCGCAATCCCAAGACCGGTGTCCGCATCGAGCGCAGCATCATCAAGCTGCCGGTGGACCGCGAAAAATCGTCCCGCGACCGCCGCCATGGCGAGCACGGACATTGGGAGAGGAAGGCCGTATCATGAGCTCGGCCATGTCCATTGGTGGTACCCCGCTCGAGTTTGACCAGGACGTAGCCACCCTTGCCCGCCTGCTCGACCAGGCGCCCCTGCCCAGCTACATCCTCGACCTGCAAGGAACAGTGCTTTTTGCAAATCAGCCCGGCGACGCGCTGCTCGGTTATGGCGATCAAGGTTGCCTGGGCCTTAACCTCGAGAGCGTGGTCTATCCACCCGACCTTGACGAGGCCCGCTGGCTCGCCGAAGGCCTGCTCGAGGGTCGGCGCCCCGCCTACCGGGCTGAGCATCGTCTGGTCGACGCCAATGGCCGGTGCTTCTGGGCTGCCATCTCGCTTTCCCTTCTCAACGATCGCGCGGGAGCGCCGAAATATCTCTGGCTGCAGACCGCCGATATTGACGAACAGAGGACGGCAGCGCTCGAGCTCGCCGACGCCGAAAAACGGTGGAGTTTTGCGCTTGAAAGCGCCGGCCAGGGGGTCTGGGAATCTGATCTTCGGGCCGGGCGGGTCTATTACTCGCCCACCTGGAAACGGCTGCGCGGCTATGAGCCCGATGAAGAGGTCGACGGCTCGCGCGAGGCCTGGCTCAAGCGCGTCCATCCGCTTGATCTTGAGCGGGTTAAAATTCACATCCTTAAGGCCGACCAATTGCCGCGCAACGTCTTTGAGTATCGCGAGCGGCATCGCAACGGTCATTATATCTGGATCCAGAGCCGGGGTGCGCCGGTTGAGTTCGATACCAACGGTCGGCCAATCCGGTTCATCGGGACTGATACCGATGTGACCGAGCTCAAGCGTTCCGAAGCCCTAAGCCAGAGCCTGGCCAAGCGGCTCGAGCTGGCTCTCACTGTTTCGCACATTGGCGTCTTCGAATATGACGTCACCACGGGCGGGCTGGAATACGATCAGCGGCTGCGCGAGATTTACGGTTATAGCCCTGCGCGCGCGCTCTCCAGCGCCGACTTCGAGCGTGCAGTCCACCCCGAGGACCTTGCCGGGGTGCTTGCGGCAAATGCTGAGCTTCTGAGGCGAAAGGGAGAGCACTCCTCGAGCTTCCGAATCCTCCGCTCCGATGGGGAGATCCGGACGCTGACCTCTCATGTCACCTATAGCGAGGACGAGGAAGGGCGCCCCAGAATCATCGGGACCAGCTGGGACATAACCGATGACGTCCGCATGCATGAGGACCTGCTAGCCGCCAACCGTCTGGCCGAAGCGCGCAATGCCGAGCTGCAGATCGCCAAGGACCAGATCGAAAAGCAGGCCCTAACCGACCCGCTGACCGAGCTTCCCAACCGCCGATTCCTGGAAAAGATTCTCGGGGATCTCGAACGGGACAGGCAGTTCCAAACCTCCATCCTTCACCTCGACCTCGACAACTTCAAGGAAATCAACGACAGCGCGGGCCACCTGGCCGGCGATGCTGTGCTCCGGCATGCTGCTGGGATCGTCTCGAGCCAGGTCAGCTCGGCCCAGTTCGTTGCGCGCAGCGGCGGCGACGAGTTCGTTATCGTCTGTCCCGGAAAGTGCACCATTGAGGACCTGCAACAGCTCGCCCAGAACATCCTTGATGCCCTGTCCCAGCCGTTCAACTTCCAAGGACAGCCGTTCAGGCTCGGCGCCAGCATCGGCATTGCCTGCCAGAACCGGGGCGAGTTGAAACTGAACAGGCTGCTCGGCGACTCCGACGCCGCTCTCTACCGCGCCAAAGCGGCAGGAGGCGGGCGATACGAGGTCTTCACCGCAGAGCTGCGCACCGAGCTCGAGGTTGCACGGCGCACGGCCGAAGAGGTGCTGGACGCTATTGAACACCGCCGGTTCGTGCCCTTCTACCAGCCAATCATTGATGCCAGGACCCAAGAGGTGGTGAGCCTTGAAGCGCTGGCTCGCTGGCATCATTCCGAGCAGGGCATGCTGCCGCCGGCGCGCTTCATGAAGGCCGCCGAGGACCGCCAGGTCCTCAGCATCATCGACGGCATGATCCTTGAGCAGGCGGTCGCCGACATGAGGTCTTGGCGCGAGCAGGGGGTTCCCATCCCTTCTGTGTCGGTCAATGTCTCATTCAACCGCCTGGCCGACGAGCATTTGCTCTGCGCACTCAAAAAACTCGATTTCGAGCCGGGGACGCTGAGTTTCGAACTCCTCGAATCCATCTTCCTTGACGACGAGAAAGACGACTTTAGCGCCAATATCGAGGGAATTCGCAAAATGGGTATCGGTATTGATATCGACGATTTTGGCACCGGCCACACCTCGTTCCTCAGCCTTTTCCGCCTCAATCCGCGGCGCTTCAAGATCGATCGTCAGTTGGTGCAGCCAATCATTGAGAGCCAGGAAAAGCGGGCTGTTGTCAGCTCTATCATTGGCATGGGCAAGACGCTCGGCCTCAAGGTGGTGGCCGAGGGCGTCGAAACCCAGACCCACGCCAATCTCCTGCGTCGCCTTGGCTGCGACTACCTCCAGGGCTACGCCTTCGCCCGACCTTTGCCAGCCGGAGAACTCCTCCCCTGGATGCGCGAGTGGGACAACAATCGAAGGTGAACTGAACCGGACGGCAGAAGGCTCCCACTCTCAAGCAAAAACCGTTTCTGCGCGTCAGTGACCGCTCGGTATCTAGGCTCCTAGGGGCTACCCCCGTACCAAGTGGCCAGTGCACGCAGGTATGTACTTCTGCGCCAAGGTGCTCAAAGCCCGTAAACCTGGACCGCTTGCCATGGTACATTGACTGATCCAGATGGGGCCGTCGCCTCCGAAGTGTGTGCCGTGGTATCAAGACGCAGCGTCCATGATCCCTCTGGCAACTGGAATTGGCAGTCATTGCCGGCGTTGAGCACGATGAGCAGTTCCGGGTCGAGAGCGGAGACGATCCTTAGGCCGAAGCATCGCAATTCCGCATCCTCCCAGTCGGCGTCTTCCATGGCTCTGCCCTCTGGGTGAAGCCATTCGAGAACCGGATTGTCGTCTGAGCCCTCATTCTGCGCAACGCCGAACCGGGCGCGCGAAAGGCCGGTGTCCCTGCGCAGCGTACTCAGCGCCGAAACAATCTCGACCAGTTCAGGCCGCATCTTGCTCCAGTCGAGCCAGCTGATCTCATTGTCCTGGCAATAGGCGTTGTTGTTCCCACCCTGACTGTTGCCGAATTCATCTCCTGCGAGGATCATCGGCACACCCTGACTGAGCAGAACAGTAGCCAGCATGGCTTTGGCCCGGCGCAGCCTGGCTTGCAGGATGGCTTCGTCCTCGGTCTCGCCCTCTGCGCCCATATTGTCCGACAGGTTGTGGTTGTGACCGTCATTATTGTCTTCGCCGTTGGCCTCGTTGTGCTTCTCGTTGAAACTCAGGGTGTCCCAGAGCGTGTAGCCATCGTGGGCGGCAACGAAATTTATGCTCGATGTGGCCGGGCGGTGGCTGTGATTAAACTGGACGGGCGAACCTGACAGGCGTTCGGACATTGCCGCGATCCGGCCCGGATCCTTACGCCAGAATGCCCGCGTATCGTCGCGGAACTTGTCGTTCCATTCCCGGAACGGCCAACGATAGCCGCCGACCTGGTAGCCCCCGTCACCAATGTCCCAAGGCTCGGCAATCAGCTTGACGCCGGCCAGCACCGGATCCTGTCGCAAGGCGTTAAAGAATGAGCCATCCCGCTCGAAGCCTTCCGATTCCCGGCCCAGGGTTGAAGCAAGGTCGAAGCGGAACCCGTCGACATGCATGGCCTGCACCCAATAGCGCAGGCTGTCGAGCACCATGCGCAGAACCATGGGGTGGGCGACATTGAGTGTGTTGCCGGTACCGGTCGTGTCAAAACTGTGCCGAGGGTTTTCGGGCGATAGTAGATAGTAGCTGGCGTTGTCGATACCGCGGAAGGAGAGGGTCGAGCCCAGTTCGTTGCCTTCACAGGTATGGTTGAACACCACGTCGAGGATAACCTCGATGCCGGCGGCATGAAATTTGCGGATGGCTTGCTTCACTTCGCGGATCTGACCAGTGTGCAGATAGCGCGCATGCGGAGCGAAGAAAGAAAGCGTCGAATAACCCCAATAGTTCGAGAGCCCCTTTTCAACCAGGTAGCGGTCATTGGCAAAGGCATGCACCGGAAGAAGCTCGATGGTCGTCGCGCCGATCTTGTGCAGGTGGTCGATGATGGGATCGCTCGCCAGACCCTGAAAGGTGCCGCGCAGATTTTGCGGGATGTCGGGATGCAGCATGGTGAGGCCACGCACATGGCCCTCGTAGATCACAGTGTCCTGCCATCGGGTGCGCAGGGCCCGGTCGGTGTCCCAGTCAAATGCCGGATCGGCAACAACGCCCTTGGGCATGAATGGCGCACTGTCGCGCTCGTCAAAGCTGAGGTCGTCTTCGCCGATTGTATAGCCGTGTAGAGCGTCATCCCAGACGATCTCGCCCTTGAGTTCGCGGGCATAGGGATCGAGCAGAAGCTTGTTGGGATTGAAGCGGTGGCCCTCTTCGGGGGCATAGGGACCATGGACACGGTATCCGTAGACCTGGCCCGGCATGACGCCAGGGAGATATCCGAACCAGATGCCGCCTTCCATAGCCGGAAGGTCCAGTCGGTGTATTTCCTTGGTTCCCGATTGGTCGAACAGACAGAGCTCGACCCGCTGAGCGTGCTCGGAGAACAGGGCGAAATTGGTGCCCTCGCCCATGAATTCAGCGCCCAGGATATCAGGCCTGCCGGCTTGATGATCAAAGGTCGGCTTGGTGTTTGGCGCTTTACGCATCGGAATGGATCCTGGGGTGGGGCGGGTTTGGTCCGCTGAGAGTTGCTTGTGAACGTGGATGACGCCACGCCAGTTCCGGCAAATCGGCTATGCGGTGGACAATGCAGGGTCCCATCCGACAAAGATCACCTGCCCGTTGATTTGCATGTGCCAGACCGGTTCGATACCGGCGGGGAGGCTGGCTGCATAACCGGCAACCAAAGCCCGCTGCCCGTCGCTCCGGCTTAGCAAGACGCCTTTTGGGTTAAGAACAATGTTGCTCGCCGCTCGCTCGAGGAATTGGCGTTCCGTGTGGCGCAAGCCTAGCAGTTCACGGGTCAGGCTCATCTTGGCCGTGGCAACCGGGCTGCTGGCGGCGCCGACCGCTAGGCTTCCCCAGTCCACAGGTCGACGGTTGTCCGGATCGGTGAGCGCAAGGAAGACTGTTTCGCTGCCGCGATAAAAATCGGGAAAGCCCGGCAGGAGGGACTTGAGGGCAAGCTGGGCGAGAATCAGCGTGTCAGCGCTCGCCACCAATTTCTCAAGTTCAGCGGGCCCAGCCTCGCGCCACAGCACCAATACGGCATGGGCGAAAGCGATGGCCTTGTTTTCTGCGTCATCGTTGGGTCTGGTCCAGAAGCTGGCTTGCTTGGCTTCGCGCATTGCTTTTCGCGTGTGATCACCCAGACGCTCTTCGAGATGCGCGTCGCCCAAGTCCCAAACGGCCAGGCAGGTCTGGACAATGTACCAGCGCCAGGCCGGAGCGACATCCGCAGCCTCGGGCAACTCGCAGGCCCGGAGATAGAGGGCCCTGAACGCTTCGGGCTGATGGCTGATCGCCACCATGCGCATGCGGGAGTCTTCGGACCGCTTGGTGTCATGCGTCGAAGTTAAGTTCATGTCCCAGGGCGTTCGACCTGACAGGAACCGGTCGGCCTCTCGTCGATCCACGGTCGGCTCGGCAGGTTCTGCACCAACTTCATTGGCAGCCAGATAGCGCGACCACCGGAACCCGGCGGTATCTTCCTGCGCCTTGGCGAGGAGAGCGCCGGACACCTGCTGGAAACGCAGGGCAAAGGTCCGCGCGGGCGCAGTATCCAGAGACAGCAAGAGCGAGGCCACGGCTTTGACGCCAATCTCCGAACGCAGGCCTTTTGCAGCCATTTCGCTCATTCGGCCGACAATCGCGCGGTCAGTCTCGTTGATGCCGTCGCTGTCGATATAGGTGCGATACCGAGGCACTGCCGCGAGCAGGGCCATGACCGCTTCGCGCAGGGTCTCCGGACCCGGTTCTGCGAGCGGCGAGTTCTGGAGCGCATCGGCAGCCAGAGCGACCAATTGGTGCAATTCGGCCGCGAGTTCGAACTCGAGTATGTCTTTTTTCGCCTGGGTCAGAGCCTGTGAGAAAGTGTTCGGCTCTTGGACCAGATCGCGCCAAACTTGATCGAGCTGTTCCATGCCGTTGCGATGGGTGAGGGCGCGCGCCAGCAGGCGGGCAGATTCGTAACCCGTCGTGCCCACTGTTTTCCAGTTTTTGGGCAGGCTTTCGTCGCCAACAAGGATTTTCTCGACCCAGATGGGCGTGCCGGGAAGCGCTTGTGATAGTCGTTCGAGATAGGCGGCCGGGTCGGCCAGTCCATCGATGTGGTCCACGCGCAAGCCATTAACCAACCCGGCCCTGACCAGATCCAGGGTCAGCGCATGAGTGTCATCGAAGACCTCCGGGTCCTCGACCCGCATGCCGATCAGGCTGGTGACGTTGAAGAAGCGACGGTGGGTGATAGAGTCTCGCTCGGCTTCCCAATGCTTCAGGCGCCAATGCTGCTGCTCGTGCAGTTTCCGCAAGGCGTCGATGTCCGTCACGTCTTCGCATGCCGCGTCCGCAAGAGGGACCTGCGTTCCATCGAAAGTGAAATGGCCGCCGTTTACGCTGAAGCGACCTGCAGCCAGCATGTGCTCGAAAGGCTCGGGCAGAATAGGCAGAACAAGGGGCCCCGCATTCCAATCAATATCGAAATGGCTGGCATAGGCGCTGTTCCTTCCGTCCCTTAGCACCTCCTGCAGCCAGGGGTTCTCCAGGGTGAAAGCGGTGTGGTTCGGGACAATGTCGAGAACTATCCCCAGTCCGGCCCGCCTTGCGGCCGCCACAAGCTGTTCAAATGCCGCCCGCCCGCCCAATGCCGGATCGATCTGATTGGGATTGATGACGTCGTAGCCATGGGTGGAGCCGCTTGATGCTGTAAAGATCGGCGAGAGGTAAAGATGGGACATGCCCAACCCGGCGATGTAATCGAGGTGCCGGGCAAGATTGTCGAAATCGACGCCCTCCCGCAGCTGTATCCGATATGTGGCGGTCGGGGCCGAGTGCATCATGTCAGTTTGCTCCAGACGGCCAGGGCGTAGGGGTCGCGGCGAAGATCGAAGAGGGCGAAGTCAGGCGCACGTGCCCTTGATTTGTGCCGGCCCACGCCGCCAAAATTGAGATCGATGATCAACTCGCCCGCCCTGAATTGCCAGTGTGCAGTCAAGGCCTTTTCGCTGACGACATGAGCTGCACTGTGCTCGCGCGAGGTCGCTGTCAGCGGAAAAATGCAGGCCCTCCGAAATGCGAGGAGCTGGTGAGTCAGCCGCAGCCAGTCATCTGCAGCCGGAGATGAGGACCAGTCCAGCCGGGAGCGTCGGAGGGTTGCCGGATCGATTGGGTCGGGCACCGACTCGCCAAGCGCGGCGATGCCAGCAAATTCCTCGGCCCGGCCTTGGCGCACCACGTCAGCCAGATCGCCGTCGTAGTCCGCAAAGAACTGGAATGGAGACACCGCACCGCGTTCCTCACCCATGAATATCATGGGCGTATAGGGGGCAGTGAGCAGCAGGGCATACGCCGTCTTTACCGCGTTTTCATCGGCCAGCGTCAGAAGCCGTTCGCCCTGGGCGCGGTTGCCGACCTGATCATGGGTCTGGATGGCATTGATGAAGCTGGTGACCGGCAAGTAGCCGCAGTCCGAACCGCGCGGTGCGTCGAGCCCCTCCCGTTGCTGACCTTCCTCGATATGCCCGCGCTCCAACGCCCGAGTCAGGTCTGCAATCGGGTCGTGTGCAAAGGAGACATAGTAATCCTGGCTTTCGCCCGTCAGGCTTGTATGCACCGCATGGTGGAAATCATCGTTCCAACTGGCGGCGTAAAGCCCGGACTCGCGCAGAGTGGGCTCGTTGCGCTCATCCTCGACGATGAGGTGAAGCGGCCTGCCCAGGTCTTGTTCTCGGACAGCTTCGCCCAGTTCCATCAGAAACTCAGATGCGCCTTCACCCTGGATCTGATGCACGGCATCAAGTCGCAGCCCATCGAGCCGGTACTCCTTGAGCCACATTAGGGCGCAGTCGATCCAGAACTGGCGAACCGCTCTTTGCGAAAAGTCGATGGCAGCACCCCACGGTGTGTGCCGGTCCGGGTTGAAGAACTCAGGTGCGATTGTGTGGAGATAGGCTCCGTCTGGGCCGAAATGGTTCATGACCACGTCAAGAATGACGCATAGCCCATGGCGTTGCGCAGTGTTGACGAGATGCTTCAGATCGTTGGGCGTGCCATAGGACGGATGTGGCGCATATGGCAGTACTCCGTCATAGCCCCAGCCTCGTGACCCGGAAAACTGGCTGATCGGCATGATTTCGATTGCAGTGAAACCGAGCTTTGCCAATTCCTCCATTTTCTCAGCCGCAGCGCGGAACGTTCCTGCCGGGGTAAAGGTGCCTATGTGAAGCTCATACAGGACGTATTCATTAAAAGGACGCCCTTTCCAGGACGGCGCCCATTCGAAATCCACATCCGAAACCAGGCGTGAAGGCCCATGGACGTCCGAGACCTGCAAGCGGCTGGCCGGATCCGGATAGCGTATGTCATCAACGATGAAGCTGTAGTCCTCACCCTCTTCCGCTATGAACGTCGCCTCCCAGAAACCGTTGTCTCCTTGATGCAGGCGAATAGGCTGCTCGCTCCCAATGGAAATGGACACCGCGCTTGCGGAAGGCGCCCATAATCGCGCCTGCCATTGCCCGCCTATCCGCTGGACACCCCAATGCGCCATCAGGAACGGCCTTCCGGCAATGCGTCAGCTTGCTTTTCAAGCATGCCGTCAATGTGCATTTCGCGCAGGCAAAGGTCTAGGGCTTCGACCCTGTGCCGTTGTTCCTGGCCATCGGGTCTGCCAGCGTGTTCCCAAGGAAAGTACGCGGTTTCACGTACCCGATGTTCGACAAGGGGATCGACCCAGGGGTCAGTTGCGGCCTTCTGCATCAGCACTCTCCAAACGCATATCGGTAATGCAGAAGAGCGCGTTTCGCTCCATTGTCCGACAGAAGTCGCGCTCGTTTTGTGCGTTTGCGCTCGACGTCGCCAAATCCGGTCCGTCTGGCTACGGTCTCAAGCACTGCATCAAGGCCCGCTTTTCCGTTCGAATAACTATCAACAATGGCGCGTTTGTTTTCGATTGACACGCATTTGGCTTTCGCTCTAGCGTTTAGTGGTCCCTAAAGATCGGGTATCCGGCGGTGGGACGGGAGGATGCACAGATTGGCTATCCAGGTTTTCGACTTGGCCGGAGCTGGGGCGGGTGCTGGTTGCGCGCCCGCCGGCGAAAGGCTGCGGCCAGAGGCGGGCTGGCCTCGGGCCGAATGCGCTAGCGTTGGGCATCGGGCTCGCGCTCGCCGGCTGCGCAGACACCTGAAAATTTATTGGCGTCCCCATGAACCAAGCTTGCTTGATGGTGCTATGGTGCCGCGCGATAGCAAAGCCACGACTGCCAATCTGAAGCTGCATGCCGTTTCGGCTGCCGACTAGGGGTAGGATATGCTGGAGCTGCGAAACGTCAGCAAGCGAGTTGGTGTCGAGAAGCATCTCGATGACATTTCGCTGTCTTTTGAGCGCGGAACACTCAACGTACTGCTCGGACCGACGCTATCGGGCAAGACCAGCCTGATGCGGATCATGGCGGGCCTTGATCGGCCGACGCGGGGAAGCATCCATTTCGACGGCGTCGATGTCACCGGCGTTTCACCGCAGAAGCGAAACGTCGCCATGGTGTTTCAGCAGTTCATCAACTACCCCACGATGAGCGTCTACGAAAATATTGCCTCGCCCATGCGCCTCGCCGGGGCGGACAAGAAAAGCGTTGATGACGCGGTTCTCAGAGCTGCCGAGCTGATGAAGCTGACGCCCTATCTGGATCGCACGCCGCTCCACCTTTCCGGTGGTCAGCAGCAGCGCACAGCGCTGGCTCGTGCCATTGTCAAGAATGCCGGCCTGGTGCTGCTGGACGAACCGCTCGCCAATCTGGACTACAAGCTGCGCGAGGAACTGCGTGCAGAACTGCCGCGCATCTTTGCCGAAAGCGGCGCTATATTCGTCTATGCCACGACCGAGCCTTCAGAAGCCTTGCTGCTGGGCGGCAATACAGCGACGCTCTCCGAGGGGCGGGTCACACAGTTTGGTCCGACCATCGACGTCTATCGGCGGCCAGGCGACCTGATCACCGCTCGCACCTTTTCCGACCCGCCGCTCAACACTCTCGCAATGCACAAGCGGGGGACCTCATTCGTGCTGGAGGGCAGGGTGGACATCCCAGCGTCCGGCGATCTGGCGGCCGTAGCCGACGGAGAGTACACCGTTGGCTTCCAGCCACATCATCTGACACTTGAGCCCAGCGTTCCGCATGCCGTTCGGATGCAAGCCGTGGTCACTTCGGTGGAGATAACCGGTTCGGAAAGTTTCGTGCACCTGCGATTTGCCGATGCCGATTGGATCATGCTGGCCCCGGGAGTTCAGAAGCTGGAAGCTGACGAGACAATCTCCGTGTACCTCGATCCCAGTCTCGTGCTGGTTTTTGATAGCGCCGGTCGGGCGATTGATCGGCCACAGGCCATGGCAGCGTAGGAGCACAGCAATGGCCAGAATTGATCTCGACCACATCCGCCATTCCTACCTCGCCAATCCCGAACGTGACGAGGATTATGCTCTCAAGGAAGTCCACCATACCTTCGCGGACGGCGGCGCATATGCCCTGCTGGGACCTTCAGGGTGCGGCAAGACCAGCCTTCTCAACATCATTTCCGGGCTCGTTCCCCCCACCCGGGGACGGGTCCTGTTCGATGGCACGGACGTAACCGACCTGCCGACCGAAAACCGCAACATCGCCCAGGTCTTCCAGTTTCCGGTCATCTACGACACCATGACGGTGTTCGACAATCTTGCGTTTCCATTGCGCAATCGCGGGGTGGACGAGGCCGATGTGAAGCGGCGTGTCAACGAGACCCTGGAGATCATCGATCTGGCCGATTGGGCAAGAAAGCGCGCCCAGGGGCTGACCGCTGATCAGAAACAGAAGATCTCGCTTGGCCGCGGCCTGGTCCGTCAGGACGTCAATGCGATCCTGTTTGACGAGCCGTTGACGGTCATCGATCCGCACATGAAGTGGGTGCTTCGCAGCCAGCTCAAGCAATTGCATAAGCGCTTTGGCTACACCATGGTCTATGTGACCCATGACCAGACCGAGGCGCTCACCTTCGCCGACAGTGTGGTGGTGATGTATGAAGGGCAGGTCGTGCAGATCGGGACGCCCGCCGAGCTGTTCGAGCGGCCCAGTCACACCTTTGTCGGATATTTCATCGGCTCGCCCGGCATGAACGTACTGCCAGTCAAGATGCAGGGCGCTCAGGCCCATCTCGGACCGCATGTGATCGAATTGCCCGGAGCACCCAAGGCCGGTTCCGGCACGCGGCTGGAACTGGGGGTGCGCCCCGAATATGTGCGCGTGGGCGAAGAAGGCATGCCCATCCAGCTTCAAGCGGTTGAAGATATCGGCCGTCATCGCATCGTGCGCGGCACGCTGGAGGGCAGCGACATCGCAGCCATCGTGCCCGAGCATCAGGAGCTGCCGTCCGAGCCGCGCGTCACGTTCGACCCCAAGGGCATCAATATCTACGCCGACTCCTGGCGTCAGGCGCTGGAGGCGTGATGATGGACAGAACCTGGAACAACAAGGCCTGGTTTCTCGTGCTCCCCGTACTGGTGCTGGTGGCCTTCTCGGCAATCATCCCGCTGATGACGGTCGTCAACTATTCGGTGCAGGATACCTTTGGGAACAACCAGTTCTTCTGGGCGGGCCTCGAGTGGTTTGACGACACCTTGCACTCGGAACGCTTCTGGGCGGCCCTCTGGCGCAACCTGCTGTTCTCCGGCATCATCCTGGCCATCGAGATACCCCTGGGCATCTTTATTGCCCTGAACATGCCCAAGCGCGGTTGGGGCGTGCCAGTCTGCCTGGTGCTCATGGCGCTTCCGCTGCTGATACCGTGGAACGTGGTCGGCACGATCTGGCAGGTCTTTGGCCGTGTCGATATCGGGCTGCTTGGCCGCACTCTGGCGAGCCTGGGCATTGACTACAACTACGTGCAGGACCCTTTCGATGCCTGGGCCACCATCGTGGTGATGGATGTCTGGCACTGGACCAGCCTGGTCGTGCTGCTCTGTTATGCCGGACTCGTTTCCATTCCCGACGCCTATTATCAGGCGGCCCGCATCGACGGTGCGTCACGCTGGAGCGTGTTCCGCTTCATCCAGTTGCCCAAGATGCAACGCGTGCTGCTGATCGCCGTATTGCTGCGCTTTATGGACAGCTTCATGATCTATACCGAGCCATTCGTAGTGACCGGCGGCGGACCCGGCAACGAAACCACTTTCCTCTCGATCGATCTGGTGAAGATGGCGATCGGCCAGTTCGACGTCGGACCAGCTGCGGCCATGTCGCTGATCTACTTCCTGATCGTGCTGCTGGTTAGCTACGTCTTCTATACCGTGATGACCAATGTCGGGAAGGGAGCCGAGCGATGAGCGAGCAAAACGTCGCCTCCGGACCCAAGGCAGCAGGCAGGTCGATGACCTCTGGCAAGGTCGCATCGCTCAATCGCACTCGCTCCTCGGTGCGGCTGGGCTGGCTAGTGCCGACCCTCTATATCCTCTTCCTGATGCTGCCGCTCTACTGGCTCATCAATATGAGCTTCAAGAACAACCAGGAAATTACCGGGGCCTTTTCGTTGTGGCCCAGGGATTTCACCTGGCGCAATTACGCGGTCATTTTCAGCGATCCAAGCTGGTATTCTGGCTACATCAACTCGATCATCTACGTGGTTCTGAATACGGTAATCTCGCTGGCCGTGGCTCTACCGGCAGCCTACGCTTTCTCACGGTACAGGTTCCTGGGGGACAAGCACCTGTTCTTCTGGCTGCTCACCAACCGCATGGCGCCGCCGGCGGTGTTCGCCCTGCCATTCTTCCAGCTCTATTCGGCCTTCGGCCTGATCGACACCCATATTGCGGTGGCGCTCGCGCACTGCCTCTTCAACGTGCCGCTCGCCGTCTGGATTCTGGAGGGGTTCATGAGCGGCGTACCGAAGGAAATCGACGAAACGGCCTATATTGACGGCTACTCGTTCCCGCGTTTCTTCGTGCGCATCTTCATGCCGCTGATCGCTTCGGGCATCGGTGTGGCGGCCTTCTTCTGCTTCATGTTCTCCTGGGTGGAACTGCTGCTGGCCCGCACCTTGACCACGACCGCCGCCAAGCCGATTTCCGCAATCATGACGCGTACCGTCTCGGCTTCGGGGCTGGACTGGGGTGTGCTGGCAGCCGCGGGGGTGCTCACCATCATTCCGGGCGCCCTGGTCATCTATTTCGTTCGCAACTACATCGCCAAGGGCTTTGCCCTGGGCCGCGTGTGAGGAGGACCGCATGGATTTCTCATGGATGGCCTGGACCTGGCCGACGGCGCTCTTCTTCACCATCATCGCCTTGCTGCTGATCGGAATGACCGTCTGGGAATGGCGCGCCCCCGGTGGCAATCCGCGAGTGGGCATCCTCCGGTTCGAGACGACCAGAGGAGACAGGCTATTTATCTCGCTGCTCGGCAGCGCGTTTATAAATCTTGCATGGCTGGGCCTGATAGGGCCGCAGCTATGGTGGAGTCTCACCCTATCGGTGGCCTACGCGATAGTCGTGTTCCGCTTTGTCTAGGGGAGGAAGTCAGGAGGACGGCCTGAAAGAGCTGTCGCTCCTGCATCGCATGACGTCGATCCAAGGGAGGATTGGAATGAAACGGCAGTTATTGTTGTCGACCGCAGCGCTTCTGGCGCTGTCAGTGTCGAGCCCGGCCTGGTCGCAAAGCATGGAGGCGGGGCTCAAGTTCCTCGATGAGGAAATTGGCGATCTCTCCACCTTGAGCCGGGCGGAGCAGGAAGCAGAGCTTGAATGGTTTATGCAAGCGGCCGAACCATATGTGGGCATGGACATCAAGGTGGTGTCGGAAACCATTACCACCCACGAATACGAGTCCAAGGTGCTGGCGCCCGCATTCACCGCGTTGACCGGGATCAAGGTCACGCATGACCTGATCGGCGAAGGGGACGTGGTCGAAAAGCTGCAGACGCAGATGCAGTCGGGTGAAAATATCTATGACGCCTATGTCAACGACTCCGACCTGATCGGCACCCACTGGCGCTATCAGCAGGCGCGCAGCCTCACCGACTGGATGGCGGACGAAGGGGCCGAGGTTACCAACCCCAAGCTCAACCTCGATGACTTCATCGGGCTTGAATTCACCACCGCTCCGGATGGCGAGCTTTACCAGCTCCCCGACCAGCAATTCGCCAATCTTTACTGGTTCCGTTACGACTGGTTTAGCGATCCCGAAGTCCAGGCCGACTTCAAGGAGGAGTATGGCTACGATCTGGGCGTGCCGGTGAACTGGAGTGCCTACGAGGATATCGCCGAATTCTTCACCGGCCGCGACATGGGCGATGGTCCTGTCTATGGCCACATGGATTACGGCAAGAAGGACCCCTCGCTTGGCTGGCGCTTCACCGACGCCTGGCTCTCCATGGCCGGCAACGGCGACAAAGGCATTCCCAACGGTCTGCCGGTTGATGAGTGGGGCATCAAGGTGGACGAGAACTCCCGTCCGGTCGGCTCGTGCGTTGCACGTGGCGGCGATACCAATGGCCCGGCCTCGGTCTATGCCATCGCCAAATACCTTGAATGGCTGAACAACTACGCGCCGCCTGAAGCACAGGGGATGACCTTCTCCGAATCCGGTCCGGTGCCGGCTCAGGGTGGCGTGGCGCAGCAGATCTTCTGGTACACCGCCTTTACCGCCGACATGGTCAAGGAGGGCCTGCCGGTTATGAACGAGGACGGTACGCCCAAATGGCGCATGGCGCCCTCGCCACACGGCGTCTACTGGAAAGACGGCATGAAGCTTGGCTATCAGGACGTGGGCTCTTGGACCATTCTGAAGTCCACCCCGGTGGATCGTGCCCAGGCGGCCTGGCTCTATTCCCAGTTCGTGACTTCGCTCACCGTGGACGTCAAGAAGTCCCACGTCGGGCTGACTTTCGTGCGTGAATCCACCATTCAGCACGATAGCTTCTCCGAACGCGCCGAAGAGCTTGGTGGCCTGATCGAGTTCTACCGTTCTCCTGCCCGCGTACAATGGTCGCCAACCGGCACCAATGTTCCGGACTATCCAAAGCTCGCACAGCTCTGGTGGCAGGCTATCGGTGACGCCTCCTCAGGCGCCAAGACCCCCCAGGAGGCCATGGACTCGCTGTGTGCCGAGCAGGAAAGCGTCATGGAACGCCTCGAACGCGCTGGCGTGCAGGGCGACATCGGTCCCAAGCTGGCCGAAGAACACGATCTCGCCTACTGGAACGAGGACGCCACTTCCAAGGGCAATCTCGCTCCGCAGCTCAAGCTCGACAACGAGGACGAAGAGCCGGTAACGGTCGATTATGATGAACTCGTGAAGAGCTGGGCTGAAGCGAACTAAGCTGAGCAGCACGTCTTGAAGCGTCGGGGCCTTGAGCCCCGGCGCTAAATGCTGGCGCTTCGTGTTGCATGGGACAGGACTGGCCCTGTTCCTGCTGTTCCAGTCGGACAGCAGCGCCCCCCTTTGAGACGCCTGGCGGGTGCATTGGCGTTGCCACAAGCAGACGCGAAAAGACCGGGTTAGGCCACGATCAGCGCAGCTCAATGCTGCTGGGGTCGTCGCGCCGTCAGCAGAAAGGCCATGGCTCCCGCTATTGCGAGTAGACCGAGGAACATGATCACTCCGGAAAACCCGGTCAGCCCAACCACGGGAGCCGACAGGGCCTGGATAGTAGCTGCACCAGCAAAGAAGGCCAGGTTAACGGCTGCGAGAGCCTTGCCCGCATCGGAGCTTCCTACCGACTGGCGACCGAGCACGAAAAGCAAGGGCTGTACCGATATCGCAACACCGAAAACGACCAGCAGCGAGAGGTCGTAAAGCGGAGCCAGGCCTCTTCCAAAAGGGAGGGTAAGCAGGGCCATGCCCGCGATCAGATGTCCTGACACGAGCAGCATGCCTGTGCGACCGGTTCGGCGGTCCACAAGGCTGACCAGCATGGGCATCGAAATCAACATCAGAGTGAGGATCAGCATGATATTGCCTGCCTCCACCCGGCTCATCTGCTTGACCTCCATCAGCCAGGGGCCCGCCCACATTCCACGCACACCGATGACGACCGCAAAGGACACAAAGGCCAGAATGACAACCCCTCGCAGTTCCCTTGAGGAGCCGATCCGCGCCACCTGGCGAAACTCGGAGCTCACAGAACCGGCAGGGTGCCTATCCTCCCGCTGCGACCGAACCCCGAGCCAAGCTGTCAAGGCAACAGTGGCCGCGAGTGCCGCTGAGACGATGAAGGCAGAACGCCAGCCCAGCGCTTCAATCACCAGCGCCATGGGGCTGGCCGAAAGCAGCATGCCGCTGTTGCCGACTGCCAATACCAGGGCAGACCATAGCGCGAAGTTGACGTTGCTCAGGTTCTTGGCCGCGTAGGTCAGCGGACATAGCAGCATGCCCGAGCATCCAAGTCCAAGAACCGCCTGGCTGAGCACAAAGCCAACCGAATTCTGCGCGACTGCCGCCAGCAGAGAACCAATCACAACGGTGCTGATCAGAGACATGAACACGCGCTTGATCCCGAAGCGGTCGAGCGCCACACCTACCGGGATCTGCCCCACTGCAAAGGCGAGGTGAAAAACGCCAGTCATTGCGGCGACGTCTCCGGGTGTAACTGAAAAACTCTCGGCCAGCACATCTGTGGTTATGGCTGGCAATGTTCTTACGAGATTGGAGATTGTGTGCCCCAAGGCGAGTAGCAGCAGGGCGCCAACGCCCGCGAACGCCACGTGCGGGACGGAAACTGCTTCGCCTGTGTTGCCTGTCATCTAGATCTTCCCTTGGCCCCTGTCGACGCGTTTAGGCCAGCGCTTTCTCGCTTACCACTCAGCCGATTGCATTTCGCTAGCCGGATTTTGTGCGCTGGAGTTCACGTGACAGCGCCATGCTAGCGCTGAGGATGCCGTTGTCGAGCGTCAACACACCAAGCAGGATTACCGTTGCGCGATGGGCAACGCAATCTGCTGCGGGTAGTGACCGGCAATGACGCGCCGGCCCGGCCCGTCCAGCACCCGTTCCCTGACCATGCGCGAGGAACCGCCGACCCGCGCCCTGGCGACCCCTTCAAAGCCAAGCATCGGCAATGCCCTACCCCCCGCGTTGG
Organism: Devosia subaequoris; assembly: GCF_014197055.1. Lineage (GTDB taxonomy): Bacteria > Pseudomonadota > Alphaproteobacteria > Rhizobiales > Devosiaceae > Devosia > Devosia subaequoris. Next base: position 11,357 of record NZ_JACIEW010000004.1, on the reverse strand, counting down.
TCGCCCATGATGCTCACCAGTCCACTACCGTGCCATCGGGCAGGACGGCGCCGCGGGCATGCAGGATATCGGGCTTGAAGGGATGGGCATCGATGATGGCCTCATCCACCTCAATGCCCAGGCCTGGCAGCGTCGGCTTGTGCCAACGCCCGGGTTTACGCTCGATCGGCCACTTGACCACGTCACCGTACCAGGGGACAGCGCCCGACATCTCCTCCTGGATGATGACGTTGTGCGTGGAAATTCCGAAGTGAAGCGCCGCCACCCCGGCGATCGGGCCCAGCGGATTATGCGGCGCCAGCCCAATTCCCGCGGTCTCGGCCATGGCGGCAATCTTCTTGGATTCCCAAAGTCCGCCGGTATGACAAATGTCCGGCTGGGCGATATTGAATGCCCGGGCCCGGATTGACGGCTCAAAGTCGCTTCGGCCGACCAGCCTTTCCCCCGAGGCAATGGGGACGCTGGACCGTCTGGTGATCTCGGCAAGTCCGCCCACGTCTTCGGGAGGAACCGGCTCTTCGGCGAACATGATGCGGGCGTCCGCGACGGCGTCGATATAGGCCATCGCGGCGTTGACCGAAGCGGGACGGCCGTGAAAATCGACCATGATGTCAACTTCAGGCCCAACGGCATCACGCAGATCGCCGACCATGCGGCGGACGCGGTCTATGTCTGCGTTGGGCGACACATAATGAGTGTAGGGAATGCAGACGATCTTGAGGGCGTCGTAGCCGGCGCCGGTCACCTGCCGCGCCAGGTCAGTGATGGTGTCTGACGTGGTGGACTCGTAAACGGCGCGCATGTCGCCCAGACCAAGATGGGTGTAAGTGCGCAGGTGCTCGCGGACACTGCCGCCCAATAGCTGCCAAACCGGTACACCAAGTGACTTGCCCAGAATATCCCAGAGCGCCAGCTCGATGCCGCTGATTGCCGACATGCCGATGACGCCCATGCGCCAGAAACCATGTTTGGTCATGATCTGGTAGCAGTGCTCGATGTTGCGCGGGTCCTGGCCGATCAGCATCGGTTCAATATCGGCGATCGCGCCCATTACAGCTTGCGTTTTGAATTCCAGGGTCGCCTCGCCCCAGCCGATCAGCCCGGCTTCGTCGGTCTCTATTCGGACAAATACCCAGTTCCGCATTTCTGCATTGCAGACGCGCGCCGATATCGACGTGATCTTCATGGGTCCTCCCACGGTTTTCCATCGAAGCCACATTAAAGTTTGAGCATCCCATGTCTACATGAGCCATTTTATGCCCCCTGGATTTATGGACGCCTCTTCCCACGGGCAAGGCAACTTCAGCAACGAGATCAGGACGGGCTCTACGCGTGGCGCAAGAAGTGCGCGTCACGGCAAGGGCGATGCAGTCCGAGGATATCCGGCAGTTGAAGCAGGAACTGGCGCGAGGTCACCGTGGCATGCGACATCCTAAAAGGCGCGGCTCGATCCTAGGCGCTGCGTGTCCTGTCCACCATTTCGGGGATGCTGGCGGAGAGAAAGGAATTCGAACCCGTTTTCCGCCTAAGTCATTTCCCTGTCTTAACAAATTATGGACTGCACTCGCCAGTGTGACGGTGCGATGTGACAGTCCCGTTCTTATATTTGCAGTCACCAAGCTCAGGTCAAGGTCACAATTCGTTCGAATTGACAGTCTCCCTAATCTGAAACTGCTCGGCAGAATTGGGGCCGGTTGCGGTCTGGCAGCTATTTGCTTTTGGGAGCCTTAGCTGCCTTGAGATTCTGACTTGGCTGTCCCGGCTCGCATTCGTTCAAGGCCGCATCAGACCAGTGGTGTCGACCGGGGCTACGCTTGCCAGGTCTTCGATACTGTCGATCAGAAGCTGGACCGCGTAATGAGGATTATGAGCGAATGCGCCCTTGTCCTTGTTGACGAACTGATAGTTGTACGCGGCGCGCAACAAACGAGGAGTCCAACTGGCGTATCGGTTTGGGAATGCGGCTTCGCCTGCATCCACACTGCCGTTCTCGTTGGTGTCTACGAAGAAGTATGGATAGCTGGCATTTGAGTAAACAACGGCCATGCCAGCTTTCTCGCGGGCATAGAGCATGATGGCCTCTTTCAGACGGACTTTAAGCTCATCGACAACCGTTCCGATGCCATTGCCCGTTTCGCCTCGCCCCAGGATGTCGAGCGGGGTGGTACGGATGTCTGCGAACTCAGAGATACCAGCGTGACATGACGTGCAGTTCTCCAGTTTGACCACGGTCTCGTGCGGATCGTGACAAGCGACGCAGTTGTTCAGGCCCGGGACGTGTTCAAACGGGCCAGCATAGCTCTTTCCAGGATATTGATAGCCGCCTCGAACCGCACTCCCCTGCTGCGTGGTCGCGGCGGCTGCATAGTGAATATTGATGAAACGGATCTGATCAGAGACATCGTCTGCACCAATACCTTCCACTGCATCGTCTACATCTGCCATCGAAGTGCGGCCTTGGTGGCAAACCGAACAGATGGCAGAGCCGTCCGCCACGGAAATGGCCTGGCCATCGGGGAAGACCACAGTGCTGAGATCCTCGGCTCCAGCGTTATGGCAGGCCTCGCATTCGATCGTGGTACCAATAGGGACCGGGTGGTCAATTACACCAGTTGCCTGCTGGGGCGTAGAGAGGAATTCCACCACGCCGGTCGTCGAGTGACATACTGCGCAGTCGCCTGGTATTTCGCCCTCATCATCCCAGTGCCGAAAGGCCTCAGCGTCAGCGTCCGCATGTCCCGATTTCATCCAGGCCTCAACTATGGCCATGTTCATTTCGGAGGTTTGAGCTGCCGCTCCACAGGTGAAAGCGACACAAAGCACTATGGGTACGAACCCGAGAAAGTACGACATCCTAGCGTGCATCTTAACCTCCGGACCGGTCACAATGGACCGCTTCTACCGTGACATGAACAGCGGCATCATCGTTTCTCCGAGCACGTCTGCGGTAGCACCGCCGAGGACGAATTCGCGCAACCTGCTGTGGCCGTATGCCCCCATGACGAGTAGACCCGCGTCCGCAGCCTGAGCAGCATGCTGCAAGTCTAGTCCAATCTTACCTTGGCCCGCAGGAAGCCTGGCGAGCTTCGCCTCCACGCGGTGCCGCCGAAGGTACCCGATCAGTTCTCCGGCGCTGTCGGGAGAGATATGCTTCTCCTCGTCAGCAACGAGGACAACGACCGAACTCGCCTGCGATATCAGAGGCATCGCGTCAAATACGGCGCGATGAGCTGGCGCTCCCCCATCCCAGGCGATTGCAACGCAATCCAGCCGCTGAGGATACTCGGAGGCTGGTCCCAGCAGAACCGGCCTGGTGGATCCAAACAAGATGCTCTCTGCGATTTCTCTCCAAGCAACGCTTCCCGCACGAAGAGGCAGGACTGTAAGGTCATAATTCCCGGCCGTTTGGGCCACACGGTCACCTGGGTCGGTAAACGACGCGCGGATATTGATGGTGGTGTAGGATGCTTCGCCAAGAACCGATCCTGCTTCACGCAGGAGTTGCGCAATCTTGTCGCGACTCCGTTGCTCGACCTGTTGGGCCATCTCGGGGATCGAGGCCATGCGTGCGCCCCAGTGGTTTGCAAGGGCCGGAACGTCAGATTCCACGCCACAGAGCGTCACCGTCCTGCTGAAGGAGGCTTGTAGTTTCGCGATTTGGAGCAACCCCTGGACAGGGGTTTCTTCGGGATCGCTGAAAAGGGGCAATAGCACGTCTGTGAGCAAGGAATTTCTCCTTTTGCAGCACGCAGAATAAGACTTGCATCTTTGGCACCTTTATTCAACCGATTTGCCGCTTCCTCTCCATAACCGTCACGTTTACTGACAAAGACAGTACCTCTTACTTATTGGGGATCATGCATCGCGCTCATCTGTCGCTTAAGGTTCGAAACGTGGCCCAGATTTTATCTCAAACCAGATCGCCAGGAGCCATCGGCACTCCTCAAGGGAAGGACGGCCCACCCACTTTGGTGCTGGCCTGCGCCGCCTCGGCAGGTAATGCCCGCTCCTACGATAGCTCGACAAAGGCCCGCAACAGGTCAGAGCGGCTCAGAAGTCCCACCAGGTGGCCGTCTTCGACCACGGGAAAGCGCCGATAGGGTGAAGCTAGAAAGCGTTCCGCTGCCGAGACGATGTCGATCCGGGCATCCAGGGTCTCGGGCGATCGGGTCATATATTGGTCCACGGTTCCGCCCCATTCCTTGTAGTAGGCTGCGTTCAGGGCCGCCTTGAAGCAGTCCTTCTTGGTGAGGATACCGACAAGTTCGTCGGTCTCCTCAACCACTGGTGCACCTGATACGCCACGATCGAGCAAAAGCGTGACAGCCTGAAGGATATCCATGCCGGGCGAAACGGTGATGAGATCGGTGACCATGAAGTCGGCTATGGTGCGACGCTCAGTCATTGGGCATCTCCCCCGCTATTCCGGTGTGGACAGGCCTCGCAGTCGAGCTTGGCGATGCAGGAAAGCCCCCCGCACGACCCCTTGATCGGCGCCCGGCCCGCCATGACCCCGAGTGCCATGGCAGAGACGGCGAGCCCAAAAACCACTAACGAGGCCAGAAACACAGACATCGGCGCCTCCTAGATTTCAACCACCGCGGAGAAGTCACCTGTAAAGACCGAATGCAGCCTGTCACCTTTGTACATGAGGAACAACGCAGCGAGCCCCAGTTGCTCGGCCAGCGCCACGCCCTTCTCGACGCCGGCGGCGGCAAGCGCGGTTGCCCATCCGTCAGCCATGGCCGGATCGTGCCCGAGAACGGATACCGATGCCAAACTCGCATCCGCCGCTCGCCCGGTGGCGGGACTGACGATGTGGCCGTAGGTTTTCCCGCTAAGCGCATAGCCTTGCCGGCTGTTGCCGGAGGTGGCGATGGCATGGCCATCTAGCCGGAGAATGTGGGCAAAATCGCCGGTGCCGGGCAATTCAACGCCTACCTGCCAGGCGCGTCCCTCGGGATGGCGGCCATGGGCGATAACTTCGCCGCCAAGATCTAGCAGATAGTCGTTTACACCCGCATGCGCCAGCGATGCCGCCATGCGGCCGAGAGCCTCGCCCTTGGCGATGCCGCAAAGGTCCAATGTCAGTCCGCCACGATGTTTTCGGGCCGCACCCGGTTGGACCGCAAGCTCCTCGAAGGAGCCTTCAACGCCCTTGATGGGTCCGAAACCCTGTCGGGCCACGGCCGGCCCCACCGTGGGGTCGAAGACGCCGCCACAAACTTGCGCCAGCGCCAAGCTCTTCTCCGCCAGAAGACTGAACGTGTCGGGCACCCGCTGCCAGTCCGTGCCGGCATGGAGATTGAATTGTGACAGAATGCTGTCCGCCCGGTAGGGAGAAAAGAGCTGGTCGACCTCGGCGATGATGTGGGAGAAGCTTATGCTGATCGCGTCTTGATCGATCCCCTGAGGCGCGCTCAGCCGCCAATATGAGCCGAATGCCCTGCCGCCAAGAGTGACAAGCTGACGCGCCAGCGCCGGCACGGCGCCGGTCACAAGGGTTGCGGCGGAGAGGGCCATGAAATTGCGTCGTGTCAGCATGATCATATCCCGAAATCGTCGTTGAAGATGGCGTGCGGCTCTACCCCGCAGCTGTCGAGCATCCCCAGCACCGCCTGGATCATCAGCGGGGGACCACAGAGGTAGAATTCGCAGGCCTCGGGCGCCGGGTGGTCCTTCAGATAGTCACACAGCACGACCTCGTGGATGAAGCCTGTCGCACCGCGCCAATTGTCCTCAGGCTGCGGCTCGGAAAGCGCCAGCGTCCATCGGAAATTGTCATGTGTCTGCGCCAGCGCATCGAACTCGTCCTTGTAGAACACATCGATGCCGCTGCGCGCGCCATACCAGAAGGTGATCTTCCGTCTCGTGCCTGCAGCGAGCTGTTCATGGATCATTGCCCGCAATGGAGCCATGCCGACGCCGCCACCGATGAACACCATCTCGCGGTCCGTATCCTGCACGTGGAAGTCGCCGAACGGACCGGACACGGCCACGCTGTCTCCCGGCTGCAGGCCGAAGAGGTACGACGAGACAATGCCGGGCGGCACCCCTTCATCCGCACCGGCCGGCGGCACCGCAAGGCGGATATTGAGAACGATCTGCCCCTTGTCCTCCGGACGGCTCGCAACAGAATAGGCCCGGTGCACCGGTTCCCGGCTGACCGATTTCAGTCGCCGCCATCCTAGCGTCTTCCAGTGAGGTGCGTAGCCGGGCTCGACCTTGAGTGATGCGAAATCGAGCGCATAGGGCGGCGCCTCGATCTGGACATAGGACCCCGCCCGAAACGCGAACGCCTCCGCCTCGGGCACGTCGAGAACCAGCTCCCGAATCAGTGGCGCCAGCATCCGGGCAGAGCGTACCCGCGACGTCCAGCTCTCGGCGGCGAGAATGTCGTCCGCTACGCCCAAGGACATTGGGCCGCGTACCATCACCTGGCAAGCAAGCCTCTGGCCTTGCTTGAGATCGCTCCGTGTCAGTCGCGCAAGTTCGGTAGGCAGGGGCGCGCCGGCGCCTTCGATGACCCTGACGCGGCACAGCCCACAGGTTCCCGCCCCGGCACAGGCCGACGGCACCGGGATGCCGGCGCCGTTGAGAATGCTAAGGAGCTTCTGCCCGGTGTGACCGGTGATTTCTGTGCCGCCATTGATGGTGATTGGCACAGGCCCAGATGGCGAAATAATCGACCGCACGCCGATCACCATTCCTGACAGGGCCAGGATCAGAACAATGATCAGAACCGTGCCGAGGGCTATCTCGATCACAGTTGCACACCTGAAAAGGCGGTGAAGCCCATCGACATCAGCCCGGTGACGATAAACGCCATGCCCAGCCCCCGCAGACCGGCAGGAATGTCGGCATAGTTCAGCCGCTCGCGAATCGCAGCCAGCCCCATGATGGCAAGCGCCCAGCCGATACCCCCGCCGAGGCCGAAAACGACGCTCTCGGCAAAATTATAGTCGCGCTGGGCCATGAACAGGCTGCCCCCGAGAATGGCGCAGTTCACGGTGATTAGCGGCAAGAAGATACCAAGCGCGCGATAGAGCGCCGGCACGAAGCGATCTAGAACCATCTCCAGGATCTGCACCACTGCCGCGATCACCCCGATAAAGGCGATGAGGCTGAGAAAGGTGAGATCGACCCCGCCAAGTCCGAGCCAGTCCCAGGCATTGGGCGCGAGCAGGCGCCAGAGGATCAGGTAGTTGAGCGGTACGGTGATTGTCTGCACCACGATGACCGCAATGCCGAGTCCCACGGCGGTATCGAGCCGCTTGGATACTGCCAGGAAGGTACAGACCCCCAGGAAGAAACTCAGGATCAGATTGTCGGCAAAGATCGAGCGAACGAAGAGATCGATCACGGCGCTCTCCTGTTCGGCTCGATGGAAATCTCATAATCGGCGAGTTCGATCTGGGCAGGACGGACCGACCGGATGGCCCAGATCAGCAGTCCGAGCAGGAAGAAGGCGCTGGGCGCCAGCAGCATCAGATTGAGCGGGGTGAACCAGCCGCCATCATGGATGGTTGGAAACACCGTTTGTCCGAACAGTGTCCCGGCACCGAACAGTTCACGCACAAAACCGATGAGCAGCAGCACCAGCCCATAGCCGAGCCCATTGCCAAGCGCATCAAGAGCGGAAAGTCCCACCGGATTGCGCATGGCGAAGGCCTCGGCCCGCCCAAGCACAAGACAATTGGTGACGATCAGGCCCACGAATATCGAAAGGCGCTGGCTGATGTCGAATGCGAAGGCCTGGATCACCTGGTCGGCGACGATCACCAGCGAAGCGATGATGGTGATCTGCAGGATGAGGCGGATGGAGGTGGGGATATGGTGCCTGATCGCGCTGATGATCATGCTGGAGGCAACAAGCACCACGATCAGTGCCAGCGACATCACCAATGCCGTCGTCATCGATGTCGTCACCGCCAGCGCCGAACAGATGCCAAGAATTTGCAGGGTGACTGGGTTGTTGTCGACCAGAGGGCCGTAGAGGTGTCGCAGCGGCTTCATTGCTGACCTCTCTCCCGCCGCAGATTGGCCAGCACATCATCGAACCCGTATTCGCCGAGCCAGAAATGGATGGCGGCGGTGATGGCGTTGCCAGTGCGGGTCGCCCCGGTGATGCCATCCACCTCGAATGCGCTCGTTGCCCGGCCCCTGACAACTGAAAGCCGGATCTGGCCATCCTCCCCAGCGAGCTCCTTGCCCGGCCACAAAGCCTGCCAGGCGGGCTCCTCGATGCGCGCGCCCAGGCCTGGGGTCTCACCGTGTTCGATGATCGACAGCCCCGCCACCGTGTTTAGATCGGCCTCGAGCGCCACATGTGCACGGATGGTCGACTGATAGCCGACTGCAGAGATTGGCAGGATCACCAGGCGCAGTTCGCCGTTCGCGCGCAATACGTGGATGGGGGCCAGATCCGCTCTGCGCCCGAGGCCGGCAATATCGACCTCACTGGGCAAAACCGATGATGTATCGGGGTCTTCCGCTGCAACTGCGATATCGAACGTGGCAGGATCGATGTCGGTCGCCTCGCCAGTCTCCAGATCGACAATGACGGTTTCGAGGCTGTCAGCTCCGTATTGAGCGATGATGTCGGCCAGCCCCGGCATATTCTCCAGCATGGCTGAAAGCCGGGCCTCCCGCTCAGCCGCGAGGTTGGCGTTCTGTATGGGCGCGAGCAGCACGACGGCACTGGAAACGAGCAGCGCGCAGACGCCAGACACAAGAAAAGCCATGGCAATGGTCTTGGCCCGGCTTTCATTGGGCAAGGCCAATAGACGCGCCCACCAGTAAAGGGGATTGAGATCAGGCATCGACGCGTCTCCACTTCCGTGTTGCCACCGCAACGGCGACCGCATCGATCAGCGGTGCAAAGAGCGAGGCGAGCAGCGCTGCGAACACCACGGCCTGCGGCGCAGCTATGCCCGCATCCGCCCAGCCGAATATCGCGACCAGCGCTCCCGCTAACAGGCCGTAAATCCAGCGTCCGATCCGAGTGGAGGCCGAAGCGACCGGGTCGCAGATCAAAAAAACGAGCCCCAGTACCAGACTGCCCTCGAAGAGTGGCGCAGCTGGGTCCGCCCCGAGCGATAGCGTCGCCAGAACCAGCCCCATCGGCAATGCCACAACGAGTTGCCATGAAAGCACCCCAGTAACCAGCAGCAGCACCGCACCACACCCCACCGCTGCGGCAACCCATGGCCCGGTTCCAATATGCGTCACTTCAGGAAAGGCGAAATAAAGGAACGCCAGGGTGACCACCGCCGCATTGACGATATTGCGCCCCCAGCCGCCGAATATCTGTTCGCCGATTACCGTGCCGAAGCTCGCTGCCAGAACGATCTGCCACATCTCGGTGGCGCCCGGAGCCAAGATGGCAATGGCGGCCGCCGTGACGGTGGCGATGGGCGACACCGGCTGGGCACGCGTGAACAGGAAGACCACCTGCCAGAAGCCGATTACTGCAAGCGCGACGCCGAAGCGCTGCACCGTTTGGGGTCCGAGTTCAATAACCGCTGTCACCGCAGCAGGCAGCATTGCGGCGACGATAATCCAGGCCACCGTATCCCTGTGCCACATACCGCGCATCACATCGCCTCAAGGGTATCCAGCACCGCGCGCAGCCGCTCCCCGAAGTCGGTTTCCCCTCCCGTTGCATAGGTCGCCAGCGCCAGGTCGTCTTCCCCCAATTGCAGGCAACCGAGTTGCTGAGCCCGGTCGGCATCGCCAATGCTCAGCGCGCGCAACATCGCAACTGCTGGCATATTGGGGGCCAAAGCCCTGTCGACGGCGGCCGACGGTATGAACGCTGCGGGTATTGAGGCGCGACGGAGCGCCGCGACGAGCCAGTTACGATGATGCGGCTCACTACGCGCGACCACGCTCGCTTGCAGGTGATACCGCGAGAGGTATTGCGTCTCTCGACCGTCGAGCATGGAGCCGGACAGGATGCGTTTGGGGCCCGGCGTCAGTTCCGGACGGGAAAGGGCATGCAGGTCGGCGCCCACCGGCACCCGCAGCAAGTGTGGCCGCCCCATGCCAGGGCCGGCCAGGCTGATACTGCGCATAAAGTCCGCCGTTCCGCACCTAAGCAAATGTCCGAGCGAGGCGACATCCTGGTAATTTATATGCCAGACAGGTGCGACTGGTGTGGCGGGGTGCAGCGCCGCGATGTGGGTGCCGGGCAGGCCTGCGGGGTGGAAGCCGGTGAACCGCACCACTGAGAGGCGCTCCTGGGTCTCCACCAGGCCAGGTCCATCATTCTGGCAAACATAGACCCGGCCTTGCGTCAAAAGGCAGAGCGCAGCCGCGCCACGGGCGAAGTCGTCTTCCTTACCGCTCAGCGCCAAGACCGGATCTGGTGCATGAGGACGCGTATCGATCGCGGTGACGAACACAGCGGCTGGTTCGGCATCGGGTGCCGGTATCCGATCAAAAGGCCTGGTGCGCAAGGCCGGCCACAGCCCTGCTTTCTGCATTAGCGTCCGCAGGCCTGCCTGGGCACCCGCTGCCGCAAGGTCATGGCGGACCGCATTCTCGCCCTCGGATTTGACGGTCAGAAGGGAGAGCCGTCGTTGAGGACCGAGTTCGATTTTTTCTATGTGCCCCGATATGGGCGCTGTGATGACGATCTCGGGTCGCTTCCGATCCCGAAACAGTGGCGTCCCGCAGGCGACAGGTTGCCCTTCTGCCACCAAGAGTTCGGGGCGCATGCCGACATAATCGGCGCCCGAAATACCTATTCTCGTATGGCGTGTTGGGACGAACTCTCCTTCCGGCGACGCCCCTGCAACTGGCAGAGGAAGTCCGTAGCGAATGTCTATCCTCATCCTGGCCCCTTCCTACTGGACCGGAGGCAAGGGAGGAGTTTGACGGGAGCTTTGTTCCAGATCAACAGTCGTGGGGTTGTAGCCAGATATTTTGACGGACAAATCAGGCGAAATGGGAGGGCGACGCTCAACGCGAGCTTCAGTAGCGGCACTGGCACGGCGGCAAGCGGGATTGGCGCCGCCCGGCAGTCACAAGACACTTAGGAAATTATCGGGCTGTGGCGGGTATCGTGTCTTGCAGGTGCTTCGTCTGCTTCTTTCACCCACTGTCAGTGCGAAAGCTGAGGCCTACCGAAAGTCCTAGGTGCCTAATATAGCACCGCTGTCGTCGCCCAACAACTAACCGAGCAGACGGGCAGCTTTCGGGAAGTCACTATTGCCGCCTGAACGGCCGGGATGGGGCGCATTGCTGATCGGCCGCTACCGACCCCCGCTACGGCCGCAACAACCTATTCAACACTTTTCCTAAGCGGACGTCGCTGTCCGGCTTACGGTCCTGTGCTCCCGTCCCGGGCGCGC